>NZ_LVWJ02000014.1:1390794-2781589 GCF_001625015.1 Lewinella sp. 4G2 | reverse complement strand
AGTAGTAAATGGGTTTCATATTCGCTTGGGATTTCGGGGTAATGGGGAGGTGAAACGGGATAGTTCTACCGGCTAGTTTGGATGAGACCGCCTCCGACGACGTCGTCGCCTTCGTAGAACACGGCGCTTTGCCCGGGAGCAACACCGCGTACGTCGGCGAAGAATTCGACGCTGGCCAAGTCGGGGGAAAGCTGATCGATATGACTCAGCGTTCCGCGATCTTTGTAGCGCACTTTAGTCAGTAGTTCTAAACCTTCTGCGGGCAGTTCCGCGTATTTCTGCAGCGTCAGCCCGCCGACGGTCATGCCGTTTCTCACCAGGTCACCGACCCGGCCCAGGGTTACCTGGTTGGTTGCCGCGTCGATTTCGGTGACGTACATGGGTTCGCCGAAGGCCATTCCCAGACCCTTCCGCTGCCCGATGGTGTAGAAGGGGTAACCGTCATGCTCACCCAGCACTTCACCGGTGACGGAGACGAACTTGCCCCCAGCGACCTGGCCTTCCAACTCCGGCAGACGGCGCTTGAGGAAGCCACGGTAGTCGTTATCGGGCACGAAGCAGATCTCGAAGCTTTCGGCTTTCTTACTCAATTCTTCGTAGCCCCAATCGTAGGCGAGTTGCCGTACTTCAGGTTTTGTCAGGTGGCCGAGCGGGAAGCGGCTGCGGGCCATACATTCCTGGCTTAGTCCCCACAGGACGTAGGATTGGTCCTTGTGGTCATCGGCGGATTTACGCACGTGCCAGCGGCCGGCGTCGGTTTGGTTCAATTGAGCATAGTGGCCCGTGGCGATGAACTCGCAGTCCATGGCGTCCGCCCGCTTCAGGAGTGCGCTCCATTTGATGTGGGTGTTGCACAAAACGCAGGGGTTCGGGGTGCGCCCGGCCATGTACTCATCGACAAAATTATCGATAACGTGGTCGCCAAACTCATCGCGGATATCAATGATGAAGTGGGGGAAACCCATGGATACGGCCACCGAACGTGCGTCGTTGATCGAATCTAGGCTACAGCAGCCGGTCTCTTTTTTGGAGCCGCCGCTGTTGGCGTAATCCCAGGTTTTCATGGTGATCCCGACCACTTCGTACCCCTGCTCGTGGAGCATCATGGCCGTCACGGTCGAATCAATGCCGCCGCTCATGGCGACGAGTACTCTGCCTAATTTACTCATGCTGTCGTGTTTTCGCGAAGGTTAAAGGGCCTTGCCAAATCGGGTGCAAAGGTACGGGTTTTGAATATGGAACCTAACGTACTGCGTTTAAGGTTGCGGGAAGTGATTCTCGATTGGCGATTCTCGATAAGCGAGGACTGATTGGCTGCCGCGCGGGGTAGCTCACTGCGTCCGTCTCCCGACGTACCTGAGTTTGGCGTAAGTCCGCAGCAGATACTAAACTTTCATTAGGCGCTGCCGCGGGTGCAATGTAATGGGGACAGCGGACCGACCTTATCTTTGATTGGTAAACTGATAACCAATGAAAATTCTACTCGCCCTTCTCCTGCTCCTATCTACGGTTGCCAACGCCCAGCTGATTGGGGATACGGAAAACGGGCTAGCCAGCTACTACAGCCGGGCCTACGACGGCGCGGAAACGGCTTACGGATTGACGTACGACCGGAATAAAATGGTGGCCGCTCATAAGACCTTTCCGGTGAATAGCACCGTAAGGGTGAAGAATCTGGATAACGGCAAAACCGTGCAGGTAAAGATCATCGATAAGGGGCCTTTCATCCGCGGGCGCATCATTGAAGTGAGTGAGCGGGCGGCGGATCTTTTGGGGATGCTGAACAAAGTGTCCGTCCCCGTAGAGGTAACGCTCGTTTCCCTTGCGCCGAGTAAAGCTACCGCGAGAGTAGCTGCCCCGGTGCAATCCCCTACCCCTGCGTCGGGTAGGTCCGGAGAGGTAGTCCCAGCGGCAAGTTCGACTGCCAGCGATGCATCCTCTCCTGCTACGGCACGGGTAACGCCTCAGCCTTCAACGACCGATATTCCGGAAGTGTCCCCCGCTATGCAGTCCAACCCTAAACCGGTTACGGCGATCCCCTCCCCCACCCGCCCGGCACCTGCGGCAGCGCCCAGAAAAGTGGCTGCAGTGAAGGCGAGCGCTTCCCCGGCCGTGACCCGCGAACCCAGCATGCCGGCAGAGAACACCAAGGAAAAACTAGCGGCAGACTTTGCTCCGGGCATTTACAAAATCAACCTGGCCCAGAAACCCGAAGGCAACTTTGGCGTGCAAATGGGCACCTACCGCGACCTGGAAGCGGCGATGGAAAAGGTGGCTTACCTACAATCCAAGTGGTTCAAGGATATCCTGATCGAGCGGGTAAAGATTACCGGCGGATCGGTCTATAAAGTCATGCTCGGCCCCTTCACTACGGAAGCCTCAGCCGCCCGCTACACCAAGAGCCTGAAGTCGCGCTACAAATTGGATGGGTTCGTGGTGCCGCTGACTAAATGATCACTTCGAGGTGACCTTACCATTAGCGTAAATGAAGCGTAATTCCGCCATCGCTTTGTCGATGACCTCAAAGCTGGTGGGTCCGTCGGAAAATTCAACGGTGGTGGTCTCCCCTTCCTCCATCAAGTTGGTGAAGCAGATCTCGTACAGGCGGTGGTTATCCGCCAGGGAGGTTCCCTTCAGCGCGAGGTCCGTCCAGAGGCTACTGACGACGCCGCGGTCGGCGAAGCGCGTCCCGAAACTATTGGCCTGGTAACCGGGTAGGTTGAAAGAGCGGACGCGATCAAAATCCAGGGCCGCCGAGTCGAACCGAATGGTATACTGAAAACCAATTAGGTCCTTAAACCCGGTTGCCTCGATGGGTAAGCAGACCTTCTCCCCCTTCTCTACTGCTGCGCTTCCAATGCGTAACGTGAGGTATTCTTTACCCGGTTTGGCAGGGCCTTGACGGAGTTTTTCCTTGTGGTCAACCTCGCCAATGACCGGCCCTTCCTGCTGTGCCTTTACCTGAGCATCGGCACAGGCAGCAAACGTGAATAGAGCGATGAGTAAAGGAAGCAACTTCATACGAAGGTCAGTTTTGGGTGCCGCAAAGATGATAAATTTCCCAGCGCTGGACGGGCAGAAGTAACCTGATAGTTGATGGCTGCCTAACATCATCCGCTTTACGCTACTTTTGCGGGTAGATACCAAAAGAATTGAAACTGTGAATCGTTACCTGACACTTGCCGTACTGGCCTGCCTTGCTTTCTCCTGCGTCCCCAAGGACCAATACGAAGCGCTCGTGATTGAGCGGAATTACTACCGCAACAAGACGGTCGTTGCCGATAGCCTGGCCGACGTTAAGGCGTTGAAAACTTACGACCAGCCTTCTACCGCAAATAATTTGGACCAGGCCAGTCTTATCCGGGAACTCAACTCCGTCAAGGCCACCAACATGGCGCTGAACGACAGTTACCAAGCCATGGTAAACCGGTACAATGATCTACTGGAGAATAACCAGAAACTGCTTTCGGCCAATGGCCAGGAAGTAACCGGTCTGCAGAGTAACCTGGCGCAGCGTAATGACGCCATCAGTAAGAAAGAGGTAGAATTACTGCAACTGCAAAAGGCCCTGGAAGAGCGTGAGGCTGCCATCGCCCGCATCGAAACGGACATTACGCCCGCCGGACAACCAAGCGGGTACGGTCGGGTGGCACCCGCCGGTAGTAGTTCCAACCTCAACCGACAGCAGAATGCCTCCCTTAAATTGAATACCCTGCAGAGCGAAGTGGCCCAACAACTCAATTATCTACCGACGGGGTCCTATACCATCAACGCCGTCGGAAGCGAGCGCATCAAGGTCACCCTGGCCGACGGGCTGGTAACCACGGACGGATACGTCCTCAGCGCGGACGGGCAACTGTTGCTGCGCCGTCTGGCCTACACGCTGGCAAAATACCCGAGCAGCGAAGTGTTTGTCATTGGCCACGCGGACGGATCCGACGAGGACGCGCAGGTTGCCTACGAGGAGAGCACTGACAAGGCTATTCTAATCACCCAACAAATGGTTGGTGCCGGACTCAACCCCGGCCGCGTCACGGCTGGTGGCCAGGGATTCTACGTGCCGGTTATGTCCAGCTCCACCCCGCAGGGACAGGCGGCAAACCGCCGAGTGGAGATTCTGATTGGCGTTGGGCAGTAGCCCCCTACATTTACACACTGACTTGATGAAACATGAAATGCTTCCTACTCCTTGCGGCCGTGGCCCTGCTCACCAACTTTACCGGTTGCGACCCCGCTAACCTCGTGGAAACGACCGTCAAACAACCGGACCCCTCCCTACTGCGGCTGAGCTACGGGGAAGGTATTTGCTTCGGAGAGTGCGAAGTGTTTACCCTTGACGTCTACAGCAACGGCCTGCTCGTGCGGAAAGGTGAGCGGTACACGGATCAGCCCGGAACGTGGCAGAAGAGCATTAGCCGAAGGGAGGTAACCTCCTTTTTGGACAGCATCAGCCAGATCAACTTTAAGGCCTACCCACGTACTTTCCCCAGCCGGTTGCCGGATATGCCCGCCACGACCCTAACCTGGTACGATGGTGCTCAGAACCCGGTAACGCTGACCTGGAAGGAAGAGACTTCGCCGGAATTGCGAAGCGTTGCCCAGAAGCTTAAGGAATGGTCGGCTTTGGACGGTTACCGCCAGCGTTCTGCCACCCTGGATGATGGCCGGACGGCTACGGCTAATGGAGAGCGGGAGGAGATCATCGTACACCTGCGCCCCCTCGTCGACCCAGTCGCCTGGCTCACCAAATACGGTAAGCAGGACCTGCAGCTAAAGAACCGCGTCAGCCCGAATGGCAACTACTACGTGGTGACGGCTAACCCCAACAAAATGGCGGCGGCAGAATTACTGGACTACCTGCGTAAGGACGCTGAGGTTATTTCCGCTCAGCTGAATCAGGATGTTCAAATCCGCCAATAGGCCATCATGGCTTTAACTGCGGGAACGGCAAGCCGAAAGTTTAGCCAGGCTGCCCGTTGTAAGGACCACTACCTTTAGCCCGTGCAATTATCCACTTCGTACCGCGATATCTGGAAAGTTTCGCTGCCGATCATCATCGGTAGCGCGGCCCAGAACGTGGTGGCGATGACGGATAGCGTGTTTCTGTACTACCGCAGTGAGGACGACTTCGCGGCCATTGGGTTCGTGGCGACGTTCTACATCATCGTAGCCGCAATTGGCTTTGGCTTTAGCCGGGGTGGGCAAATTCTGATTGCTAGAAGAGCGGGCCAGAAGAAGCCCAGCGAAGTCGGGAAGGTCTTCTATCACACCGTCTACTTTGAGGCCGCGCTCTCCGTAGTGATGTTCCTATTCATGACTTTCGGGGTGTACTGGCTTTTCGCCAGCCTGGTGGATAGCGACGTCATTTTTTATAAGGCACTGGAGTACCTGGAGATGCGCAAGTGGGGCGTCTTCGCCAGCTACCTCGGTGTAGCTTGTATTGCGCTGTATACCGGCATTGCCAGGCCGGTCTTTGTGGTTGTGGATACCGTCATCCTGGCTGCCACCAATATTTTTCTTGATCGAGCGCTGATCTTCGGGCTCTACGGCTTCCCGGAGATGGGCATTGCCGGTGCCGGGCTGGCCAGTACCATTGCGGAGTATGTCGCCCTAATTGTCTTCCTGATCTACATGGCGTTTGACAAGAAGAACCGGATCTACGACATCTTCCGGTTACCCAAGTACAACCCGATCATGATCAGGGAGATCTTCTCTTTGTCCGTCCCGATCGTAGCCATGTCGGTGGTGGGTTTAGGGTCAGCCTTTGTATTCTTTGGCCTGGTCGAGAACTTTGGGGAGCGGGCGCTGGCCACGACCAACATTGTTCGGATTGCTTACCTCATCCTGTCCATT
The DNA here is from genome assembly GCF_001625015.1 of Lewinella sp. 4G2. Taxonomy (NCBI): domain Bacteria; kingdom Pseudomonadati; phylum Bacteroidota; class Saprospiria; order Saprospirales; family Lewinellaceae; genus Lewinella; species Lewinella sp. 4G2. The sequence continues at coordinate 2,775,736 of NZ_LVWJ02000014.1, read as the reverse complement.
CCGGCTTGGGGTTTCTGTACGGGCATCAATACGCTGGCGAGCTATTTCGTGGGCCGGGGGGAGCGGCACAACGTGATGATCGTCCTCAAGAAAACTGCGTGGATGTGTTTTGGGGTGACGTCCTTGATGATTTTGCCTCTCCTGGCCTTTCCAAAATTGGTGCTCTACCCTTTGTTAGGAGACGGCCGGGCGTACTTGTTCGACCTCGCCTACCCTGTTTTCTGGGTACTCTGGGGTATCCTCGCCAGTTTCAGTTTTGGGAGTATTTACTTCAACGGGCTCATTGGCGCGGGGGAAACGAAACTGGCACTGCGCATTCAGAGCGCCGTAGCGGTGTTGTACGTTGTCCTGATCTTCATCGTCGTCCGTAGCTCCTGGGGTAACCTGCCATTAGCGTGGGGAATGGAGATCGTGTACTGGTTGGTAATTTTGGTTATCTCTTTGCGCTACTTCCGGAAACGGCAATGGCGGCGGCTGCCGGAGGAGCGGGAAAATGAGGGGACGTTGGCTTCGTTTGTGGGAGAGAAGGAGTAGGTGTGTTAAGTGTGAGGATGTCCGCTCAACTGTGCCTATCAAGGTCCGGGCGCTTAAAGTGGTCTTTGTTCTTAGTCGCTATTCTTCGTAAGTCCCACGGATCTCCAAGGAAGGTAACATTTTTAAATACTTCCACAATCTTCAGGTCCTCGTGGCGTCCGACGCAGGAGGTCCCGCGAGCGTCCGGCTTGGCTAGGAAATTCTACGATGTACCGGACGCTCGCGGGAGCTCAACCCTTGCTGCGCGCGGCTTGACCACGCCACGAGGACCTAAAGTCTGTATACCCCCGGGCGCTCAGAGAACCCGGTCCTAATCGAAAAGACAGAAGTAAATAGACAAACTCCCAGTGCTTCGGTATTCCGAGCACCAAAGCACCAAAACACTAACAAACCTTATCCGCACAAGCAGAACTCGCAAAAGCATCCGGCTTAGCCTTAAAGACGAAGCCCATACCCAAGATGTAGCCCATGGCTTCTTTGAGGGCGGCGTTGGAGGCGAAACTGGGGTCCGTATTGATATCTGCGTGAACTTCGAGAGCTACACCGTGCTCATCCAACAGGTTACAAAGCGCGTAGGCGATTTCAACGGAACGGCCGACTTCTAATATCATTCGTTCCCGGATGCTCATCCGTTGCTCCGTTTTGTAGTTGGCGATGAACATGAAGCCGCCTTTCTTTTCCCGGAGGAAGACAATGACGGTAGCAAACTCCACCGTTTTACCACGGACCTGAGAATCGGTACCGATACAGACCTTAAGCTTATTTCCCGCTTCCTTTTCTCGGACAAGTGTCTTCGCTACGGCATCTACGATGGGTAGTTCAATTTTCCGACCGTCGAATCGGCGCCACCGCATTTCGGTCAGAGCAGTTTGGTTCATTTGAGGAGTAGTTTGTGTCAGTGATAGTCTCCCGCAGCTAATGGCTGTGAGCGGAGATTAGTTGCGGCCAATCCCTGTTGGCAGAATCTTATGCCGGATGCCAAGCAAGTTCCAAAATCTGCAACTCTTTTCAATACTTATCGCGTTTGCACCTGGTCCTTTGTCATCTTCCACTCCATTCAATTAAATTTTTTAAAGTTTTTTCTTTCTAATCCGCAACCAAAATTGCCGATCCTAGTTAATAGGGCAACTCATCGAACTTGGCCACGGCGCGAATTCATACCGCAGCCAAGTTTAGATAGGTGGTTTTGGGGTGCGCCGGGCTTGACCTGGCGCGCCTTTTTTTATGCCACACCACCGAACCTCCCCCCGCATTTTCGTGCTTAGATTAGGACCATTTATGTGTCCAAACACTGTTATGGATTAAACCCGATATTTGTAGGGTAGCCAGGCGACCAGGCACGACAGTACGTACCGGCACCATACCTTTCAATCTCTTTCACCCCTCAGTCTTATGCGTAGCGGACAGGAAATCAAGGCACCTGAAAGCACCTTTAAGTTTAAAGAACTGAAGGTGTATAACTCCACGGAATACTTGTGGGAGAACGTCAAGAAATACCGCCAGGTCTTCGACCGGTTCGAGACTGCCTACATCTACACGGAACTCAGCCTGTACAATAAGGCCTTCGACATGGCCGACTGGTCGCTCAAGGTGGACCTGAAGTGTTTCCTCGTGGAAGACGAGGGCCATACGGAGATCTGCAACCTCAGCATTGAGAAGGAGGTCAGCAAGTTTGACCAGCTCATCTTCATGCGGGAAGGTTGGGGCAATAAGCGCCCCGGCACTTTCTGGAAAAAGGGAACCTACTACTGGGACGCCTACGTGGACGGCCAGAAGATTGGTACCAAATACTTTTACGTCATCGAAAGCCAGTCCGACGCGCTCGACGAGAACGAGCTCGAGTGGCTCAACGTGGACGCCGCCCAAAAATATCTGGAGCTCAAAACCGTTCGTCTTTACGAAGGGCCCTATGATGATGTGCTGGAAGCGGACCGCGTCTACCTCAAGGAATTCTCCGTCAAGGAGACCCGCTACATCTACGTGGAACTGACCTTCCGCAACTTGCAGTCTGAAGACGACTGGCACCTTGAGTTATTTACCCGCTTCCAAAACGAGGCACGGGAGCTCAAAGGGCAAATCGTCCGCCTTCAGCAAATTAAGAAGAGCCAGGACGAGATCGTTATCACCGCCGGGTGGGGCGCCGCAAATCCCCATTTGTGGTGGTCGGACAATTACACAGCTAACGTGGTCTTCCTGGACAAACTCATTGTCAGCATTCCCTTCGTTGTGGATGAAGACATGGCCGTCCCCGGTTACCCAGCCGTATTTATTCCGGGCGAAGAGCACCCCAAAGTACTCGCCCCGGAGACCGCCATTGAAGAATCGTTCACCGACATCATGCAACGGATGGATGCCCTGACCGGCCTGCAGGCAGTCAAACGGCAAGTACGGGAGCACGCCATCTACATCCGCTTCCTCCAACTTCGCCAGCAGCGGGGCTTTAAGATGGATCAGGGCATCGACGTCCACGCCGTCTTCAGCGGAAACCCCGGTACCGGTAAGACCACCGTAGCACGGATGATCGGCCAGCTTTACCACCACATGGGTCTCCTCAGCAAGGGCCACACCGTGATTGCTGACCGGGTTGATCTCGTCGGGGAATACATTGGCCAGACAGCACCCAAGACTAAAGAGGTGATTGACAAGGCTCGTGGTGGCGTCCTTTTTATCGATGAAGCGTACGGTCTAGCGAGGACGAATGACGACGGGAAGGACTTTGGCCGCGAGGTCATCGAAATTTTGGTCAAAGAAATGTCCAGCGGTAACGGCGACATCGCCATCATCGTCGCCGGTTACCCCGCTGAGATGACGCGCTTCCTCAACAGCAACGCCGGTCTTAAATCCCGATTTAAGCACCACTACGACTTTGCGGACTTCATCCCACAAGAGCTCAACGCCATTGCGGATTATGCGGCCGAACAGCAAGGCATCACCCTCAACATCGAAGCCCGGGCCAGGCTCCAGGAAGTAATCGTTAAGGCGTACCGCGAGCGGGACAAAACCTTCGGCAACGCCCGCTTCGTCCACGACTTGATCGAAAAAGTCAAGATCCAGTTGGCCCTGCGCCTCATGCAAAACGAGGAAAGCAACCTCGATGGCTATACTCCGGAAGAGCTGAGTAGCGTCATTTTAAAGGATGTTGAGAGCATCGATCTTCTCCAGAAAAAAGAACGTCCGGCGATCCCCGTCAACCAGCAGTTACTCGATGAGGCGCTGGCGGAACTCGATAAGCTCATCGGGATGGAAAACGTCAAAACCCAACTGCGCGAACTCGTCAGCCTCGTCAGCTATTACCGCCGCATTGGTCGCGACGTCCTGAACACCTTCCACCTTCATACTGTCCTGATCGGTAACCCGGGGACTGGTAAGACCACCGTCGCCCGCATCCTCGCTAAATTGTACAACGCCCTGGGCATTCTGGAAAGGGGCCACATCGTGGAAACTGACCGACAGGGATTGGTCGCCGGCTACGTCGGCCAAACCGCAGAAAAAACGGCGAAAAAGATCGAAGAAGCCATCGGTGGCGTCCTGTTCATCGACGAAGCGTACAGCCTCACCCAGAAAGGCACCGAACGCGGAGATTTTGGCGGAGAAGCCATTCAAACCCTCCTTAAACGCATGGAGGATAAACGCGGCGAATTCTTCGTTTGCGTAGCGGGCTACCCCGATAACATGGATACCTTCCTGAAGGCTAACCCTGGTTTGGATAGTCGCTTCGACAAAGTGCTGCGCTTCGAGGATTATTCACCGGAAGAACTGTACGAGATTGGCGTCAGCCTATTTGCTGAAAAGGAGGCATACCTGGACGAAGCAGCCGGCAAGCATTTCGCGGCCTACCTACGCTTCCTCCATAAGTACCGCGATAGCTACTTTGGCAACGCTCGCACCGTCCGTAAACTGGTGGGGGACATTTTACACCGTTACGACTTACGCCACGCCGGTAGTACGGAGACTACCGATCAGCCCAATATCCTCGTAGAGTTGGCCGACGTTGACCACCTCAAACTGGATACAAAGGAGCTTTCTATCCAGCGTAAGCGCATCGGTTTCTAACCTGCCTAAAATTCCTTGAATTCCCGTTCTCGGATCAACTTTGGGACACCAATGTCCGTCAGCTGAAAGCGGCCGCCGCGGTCACCCGAAAGTAAGAGTCCATTGTGCGGCACGTAGCCATTCCACGGAGTTTGCATAGCGGGTTCCTCGTCGTCCGCATTCCGGAAAAATTGCCAGGTGTTAATGCGGTAGGTTACCTTGTCGATGTACAACCGGTACCGGTTGCCAGGCGTCTCCCCCACCCCATCAAAGGTCTGGTCAATCACGAACGAAGGACGGGTGGCCAGTGGGTCGGTCCGCACGTCTTCGGCGGCCTTCAGTGTTACGCCGTCGTCCTTTAATTTGAACTGGTGCACGAGCCAGTAGCTATCGTTGATGAGCATCGAGTGGGCCTTTTTCAGCCCTTCGGCGAGCGCGTCGGGGTCCGTCACTTCGTCACCCTTTACGCGGATGCGGCCACTCAGTGGCGTGGTTCCGTAGTTCAGCAGGTACACGGTATTTTGCTCTGGCACGTTGATCCGCGCCAGTTTCTCCAGTTTATCCCAACTCAGTGTCCTGGCGCCGAAAAAATTCCACCGGAAGTAGCGCGCCGCATCGTAGGCCGCCCGTCCCCCGTGGTACTTTACGAGGCTATCTACCACCCGAATGGCCTTAGCGTCTGAACCCGCTACATTAAATCCTGGAGCTGCAGGATTGGGCGAATCGACCAGGGCGATGTTCGACGCCTCATTCACCCGCCGTTGGGCTTCGGAAACTACTTCCGGGCTCTCCGCTGGCTCTTCCGCTACGCCGGTCTGGGCGCTGTCGCAGGTGCAAAGGAGGAGGGCAAGCAGGGCCATCATTACGGGGGAGGCAGTTTTCATTGGCTGGTAGGTTTCGGTCAATTGAGGAACAAACGTAAGCGGAGAAATTGGGTTCAGAATGCTGCAGAGACGGGGATCATTTCAACAACTCCACCTCCAGGTAAACGGGTTGGTGGTCGCTGTGCTGAAAACCCATTTCGAGACCTTTAACCTGGGCGATCCGCAGGTTGGGGCTCAAGAGGTAAAAGTCGATCACCGAACGGCGCGTCCGGTGGCTATCGTAGGGTTCGTGGCTTTCCCGGACGCTGGCCGTCCCCGGGTCGTAGGCGTACTTCCACCCAGCGGGCATGAAGTCGAAGGCCACCGTTTTGGGTGCTTCGATTCGTTCAACGGTCGGGTTCAGGCTGAACCAGTTGAAACCTGGCGGTAGTTGGTTCCAATCTCCCCCTACGACGACGTAGTGGCCGGCTTCATAATCCGCTAGCACCGCTTGCTTGATGGCATTCATTTGTTGCAGCCGGATCCCTCCTCCCTTATCGTAGGCCGACAGGTGGACGTTGTAGGTGACCACTTTTTTCCCACCGGCCACACTGAACTCCTGGCGCAGCGCGCAACGATCCAGTTGGAACAGTTTCGTGGGCCAGGGGAATTCCCCCGGCAGTTGGATGCGGCTGGACTCAACGGGCGTATACCGGCTCATGGTGGCCAATCCACCAACGACGTAGCCATAATGGTCCCACGGTTGCAACAGTGGCAGGGGCACTCGTTTGCTCTGGAAGTTCGATGCGTAGGCCGTGGCGTACTGGTCGCGCGCGCTGCGGACCGTGTCCAACTCATTAATGTAGTGGCTGCGGCGGGCGGCGGTATCTACTTCCTGCAACAGGAAGAAGTCGGTGAGGGTATTTTTGACCGTCATTTGTTGCCCCCCGACGTTAGCCGTGACGCGTTCTTTGGACATCCGGACCGTGCCCGGGTCCGTCCAGAAAAAGTCACCCTTGTTGTAGAAGAAGAAATCCTCACTACCGATGCCTCCGTAGCCGACGTTCCACGTCAGAAAGGTGAGTACGGAGTCCTGGATTTCGGGGTTAGCCCGGTCGGCGTTCCAAACTTGAGCCGGCTCGGTTCCTTCCGGCGCCCAGTCCGTGAGGGTACCGAACAGAAGTAATCCACCTACGTACAGGGCTGCTGCGAGGAGGACGTACAAAACTACCTTACGGAACTTCTTCATATGGCCGGATTACCGAAGTGGAATGTTCCGGCAAAAGTACGCGGGAAGGTTCACTTGTCCCCCACCCCGCACCCGCGGCAGCGCCCGAATTATAAAGCGTGAGATTTACGCAACTACCTCGGCGGCCATCAACTGCTCGTACTTGCGGAGTAATTTCTCGGCCAGTACCCGGCGGTCGTAGCGCTTATGGAAGCGGTTGGCGGCAGAACGGCCAATGCGCTCAAGCTTGCGGCCACGGCGGACACAATCTTCAATGGAGGCCAAAAACTGAGCGGGGGTATCCGCTACGAAAAGATCGCGACGGTGCTTGGCTTCGATGCCTTCGAGACCGATGGAGGTAGAAATGACCACACGCGCCAGCGACATAGCTTCTAAAATCTTGGCCCGCATTCCACCACCGGAGAGGAGGGGCACGATGCTGATGCTGTGGGCCGCCACGAAATCGCAGCTGCTTTCCACCTCGCCGTGGATGATGACATTCTTCATCCGCAACTGGCTGATGGAAGCCGGCATATTCCGCCCCGCAACGTGAAATTCTAGGTCGGGGTAAGCGCGGTGGATGGCCGGCCAGATATCAGTAAAGAACCATTTAAGGCCCTCCAGATTGGGCAACCAGTCGAGCGAACCGATGAAGTGCATGCTCAGTTTGCGCCCGTAACTATCGTAGCGCGGCTCCCCGCAGGGCGTATCAAGACCGATGGGTAGCACGTGACTTTCGCCGCGGAAGCCGAGGCCCTCAAATTGCTTCTCGTCCCGCTTCGTGATTGGTAACAAGAGATCGTACTGATTGAGCTGTTGGCACTCGTAGGCTTTGAGCTGCTTGGTGAGGTGGCGGACGTACCAACGCTTGGGCGCGAAGGACATATTGGCCGAGCACCGTTCCCAAATTTCGTGCTCCACGTTGTGGGAACGCATGACGACCTGAGCGTTGCTGTGGGAACGGATGGTCGCCATGTACGGCGCGAGGTAAAGGGTTTCGAGCTGCACCACGTCGAAGGACTCCTCGTTCAACCAATTGGCCAGTGCCTCGTGGTAGGTCGGCAGATCAAAACGGCTGATGTGGTAGGACTTCCCCTTAATAAGTGTGCTCAGGGCGGCAAATGGATTTACCTCGTTGTCAACGGATACTGTACGTACTTCCTGGTAATGAGACATGGCTGCCGGCAGTTCCGAATCGCCGAAGAAATGCTTCGTCGTATTCATGGCCAGCAAACTCACTTGGCACCCGATCTCGGCGAGGCTTTTGCTCAGACCGTGGATGGCCTGGCTTTCGCCGTCTTTCAGTGGATAGGGAAACTTCTTAGTGAGTAGTAAAATCTTCATGTAAGGCTGCTGGCGGTGGCTCGTTCGTTGAGGAGACACCGCTATTGGACGGAGCGTGGCCCCGCTAGACACTTCTTTTCAGCTTTTTTTGTTCGGTTGCCCCTCCGCGGCTGGATTTAGCGGGCCGGAGGGGCAACCGAAACAAAGTGGTAACTAGTCTTCCCAAACGTTATCCTCAATGTTGTCCTCGTAGAGGCGGCCAGTGGGGTTGATCTCCACCCGCTCGATGTCGCCCTTCGGGTAGTCGACGGTGAACTCGTAGGTAGGATGGGTCCAGGGCCAGTCCTTCAGGATGGTCCAGTCGTTGGCGTAGGCCGGCTGGGCCTTTTCACCACGCATAATTTGGGGGGCGGTGTAGTACCAGTGGGTGGAGCCGTCCTTCTTCGTCACCTTGATCTCGAGGGGCATCGGCATCCGGCCCACCTTTTCGAGTTGGATGATGGCCGTGTTGCCCTCACCATCGACGTCCTTCATTTTGTAGTCGGCGTAGTGGACGGAGTTGACCCAGTATTCCTTGTACCAATCCAATTCCAGGCCGCTACACTTTTCGGCGACGCGGATGAAATCGTTCGGGTTCGGGTGCTTGAAGCGCCAGTCGTGGTAGTAGCGGGCGAGCGTACACTCGAAGTCTTCTTCCCCGATGATGTAACGGAGTTGCTCCAGAAACACAGAGCCGTTGGTGTAAGAGCCAACTCCGTAGGCGGCGTTGGTTGCGAAGTGATCCGCGTGGGTGCTGAGGGGTTCCTGCAGGCCGGAGGTCCGGAATCCACGGAGACTGGCGTAGGTCCGCTCGTGGGGGTTGTCCACCGGTTCGGCACTGCCCAGTAGACCATTGCTTTTAAGATGATTCATGACTTCGGCGCTGGCCCAGCTGGTGAAGCCCTCGTCCATCCATGCGTAGAGGGTTTCGTTGGTGCCCATCATCGCTTGGTAGTAGCTGTGCATGAGTTCGTGGACGGAAACGCCGACCAGGCTCGGGAAGGACCGTTCACCGGTGATGAGGGTGGCCATGGAGTATTCCATACCACCGTCTCCGCCCTGGATGAAGCTGTACTGTTCGTAGGGGTAATCACCGTAATGCTCGTTGATGTAGGCGAAAGCTTCGTCCATTACGCGGGGCAGGTTCGTCCAGTTTTCGGTGGTCTTTTCGCCGGGCTGGTAGAAGAAGTGCATGTCCATGCCATCGGCACGGGTTACGACGTCGTGCTGGTAATCTGGGTCGGCGGCCCAGACGAAGTCACCTACGTTCGGGGCGATGAAGTTGTAGGTAATGCGGCGCGGGGTCCGGCGGGGCTCAGGGGCGTAACCTTTTCCAATCAGGTCGGGGTTTTGCAAGTAGCCGGTGGCCGCTACGGTGTAGTCCTTATTTACGGTGATGGACACGTTGAAGTCGCCCCAAACGCTGTAGAACTCGCGCCCGACGTAGGGGTTGGCGTGCCAGCCCTGGTAGTCGTATTCCGCCATTTTGGGGTACCACTGGGACATGCTGTATTCGATACCTTCCGCATTATCGCGGCCGGCCCGGCGAACCTGCAGAGGTACCTGCGCTTCCCAGTTCAGCTTAAAGGTGGTCTTGGCTCCGGGCATGATGGGCTGGGCCAGGTCCACTTCCAGGATGGTACCGACGGTTTCGTGCTTCACGGTTTGGCCGTCCTGGGTGAGGTTGCCAATTTTCATGTAGCCGATCTCCTCCGGTGTCAATTTGCTGATGCGCTCCCCCACCCGCTTATCGGCGTCCGCCAGGGTCAGGTTGCGCACGTCCATCATGCTACCGGGTTGGAAGGCATTGTAGTATAGGTGGTAGAAAACCCGGTGCAGCGTATCGGGAGAGTTATTGGTGTAGATCAAGGTCTGGTCGCCAGTATACTGGTTGGTCTTGACGTCGAGAAACACGCTCATGTTGTAATCTACCGCTTGCTGCCATCGGTCGGGTTGAGCCTGGGCTACTTGAACGGTAAATAAGGTCAGCAGTAAAAGACAAAGTGACTTATGCATTTGGTTGGGGTTGAATTGCGAGTTGGGAGTGGCGAGTTGCGAGTATCAAGTGGCGAGTATCGAGTGGCGAGTATCGAGTGGAAACACTTGCAACTTGCAACTATTCTACTTGCAACTCGCAACTTTCCTACTCGCTACTGACACCTGCTTCTCGATTAATAAGGCTCCACGCCAGGGGAAGGTTGTTTTCCAGCACTTCAACGACGGGCTTGCGGCCGATGACATCCCGGATACCGTATAAATATTCGTTGGACTCGGTGAAGGACTGGGTGGGGTATTCGAAGTAGGCGTCCGTGAGTTGGGTCTGGACGTTCTTTTCGTAGAGGTAGTCGATGAAGTTGAGGGCCATGACGCGGTTGGGCGCGGTGGCCGGTACCGTGATGCAGGTCATGTTCATGAAGTTGTCGTCCGTCGCCTGGGTGCGGGGGAGCTTTACGCGCCAGGCATCTCCCGCGGCGTAATGGGTTTGGTTGCCATTGAGGAACCACCGCATTACGGCGCCTGAGGAGACGAAGGCCATGTCTAACTCTCCGGCGAGCATCCGTTCGAGGACGTCGTAATCGTTCCCCTGCAATCCACCGGCAGCCTTATTGTAAATGCCTTGGGCCCAGAAATCCGCGGCCTGTTGGTTCAGAGTAGCGTTGAGCCCCGCGATCACGCCCGCCAATCCGGAAGAGTCGGGGTGGGCGGCGCCGAGGCGGATCCCCCGCAAGGGAGCTTCCAGGACGCCCCGGTAGGTAGAAGCTTCCTCGGCGGTGACGGCGTTCGGGTTGTAGACGGTGGCCATCGTCCAGCGCGTCAGGCCGGAATAGTAGCCTTCGTTATCCACGTAAGCGTCGGAGACCTCCCCCTGGGTGAAGGCGTTTACGAAGAAAGGTTGAAGGACGTCGAACCCACGCAAACGGGCGGCGTCTTCCAGCGTTGGGACCAGTACCACGTCCCCCTCCAACCCGGCACCTGCGGCAGCGCCCGCCATGATCTCGCGCATGGGTTTGATGACGACTTTTACGTCGATTCGCATCCGGTCTTCAAAGGCTTTGATGATGGCTGCATCCTGGGCCAGGTGGCGCCAGGTAACGACCGTCAGGCCTACGGGCCGCTCACCGGGAGTCGTCTTACTAGCAGGCTTCCGGTCGGATTTGCAGGAAACCAGGCAGAGGAGGATGGCCAACAGAGTGAAGCGAAGCGTGGTGAGCATTGGTGGTAGAACTTTGGCGTGCGAAGGTAGCGAAAAGCCAAAAGCCCACAACCGCACACGGTGGTTCTCCATTACTGCTGGCGGACCCCACCAACTAGCGGGAACTCAGGGTATCACTATAGAAAGACTTGGCCCACCACCGTTCACCGCTAATTAAGGATGGTATACCTTTGCCCACCCAAAACCCACCACCCCCTATGATCACCGTAATTTCCGGAACCAACCGTAAGGATAGTGTGACCCTGGCGTACGCTCAGCATTACGTGGAGGCGCTGCGCGCTGCGGGTGAAGGAGCACAATTGTTGGACCTCAGTGAAGTATCCCTCGCTGGCTTGCAACGGGAAATGTACTCGCCTGACACCATGGACGCTGCATGGCGTACGCTACAAGAGACCTATATATTAGGTGCTCAAAAGATGGTCTTTATTTCTCCGGAATACAATGGAAGCTACCCCGGCGTACTAAAGCTTTTTATTGACGGCATTAGCGTGAATAATTACAAGCAAAACTTCAGTGGTAAGATCGTCGCGTTGGTGGGCATTTCCTCCGGCCGGGCGGGTAATTTACGGGGGATGGACCACCTCGGCGACTGCCTCGCCCACATGGGTGCCTGGGTGCTTCCGAACCGAACGCCGGTCAGCCTGGCGGACCAGCATTTGGAGGACCGAATCCTCACCGATGCCCCCACCGTTGAGGAGCTAAAAAAACAAATCCAACAACTTATTACCGCGTAATTCCGTACTCTTACCGCCCCTAACGGAACAGCACGGCAACAAAAACGCCCCCATTTACCGACCTTATTTCTAGATCCCACACATCATCTCATGGCAAAAAACTTACTGATCGTCGAGTCCCCGGCGAAAGCAAAAACGATTGAAAAAATACTGGGTAAGGACTTCACCGTACAGAGTTCCTTCGGCCACATTCGCGATCTGGATAAGGGAGATGGCGCCGTGGACATTGCCCGCGGATTCAAGCCTAAATACGTCGTCTCCCCGGATAAGCGCAAGCAAGTCCAGAAGCTTAAAACAGCCATGAACAAGGCTGATACCGTTTGGCTCGCGACGGATGAAGACCGCGAAGGGGAAGCCATTTCCTGGCACCTTTGCGAAGTCCTAAAACTACCGGTGGACACCACGAAACGAATCGTATTCCGGGAGATCACCCCTCCCGCCATCAAGGCCGCGATCAGTAATCCCCGATTGGTGGACATCAACCTCGTCAACGCCCAGCAGGCGCGGCGAATTCTGGACCGCCTCGTGGGTTACGAACTCTCGGGCGTACTCTGGAAGAAGGTAAAATTTGGTCTGAGCGCCGGCCGCGTGCAGTCCGTCACCGTAAAACTCGTCGTCGAGCGGGAGCGGGAGATCATGGACTTCACGGCCGAACCTTTCTTCCGCGTCAACGCCATCTTCGACGTCCGCAACGAGCAGGGCCGCACGGTAAAACTCAAGGCCGAAAGCCCTACCCGTTACAATGACCGGGAGGGAGCCGAGAAATTCCTCAGCCAGTGCGCCGGAGCGGACTTTTCCATCAAGAACATTGACGTCAAGCCCACCAAACGTCGCCCCGCCGCGCCGTTTACGACGTCCACCCTCCAACAGGAGGCCAGCCGGAAGCTCTACATGAACCCGGAGAACACGATGCGGGCCGCTCAGCGCCTGTACGAAGCCGGTCTCATTACCTACATGCGTACCGATAGTATCAGCCTTTCAGAAACGGCAATGACCGCCATTGAAAAGGAGATCAAGTCCGCCTTCGGCAATAACTACAGCCAGCCGCGACGCCACAAGAGTAAAAAGAAGGACGCGCAAGAGGCCCACGAAGCCATTCGCCCCACTTACATCGATCGCCACACCGTGAACGTGGGCGACCGTTACGAACAACGCCTCTATGAACTCATCTGGAAGCGCACCATCGCCAGCCAGATGTCGGACGCGCAGTTGGAGAAAACTACCGTTGAGATTGGCGTTTCCACCGTTCCCGACGCCAAGCTGAAGGCGCAGGGTGAAGTCCTCAAGTTTGACGGCTTCCTCAAGGTTTACCTGGAGGGGCAGGACGACGACGATGATGATAAGGACGACTCCGGCATCCTCCCTCCCCTTTCCGTCGGCCAACCACTACCGTTGGCGGAGATGACGGCGACCCAGCGCTTTACGCGCCCGCCGAGCCGTTACACCCAGGCTAGCCTCATCAAGAAGTTGGAGGAGTTAGGCATTGGCCGCCCTTCCACCTACGCTCCGACGGTAAGTAAGATCATGGACCCCAAGCGCGGGTACGTCACCAGCGAAACCCGGGAGGGTACCGAGCGCAAGTACGAGGTGATGACCCTGAAGAATGGTACCGTCAGCTCCGAGACCAAGACGGAAATGACGGGCGCGGTCAAGAACCGCCTCTTCGCCTCCGACATGGGGATGGCCATCTCGGATTTCCTCGACCAAAACTTCGAGGAAGTGATGAACTACGACTTTACCGCCGAGGTGGAGGAGAAGTTTGACCGCATCGCCGAAGGCCGCGTGACCTGGACGCAGATGCTCTCCGATTTCTACCACCCCTTCCACGAAAAGGTGGAGGACACGACGGAGAACGCCGAACGCGTATCCGGAGAACGCATATTGGGCCAGCACCCCGAAACGGGCCGGACCGTATTAGTACGTCTCAGCCGAAATGGCCCCGTTATCCAACTGGGTTCACCCGATGAGTTATTGCCCGACGAAAAGCCGCGCTACGCCAACCTCCCCCTGGGAATGAGCATGGAGCAGATCGACCTGGAAACGGCGCTGCCGCTCTTCACCCTGCCCAAAGTGCTGGGTGAGATCGACGGCCAGGAAACCGCCGTTGGGATTGGCCGTTACGGACCGTACGTCCGTTGGGGCGAGACCTTCGTCAGCCTCGAAAAAGGGGAAGACCCGCATAGCGTCGACCTTAACCGCGCCAAGGAATTGGTCGCAGCTAAAAAGAAAGCGGACGCTCCGGTGATGACCTTCCAGGAACTTCCCGTACAGCGGGGTTCCGGCCGTTTCGGCCCCTTCCTGAAGTGGAATGGCATGTTCATCAACATCCCCAAACGTTACAATCCGGACAACCTGAGTAAGGACGACATGGTCGAACTGATCCAGGCCAAGATTGAGAAGGAGGCCAACCGCTACATCCAGCGCTTCCCCGAAGAGAAAATCGACGTGGAGCAAGGGCGCTGGGGGCCATTCATCCGCTTTAAAAAGAAGAGCATCAAGATTCCCAAGAATAAGAAAGGGGAACGGATGACGCGCGAAGAAGCCGCTGAGCTGCCGCTGGAGAAGATCAAGAAATTGATCACTGCGGAAATGCCAACGGCTTTCAAGACCAAGAAGAAGGCGGCTCCCAAAAAGAAGGCCCCCGCAAAGAAGAAAGCCGCACCAAAAAAGTAGCGTTCTGCTTTAACATCTACCATCAATAAAATATAGCCAACATGGCCGACGAGAAGAAACCAGCTCAGCCCCAGAACCAACTCAACATTGAACTGCCCGAGGACATTGCCGAAGGCGTGTACAGCAACCTGGCCATCATTGCGCACAGTAACAGTGAATTCGTGGTCGACTTCGTCCGCATCGTACCCAACGCCCCCAAGGCCAAGGTGAAGAGCCGGGTGATCTTGACGCCGGAACACGCTAAACGCTTAGTCTCCGCGCTTGCGGACAACATCAAGAAGTACGAAGCGCAGTTCGGAAGCATATCCTCCAAAAAGGGTGGCAACGATAACGGCCCTCAGTTCCCGCCCATGAGTTTTACGCCAACGGCACAAGCCTAAAATTAAGTTCATCCTAAGCGAGTAGCCTACACTGATCAAGTACATGAGGCCTACGACTGGCCGTAGCAAATCTTTCCGGAAAATCTACCGGATTGTTTTTCAGTTTACGGCCCCGGTGTATATTTGCAGCCGCTTAGGAAGGATGATGATGAAACCTTCTTTCCCCCCGAAGCAACTTTCCCGAATGCGGGGGACATTTCAGGGTACAAAAAGCGCCTTTTGGTCGATTAGCTCAGTTGGTTTAGAGCGTTGCATTGACATTGCAGAGGTCACTGGTTCGAGCCCAGTATCGACCACCTCCCCTCCCCCACGATCTGTGCTTCGGCGTAGATCAAATTACATCCAATCGGGATGTGGCGCAGCCCGGTAGCGCACACGCCTGGGGGGCGTGGGGCCGCAGGTTCGAATCCTGTCATCCCGACCACTTGTTTAGCGTAAGCCCTTAACTATCAACTAGTTAGGGGCTTCGCTTTTCAGATTGGGGGCGTAATTGGGGGCGAACTCTGCATTTTGAGCGTAAAACCGGCCCCGGCACGGGCTTTGTCATCATTCCCAACTATGGCTACTAGACTAATACTAATGGCATCGATTGCGGCGGCGCTGGTCAGTTGCTCCGGTAGTGGTCAAAACTTGGCACCAAACGCTACGGCGGGCGGCTTTGAACCTTCGCCCTATTATGACCCCTCAACCGATACGGTGCGCGCTGCGGTCATCCGGTTAGACTACCTAGCCAAAGCCACGGTGGACGATTGGCAAACGGGGCGGATGAACCTAACCGAACGTGAACGGACCTTAGACAGCTTGCGCGCGCTAATGGATGAACTAGCCCCGCAGCTACCCCCCGCAGGATAGCGTACTACTTAACCGGCTGCGGCGGCGGTGGCAAATCGAGCTTTAGCCGGTGCCTTTTTTATATGTAGTTTTCTGTAGTTCATTGTTCGCCCCAAAGGTTTGAAAACAACCACCGCCACGGGTGGCCTCCGGTCCTTTCATTGCTCCCAAAACAACCAAACGCGGCCCCGCCATACATTAACATTTCTTAACATCGGGGATAGCCTCCGGTCCTTTTATGGCTGTGGAAACAATAGCAGTTAGTAATACAAACTTGCTTTGTCCGCAGGTCTTAACAGCGCCCCAACTTTCCTTTTTAAAGCGTGGTCGATTTCGTCAACTTGCTTTTAAAGGCTGCTGTAATTTCTGTAATCTTTTCCCAAGAGTAGCTCCAACTTTTTTCGCTTCAAAATTTCCGTTGTTATTCACGCGGTTAGGGCTGCGAAGTTTGAAACGTACTTCGGCAAAGAACCAAAGGGGGCATGGGGGAGGTACCCGGCGCGGGGTCATCTTGCAGAAAAAGACTATTCGCCGGGCTTTCACTCCTTAGCGGTTACGGCTGCGGCGGGGCTAGAATCATTTGATTTCCAAATGAAGTTTGGCGGGCGGTCAGCTGCGGCGCGGCTCCAACTTATCCAGCACGGCGGCGCGGTCCGCAGGTAGTAGGCCGTCCAAACCTTGCACGGTTGACGTTACGTAGCCCCGTAGTTCGTACGCTCGCTTACGGTTGTGGTGACGGTGGCAAAGGGGCATAAAGTTGTCCACTTCGTACGGACTGCCTCCGGCGCTTATAGGTACCACGTGGTCCGTTACTGCGGCCGGTTCCAGTTCGTCAACGTGCGCGCAAGCCTCACACAAAGGATTGGCGGCGCGGTATCGCTTTGTAGTACTTCGCCACCGTTGGCAGTTGTAGAACTTGGCGGCCTCCATTTGCGCCGGGCTACGCTTGCGGGGGGCGGGGGCGGGTAGGTAGGCGGGGCGTTTGGGTTTGGGTAGGTTAGGCATACTGTAAGATACGGCGCGCGCGGGCGTTGGGGGCGGGCTGGCTACCTTAGGTTTTCTTAGGTTTTGAGGCTTAACCAAAGTCCGGGTGCGTCAGGATCTGCGGCGGCGCTGGTCATCGCTTTACGGGTGAACGTGCAAACTGACCCTGCATACTGGTAAGGGGTGAACTTGTAGTAATAGACGGCGGCGGCGCTTTGATAAACTTTGAATAATCAAACCCCTACGGCTACGCTCAAACGACTTTAAGCCCGCACCCGGCACGGTTGCACGGGTGAAGGTGGATAAGGGCCGCAGGGGGCTACATATGGGACTAGGTGGTCGGCGCGGGGTGGCCTTCGTCATCAGTAAAGAACCTACGGGCGCGGGCGTAGGCGTTGGGGTGCGGTAACGGGGGCAACTGGCTAACTTGTTGTAGGGTCAGTTTGAAAATTACTTGCATTAGCTGCAAGCTAAAGTAAACCTTATCCCCGTCCGGGCGGGCGTGGGGGGCTAGGTCTCTTAGTAGCGCACCGTAGGCGCGGCGTTCGTACTGGTCAATCCAAACGATATAGACGGGCAGTTTATACCATTCTGCAAATTCGGTGTAGCTGGTCAGGTCGGCGGCGTCTATTCCATTTTCGGCGGATGCGTACCGGCGGGGGTATGTCTTGACCTCAACCGCTGTTACTCTGCCGGTGAACGGACTTAGTAGTACGTTATCGACGGGGTGCGCTCCGGTAAATGCAGGGCCGTACGGTAGGTATCCCCGATCAATAAACCAACGGGCGGCTATCCTTTCCCCGGCCGTCCCTTTTTGGGTGGTCGGTAGCTCAATAAACCGGGGCCGTTGGTTGGGCGCGCTCATAGTCTAGGTGCGGGGGGTAATACTGCTAGACTATCCGGCGGGCGGTGAACGGCGGGCAACCTCCGGCGGGCTACGTATTGACGGCCTAAATAGTGGTCTAAGTCATGTTCGGCGGTAATGGCACGTGCTAGCAGGATGGGCGCTGCGGGGGCTATTGCTGCGGCTACTGCAGGCGCTGCGGTGGCGGTCATCCACTCCGTAAGGATTGCGGTTACTTCGTCATCATTTACCCCACAACCGGCGGCGGATAGCTTGCGGGCTAGCCTGCGGATGCGGCGCGGATCCGTTAGGGCGGCGGTGGTCATCGTTTGCAGCTCCGGCCGGGTGGCGGCGGCTAAGTAGTCACCGGGGCGGCTATCTGCGGTTAGCTTGCGGATTGCTTGTTTAGCTCCATAGGTGGCGGTACTCTTACGGGCGCGGGGGCGCGGCGCTTTGGTAGTAACCGGCGTTGGGGGGTCCGTGGCGCTTAATCCATTTTGCGCACGGTAGGCGGCATCTATGGCGGGCCAATTAAAGAACGGCACCACGGCACCGGCGCGGCCGGGGTACTTAAACGTAAACCCGGCTTCGGTTTGTTGGCGAAGGATAGATAGACGGGCTAGCGGGTCTAACAGCGTCCGCAGGGTAACGGGCTTTCCTTGGTAGCGTAATGCTTTGGCGGCTTTGGCCTTTAGGTTCCATTCTAATCGCATTAGCTCGCTTACGTCCTCCGGGGCTACTACGTTGGCAGCTACTGCGGCGCGTCCTTGGTATTGCTTGTTTTCACGGTTTAAGCGTTTGCCCTTACCGTAAACGGTGGCGTACTTGGCAGACGTTGAACTACCAATGCTTATTTGGTTCCGGTCGTTTCCTTTAATCCCCCACGTGCGGCCGTTCTTACGCACTAGTCCGGCGGTATGGATGAACCCAACGGCACCGCTAAGGGCTACGGCGTCGGCGGCTATTTCGTAATGGCTCAACCCGTCGGCGGTGGCTTGCAGGGCGTCCAATAATTCCACGCCTAACGGTACGGCTTTGCCGGTGTAGTTCAACCGGTTTGCCATAGTGTACCAAACGCGGCGGCCGGTCCCTTTGCGGGGGTGGCTCATTAGCGTCGCTACGGGGTCGCTTTGGTTCTTGTGGTGTACGTCGTACAACCTCCGACAAATCCCGGCACCGTAGCCCGCAGGTACCAACGTGAACGGCCCTAACGTCAATGCTTCGGCGTAGTCGGCGGATAGTAGCGGATGCGGCACCGTACGGCCTCCGGGGGCGTCTACTTCGGCTTGCAGGTCGGCCCAAACCTTTAACCGGTCATCGTGAACGGATAGCCGGTTTATAACCGGTTGACCAAACTTACCAATACTAAAGGGGGGTAGACTTTCGGGGGCGTCATCTACTGCGGCTTCATCATCAGTTGCGGCGGTGGATGGGGACGGCTGCGGCGGCGGTTGCTGGTAATGGTCCGGCGGCGGATCCGTTAGATATTCTAAGGTAGACGGCCCCCGCAGATTGTACGGGTGGCCGTCATAGCATAAATTTGCCATGCGTTAGGGTTCGCCCTACTTGCGTTTGATGGGGTCGGGTGATTAAGTTTGGACGCTTAACCCGGCCCCGCTTTACAAGCTAGACAGATGAACGGCCCCGCACTATTACGGGGCCTTTTTTATTGAGCTAGCCGGGCTAGTTCTCTTACTTCGTCACGCTTCAACCGCGTTTGGCTGCGGCCTACTTTGTACTTTGTTAGCATACCGTCCCGTACGTAGCCGTCCAACGTCGCCACGCCTACCCGTAGCAGGGCGGCGGCTTCTTTGCGGGTCAACAGCTCCGGTAATACTGCGGCACCGTTAGGGGCGGTCTTAGCGCCCTTGGCAGCTGCGGCGGTGGCGCGGTTCATGGCGTCGGTAACGGTATCTGTAATCAGTTGCCGCAGCTCATTAACCGGCATAGTGACAACATCGATGCGGACGGGTACGGGGGTAAATGGCTTGTTCATAATTGGGGTAGTCTTGCAATTTTGTACCGTAAAGGTGCGGGCTAGTTTTTGTCCCTCAATCGGGGGACGGGGGGACATTTTCGGGGGACATTTTTAGACGGTGGCAACATTTCGCCGGACGGCCGCTAAATAGGCTTTGTTAATCGGTCGGCCTTCGTCGCGTAATTCGTTGACAACTAGCGTTATATCTGCGGCGCTAAACTCGTGGGGGCGCGCTTTCCAATCTGAATACCTGCGGCGTACATTTTCAGACGTTCGGGGGGTTCCATCTTGCAGGGGGACAACTTTAGCGGCGGCGGCGTAGTGCGGCTTACGCTTTCCGCCCTCCGGTATTGCTAGTAATTCTTTGAGTAGTTGCAGGTAAAGCGGGCGCGGCGGCGGATCATCTTCAACGGCGGCGGCGGTGGCTAGCTCCGGGCTATCTGCGGTTAGCTTTTCTAGCCATTTGTAGTAAAAGTAGACGGCTAATGCATCACCCTCAACCCAACAATCTAAGGTTATACAGATACGTCTAGTTTCCCCCGGTTCAGGGTCGTAAGTATGGTCTTCTATGTCTACTTCGTACGGTAGGTAATCAGAACCTTCCCCTTCAACAATCGCGTCAATAACTATACTTGCAAAGCGATTGTGGCCGGGCGTTGCTTTTGGTTCCGGCATCTCTTTTGGTTCCCATGGCAATCCTTCAACCCATTGAAAGTAGCGGGGGCCGTTATCTATGTAGTCTAGACTTCCGCCGCACTGCATACAAGCAAAGTCCGTGAAAGACTTATCAAACGACGCCTTGTAGTAGGTTGTGCGCTCCCTATCTAATAACATTTGCCGCTCCATTGAGCCCCGCCAACGTCGCAAAAAATTTGTACGGTATAGCCCCACAATAGCGTAGATATACACTTTAGCTTCATCAATTAAGTCTAGCTTATCAATTAGGCTAGCTACCCAAATGGGTTCTTTGGCGTCATCGCTAGCGTTTGTCTCCTCAATCATTCGTGTAAGTATTGCAGTTTTCAAACGGGCCGCACGGGTGGCGGCGTCGGCTACAAAAATACCTACTACGGCGGCGGCGTAGGCGGCACGGTAACGGCTGCAAATATGGGGGGCGGTCATTGCTTCATGGCTTTGGTAAACATCCGTATGGCGGCGGCGCTGCGGGCTTGCAGACGTTCGGCGTATTGCAGCATTTCGGGGGTACTGGTCCGGGCGGCGGTGGCGCGGGCGTAGGCATCCCAAAACCGGGCGGTACGGTGGTGGCGTCGAGTAATTCCGGCGGCGTAGGTACGCGGCGTTACTGGCTTTGTTGTTCTACTTTCCACGGCTGCGGTTTTTGTGGTTTGGGTTGTACTCTATTCCATTATGGCGGGCGGCGTGGTAGGCTTTGCGGCATCCCTCACTACAATACTTTTGCCACGTCGTACGCGGTTCATAGGTGGCGGCGCAATGATTGCAAACGGCGGTTTTTCCTGCGGGCTTTGCGTCATCAGTAACGGCCGGGGCGGGGTCGGTAACGGATTGCGTTAACGCTTGCGCCGTTGGACCTTCGTCGGATGCGTCCGGGGCGGGCTTAGGGGGCGGCGTGAAGCCAATGACGCGGCGGGCATGGTCAGCACTAGCGGCCGGGGCTTTGGCGGTCTTGGCGGGCTTTATTTTGCGCCGCGTCCCTTTACTTGTTTGCGCCGTCATCGATGCGGCCGGGCGGCTCCACACAACCGGGGCGGCTACGGGTTCGGGGGCGTCTACGGTGGCGCGCTCCAACCGGTGTACCATACCGTACCAAACGCGGGCGGTGGCGGCGCTTACGGCACCTAGCAGGGCGGCGGCGGGGGCGGGTTCAAAATCGTACGCACCCGGTTCTACTTGCTCACTAATTCCGGCCCCGGCGAAGTGTAGTTCACGGATTGAGACGCAAAGCACAAAAACCGTTAGGCATAGTAGGGTGAAATACGCAAGCCCGCCACCGTATCCAGTAACGCGGGCGGCGGCATCAGTCCGGGCGGCGGCGTTGGCTTCGTCCACTCCGGCACGGGCGCGGCGGCGGTCGGCATCGATGCGGGCGGCGGTGGCGCGGTGGTCAGCTCTTAGGGCGGCTATGGCTTCGGCGCGGGCCGTTTGTAGTTCGGCTAGCTTGCGGTCCTTTGCCGTGCTTACATCGCTTATTTGGATGCGTACGCGGCCCTTAGCGGTGCGATAGCTGCGGCCGGTCCGGTCTTCCTTATCGATTAAGCCCCGTAGTTGGGTATCCAGTTGCCGCAGGTCGGCGGCGGCGGCGGTTGTGGTGGCCTCCATTAAGTCAGCATAGCGGGCGCGGGTGGCGGCTACGTCATCAGTCAGGGCGGCGGCGGCGGCGGTGGATGCGGCGGCGGCTTCGTCATCGGTTGCCGTACTGGTCAGCACCACGGGGGTCGGGGCTACGCTTTCCACTAGTAAACCGGACCCTTTGAAACTTAGGGCGGCGGATGCGGCTAACAGTCCTACGGCTACGGTCAGCACAAACGCGGTTATAATTCCATCCCAACCGGTGAACCGCCGCAGGATAACGGCACGGGCGGCGAAGGGGGCAAACTTGCGCAAACCTAGCTCCAAGAACAAAGTACCAACGGCCGCGCCAAACATTGCGGCGGGGGTGGCGGCATCCGGCCAAAGGGGGTAGATTGAGCCGTAAATAACAGCGTACAAAATACCTATTTCGGTTAGGGCGCTTACTACTTGCGCTAAGTAACCTAGCTTGCTTAGGGTCGGTACTAAGCTAGCGTACCGGGTGTAAAATTCCTGCGGTTGTCCGGGTTTGGGGACGTTATAAAAAACCTTCATCTTTGGGGCGTTACTTTTTGAGTAATAGCCCCGCCCTTTAGTCAGCTTCCGACGGCTTGACGCTAAAGGTGCGGGGCGTTTTTGTTTTTGGTCGTTACTGGTCAGCTGCGGCGGTTTGCGGGCTGGCTTCGCTTACTTGGCACGCTAGTTCTTCGGCGCTTTCGGCTAGCTTTTCCACTAGGTCCGGGCGTCCGCTTTGTAGCACCTCTAAAACGTCTCTTAGGGTACTCACACAATCGAGGACGTGCGACGTACGGCCACGCTCCGGGTTCGCCATAATCTTGCTTACTGAATGCATTACGGCGGCGTTGGCGCTTAGTAGGTAGTATTCCAGTTGGTAACGGACATTGGCGGCGGCATCTTCGCGCTCAATCGCTAGTAGGTCGGCATAGGGGTATTCCCCGTTTGGTTCCGTTGGTAGGGTGTAATGCCGATAGTAGGCATTTTCATAATTCCGCAGCCGGTGCGCTGCAAGTTGCCACGGGGTATACGCGGTGGCGGTAATGGTTTGGGTAGTAGCCATTTGGGTAAAGTTTGTGGCCGTGCGGCCGGGTTAACTACTCAAAGGCCGTACCTTGGCGCTTTAAGTATTGCAATTTTGAGCGGCGGCACCTATCCGGTAGCGCGCCGCTTTTTTGTTGGTCTAAGCTATCCGCATTTCAGCTTTAGCAAATGCGGCGTCTAGTGCGCGCCGTTGTTCTAAGGCTAGTTCTTCCGCCCCGCGCACGTCGTACCCGTCTAGCTCGGTTAGGGTCTTGTGGCCGGTCATCTTCTGTATTTCGTTGTCCGGCATCCGTAGGGTACGAAGCATACCAACGGCGGTACGGCGGGCGGCGTGGCTGCTCATCATTTGCCAAAGGGGGACAACTTCGCCCGCGTCATCTTGATGCTCCCCGTCACGGTAAACGGTGAACGTAGCTTCGGGTATAGCCATTTGCCCAACCTCCTTTAGATAGTCGTTAAACTTGGCGGGGCTAATGGTCGGCGGGTTGAACTCACCACCACCAACGTACCCGTACTTTTCCAGCACCGGCACGGCCCAACTCATAACGGCACCGGCGGCGGGTTTACCGGTCTTGCGCTGGCTTTGGATGAAATAACGGTAGCCCCCACCGGGTAAGGCCGTGAAGTTGGCCGGGGTCAATTTGCTGTAATCGCTCCAACGTTGGGCGGTGGCTATTCCAATTAGAAACAAATCCCGCACCCGATCTAATCGGGGTTCATCGGTGAAGTCATACAACCGCAGGGCGTCAAATTCCGCGCGGTTCAATGACGGTTGGGGTAGCTTGCGAAAACTAACTTTCGTCCAACGTTTGAACCGGTTGCCGTAGGTCATCAATCCCCGGTCATCCGCACGGGTAGCAATTGAACGTAGGGTAATCATTACCTTATGAACGGTGCGGCGGCTATGGTCCTTAGAACGGTATAACCAACGCTTTAACCCATCTATAAATAGTTCGTCCACTTCGTCAAACGCCACCGCGCCACCGTGCCGCAGGTCGGCGTACTCGCGTAGTAGGTTGACGTGATTGTTTAAGACTTTCCACGTGCCGCGTTTAATGCTGGTACTTTGCTTGCGGTGGTCCCTTACGCTTTCGGCAAACCGGACAAAGCCGGATGCGTCTAACTGGTCAGCTGCGGCACCGGGGCGGGCTAGGTGGCCAACGCGGTACGATAGCTCCAACCGCAGTTTGTCCGGGTTGTAGTTTTCCAGTCCGGCGGCGGTATCCAGT
The DNA here is from genome assembly GCF_001625015.1 of Lewinella sp. 4G2. Classification (NCBI taxonomy): domain Bacteria; kingdom Pseudomonadati; phylum Bacteroidota; class Saprospiria; order Saprospirales; family Lewinellaceae; genus Lewinella; species Lewinella sp. 4G2. Next base: position 2,751,622 of record NZ_LVWJ02000014.1, on the reverse strand, counting down.
TGCCATTCTCTATATAATTCTAGGTATTGGCGCTCAAAACCGTCTAACCGTTCTTTGAGTAGTTGCAGCTGGTAGGCGGTGCCTTTACTGCGGCTACCAATGATAGGGCGGCGGGTAGTAGTATTCCAGTCGGCCGGGTGGATGCGTTCGCCGGTTTGCCACTTTACGCGGCGGCGGTTTACGTAGGTAACTAAAACTATGGGGGTGGCGCTTTTGGCTTTCGCTTCTTTGAGCTGAAAACGTACGCGCGCCGTATGGCGGTAGTAAGGCATGGTTTTGTAAGTATTGCACCACAAAGATAGGCGGGGGCGCAATTGGGGGCGGTTTTCGGGCTATCAATTTTTAGGCACCAACGCGGCCAAACCCGTAAACCGTTATTTCATAAGGGGTTGAGCGGGTAAATTATTTTGAACGGCCCGCCGCAGGTTCTTAGGGGTTGAATCCTGTCATCCCGACTACTTCAGCCCTGTTTGCTCTCGCAAACAGGGCTTTGTATTTCCTACCATTTTGGCTCGCAGGTTTGAGCACGAAGTACGCGACTTTAGGAGCCATCCTGTTATCCCAACCATCTCAGCCCTGTCTGCTCTCGCAAACAGGGCTTTGTATTTCCTACCATTTGGGCTCGCAGGTTTGAGCACGAAGTACGCGACTTTAGGAGCCATCCTGTCATCCCAACCATCTCAGCCCTGTCTGCTCTCGCAAACAGGGCTTTGTATTTTCTACCATTTTGGCTCGCAGGTTTGAGCACGAAGTATGCGACTTTAGGAGCCATCCTGTTATCCCAACCATCTCAGCCCTGTCTGCTCTCGCAAACAGGGCTTTGTATTTCCTACCATTTGGGCTCGCAGGTTTGAGCACGAAGTACGCGACCCTCGATATTTTACTCGTTATTGGATCTTTGTAGTCCTCTCCCCCGGCCCCTCTCCAAAGGAGAGGGGGGACGTTACATAGGTTGAAAAGGGATAAATAATTTCGTACCAAAGTCTATTGTGATTCCGCTACGCTACCTAAATTATAAGATAGCTACAAGTATTACCGCGTGTTTGGCGCTGCCGCAGGTGCCGGGAGATGGGCAAGAAGACGAGACCGGCCTAATGCAAAGGGACGATCCGTCGGGCCCAGGACCGACCGATAAACCACAAAAAGTGTTATCTATAAAAATATAAATAACAAGTGTATCTTGGCCGCGTATGAACGAACACCTTGACCCTACGGCAGATAATCTGCAACCGGAGGATAATAGCATGGAGAAGGCCCTACGGCCGGATTCACTCGATGACTTCAGTGGGCAACCCAAGATCGTAGAAAATCTCAAGATCTTTATTCAGGCCGCTGTGGAACGGGGAGATAGCCTCGACCACGTACTGCTGCACGGGCCTCCCGGATTGGGAAAGACGACGCTCTCCCACATAGTAGCCAACGAGTTGGGTGCGGAGTTGAAAATGACGAGTGGCCCCGTACTGGAAAAAGCCGGTGACTTGGCGGGCCTCCTCACTAACCTCAACGAGGGTGACGTGCTTTTCATTGATGAGATTCACCGCCTGAACAATGTCGTGGAGGAATACCTCTACTCCGCCATGGAGGATTACCGGATCGATATCATGATCGACAGCGGCCCTAACGCTCGCTCCGTACAGATCGGCCTCGAACCCTTCACATTGGTGGGTGCCACGACCAGAATGGGACTACTGACAGCTCCAATGCGGGCCCGTTTCGGCATCAATTGTTTACTGGATTACTACGACATCCCCACCCTCGTAAAGATCATTAAGCGAAGCTGTAAAATCATGAATGTACCGGTCACCCCGGACGGTGCACAGGAGATCGCCCGCCGGAGCAGGGGTACGCCGCGAATCGCCAACGCCCTCCTCCGCCGGATTCGGGATTTTGCCCAGATCAAAGGCAACGGCACCATCGATAAAGCCATCGCGGACTACGGGCTAACGGCTTTGAACGTAGACGAAGGCGGCCTCGATGAAATGGATAACAAAATCCTCGATGCCATCATCAATAAATTCAAGGGTGGCCCGGTTGGCGTATCCACCATCGCCACGGCGGTGGGTGAAGACTCCGGAACGATCGAAGAAGTCCACGAGCCCTTCCTCATCATGGAAGGATACTTACAACGGACACCACGAGGTCGGATTGCTACTGAAAAGGCTTATAACCACATTGGTGCCACGCCGCCGGGTACGGTGGGGACTTTGTTTGAGTTTTAGAAGGGCCGGACGCTTGCAGGACCTCCTGCGTCGGACGCTACAAGGACCTATTATAGCTGTAAGCCTCAGCTCCTCGTAGCGTCGATTATGTTGTAGCGCAGCGGAAACAAAATCGTCCTGCGAGCGTGCGGTCAAAAACACGGCCGGACGCTTGCAGGACCTCCTGCGTCGGACGCTACAAGGACCTACTGAGTAGTAACCCTCAGCTCCTCGTAGCGTCGATTCTGGTGTAGCGCAGCGGAGATAGAATCGTCCTGCGAGCGTGCGGTCAAAAACACGGCCGGACGCTTGCAGGACCTCCTGCGTCGGACGCTACAAGGACCTACTAAAATTGTAACCCTCAGCTCCTCGTAGCGTGGAATCTATTGTAGCTCAGCGGAAATAGATTTCTCCTGCGAGCGTGCGGTCACCAACAAGAAAAAGCGCCACCCACAAACCGTGAGTGGCGCCGAAAGGATTACAAAGTAATCTAGTGCAAAACGTTTTAGGTGATTAGAGATCTCCCCTTCCGTGAAAGAGGAGATCTTCCTATTCGTGGAAGGACTTAGAGTCCGTAGCTGACCCCGAGGCTTACTTCGCGGCCGCGGTCGTAGCGGCTGAAGATGTACTCGCTGTTGTTGAACTCAGAGAAGCGCTCGTAAGCGGGGTTCAGCAGGTTGCGGCCCCGGAGCGTAAGCTTGAAGTTGCCCAATTTCTTACCGACGCTGAAGTCGAGCGTACCGCGGCCGCGCTCGAAGATGTCGGGAGAACCGACAGCACCGATAGAAGCCAAGCGGTCGCCGAAGTAGTTGAAGGCGATGACGGCATCCCAGGGGGATTCGTCCTGGCTCTGGTAGCTCAGGTTCACGTTAGCGATGAAGGGTGACTGGCCGTTGAACTGGCGCTCCGCTTCGAAATCAGGATCAACCGTCTGGCCAATCTCCACCTCCCGGGCGTCGATGGACTGCTGAGATTGGATGAAGGAGAAGTTAGAACTGAAAGTGAGATTTTCCAGCGCGGACGTAAAGGAACCAAGGTTCTTCCGCAGCTCCAACTCGATACCGTAAAGGTCTGCCGTCTCGCTGTTCGTCCAGGTAAACTGTTGCTCACCCGCCTGGCGGAAAGTCACAACGATTGGATTACGGAACTTCTTGTAGAAGGCGGAGATGGCAATCACCTCACCGGCCTTGGGGAAGAGTTCGTAGCGGATATCGTAGTTATCGATGCTCGTCAACTGCAGATCGGGGTTACCGAAAACGGGTGGCTCACCGATGAAGCCGAAGCTACCAAAGGGTGCAATCTCCCGCATGTTAGGGCGGGCAATCGTCTGGGTGAAACTGGCGCGCAGGTTGCTGGAGAGGCCACCGTTCTCACCATCACCAATCTTGTACACCAAGTTCAGGGCGGGGAGGAAAGAGGTCGTATCAATGTTAGCGATGAAGTCCTCGGGGTTAGTGGAAACTTCTGCTTTGTCGGAGATGACGTCGATGGCCGTTCCTTCCATGCGGAGGCCGGCAATTACTTTCAGGCGCTTCGTTACTTCGTAGGTACCCATCAGGTAGCCAGCGTAGATGTCGGATGAGCCCACGTAGCTGTTCGCCTGGTTGGTCGCATCGATGGCGTAGAGGCCGAAGAAATTGTTGCCGCGATCGTCCGTATTCAGCAGGCCAAGATTGTCGGAACCAAAGTAGACAGCAGGGTCGGAATTTGCTTCGTTGAAGTCGATACCCCGGCTACGGGCATACTGGTAAGAAGTCTCGTTGAAGTCTCTGTCCTTCGTGTTATACAGGCCACCAAACTTGATGGCATTGCCACGGCTTTTGGATTGCAGGAAAGGAATCGTAATGTCCAGCTTACCCTGGTAGCTATCGTCCGTCAGGTCACGGAAGAAGCGGCTGGGAAGCGTGATCTCGGATTGGTTGATCTGAGAAGATCCCCCCTGAGTTACGTAGGCGAGGAAGCGGATGTCCGGTTCGTTCTGTACGGAGTTGACCACATTACCGGCCCACTCAATCTTGGTGTTACCGAGGCCTTTAAGTACGTGGCTACCTTCGGCAACGTAGGAGGTGAGTGCCCGCTCAGTAAAGGAGGAAGTATTACTCTGGAAGAAGTTCTCTTGGTTGCCGGCCACACCGAAATCATCGTTGGCACCACGGAGGCTACGGCCTTCGATGAAAGCCTGGTGAGAGTAAATGCTGTAAAGGTTGATGGTGGATGCATTGCTGGGGCGCAAGCTTACGCCGAGCATGCCACCGATTTTGGGGCTCTCAACGCTCTTCTGGTCGCGAAGATCAAAGTTGCGGATCAGCTGATCGTTACCGGGGCTGGCGAAGAAGTTGGCGCGGGTACCATCCTGAAAGCTGTAGTCGCGAGAGTAGCTGGCCGTAGCAAACACACCTACCGGCATGGTACCGATCTGGAACTGATTGCCAATGTTGGCGCTGAAGCTGTAATCCAGCGGTGAAGTATTGTTGGTCTGGGTAAAACCGTTCGGCGCGAAGGCACGAGTGGTTTCGTCAAGCAGCGCAGCTGCATCATCGTTTCTCCGAGCTTCACTTACGGCGGACTGACCGGTGATGAACAGTTCCTCGCGGCGAGGGTCATCCAAGATCGCTGGGCGGTCCAGCGTACCGTCGTTGAATCCGAGCCAGGACTTATCACCAGCATCGTAGGTGAGGAAGTCGCTCTGGAAGTTGCTCAACGTATTGTAGCTCGTGGAAGCGGAGACGCCCCAAGTGAAACGCTCGGGCAGTGCCTTGAGCTTGATGTTGACGCTACCGCCGGTGAAGTCACCGGGCAGATCGGGCGTAAAAGTTTTGCTGGCTACGATGTTGTCCAGCAGGTTGGTAGGGATGAGGTCGAGTTGAGCCGCGTTACGGTAAGGATCGACGGAAGGCAAGCGGAGGCCATTTACGGTAGTGGCCGAGTAACGATCACCGAGGCCGCGTACGTAAACGTACTTACCGTCGACGATGGTCGTACCGGTTACTTTGGACATGGCGGCGGCGGCGTTGCCGGCACCGAGGCGGCTCATCTCCTGGCTGGAGATGACGTCCTGCACCTTATCGCTATTCTGGCGGAGGCGGAGAACGGCAACGTCACCCCGCTCGAGGGCTTTGGCGCTGACCGTTACGTCGAGGTCCAGATCGACGCCCGTATCACCGTTAAAAGAGAGGTCCAGGACCGTGGTTTCGTTAGCCGCTACGACGACGCCCTCAGTGACGAGGTCGGCGTAACCTACGTAGGTAGCGACGATGGTGTAGGTTCCGGGATCAACCTGGAACTGAAATTTACCTTCGATGAAGTCCGTCTGCGCACCGATGGTGGTGCCCTGAATAACAACGTTGGCACCGAGAACGGGGAAGCCATCTTCATCGAGGACGGTACCGGAGATGGCACCCTGCTGGCCGTAAGCCAGGGTTCCGACGGTCAGCATGACCACCAGGAGGAGGAAAGATCTTAACATTAGAAAATTGATTTGCACTAGAAAATAAAAGTTCAGGTAGGTGGCCCGCGGCGGGGCCGGTAGCGTTTTGGAAAAGGCCGCCACCGAAAGCAATTCTCTAAATGGCTTTGCGGTGGCGGCCCGGTCCGGGCGGGTCAATTAGTGGCGAACCACCAGTTTCTGCATGAGGCGGGAGTTACCGGCGTTGACGACAACGACGTAGTTACCAGCGGGCAGGTTAGCGACGGAGACGATCCGGGAATTTGCACCAGCTGCGAACTCATCACGGTACTGGGCTACCGGGCGGCCGAGGATGTCGACAATGGTGGTAGTTACGGTAGCGGCGCGAGGCAGCTCGAAGTTGATAGCGGTAATACCGCTAGCGGGGTTAGGCACGGGGGCATCGAGGATGAAACCCTGGCTTTCTACCTGGCCGACGCCGGTTACGTTGAGCATACCCTGGGTAGCGGAGATCTCGGTCCAATCCGTGAGCCAGCTGGCGTTGTCATCGCCGTTGCCAGGAGCGAAAGCACCGATGTAATCCTGGGCTTCAAAGCCAGCGGGAACAGTCGTACCTTCTCCAGCGTCGGCGGCGGGGCTACCGAATCCGGGGCGGTAGTCGTACATATCGTTGTCGCGGTCATCTCCGTTGAAGCGTGGGTCGACGACTTGGTTGCCATCGGTCATCATTTTCGTCACGAAGTTGGGTGTGTTGTCCGAGTTGATCTCTTCGTTCTCGTTAACTACTAGGAAAATGGAAGAGAAGCCGGTGCCGCGGCCAAAGTTGAAGAACTGGTTATTCACGAATTTTAGGTCACCGGCAAGCATGCGCTGGTAGCTATCGTTAGCCGTTTCGTCGGCCCGGTCTTCGATGGCTACGGCGGCGCCGTTGAAGTTGGCAAAGATGGAATTAGCGTAAAGGCCGGCTGCGTTATCGCGGAAGAGAATACCGAAAGCCAGTGCGTCAGCGGCGTCACCTTCGGAAGCGGAGGTGCTCTCCCCTACCCCAATGTAAGTGGCATTGTAAATGGTTGGCTTAGAGAAAGGAGCCTGGCCGTCAGGGCTGGCGCCATCGTGCTCACCGGCGCGGCCGGTGCTGAAGTTGTTTTCCTGGAGGCTGAACCAGTACTGGCCACCACCGCGCCAGCCGAAATCGTAGTCGTAAGCGTCGTCACCGCAGAAGGCGACGGCAGCGTGGTCAACCTTTACCGTACCACCGAAGAATTCGATGCCGTCGTCGAGGTTACCGTACACCTCCACGTAGTCGATGGTCGTGCCGGAACCAACACCACCGAGGGTGAGGCCGTTAATCTCGTTGTTCGGGCTCAGTGCGGAACCACCGTAGCGGATGGATACGTAGGTAAGGGTACCGGAATTGTCGTTATCGTTGTCTCCGCCGAACTTGGCTGAGTCGTTACCGGCGTCGATGCCTTCGATGCCGTCTTCGCCACCGGGGCGAGCGATGGTCGCGTTGCCAAGGATGATGAGGCCACCCCACTGTCCGCGGTCGAATTCGATGTCCATATCGAAGTCATCTGACAAGTCATCACGCTCAGCGGTGAATACGATAGGCGCTTCGGCGGTGCCCTCAGCGAAGATTTGCGCGCCGCGGGCAATGATAAGAGCGGAGGTGTTGTCCCCAGTAGTGATTTGCGATTGGCGAGATCCTTTAATCACCGTACCGGCGGGAATGTTAAGGACACCACCAGCTTCCAGAAAGACGAGGCCATCCAGAATGTAGGTTGTGTTGGCATCCCAGTTATAGGTTTGGCCGCCGACGAGGTCCGCATCCGTGACGCGAACCGTTTGAGCGGAGAGGGCCGTGCCCAGAAGAAGGAGGAATACGAAAAAGGTAAGTTTTGGCTGCATGGGTAGCGTTGGCTGATTTCTACCGCAAAGGTCAGCACGACTGGTTAGGGCATTTTTAGCTTACTGTTAATTCTAGGTTAGGTTCTTCGTGTGGAGTTTACACTAAGTTATTGGTGAGTCGCTATTGGGTTAGACGTACTGTAGTCTACAGTCTGTAGTCTACAGTCTGTAGTCTGTAGTTTACAGTCTTCGGACCACAGAATCCAGCTAAGATGTTAGAATGACATCCACTCTAATATCTAAAATCTAGCTTCTAAAGTCCCTACCAAAATATCATTCAGACCAATTTCTAAACCGGCACGTACCAATTCACATTCATGATTCGTTATCCAACCGCAAAGCTATCCTCATGAGATCATCGTTACTCTTTACCCTGTTCCTGTCCTTATTTAGCACCTGCGTCAGCGCCCAAATGAATAGCCCGGAGGGGATGTGGGAAACGGTGGATGAGGATACCGGCGAGGCAAAATCCGTCATCCAGATCTACGCGAACGGAAACAAATTCGATGGCAAAGTGGCCAAAATCCTGACTGGAAACGACGACGCCGTGTGTACGGAATGCACCGGCAAACTGAAGGGTAAACCCATCCTCGGGCTCCAGATCATCAGCGGGATTGCAAAGGATGGCGAAGAGTGGAACGGCGGCACCATCCTCGACCCCCAGAAAGGTGCCGAATACCGACTCGTGGTTTGGTACGACGGTGACCCGGACGTGCTCTACGTGCGCGGCAAGCACTGGACGGGGCTTTACCGGACACAGACTTGGCGGCGGCAGAAGTCTTAGCGAGTCGCGAGTCGCGAGTCGCGAGTTGCGAGTTGCGAGTTGCGAGTTGCGAGTTGCGAGTTGCGAGTTGCGAAAATTGAAAATTTTACCTGAGATTAGTTTTTCTCAACACTATAAAAACGAAACCGCCCTTCGGGGTATCAACCATATACTATAGTCTAAATCATCGACATGCAGCAAACCTCTACTCAATTTGACATGATCGCCTATTTGTACGGCGAAGCTACCCCCGCCCAGGTCCGGGCCACCGAAAATGCCATCGCCGCCGACCCGGTCGTCCGCAGAGAACTGACGGAACTCGTCGAAGCGCAGGCATCCTTACCCAAAGTAGCCTTCAGCGCGCCCCGGCGGCTGATGCGGGCGCTGAGGAACTACGCTTCCGGGCCGGACCTCCAACTGTCGCTTTAATTGAAGCGAATCGGATTACTCTCCGACACCCACTCCTACCTCGACCCCAAGGTTTTTGAATATTTCGAAGACTGCGATGAGATCTGGCACGGTGGGGACGTCGGCGATGCCTCCCTGCTCGACGAGTTGGAGGCCTTCAGACCCCTGCGCGGCGTCTACGGCAACATTGACGACCAGACCGTGCGCGGCCGCTTGCCCCTCAATCTCTCCTTCGAGATCGAGGGGCTTTCGGTATTGATGACCCACATCGGCGGTTATCCCGGCCGGTACACCCCGCGCGTCCGGAAGCTGCTGGACGAGCAACAACCGGGCCTCTACATCTGCGGCCACAGCCACATCCTTAAAGTGATGATGGATAAGAAAAGGCAGTGCCTGCACATCAATCCGGGAGCGTGCGGCAAACATGGTTTCCATCGGGTGCGGACGGTTGTTCGTTTCTCGATTGAGGAGGGAAGGGTGTTTGATCTGGAGGTGGTGGAGTTGGGGAGTAGATAGTCTGTAGTCTTCAGTCTGCAGTCTGTAGTCTTCAGTCTGTAGTCTGTAGTCTTCAGTCCTCGGGTTCGGTGGTTTATCTTCGGAGTTATGATTGACAGGACACAATTTGGCGAGCAGTTACGGGAGATCATTGCCGCCACCGAACAGAAGATCGCGGGGTACGAAGCGGCAGCGGCGCCCGTCACTCCGGATGACAGCATTGGCCGGGTTTCGCGGATGGACGCGATCAATAATAAAGCCGTCGTAGAAGCAGCCTTGCGGACGGCAAAACGCAAGTTGCAGCGCCTGAAGGCCATGGAAGCCAATCTGGATGATCCGAACCTGGGCTTGTTCAAACGTTGCGGCCGGCCGATCCCGATGGGGCGGGTGCTGGCGATGCCGGAGAGCCCGTTTTGTGTGCGGTGTAGCAGTTAGTCTGTAGTCTACAGTCTGTAGTCTGTAGTACGTGCCACTATAGACTATAGACTACAGACTCTTCCCTTCCATTCGTGCCAGATAATTTCTTAACTATGAAACCTCCCCTCAAGTGAAAACGTTTACCTCCCGAAGGTCCGCAATTTACCCACCGCGGAGCCCTAACGGGGGCGTACCGGAATCGACAGGGAAGTAAGCTTTGTAGTAAGCACGCCGGAGCATGATTGGTTACTCCGTAAAAAATAACGATTGAACTCTAGTTGGCACTCCCAGCTACGCTATGGCAGCCTAATCCTTCGGGATAAAGTTTCCTAGCTTCCATAGGCCGCATGGTTGAGGCTCCATACACATCACGCCGCCTTCACCTCTTGGAGATCGCCCGCCGCCCTAGTCTGAGCGGTAGGTTAAATAAAGGACTTAAGGCCTGGGATCAGAGGGTGACCAATCTTTCCCCGGGCTCGAAAATCTAACTGGCCACTAAGCGTGTAGAAAGCTGCCTTGCGCTTTCGCTGGACGCGAGTTCGAATCTCGCCGCCTCCACTTCATGCACTCCACGCGAGTGATCATCTTCTTCGGCTTCGGCCGAAACCCCACGGCCGGCGATCTTCGGATCCCCGGCCTAGCCTCGGACCAACCCGCCTACGGTCCGGGGCGTTTTTTTGCCCGGTGACCATATGTTTTTACGTGTTATCACTGATTCATTTCAGGATGCGGTATCTTGTAGAGGTATGAAAACGCACTTGTTGAAACCACACCTCCCGGGTTTAGTCCTGGCTCTGTTCGTCGTTCCCTACGCACTTACGGGGCAAATGAGTTCCGACTCCCTACTCGCCATCCTCAATGGAATCGTAGATGATCGCGATAAAGCTGCCCAACTCAATACTTGGTTGCTAGGAGAGGCTTACACTGCCTTTGATAACGCCGTCCCGCTGTACGCTGCCAGGCGCAATATTGCCGTAGCCTCCGGCAACTTTAGCCAGGATGCAGAGGCCACCATCGACCTCATTAATGCCGCCAATGGCACCGGGCAGTTTGCCCTGGCCGATTCTCTTTCCTTTGCCTACGCCGACCGGGCGAAAGAAACCACTGACCCCATCCTTCGCGTGCGACTATACCACGAGGCAGGCAAAGCTGCTTTTTTCAACCAGCTTTACGACCGGGGAATTCACTTCGACACGACGGCGCTGGACGCCATTGAAAAAATAAGAGATCCATCGATACAGGATTCACTGACAATCGCAGTGCTGAATTACCTGGGTAAATCCTATAACGCTACCGGAGAATTTGTGCCGGCCGCCACCACCCTGGCGCGGGGCATCGATCTTCTTTCCTCCTCCCGGCCGGCAGCGCCATTACTCCTGGAAATGTATACTGAACTGGGGATCGTGTATAGCCAGATTGGTCTGTACGACCGTGCAGTTGATTATTTCAACCGCTCCACCGGCCCAAACGCTTCCGCTGCAGACGTGGGTGGCAACCATATTAACATCGCCCGAAACCTCATTTTGGCCGGGCAGTACGAAGCAGCCCGTGATCGGTACCAGCGTATATTTTCGCTTCCATTTTTAGATAGCCAGCGTGGGTACTATTACTGTTACGCCTACAATGGGCTGGTGGAGGTTTACCACCACCTGGAGCAGCCGGATTCCCTTAACCACTACTTTGAGGTGTATAGCGGATTGATGTCCGAAAATCCGGACCTGGAGCAAACGTCCGGCTTTCTATTCCAACAGTCGCGGTTTCTACACTTGCTGAATAATGGTCGTTTCCCCGAAGCGGAAACCCTGGGGCAAGAACTTTACCGCGGCGCCATCGAAAAACGGGACCCGGCCGAACAACTTCAGTACACGGAGTTCTTCGCCACGCTTTACCGTATCCAGGGCAAGTACCGGGAGGCAGAAAGGTACACCCGGGATCTAATGGTCCGGAAGGACAGCATCCAATCCGCCAACCGTAGCAACGCCTTGCTGTTGTATTACAACCAGTTCGAGACGGCCGAAAAGGAGAAAGAGATCATCCGCCTGGGCGCCGAACGTGAACGGGCAACGGCGAGTCGGCGGCTCTTTCAGACCGCCGCGGGTTTTCTCACGCTACTTTTACTGACGGGCGGCTTCTTTTTCTTTAAGCTGAGGTCCGCAAGGCGCAAGCTGGCTGGTCAAAACTTGGAGCTGAATCAGTTAAACGCCACGAAAGATCGGTTTTTTGGCATTATTGCCCACGATTTGCGCAACCCGATCGTCGCCCTGTCCAGCGCTAATTTTCAGGTAAATAGACTGTACGAGCGGGGCCAGACCGAGCGCGTCAAGGCGGTGGTGGGTCAGATTAGCCAAACCACGCGTCAGCTCAACGGGCTACTCAATAACCTCTTGCAGTGGGCAATCAGTTCTTCCGGCGGCATCCAGTTAAAGCGTACCTCGCTTTCTCTGACGGAGGTTATCGAGGAGAATTTTGACCTTTACGCGGCGGCCGCCGAAGCTAAGGGGATCGATCTCATCAACAACACCCCCGGAGATGCCTTTTTACTCGCCGACCGCGAAGCCCTGCAGACCATTCTGCGAAACCTGATCGGTAATGCCATCAAGTTCACCCCCGGTGGGGATGGTGCCGAGATCAAGGTCAATTTAGCCACTACCAGCCACGAAAACGTGATTACCGTTACCGACAGTGGCCCGGGACTGACTGCTGAGCAACGCACCCAACTATTCAAACTTCACCGAGGCGACGGGCCAGCCGGCCGCCGTAACGCGGGTACGGGTCTCGGCCTGATCCTCTGCAAGGAGCTGGCGGAGCTTCACGGCGGGCGCATCGAGGTAGCCAGCGAACCAGGAGTGGGTGCTCAATTCAGCGTAGTATTACCCAAAATCTAGGCCAAAAGGGCGCTGCCGCAGGTGCAGTGGAAGTTGGATTTGCCAACGTATTGGATACCTCATTTACTTACTGACGCGCCTCAAAAACTCTTCCCGTTCCCGCTTGGCGAGGGGGATGCGTCGGCCGCCCCGTAGAACGATTTCACTGTCCCGCAGATCGACGGAGTCGATGTAGCCCTCATTGACGAGGTGACCACGGTGAGTTTTGAGGAACTGGTCAGCAGGTAGTCGATCCATTAGTTCCCGAAAGGTGATGCGCATCAGGTAGCGGCCAGCGGCGGTATGGATCTCACAGTAACGCCCGTCGGCGGATGCGGAGGTGATGTCCCCAATGTCAATTTTACGAAGTTTGTCCCCTGACTTTACGTAGAGGGATTGCCCTTCCATTGTATTTCCTATCGAACCATCAGCTGGCCGAGCATCTCTACCGGTTGCATTAGTGGAAACGCTGGCTACGGCCAGTTGGATGGCCCGCTTCACCTGGAGCTCGTCAAAAGGTTTAAGCAGGAAGTTGGCCGGGCCGATCCGGCTCGCCCGCCGGAAAGTCTGTTCGTCCTGCCTTGCAGTAATGAAGATGACCGGGCAGGGGTGAGCCTTTTGAATGAGCTCGGCCGTTTCCACGCCATCATAGTCTCCGGCAATATTAATGTCCATCAGTACCAGATCTGGAGGGGAGTTGCTCACCATTTGAAGCGCCGCGGGAGCATTGTCTACGCATCCCCCGACGGTATGCCCCAGGTCCTCGATGAGGATCTCCAGGTGGCTGGCGTACAGCGCTTCGTCTTCTACTATCAGGATGTTCATGGCTATGGTTGGTCACCAAAGATAGTGGTCGGGGTTCCAAACTTTCCCCTTTCATCCCCTACCCCGCACCCGCGTCAGCGCCCTCATCCGCCCGTTCGTGACGTTGTAGTTCCCGCTCATGCACACGGGCCCTTTTACCCCTTGCTTACGCCGATACCTTGCATTCAAGAAAAGGGGAGACGATGGTCGTCTTCCGCACACACAACAAACAAAACCGTACGAATCATGAGGTATTTTATCATCACCCTGCTCTTTGCCCTTTGTGGCCAGTTGAGCGCCCAGCAATACGCCAGCATTGAGAACCGGTGGCAGAAAGACGGCAAAACAACCTACGTCATCCACGTCCAGGAGCCAACGCCCGCAGCCGGCCACGTTGAAGCCGGTTGGTGGTCCAAAGACTGGATCGTGGAAGACACCGGAGACGGCTACGTCCGCTTCAAAAACCGCTGGCGGGGAACTTACCTGGATCAGCGCCAGGACGTCGGGCCGGTCGCATTACAAGCTGCCAGCCCGGGCGAGTGGTCCGCCCAGTGGAAATTGGAACCCGCCGGAGGTGGTTACTACCGCATCAAAAATCGGTGGCGCAATACCTATCTCCACATCCAGAATGCCGGCCTCGAAACCGGCCCGGTCGAGAAAGGCTGGTTTAGCGCTATGTGGAAGGTAAATGGTTACCAACCCGCTGGGCCAAAACCCAGCATTAAGCCAGACGAACCCACCGTTGACGCCGCAGCCCCCGCTGCCTCTTGGCTCTACGCCAACCGGGGCCTGCTGGGCAACAAAAAGCTGAACCGGATCGTCCTACCCGGCACCCACGATTCAGGCACCCATAACCTGAGTAGCACCTGGAACCGTAATACGGACGATGCCTTTGCCCCGGATACGGACGATCGAAAACGCGGTCTTTCATTTCTTGGCGAAGGCTACGATAAATGGGCAAAAGCTCAGGAGCGCAGCATCTATCAACAACTGAATGATGGTATTCGCTACATCGACTTACGGATCTGTATCGACAAGAGCGACAGGATCAAAACCTGCCACGGGCTGTATGGTGCTTCATTGAACGAAGTCATCAACGACGTTGTGAAGTTCTCCAACCAGAACCCCAATGAACCCGTAATTATTGACTTCAAACGGTTTTACGATTGGAAGGAGAAAACCCGGAATGGCAAAGAAAATGACGCTGCCTACCAGGGAATACGCCAGAGCAAACTCGACGAGATTGCCGGGTTGCTCCAAAAGACCATTGCACCCCGAATGGCACCGAATACGCTTACTCCAGAGTCAACTCTGAACGATCTGATTAAATCGAAGCGCCCCATCATCGTCCTGTGGAATATGCCGCCAGTAGGGAATTTCCAAAGCATCTACCTATGGCCCCGCTCCCGGATGGAAAGCATTTACAAATCCGGTGAAATTCGCGGCGAGAAATACAATTACATGGTAGGCCGCATCAACGAACTGCAGGGCACCAAAAACTTCATCAGCTTAGAAGCGCAGATCACCCCGAGTGAAGAGCTTTACAAAAACGCTTACGACTTTACCGGCAACTTCCCCTTTGGCCTCGAAGCACTGGCGAAGGAGACCAACCCGGTAGTCTTAAGCTACCTGGCCAATGAGTGGAAAGGGGTCCGCCACAACATCGTCCAGGTCGATTTCTACAACCAGTCTGGTCTCATAGCGCTCTGTAAGCAAATGAACGGCGTGGTGACCGCGGCCCCGCAGGGCGTTTCAAAAGTCGACCGGGAAAAATCCACCTGGGGCAAATGGAAGTTAGGCGCCGGCCAGCTCTTCACTACCTCCGCCAATGAATACCGCGTAGAAGTGGATGCTTGCCACGGCGACCTCACGGGAACGGGATCGGGAAATACGATCACCGTCGCTTTCTATGCGGGCTCCGAACACGTAATGACCAAAAGCATCACCGGCCCCGGAAGCCAGTGCGGCCCCTTCCTGAAGGACAACAGCTGGTCGGTGCAGTCCACGAAAAACATCACCCACATCATCATGAAGACGAACGGAGGGGATGGCTATTTCATCGATCAGGTCCAAATCTTTAAAGGTGGAGATCTCGTAAAACACGAAGGCCGCGATGGCGGCGGAGGCTGGTGCCTCAGTGCGGATGCCAGCGATGGACAGGGCGATTGGAAGAATTACGTATCCGGCTGTAGCAATACGCTTCGGTTTAATCTGTAAAGCGTAATTGATAGAATAAGCACACCGTCATTTTTTCAGGGAGGCCCGGTATTTCCGGCGCTTCCCTGATTTTTTTGTCAACCGTTATCGGTGGTTGTACTTGCGATATAAGGTTGTAGAAGTCGTTGCTTAAGTCCTTCACGCTCCTCCTGGAAAATTAAAGGTTAGGTGCCATTTGACGTTTAGGAACTGAGCAACGCTCAATATGGGGGGAACCTAAAATGTGGGGACTTCAGAAAGTGAGTAAACGAATACGTGGGGAACGAATACGTGGGGAACGGATACGTGGGAAACGCATTCGTGGGAAACGCATTCGTGGAAAACGAAAACGTGGAAAACGGATACGTGGAAAAACGAAAACGTGCGTAAACGAAAACGTGGGGAACGGAAACGTGGGGAAGCATGAGCTTCGCTGCTGCTGGCGCGGTCCCACGCTACAATAGACGCCCCTCAGGGACTGGTATTACCAACTACTTAACCCGCGTCCTAAACATCTCCACCTCCCCATTCGCTAGCGATAGGTAACCGACCAGCTCATCGCCCGTAGCAATCGGCCCTACCCCCTCGGGTGTACCGGTGAAGAGTAAGTCGCCCTTCTGCAAGCGGAAGAATTGGCTGACGTAGCAGATGAGTTTTGTGACGTCGAAGATCATGTTACGGGAATGCCCGTGTTGGACCTCCTCACCATTTTTTTCGAGGCGGAATTCAATATCGTCGATGTCCGCGAACTGGTCGGGGGCATAAAACTCGGCGCCAAGGGGTGCGGAATTGTCGAAGCCCTTGGCAATTTCCCAGGGGTGGCCTTTGGCCTTGAGCTCGTTCTGGAGATCCCGTGCCGTCAGATCCAAACCGAGGCCGATACCACCGACGTAGTCCTTGGCGAATTGAGGCTGTACGTGGCGGCCATTCTTCGCGATTTTGATGACCAGTTCCGTTTCGAAGTGGATGTCCTGGGAGTATTCCGGGTAGTAGAACGGTTTGTTATTGGGCAGAATAGCCGTCGGTGGCTTCATGAACACCATTGGTTTGGAGGGGGCCTTGTTGCCTAACTCCGCAGCGTGGGCGGCGTAGTTTCTTCCGATGCAGAATATTTTCATGGGGAGGGGTTATCTGGGTGATCAGTAAAGGGTATGGAGGTACGATTTCCGTTCGGGGTTGCACGGGTATGGAGCCCCGACCTCCGGTCGGGGTTTCTGTAATTGAAGGTGACAACTGCAGACTTATGAACCGTAGATCAAGACTACAATGTAAAATTTGTTGTCGGGAACTGGCATAATTAATCTTCATGACATTACCCGACCGGAGGTCGGGCCTCTAGAACAACAGAGGCTGCGAAGATGGCCAAAATCGGAAATGATACTATGCCGCGACGGTCAGGTCAGCTCCACCTCCGGCCCCAAGTGACTAAACACCCGCGTAAACTCAATCTCCGGCGTCCTTTGGCTAATGGTTTCCAAAAAGTAGGGACTAAAACTATCCCTTCGCAGAAACTTACTGACCGAGCGAAACTCCCGCGTAGGCACCGTGGCACGGATGATATCTCCCGACACCGTCAGAATGGCCAGCTCTCCGTGGTAAACCGTTTTCTGCAGGTGCCCGTACCGCTGATTGGTCCCACTCCGGTAAATGGTGTAGATGCGGTGAGCGAGCAGTTCAATTCTTTCGATCCGCTCAAAAGCCAGGCCCCGGGCGGCGAGCCGATTACCACAATTGCAGCGCAGGACTAAGCCATCGTTGACCTCCTCCAAACTAAGGAAGGCGGACTCACTAACGAGGTTTCGGGATAGAGAAGTAAAGGCCTGTAAGCCCGAGTTGTAGATCACGCGTGGAGATCCCGCCCCGCCGTTCCGGAGGGATTGGGTGAAGGAGAGGGCACCACCAAGCTTGCGCAGTTCCCGGGGTGGGATGCTTCCGTCCGGGCGAGCGGACAGGGGAATAAAATCGGTATTCATTTTGAGTATCAGTAGGTCCCGGATGGCCTCAATAGCCAGACTCGGAACGCGGGGTGTCAGAACAGTAATTGGGATGGCAAACCCTTTCGGATAGCCGCACTAAAACAACGTCATTAAATCCAAATTAGGTAAGGGCAAAAGTGTTGTAACGGAAAATTATTTGCCCTCCGCTACTTTCCAAGCCGTGTTGACCAAATTTTCGCGTATCCGCCCGGTGATATCGTCCGTCGGTGCCGGCTCGAATTGCTTTCCGGTGATCTTCTCGTAGAGCTCGGTGTATCGCTGCGTGACAAGGGACAAGAAATCGTCCGGCATTTCCGGCATGGCTTGGCCCTCCAATCCCTGGAAGCCATTTTCCATTAGCCACTCGCGGACGAATTCTTTTGAAAGTTGCTTCTGGCGTTCACCCTTGGCCTGGCGCTCGGCGTAACCTTCTGCATAGAAGTAGCGGCTGGAGTCGGGGGTGTGGATCTCGTCGATGAGGTAGACTTCGCCGTCGAGGATACCGAATTCGTATTTGGTATCTACCAGAATGAGGCCCCGTTCGGCGGCCATGGCAGTGCCCCGGGCGAAAAGGCGGCGGGTGTAGTCGGCCAGTTTGTCCCAGAGTTCTTTGGTGAGGATACCACGTTCGAGGAGTTCTTCCCGGCTGATGTCCTCATCGTGCCCTTCTTCCGCTTTCGTCGCCGGCGTCAGGATGGGTTCGGCGAATTGATCGTTTTCCCGCATTCCGGCGGGCATTTCCAATCCACACAGCACCCGCGGCAGCGCCTCCTGCTCGGCTTTTTTGTAAGTACGCCAGGCGTGGCCAACGAGGTAGCCGCGGATGACCATCTCTACGGGAATGGCATCGCACGCTTTACCAATGGCAACGTTAGGATCGGGGGAAAGCTCTAGCCAATTGGGACAGATGTCACGCGTAGCTTCCAAAAAGTGGATGGCCGTCTGGTTAAGGATCTGGCCCTT
Source organism: Lewinella sp. 4G2 (assembly GCF_001625015.1). Taxonomy (NCBI): domain Bacteria; kingdom Pseudomonadati; phylum Bacteroidota; class Saprospiria; order Saprospirales; family Lewinellaceae; genus Lewinella; species Lewinella sp. 4G2. The sequence goes on along the minus strand of NZ_LVWJ02000014.1, from coordinate 2,733,224 downwards.
GTGGGGAATGGCGCGGGGTAGCACGTGGTCGAACGCAGAAATGCGATCGCTAGCCACCATTAATAATTCTCCGCCGCGGCGATATACATCCCGGACTTTTCCCCGGTAAAATTCAGCGGATGGGTCGAAGGTGAAGTTGGTTTCGCGGAGGGCCTGGGGCATGGCAATTGAGGTTTGTGGCAAAAATAAACTTTGCTACGTTGGGATAGGTAGGTGCTCCTCCGGATAAGTTTTTAGTCTGTAGTCTATAGTCTGTAGTAGGGCGTTGCGCACTACAGACTACAGACTATAGACTGAAGACTACTAAAGCTGCTCTTCGGAGACCGCAATATTCTCATCCGTCTCATTCTGGACGGGCATCACGGCGTCTTCCTGGGTTATGGGGGTAGTGACGTGGTGGTCCTGCTCCTTCTCCTTGTGCTTTTTGATCTGGCGGCGCAGCGCTTCGGCTACATCAGCGATGGCGCGTTTGATGCTCTGGTCGGTGTGTTCCGCCACGAGGTCGTTACCGGGGATGGCGAGGCGGACGGTCACTTTGTAGCCATTGGCGGTGTTGCCGTCGTCATCCTTGATGTGGACGTCGGCGCGCTCGATGCGGTCGTAGTAGGTTTCGAGTTTATTGAGTTTTTCGTTGATGACCTCAACGGTGCTGTCAAGAAGATCAGAAGACTGATGAATGGTAATTTGCATGTAACGTGCACGTTTAATGATGAAAAATAAGGCAATGGTCGCGGGGTAGGCGCGCTGCCATTACCGCTGGGTTTACTGCTCACAGTTTGGGGTTATCGCCCCGGAGCATAGACAATATAAGGTCTATCACTGGAACCAGCCGGGCGCTCTTATCGTTCGGCGGGGCAGCTTATTTTTAGGCGTGCGGATATTGTGCGTTCGGCCTTCTTTTTGGACTACCCGACAAAATTCACGGTACTGAAACCCTCCCCGATCGGGTCCACCACGATGCGGCAGGGGATACGTTCCTTAAGCGACTGGACGTGGGAAATGAGGCCGATCGTCTTGCCCTGTGCCTGCAACCCTTCCAGTGTTGTCATGGCCTGGTCGAGGGAAGTACCATCTAGCGTGCCGAAGCCTTCGTCGATGAACAATGATTGAATGAGGGATTTTCCACTCGCCAGATCGGAAAGCCCCAGCGCCAGAGCAAGGCTGATGAGAAAGCTCTCCCCTCCGGATAATGTGGCCATCGAGCGGGCATTATCATCCTGGTACTGATCGACGATGATCATGTTCAGATTCTCGTCCTTACCCCGGCCGGGGGCTTCGTACTCCATCCGGTAGCGAGGATTGATCTGCTCCAGGTGGCGGTTCCCGATTTCGATAAGCCGCTGCAGGGTAATGGCCTGGGCAAAACCCCGAAAGCGTTTACCGCTGGCGGACCCAATGAGTTCGTCTAGCCGGCCCCACCGCGACTTTTCGGCCAGGAGCTTTTCGAGTACTTCGCGGCCGGCGGCGATGGCTTCGATCCGCTTATCGTCCTGTCTTAGTTGCTCATTAAGGGCGCCACTCGTCTGGTTGGCCGTGGAGATGGATGCGACCAATTCCTCCTTCCTTGCCTGCAGTAGGTGTTGTTCCGGCAAATCTTCCACCAATGCGTGCTGCGCGCTGATTTGCTCCTGCGTTTTCTTCCTCTCGTTGATGACGAGTTCGCGCTTACGCTCAAGTTGAAGCATCTCCTCCCGTAAGCGCTGCTCTTCCTGGTAGTCCATGAGCTGACCGCGCGCTTGGTCTTCGGTTACCTCTGCTTTAGTCAACGCTAGTTGTAGCTGGCTTTCCGTAGCTGCGAGCTGGGAAGATCGATCTTGTTGCAGGGATTGTAATTCACCTAGCTGGTCTTTCGCAGACTGAAGCGCCGCCGCTGCCTTGATGGTTTCGGATTCCGCTTTGTTAGCGGCCGCGGTTAGTTCGCGCTCCCGATTGGCCGTGAGTTGGCGGCAGTGGTTCGAGGTAAACTCCCCCCCCAGCAGTTCGTGGATTGACCGTTGCAGGGAATCTTTTTCCTGAGCAATTTCTTGCCGCCCCGTCTGTAGGGCAGTAGCGCGTTTTTCCAATTCTGGCAGCTGAGCCTTCAGGATTTTCAGTCGCGATTCAAGCTCCCGCAACTGGGGAAGGCTTTTCCGTAAGCGTTGGGCCTTCACCTGTGCTCGTTCGTGTTCTTGTACTCGCCCATTCGCAGCGTTAAGTGCAGCGACGGTAGCAGCCACATCGAGGTACTCCTTCCCCTCAGGTCGGGATAGCTTTTTCAGTTCCACCTTCTTGGCTGCCATCTTATCCCGCTCGGTCGTGAGGCTGGTCGTGGTGTGGTTAAGTTGTGTGGTCAGCTTGGCTTCTTCCTTCTCCAGTTCGCTAATGGTGCTGCGCGTGGCAGCTTCGGACCGTTCCACTTCCCGAAGTTGGTTCTCGTTCACCTCCTCCAGGTTACTCAGCATGGCGTGGTCGGTGGCTCCGCAAACGGGGCAAGGGGCACCGTCCATCAAGGCAGCACGGTGATCGCGCAGACTAAACTGTAAACGGAAAGCTTTGGCTACCATAATCCGCTCTTCCAATTCCTTTCGCGACTGACTAAGCTTTTCCTGGCTGCTGGCTAGCTTTTGCCGCAACTGCTCCGCCTGGCCAGTGAGAACCTCAGCCCGTTGGCCCCGCGTCCGCAGGTCGTCTTCCAATCGGCCGATTTCTAACCATTGCTGTAGGGTGGTCGCTTCCTTGCGCGCTTGCTGGATAGCAATCTCCAACTCGCTAATCTGTATTTCGATTTGGGTAGCCGTCTTTCCACCAAGTTGTTCGGTGAGAATAGCTAACTCCTTCTCATACGATAACTTATCTTGATTGGCTTTGGAACTATTTTCGGCAATTTCTTTGGCTGATTTGACGAGCAGACCATCTCGGACTTCAAGCTCAGCTACTTTCTTTTCGAGCGCGGCGGCATTGTCACAGGCCTGGTTGCGGGCGGGTAAGGCCGCGGTAAATTTGGTCATCGCCTCCCTGGAGGTCTGCTGCTGCTTAGTGCGCTGCTCGAGTACTTGCGCCAGTTCTTTCTCGCTCGCCTGCGCAGCCTTCAGTTTCGCTAATCCATCAGCTATCGCTCGTCTCAGTCTCGTTACATCCGTCAGGTCCTGGCGGAGGTGGGCTACAGCCACGGCCTGGGCTAAGCGATTCCGTTGGGGTGCCCGGTCAATCCACTCATCTTCCATGGCCGCCTGTTGGGCCTTTTGGTCGTTGGCTTCTCGCTGGAGGCGTTCCAATTCTCGGTAGAGCAACAGCTGAGCATCCAGGTCTGCCACCTGCTTACTCAAGCGGCCGAGCTCGAGTTGCAATTCTTCGTGGTGGCTCTCGAGGGCCTTTCTTTCCTCGGCCGGCAGAGGTGGGTTGGCACTTAGGCTTTTCTCCTGGTCTTCGTAAGCCAGTCGGGCCTGTTTGTGGCGTTCGAAGGCCGCAATACTGAGTTCTTTGTAGATATCCGTCCCGGTGATTTTTTCCAGGATCTCTCCCTTTTCCGTGGCGGAAGACTTCAGGAATCGAGCGAATTCTCCCTGTGTCAGCATGGCCGAGCGGACGAAGCGGTCGTAGTCCAGGCCCACAATTTCTTCGGTCTTGTCCTTAACGGCCCTGATGCCTTCGGCGATGATCTTGTCCTCCCCCACCCCGTCGGGTGATAGTTGGTCAATTCGTCGTTTGTTGCCCTGCAGTTTACCGGTCGGTTTTTTGTGGGCGCGCGCCTGCGTCCAAGTACTGCGGTAGCGGCCGGTGGCGGTTTCGTATTCGATGGAGGCTTCGCATTCGGCCGTCCCGTAACTCATCACCGTGGTGTTTTCCGGGTTGGTATCACGGTCCTTTAAGTTGCGTTCGGTCTGTCCGTACAGCGCCAGCGTGATGGCATCCAGAATGGTTGTCTTGCCAGCGCCAGTGGGACCGACGATGGCGTACAGTTGGTGGTTCGCTAGCGGGGCCTTCGTGAAATCAATCACGTGCTCGCCAATGAGCGAGTTCAGGTTCAGGATGCGGACGCGGAGGATTCTCATACTTAATCGTTGTCTTGGTCCTGTTTCCAGTTGATGAGGTCACGGAAGTCCGTAAGGACCTCCGTCGCCACTTCTTCGCTGAGTTCTTCGGCGGCGCAGAGGAGTTGGAATACGTCCACCGGTGAAAGCTCGTCCAATTGCTTGGTTTGTTGGGGCGCTGCCGCGGGTGCGGGGGAAAGACGTTCCTGGGACCGGCGTAAAAACTTGATCGGTTCCCGTACGGGTTCCGGAGCGGCTACCTCCAGAACGGTAGCCGCTAACTGCTCGGGGAGGTCGTGGATCCGGTCATCGGTCAGGACGCGAACCTCCGCCCAGGGTGTCAGGATATCCTCTCCCTCCCGATTGAGGTGTTCCGCTACCGCAGCGCGCAGTTTGGCCTTCACAACGTCGAGCGTACCGTGGAGCCGGTACAACTTTCTGGCGGTGGGGACGGGGATCTTGCGGCTGGACACCGGCTCGCCGGCCTTCCCTATATCAACGATGCGGACGCTACGGTCGCTCATTCCCTCCACGAAAGTGAGGGGGACGAGGCTGCCGCAGTACCGGATGTTATCCTGCCCGTTCACGCTCTGAGCACGGTGGACGTGGCCTAGGGCGACGTAGTCAAAACAGTTCGGAAAATTACCCGCGTCGATGTTGTTCTCATCGGCCTGATAGATGTGGCTTTTCTTGTCTTCGGAATCCGTCGCCCCCCCGACGAACAGGTGGCCGGTAGCCAGGATGGGTACCGTATTGGCTGAACGGGTGGCGACGGCGGCAGCCCCAATTTCCGTAAAGTGGTCCTGAATTCCCTGTTTGATGCCGGTCATCCGCTCGTCGGGGGATTCCCCGAATTTGGCGGACCGGACGTCGCGTTCCCGGAGGAAGGGGACGGCGGCCACGATGAGCTCTTCCTCCTCACCCTCGCGGTTGGTCCTGATGGTTACCACCTGACTTTGCACCTGCGACCGCGCCGCACCGACCACGTGAAGATTGAGCTCCTGCAATACTTCGCGGGGAGCATCCAGCATACTGGGAGAGTCGTGGTTTCCGCCAACGACGATGGCCGCGGCTACGTCGGTAGCGAGCAGGCGCGAAAGAAACTGGTAATAAAGTTGGCGGGCTTGGTTGGAAGGGTTGGAGACGTCGAAGACATCTCCCGCAACAATCACGACGTCGATTGCTTCCCGTTCGATGAGGCCTTCCAACCACTGAAGAGCGGCGGCGTGCTCGGGCGTCCGGTCGTGGTTGTACAGCCGGTGGCCGAGGTGCCAGTCGGCGGTGTGTAAAATGCGCAAAGGGGAGGATTGATTGGTGGCTACTAATGCGTTAGCAAGATGCGAAAAACACTAGCGTCCACCAAGACTAATCTGCAAATTGCGTCCTTTTTTCTTCCTCTTCTTTGGACGACATATCATCTTCCTCACCTCGCTGCTCAAGGTCCTCCCTCAGCCCCTCGGGTAATCCGTCTACGTCAGACAAAGAAAAACCTTCGTAGTCATCACCTTTAGACATGGGAATGATGCTCATCTTAGCATTGGTCTCTAGGACGACGGCGTAGATTGACTTAACACTTTTATAGCCTTTGTCACGTACGGCTGCGTAGACTTCGCCCCGAACGATGCGTTGCTCCCGCATAACGTCGTTCAAAAATTCTCCTTCGAAAAGTAATAGTTGCGGGGATGCTTTTAGCACTTTTTTGACGGCCTTAGACCGTTGAATTGCCAGCGTAATCAGGTACTGCAAGAGTAGGAGCAGGACAATTGCAAATGCGCCCTCCAGAAAATTCGTCCGGTTCAAAACTACGGTGGAAGCAAAAACACTACCGATAGCTACCGTGATTATCCAGTCAAAATTATTCATCGAAGATGTCGACCGGTTACCCGTGAAACGGATAGCGGCAACAACGACGGTGTATAAAATTGGTACGGTAATCAGTACCTGAACCATATTTTGGATATCAGGACGCAGGAACTCAAACATACTCAAGCAACGCGGGCCTGGAAATGTATGTTCCTACGTCTAATGCTTGTTAAAAGTTAAATTTGGTAGTTAAACCCCGTTCACGAACTCTTGGTGGGCTATACTGCTAACGTAAAATTTAGCGTAATCGCCCGACACGATCCTTGCTGCCTGGGAAGGAAGAGATCGTGAAACGTAGGTGTCCGCTTCAACAGTTGTTCCGTTGGCCAAGGTGCACTTCACTCCGGTCCGAACGTATTCATCCTCCGCCTCTCCGGCTACTCCTTCGTAGGCATCGAGCATTTCGATGGTCTGTTGCTGGCGTTTTTCTTCCAGCAGGTATAGTTCTCCGGTAACCTTGCCTCCCCCAATTTGAAAGCCAGGGTACCTCCCCAAATCGTACAGGCGGCCACTGACGGTGGCCTCACCAACCAACGTCGCCCGCCGGCGCAAGAATTTACTCATGGAAGAGGGGACGGAAGACAGCAGGGTGCCGTAAACGAAGAGGTACATGATGGTCAATTTTGGGTGGCCCGCTCGGCCAGTGCATCTACAATGCGTACGGCGTCGTAACCGATCGTTCCGTTGCCGTATTTATCATTCAGCCACGCCACGATAGGACCGGTTCCTTCGGCTTCAGGATTGGCGGTGCGCGCCTCGCGGATACGGTCTTCGGCGAAGGGGGGCAGCAAGGATTCGATGTCCACTTCCTCCCCGGCCAGGTAACAACGGACCAGGTGGGTCACGATCGTACCCTTCGTCATTTCCCGGCGGGCGGCGATGTCCGCGGGCGTCTCCCCGCTACGAAAAGCTTGAAGGCTGTAGATGTGGGAAGGCGTGCTACCGATACGCTCCTTATCCCGCAAACGAGCGGCGCGCTTCGCGGCTTTGGCGGGGTCTTCGGGGGTGTCGTCCGTTGGTTTTGTAGAACTGCTTGAAGTGGAAGCGGACTTTCCCGAAAAATCCATCGTTGCCTGAGACTGCGGCCGGAGGGTACCCTCCGCTTTGGCCTTCGCGTATTCGGGAGAGCCGGCGATGGCGTCGATAAATGCCTGTCCGTAGTTGGTCATCTTAGCTTCCCCTACCCCACTGATGCGGCTCATCTCCATACGGCTGGCCGGGAGGAAAGTAGCCATTTCCTGCAGCGTGGAATCGTGGAAGATGACGTACGGTGGCAATCCTTTTTCGCGAGCAATCTCCTTGCGCAAGGTGCGGAGCCTTTCGAAGAGATCAGCGTTCTCGGCGGTGATGACACCTCCGCGCTGGCGTTTGGGTGCGTTGGCAGCCTCCTTGGCCCGCCGTTCCTTAATGGTTGTCATCTTGACGAGTTCCACCGCCTCCCCTTCGTAGAGGACGCGCTTGGCGCCGGGGGCCAGTTTCACCTTATTGTAATCCTCGTGGGCAACGTACAGGTAACCCAGGCTAATGAGTTGGTTGAAATACTGCGCCCAGTCGAAGGAGGTGACGTCCCGACCGGCGCCGTAAGTCTTGATCCGGTCGTAGCCATTGTGCTTCAGGTCGGACCGGTTGGAGCCACGAAGGACGTCGATGGTCATATTGATCCCCACGTTCTCCCGCAGGCGCGTCACTGCGGAGAGCGCCTTTTGGGCGAGGACCGTTCCGTCGAATCGCTCGGGTGGGTTGGCACAGATGTCACAGTTGCCACAGTCTTCGGAGTGGTCTTCGCTGAAATAGTTCAGCAGGATCCGCCGGCGGCAGGCGAGGCTGTCGGCGTACTCCTTCATGCGGTCCAGTTTGGCCAACTGGAGTTCACTATTCTGGTTGCCGCCCAGCATGTCCTTCAGCGTCATGTAGTCGTTGTAGGAATAGAATAGTAGCGTATCGGCCGGAGCTCCGTCGCGGCCCGCGCGGCCGATTTCCTGGTAGTAATTTTCCAAATTCTTGGGCAGCGAATAGTGGATTACCCACCGGACGTTCGACTTATCGATCCCCATTCCAAAGGCAACGGTGGCACAGATTATGAGGGTGCGGTCGTTGATAAAATCCGACTGTACGTCCGCCCGCTTTTGGGGGCTCAGCCCGGCGTGGTAGGCTTCTGCGTTGTAGCCGGCTTCCCGTAGCTTCTCGGCGAGATTCTCCGTTTGTTTGCGGCTGAGGCAGTAGACGATTCCCGCCGTATCCGGGCGGTGGCGAAGAAATTGAACGATCTGTTGCCGCCGCTGCTTCCCCGGTCGGACGGCCAGCGAGAGGTTAGGCCGGTTAAAGCTGGCGATGTGCTGCTCAGCGTTAGGGATGCCTAATTGCTCGGCCATGTCCCGTCGCGTTAGGCGATCCGCTGTCGCCGTAAGGGCCAGGATCGGCACTTCGGGGAAGGAGGCCTTGATACTTTTCAGTTGGGTGTACTCTGGCCGAAAATCGTGGCCCCAGGCGGAAATACAGTGGGCTTCGTCAATGGCAAACAGACAAACCTTGCGCCGCTTGAGGAACTGGAAAAAGCCGGGGGACAGCAATTTCTCCGGGCTGACGTAAAGCAGGTGCAATTCCCCGTTTTCGTAGGCGACTTCCACCCCGTGGGCGTCGGCGCTCGATTGGCTGGAGTTGAGGTAAGCGGCGCGAATGCCAACGGCCGTAAGGCCATCCACCTGGTCCTTCATCAAGGAGATGAGCGGACTGACGACCACTACCGTACCGTTCATCGTAACGGCGGGGATCTGGAAGCAGATCGACTTCCCTCCACCCGTTGGCATGAGGACGATCCCGTCCTCACCTTGGTACACCTTGTTGATGATGTCCAACTGCAAGGGCCGGAAACCATCGTATCCAAAATATTTCTTGAGGGCGGTTCTGGCGAGTTCGGGTGTCATAAAACGTAGTTCTGCTGCTAAAGCACAAATATGCTAAAATTAGCGCAAAAAACTACGGAATGTTTTACGTTTTTCAAATTTCCAACGCGGTGCCTTCGGATCACTCTACTATTCCAAGTTAAAAGTCAGCTGCAGACGCATTTAGCCAAGGATCAGATTTCACCGTTCGTAAACTTCCCGTAGTTTTGGGATATGGCTTTGCGTGGCAAAATCAAAAGGCAGATCAAGCGGCTCGAACGGGCTGCTAACGATGACTTCACCCTCATCCTGACGGGTGGGGCGGAGGCTTTTGCTACCCACGAGCTGCATCAATTGCTGCGGCGACTCAAGGTGAATAGTACCCGATTAGATAAACTGCGCGACTTCATGTTCCGAGTCGGCTTGGCCATCCCATTTTTGATGTTCGCGGCCACGGCGCTGTCATTGATCGGTTTGCGCTCGATGGTCGGCACCTGCCTGATCGCCATGCCGGTCTGCGTGCTCGTATTAGCGTTGACGCAGGTACACGTCAGTAGGAACTACGCCTGCGTGCGGCAGCAGAAGCGGTTGCGCCACATCATCCAACAGGAGCTGGACCGCCGCCGCCGGGGTACGGAGAGTCTCGTGGATATGGACTAGCGACCGCCCTACCCCAGCGGAACAAAATTACTTGAGCGTATACTCCAAAGTGATCTCCGTATCCAGCACTTTGGAAATTGGGCAGTTCACCTTAGCGTCTTGAATGATCTTATCGAATTCATCCTTGTCGATGCCCGGCACGGAAGCAGTAGTCGTCAGGTGCGAACCGACGACTTTTTGGTCCTGAAAGTCAACAGCGCAGTCCGTCTTGAGATCGCCCGGGGTGTAGCCGGCTTCGGTTAATCCGTGGCTCAGCGCCATCGTAAAGCAACCGGCATGGGCCGCGGCGATCAGTTCTTCCGGGTTGGTGCCCGCGCCGTCCTCAAAACGGCTGTGGAAACTGTAGTTCTGTTTGTCAAGCGTTTTGGACTTCGTGGTCAGGGTGCCTTTGCCTTCTTTTACGGTGCCGTTCCATTCGGCGATTGCGGTGCGTTTCATGTTGGGGTAGTATTAAAATTTGTCTCGCTTCTACTACGTCTCTTTCGTCACTGGTGTTTGATCTTATCCGGATTGATTCCTGACTGAGCTTAATTGATCGTAAGACAGAGTTCGGAGGCCCGTGATTCTCTGCCGTCGGTAGTCAGAAAGCTCATAGTGTAGCAGACGTTACTTCCGGACCTCCGCCTGGTTTCGTCGATAAAGCTCCGGGTGGACAAATTATAGTTGCCAATTTCTCGCTCGCCGTCCATGACCTGGATGCGCCGGAGTAGGTCTTCCTGTTCAACGGGGATGCGTAGCTCGTAAACACTGAAGTCCAGGATTACGACTTTGAACCCACCGGCTCGGTTGGGGTGGGTTGCCCGGTTGAAAATGAAAAGCGGTTTTAACTCAGGGTCGAAAATGTCCTGCGGCACCGGTTCGATGGGTTCGAATATTTCATCATTGCAAGAAAATAGAAGCAGACAACAGGCCAGGGCACAAAAGATTTTCATCGATCAGAATTGTAGGGTTAGGCCTATTGGATTTGTGGAACCTCCCAACTTTACTCGTGGGCGTTCGAAATGCGTAGTCCCCGACTGAAATGGATTCACCGGATTATACGTCGGACGTACGTAGCGTTTGCGGTTTTTACTCATAAACCGTTTAACCAGGACCGCAACACCAAGCGCGGCGAGAATGGAGGTGCCAACAACGATGGTGTTGTGTTCCCGCCGCACGTCATCAAACTCGGCTCTGCCATCGTTATAATTTTTAAGGAACTGCTCCGCGCCGTCAAATACGCCATCGTCGTAAAGCGTCCGTTGGCGTTCGGTATAATCCCTAAGCTCATCCAACTTATTGTTCCTTCCGGTCGCAGCTACTGCGGCCAGGCCCACTGAAAGGGCCGCGATTGAGCCCTCCCCAAGCACTCGCTTAAGCCGATTGGTGTTGTAGGTTGATAGCTCAGCGCGATAGGAGTTGTATTCCGCGGTGACCGTTCTCAGTCCTTCCCGAACGACCGTAGGTTTGCCGGCTTCCACGGTTATTGGAACCTCCCGTACGTCAAATTTTGGTGCCCATAATTCGACGTTGTAAGTTCCGGGCGCCAGTCGAATTGTATTGCTTTTTTTAAGCTCAAATACGCGCCCATCCACCCTTAGGAAGCTTTCGGCTGGTTGTACGTAAAAGGTAACGTTCTCTTGCCCACGTAGTGCGGATGCACAAACTACCAATAGCAGCAAGGCGGTTAATAGGCGATACATTCAGATAGGGTTTAGTTCTGTGGTAAAGAGAAATCAATAAACTACCCTATAAAACCTGATGCGGGACCGTGTTCGGCGTTTCGTGGAAAAATATTGTTAGCCTTTCCTGTTAACATAGTAGGAACCCAATCAATTTATGCTAGGATCTGCCCTAAAACAGCGACAATTGCGGCCGCCGCCGCGCCTCAAACAGATCAAAGTTATAGGCCGGCCAATCCGGCTCTCCGGGGAAGTACTTCCGCTTCGCCAATTGGTAGTGCTGGCCGATCATCCGGGCTACTTCGCCTTCCCCGCGGTGGCGGAAACCGAAGCGCCGTTCTTCCAAATTCCCGCCACGGCACTCCCGGATCTTGCTCAGCACCTTTTCCGCCCGGTCGGGAATCATCTTGTGGGCCCAGTCCGTAAAAATGGTGCCGATCTCATCGTTGAGGCGGACGATCGCGTACCCAATCCGCCGGGCACCTGCGTCAGCGGCACGTTTGGCGATGCCGAGGACTTCGTGTTCGGTGAGGCCGGGAATGATGGGCGCGATATTGACAGTGACCGGCACGCCGGCCTTGCTCAGTTCTTCTACCGCGCGGAAGCGTTGGGCGATGCTGGACGTGCGGGGTTCCAGCATGCGACGCACGTCTTCATTGAGGGTAGTGATGCTCAGCGCTACGTGTACCAGGTCATCCTGCGCGGCTGCGGCGATCAGATCGAGATCGCGCAAAATCAACGAGTTTTTCGTGATCAGTCCGAAGGGATGTTGCAATTCGCTTAGGACTTCGAGGCACTGCCGCGTAAGCCGCAACTTCTTCTCCGCAGGCTGGTAGCTATCCGTGTTGCCGGACATCATTACCGGCATAGGCTGATAATTCTTCTTCAACAGGGTCGAACGCAGTAATGCCGGTGCCTCGGCCTTATAAAGGATCTTCTGCTCGAAGTCGATCCCCGCAGAGTAGCCCCAGTACTGGTGAGTCGTCCGCGCAAAACAGTAGACACAGCCGTGCTCACAACCCTGGTAGCAATTCAGCCCGTAGCCATTCCCCAGATCCGGGCTGGTGATCTTATTCAAGATCGTCTTGGGGTGGGTCGGGATCAGCTGGGTACGCAGCTCATCCTCCGGGTCCGGCAACTCATCGTAACGCAGATTGTGGTACGGATTAGCGGTATTGATCTGCGCACCGCGGCCCGCGCGAATTGGAGGTTGAGGCATTCGGTAAAAATACGATTTGTTTTACATAATTGCAATGAGGAACAAATCAAACTCCAACTGTATTCTTAGCTATCCAACTTCTGTCCGCTACCTGCGAAACTTCGATCTACATGGTAAACGCCCTGAATAATGCAATGCGGGCGCTGCCGCAGGTGCAACGTAAGTGGGCAAGTAAATAGGACTAATCGCAAAGGTCCGCTAACGCCTCCCGCAATTGGGGAAACTTAAACTCAAAACCCTCCTCCGCTAAACGCCGGCTACGGAGGTAGCGACCGTAAAGAGCCAAATCCGGATCCGTCCGGAAGAGCAATTTGGCGCCAATCCGGACCGCAAACGCCGGTGCCGGCAAACCGATGGGAACCTTTAGTGCCCGGCGCAGCAGTCCCATAAATTCCTTATTGGTAACTGGATTGGGTGCCGTAGCGATGTACGCCCCCTCCATCGTTTCGTCGGTGATGCTGCGCAGCATCAACTCGTTCATATCGTCCTCGTGGATCCAGCTCATTCCCTGCCGACCGTTCCCGACGGTACCGCCCAGGCCCAGCTTCACGATTTGGGATAAACTGGCGAGGGCTCCCCCACCCTTTCCGACGACGAAACTGGTACGTAGGCGGACCTCGCGCATACCATTTGGGAGGTGGTCCAAAAGTGATTTCTCCCAGGCTCGCCCTACGAAGGGCGCGAGGCCGTGGCCGAAATGGTCATCCTCCGTGAGGAGTAGTTCCGAGTCTCCGTAAATGTGCCCCGTCGACATTTGCACCCACACCGGTGGCTTGGTTTCCAGCCGTGCCAGTGCCTCCCCAATCACGCGGCAGGAGTCTACCCGGCTGCGTAGGATGACGTCGATATTGTCCGGCGTTTTGATGCAGTCCACGGACCTCCCCGCCAGGTTAACGATGGCATCGGCGGTGACTAATTCTTCCGCCCAGGGGCCTAACGTCCGCCCGTCCCACTCCAGAAATTGGTGGCGGGACTGCGTGGGTCGGTTCCGCGCAATCTGGACGGGTAGGTGACCCCGCTCCGCCAAATGGTCCGCGAAACTGCTGCCGATGAATCCGGTGCCACCGAATAGGAAGATCTTCATATTGTCGAGGCTTGGTGTTTGCTCTCCCTAATGCAAGCCGAGCACGAAGGTTGCACGGAAAAGTTTCCATCCTCAGCAGGTTGCGGAGCTAGGCCACACTTACGGCATGAAACAGATCTCGTTCCCCCGGCTGGTGAGGCCATTGTCCAGTAAGAAAGCCGCATTGAAGCAAATCTGTTGGACGCCAACGGCGTACTCCACGACAAAACTCAGACGGTCAAATTCGATCTCCGGGCCGAGGTTAACCTTCACGCCGATGATGCGGTCCAATTGCAGGTCGGAGAGGCTGGATCGGTCCGCGTCAATGGTCACCCGCACGGCCCGGGTATCAAATCCCCTTGGGCTGGGTGCGCTGACGCTGACGAGAGAAAAGAGGTCGGGGCCACCCTCCTCCAGGATATTGTTCTCCGTTTCATCCAGGCCAGCCAGGACTTCGTCTTCGCAAGCCGTGATGGTGAGTAGCAGCAAGGGAAGGAGGAGTAGTTGTAGGGTTTTCATCACTTAAAAGTTGAGGGTGAGGCCAAAAGGTGTTTGGGTAGTTCCGGGGCGGAGACGTACGGCATCACGCAAGGTTTGCCGTTGCTCCAGGAAAGGATTTGCCGGCGCGTACTTCAGCCGGGGTTGTGGATCCCTTTTGCGAATCAGAAATCGGTAGACAACGAGGCCCACGCCGGCAGCGGCGACGACCGAGCCGATGACGACGTTACGATTATAGCTGTCCTGTTCGTCTTCAAAGTCCGCCAAGGCAGCGTCAAAATCATCTCGCGTATCTACGATCTCACTGGGCGTCACGGCGGCGCGGTAGGCCAGCCGGGAATTGGTGACGAAGGACTCCGCACCGTCCACGTCCGCTCCCCCACCCGTGAGGGCAGCGTAAGTTCCGGCGCCGGCCATGGCCAGGGCGGTCACGTCCACAAAGGTGCGTTTGAAGCGTTCGAGGTCCCGCTCGAAGGAAGCCTCGCGGAAGGATTCGTACTCCGCCGAAACCGTTTTCAGGGCAGCGTTGACGACCAGTGGCTTGCCCGCCTCCACGGTGAATTCTTTGGTGATGATCTCGAACTGCGGCGCCCAAATCTTGGCGGAATAGACGCCGGGAGAGAACTCGTACAGTTTCGTTTCCGAGAGGTCGAGCACCTGCCCGTCCACCCGGATGAAGGCATTGCCCGGCAGGACGTTGAAGGTGACGGCATTCTGCGCGGTCAGCGACCAGCAGCAGCCCAGGCAGAGCGCCAGGCTGAATAGATATTTGAACATGTTATGGGGTTTAAATGCGGAGGCCAAGGTAGGCTATACCGGACACTTCCACCCCACCCCTTCGGTCAATACGCCGTATTCACCGTCCGGTCTTTTTTGGCTTCGTACCTTGCGCCCCTTCACTTCCGAGCTAATCAACCGCCAATGCGTACTTTCTTTTTTTCACTGCTCCTCGTCCTATTGCACTGCACCTGCGTCAGCGCCCAGAGCCCTACGGTGGCGGCGGTGCGGGACCAGGGTTACCAACAACGCCTTTTCCTGCAGCAGAACAGCCCGGCGGCGGGACTGAAATTTGAAAACATCGGCCCGAGTATCATGAGCGGGCGGGTGACGGACGTCGCCGTGGACCCCGCCGACCCCCGGCATTTCTACGTTGCCTACGCCAGCGGTGGCCTCTGGGAGACGAAGGATGACGGCATCACTTTTGAGCCTCTTTTTGACGACCTGCCCGTAATGACGATCGGCGCCATCGACGTGCACTGGATCACCAAAACGATCTACGTGGGCACCGGCGAAGTGAACTCCAGCCGCTCCTCCTACGCCGGCAATGGCGTGTACCGAAGCACCGACGGCGGGAATAGTTGGACGCACGTAGGCCTCCCCGAATCCCACCACATCGGCCGGGTGATCGTGGACCAGCGCGACGTCAGCACCGTCTGGGTCGCCGCCATGGGCCACCTCTACAGCGATAACCCAGAACGCGGTGTGTTTAAGACCACCAACGGCGGTGGCACCTGGACGAAGACGCTATTCGTTAACGACAGCACCGGTGTAGTGGACCTCATCCGCGACCCACGCAACCCCCAGGAATTGTACGCCGCCAGCTGGGAACGCAGCCGCAAAGCCTGGAATTTCAAGGAGTCCGGCAAGGGCAGTGGCGTTTACCACAGCACCGACGGCGGCACAAACTGGTCGCAGATCAGTAATCGCTCGGGTGGTTTTCCACTCGGTGAAGGCGCGGGGCGTATTGGCTTGAGCATCAGCTACGATACGAACGGTGATCGCTACCTTTACGCAAGCATCGACAACTACTTCCGCCGCGACGCGGAACCCCGGGATACGCTCGATAAAACCCTTACCAAAGATCTACTGCGGAGCATGCCGCAGGCCGACTTCCGCCGCCTCCAGACCTACCAGCTTGACGATTTCCTGAAGGGCAACGGCTTCCCCGCCGATCTCGACGCGGCGACGCTTTTGGCGGATACAACCGACGAAGCGATCTCCCCCCTCGACCTCGTGGAATACCTCGAAGACGCCAACTCCCTGCTCTTCGACACGCCAGTGAAAGGCTTTGAACTGTACGTATCCAAGACCAACGGCGAGAAGTGGGAGCGTACCCACGCTGAGTTCATTGACGGGCTTTACAACAGCTATGGGTACTATTTCGGCGTCATTCGCACCCTGCCGGACGACCCGATGACGGTCTACGCGCTCGGCGTACCGATCATCAAATCAACCGACGGTGGTGCGACCTGGGCCGGCATCAACGGCGACAACGTTCACGCCGATCACCACGCATTGTGGATCAATCCTGAGCGCCCCGACCACCTGATTAACGGCAACGACGGCGGCATCAACATCAGCTACGACGGCGGCAAAAATTGGCGCAAGGCCAATAACCCGCCCCTCGGCCAATTTTACTCCATTGCGGTCGATGACCACCCCGATGGCTACCGCGTTTACGGTGGTTTGCAGGACAACGGTACCTGGCGCGGGCCCAATAATTACTCCGCCAGCCCCGGCTGGATGCAACGCGGTGAGTATCCCTACAAAATGCTCTTCGGCGGTGACGGAATGCAGGTGGAGGTTGACCCCCGGGATAACAATACCGCCTACCTCGGCTACCAGTACGGCAACTACTACCGGATGGACATGGCCGCTGACACCTCCACCTACATCACCCCGAAACACAAGCTCGGTGAGCGCCCCTACCGCTGGAACTGGCAGAGCCCGATCCTGCTCAGCCCCCACGATCCCGACGTAGTCTACATGGGGTCCAACCGCTTCCACCGCAGCAGCGACCGGGGTGCCAACTGGGCCATTACGAGTGAGGATCTGACGCAGGGTGGCAAGCCGGGCGACGTTGCCTACGCGACACTTACCTCCATCTCCGAAAGTCCCATCACCAAAGGGCTGCTTTACGTTGGTAGCGACGATGGCTTGATCCACCGCAGCGATGATGGTGGCGAGACCTGGACGAACATCAACAACGGGCTGCCGCGGAATCTGTGGGTCAGCCGAATCGCCGCGGGCAAGCACGATGCTTCCACCGTCTACCTCACCCTCAATGGTTACCGAAATGATGATTTCACGAGCCACGTTTACAGGAGTACCGACCAAGGGGCCAGCTGGGACCGAATCGGTCAGTTCCTACCCACGGAGCCCGCTAACGTGATCCTGGAAGACTATTCCTCCCCCAACCTACTCTTCGTCGGTTCCGACCACGCCCTCTACGTGAGTATCGATGGCGGTAAGAAGTTCAATACCGTAAACAATGGCTTGCCGGCCGTGGCGGTCCACGATCTTGTCATTCACGAGCCCAGCGGCGACCTGATCGTCGGCACCCACGGGCGGTCACTTTACAAGGCCAACGTCAAACTCCTGCAGGCCGCCGCGCGGGAATCCGGTGCCATGGCCATTGATGCTCCCGAGGTTGTCCGTTACTCCAGCCGCTACGGCACCCTGGATTTTGACCTTCAGACCCGTAAGCCAGAAATGAAGTTCGCCGTTTATAATCCGGGCGCTGCCGCGGGTGCGGAGTTAAGGATCAAGAGCGACGACGGAACAACCCTCTACCAGCGGGATCTGAAATTGATGCCGGGCATCAACCAGTTCACCTACGACCAGACCTTCGATGGGCGTTTTGCCGAAATGGTCAGCGTTGCCTTGACCAATATACAGGAAGACAGCAGCCGCCCCGCCGCTAAAGTGGAAGCTGCTAAGGACGGTAATTTCTACCTCCGCAAAGGCAATTATACCCTGACGGTGGCGGCCGGCAGCAACGTGGTCGAGCATTCCTTCGAAGTGAAGTAGTTCCGTCCCGAAATCAATTCCTGAGGCTCGTGCATTCCATCCGCTTACTAGAGTGAGCGGATGGATGTACGGGCTTTCTCTTTTTAACTACTGCTTGCACTAATAAATCCCGTAAACATCAATCACTTACGGGCAATTTTTGCGACTTTTGCACTTTGTAAGTAGGGCGACTAATTGTTGCCCTTACTTTACACCAACTCAATACTAAGTGCCGGGGTAAACACTTTGACTCTGCGGTCAAGAACCTACTTCAAACCGACCCACGGCCGAAACAGCATCGCGCTACGCTAACCACCGGAATACATGAGGTTATTCAGTCTTTTTCAGCAAAACCTGGCCATTGATTTGGGGACCGCCAATACCCTGATCATTCAGAATGGAGAGGTGGTGATTGACGAGCCTTCCATCGTAGCCATCAACCGTAAAACGGAGGAGACCATCGCCGTCGGTTACCGCGCCATGCAAATGCACGAGAAGACTCACGAAAACATTCAGACTGTCCGCCCACTGAAGGACGGGGTGATTGCCGACTTCCGCGCCGCCGAACACATGATCAAGGGGATGATCGAAATGATCGGGACCCGCAAGTCATTCCTCACCCACCTCAAAATGGTGATCTGCATCCCTTCCGGCATCACCGAAGTAGAAAAGCGCGCCGTATTTGAAAGCGCCGCCCGGGTAGACTCCAAAGAGACCTACCTCATCTACGAACCCATGGCCGCCGCCCTCGGTATCGGCCTCGACGTAGAGGAACCCATTGGCAACATGATCATCGACATTGGGGGTGGCACGACGGAAATTGCCGTCATCGCCCTGTCGGGAATTGTTTGCGACCAGTCCATCCGCACGGCGGGGGATGAGTTCACCGAGAACATCGTCAACTACATGCGCCGAAGCCACAACATCCTGATTGGGGAGCGGACGGCAGAGCAGATCAAATTCCACGTAGGTTCCGCCCTCGGCCAACTGGATAACCCACCGGAAGATTACGCCGTCAATGGCCGGGACTTGCTCAACGGTATCCCCCGCCAGATCACGGTCAATTACCAGGAGATTGCCGCGGCGCTCGATGAATCCATTCAGGCTATCGAAGAAGCCGTCATCCGTGCCCTGGAGACGACGCCTCCGGAACTCGCCAGCGACATATACAAGACCGGCCTATACCTCACCGGAGGTGGTGCCCTCCTCCGTGGTTTGGACAAGCGTCTCAGTGCCAAAACCCAACTACCCGTCCACGTTGCCGAAGACCCCCTGACTGCGGTTGTCCGTGGCACCAGCAAGGCTTTGGCGGATACGCGGCGGTACAAGAGTATTTTGGTACCGAGCTCCAGCGTAAGTTAATTATCAGTCTATAGTCTGTAGTCTTTAGTCTATAGTGCATCTACTCAAGACTAAAGACTACAGACTATAGACTACAGACTACCCCGTGCAGCAACTACTCCGCATATTTTTCAGCAACGGCAGCTTCTTCACCTTCGTGGCGCTGCAGCTGGTAAGTATGTACTGCATCATCAGCTTCAACAGCCCCCAGGCTTCCATCGCCGCCGAAACCTGGAGCATCCGGGCGGGGGCCGTCCGTAGCGTGACGGAGAGCGCGCGGGATTACCTGGACCTGGAGGCGGAGAACGAAGCTTTACGCCAGGAAACGGCCCGGCTGCGACAGCTCCTCCCCGAAAGCAGTTATGACGCCAAGGTGGTGGTGGATTCGATGGAAGACCGCCAACTCATCCAGCGTTACAACTACCTGACTGCCCACGTCGTCAACCGCTCGCCGTACCGGCCCAACAATACGCTGATCATCGACCGTGGACGTACTCTTGGCGTCCGGCCCGGCCAGGGCGTAGTGGGAGCCACCGGGTTGGTGGGTATCGTAGACCGGGTTACGGAGAACCACGCGCGGGTGCTCTCCGTCCTGCACCAGAGTATTCGCATCAGTGCGGGTTTGCGCTCCGGCGATTTTGGCACCCTGCGTTGGGATGGCCAGGATCCGCGTTACGTCACCGTAACCGATTTGGCGGATTACATCAAAGTCGCTCCCGGGGATACGATCTTCAGTACGGGTTACTCCAACGTCTATCCAACCAACCAGGTGATTGGGACGGTTGAGTCGGCGGAGGTACAGCCGGGCACGGGAAGCCAGAACCTGCGCGTAGCGCTATCCAATGACCCCTTGATTGAGACTGACGTATTCGTCGTGCAAGACCTATTCAAAGATGAATTGTCTGGCCTTGCCGACGAGGGAGAGACTAACTAATCAACGCTAACGACTAACCTAATATGCGCGGTTCCGACCCCATCAGTAATGGAATACGGTTTGTCGTTTTTCTCTTCCTGCAGGTTTTCCTGTTCAGGCAGGTGAGTATTTCGTTTGGGGGGACGGCCTACCTGTCCATCATCGTCAGTCCGCTCTTCATCGCTTTACTCCCGCTCCGGACGCCACGGCCGCTCGTGGTGCTTTTTGCCTTCCTACTGGGCTTTGGTACGGACCTCTTCTACGAATCACTGGGGGTGCACATGGCGGCGGCCTGCTTCACCGGTTACATGCGCCAATTCATCTTGCGCTCCCTCGAGCCGAAGGATGGTTTTAAAGTAAAGGCGAGCCCCGAAGGACGGGATTTAGGTTTCAGCTGGTGGATGAAATACCTGGCCCTTATGCTGACCGCCTACCTGGTTTGGTACTTCAGCATGGAAGCTTTCTCTCCCGTATTTTGGAAGGATATTACGCTGAAGGTGGCTTGTTCCCTTCCGGTATCCTGGTTGGTTTCACTGGTGCTCGTCATCTTCATTCGGCCAAAGATTTAAGCTCTTGTCCAAGAGTACTTCTGGACCAACGTGGTGTCGCGCATCCAGCAAAATGGACGGTATTGTTTTAGCGTTTACCAATCACGAGTAACCGATCTTCACCATCTCAAATCAATAATCTATGCAGGGGAGCGCCCCAGCGGCTCAACATCCACGCGCCATCACGATCAGGATCATCTTCGTGTTGATCACCCTGTTCCTGGTGGGGAAGGCCATCCATTTGCAGGTGGCCAGTTCCTACTGGCAGCAGCGGGCGGACCGGGTGGGGTTCAGCAAGGAGCAGCTCTATCCAGCACGAGGATTGGTCACGGATCGGAACGGCTACTTACTCACTAATAATGCCCCGGTCTACCAGATCGAGATGACGTACAACAAGTTCGCCAAGCACGCCGCTGCGTTCGATACACTGGAGTTCTGCCGCCTGCTTAACATCAGCCGAGACTATTTTGAGAACGCAATTCCCAAACAGTGGGCACCGAAGTACAGCAAGAGCAAGCCTTTCATTTTCCTGCCCAACGTCTCGCCTACTAAGTACGCTACGCTGCAGGAAAATCTGTTCCGCTTTCCTGGCATTTCGGCGAGCCTGCGGAGTTCCCGCAACTACCCGCCGGGGGTTGCGGCTCACTTACTGGGTTACATGGGTGAGGTCAACCAAAAAGCCATTGACCGCGGCGACGGGGCCTATAACCGGGGAGATTACCACGGGATTTCCGGTATTGAGTACGAATACGAAAGCCACCTCCGCGGTAAGAAGGGCAAGCGCTGGCAGTACCTGGACCGCCTCGGCCGTGATGTCGGCAACGTTAAGGCAGAGGAGGATGCCGTAGTCGGTTCCAACCTCATCACCACCTTGGACCTCAAATTGCAACGATACGGGGAGAGTCTGATGGTCAATAAGGTAGGGGCGGTCATCGCCATCGAGCCGGCTACCGGGGAGATCCTCTCCATGATCTCCGCGCCTACCTACAACCCCAACTTACTCAGGATCGGTCGGCAACGTGGCCGGGCTTTCACGATGCTGCAACAGGATACGTTGAAGCCACTTCTCAACCGGGCCGTCAACGGGAAGTACGCGCCGGGGTCACCCTTCAAATCCCTCGTCGCCCTCATCGGAATGCAGACCGGGACGCTGGAGGCCAACCGCAGTATGTCCTGCAACGGAGGTTTCCGAAGCGGTGGCCGGTTACTGTTGGGTTGCCACGCCCACCCCTTCATCAACAACGTTCCACAGGCGATTGCCCAGAGTTGTAATAATTACTTCGTCACCGCCTGGCTGGAAACCATTAATCGGGATGGGTCGGTTTCCCCCAAGGAAAAAATGGATGAGTTCAATGACTACCTAGGGCAGTTCGGTCTGGGTAAAAAGCTAGGAATAGATTTCCCCGGCGAGATCAATGGCTTCCTACCTACGAGTGATTGGATGATGGCTAACTCCGAAAGAAAAGGCGATGATTTCTGGCGCGCTATTTGGTATAGATCACTGGCCATCGGACAGGGAGAATACGAAATGACCAGCCTCCAGATCGCCAACTTCACGGCGGCCATCGCCAACCGGGGTTTCTGGTACACGCCTCACCTCGTCAAACAGTTACAGGAAGGCAACGAATCCGTGACCCGCCCACTCCGGGTGGAACGCCACAATATTGACATTGACGAACGCCACTTCGAAACCGTCGTGGAAGGCATGCGCCAGACCGTCCTGAGTGGTACCGCCCGCCGCGCTGACGTCCCCGGCCTGGACGTATGTGGCAAGACCGGTACCGTACAAAATCGCTTCGGTGACCACAGCGTTTTCACCGCCTTTGCGCCACGGAACGATCCGCAAATCGCCATCCTGGTCTACATCGAAAACGGGGGCTACGGCGGCACCATCGCCGCACCCATCGCCAGCCTGATGATCGAGAAGTACCTCAACGGCGAAATCGCCAAAAACCGCCAGTACCTGGAAACCAGGATGTTTGAGACGGATATGACCAGCCGGGGGGAGACTTCTATTCGGGAGATAGAATAATAGTCTGTAGTCTGTAGTCTAGAGTCTACAGTGGCCCCAACTATAGACTACAGACTATAGACTACATACTAATCACTCCTCCGCCGCCAATACCCCATTAATATTCAGCCGCATTGCCATATCCATCACGGTGACGACGCCTTCCACCGGTGCGTTGCGAGTGGGGCTGATGAGGATGGACTGGTCGCGATCTGCTTTACCCGTCAGGTAAGTTTCCAAAGCTTCGGGGCTGATGCTGTTACCGTTTAGCAGGAAGGTGCCCTGGTTGTTGATGGTCACGTCGTCAATGTTCCGGGTGCTGGGGCTCGTGGGGGTGTCCGAACGGCCGGGCATCTTCAGATTCAGCGCGTGGGGGGCTACTACGGTGGACGTCAGCATGAAGAAGATCAGCAATAGGAAGATGATATCCGTCAGGGAGGACATGCTGAATTCGGCGGTAACCTTGCTGCGTTTGCGTAAAGCCATTTTTTAGTCTGTAGTCTTTAGTCTGTAGTCTATAGTGCTAGCACTACTCGACTACCCTACTACTTAGGTTGAGTAGCGATGATCGCCCGGGCGCGGTTCTGCGCGGCGAGGGTCATGATGGGAGTGATGTTTTTGAAGGGTACGCCGGTTTCGGCTACGATGGTCACGGTGGTGTTTTCTTCGTCGTCGGATTGGGCGATGGCGTCGTTTACCGCGGCGGCGATGGCGGCTCCCCGCACTTCCTGGCTGTTGACGCTCACCTTGCCGTCCTTCTCTAACTGGACGACGATGTTCGTCGGGGCCACCGTCTGGCTATCCGAGCGCGGCAGTTCAAAGGGCTTGATCTGCACGAAGTTGGACGTCAGCATGAAGAAGATCAACAACAGAAAAATGATGTCCGTGAGGGAGGACATGTTGAATTCCGCGTTGGGCTTATTGGAGCGTTTTAAGGGCATATTTAGTCTATAGTCTGTAGTCTGTAGTCCGCTGTCCGTAACCCAATAGCTACGTGGTGACACTATAGACTATTGACTACAGACTGTAGACTACTTACCCCGGTTCCTGCAATAGATCCATAAACTCCGTAGTACTCCGCTCCATCTTGTAAACGACTCGCTCCACGGAGGCGACGAGGTAGTTATAGCCAACGAAAGCGAGGATACCGATGAAGAGGCCCGCAGCCGTCGTCAGCAGGGCGGAATAGATGCCACCGGCGAGGACGTCCGGCGTAATGTTCTCCGCCGTACTCATTTCGTAGAATGCCGCAATCATACCGGTCACGGTACCAAAGAAGCCAATCATGGGGGCGGCACCGGCGATACTGGCCAGCGTGCTCAGTCCTTTTTCAAGGCGGAAGATCTCCAGGTTACCAACGTTCTCAATGGAAGCATCGATATCCCGTAGTGGGCGGCCGACGCGGCTCAGGCCTTTGTCCACCATCCGCGCAACGGGGCTGTCCGTCGTGGCGCAAAGGGCGCGGGCGTTGGCCATGTTTCCGGCCGACATTTCCAGGCGGATGCGCTCCATGAATCCTTCGTCTTCAGCACCGGCGGATTTAATCACCGCAACGCGTTCCAGAAAGATGTAACAGGCTATCACGAACAACAACAGCAGAATACCAACGATGATCATCGTCAGGATGCCGGAGTCCAGCAATACGGAAAACAGATTCTGGCTTTCGACGATTGGTTCTTCCGTGCTGGTCAGGGTGGGTTCTGCCTGCAGCAGGAGATAGCGAAGGTTGGAAAACATTGGGGTGTGTATTTAGCATCAGCAAAACGTCGGTGCGCCGTCTTTCGTATGTCGGGTGGGCGCAGCGACTCTCTAAGTCTGCCAAAGGTAAGTAAGGGCGGGTGAAAAACGAACGTAGTCACTCCCTCCGTGCTGACCAGTGTATATGCAACACGATCTATTGCCCGCCACTGCGTCCGCCACCTTCCCTAAGCTACTGTCATTCAACCCATCACATTATAAATAAACCTAATAACAGTACCTTTATGTGTTGATTTTTCCAAATGTGTCTTTCCATGAAATTAGGCCTTTCCGCGCTCTGCCTGCTGCTGAGCTTCGCAGCCGTGGCTCAAACGTCCGCCCTGACGCCCGAAAGTGTGGCTGAGCTACAGGCTCGTGGCTACACCGTCAAGGTGAATACGGAGCGTTACTTTACTTTAGAATTAGCCGCCATTGCGGTCCCCCCCGCTGAGTTTCTGCGTACGCACGTCACCATTTTGGGCGCTGCCGCAGGTACAAAGTTTGTACCGGGAACGGGAACGCGCGCCGTGGATGGGGCCCGGTACATCCGTTTCGGACAGCGCCTCAACAATGCGGATGTCATTGGCGGGGAGGTGAGCCTGCGGCTGGACGGTCGGGGATTCCCCAGAACAATCAGCGGGTACCTCGCACCGGCGGACGCCTTTTCCTCACTTGCCCTTTTCTCTGCACCCGCGGCAGCGCCCGTATTCTCCGAAGCTGCATTAATTGATGCTGGACGAGCACACTTAACCACGCAGTACCCCACCATCGCTGATTGGCAGGTTGAACCCAAAGACGTGGTTTGGATCTCCGCCAACCCTTGGTCAAAGACAGAAAAAAGGCACCGGACGCAGGCCATCGAATTTACCGAGCCCGGAGGTTTCCGTGGCACGATGGTGTACGTTGACGTGCTCACGGGCAAACCCATTTTCGACCACCAACTGCACTGCGACCTGGACCGGCAATTGTACTCAACGACCACCGACCCGACTAATTTAATCTGGGAAGAGGGCCAGGCCTTTCCCGGCAACCTCAATGCTGAAGGCCAGGAAATGCTGACCGCCACCGGCGAAGTCTACCACCTCTACCACCGCACCTTCGGCCGCAATAGTTACGACGACGCGGACGGCGTGATGCGCACCCTCACCGACCGCCAGGACGCCTGCCCGAATGCTTCTGCGAGCGGCGACCTGATCCGCCACTGCCCCGGAACAGTGACCGATGACATCGTAGCCCACGAGTGGACGCATAACTACACCGGTGCCATGGGCAATCCCATCTATCAGTACGAAACTGGGGCGATCGACGAGGGACTTGCCGACATCTTCGGTGAAGCCATTGACCTCCTAAATGACCGCGGCAACGACTTCAACGATGACCGGATGCGGACCCGCTGCGACAATAACAGCCAACGCTGGCGGCTGGGGGAAGACGCGGCCGTATTCGGCGGTGCCCTCCGCGACATGTACAACCCCGAGTGTGAAGGCGACCCGAGCAGCCGGAGTAGCAGCAGCTTTTCCTGTGACCCCTTTATCGACAATGGTGGCGTCCATATCAACAGCGGTGTCGTGAACCGGTCTTTCTCCCTATTGGTGGATGGCGGCACTTTGAATGGCACGACGGTGAATGGAATCGGCCTGACCAAGGCCCTGCACATCTACTTCCATGCCAACGAAAACTACCTTGGCCGAGTGACCGACTTTCGCGCCTTCGCGGATATGCTGCTGCAGAGTACCGAAGACCTCTACGGTACGGATCTGCCAAGCCTTACGTTGATTGATCTGCCCGCCGCGCCCTCCGGACTGATCCTCACCGCAGCTGACCGGGCCGAAGTGGAGAACGCCCTCACGGCTACCGGGATGCTGACGCCCAACGCCTGCCCCTCCACCCCTACCCTCGCCCAGAACCCTCCCGCCAGTTGCGGTAGCAATCCGGAAAACCAGGAACGCATCCACCTCAACGAAGACTGGGAAAATGGGCTCGGCCCCTGGACGCTGAACCAAAACCCAAGTAATCCCGCCACGTGGACGGACCAACCCTGGGTGATCCTGGACAACCTCCCCGACGGTCGCGCCGGTACCGGAGTTTACGCCGCCGACCCCGCCATTGGCGACTGCGTTGACGACCTCGAGAACGGCTCCACCGCAATCACCAGCCCCATCATTGAGCTACCGGCGGACGCTGCGCTGATGGAACTTCGCTTCAACCACTACTATGCTACGGAGCGGAACTATGACGGCGGCGTGCTACAGTATTCCCGCAACAACAGTTCCTTCCAATTGGTCCCCATCCAAGCCTTCATCTATAATGGTTACGACGGCGCACTGATTGGGCCGGGAAGTAACGACAACCCTTTTGCTGGGCGCCAGGCCTTCCACGGCTCGGATAGCGGGCGCAATACCGGCACCTGGGGTACTTCGGTGGTGGACCTGGACTACTTCGCCAACCCCGGCGACGACCTCCGCCTCCGGTGGACGATGACTTTTGACGGTTGCAACGGCACCCTGGGTTGGTATTTGGACGAAGTCACCGTAAGCTCTTGCGTCGCCGCTGCCTTACCCGTTATCTGGAGTGAAGTTTCGGCCGAGGCGAAGAAGGACGACATCCTGGTAAAATGGACAACGACGGAGGAAACAGACAACGTCGGCTTCACGGTCGAGCGTACGGATAATGGTAAACCGTTCACCGCCATTGGGACCGTAGCCCCGACAACTGAGACCACCGGTGAGTACGGCTTCGTCGACGAAGCGCTGGTACCGGGAACGAACTACACTTACCGGATCGCCCAGCGTGACTTCGATGGATCCATCAGTTACTCCCCACTGGTTTCGGCTGTGCTCTCCGGGAAAGTTGAGGGCATTGCCGCCTTCCCGAACCCCGCGACCGACCGGTTGACGATCAAAGCCGCGGATGGCTTACCTGTTTATCTACTGGGAAGTGACGGGCGTCTGATTAGCAAAACAATCATTAAGGGAGGTAGCGCTAGCCTTCAAGTGGCTGATTTACCGGCGGGCGTCTATTTCCTACGTCAGGGGTCCGAAAGCTTGAAGGTAGTTATCGGGAATTAGGACAAATACTGCATCTTGTTGGCTCAAATAAAGTGACATGCCCAGTTTTCAGCCGACCAAAGCCAACTACGGTCTCTTATCTCTCCCCGCTACGGCCATGGGTTTTGCCCTTTGCGTACAGATTGCCGCACTGAGTTGGATCCTGAATACCCAGTACGGCCTCAACCTGGAGGAGATTGGCCTGGTATGGTTGGCCGGTCCGGTGGCAGGCATCCTGGGTCAGGTGCTGATTGGAGCGCTGAGTGACAACGTTTGGTTCTGGGGAGGCCGGCGGCGGCCCTTCATCGTGATTGGTGGCACCCTCGCCGCCCTGATGATCCTCGCCCTGCCTAACCTCGGACTGATCCAGTCGGCCCTCGGCGTGGAGAGTCTGATCGGTATTGCGCTCACCGTGGCGCTTACCTTGGACTTAGCCATCAACGTGAGTTTTAATCCGGCCCGTTCCATTATTGCGGACGTCACCCCGAAGGGGAAGATGCGCACGGACGGGTTCACCTTCATGCAGACGGTCTCCGGCTTCTTTGGCGTGCTCGCCTACCTGATCGGGGCATTCATCAGTAATTACTTTCTGATCTACGCGGGGGCGATCATTGTATTTCTTTTCAGCGTTTTCCCCGCCTTCCTCATCAAGGAACCGCGGAATCTAGAGGACGTCGAAACTGACGGCGTAGTGGAGGTCCACGACGGTTTGGTCGAAGACATCCTGGATGCCGATGGCCCGCGCCAAACGGCAACCACAGCCGTTGGGAACACGACTGATTGGACGGAGTTCCTCAAGATCTGCGTCGCCCACGCTTTCACCTGGGTGGGTGTACAGACGATGTTCATCTACACCTTTGGCTACATCAAGAGCAACATCATGGGATTTGAGGTGGAGCAGGTACTAACGGATCCACAGAACAATGACATCGGCTTCGCCATCGGGATTGCCTTTGCCATTTTGAATACCGTCGGATTCCTTTTGCCCGCCTTCGTGCTTGCTCCGATTGCCACGAAGATCGGCCGCGTCAAAACACACGCAGCGGCCATCGCCATCAGTGCGGTGGGCTACGGTTTGATCGTCGTGTTCGGCACTTCAATGACGGCCTTCTTTCTACTGATGGCCATCGTTGGCGTCGGGTGGGCGGCCGTGGTGAGTTTGCCCTTTGCGATCATGTCCGAAGTGGTCGATTCCCGCAAGATGGGTTTGATGATGGGGCTGTTTAACCTGTCCGTAGTGCTGCCGCAAATCGTGGCCTCCTTACTTGGGGGAACGATCAATGCGGCGGATGATAAAGCGGCGATCTTCTACATTGCCGGGGGGATGTTGGCGGCTTCGGCGGTACTGTGGTTGCTGGTGAAGGAGCCGGTTTCGGAGGGTGAGGTGGTGGCTGGTGGTGGTGGCGGGCACTAGGAGCTAGTGGGTCGTTTTCGACAAGAGGTAAAGGGAGGAAAGGAGGGTTAAGGGGGCGCTGCGCGCAGCAGGGTGACACACTTCTCTATCTTCTCTGACAGCTTATTCTTCTTTGCGAAACAGAATTTCTGAAGCAATTAGTCGTGGGTAATTTTCTACAAGACGTAAAAGAAGGATAAGAGGAAAAGGAGGCGCTCCACGGCGCAGCCGCACCTCCTTTTCCCCCTTTATCTCCCTTTCCTTCTCTCGGAAAACGATCCAACAGGCTCCCCTACTCGACCACGAGCAAGTACCGCTTCTTCTTCCCGTTCTCAATCAGGATGAAGCGGTCGTGCAATAAATCTCCCGAATTGAGCTCGGCATCTACGTCGCTGACTTTTACCTTGTTGATGGCGATGGCATTCGCCTGGATGGCCCGCCGTGCCTCCGATTTGCTGGAAAGAATGGAGGTCAAGTCAGCCAGTACGTCGATTAAGCTGGGGGAAGCCGCCAGGGCGGAGGCGGGGACGACAAAATCCGCGATCTCACCGCGCAGCCCTTCGATGGTTTTCGCGTTGAGGCCGGCCAGGTCTTCCGGGGTGGTGCCGCGGCCGTAGAAGATATCCGTTACCCGCTTGGCGGTGGCGACGCCTTCGGCTCCGTGGACGCGTTCCGTTAGCTCCGTGGCCAGCGCGTGCTTGATGGCGTTTACCTCGCGGAAGAGGTTGTTGTCCGGCCCGTGGGCTTCGACGGTGGCGACGTCGGCCAGGATCTCTTCTTTGCTACGCAGGGAGAAGGTCTTTAGGTAGGTAGGGATATCCGCATCGTTGGAGCGGACCCAGAATTGGTAGAAATCGTAGGGGCCGGTGAGTTCGGCATCCAACCAGAGGTTGCCTTTTTCTGACTTACCGAATTTCGAGCCGTCGGCCTTCGTTAGTAAGGGAGTGGTGACGGCGTAGGCTTTGCCTTCCGCGTTGCGGCGGACGAATTCGGTACCCGCCGTAATGTTCCCCCACTGGTCGGAGCCGCCCATCTGGACGGTCACGCCGTGGTCCTGGTACAACTTCTGGAAGTCGTAGCCCTGCAGCAATTGATAGGAGAATTCGGTGAAGGACATCCCAGATTCCAGGCGGTTCTGGACGGAGTCCTTCGTCATCATGTAGCTGATCGTAAGCGTCTTTCCTACGTTGCGGAGGAAGTCCAGCACGTTCATGTTTTCGTAGAACTCGTAGTTGTTCACCACGCTAAAGGCGTGTTCCTCCCCAACTTCCTTGGCACCTGCGGCAGCGCCCCGGAGACCGGCGGCGATGAGTTCCAGCATCTGTGCTTTCTGGCTTTCCAGGTTCGCGTCGAGCTCTTCGTAGGATTTGAGTTGGCGCTCCTTGTCCTTACCGGAAGGGTCGCCGATGCGGCCGGTTGCCCCGCCGAAGAGGATGACCGGGTGGTGGCCGGAGCGGGCCCAGAGCGTCAGGATCATGATCTGCACGTAGTTACCGATCGTGAGCGAAGGGGCCGTTGGGTCGAAACCGATGTAGGCTTTGCGTGGGGCTTCGGCGAGGTGCTCACGGATGCCGGGGGTAAGTTGGTGCAGCATGCCGCGCCATTCGAGTTCTTCGATAAAATCCATGTCAGTGCCGCTTTTGGTTTGTGAGGGGGGGGCGCAAATATATGCCTGGGAACGCGCTTGCTGGCGTAATTAGTTGCCGGGTGATCGCGTTACCTTTACCCCAATGAATTTACCCCTCTACCTCGCCCGCGGAGTCGCGAAAGGTGGCACCAAATCCGTCAGCCGAACCATCATCGGGATTGCGGTGGCGGCCGTTGCCATTTCGATGGCCACCATGGTGATCGCCAGCGCACTCATCGCGGGGTTCAAGTACGAGATCTCCGACAAGATCTTCGGCTTCTGGGGCCACGTCCACATTACGGACGACATGGCCAGCTACGGTATTTTCGACAGCTATAACTACCCCATTTCGGCGGACCAGGATTTCTACCCTTCGCTGGATACGATCGGACAGGTCACCCTCGCTGGATTTGGCACCGGCCTGGGCCTGAACGACAGTGAGCCCCAGGTTTCACAGGGGGGCGTAAAGCACATTCAGCAATTCATCGTCCTGCCCGGCATCGTGTCCGTCTACCCCGAAGGGGAGCGGTACGCCACGCAGGAGGCCCTTGTGCTGAAGGGTATCGCCGGCGATTACGATTGGCCCACCTTCGGCCAGTACCTCGTGGAGGGGGAACCCCTCATCGCGGAGCCGGACTCCATCAACCGGGGCATCGTCATCAGCAGCATCACGGCCGAGCGCCTGCGGGTAGGCCTGGGTGACCGGATGGATTTCGCCTTCATCGGCAGCGGAGGGGAAGAGCGCCCCCGCGCCTTCAAGGTTACGGGCATCTACAAAACGGGCCTCGAGGAATTTGACCGCCAGTTTGCCCTCGTGGATATCCGCCACCCCCGCGCCCTCCTCGGTTGGAAGGAGGGAGAGATCGGTGGCTTCGAAGTCATCCTCGACAACATCGAGGACATGGATATTTTTAACGATTACATCCACTACAACATCCTCCCGCAGGAGCTATACGCGGACAATATTCGCAACAAACTAAGTGAGCTTTTCAATTGGCTGGAGGTACAGGATTACACCATGGCGATGATCCTCATCCTGATGGTTTTCGTAGCGATCATCAACATGGTCACGGCCCTGCTCATTCTGATTCTCGAGCGCACCAACATGATTGGCACCCTCAAGGCGCTCGGCCAGACCAACTGGAGTATCCGCCAGATCTTCCTCTATTACGCCGGCTTCATCATCGGCGCTGGGCTGCTGTTCGGCAACGGCTTCGGCCTGCTACTGTGCTGGTTGCAGGACACGTTCGGCATCGTCCACCTCGACGAAGAGAGCTACTACCTCTCCATCGCCCCCATCAAAATCGATTGGCTGATGATCATCGGCCTAAATGTGGGCACTTTCGTCATCACCCTGCTCTTCCTCGTCATTCCCTCCTACTTAGTAACAAAGGTCGACCCGGTAAAAGCCATCCGCTTCAAGTGAAGCATTACTCTAGCTGTGATGCGAAAGCGTAAAAACATGAAATATACAGGGTGGAGGTAGACAGATAAGCGGCGTCCTTCTTATCCTTCTCTTCCGTCCTAAACTTCTTTGCGAAACAAATAAGTGTCACATAGAAAGACGCGTAGCAGCCGCGCTTCCTATTCCTCTTTGCCTTCCTTGCCTTCTTCCCGAAAACAACTTCGGTGATTAGCCAACATAGTGGTATCAACGCTCCCAATTCGGCGCTGCCGCAGGTGCCATATTAAGGGTACAAAAGGTACCGGCTCCGCAGCTCCCGGAACGCCCTCAAATCATCGGACCAAGCCGAGCGGATTTGTTGTTCCGTCTGTCCGTTGCTGATCGCCAACCTCAATTGATCCGTACCGGCCAGTAAATCAAAGAAATCCGGACGGGTGAAAAAGGTGATACCCTGGGATTCCAGGTCGGCGTGGGCGCGGATGAGGTAATTAAGGTTAAGCTGGGTCAGCCCCGCCAGTTGCTCGGTAGGGATTGTGCTCAGGTCCTCCCCCCGGCTGAGTTGACCCTTCAATTTAGGATTGCTGCTGCCCGGTCCTGGCGTCGGCGTGAAGCGGATGTCTCCGTAAGTCAGGTTGGGGTGGCCGTAGACCTGGAATTGCTTCAACGTTCCCCGGCCAACGCTGAGGGCCGTCCCCTCAAAAAAGCAGAGGTGGGGATAGAGGTAAATGCTACGCTGATTCGGCAGATTGGGGCTGGGCGCAATGGGGAGTTCGTAGGTCTGGGCGTGGTCGTAATTCAGCATGGGAATAACCGTCAGAGATGCCCGCAGGCCCTCCCCCATCCAGCCTTCGCCGTTAGCCATCAGCGCGAACTCCCCCACCGTCAGCCCGTGGGCTACGGGGATGGGTGCCACGCCAACGAAGGAAGAAAATTCGGGATCGAGGATGGGCCCGTCCACCAGTAGACCATTGGGATTGGGCCGGTCGAGTACGATCACCTCCTTCCCGTAGCGGGCGGCCGATTCCATCACGTAGAGTAACGTAGATATATAGGTATAGAAGCGGGCGCCGACGTCCTGAATATCAAAGACGATCACGTCCACGTTTGCCAGGTCCGCGGCGGAGGGTTTCTTGTTTTTGCCGTAGAGAGAGCGGATGGGTAGGTTGGTGGCCACGTCCAGCCCGTCCTTGATGGTGGCCCCGGCATCCGCTTCGCCCCGGAATCCGTGTTCGGGGGCGAAGATGATGTTGACGTCCACTTCCCGGGCCAGGAGGGCGTCGACGAGGTGGTCGTTGCCCACCGTCGAGGTTTGGTTGACGACGAGGCCGACGCGCTTACCCGTCAGGAGGGGCAGATAGCGATCAAAGTCTAATGCTGACGGGTGGGCGACGGGAGTTGGGTCCGGAAGCTCATTGTTACCAATTTGCGTACTCGGTCCATTACCTTGCACCTGCGGCAGCGCCCCGGTATCTTTTGACGCCGGCACGGTATTGCTACAATTTGCGGCAAACGATAAGAATAGACACAAAATTATTGTTACTTTGCCCATGGATATAGATTAGTGCATTATTCAGCGCCGTCGGGAAGGTAGTTTTGTCCCCGCTCAGTGCTTTCGCTCAAAGAGGTATGAAAAAGAAGGAATACGCCATTATCGACGTGGAAACGACGGGCGGCCGTGCCAGCCGCGACCGCGTGACCGAGGTAGGCATCGTCATATTTGACGGTGAAAAGGTAATTGATACCTACCAAACGCTGGTGAACCCGGAGCGGCGTATTCCGGCGGGCATTACTGAGCTAACGGGCATCACCATGGAAATGGTAGCCAGTGCCCCAAAATTTTGTGAGGTCGCTAAAAAGATCGTCGAAATTACCGAGGGCCGAATCTTCGTGGCCCATAATAGCCGGTTTGATTACGACTTCATCCGGGAGGAGTTCCGGCGGCTGGGCTTCACCTACATGCGCAAGCAACTCTGCACCGTGCGGCTGACGCGGAAGACCTACCCAGGCCTCCGCAGCTACAGCCTGGGTAATCTGACCAAACACTTCGGCATCCGCCTCGACAATCACCACCGGGCCTTCGCCGACGCGATGGCCACGACGGAGTTGCTGAAAATGAACTTGATCGGGCCAAACTCCGATGCGGAGATCAAGTCGATCGTCAACCACGGCATCAGCGCGACGAAGCTGCCCGACAACATCAAACTGGAGCAGATCACCGAGCTGCCGGACCAGTGTGGCGTCTACTACTTCCACGACACGACGGGGCGGGTGATCTACGTGGGTAAAAGTAAAAATATCCGTAGCCGGGCCGCCCAGCACTTCAACGACCGGACGGCGAAAGGCAAGATGATCGCCAAGCAGGTGGCGGACATCACCTACGAACTGACGGGCTCCGAACTCGTGGCCCTCCTCCACGAAAGCGAGGAGATCAAACGGCTCCAGCCTACCATCAATAGGGCTGCCCGGCGGACGAAATTCCCTTACGCCATCATCTCCAAAGTGAGTAAGGATGGATACCGCTGTTTCGACATCGTGAAGAATACCGCTCAGGTCCGTAAAGAGGAAGACGTCATCAGTGAGTTCCCCACCCTCTCCCGCGCGAAAGGCCGGCTGAACTTTGTCCGCAAACATTTGGACCTCTGCGGCATCCACACCAAACTGAGTACGGGGACATCCGCCTGTTTTTACTTCCACCTCAAGCAGTGTAAAGGTGCCTGCGTCGGCCAGGAAGATTCAGCGGCCTACAACGAACGGGCCGAAGCCGCCCGCCTTCACCTCCGCAACGTATTTGACTACGACTTCCTATTGTTCGACCGCGGCCGTACCCACGACGAAGAGGCCGCCATCCTGGTGAAGGATGGTAAATACCAGGGCTTCACCTACGTGAGCAAGGACGAGGCCCACAACATCGACTCCATCGTGGATAGTGTGAAGTGCTTCCCCACCCACCCGGATACGGCGCGGATCATTCAATACCACGTTTCGCGTAATGGTGGCCGGATGGTGGATTTGGCTTCGGGGCGGCGGAAGGGGTTGGTTTAGGTAATTCTTTGAGGTAGTTAATGAGCATTCGGGGTAATCAACGAAAACTCGGGGGCGTTTACAAATTTGGTGAATGGATCAAATTCCCGGGGTAATTAACGAAAACCCGGGGTCGTTTGGAATTTGGTGAATGGATCAAATTCCCGTGGTAATTAACGAAAACCCGGGGTCGTTTGGAATTTGGTGAATGGATCAAATTCTCGGGGTAATTAACGAAAACCCGGGGTCGTTTGGAATTTGATGAATGGATCAAATTCCCGGGGTAATCAACGAAAACCCGGGGTCGTTCGACCTTCGGTCTCCTTGACCCCGGGCTAACCTGCCTGTCCCTCCGGGACAGTTATTCTGACAGATCAGGCGCGGTGGTCAGTTCGACGGGATGGAAAAACATACTTAGGATTAAAAGTGAACCCCCAATTAGTTAGCAGTTTACCGTACTCTTCGATGAAAGTTCGTACCCGATGATGGCTTTTTTGATTGCGTACGTAGGCAATCAAATCGTCCAAGAAACGGTAATCCGCCGAAAAGGTAGCAAAGCCCGTTTGCCAAGCAAACTCTTCGTGTGTATCCGGAAATTCTTTAGAGAGAAAGGCGCTCGAATGCCCTTTCAATTGTCTAAGAAGATCCGAGATTGAAATTGTCCGAGGCAACGTATGAACAATATGCACGTGGTCTAACGCCGAATTGATTTCGATGACGTCGGATCCCAGATTCATCAACGTTTTACGCATGTATTTTAAAAGTCTCTCTTCCACGAGTGGTGAAATTGATTTCTCTCGGTACTTAGTTGAAAAGGTCGTGTGTAGCACTACGCGTGCAAATGACTGGGCCATTGAAAGTATGTTATAAAATCTCTATGCTGCTGTATCACCACAAAAATAAACAAAAAGTATGACATTTTACAAAATTACAACTTTTCAAAGCCTCATTCTCCCGGAGGGAGAAGCAAGTTAGCCTAGGGTCAAGGAGGCCGCAGGCCGAACGACCCTAGGTTTTCGTTAATCTTTCCACACGTCGAACGACCCTAACTATTCGTTAATCTTGCCGCACGCCGAACGACCCTACCTATTCGTTCAACTCATCGATCGGCGAATTACCCTAGAAATCCGTTATATCTCGCGAGACGCCGAACGACCCTAACTATTCGTTAATCTTGCCGCACGCCGAACGACCCTACCTATTCGTTCACCTCATCGATCGGCGAATTACCCTAGAAATCCGTTATATCTCGCGAGACGCCTAACGACCCAAACTAATCGTTAATCTCCCCCAAAATGATCCACCGCCAAGAAATCAAAACCTTGCTCGCAGCCCCTACGATTGGAGAAACCGTCACCGTAATGGGGTGGGTACGGGCGTGGCGGGGGAACCGGTTTATGGTCCTCGGCGACGGGTCCGGGCCGGAGACCTTGCAGGTCGTTGTGGACGGTGAAAAGTTTGACGAAGAGACGGTACGCGCCATCGGTTTTCACGCCTGCGTGGGCGTCACCGGCACCTTGGTGGAGAGCCAGGGCAGCGGCCAATCCGTAGAGGTGTCCGCGGAAAAGATTGAGATCTTCGGCAAGACCGACCTCAGCACCTACCCCCTCCAGGCGAAGAGCCAGACGATGGAATTCCTCCGGGAGAACGCCCAGTTCCGGATGCGGACGAACACGATGAGTGCCGTCTTTCGGCTGCGCCACGCCGTCGCATTTGCCGTCAACAAGTACTTCAACGACCGGAACTTTTACTACCTCCACACTCCCATTATTACAGGCAACGACGCCGAAGGAGCGGGAGAAATGTTTCGCGTAACCACCCTGGACCCGAACGATCCTCCACGGACGGAAGAAGGCGCCGTGGACTACAGCCAGGACTTCTTCGGCAAGGGTACCCACCTCACCGTTTCCGGCCAGCTTCAGGCGGAGATCGGTGCACTGGCCATGGGTAAAGTCTACACCTTCGGCCCCACCTTCCGGGCGGAGAATAGCCACACCACGCGCCACCTCTCGGAATTTTGGATGATCGAGCCAGAGATCGCCTTCGCCGATATCGATAACGACATGGACCTGGCCGAGGACTTCCTTAAGTACCTCATCAACTACTGCCTGGAGCACTACCGGGCCGACCTTGAATTCCTTGACGCCCGCATCAAGCAGGCCGAGAAGAACATGAAGGCCGAGCTCCGCCGCCCAATGGGCCTCATCGAAATGCTGGAGTTCACCGTCAAGGACGACTTCGCTCGCATCACCTACACGGAGGCGATCAACCTCATCCAGCGCAGTAAGCCGTACAAGAAAAAGAAGTTTGAGTTCCCCGTCGAATGGGGTACCGATCTCCAGGCCGAACACGAACGCTGGCTCGTGGAAAAGCACTTCAAAAAGCCGGTCATCGTCCGCGATTACCCGAAGGGCTTCAAGGCTTTCTACATGCGCCTCAACGACGACGAGAAAACCGTCGCCGCCATGGACATTCTCTTCCCCTACATCGGCGAGGTCGTCGGTGGCTCCCAGCGGGAAGAGCGCGAAGACGTGCTCCGCCGCCGGATGAAGGAAATGGACGTCCACGAAGATGAGTTAAGCTGGTACCTGCAATTGCGCACCTTCGGCGGTTGCCCCCACGCCGGTTTCGGCCTCGGCTTCGAACGAATGGTTCTGTACATCACGGGTATGGGCAACATTCGCGACGTGATTCCTTTCCCACGCGCCCCGAAGACGGCCGAATTTTAGCCGTTCTTACCCGGCCCTACCCGGGCGGCCCTCCCATTCTTTACCCTTACAGCAGTGCATACTATGATCATCGGAACCCGCGGCTCCCGCCTTGCCCTCTGGCAGGCCCATTTCGTCCAGGACCAACTCAAGGAATTGGGCATTGAATCCGAGTTGAACATCATCAAAACTCAGGGAGATCGGGTCCAACACCTCGGTTTCGACAAGTTGGAGGGCAAAGGCTTTTTCACCAAAGAGATCGAAGACAAGTTACTCGACGGAACCGTGGACCTGGCTGTCCACAGCCTGAAGGATATGCCGACGGACCATGTGGAAGGCCTCACTTTTGCGGCCCTTTCCTACCGGGCCAGCGTTAATGACGTCATCATCGTCAACAAGGCCAAGGCCGTGCCGGGCAAACCCTTTCAACTTGCCGATGGCGCTACAATCGGTACCAGTTCCAATCGTCGCAAAGCCCAGTTGATTGATCTCCACCCCGGTCTCGTTCCGGTTGATATTCGGGGCAACGTACCCACCCGTCTCGAGAAGGCGCGCACCGGCGAACTCGACGCCGTCATGCTCGCCGCTGCGGGTCTGGAACGCCTCGAATTGGACCTTTCCGATATGGTCGTCATCCGCCCAAATCCGCGGGAGTTCGTCCCTGCCCCCGGGCAGGGTGTCATGGCCATCCAGACCCGCAAGGAAGACCTGAAAACCAGAAAACTCCTGGCCCCGCTCCACCACGTCACGGTTGGAGAATGTACCAACGTTGAGCGCTCCGTCCTCAACATGTTGGAGGGTGGCTGCTCCCTCCCACTCGGCGTCTATTGCGAGCAAGACCAACTCGGCAACTACCACGTGTGGGCCGCTTTCGCCAAGGCCGCCGATGCGCCGGTTAAACGCGTCCAAATCAGCCGCAGCACCCGCGCGGGCCTCGCGGAAGAGGTCGTAGAGATGCTGCGTGCAGATTGAATCTAACCAGTACACTCTAACTCATTGTTATCCTTACTAGGTGGCGCTGCCGCAGGTGCGAATAAATTGGGAATAAAGGGGACGAAGCGTCCGCTTCTAACAAATCTTTACGCCCGGTCGACTTGTCCTCACGCTAATGAAGCAACCAAGTTTTGACGTGATCGTCGTCGGTGCTGGACTGACCGGCCTCTACCTGACCAAACTATTGATTGAGGCAGGAAAATCCGTACTAACCCTCGAAGCAAGGCCCGCGCCCGGTGGCCGGATCCGCACCCTCCGGGACGAGAACGGAGCTGGCTTGGAAATGGGCGCCACCTGGTTTGGAAAGAAACACAGTGGGCTGGTTCAGCTACTACAGGAGCTAGACATCCAAAGCTTTGAACAACGTACCGGCCCCACCGCCATCTACCAACTCGATGCTCAGGCACCGGCGCAAATCGTAAGGCTACCCGCAAACGATGATCCCAGCTACCGCATCGGAGGCGGTTCGGGGCACCTAATTGATACCCTTGCAAAACGGGTGAGTTCCAGTGTGCGCTACGGCGAACCCGTCAGGAGTATTGAGAAGCAAGCAAACGGTGTGAGTGTAGTTACCAACCAAGGGACGTACCTCGCCCAATGGGTAGTGACCACCCTCCCACCCTACCTGCTGATCAACAGCATTAAATTCAATCCCGCGCTAAGTGATGATCTCCTCACAACAGCCAACCGGACGCACACCTGGATGGGGGAGTCCATCAAAGTAGGTATTCGGTACGCTACTCCCTTTTGGTTGGCGGAAGGCCAGCCCGGCGGTACTGTTTTCAGTAACGCAGGACCGGTGACGGAACTTTACGATCACTCCGCCCACCCACAGTCGGGGTACGCGCTGAAGGGTTTCATTGACGGGCGCTACCACGCGCTCCCTCAGGCTGAACGAAAAAGTTTAGTCCTGGACCAACTTCGGTCTTACTACGGGCCGGTAGTGGATACCTATACCGAATACCACGATACCGTGTGGCGGGAGGAGCCCTTCACTTTCCTCCTCTACTCCGACTACGTAGCTCCCCACCAGAATAATGGTGTGGCCATTTTTCGCCAACCGCAGTGGGATGGTCGGCTGCTGATCGGCGGTAGTGAAACGGCTAATCAATATCCGGGCTATATGGACGGGGCGGCACGTAGCGCGAAGGCTTTAGCACGGGAGATCCTGTCCTAGACTCAAGTGTGGTCCATTGTGCGTTTCCTATTTTTGGGCACCTGCGGCAGCGCCACCTAGTAGATGCTGTCGAGCGAAATGCAATGCGGAGTTATCCCACGAGCAAACCATCCTTCATTTCGAGGCGGCGGTCGCTGATGCCGGCCAGTTCTTCGTTGTGGGTAACGATGATGAAAGACTGACCGAAGTCGTCGCGCAATTTGAAGAGTAGGGCGTGTAGTTCCTGCGATGATTCGGAATCGAGATTACCGCTGGGCTCGTCCGCGTACACGATGGCGGGAGAATTGATGAGGGCGCGGGCGACTGCTACGCGCTGTTGCTCACCTCCGCTCATTTGGTTGGGCTTGTGGTCCGCGCGATCACTCAGGCCGAGGTAGTCGAGCAATTCTAGCCCTTTTTTGCGGGCAGCGGCTTCGTCCGTCTTTGCGATGTAGGCGGGTAGGCAGACGTTTTCCAGGGCCGTGAATTCCGGCAATAAGTGGTGAAACTGAAAAACGAAGCCAATTTGCCGATTGCGAAAGGTTGCCAGGTCCTTTTCGGATAATCCGAATACTTCCTGATCACCAATGGTAAGGGTACCACTATCGGGGCGATCGAGCGTACCTAAAATATGAAGCAGGGTAGATTTCCCCGCGCCTGATTTACCTACGATGCTGACAATCTCGCCCTTCCCGACGGATAGATCCACTCCTTTCAGGACCTGAAGTTTTCCGTAGGCTTTTGAAATCGCGGCGGCTTGTAACATACAGTGGATCTTGAAGGTAGCGAGGGCGCAAGGTAGCAGTGGTTAGTTGAAAACCACCGTCCGATTTCCAAAAGGTAAAATACGGTGCTGCAGTTGCAGGTAAATAGCCGTGGACAGCACCCGCTTTTCCACGTCCCTACCCATGCGCTTGAGGTCGTTGATACCATCGCGGTGGCTCACCCGCGCTACGTCCTGGGCGATGATGGGGCCTTCGTCGAGGTCCGCCGTCACGTAGTGGGAGGTGGCGCCGATCAACTTTACGCCGCGGCTAAAAGCATTGTGGTAAGGGCGCGCGCCCTTGAAAGCGGGGAGAAAAGAGTGGTGGATGTTGATGATCCGATGTTCGTAGGTGCGGCAGAAGTCGTCGGAGAGAATTTGCATGTAACGGGCCAGCACGATGAAGTCGACGCCGTGCTCCGTCATCAGCTCCTTCGTGGTGGCTTCCTGCGCCGCCTTGGTATCCTTAGTGATGGGGAGGTGCACGAAGGGGATATCGAAGCGATCCGAAATTTCCTTTAAACTCGTGTGGTTGCTGACGATAACCGGAATTTCGCACTCGAATTCGCCGATGGCGTAGCGTTGTAGGATATCGTAGAGGCAGTGGCTGGCCTTACTGACGAACAGCGCCATGCGTGGTTTTCGATCCGTAAAGTGCAATTGCCAGGTCATGCCGTGCTGGGTTCCGATCAGGGTAGCGAAGAACTCATCGATCTTATCGCGGGGGATGGTGAAGCCTTCCAATTCCCATTCGATCCGCATGAAGAAATGGGCCAGATCGCGGTCCACGTGCTGGTCCAGATTCAGGATATTCCCCTGGTTTTGATGGACGAACTCAGTGACGAGTGCCACCAGACCTGGCCGGTCGGGGCAGTGGATTAACAATATGGCGCGGTCGGACACGGGAAAGATGACTGGTGGGCCACGAAGATAACGTGGGCAATTTGATAATTTGATCTCTACGAATTCAAGTTATCCGGTGGCTCCATAAACTAAGAAAGCCATTCACTGGGGGGTGAATGGCTTTCCGTATCGTGGGATAATTGGCCTTAGGCTACGGACTCGAGCTTTCGCATGTCAGCGAGCACGCTTTCAATTTTCGAGAGCTGCGTGCTTACCGTAGTACGTGCCGTTACCGGGAAATCGGCGTCTGCGAGTACTTCACGGTAAGTATCCACGGCGCTCTCTTCGCCACGGATAATTTCGTTGAGGATCGATTCTTCATCCTGGCTGGATACGGCTGTTTTCAGGTCCATCCACACGCGGTGGAGGCTGGCGGCGACACTGCCACCTTTATCGACTTCACCGCCGAGCGACTTGATGAAAGGCTTGATATCGTGACCGAAATCATAACGCTGCTGGGATAGATTCAGGAAGCGCGTCTTAAGTGCGGTATTGCTTACTTCTTCGGCGGCTTCCTTGTAGCCGTTTTCTCCGTCGTAGAGGGTGGTGATCAGTTTGTTAAGGAGACTTACTTGGTTACTTTGGTTACTCATTTTATCTTGAAATTTAAATAATTCGGAATAGGCTGCAAACGAGTGCAACCGGCAGGTTTTAATCATTCAACCTGTACTAATAGAGCGTAAAAGGTTAAGTAGATGTTCGTTATGCAGCGAGATTCGTTGTGCTGCTCGCGCCGTTGTGTTGGCCGGTGTTTGATTCTGCCACCTCACATCCTGACACTTAAAATGGGCGATACTGACCAAGTATTCGTATCATAGCGGACTTAAAGTTCAACCCAAATTATATGTCTCGTAAGATAAGAATGGGCATGGTCGGAGGCGGCCGCGGTGCCTTTATCGGTGGTGTCCATCGCATTGCTGCAGCCATTGACCAGCAGATCGAATTAGTCTGTGGCGCCTTCAGCTCCAATCCCGAAAAGAGCCGGCTTTCCGGCGAAGATTTTTTCCTCCCAGCCGACCGTGTGTACGGCAGCTACGAGGAAATGATCACGAAAGAAAAAGAACTTCCTGAAGGCGAACGGATGGATTTCGTTTCCATCGTCACCCCCAACCACGTCCACTTCGGCCCCGCCAAGATGGCCCTTGAGAACGGCTTCCACGTGGTTTGCGACAAGCCCGTCACCTTCAACGTGGAGGAGGCCCAGATCCTGAAGAAATTGGTGGAAGAGACCGGCCTCATCTTTGCCCTCACCCACAACTACACGGGCTACCCAATGGTAAAACAGGCCCGGGTGATGGTAGAGAACGGTGATATCGGCAAGGTCCGTAAGGTCGTCGTTGAATACCCCCAGGGTTGGCTCGCCACGAAGGTGGAGGACACCGACCAAAAACAAGCCTCCTGGCGCGTGGACCCCGCCAAATCTGGCATGGGCGGCGCCATGGGAGACATCGGTACCCACGCCGAAAACCTGGCCGAATACATCACCGGCCTCAAGATCACCGAGGTCTGCGCCGAACTCACTTCCTTCGTGGAAGGTCGGCGTTTGGACGACGACGCCAACATCCTCCTCCGCTTGGAAGGTGGCGCAAAGGGCGTTCTCCACTGCTCCCAGATTGCTGTCGGTGAAGAAAATGGCCTCAACATCCGCATCTGGGGAGAGACCGGCGGGTTGGAATGGCACCAGCAGGAGCCCAATACCCTCCAGGTAAAATCACTGGAAGGGCCCACCGTTCACTACCGAACCGGTGTGGGCTCCCTCTCCGACGCCGCCACGGCCGCCCAACGCGTACCCGCCGGCCACCCGGAAGGCTACCTGGAAGCCTTCGCCAATATCTACAAGAACTTCGCCACCTGCGTCCGCGCCCGCCTCGAAGGCACCGAGCCCGACGAACTGAGCAAAGACTTCCCATCCATCGAGGATGGCCTCCGTGGAATGATCTTCGTCGAAAAGGTCGTCGAAAACTCCCGCGGTAACGAGAAGTGGACGAAGCTCTAAAGCACTTCTATGGCGGAGCATCCGGCCTGGCGTCGGGTGCTCCGCTTTATTTTACGGGCAATGAAAGCCCGCCTCCTATCCTACCCCACAAAAATCGATCATGCGTTTTCTTACCCTTCCCTTCCTCACTTGCCTGAGCGTAATGCTCCTGTCCGGCTCCCTGAGCGCCCAACAGTTTAAGGCCCTCCTCGTCGTACAGACCAACGGTTGGCAACACGAGTCCACCTTCAACGCCGTCCCGGCCCTCGAAAAATTGGCGACTCGTCACGACTTCCAGCTCACCCTGAAGCAAAAGGCGATGCCGATCACCGAGGACCAACTCTCCGGCTTCGACGTGCTCATCATGGTCAATACGACCGGCGACGTGTTCGAGGATTCCGAGCAAGCGGCCATCGAAAAATTCATTCAGTCCGGCAAGGGTTGGGTGGGCGTTCACGCCGCGGCAGATACGGAGTACGACTGGAAATGGTACACCGATATGGTGGGCCACATGTTTTACATCCACCCCCACGTACAAACGGCCATGCTCGACGTGCACGACAACGACTTCCCCGGCCTTTCCGGCTGGCCCGAACGCAAAATGTGGACGGATGAATACTACGAATACCTCGACGGCAGCAAGAAGCCAGGCTTCAACTACCTGCTCACGGTGGATGAATCGACCTACGACATCAACGCCAATTGGGGCCCCGGCAAAGTAGCCAAGGGCCACGGCGACTTCCACCCCATCAGCTGGTACCGCGAATACGACGGCGGCCGCAGCTGGTATACCAACCTCGGCCACGTCCCCGCGGTATTTGAGGACACCGACTTCCTGGAGCACCTCTACGGCGGCATCTTCTGGGCGGCGAAGGGGATGAAGTAGACCCTTACTTTAAGCCTCAATAAGCTACCGTCCTAATCAAGCATTGTAGCCGCAACGCGCAGTGTACAAACGTAATAGCCCGTGATCAATCCTAGTCTTAGATTAGGGCAGATCGCGGGCTATTTTTTTTAGTAA
This sequence comes from Lewinella sp. 4G2, assembly GCF_001625015.1. Classification (NCBI taxonomy): domain Bacteria; kingdom Pseudomonadati; phylum Bacteroidota; class Saprospiria; order Saprospirales; family Lewinellaceae; genus Lewinella; species Lewinella sp. 4G2. The sequence goes on along the minus strand of NZ_LVWJ02000014.1, from coordinate 2,689,017 downwards.
ACGTTTCTACGCTCAACTCAGCAAATCCGCCAGAGCATGGTGACCGCCCATCGCCGCAAACGCAGCCGCCGTTTGCCCGGCCTGATTAGTAGCCGTTTTATCCGCTCCATTTTCCAGCAAAAACCGGACGAGCTCTTCGTTCCCTTTGAAGGCTACACCCATGAGCGCGGTGCCCGTCCCAAGGTTGGCGTTGACGTCCGCCCCGCCATCTATCAGTGCTTTGGTGGTGGGTAAATCCCCCGCATAACTCGCCAGGACAATCGGGAGAAAACCTCGTTCATCCGGTTGGTCGGCGAGGCTGGGGGTCTGCTGCAAAATGGTGGCAACGAGCCGTGCATCACGGTTTTTCACCGCGGTCAGCAGTTGGTAATTGGAGTAATCAGACATGCCAGCAATTACGGTTGGCCGCCGTAAAAGGTTGAACCTTAAATCTCAAAGTCTTCCTTTCCGACTTCGCTGAGGGGCTGGCTTTTCCATTCCCCACGGGCCATCAGCGGGTAGCCTTTCAGTTGCTGGTACGCCGTCGATACCGACTGCGTCCGGCGGTGTTGGGTGGGTTCGGCGCCCATGTAATCCACCACCACTTCTTCAATTTCGCGGATGTCATTATTGTAGCTGAAGTAGCGGGTTTTCAGGGTGTCACCCCGGGAATTCTGCAGAAGGTAGTCAAAATTGTACCCGTACTCGCTCCCGCTCTCGGTTCCCGTGGTAGTGATGCTAAGTCGTTGCCCGTCACCGACGTAGGTAGTCGTGGTATAATCGAAGTCACCCGCCGAGGTCGACGTGGGGCCGGTCTTTTTCCAGCCGCTCAGGTCAAATTCTCCGAAGTAGGGGAAGTTGAATTTAGTGTCCGTCAGCGGCCGGTTGCCCTTTACCTCGCGGTTTCCTTTAAGGCCGCCGCCGTGGGCCCAGCCCTGTTTGCCGTCCTCGGTTGTCAGTTCGTACCAGGGTTCGCTGTAAAGTACGCCGCGGAGGACGGCATTTTCGTTTTCGTCACTTTTCTGTCCGGTCAGTTTTACTACTTCGCCGTTCTTCATTTTGGCGACGCGCTTGGCCGTCAGTGAGGGGGATTCGCGCAGGCTGAGTCCGTCTACCCAAACGATCCTTCCTTTGGATGCGGGCGCCGCCGCGGGTGCCGAGTCCGTAGGTTGAACCGGGGCCGGATCGACCGTAGCCACCTCTTCATTCCCACCGCAGGCGGAAAGCAGGAGGACAAAACCGAAGAGAAATAAGAATGGGGAAAGGGATTTCATGGCGATCAGTTTAGTCAGGGAACACTAACGTTGGAACTCGGAGGCTAATTTGCTGGAGGCACCGAAAAGAAGTCAATCCCCAGCATTTCCTCCGTCACCTGCCAGAGGATGCGCGCCTCATCCCGGCTGTAAGAACTGCTGTAGGATTTCTTTGGCGAACAATCGTCCCAGTAAAGGCCGGACTGCTCCTGTACGCCCGGTTCGGTGGCGAGGTAGATACTGGTGGCCGCCCCTTCCTCCGGCGTCTTGTGGCCACTCATTTGCCGGCGGACGCGCCAGGCGAGGCGGTGGAGCCAAGTATTTCCCTTCAAACCAATATCCGTCTGCACCAGTCCGGGCTGGACGTTGAAGATGGCCGGGTAAGTCGGGTCGGGCCGCCGCCGTTCGTATTCGTAGCAGAACAGCACGTTGGCCAACTTACTCTGGGCGTAGGACCGCAGACCGTGGTAATTCCCCGTCAGGTTCAGGTCGTCGAAGGCCATTCCCTTCACCTGCTTGTGGCTATCCGACCCTACACAAATGATGCGGGGTTCGGCGGAGGCTAAAAGCAGGGGCATCAGTTTATGGCTGAGGTAAACGTGGGCGAGGTGGTTCACGGCAAAGGTGACTTCGTGCCCTTCCTTATTGAGCTCAAAAGCGGAGTTCCAGACTCCGGCATTATTGATGAGGACATCCAGGCGGGGGTACTCGGCTATGACTTCCCGGGCCATCCGGTCGATGTCCGCCAGTACCGCCAGGTCACCGTAGACGCTTCCCAACTTGGCGGTGGGTTGCTCCTCTAGCAGTCGTTGGCAGGCGGCGTTCACTTTCGCCACCGTCCGACCGTGAAGGATCACGGTGTAGCCCCGCCCCGCCAGGTTGGCAGCAGTCGCAAAACCAATTCCGGCGGTGGCACCGGTGACGAGGACGATCTTCATGTGTTATACGTTCTGGGACGTAGATAGATTGGCAAAAGCTGTCAGCCTTAACTACTCTTCGGCGGTACGCTGGAGGTCGGAGAGTTGTTCCTCGACTCCGCGTAGTTTTCCGCGGCAGGCGGCAAGGAGGGATTCCGCCCGGGCAATGCGCGCGTGGAGTTGGTCAATGTCGGAGGGCACCTCTTGCAGTTGAGCCAGTATCTGCTCGAGTTCGGTGACGGCTTCCTGGTAGGTCATTTGTACTGGGTTTTCGGGAGCTTAGGATTGGCCTTCCTACATACGGACGTTCATCAAACCACAAATGTCCTTCACTTCCTTGAGCGTGGCCTGGGCCCGCTTGCGGATCTCAAACGAGGATTGCTTGATCTGGTTCTTGACGGCTTTGCGGTCCTTCTTCAGTTCCTCCAGGTTTTCGCGGATCTCGCTGGAAATCGCTACCAGTCCGTTGGCAACCTCGTGCTTGAGGTCGGCGTACTTCAGGCTACCCGCTTCGTAGTCGAGCAGGAGGGAAGCGTGGGCATCCGCCCGGCCACTGGCTTCGAGGAGGCTGAACAGGTTGGCTACCCCTACGGACATCGCACCCGCGTCAGCGCCCGTACCACTATCCGTGACGGCGGAACCGATCTGCTTGCGAATGCGCTTCTCGTCGGCAAACACGTCGATGTTGTGCTTGTCGCCAAGGCTGGCGCTCATTTTGCGGTTGGGGTCCGCGGTGCTCATGACCTTTTTGACCTTGGTGTAGAGCCCCTCGGGGATGGGGAAGAATTCCTTGCCAGCAAAATTATTGAAGCGTTGGGCGATGTTACGGCTCAGCTCCAGGTGCTGCTCCTGGTCCTTTCCAACCGGCACGATCCCCGCCTTGTAAATAAGAATATCCGCAGCTTGCAATACGGGATAAGTGAATAGCCCGCCGGAAATAAATCCCTGGTCGCCTAGCTCCTCGTTCCGCGAGCTCTTGTCCTTGAACTGGGTCATGCGGGTGAGTTGCCCGTAACTCGTGAAGCAGTTCAGGATCCAGTTCAGTTCGGTGTGCTCGGGCACGAGGCTCTGAATAAATATGTTCTCCGGCTTGATGCCGCAGGCCATCAGGTTGAAACAAAGATTCCAGCTCTCCTCGGCCAATTTCTTACCGGTAAAGGGCATCGTCATGGCGTGGTAGTTCACGACCATGTAGAGGCAATCGTAGTCTTCCTGCAGGCGCTTCCAATTCTCAACGGCTCCAAAATAGCGACCAAAATGAAGCTTGCCCGTGGGCTGGATACCGGAAAGAATCGTGTTGTTTTTACTCATGGCGCGAAGGTACGGATAGTATTGTAGTAGCGTAGTCGGGTAGTCGGGTAGTGCGTACTACCCGACTACCCGACTAAATCTTATCCCACTTCATCCGCAGCGTTCCATCCACTTCCGAGACGTTCAGGTTGAAATTGTTGTTGTTCAGCCGCGCGATGGTGCCGGACCAGCGGAAGGCGAGCACGCCGCTGTCGAGGAAGAAATCGATATCGATCCAGAATTCCAGGTCATCGTCCAGATCGCGGGCCGCGTCGATGAACCAGGGGCCGGAGAAATAGCGGCCGCTGTTGGTCACGTATTCGACGGTGCCATCGGGGTAAAAGGTCATCTCGTCGCCAATGAATTCGTCCGTGATGTTGTCGTTAAAAAGGGCGCCGTCCTCATCGAATACAGCTTTGTCGATAATCCAGGTACCGACGAGTCGCTCTTCGCGGTTGGCGACCTGGTCCTGAATGGAACATCCCGTAAGCAGTAAAATGAGGGGCAGGAGAAATAGGGGTAATCGTTGCATGGCTAGGTATTTAAGTCTCCCTAATTTCCGTCCTTTACCGCGGGCCACCCAGCATTAGCCGCCGTTTAAAATCAGTTTAACCTCCCCCACGTGGCCTTTTTGAGATCCTTAAGAAATCTTGGCAATCTTCCTTACGTGCGAGACTTTTTACGGGGCGCTGCCGCGGGTGCCAGGGAAAGGACAGTGTGCAGCACGGAGGATACATCTAGCCCCATGGATCGCGCCAAATAAAAGATGGAACGCTAGGACGACGATACCCCATCAATAGATGGCCCATCTCCCACTCTACCGTGGGGTAACAGCCAAACCAGTGCTGCCCGAAAACAATATCAAGCCCCCCGAAAGTGTTAGTTTTGCGCATAATTGACTATCGCCCGGCTACGCTGCCGGACTAGCCCCCTGAATGAACTTTTCGCTCCGTATGAAGCCCCTTACTCAATTACTTTTCACCCTGCTCGTCGCAGCGGTGGCCACTCCCCTATTTGCCCAAGCCGACACTGACATTCTCTTTACCGTTGACGGAAAGGAAGTTACGGCCGGCGAGTTCAAGTACATCTACGCTAAGAGCAACCAAGAAGAGGCTGATTTCAGCAAGGCCAGCGTCATGGAATACCTGGACCTCTACGAGCGCTTCAAGCTCAAGGTGGCCCGCGCCCACGACATGGGCCTTGATACGGTCGCTGACCTCCAACGCGAGCTCGAAGGCTACCGCCGCCAACTGGCCGACAACTACATCGTGGACCGTCAGGTAACCGACAAGCTCGTTGAGGAGCTCTACGAGCACCAAAAGAAGGACGTGGAATTCTCCCACATCTTCTTCGCCTTCAAAGGAAATCCTACCCCGGAGGATACTCTGGCCCTGTACCGGAAAGTGGCGGACCTGAAACCTTCCGTCACCGCCGGCAACTTTGGCGTCATGGCCAAGGAATACAGCGACGATAAGTACAGTAAAGACAAGGGCGGCCGCATCGGTTTCGTAAGCGCTCCCCTCCCCCGGGGGCTCTACGCACTGGAGCGGGCCCTATACGGTGCGAAGACCGGTCAGGTAATAGGCCCAGTTCAAACTCAGGGTGGCTACCACCTGGCCATCAAACACTCCGAGCGTAAGGCCTACGGGGAAATGGAAGTTGGCCACATCCTCGTCCGCAAACAGGAAGGAGCAACGAACACTGGTGTTCCGGCGAAGATCACCGAAGCCCAGGCTAAACTGAAAGCCGGCGAGGATTTTGGCAAGGTGGCCAAGGACTACTCCGAAGACAGCCAGAGCAAGGACAACGCCGGCTACCTCGGGTACTTCGGCATCAACTTTTACGACCCTGCTTTCGAAGCCGCCGCCTTCTCCCTGAGCCGTGACGGACAGGTAAGCGACGTCGTGGAAACCAAGGCCGGCTACCACCTCATTCGCCGGATCAGCCGGAAGCCACAACTCAGCCTCGATGAGGTGCGCCCCACGCTGGAAGCCAAGGTCAAAGCTGACCCACGTTTCACCCAGGCCAAACGCACATTACTGAAACGTACCCGCGCCGAAGCTAAATTGGAGGAAGACGCCGCCGCCTTCCGGGCATTCACGACTTCGCTTGACCCTGTCAAATTTGCCAGCGCCCGTTGGCAGCCGGAGGAGGTGACGAACAACGCCGTACTCTACAAGATGCAGGGTGGCCAAACGGCAACCGTAGCGGACTTCCAGCAGTACCTGCTCCGCAACAACCGCCAACGCATCAGCCTGGCACGGAATCAGGGAGCTACGCCGACCACCGTAGCGACAAAACTGTACAACGACTGGATCGACGAAGAACTCGTCCGCTACGCCGAAAGCCGACTGGAATTGGATTACCCGGAGTTTGCTGCCCTCATGCGGGAGTACCGGGAAGGCATACTGCTCTTCGAAGCTACCAAAATGGAAGTTTGGGACAAGGCTAGTGAAGACACCGTCGGCCTGCTGGCCTTCTACGAAGCGAACCGTGGTGACTACAACTGGAAGCCGCGCGCGGAAGTCACTCGCTATACGGTCGACACCAAATCAGGGGTGGACGTCAACGAAGTAATGACGATGGCCAAGAACAGTGCACCGGCCAAGGTGCAGTACCGCTTCGGTAAGGACAAGGTGACCACTGAAACGGACCGGTACGAATACGACCGCCTCGACCAAATGGAAAACCTCAAGCCGGAGGTCGGCAGCGTGAGCGTCATGAAGAACGACCTGCGCGAAGGCGTAGCCACTTTCTATAAGGTAGAAAAGCTTCTGCCGACTGCTCCAAAGAAATTGGACGAAGCCCGTGGCTACGTGATCGCCGATTACCAGGACGAACTCGAGCGCCGCTGGGTGGCCGAGTTGCGGGACGCCTACCCGGTGAAGATCAATAAGAAAGTGCTGAACAAGATCATCCGCTAATGGGCCGGTCTTTAGCGCTTGGTTGGGTCCTGATTACCACCCTTTGCCTGGCATCCTGCGGCAGCGCCGACGAAACGAATGACGACCGCCTGCTGGCGCGCGTACACCAAAAGGAGCTACGCTTATCGGATTTGGACGGGATGTTCCCCGCCGGAGCCACCCGCGAGGATAGTATGGTGATCGTGCAATCGTTTACCTCCCGCTGGACGAAGACCGCTTCGCTGGAATGGGAAGCCGAACGCAACCTGCCGCCGGATCTAAACATCGACCGTCTGGTGCGCGACTACCGGGCCAGCCTCGTGAGCAGCCACTACGAGGAGTTCCTGATCGAGAGTCGGATTGACAGCAACGTGTCCTACGGGGAATTGAACGACTACTACGAGGCCAATAAGCAACGCTACCTATTGGAACGACCGATTGTGCGCTGTTTGCTGCTGCGCGTACCCTACCCCATTCAGGAGGAAGAGGAACTCCAGGCGCTGTGGAACAACGGGAAAATCACCGATACGCTAGCGCTCAAGAACTACTCAGAACGCTTCGCAGAGGTTTCTTTACTTGATCAGGATGCGTGGTACAGTTTGGATGAGATCGCCGCCCAACTTCCCCCGGGGGAGCTCACGGCGAGCAACATCAACAACAAGCAGGAATTCTCTCTGCAGGAGGGCGGTTTCCGCTTTTACTTCCGTCTCCTCGAGGTGAAGCCCCGGCTAGAGGTTGCTCCCCTCAGCTACGTAGAGGATCAGGCCAGAGCGATGATCCTGCAAAACCGTAAACTGGACGTACTGGAAGCCGCCCGCGAGGATATCTACCAGCGTGAATTGCGCAAGAAAAACATTGAAACCTTTCCCCTCAAGTAAGGTGTGGACGGGTAACTGACCAACCGTACCGCCATCGGTAGTGTCTACCCTGTAGGCCCGCTCCCGAATACTTTCGTGCGGGCTACCTTTGCGCCCGATTAGAACCCGCCTTTATGAAAGCTATTTCTCTCGTTCTCTCCCTCCTGCTGGCAACCTTAATGAGCGCTGGTCTGACGGCACAGTCTACGGTGATCGATCAGGTCATTGCGCGCGTCGGGGGTGAATACGTACTTCTTTCTGACGTCGAAGAGCAGTTTGCGTTGGCCGCCAGCCAGTCGAACAACGATTTGCCCGCCGAGGCGCGGTGCAATATCCTGGATCAGATATTGGTCGGCAAGCTCCTGTACAACCAGAGCAAATTGGACAGTATCGAAGTATCCGACTCTGAGGTGGAGAACCAATTGAATGCACGTATCGACCGTATCCTTTCCTACATGGGTGGTGACATCAATCAGTTTGAGGACTACTACGGGCAGTCCATCACGGCGACGAAGGAACAATTCCGGGAAGACTTACGAGAACAGCTAGCCGTTGAGCGCATCCGTGGTTCCGTAGTGCGGGAGGTAACCGTGACGCCGTCGGAAGTGAAGAAGTTCTTCGCCGAGATCCCGCAGGATAGTCTGCCCTACTTCAACGCGGAAGTGGAAGTTGGCGAGATTGCCATCAAGCCGGAAGCCAACGAGGAAACGCGAGCGGCGACCGTCGCTAAACTGGAAGAGATTGCCAAAGACATCAATACTGGTGCCACCACTTTTGAAGATGCCGCCAAGCGCTACAGCCAGGACGGTTCCGCCCAGGGCGGTGGCGATTTGGGTTGGACGAAGCGTGGCAAGTTCGTTCCCGAATTTGAAGCGGCTGCTTACAACCTGAACCCCGGCGAAATGAGCGGGGTTGTGGAGTCCGAATTTGGCTACCACCTTATTAAGCTAAAGGAACGGCGCGGTAATACCATCCGCGTAAGCCACATCCTGATCCGACCAGAAGTGAAGGATAGCGACGTGGAAGCAGCCCGCTCCCGCCTCGATAGCATCGCCGAACTCATTCGGGTAGATACGATCAACTTCAGTTACGGTGTAAAACGCTTCGGGTTCGACAAAGTACAGAGCTACAACAACGATGGCCGGATGACCAACAACAAGAGTGGCAACACCTTCTTCGAAATTGGTGACCTCGACCCGGATGTATACTTTGCCATTGACGACATGAAGATTGGTGACGTGAGCGACGTACTCGAATTCAGAAGCCCGACCGGCGACAAGCTGCTACGCATCGTTCAACTACAGAGCCAAACCTCTCCCCACCGGGCGACGCTGAAGCAGGATTATTCCAAGATTCAGCAGGCGACCATCCAGGCCAAACAACAATCCTACTTGAGTGACTGGATCGAAGAACGCATTAATTCTACCTTCGTGAGTATTGACGAACGGTACGAGGCGTGCCCGGCCGTTCAGAACTGGCTGAATGATAGCCGCCAAGCGAAGAGCATTCGCCCGTAAATTTTGCCGTAACCCTCTCCCGATCGAGCGGTAGCCAGCCCGCGGCCCTTCGCTCAGTAACCGCTACAACTGATTGATATGCCCGGCTTCCTAAACTTGCGATTCTACGTTACTGGTCTCTTGCTTTTCCTGGCCGTGACCCTGAGTGGTCAAGATCACCAGGATTATTTCAACCACCACCACTTTAGTTTGGCGGATACCCTACGCGGTGCCCTGCGCCCCGAGCGGACGAGCTTCGACGTCACCTACTACGAACTACACCTGGAGGTAAACACCAATGAACGCTCGATCGAAGGACGGGTAGAGATGGATTACCTCGTACTGGAACCCACCAGCCGGATTCAACTGGATCTCTACCGCAACATGCAGGTGGACAGCATCATGCAGGGCGGTAGGATGTTAGCCTACGACCGGGTGGAGGACGCGATCTTCGTTGATCTCCCTAACCGCCAACAAAGCGATGGCGTCCTCCGTAGAATGACCATTTATTACGGTGGCCGACCTACGGAAGCAAAGAACGCCCCCTGGGATGGTGGCTTCGTCTGGAAGCTCGATAAAAAGGACCGCACCTGGATCGGCGTCGCCTGCGAAGGGGCCGGAGCGAGCCTCTGGTGGCCTAATAAAGATCACTTGAGTGATGAACCGGATTCGATGCTCGTCAGCGTTACGGTTCCCAAGCGTTTGTACGTGGCCAGCAACGGGAACCTGCGGGAAGAGGTGGAGTTGGACAACCGTTACCAGAAGCGGTACGATTGGTTCGTCTCCTACCCCATCAACAATTACAACATCAGCCTGAACATCGGCTCCTACGTACACTTCTCGGACACCTACAAAAGCTTCGATGGTGAGGAGTTGGCACTGGATTACTACGTGCTGGATTACAACGAAGAGATTGCCCGCGAGCAATTCAAGCAGGTTGATAAGATGCTGGCTGCCTACGAACACTACTTCGGGAAGTATCCCTTCTGGGAAGATGGCTACGCCCTCATCGAGACCCCATACCTCGGAATGGAGCACCAGAGCGGCATCGCCTACGGAAACCGGTACATGCGGGGCTACCTCGGCGGGCTCATCCCCCGGGATATGGACTGGGACTATATCATCATCCACGAAACCGGCCACGAGTACTTCGGTAATTCCATCAGCGTAGCGGACCACGCGGAGATGTGGATCCACGAAAGCTTCACCACCTACATGGAGGCCCTTTATGTGGAGTACCGTTACGGAGAAGCCGACGCCCGCCGCTACCTGATGACGCAACGCCCGTTCATTAAAAACGAAGGGCCGATGCTGGGACCACTCGGCGTCAACTTTCAGGATTTCGCTGGATCAGACCACTACTACAAAGGTGCCTGGATGCTCCATACACTGCGGGGGGTGATCAACGATGATGCGCTCTTCTTCGGGATGCTCCGTAGCTTCTATCAGGATAATATCCGGAGTATCGTCAGTACCGAACAGGTAGTGGACTACTTCTCTCAGTACACCAAGCGAGATCTGAGACCATTTTTCAATCAGTATCTCCGCCATCCTAACGTTCCCGTCGTGGAGGTGCGGCAAAATGGAAATACGGCTGAGTACCGTTTGGTGGCCGATGATGCGGCCCTGACGATGCCCGTCCAACTTATTTCCGGGAACCGTTCCCTTCGCGTGGAGGCGACCCCAGACTGGCAGAAACTGCCTGGCAAGAACAAGGTGAAGGAGCTGCGCATCGACGACGAACGCTTTCTGGTCGACCTTGAGCTTTATTCGGAGGAGGACTAAACTCCTGTTTCCCTAAGAAGGTACCGGCCGTTGAGCGGACAAACGAACCGTCCGGATGAGATAGGCTGGCTGATTCGATCCCCTTCTTTACTCTATCTGTCCCAGTTGATCCAGCGTTCGTAGACAAGGTCTACCGGTAGGCCCATGATGTTGGGGTAGGTCCCCTCAATGCGGTGAATCTTGGCCAGGCCCACCCACTCCTGGATGGCGTAGGAACCAGCTTTGTCGTAAGGTTCGTAGACGTCGACATATTTCTCGATTTCGCGATCGGTCATTTCATTGAGGTAGACTTCGGATACGCCACTGAATACTTCGTGGCGGGTGCCATCCATCAGGCAGCAGCCGGTCACAACGGTGTGTTGTTGGCCCGAGAGTTGGTGGAGGGTAGCGATGGCGTCGGCGCGGTCCTTAGGTTTGCCGTAGATCTTTCCGTTGAGGATAACGACGCTATCGGCGGTGAGCAGAAGTTCGTCCTCGTTTTGGAGCAGGTGCTTAGCGCCGTCAGCCTTTAGCTTGGCGAGGTAGGGGGCTACTTCCAGCACGTCTAACGTGTCGGGATAGATCTCTTCGGTGTCGGCCGTACGGATGGTGAAAGGGATGCCCGCCTTCGTAAGCAATTCGGAGCGGCGGGGAGATTTGGAAGCGAGAATGAGTTTCATGGACGGGGGGTGATAGCAAGCAAAACTGATTGCTAAAGTCCTGAACCGTCGACGAGGTTGTCTTTACCCGCTGATTTACGTTGATGTGCCACGCCGCTACGCTGCCTATTTGATGCTTAAGCCCGCTGCATTTTACTGATGATCTGCGCATCCACGGCGGGGGCGAAAAGTAGGTCACCGCGGCGGTCGTCTACTACTTCAAGGTGGAGCTCCTGGGCGAAGCTTTTGGCCAGTTCGCCCATTTGCTGTGCGTAGGGCATGCTATTACCCTTGGCGGCGTAGTGATCGACGATACCGATTCGGATGGTTTCCAGTGGGTCCAGCCTCAACAGCAGATCGCGGAGTTGTTGGCCCGTGGTGGTTTTGATCTTCTTTGCACTCAATTTATCTCGTAGGCTGGCCATGGTGGTCTTTACGACTTGTTCGCAGCGGAAGTGTTGCCAGTAATCCTGCGAACCCCGGCGGGAAGCAAAATGGGCGGCGTGGCGCTTTTCGGCTGCCTGTTGGCAGCTGATGCGGGCCATGGCTTTGGTTTCCTCCAGTAGGGCGAGGGTTTCCGTAGTACTAAGCGTAACCTGGTCTGGGTAGACCGTTTGCTCTTTACTCAACTTGTTGGCAAGGGCTTGCTTCACCTTGCTACGCGTACTTAAGGCGATGAGCTTACCCAATTCTACCTGGAGGTAGTACTCCTGAAAAAGCTGACCCTTCGTTTTCTGGGAGCGGGCGTAGTCCTTCAGCCCTTCGGGTCGACGGATCCCGTCAGTGAATTCGTAGACGTCCTTCAGCCATTGCTTTACATTGGCCTGATAATGGCTATCGTTCAGACCGAGAGCCCGGTGAAGTTGGGTGGCTCGAATAACTCTGGTGCCCCGCTTGCTCGTTAAGATTTCTAACTCCATGTTTGATTACCGCTGTTGACACAACAAATCTAACACTTTCAAACACGTAAATCAAGTTTCAAACAAAATATATTTCATTATTTCGCTAATGAACGCGGATAACAAAACATTTTACAGCGGATTATAGTCTTTTGTCATCTTAATAGTGTCACTTTCAGAAAAGGCGTGTGCTTGATCATGATACGTAAGTTCAGATTCGCAGATCATCTCTCTTACGGGTTTATCCTTCTATTCTCTGGTTCTCCCTTGCTCCTTTACTCCTGCGAAACAAGCGTTACCATGTAGGTAGGGGTAAATTGGGCCCACCGATATCCTGAAGACCTCCACCGACTCCAGTTCTCCGCTGCAATCGCCGGAGGCACCAGCGTTCTTCTTAACCCCCAGGTTTTGCGCCGCAGGCCCCACCTCCCCCGCACCCGCGGCAGCGCCAAAAACAGACTACCTAATGAATTTTCACTCTTGGACTTGGACCATAACCAGACATATAATGCGCCAGACGAAATCTAGCTCCCCTACCTAGAACGTTCGCCTGCTTCTCGCGTTATATTTGCGCTTCCTAACCAGCAAACATTTTGAAACTACCTTTCCGCATCCACAAAGAGGGACGCCGCATGTTGACGGTGACGCTCGCGATCCTGACCGCACTGACGGCCATCGCTTTCTACTTTATCCCGCACGTAGGTTGGATTGTAGCTGGCGTACTCTTCGTTTTCTTCCTGATCATCCTGCAGTTTTTCCGGAACCCGCGGCGGCTCGTCCCCGTGGAAGATGATAATATTATTTACGCCCCGGCCGACGGCAAAGTGGTGGTAATCGAGGAAGCTGAAGAACCTGAATACTTTAAGGAACGGCGTCTACAGGTCAGCATTTTCATGTCTCCCGTGAATGTGCACGTTAACCGGAATCCCATCGGTGGCGAGGTGGTTTACAACGCCTACCACCCCGGTAAATACCTCGTGGCCTGGCACCCAAAAAGTAGTACCGAAAACGAACGGACGACCGTAGTAATTGATAACGGAACGACGCAAATTTTGCTACGGCAGATCGCCGGTGCGCTCGCCAAACGCATTAAAAATTACCTGGAAGTTGGCCAAACTGTACGGCAGGGAGAAGACTTTGGTTTCATCAAATTCGGTAGCCGAGTGGATATCTTTCTGCCACTGGGAACGCAGTTGGAAGTTGATCTCAACCAGAAGGTGAAGGGCAACAAGACGGTCATTGCCCGGTTGTAACCCAATTTTTTGGCTGGCGGCAAGAACAGTTTCCCCTTAAATTGCATCTAGCTACCAGAACACCTGCAGCCTATGTCCCGCCGCGACCACCGCAAGAAGTTTGAAGACAAGACCTTACCAGAAAAGAAGCTGGAATTCCGCCGCCATCTGAGGACCTACCTCGTGATGGTCTTCATGTTTTTTGTGATCAGCACCTTTCTTACCGGCGGCGGATGGTGGATCTGGCCCGCACTGGGCTGGGGCATTGGCGTCGCCATGCAGGGCCTGAGCATCTACGGGCCACTAGCGGACCCGGAAGATTCCCACCCCCGCGAAGAAGATCATTTGGAGCCCCTACCCGACCTCAGAGATAATTACGACGATCGGAAATTTGGGCGCCCGCAACGGAACCCTGAACCACTTGGTCGGGGCTACAGCGAAGAGGATCTGGTTTAGCGGAATCTCCCACGAAGACACGTGCATCCTTTCGGGCCAAACCTGCCCTACCCTTCGTTTAACAAATTTTCAAAAGCCTTGCGTAGGGGAACGACACCGGGCGACCCTGGCGTCAACCTCCTGGCGCGCAGCAGAGAATTAAGCCGGTGCCTACTAAAATTGGGTGCGCCTTCAATCAGGCTGTTTTCCTGGATTTGCCCGTTGTCCGCGCCGGCGTGGAGAAACCGTCCGTCGCCCAGGTAGAAACCGACGTGGGTAATGCGTTCGCTGCCGTCCTCGCGTAGTTTCCCGAAGAAGAGCAGATCGCCGCGTTGTAGCTCGTCGTCGTCTTCCGTCACGGCGATTCCCGCGTGTACCTGTTGGCTGGCGTCGCGCGGTATGACGTAGCCATTCAATTGGTAGGTGAGTTTGGTGAATCCGCTGCAGTCCAAGCCGCTCTCGCTCGTCCCTCCCCAGAGGTAGGGCTGGCCGTTGAAGGTGGTGGCGGTTTTGAGGAGGTCTTCGACGTTTGGCATTTCCGCCGAAGGAAGACTTCTTCCGGCTACTCGTTCGGCGGTTAACGTAGCCTTCTGACCATTCATATCCACAAAATACTGCTGCTGTTGAATGCGGTTGAGATTGGGCAGCACGGCGCCCGGGCGAATTACCGCCAGCGTGTTTCCTTCGGCGTCTACGGCGGCGCTTGACTTTCCGGTATAGATCAGGTCTAGCGTATTAAGGTAGTCCTTGAATTTCGGTTTGGTCATTCGCCGGAAGGCCCCCTCTTCCAGCCACGCGAGGTAGCGATCGGGGGTGCGGACGAGGTACCAATCATCCTGTTTATCCAGCACTTGTAGTGGCGTACCGTACAGTGCCTGGGTAGCCAGTTCCTGGCTGTGGCCTGGCTGGCTGCGGAGGTTGGCGGTGGCTACTCGGACCACGCCAAAAGTTGTGTCGGCTAGTTCTTCAGCTGGCAGCGTCCTTACGGCGTAGTGATAGCCATTTTCGGCCGCAACTTCTCGCAAGTTAGCGGCCGCATCGCGCCTGGTCGTATACCCGGTGAGCGTATCGTTCTCAAGAGAAATGGCGACTCGATCCGTGCGTTTATCCGGGGCAAATTCTTGTTGCAGTTGGAGGATAGCCGGTGGCAGGGTGGCTGGTTCAGTATTCACATATTCTGCGCAGGCAGTGGCAACTACCATTAGTAGCAAGTACAGGAGATTTCGCATAGTCGCCAAGGTAGTCAGCACAGCAATAGATTTGGGCGCTGCCGCAGGTGCCAGCGGAGGATCGGTTGGGATAAATCCACCGCCTTAGGACGGAAAAGCAGCGATTGGTTGCTATCCGAAATTGGTGGATAAAGCGTTAAGGAATCACTAAGACATAAGAGAAAAACGTGAGAATCCGAAACAATCCGGCGATTTCAGCAGGATTAGTCTATTTTCGCCGTTGTATTTCAAACTTGTTGGTTCAATTTTGTTATCACATTAATAGTATTTGCGGAGTTTAGAAGGTTTTCGTCTTGAGATTGAATTTTTCATCTTTTGGTTTCCGACTGTAGTCGCTTTGTTGACTTTTCCGCTTTGTACAATCATCATCCTTTTTTCTTATCCCTTTTCATTTTTAGTTATGAATTTATTTGTCGCCCGGCTGAGCTGGGATACTGATGAAGACACCCTGCAAAACACGTTCAGCGCGTACGGTGAGGTAGAATCAGTAAAAATCATCCTCGATCGGGAAACCGGACGTTCACGCGGTTTCGGCTTCGTAGAAATGCCCAACGACGAGGAAGCAAAAGCGGCCATTGAAGCCCTTGACCAATCTGACCTCGACGGTCGGACAATTGTTGTAAAAGAAAACGATCGCCAAGGCGGTGGTGGCGGCGGCGGTGGCCGTGGCGGCTACGGTGGTGGCGGCGGCGGCTACGGCGGCGGTGGTGGCGGTGGCTACCGCGGCGGCGGTGGCGGCGGCGGTTACCGTGGCGGCGGCGGCGGTGGCGGCTACGATCGCGGTGGACGCGGCGGTGGCGGCTACGGCGGCGGTGGTGGCGGTGGCTACGATCGCGGCGGACGCGGCGGCGGCGGTTACGACCGTGGCGGCTCCGGTGGCGGCGGTGGCTACGATCGCGGCGGACGCGGCGGCGGCGGCGGTTACGACCGTGGCGGCTCCGGTGGTGGCGGACGTTACGACCGCGGCGGCGGCGGTGGCGGCGGCAGCCGTTACGATCGCGGCGGACGCGGCGGTTTTGATGACAACGAAGGCGGCAGCCGTTACGACCGTGGCAACCGCTACGACCGTTCCAGCGGAGACGACTTCGAGCGTGGTGGCAGCAGCTACGACAACAACTACGGCCCCAGCCGTCGTCCACGCATCAGCCGTAACAACGACAACTTTTAAGATAGCCGGCCTTTGCGCCAGCTCATCTTGAATCAGGGAAAGCGCCCCGGCCTCTGGCCGTGGGCGCTTTCTCTTTTCGTAGGTTGCGTAATCGTACTACGCCAAGCCCGGACGGCGTACTGCTATCATTTATTGTTCGAACTTTGAATGATGCTGCATTATACCATACTGCGCTAATACCTGGATGGGAACATAATACGTCAGTAGGCTTTCTAAGTGTCGAAAATCGCCCTGCCTACTTATGGACAGCCATTGGCCTACCTTATATTTACCATTCATGCTCACTCAATGACTGCCGGACTGAAAATCGTTGAGTGGCGATCCACCTAATTACAATAACCCATCATGCAAAAACTCTTACTTCTCTTCTGTTTCCTGTGCACCCTTCCCCTTGGGGCACAAATTGTTACGACTGACCCGGCAGCGCCGACGGACGACCAATCCGTCACCATCACCTTCGATGCAACTCAGGGTACCGGTGGCCTGGCCGACTGCAACTGTGACGTCTACGTTCATACCGGGGTCATCACCGATGCGGGGGAAGGTTGGCGTTACGTGGCCACCGAGTGGGGAGTCGCTAATCCAGATTGGCGGATGACGCCCGTCGCCGGTGAGCCCAATAAGTATACCTACACCTACTCTCCGACCATCCGGGAGTATTACGGCGTCCCGTCTAGTGAAGCCATCGAGCAGATCTCCCTCGTCTTCCGCAACGCGGACGGTAGCATGGAGGGGAAGGCCTCCGGCAATCAGGACATCTTTGTCGACGTCAGTCAGGGAGGTAATGTCCTCGGTATCACGGCTACGGGTGACCCTGAGCAGCAGTTGTGGGCCCTTGGCAAACCGCTCCCCGTACAGCTAGGTTCCACCGTGGCGGCAACCCTCGAAGTCTTTGATAACGGGATGCTGGTCCAGACTACGACGGGAACTTCCCTCAGTACCGACGTCATCCTCACTTCCGCTGGAGACCATACCATTCGCTTTGTGGCTACGACTTCAGACGGGCAGGTTCAGGAGGATGAATTCACCGTTACGGCGCGTTTGGAAACGATGTTTACCGAACCGTCTTCTGCTCTCGTAAGTGCGCAAGGTGGAGACATCGTTAACCTTAAGGGCACCTCCTTCATTGAAGCGCGCCACCAGGTTTTCATCGACGGCACCTCCAGCTCCCTGGGTATCTCTACGGAACCAAGCTTTGACATCAACGCTATGATCCCCGCTGGCCTGGACGTTTACACTTTCCGTTTGGAGACGACCTATCAAGGCGATACCGCTACCGATTACGTCACCTTCGTACTGGGTGACCAAACCGTGGCGGACCCACCCGCTGGCCTCCAGCCCGGTCTTACCACAATGGATGACGGTAGCATCATGATCCTGCTGCGCGCTCCTGGCAAGAACGATGTATTCATCCAGCACAACTTCAACAATTTTGCCCCGACGGCAACGACGCGGATGACCAAGTCCATTGACGGTGGCACGTTCTGGGTGGAATTAGACGATCTTCCCGAGGAAGGTGACCTGTTGTACCAATTCCTGATTGACGGCGATATCCTTCAACCGGACCCCTTCAGTAAATTGATTCTGGACCCATTCAATGATCCCTTCATCAGTGAGGAGACCTTTGCCGGTATCCCTCCCTACCCCACGGCGGCGACGTCCGGGATCCTTACCTGGCACCGGCGGCAGCGCCCTGATTACGAGTGGCAGAGCAGCGCCGACTATGAGCGCCCCGATCCGGACCGCATGGTGGTCTACGAGATCCTTATCCGCGATTTCCTGGAAGACCACAGCTATACCAGCCTCACGGATACGCTGGACTACCTTGAGCGCCTGGGTATCAACGTCATCGAACTGATGCCCATCAATGAATTTGAAGGCAACCTGAGTTGGGGCTACAACCCAAGTTTCCACGGTGCGCTGGATAAGTACTACGGTAGCCCTGAAGACCTTAAAGCTTTCGTGGATGCCTGCCACCAACGCGGCATTGCGGTGGTCGCCGACATCGTGTACAACCACGCCTTCGGCCAAAACCCCTTCGAGCGGATGTGGTGGGACCCGAGCATGAACCGCCCCGCCGCGGACAACCCTTACTTCAACGTGACGCCAAAGGACCCGCTCTCGTTCGGTAGTGACTTCAACCACGAAAGCCCGCTAACGAAGGAATACGTAAAAGTGACCACTGAGTACTGGCTGCGGGAATTTCGTCTGGACGGATTCCGGTGGGATCTATCCAAAGGGTTCACTCAGCGCGAAACAACCAGCTTCGACGCGTGGGCAGCCTACGACCCCGGCCGCATCGCTATCCTTAAAGATTACGCCGACCACGTTTGGGACGTCGACCCGCAGGCTATCATGATCATGGAGCACTTCGCCGCTCAGCGCGAAGAGGAAGAACTCGGCCAGTACGGCAACAGCATGTACTTCTGGGCCGGCGCCGGCACCCACAACAATTACCTGGAAGGCTCAATGGGCTATAATGAAGGCGGGAAAAGTGACCTCGGTTCCGTCCTGGCCCGTAACCGCGGTTTTAGCGGCCTCAACCTGGTGGGCTACATGGAGTCTCACGACGAAGAACGGATGCAGACCAAGAACGAGCGCTTCGGCAACCGGATGGGCGACTATGACGTACGCGAGCTGGCTACCGGCCTCGACCGCATCGAACTAGCGAGTACCTTCTTCTACACCCTCCCCGGCCCGAAGATGCTGTGGCAATTCGGCGAACTGGGCTACGACTTTGGCCTCAGGGAATGCCCCAATGGCCAGGACAGCGAAGACTGTAAACTCGACAACAAACCCATCCTATGGGAGTACCGCGAAGAGCCCGACCGCCAGGACGTTTACAATTGGATTGCTGACCTCAATTACCTGCGGAACAATTTCGACTTCTTCCACGGGGAAATCGTGACCAGCAACTTCCGCGGCGACGTGAAGAGCGCCAATCTAAGGGGTAACGACGGCGAGGTGGTCCTCCTAGGTAACTTTGGCGTAACCGAGGTTACGGTGAATAATGTGTTCCCCAGTGCCGGCGATTGGTACGACTACGGTAAGGATGCATTTGTAGCGGCCAGCGGCCCCTCCACCAGCATTACCCTGGCTCCCGGTGAGTACCACCTTTTCCTCGATCGGGAGATTACCCCCGGAGGTCAGGAACTGGAAACCTCGGTGAATGATCAATCGATCGCCCGCCTTAAGCTGGAGGTCAGCCCGAACCCAACGGCCGGTGAAATGGCCATATCCTTCAGCCTGGCACAACCGAGCCACCTTACCGTGGAGTTGGTTGACCTGAACGGGCGGACGATTCAGCAACTGTTCTCCGGCCGCTCTGCTGCGGGAGAACGTTCCCTCCGGCTAATGGCAAATGATGTCCCCTCCGGTATGTACTTCCTCCGGGTGACGGATGGCGTAGGCGCCGCCGTGCGAAAGGTGATCATTCAGTAAGGATACGAAGTGGGCCGTCAGCGTGCTATGTCTGGCGGGTTTCCGCTTCATTCCGTACGGGCACAAAAAATCCCCTGACCAGATCATTGGTCAGGGGATTTTTGATTGGACTTACTCCCGTCCATCAATCAAGCTGAGGGTAGACTCAGACCATCAAGCGGATGGGGTTTTCGAGGCTGGCCTTTACGTCGTTCAGAAAGGCGGCGGCGGAGGCACCGTCCACCACGCGGTGGTCACAGCTGAGGGTCACTTTCATGACTTTACCGGGGACGACCTGTCCGTCGCGGACCACGGCTTTGTCCTGGATACCACCAACGGCCATGATGGCGGCGTTCGGTGGGTTGAGGATAGCGGTAAACTCTTCAATGCCGAACATACCCAGGTTAGAGATAGAGAAGGTGGAGCCAGTCATCTGGTCGTTGCCCAGCTTTCGGGCTTTCGCGAGACCGACGAGTTCCTTCACCTCTACATTCACCTGGCTAAGGGACTTCATATTGGCGTAGCGCACAACTGGCATCATGAGGCCATCGGGAATGGCGACGGCGACGGAGATGTGGACATCCTTATTTTCCCGAATGGCATCTTCCCGCCAGCTGGAGTTGATGACGGGGTGCTTAAGTAGATTAGTAGCACACGCCTTCACGACGAGGTCGTTGAAGCTAATTTTCACCGGTGCTACTTCGTTGATCTTTTTGCGGAACTCCCAGGCTTTGTCCATCGCAATCTCTACGGTTACGTAGAAGTGGGGCGCGGTGAATTTGCTGTTCGTGACCAAACGAGAAACGGCCTTCCGCATCTGGCTGACGGGCGTATCCACGAAGTTGTCGCCTCCAGCGTTAAATGCAAAGGAAGGAACGTTAGCCGCCGGTGTAGGCGCCGCAGCAGCGGGTGCGGCGGAACCGGTTGGGGCTGCCTGCACGGGTGCCGGAGCCGGTGCTGGAGCGGGCTTGGAGGAAGTGGCTTCCTCAACGTCACGCTTTACGATACGACCATTCTCTCCGCTTCCGGAGATGGTGGACAGGTCGATACCAGCGTCCTTCGCCATGGCTTTAGCAAGCGGGCTGGCCTTGACGCGGTCGTCGCTTCCGCCGGAAGCGGAGCCACTCGTGGCGGCGGGTGCGGATGTCTCCGCCTTCTCTTCCTTCGCTTCTTCTTTCTTTTCGGAGCCTCCCGACCCACCGGCATCGCCGGCGCTTTCGATGGCGGCTTTCCAGTCTTCTCCCTCCTCACCGATCACGGCGATGATTCCGTCGATGGGAACGGCACCTTCCTTCACGGCGATGTGGAGAAGTACACCTTCAAAGTAAGAATCCAATTCCATGGTGGCTTTGTCGGTTTCGACTTCGGCCAGGGTCTGTCCGGGTTCTACGGCCTCGCCTTCTTCTACGAGCCAGTCGACAATGTTGCCTTCTTCCATCGTGTCGCTCATGCGGGGCATGCGGATAATTTCTGCCATGTGTTTGGTACTTTTCGGCCCGGAGGTGGGCGGGGTTTTGCTTCGTGGTTTCGGGGGGCAAATTTGCCCTTTATTTAGGTAATAAACAAACTTGCCGCCCGTGGTTCCCGGATAAGGCAGAAATGTGGAATGATTGGCGTAAATACCCGTCCACACGCACTAAAATCCGGCAGATTAAAGCAGCATTTAATTTGAGAATACCCTTGAATTTACTCGACTTTTTTAGTCTTGAGTTGTTTACTTTTCTCCTGTTCTTACGATCCAACTTACCACCATGCAATTCTCTTCCAAACTCATCGAAGATGCCGTCAATGCTTTCGCATCCCTGCCCGGCATTGGTAAGAAAACGGCGTTGCGGTTGGTCCTTCATCTGGTGCAGCGCCCACCGGAAGATAGTACTGACTTCTCCCGGGCGATTGCGACCATGCGGGTCAACATTCAGCACTGTACGGTGTGTGGTAACCTCTCGGACCAGCACGTTTGCTCCATCTGTCGGGATCAGCGACGCGACCGGTCCATGATCTGCGTGGTGGAGAGTATCCGTGACGTAATGGCCATCGAAGAAACGCAGCAGTATCGGGGGCTTTACCATGTGCTCGGTGGGGTAATTGCGCCCATCGAAGGGGTTGGGCCCAGTGATCTCAACATCGATACGTTAATTCAGCGGGCCCGGGAGCCAGACGCTAAAGAGATCATTATGGCCATCAGCCCTACGATTGAAGGGGATACGACCATCTTTTACATCAACCGACAATTAGAATCGGTTGACATCGCAGTGAGTAGCATTGCCCGTGGAGTTTCCTTTGGTGGGGAGTTGGAGTATGCTGATGAGGTGACGTTGGGTAGATCCATCGTTTCGCGGACACAACTCTAGAGCACTACTTACTTAGTCGTTCCAGCACCGCTCGGCGCTCATTGGGCGTATTAGCGTTCGTAAGCGGAGTCTCGTCCTCCAGCACTACTTCGGCGACATCACTATTGATGAGCACCTTGCGGGGGCAGGCGTAGCCGATGCTCAGAAATTGCAGCAGTCGGGCGTAGGCCCGTGGTTCGTAAATGGCGATCAGCGGTTCAGGGAATGGTTTTGAACCTCCTCTGATTGCTGTAGCTAATTGGCTCGAGTCACGGGTATTCATCAATTGATCAATTACCGGTCCATCAACCAAAGGAAGATCACAGGCCAGGACCAGCCAGGCGGCATCCGGGTTATAAAGAAAGGCCGTTGCAATGGCGCCAAGTGGGCCCAGCCCGACGAAGCGATCCGGCAGTTCGTTATCCAGTCCACTCGGTTCGCTTACGCTGAAGTAAGTCTCAAGACCGCGCTCTTCACACAACTGCGCTAACCTGTCCGCCTCTGATTGTCCGTTGCGGTAGATCAGCCCAGCCTTGTCCTCGCCCATTCTGGTACTCTTGCCTCCGGTTAATATCAAGGCTTTTAGCGGAGCTTGAGCGGCTTGCGCGCTACTTTCAAATAGCTTAAATAAGTGTCCTTCCGCGTCTGCCAGATTCCAGACGGGAGTCTCGGCAACAATGACATCGCTCAACCACTGGGGGAGATCCGTTGCCTCCTGACAAAGGATTACCGCGGCGACGTTCGTCAATTGTTCCCGTCGCCGCGCTAATGTGCCGGCTTTTTTCGGATCAATGAAGACGATCTGCCGATCAGCCGGGTAGTGATTGCCATTAACGAGTACCAGATCGTGGAGGCTACCGTACAACTTATCATCGTACTCATTCCACCCTACCCCGTTCATCATTTTCTTCGCGCCGGGCTGTACGGTGAAGTACTCCGGCTGCTGGCCGTGGTCGCCGGTCACTACCAGCGTATTGATGGTCGATCCGTATTCCCGTTGCCACCTTTCCATTAGGCCATCAATGGTAGCGCAATTAGTACCAACTAAGGAAAATTCTACTCTTCCGTACTTACCCAAAACGGGGCGCTTGATGGGTGGGTGTTTGTGGTGTTTCATAGTTTAAAGGTAGCGGACTTCGTACACCTCTCCGGCTCGGTATACCGACTGTCCCTGCGGCAATTCCATAAAAGCATTTCCTCGCAGCAGACTACTGGCATCACCCGAACCAGCGTGCTTAACTGGAGTAGCCAGTAGCTCGCCGGTTTGCGCGTCGGAGCTTACCGCAACGTAAGCGAACAGCGTCAAGTCAGGCTTGAAGGCAACGTCTCTGGCTAGCTTAGCGAACTGTTTATTGGCTTCAAGGCCGATCTGACGATGTAGGAACGGCAGCACGTAAGCCAGGCAACAGGAGAGACTAGACTGAGGGTTCCCGGGCAGTCCAAACACCATTGTATCGGCATTTCTTCCAATCCAAAGCGGTTTTCCCGGTCGTTGGGCCACACCGTGGAAAAGCCGCTCAATTCCAAGTTCACTCAGTACATCCGGCACGTAGTCGAACTTGCCCTTACTAACGCCACCCGTCAGAATTATGACGTCATGTTCTTCAATACATTGACCTAAGATTTCATGGAGGGCGGAAGGATCGTCAATGACGTGCATGCCCGAGGCCACAGTGAAACCATTTTTACCCAGCAATTCATTCAGCTGGTAGAGGTTCGACATCCGGATCTGGTGCTCAGCGGGCTTTTCGCCGGGTGGGACCAATTCGTCGCCGGTCGTGATCACGGCTATTCGGGGGATGGTACGCACGCGCACTTTGGCGTAACCACAACTGGCGAGCATCCCGATCTCAGGCACGCCAATCAATCTACCCGCGGGGGCCAGTTCTTCGCCGGCCTGAGCATCCTTACCCCGAGGGTGAATGTTCTGGTTATCCTTAATGCCTTCCGGCGCGTGGAACCCACCACCTTCTTCCTCGAGGTCTTCGTAACGAATCACCGTAGTACAGCCACCGGGCAGGGCCGCCCCGGTCATGACCTCAATGCAACGGTTCACACCAAAGAGTGGCTTCGCGGGTTGCCCGGCTGCCTGTACGCCTTCCCGTCCGAAGAATCGCTGGCCGGCGGCGTAAGCCGGGTAGTGGATGGCAATTCCGTCCATCGCCACCCGATCAAACGGGGGTTGGTCCCTATCCGCAACGATGGGCTCGGCCAACACTTTACCCAGCACCTGCGTCAGCGCCAAAATTTCGTCGCCGTAATCAAATCGTTGTGCGTTCAGGATCTCGCGGGCGCTGCCGCAGGTAATTAGTTCGGACATGGGGGCAAGTTAAAGCGTATTGGATTTCGGACACGTCTGGGACGGTCATTAAAAACGAAGAGTAAGTTCAAAGAACTAGAAAGGATTCGCTGACGCTCACCCACAAAAAATGCCGGCCGCAGCATTACGCTACGGCCGGCACGGCAAAAGAGGATGGGACGGATTGGTTACCGTTGAATCATGATCTTGCGGGTGGTACTCTTCCCTTCGTGGGTGACCCGGAGGAGATAAATACCGTTGGTGATGGAGGAATTCGCCGCCAGGTTGAGCGTCGTACGCTGCTCGCCGCCGGAGCGATTACCCTCCGCCAATTTGCTGACGAGCTGGCCAGTCATGCTGTACAGTTCGACGGCCACGCGGCCGGGGCGCTCCAATTCGTACTCGATCGTGATTTCGCTCGAGGTCGGATTAGGGTAAGCCGATAGCTGGAAGGGATCGTTCGCAGCTACGTTGACGGTATTCGTCAGGCGGGCACTACCCCAAGCGGTAGCGATGCGGAACTCATCGAAGCCAGTGATGTAAGGAGACTGATTCGCACCGGAACCATTAGCCCGTAACTCAATCACGTCAATGCCAGTCTTCAGCAACGGCGTGCCGTAGAACTGGGCGAAGCCGGTGGAGAAGGTATCGGGCTCGGGGCCTACCGGTGGGTTGATCCACATCGTTACGGTATCGACGGGAGACTCATCACCGGTGGTGACGATCTTGACGACGATCCAGTTCAGGCCAGCATCAGGTGTCTCTGTTCTGCGAACGTTGTTGTTTGGGATAGCGACTGAGCCCAACGTGCCTTCACCGAACATCCGGCCGAAGGCCAGGCGGCGGCCGTTGCGGGCAGCTTCTTCGGTGTTGACGAGGGCGATGTTACCGATGTTGTCCGTAGCGTCGGGTACGACGGTGTTCTGGAACCACGTCAACCAGTAAGTTCTCGAATCGCTTTCCAGCGGGAAGGCGAGTTCACGGCGGTAGTCGAGTTGCTCAAGGTCAGTATTGAAGTCAAACTGAACCTGATTACCGTTGGTTTCGATGCCTTCGTAAGCTACGCTACCAGCGATAATGTTGGCGGTGTTATTGGGCTGAGCCATGATGGGCTCCCAGGTACCGTCCCAGAATGCGTTGATACCGCCCGCACCTTCCAGTGCGGTGCCAACATCGTAATTGAAGGGTTCGTAGGCGATGAGATTCGGATCGTCAGAGCCGAACTGACAGCTAACGTCGCGGTAGCTGCTACCTACGCGGATGTCATCCGCCGTGAAGGTGCTGTTCTGAAAACCAAGGGCGCTGAGGGAGATACCGTCAATGCCGCCGCCGATATCCACTGCATCGAATGAAAAGACTGCATTGTCATCGTTCGGCAGGGCATCCGCCGGGGGATCCACCCAGACCAAAATGTCGGAAGTACCAGCGGGTACGTCCACGTCCATGCGAATTACGATCCACTTCGCACCAGCAGCATCGATACTGTTAGTAGTCTGGCGGCCGTTGGCTGCATCATTGTTGCGGATGGCAGCGAGGGCATCGAGGCCGCGCGTTCCACCAACGCTAATGATTGGCGTTCCGGAAGTGTTGATCACGTTGAAGAGAGCGTTGTTACCGATGTCCTTCTGCGTAATATCAATAACCGCGCTGGCGTAGAATGTGCTGCCTTCGCCGGTCACACCGTAAGGGTTGAAGAGCTCGCGGGTGATGACGGTTGGATTTTCCGCACCAGCTCCCATCTGGGTGATGCTGGCTTGGTTGCCTTCGGGGCAAGTCCGGTCACTGAGGGTATTTCCAGCGGCGACGAGCGTTACGCCGGATTGAGCCATCCAGGGACCTCCCCAGCCGTCACCGCCTTCAGCGCCGTTGAGTTCGATGCCAGCGTCGTAGTCGAATACGTCTACTGCGGCTAGTACCCGGCTCGGGGGAGCAATGTCGGTAGTAGTAGGTACCACCTCAGCGAAGGAGGATGCAACGCGGATCTCGTCAAAGCGAGCCGTCGTCGGCTGATCTGGGTTACCGCCAAACTTGAGGCCAATGCCGTTCCAATTGCTCAGGTCAGTCATGGTCATGACGTCAGCCGTGTCGGCGCTAGGGATCGTTTCAAGGTCGGGGTCTACCCAAACGATCACCTGATCGGGATCCGCCGTACCGTTGGTGATGACGTGGGCGACGAAGAAGTGACCGTCCTCAGCCGTAGCGTCGGCGATGTTGCCACCGGGTACGATACCGAGGGTGCCGCCACCAAACTTGTTACCGATCTGTACGACCTCGCCACCAGTGCCCGTAGCAAATACGGTGGTGTCCGCAAGGACAAACTGCACGACGTTGGCGCCAGGCATGTCGACGTCCATCCACCAGCCAAGCCAAAATTCTCGGCCGGTATCGCCGTAGGTGCCTTCAAGTGGGCGCATGAGGCGTTGGTAGGCATTCATCTTAACGGATGGGCCGACCGTTTCTTTGAGGCGGGGCAGGCTCTGGATGCCTTCCGCTACGATTTCTGTTGCGTCGCCATCGGCAGTTACCGTGACCCAGGGGCCGGTGAAGCCTTCACCGCCAGCGCCACCTTCGAGGCTGCCACCGATGGTGTAATCAAAGGATTCCGTTGCTCCGGGAGGCGCTTCGGTAATGGGTACCAAATCACCGGGAATGACGTCCTCGAAGGTTTCTCCGAAGTAGATATCGTCTACGTCCCAGTTGAGGTCACTGCCACCACCAGCAACGCGGATGGATACGGCATTGAAGTTACCTGCGTTGTACGCTTTGTTCTGAATGTTGGCCGTTTCCTCGGCGGGTTCTCCGTCAGCGGGGTTGGGATCGACGAAGAGGTCGAGTAGCCACTGCCCATTTTCACGGGTCATGTGGCCGACGGCAAAGCGGGCGGAGCCGTCTTCAAACTGAACGCCGGTCTGGGTATTACCCGCACCGACGCCGGTAGCGAAGAAGTTACGGCTACCGAACTGCTTACCGAGGATCACTCGGTTCTGATTATCGCCGAAGGTCGAGTCGATCAAGATGATGTTGCCAACACTTCCGGCAATGTTACCGGAAAGAGAAAGGTGGGTGGAGAACCAGAAGCTGGCGTTATCCGTCGTATCCAGCGGAGACTCGAGGTAACGAATCACCTGCTGCGTCATTCCCGTACCGACGGTGCGGGCGCTGTTCCCGGATGTACCAGCGGCGAGCTCATTGTTTAGGAGGCCGGCATCACGAATGATGGTGTTACCCTGCTCGCCGAACACTTGCCACGGGCCATCCCAGCCCTCACCGCCAGTGCCGCCATCAAGGGAAGCACCGTTGTCGTAGTCGTTGAAAGTTTCCAGCGGAAATACTGCCATGGAGGGATCGTCACCATTGAGGAAGCGGCCGAAACGGAAGTCGTCGAAGCTAGCCTCGAGAGCGGCGCCACCTTCTACCTTAAACCCGAACCCGTCAAAGCCAGCATTCAGGTTAGCGTTAATAACGGCGTTGGCATCATCGTCGTCCAGCGCTACTGCGTCGGGGCTGGGGTTGATGTAGATGCGGACGGGGTCCACCTCCGCGTCTCCGGAGAAAGAGATCTTAGCGACCACGAACATGGGTTCGCGAGTGTCGGTGCCATCAATGAAAGTGTTCCCACCGGCGTTGATGCCGTCAATGCCAAATCGCTCCGTACCGAAGATCTTACCCATCCGGACGCGTTGGCCGGCTGGTCCTCCGGCGCCCAGCGCAACGGTATTGGTGATCATCACCTGCGCTACGGAGCCATTCATTTCGGGATCCTCGTAGCTGGTATTCATGTACCAGGACATGTAGTAGGTGCTGCCATCGTCGGTGATGGCGTTGGGTAGTTGGCGGACGGCGCGAATACCGCCGGCACCGGCGTGAGTGATGTCCAGGCGCCCGGCGGAGGAGGTAGTTAAACTACCTACCGCGATGGGGTCCGCCGAGGTAGCCGATTGATCGTTTCCCTTGCGGACCAGCCAATCACTGGACCAGTTGGTACCTCCATCAAGGTTCTCGAGCATACTGCCCGCGGGGTAATCAAAGTTTTCGATCGACTGCGCACCTGCGTATTGCCAGGAGCAGAGGGCGAGTAATAATACTGGTAATAGTCTTTGCATGATATAAACTTGTAATTGAGTTATTGAGCGAATGTGCTAAAGGGTTTGTGTCGTTGAGCCTAACGGAAATTACCAGCCTTCGTTCTGGCGGTAACCGTAAAGGAGAATTTGTCCGTTGGGAATGGCGAGCAGCTCCCGAATATTTTCGTAGGCGCCGTTCACGTCAGCCACGAAGGGTTGCTTCATTTTTTGGATTTCCCCGTGGGCCCGCATCGTTTCCACGAAGGTGCCGTAGCGGCGCAGGTCGTAGGATCGTTTTCCTTCGTAGGCCAACTCTACCCGGCGTTCCTGCCGGATGGCGGCGCGCAGTTGTTCGGGCGTCCTGATGTCCAGATCCGGATTGGGATTGCCCGGGAAGAATAGATCCAGACCAGCGCGGGCGCGAATCAGGTTAACGTTGGTCAATGCCTGATTGGGTAAACCGCCCTGGGTTTCCACCAGTGCTTCGGCCTGCATGAGCAGTACGTCGGCGTAACGGAAGATGGGGTAATCAACGTCCGTACCCCCCTGCTCGGGGAAGGGGATCGTGAGAAATTTGGTGCTGTAGGGTACGGTTTCGTTTTCGGGGTCGTCCGGGTCTGAATCGTAAATCCCCAGGGTGGCATCACGGCGCAGGTCACCTTCCTCGAAAGCATCCAGTAAGGAGCAAGTGGGAATATTGAAGCCAGCTCCGGCGCGCTGCCGGCCCATTGAGATGTCGGTACCGGACTGAGCGACCCAGTCAAACATCCAGGTGGAGCCCTGATCTACCGCGGCGCTGTGTTGCGCGGCCCAGATCACTTCCGTGTTCTCGATCTGCTCGGTAAAGAACACATCCCGGAAATTATCCATCAACTGGTAATTGCCACTCTCCACAATGCTATCCAGCAGGGGAAGGGCGGAGGCGTAATCCCGGAAGTGAAAGTGGGTAGTAGCCAGCGCCATTTGCGCGGTGGCCTTATCGACCCGGCCGAGGTTGTTATTATCCCACCTCTCCGGGAGGCCTTCGATGGCTGCCCGTAGGTCGGGCAATACTACATTCTGGTAAACGTCCTCGAGTGGTTCCCGGCGCGCTGCGGCGAGGCCGCTACCGTCTCCGTCCACAACCTCGGTGCTAGAGATCACGTCGCCAAAATGCTGGATCAACAAGAAGTGAAAGTAACCCCGGAAGAAGAGGGCTTCGGCTTTTGCCGTTGCCCGGCGGCTCTCGTCAATAAACGGTACGTCATCAACGGCTTCCAGGATGTAGTTGGCTCGGCCAATACCGGTGTAGGGAGGATTGTAAAATTGATTGTGGTAACCGTCGCCGGACTGCAATAAGAAGTAGTCCACTCGCTCAAAACCCTCGCGGCCTCGGTCATTAGAATTAAACTCGAAGGTGGTGTTATCTGAGCGATAGTCACCGTAGTCATTCAAAGCTCCACTCGCCATGCTTCGCATCAACGGATAGAGCGTAGTAGTAGCGTCATTGATCTGCTCCCCGTTCAGGTAGAAGCTTTCCGGAGTAAAACGGCCATTGGGGACGCGGTCCAGGAACTCCTCTTCGTTACAAGTAAAAAGGGAGAGTGCCAGTAAGAGTACGGCACCGATACGTAGGATAGGTTGCTTACTCATTAGAGGTTGACGTTTAGGCCGAAGGTGAAGGACCGTACGGATGGGTAGGTATTGTAATTGATGTTGCGCTCGAAAGCACCGGAGTTACGGCCCGCCTCAGGGTTACCGTAGAAGGGGCTGATCACGAATACGTTTTGAATGGCAAAACTCGCCGTGGCGCCTCGAATAGCATCGATGTTATTGAACAGGCGATTGAGCTTGTAGGAAAGCGTGATGTTGCTGATCCGGAAGAAGGAGCCATTGTACACCCCGGCACTCGTTGGCGTCCGGTAACGACGGGAAGGTTCCCCGTTCTGGGTGATGATGGGTGCACGCACGCTGAAGTCCGTATCGCCCGGGCGGAAGCGGTCGAACACCTCGTCGCGAACGTTGAATACCCCGTCCGTATTCAGTTCAATCTCGCGGCTGAGATCGTAGATCAAACTACCCTGCTCGCCGTAACCGACGATGCGAACGCCCAGGTCTTTGTAGGTGATGAAAGAGTTGAAGCCGTAGTTGAAGTCGGGAAAGGGATTACCGAGGTCAACGTAATCTTCGGCAATTTCTAAGCGCCCGTCCCCATCACCGTCTTCATAAAATGGTGAACCGACCACTGCGTTGTTGTAGCGGGGTACGCTGGGATCGTCCAGCATCTCCTGGGTATACAGGCCAAGCAGATTGAGACCGTAGTAATTACCCACCGGGCCATTGCCGAAGGTGCGGCTTACTTGCGTACCGTTACCTGCCGTTGTCAGAATGATGGGAGTATTGTCCTCCCCGAGGCGACCAACGGTAGTGCGGTTAACACTCAAATTAGCGTTGACCGTCCAAACGAAGTCGTCCTTCACCACCGGTTTTGCACTCAGCTGAAACTCAACACCCCGATTAAGGATGTCGCCGTTGTTGGAGATGATATTCCCAAAGCCGGAGTAGATCGGCAGGCGTTGGGAGAACAGCAGATCGATGGTGTTACCCTCGTAGAAAGTGACTTCCAGCTTGTACCGGTCCTGCAAAAAACCCATTTCTACACCTAAGTCAATTTGCCGTTGGGTTTCCCATTTCAGCAGGGGGTTAGGTAGTGAGGTGATGGTGAAGCCATCCGCTTGCACGTTGCCTAGCACGTAGTTGGCGCGGCCGACGTTACCTTGGAACTGGTAGTTACCAATCCGGTTATTCCCCGTTTCACCAACGGATAGCTCAAAGCGCAGGTTGGAGAAGATACCCTTAGGGAACCAGGGCTCGTTGGATGCCCGCCAGGCAAGGGCACCGGCGGGAAAGTATGCTGCCCTAAGGCCCGGGCCAAAACGGCTACTCGCATCACGGCGTAAGTTGGCCGTAGCGTAATACTTGGATTTATAGTTGTACTGGACGCGGCTTACGTGGCTGATCAGTGCTTGTTCCGACTCACTCTCGCCAGCACTGAAGAATATCCGCGTTTCAGTTGGATCATTCGGATTAAAGCGGGCGATGTTACCACTATTAAAGATGTCAAAATCCTCATTGACCACCCGGCTACCGCCAGCGTTCAGGAAGATCTCCTGGGTGTATTCCGTAATGTAACCGGCGAGGGCATCCACGCTGTGGTCGCCAAACTTCTTATTGAAGTTCAGCATCGTTTCGTTGTACAATCGCAAGTTCTCACTGCGGCCAACCGAAGCGGAGGACAGCGCTTGCGGATCGTTAGGTGTTAGGTTGGGCGTCAAAGTAGCTCCCTGCAGGATATCGCTGGAACGGAAGCGGCGGCCGCGCTGCATGATTACGTTTGCCGCGGTCGTATTCTTGATGCTGAGCCCAGGAATAATGTCGGCCTTCACCGTAAACTGGGTCTGTACCCGGCGGTTGTTTTCTGTCCGCTGCTGGTTTTCCAGCAGGAAAAGTGGATTAGATTGGTAGAAGGGCAGCAGACTACCGAGCGTACTCCGGGTCAACTCTCCGTTGTCGTCGTATGCCGGCGCCGTCGGGTCCGCCCAACGCGCGATTTGCATGGCGTGGTAGGCCTGAAACTGCCCGGTGCCGGGGTCCGTCCCCGCCACGTTACTGATGGTCTGGCTCGGGGCGAAAATGCCGCCGATGCTTAGCCAATCAGTGATGTCCGCATCAATGGTGGCTCGCATGGTATAGCGGTTGAAGTCCGTTTCCTTAATGACGCCCTGGTTCCTTACGTAGCCAAAGGCGAGGGAATAGCGCGCCTTATCGGTGCCCCCACGGATGGAGATGTCCGCATTCTGCCGTTGGCCAGTCCTAGTGAGCAGATCGTACCAATCGGTGCCCTCCCCGTAGCGCTCGGGGTTGAGAAAGCGCTCGTCGATGTCCTCTTCAGCGACGCCGATATCGCGCTGGCGATCACCCAGGAATTGGGCGAGTTCGGTAGCGTTGAGGTTGTTCGGCTTTTCGTATTCGGGGATGGTCTGGTAAGCGCTCGTCAGGTTGAAGTTGATCGTCGGCTTACCAGTCCGGCCACGCTTGGTGGTGATGAGGATGAGTCCGTTCGCCGCCCGGCTTCCGTAGAGAGCCTTACCCGAAGCATCGCGAATGACCGAGATACTTTCAATGTCGTTGGGATTGATGAGGCTGAGCAGGTTGTTCTGCTGCACGTTGTAATTGCCGAAGGGGACGCCATCGAGTACCAGGAGTGGAGCGTTATCTCCCGTAGAACTGACGCCACGCAGCAGGATCTCGGCACCGCCGTCAGGCCGTCCGGAGCCAGTCCGCACTTGCAGTCCAGCGGTCTGCCCGGCCAGTGCCTGGTCGAAGCTGTTGACCTGGAGATTTTCAATTTCTTTAGCCGTGACTTGGTCAACGGCACCGATCACGTC
This sequence comes from Lewinella sp. 4G2, assembly GCF_001625015.1. Lineage (NCBI taxonomy): Bacteria > Pseudomonadati > Bacteroidota > Saprospiria > Saprospirales > Lewinellaceae > Lewinella > Lewinella sp. 4G2. The sequence continues at coordinate 2,656,396 of NZ_LVWJ02000014.1, read as the reverse complement.
TTCGGCTTTGGCTTCTCCGTAGGCAATAACGACTACCTCCTGGAGCTGGGCGGCGTTCTCCTTCATGAGGATCTTGAGCTTCGTCCGGTTGTTAATGGCTACCCGTTGCTTGGAGTAGCCCGTATAGCTGAAGATCAGGTATTCTTCCCCGGCTGGGACTGTGAGGCTAAACTTGCCGTCGAGGTCAGTCACGGTGCCACTGGAGACGGTACCTTCGGGATATACACTCACGCCAATGAGGGAAAACCCGTCCTCATCAGCTACTGAGCCCGTCACTAGTGTTTGGGCTTGCAGACCTACTGACAGCAGGGAGAAGACCAATAAAAACAGGAAAGCAAGGTTCGGGGTACCCGCTTGCCTGCTACTGGGTAAAAGTGTTTGCATGATGTTTTGGCTTACTCGATAAAGAACCCAATTTCGCCAGTGGCAGTCCGAATCCCATCCTACACTGTCCGGATTCCGGCCTACTGAATTTAGTGCTGCTGACCTTACTTCCGGTTAACTCATTGGGTGAGTGAAGTCTGGCCTCAGTAGTGCCCTCTGCCGGATTGCCTACCCAGGGCGAGGACTCCTCAATCTTTAGTTAATCAATCATGGATACAGTGGTTGAACGACTATTTTCGTGGCGCGTTAGCATTACTTTAGGTGCTTCATCCGTTACCCTTCCACACGTTCTTCCATGCTTAAAAAACACGTTGCGGGCATTCTAGCCATTTTACTAGGCATTTTTGGGACCCACCACTTCTACGTGGGTAACAAAAAGCTAGGGGTGTTGCAGTGTGCCTTATTCTTCTTTGCCCTGTTCGCTTCTGTCAGTGGCGCCCCTGAAGAGTTGCTAGGTTTCGTATGGCCAGTCGCAGCCATCATTCCCGTAATCACGGGCGTAGTCTGGATGGCCATGCCCCAGGCTAAGTGGGACGCTAAATTCAACAAGGAATACGTCGGTGACGACTATTCTTCGAAATCCGGTGGCGGTTATACCGGCCGAGCCAGCGGAACGGAACTCAAAGCAGAAGGGATCCGCTACTACAAGAGCGCGGATTACGATCTGGCGCTAGAAGCATTTGCGGAAGCCATTGGTGCCGACTACGCTGATCCGGGCAGTCACTTCAACCTGGCTTGTTCCTACGCTCAGCTTGGTCGCTACCCGGATGCGATGCGCCACCTGGAGATCAGCGTGACGCTTGGGTTGCCCAAACCGGAACGAATCGAGAAACACCCTGCACTAGGTGCGATGCGGCGCTTACCGGCATTCCAGGAATTCCGGCAGAACAACTACCGGCAGCAACGGCTCGTCACCGGGAACACCACCAGTACTGCTGCGCGTGGCGTGAGCGCAAACCCATCCGCATCCTCTGCGACTGGCCCTTCCGTACAAAGTAGCACTACGGCGCCGACGCCTCCCCCACCCCATGAGGCTAATTCAAATCCCATCCCCCCGGCACCTGCGGCAGCGCCGAAAAAGGATAGGAATGGGATTGACGTAAATGGCGACCTACTGGATCAGATCAGCCGGTTGCGCGAATTGCACGATGCGGGGATTCTGACGCCGAGAGAGTATCAGTTGCAGAAGGAACGGCTGTTGGGGTAGGCTAAAAAGGGTAGCCAAAGGCAATTACCAACCGCAGATTGTTTTCGGGCGCGGGCCGCGCCGTCTCGTTTGGAATATCCAGTAATTTCAATTCTTCCTCACCGTAAGGTGTCTGGAAGGGCTGAGCGAGATCGATCCGCATGATCAGGAACTGAAGGTCAAATCGAAAACCGATTCCTGCATCCGCCGCCAATTGGCCAGAAAATGCGCGAGGATCGAAGTCAGTAGGTAGTGGTTCTAATTCTGACTTGTAGGTCCAAACATTACCGACGTCGGTGAATAATGCGAGTTCTACGACATTATTGACTTTATAACGAAATTCAAGGCTAGCCTCCGCTAAGAGATTACCGAAGCCACCAAATGTGAGTAAATTATTTCGCTGTGGAATTGTATTTCCAGGCCCTATTTGCCGCGGCGCAAAGCCCCGCAGACTATTGGGCCCACCGATGCTGAATAAATCGAAATAAGGCACAATTACCCGTTCGCTAAATAAAGGAAAAGCAATACCGCCATGGAGCCGCGTGGCTATTTGTAATTGCTCGGTTAAGGTCAAGTAATACCTGAAGTCGCTCTGTAAAAGCGGATAATAACTCGTTTCCCGCTCGCGCAAATTCGCTCCCGCCCCGACGGGGAAGACATTATTCACGTTCATAGACACGAATTGATTCAGATATATTTCGTGCATACCGCTCCCATCCTTGCGGGTATCTAGCGTCAACGTATAATTCGGTGAATATACCAGCATCCGGTCAAAGCGGCTGTTACCATTTGTTCCGGATAAATCCGGGGAAAGGTTACTTAGGCGAGCGAGGTCCAGCACTTGCTCAGTACTTACCACTGGATTTTGGAAGCGGACACTCAAAGGATTTAATGCGTGGCTTTTATTCGTCCGCCGACTCCACGTATAACCGAACTGTAGACGGATTTGAGCCAGAGATAGCCGTTCGGTGGCGTCCTCATCATCCTCAAGAATTTCGGAAAGTTCGCTGAGGTCGTTCGCTATAATTTCATCGCTGAAGCGAGCCAGCGTCATATTGAGACTTTCTACTTTACCACCAATTTCAATCACTGAGCTACTCGTAGTGACGCGCGGAATTAATTTTCGCCGTTTGGGAAGCCATAGTCGGGGTACGTTTAAGCTCGCCGAGAGACCGAATATGCTCGATCGCGGGACTCTCGTTTCCGTGGCATTGCCGAGGAATTGCGCCAGGGTATAGTCGCCTTCCAACCTAAATAACTCCGCCCCCCGAAGTAGATTCCGATTTACGTAGGCTGCTTTCAGACTAGGCCCGAAATAATCGGCGCTGTTATAGCTTAAGCCAACTTCACCTTCAAATCTCCGCCGTAGACGAGGTTCCATGTAGGCATTCAGCACGAGCAAACTATCCGAGCCGGGCACTTTATTATATTCCATGGCAATGTACCGAAACGTCTTATAGGCAGCGAGCCTTTGTAACGTTACTGAATGCGCAATGGGGCTGTAATAATCGCCTTCCTTTTGCTGGAAGGCTTCGTCCATAATTTCCGGTCGGAGCGGGCACTTTTCGCAGATGATGTGTAAACCTCCGGTGCGCGTAGTATCACCGGGCCCATACACCGAGGCACTATCCTGGCTTTCTGCGTTTGGAAATACATTTATTTGGCTTATCCTTTGGCGAACCAAGTGTTCTGGCGGCACGTCGTCCTTCAATTTTACCAACATATCGACCTCGTGGGTGCCGGCAACGGTATCCGCTAAAAACACAAAATCAGAAGCACGTAAAAAGTAATAGCCTTCTTCTCGTAATTTATTTTGCCAGCGGTCGCGCTCTGCTTTGACGTTATCCAATTGATAGCGCTCACCCTTATTGAGTCGAGTTTCCGGGCTCAGTTTATCGATTTCCCTACCAATTGAAGCGTCCTTCCAAAACTGCCCAATGGAATCAATTCGGTACGGGTAACCCGCAGTTAATTCGTAATCGACGGTAACCGTCCTACTGGACTGGTTGGTATCCAGGTGCCACGTACTTTCGTTGACAAAATAGCCTTCATTGCTGCAGCGGTTCTCAATTAGAGTGTTTACCGTTTCTACAATACTCTCATCGTAAAAAATAGGTTGCTCCCCCCAGTGGTCTTTATCCGCAAATTTTTCTGGCTTTTCTTTTAGCTTCTCTTCAAATTTATACCAGCGGTAAATCCCGTAGTAACCCAGGATCGGCGTTTTACTATTGGTATTTTTATTCGTCACCGCATTTACCTCGGCGATTAATTCCGCATTTGCTACGGTATCAGCAGTTACTACCTTGACCTCCGCCCCATCGTAGAGGTACTCACCTTCCGGGAGGTATTTAGTCACGCTGCACGAACTAAACATGAACAGGAGGGCGCTGCCGCAGGTGCAAAGCAATAGGTAGGGAAGCCTCATCTCCAACGAATCGAGCATACTATATTTTATCTTCATACGGGTAGCTGCTGCGAGAACAATTATTTTTTGGACCAGCCCAAATTCTCAAAATCCTTACCGAACGTTAAGCGCCCGCCAAAGCGAATGACGTTACCATTACCACCAATCAAACTGGTACGGTCCCGGTCCTGGAAGAACTTTAAGCGGAAAGTCCCATCTTCATTGATCAGGTACTCTGCGGTGATGTTGTCCAGATAGGTAGATTGCGTACCTGCCAGTTCATCATCGGAAGTGCCCGCAACGCCGTCCACACTAACGATAACCCGATTATCAAACAAGGTTTTACGGACGCTTACACGGAGGTTGGTCTGGGTGTTCCCCCCCTCATCCGTATAATTATTTAAGCCAAGATCGAGATCGACAAAGCCGACGAGATTATCCGCAAAGCTGTTGAGGTAATTATCCATCAAACCCGTTAGGGTATTGGCCGCCAGACCCGGCCCGCCGCCGGTACCGTTATCGACCAAGGGCACGCTAAAGGCCCCGAAGGCTAGCAATTGAAAGGCCGTGGTAGTCATTCTACTTTGGTCCTGACGGAGGGTGGCTAAGGAGTTTTCAACCGGCCCCAGCCCAAGGTTTCCGTAGGCATCTTCCGGGTAAACCACGTTGGTGGTGATGTTACTGAGTAGTAAATCGCCTTCCAACCCAATTTCTACGTAAAAGGTCTGTTCGCGGCGTAACCCGGCGAGGTCCGCGCTACTCCCTTCCACGCCTTGTACCAGTGGTAGTGGAGTAGCCTTCACCACGTGCCTGATCTGTAGATCGAGGGTTGGGTTTTCCAGGTCCCCCTGAAAGGAAACACTACTTCCAGGGATTGCGATGAACTCCTTATTGATGATATTCTGGTAAACAAAATCGTATTTGCCTTCCGTTAATTCCACCCGCCCGTTGGCTTCCATGCGGCCGTCGGGAAAGATTTGAAGTACCAGGTCACCCTCAGCTTTCCCGACAAAGGTTTGCCCGGTTACGGGGTCTACCACTACGGTTACCTCGAGATTTGGCTGCACCTCTAATGCCAGGGTTAGGTCGAGGCCGGCAGTTTGCGTACCCATGGTATCCTTACCGGTCGTATCGCGGCGTATAATATCGCGCCACCGGTACTGCTCTTCAAAAATGACCACCCCTTCGCTTTCCACGAGCCCCTGCTGGGCAAGTCGGTAAATGTAAGTGACCTCACTTTCTTTGGACGTCGTTGCCTCCACGTCTACGACCGGTCGGATTGCCGTTCCAGAAATGGCCACTTCAGCGTCAACGAACATTTGGCCGAACCAGTCAGGGTTCTGCTTCCGTGTCGAATTAATCGCCATAAAATCATTGGCGACAATGTTCATGTCGAGTTCAATGTCAGTCAAGGTATTGAGCTCTACCCCGCCCCGGACGCTGGCGTAGCCTCCGTTGCTGTCGTAGATGCGCCAATCGCTACCAAAGGTGATGTTTTCACCCGATAGGCGAACGGGTTGGTCCGAAAGTTTGAAGCGGCTCCCCAGCAAACTGATGACAATGGAAGCGTCCTGAAAAGCCAGTTGCCCGTCAAGAGTTGGCGCATCCAGGGTGCCACCGATTGCGAATTGCCCCGCCAGGTAACCCTCCGTATTTTCCAGATAGCCTAAGCTGAAGGGTTCTACGGAAGAAAGCATGAACTTATTCAAGTTGGCCGTTAAATTGAGCGGGCCGTTGAGCTCGACTGTGCCCTTCACCGTAGCATCGTTGCCCTCATCCGTAATCTTGACGTCCACGTTGTAGGTCTGCTCGTCGGAGCTGGTGACGTTGGCAGCAATGTCCCCCACCTTAGTGCCTTCGAACGCAAAGTTGTCAACTTTAAGATCGGACTGGATACCGAGATTGGTCATGACGTTGTCCAACTGCGCTTCTCCATTAACGATACCGCCCACGAATTCGCTTTCGGACTGAATCAGGCGGCTAGCGGTTCGGAGATCGAAGTTTTCCAGTCGGACGATGACATCATTCGGCTCGGTGGTTTCAGCCGCCAGAAGTTGCCGGCCATTTTGCAGTACCAGGTTCTCGATCGTCAGGTCACTACCCTCCAGGGTGATCAGGTTATCTACCGGTACCGTCCAGGTCTCAAAGTTGAGGATCTGCTCGGGTTCAAGCTGGACGGTGAGTACTTCGGACTCAGGATCGGTGACTAGACCAAGGTAATGGCGCAGGCTATCGTCTTCAGAATACAACTTCAGTTCTACGAGTAGTTCGTCGTCAACGGACTCGCCACTGAGGACCGTGCGACCCAGTGCAAACTGGTCATTTAGCTCGATGTCCGACCAATTGCTCTCGAAGCCGATACTTTCCTGGTCACCAATGGCGCGGAACTCCAAATCGTGGGCGGACAGCCCGGCGTATTCGATCTCCGGAAGATCAAGGTTGATGAGTAGTTCGGGGGAACCATCGCGGTACAACAGGGAGGCGTTGAAAGGGGATAGTTTAGTGAGCCCGGTGATCAGTCCTCCCGTTAATGGTTGGGGACGGATAAGTTTCATGGCGAAATCAAGCTCCTCACCGTTTTCCACCGGGTTGGGCTGGCGCAGGTCTTCATCCCAGTAAGCCATGATGAAATTGATCATCTTCTCCGGTGTCTTAAGTGGGTCGAATTTGCCTAGCAGTTCTGCCGTCAACACGTCGGAGCGGACGTAAATCTCATTGTTCAAATTCTGCAGGCTGGCATCCACCACCAGGCTATCTACGTAGCTGCTTCCTTCCGCTCCCCGGAGTTGAATGGTATCCAGCCGTAAGTACGCGTCCATGTTATAGGGGTCCAACCCTTCGGAGCGTGCGACGATGTGGCCGGTCACGTCCATCGGGACCTGGGTGATTTCCCAGTACATAAGGTCGGCCTTGTTGATGTCCACCACGGCCTCAACGGAGGCTACGCTGTCGGCTCCGATAGCGTACAGGCCATCACCCGTCATTTGCAGTTCGGGGTGGGTGATGTTGAACTTGGCGGCGTAGCGGTCCTGCTGCACGTCCGCAACGAAATCGAGGAATTGGCGGCCATCCGTTTCGCCGATTACGGCAGTGACGTCCAGATCCATAGCGGGCTCCAGGGCGCCTGTGGCAGTTGCTTTGATGTCCAGCGGACCGAGTTCCAAGGTAGCCAGGGTATCGCCGAGCGGCCCGTTGAAGAGTTCGGCTACCCGAACACCGCTTACGTTAACGTCGATGTTAAGGTCCTGTGGATTGTACTTCCCCTTAATCTTCCACGTCCCATTGTCGGTCTCCATTGGGACGTCAAAGGTGAGGTTAGTCGGGCTACCCGATATTTTTGCGCTTTGAATGCGGAGGTCGGGAATATTAATATTGGCCGGCAGCGTGGAATCAGGCAAGATGCGTTCTACCTCAGCAATACTGATTCCCAGGTCTTCGACCTCTAGATCCAGGTTCAAGTTGTCGGGGTCGAGCGCGTTTTCGATGCGGCCACTGATGCTGGCGTAAATACTGTCACTGGGTAGGGAGAGTCGCAAGTTGACGTTTAAATCATCCATCGGCCCGGATACCGTACCGCTGCTACGGACGAAGTTGGGAAGTGTGTAATCTTCCGGAATTGTCCCCGGCGGTACGTAAGCCAAAATGGTAGCCTTCGTCGCCAGCAGCGTATCCAACGAAACGTTGAGGCGAGTGCTGGGAAAGGACTGCACGCCATCGATGACGCCATTCGTTTTCACCCGGCTCAGCAGTCCGTTGCCGGCCCTGCGCTCTTCGACGGCGTAGAGGTTGAGTTGTAAGCGGTCGTTTTGGTAAGTGGCTCTACCTTCAGCTACGACTCTTTCGGGCCAACTGATGTCCGGCGGCAGCATACCTTCCGGCACGAGGGGCAGCAATGGGCCGGGGACTACGCTGAACTCCAGCAGATTGAGTGTACCACCGATGTTGGTAGCATCAAGTGCATTCTTCACCTTTCCGGTTGCCCGGATTTTGATGCCTGGTCCATCTAACCGAATGCGGTTGAGGTCCAGGTTCGCCATCGTCCCGTTGGCCCGGGCCGAGAAGGTTACCCGCTGGCCTAGGTTATTACCAATGATGGGTTCCGAAAGTAGATCGGGGGCGAGATAGGCTACATCACGTAAGCCGATGTGGCCATTCAGCTGAAGACGCGCGATAAGGTCTTCCAAATCTCCCCCGGCGAAATTGTAATTGATCTCGGTATTATCACTGTTGATCTCCGTATTCGCCGTCCGGAGCGTAAAGTTTTGGAGGCTCAGGTAGTCTGGATCATAGATTACCGTACCCTCGGTGCGGGTGAGGTGGAGGCCACTCTTTTCTTTACCACTCAGTTGCCGGAGGCTGAGGTGGAGCGAATCAACTACGTAGGCGATGTCCGTCGCTTCGGCCTGGACGTCCGTCAATGCGAGGTGGTTGTAGTCGATTCCCGGTCCTTCCAGTGCGGGAGTGCCTTCGGCGTCCAGCGTAAAGCCGAGATCCCTTACCTGAAAGGTTTCCCCGCGGAAAGCGATGGCTTCACCGAGGTTGAGGTCGGCGCCCTCCAGGTTCACATAGGGAAGGGCCGTCGTTATTATCTGCCCGGGCATTTCGAGCTGGAGGTTGGATTCCTTAATGGTGACGCGCCCCGCCCCCAGTGCCATAGCGGCAGCCTCGGTGGTGGTTGTATCCGCTGGCGTAGAGGATTCGCCCAGACCAATCAAAGCGTTGGTATTGTCCAGTTCCAGGTAGTTGATGGTGTAGGTCTGGTTTTCCAGATCCACATCTTCCATCTCTACGGCTAGCCTTTTGGCTTCCAGATCAGCTAAAATGCCGGTGGGGTCGTCCTGGTAATAGATATCGGCCCGTTCCAACAAAACTTTGGCACCTGCGGCAGCGACCTCAAACCCCGCGCCAGATGTGTCTTCGGTGAGCGCGGTATCTACGGACATGGCGGTCGCCGTACTATCAACGGCACCGAGGTCAAGGAGAAATTGGATGTTGCTGGACGAGTCCGTTGTGATGACGTTGGCGTACACGTCGCGCAGCACCACGTCGGTAATTTGGATGCGCTTCTTGAAGAGCGCCATCATGTTGATGCCGACGCCGACGTGGCCGAGGCGCGCGATTGAATCGCCGGCGGGGTTGTTAATGAAGACGTCGTCGATCTCAATTCGGCTAGGAAAATCGATATCCAAACCGCCGATGCCGACGTCAGTGCCGAGGCTCTTTTCTGCAATGCTTTCCACGATTCCCGCGACTCGATTCTGGACTGCGGGCACTTGCAGCAGCAGGAACACGAGGATTAGCAACCCGAAAAGGACGCCAAATATCCACAGGAATACTTTAAGAATGCGCCACCCGATACTGGATTTTGCTTTGGGCTCCGAATTAGTTGCTGGTTGGTTTTTACTCACTACACAAAGACTACAAAAAACGTGATCCAGCCTTTCCCCGGAGGGTGGTCAACGTAGCTGGGAATTGCAGCTATAACCCAGTTAATCAGGTGATGTTTGGCCCTTACTACCTTTAACAAATTCCTTATGAAAAGGGAGTTGATCAAGCCTCCGTATTTGTTCTGTCAAGATTAGTCACGCAGCAATGCCATGGTTGATTACCGGGCTACCTTTGGGCCATGAGCGCTACCATCATTCTCATCGCTAAAGCCCTGCACGTCATTGGATTCGCCAGCTGGTTCGCCGGCCTGCTTTACCTCGGCCGGGTGCTGGTGAACCACGCCGAATCCCAGATTATAGCTCCGGAAATTGGCGATAGTGAAGCCGCCACGCGCAGCCGTATCCGCAAAGAAGTTCTCCACGAAGAATATTCCGGGACGGAAGACCGCGTCTACCGCATCATCGTCAACCCCGCCATGATGATCACCTGGACGGCCGGCCTGACGATGGTGGCCCTCAACCCCGGTTATCTCCAGAGCGGAACGCCGGGCTGGTTGATCGTCAAAATTGCACTCGTGCTCGGCCTCGTCGTTTACCAGGTCTACACCAAGGCCAAACTCATGTTCCCCATGCAAAATGGCGAGCTCCCCTTCAGCCCCTGGCAACTGCGTTTGTGGAACGAGTTCCCTACCCTCTTCCTCGTGGCCATTCCCTTCATCGCGGTATTCGGCAAGGTGGGGGAGTTGAATTACGTCTACCTCGGTATTGGGGTGGCGATCTTTTGTGGTCTGGTGTATCGGGGGGCGGTGGCCTATAAGGCTAAGAGGGGTGAAAGTTTATAGTCTATAGTCTGTAGTCTGTAGTCTGTAGTGGCTCGACTACAGACTGTAGACTACAGACTACAGACTAATTAATCACTCCCGAACACGAACTCCCCGCCCCCGCCGTGCACCCGTAGCAGTGCTGGTTCAGGACGATGTTCCGGTTCGTGAGTTCGGCGACATCGAAATCAGTAATGTGCTGGCCTTTGGCGGCGACTTTGAGTTCGAGCATCTGGTTGAAATCACAGTCGTAGAGATAGCCTTGCCAACTGACGGAGATGGTGTTGCGGCACATCAGGCTATCGACGGTCATGGGGTTGTAGGCTTCCACAAGCTTTTCCATGTACTCTTCGTAGTTGCCCGTTTCAAGGAGGTAGTCCAGGAAACGACTCACCGGTAGGTTGGTGATGGCGAAAAGTTCGTTGAAGACGATGCCGAACTTCCGATCCAATTGGCGCTTGAATTCCGCTTGCAAAGTCTCCTGTTTTCCTGGCAGATAAGCGCCCGAGGGGTTGAAGACGAGGTCGAGTTTCAGGTCCGTTCCTTCTTTGCCGTAGCCGACTTCGTTAAGGTGTTGGAGGGCTTTGATGGAGTCTTCGAAGACACCGTCGCCCCGCTGCCCGTCCGTGCGTGCCTTGGAGAAATAGGGCAAACTGCTGACAACGTGAACCTTATGCTTGGCCAGAAACTCGGGCAAATCCCGGTACTTCGGGTTGGCCATGATAATGGTGAGGTTGCACCGGTCGATCACCTCCTTGCCCATCTTCGTGCATTCCTCGACGAACCAGCGGAAGTGAGGGTTCATCTCGGGCGCCCCGCCGGTGATGTCCACGGTCGTGACCGTCGGGATGGCGGCGATCATGTCGAGGCACTGCTGCAGCGTTTCTCGGCTCATGTTCTCCACCCGTTTGTCCGGCCCGGCGTCGACGTGGCAGTGGGCACAGGTTTGGTTACAGAGCTTCCCGATATTCAGCTGAAAGATCTCAATCTGGGTTGGCTTGAAGGGCGCGTGCCCCTGCTCGGCCAGCTTGCTAGCGAAGACGGGGAATTTTGCGTCGGAGATGTCCTTCCCGTTCAGCACGTTCAGTTGCACGAAGGAGGAACTCAGCGCGTTGCCGGTGGCGCTTAGGGATTTGGTTTTTTGCTTGATAGCCATTTTTAGTCTTTAGTCTGTAGTCGGGCGGCGTACTACGCTACTACCCGACTACCGTACTACGTTACTACATCGTGATTTTTTCTACCTGGCGCTGCATCTGCCGGGCGTAAATGAGGGTGGTGCCGGCCTTTACCGCGGCGGCGACGTGGACGGCTTCCATCATCTGTTCCTCGTCGGCACCGGCCTGGAGGGAGTTAGTGGTGTAAGCATCGATACAGTAGCTACACTGGATGGCATGGCTAACGGCCAGGGCAATCAGGGCTTTCTCCCGTTCGGTGAGGGCCGTATCGCCTTCCGTCACGCCAGCGTACCAGTCGAAAAATTTATTGCCCATTTCTTCCTGCCATTCGGCGATCTTACCGAAGGTGCGGAGGTCTTTGGGGTTGGAGTACGTATTCATTTCTTGAGGTTTATTCCGGTTGGTCCGGTCCGTTTTCACGTTCGTTTTTTGGGCGCTGCCGCGGGTGCGCAGTTGAGTGGCAAGTAAGGTGGCGTTGAGCGGAATGCCTTCCAGCGCCTCTTCGGTGGGGGGCATGATCTCCGTATTGTCCCAAATCCCCGTGGTGAGGGTAGCCGCGTAGGAAACGGGGAGACGGCGGTCGTCCAGCATGCTGGATTTGGCGGCTTCGTGGTCGTAGTTGAGGGCGTGGAAGGTGACTTCAAGACCGTCCGTATCGTTGAGGATGGCGTACCAGGTGCGGGGGGTGCCGTCGTTGGCGGGCATGCCGATTACTCCGGGGTTGACCCAATGGGATATGCGATATGCGATATGTGATATTTGATTTTCGATTTGCTCCGCTGCTACTCTCGCGGCACTGCGTGATTCTCGATTCTCGATAAGCGATTCTCGATTCTCGATTTGCTCCGCTGCTACTCTCGCTTCGCTCGCTACTCGCAACTCGCCACTTGCAACTCGACCCTCGCCACTCGATACTTGCAACTCATCAAGGAACGGAAGTCCACAATGCCCAGCAACGACTACGTCCGCGTGGACGTCCTTACAAAATTGAGCTTTCAAGGCTGCCTCCGTACTTGCCCACACGAATTCGGATTGGTGGCGGGGGGAGCCGTGGAGAACAACGACTTCTTTTCCGGCGTACTGGAATCGAAGGAAGTCCGGTAGGCCCGCCATGAAGGCCAGGTTTTTGGGGGATACGTTTTTGGCGGCGTAGGTGTACCACAGCTTGGCGAACATGTCGCAGCGGGAGCCATCCCCGAAGCCGCAGCCGCAATCGTCGGTACCGTTAACGAGATTGGTCTCGACGTTGCCAGCGATGCTGTGGATGCCCCACTTCTCGATGAGGTCGAGGCACGCTTCCGGGTCCGCGCAATAGCCCGGCGTATCACCGGTACAGATGATATTGCAAGGTGGTATTCCCAGCCGATCCGCCTCCGCCTTCAGTGCTTCCAGGGCGTGGAAGTTGGAGTAGGCACCTCCAAAAAGGAGGACGGGGCCGGTGAGGGTGCCGAGTTGCTTTTCCGTTGTGGGTTTGGTCATGCTACCTGTATATTTATTGGAAGAAGTAGCGCAACGGAAACATGTTGCTTCTCGTTATTCGTAAAAGAAGTAGCCCATGTCAACGCAATCGCCTCCCTTAACCAACGCTCAGCTAGAACTACTGAAAATGTTCCAGCATGAAGTACCGGAAAGCGTGATTCTCGAAATGCGGAGAGTCCTGATTCGCCACCTTTCAGAAGAAGTAGATGCGCAAATGGATGAACTCTTTGAGCGCAATGATTGGGGTGAAGAGAAGGTGCAAGAGTGGAAGAATGGTCATTATAGAATGTCCTCATAGCTCTTATGCCCGGGCGCTCGGAGAACCTGAGCATTCGCTTGCTTCGCGGCGAATGCCCAGGCCGCTCCGAGACCCTACTAAAGGTAGGCTTCAGGGTCTTGGAGCGGCCCCAGGAAGCCGAGCGAAGCGGGCTTGCTGGGGTTCTCCAAGCGCCCGTTCCTTTATGATATTTAATTCCTCCCATCACCCAATCCGAGTTCCATTCACCACCGGGAAATCCGGCTTCAGTAACGTGACCACCTTTCCTTCCATCCCACCCAGGACGAGGCACTCGCTCATCATATTGGCGATCTGCTTCGGGGGGAAGTTGACGACTGCCACTACCTGCCGCCCCACCAGGTCTTCGGGAAGGTAACGGTCCGTGATCTGGGCGGAGGTTTTTCGTTCACCGATCTCTGAACCGAAGTCGATCCGGAGCTGGTAGCTGGGGTTGCGCGCTTCGGGGAAGGGCTTGGCGGAGAGGACGGTCCCTACCCGCATCTCTACCCGTTCGAACTCGGCCCAGCTTAGGGGTTGGCCATTCATCTGCTTGCGTTTTTGGTGAAGGGGATCGGCAAGAGGTACAACAGCGTACACCCAATGGTTTCTACCAGGCTGACGCTCAGCAGACCATTGTACTTGCCGGAGGTTAATATCCAACTATCCGGCCAGACACCCAGAGCGTAAGCCAGACCGCATAGCAAACCGAACCCGACGGAAAGGTGAAAGCTGAGGGGGCCCGCCTGCGTATTCCACAGGCAAAAAACCGGCGCCAGGCCGAATACCATTGCTCCGGATACGGTCGTCGCCGAAAGAATGGTTGGGTTCAGGAAGACGGGGATCGTCCCCAGCACTACGATGGCGACCATGGCTATCCGACCGCGCTTCACGCTTGGGGTGGGTTGTGTTGGAGTAAGGTACTCCGCATCGAGACTGGTCCCACCTCCCCTTTGCTTGGCACCTGCGGCAGCGCCCGCAATATCCACTACGGCTAACTTGGAAAAACTGGTGAAAGTGGAATCCAGCGTACTCGCCGCGGAGGTGATCATAATGAAATTCATAACCAGCAAAATCGGGCCACCGAGCAGCTTGGCGACCTCCACCGGAGCCTGCCCTTCCACGCCGGCAACCTGACCGTAAATGCCCACGAAACTGAACAATAGAATGCACCCAAAACCAATTGGTGTGGCGTACAGGAAGGCTTTGAGGGTAGCTTGCGGACTACTCAAAAAAGCCCGATCCGTCAGAACCGGATCGTGAAAGGGGTAACTGAAGCTCTGCAGAATGGCGACAAGGAGCAGATTCCCACCGGCCGCCATCGTCCACTCCCCACTACTCAGTAAGGGCGCGGCGGAGTAATTGATTCGGGGAATGATCGCTCCGAGAATGACCACCAGTAACACCCCGAATAGTGCCATCTGGATCACGTCCGTGAGGATGCTGGAGGACATTCCGCCCTTCAGGCTGTAGGCCAGCGTCAGCGCCGTAAAGACCAGGATGGCCAGGTAGTAAGCCGTATCCCCCACCCCGCCAAAGTAACTGCCGATGACCATGGTGTTGGACCACACCTCATTGAACAAGCGAAAGCAAATGAGCAACGAAAAAACCAGCACTGCCCCCCGGCCAAAGTTGCTCCGCAGAAAATGGTGGATGGAGGTGTACCCCCCCACCGTCCGCATCCGGTAGATGACCCAGCCAGCCACGGCGAAGCTGAGGTAGTAGGCCGCGTAGGCTACCCCGCCGATCAAGCCAAAGGCCAAGCCGAGATTCGCCGCGTTGGTGATGGATTTGGCAAACAACCAACTGATAACGAGGCTGCTCGTCAACGCCACCACCGTCGGAGCCCGATCCTTCGTGCGCCCACCGAAGAACTCCGCCGCCGTCCGGGCTAAGGGAGCCACACCGAACAGGGCCAGGCTACTGCCAATGACCAAGACCCACTGCAGAATAGTGATGTGATCGGTTTGCATATTGCCTTTAGGCGGGTGAGGAAAGTTAATATTTAGGGGAGGGCTGCATTATCGGTCCCACCAAACGGGGACGTTGATGGAGTTACCATCCGTCGCGGCGGCCGCGGTCGAGTAGTTCTCGAAGTTTAGCGCCTGCTCCTCACTCGGATAGGGCATCCGGATGGGGATGAGATTGTCGTTCAGGCTGGCTTCGACGGGCGCTAGACGGGGGAAGCCCGTGCGCCGCCAGTCCGTCCAGGCTTCGTAGGCGTTGCCGGCGTTGGCGATCCATTTCTGGGTCATGATTTGTTCCAGGCCACGCGCGGGGTCCCAGGCGGCGGGGCCGGTGGTCAGGTAGTCGGCGGGCATGGCTACGCCCCAATATTCGAAGGCTTGCTTTACGCCGATTTCGTACTGACCCTGTGGGTCCATATTGATCCATCCGCGCTGTGCGGCTTCCGCCATGAGGAAGAATCGTTCCCAGGACGTAGCGTAGTGAAACTGGAACTGTGCCCCGTCTTCCCGAAATATGGTGCCGGGACGGGCGAAGTCATCGGGAACGATTGCGCTGGCGGCGTCAATACCGTTGGCAATCCCGGTGAAAGTGCCGGAATTAGCCGCGGGACGGTAGAGCCGTTCCACGCGGGGGTCATTGAGTTCCGCGAAGATGCTGGCGGCGGTTTGGGACATCAGGAAGACGTTGAAGATGCCGACGCGAGCCGTCGTCAGCGGGTAGTTGTTAGGCGGGCCGGCGGTGAAGCGGAAGGTGGCGTTTTCGCCGTTGTTGGAGAGGATGGGAACGCTGGTAAGGTTAGCCGAAACCCGGGCGGCGATGGGTTCGCGGTCCCCGATCCGAACCAGGGCTTTGAGGTAGAGCAGACGGGCGAACTGGACCCAGCCGGAGAGGTCGCCGTCGTAGAGAATATCGCCGCGCAAGGGTTGGGTGCCGGGGTAGTTATCCAGAAGATCAAAGGCGGTGAGCAAGTTGTCTAGGATGCCGCCGTCGGCGAGGTAAATGTCCTCTTGGCGGTCGTAGCTTGGGGTGGTTACGCCCGCGGAGCGCCCCTGAAACGCCTCGAAATAAGGCACGTCCCCAAACATATCCGTCAGCGTCATCGACAAGTAGGCCTTCATCACCAGCGCGGGGCCTTCGTAGACGGATTGCGCCGGGTTTTCGCGGGCGATTTCCAGGATGGTTTCGTTGTCCCGTAGCGCGGTATACAGGATCGGCCAGGGATTACCGCCTTCCTGCGGCGAGGCCAGCGCGTGGCGGTCGAAGAGGTTAAAATCGATCATCGCGAAGTGCTGGCTGAGCAGGTTGCCGGCGACGAAGCCTTCGTAAGCCATGGCGTCGCCGTAGCCGTAGATGACCTGGCGGAAGAGGAGCTCGGGCTGGACCTCGGCGGGGGCGTTTTGGTTGGTGTTGATGTCCTCAAAATCGCTGGTACAGCTAAAAGGGAGGAAGAGAATGAATAGTAATCCTATGGTGCGTATCATGGTTTTCTTTTTTGCGCGAACGCGGGTGCGGGGGGAAGTTGGAGGAGCAGGGACGCGGGTGAGGGGTTGCACCCCGACACTCAGGTAGTCGGGGTACAACCCCTCACCCGCAGCAGGCTTAGAACCCCACGTTTAATTTCACCCCGAACGACCGCGCCGTCGGGTAAGAAATATCCTCTACCCCACCGATAAGGTTCTGCCCCTGAATGGCGAATTGCTCCGGGTCGAAGTGCGGAATGGCCGTGAAGGCATATAGATTCCGGCCCACCAGGCTAATGCTCAGGCTCTCCAGCCCCCTCAAGAAGCTGTTTTCCAACTGCGCGTCGCCGAAGCGGTAGGTCAGCGAGGCTTCGCGGATCTTCAGGAAGCTGGCGTCGTAGACGTTGTTCTCCTCATGATTACGGTTGTAGAAGCTACGGTAGAAGCTCTCGGCGGAGATGGGGGTTGTGTTGGGCGTGTAGACCGGTGCCTCGGCCGTGCCGGTGTTCTGGACGCCTTCGATGACGAAGCCCTCCGCCGGCCGGTTAGCCGTCTCCTCCAGCTGGCCGGCCACGCCCGCCAGCGCCAGCGTCCGGGAAACGATGTCGCCGCCCTGCCGCCAGTCCATCAGCAAACCGAAGTCGAAGTTGCCCAAGCGGACGTTGTTCTGCCAGCCGAGGATGAAGTCCGGGTTGGCGTTACCGAGTTTCTTAAGGTTGTTATCCGCGATGAAGCCGCCGGCGTCGTTAAGGACGAGATCACCGTCTGCGTTGCGGAGGTAACCCGTGCCCCAGATATCACCGATCTCGCCGCCTTCCTCGACGATGAAAAACACCGTCTGGTTCACCGAGTTGTACACCCGACTGTAGGCTAGGGTAAACCGTTCCGTTCCGTCCGGCAGCTCGTCCACCGTCGCCCGGTTGGTGCTGAAGTTTAGCTGGCTGGACCACTTGACGTTGTTGCTCCACACTGGGCTGAGGGACAGCACCGCCTCCAATCCGGCCGCGCTCACCCGCCCGCCGTTCACGATCTGCTGCCGGTAACCGGAGGATTGCGGCACGGGCAGGCTCAGGATCTGGTCTTGCGTTGTCTGGTTATAATAGGTCACGTCGATGCCGACGCGGTCGTCCCACAGCCGGAGATCGAAGCCTACTTCGGCGCTCGTCGTCCGCTCGGGGACGAGGTCGGGGGCGGCGAGGACGGCCTGCTCGCTAAAGGTCGGCTGGCCATTGAAGGGCGTCTGGGCGACGAAGATGGACGAGGTCCGGTAAGGGTCGGTATCGTTGCCTACCTGGGCCCAGCCGGCGCGGAGCTGGAGGAAGCTCACGGCGGAAGGCAGGGTCAGCGCCCGGTCGGCGAGGAAACTCAGGCTCGCGGACGGGTAGAAAAAGCTGGTGTTATCCGCGTTGTCCGACGTGGCGAGGGCGGAGGACCAGTCGTTGCGGGCCGTCACGTCCAGGAACAGGTAGTTCCGGTAGCCGAACTTGGCGAGGCCGTAGACGGAGTTAATCCGCTTATCGGCCGTCTGGTCGAAGATCTCGACCGGGCTGGCGGCGTTGCTGAGGCGGTAGATACCGGGTTGGGCGAGGGTGAGGGCTTGGGACTGTTTATTGCTGGCCGTCTGGTCTAGCCGGTTGGCACCGCCGAGAAGGTTGATGGAGAAATCACCGGCCAAGTTCGGTTTGTAGTCGAGCAGAACATCGGTATTCACCTCCCGGTAGGAAACATCGTTCTCCGCATACCCGCCCTGCGCGAACCGGTTGGTGCTAAACGCCCGACGGAACTGCCGCAGCTCGTTGCTGTAGTCCATGCCCGTGCGGACAGTCGCCGTCAGCGTCGGCGCGAGTTCGTAGCTGGCGGAGAGGTTGCCGAAGACGCGGTCGCGGTTGAAGCTGTTGCGGTTCTCGAAGAGTGTGAAAAATGGGTTATCGAAAAAAGTGTAGTTGAAGCTGTACTGCTGGGTTCCTTCGAGACCGGGCTGCCAGTATTCGCGCAGGGCCTCGGTGTCCGCTTGGCGGGGGTACCAGGCGACGAGGCTGTAGCCAATGTTCTCCGAGCCGTAGCCCGCGCCGGGGCGGTTGCTGGAGTTAGAGTTGACATAGTTGACATTGGCGTTGACGGTCAGTTTCTCCGTCGGCCGGAAGCCGAATTTGCCGGAGATGTTCTTACGATTAAGGTCGACGCCAGGGATGTAGCTGTCGCTCCGCAGGTCGGTAGCGGAGAGGCGGAAATCGCCAAACTCCCCACCGCCGCTGATGGCGAGGCTATTGATGGCCGTGGTTCCGGTCTCGTAGAAATCCTTGACGTTGTCAGGCCGGCTAACCCACGGAGAGGCGGGGATGGTCTGCCCACCGTGGATGGCGACGTCGCCGCCGCGCACTACCCTGCCGTCGGGCAAAGTCACGGGACTACCGAACTGTGAGACGTTTAGCCCTTGATCAAGTCTCGGCCCGTAGCTATAAGTAATGTTATCCGAAATTCCCGCCCCGAGGCCATCGACGAACTCGAACTCGCCGCCCTGCCCCTGGCCGAATTCGTCCTGGAAGCGGGGCAGCTGGAATGGATTATCCACGGTAAAACTGGAGTTAAACGTAATCCCCAGCCCTTGCTGCTTACCGCCGGATTTGGTAGTGATCACCACTACTCCATTAGCCGCCCGGGTCCCGTACAGGGCCGCCGCGGAGGCACCCTTCAGCACGGAGACGGACTCAATATCAGCGGGATTGACCTCCATGGCGCCATTACCAAAGTCGACCTCCTGAAAGCCCGCTGCCGCTTCGTTGGTCTGGTTGATGATGGTGTTGTTGTTGATGGGCGTCCCGTCCACAATGAAGAGCGGGTTGTTATTGGTGAAGGAGGTTTGCCCGCGGATCACGACTTGACTAGAGGATCCTACGCCCGTCGCGCCCGCCGTAACCTGGAGGCCGGCGATCTGGCCGGAAAGGTTGTCCAGGAAGTTGACGGCTTGCACGTCGGTCAACTTATCCCCACCTACCTGCTGGACGGCGTAGCCTAACTCCCGGTTTTCGCGCTTCAATCCTAGTGCGGTGACGACGACCTCCCCGTCGTAAGTAGCTCCCGGCTGAAGGGCAATGCGAACTTCCTCTCCACCTGCGTCAGCGCCCAATTTATACTTCTTGCTTTCGTAGCCGATGTAACTGATGCGTAGGTAATCATCACCTTGGCGCAGTTTAATGACGAACCTACCGTCGAAATCAGCAACGGTTCCGTTGTCTGAACCATCGGGGCCCTGGACGGTCGCGCCAATTAGAGGATCGCCACTGATGGCGTCCACAACAACTCCGGAAAGCTGGGTCTGAGCGGACAAACAAAGCGTAAACAGCAAGCCACAGATGGTGGCCCACAAGCGAATGCGTAGCATAAAAGTATGGTAAGAAAGAAGGAAATACCCATCGCGGCGAGCGTGCGGACGGGTGAACTGGCTCCTTCAACGCAAGTGAAGGAGAACCTTGATCAGCGTGCCGGTGGGCCGCGAAGCGTCGCCGTTCGGAATGAGGTGGCGGAGACAAAAACGGGAGAAATGGCGATGGCCGAAAGACCGAAAATCGCTGCGGCTAAGTGACCAAACACTGAGCGCACCCGGAACCAAATAGCCCGCAGATCACGGTTGAAATTAATGTCACGTACTCGGCTTCCAATCCACGCGGTGGGTAATGCGATGGCCAGTTCTTGAAAAATAAATTCCGTCTCCCAGCTCAGTTGCTCCAGTTCTAGACTAAGAAATTGTTGCGCCGTGATACCCAACAGCGCCACCCCACCCCGGTGATCGGGAACCAGCGTGGATCTTCCGCGCGCTAATTCACTGGCGGCCCGGCGTAGTAACCCGGCGTGCAGGTCCGGCGCATCGTTACCGACTACGAGCAGATTTTGGTAACCAAGGGCAAATACATCCGCCATGGCGTTGGCCAGCCGCTCTCCGAAGGAATGTCCGCGTTGCCGGGTTTCATCAAAGCGATGAACGGGATAATTAGTGGCAGCCAAGGTCTTATCGGTACGGCGAATCAAGGCTGCCGCCAAACGCTGGGCACTCATTCCCCCAACCCCAAAATCTTTGGTGCAGACCTCAGCCTCAGCCGAGCGGCTGAATAGCAGGATTGCGGTAGTATGGTGAGCGGTGGTATTCAAGAGCGCACAAATATGCGCATTTAATGATGGGTAGTAGCGGACGTTTTTATCGTTCGTCGGTATACGGCACCGAATAAGTCATCAGACAAATGTGACGGTAGCAAGACCCTATTCGTCCAGACCTTGGATCCAACCATCGAGGGAGCGGAGGTTCCGTATCTTCACCCTCGCTATCAACACAACTCTGACCTTGACGAACAAGCCCTTTCTACACCATTTTCTACTGCTGACTACACTACTCGGTGGATTATTCGGGCCAGCCTTAAGCGCACAGGATGCCCAACAACTGAGTAACTTCAATTACGGTAACGTACACCGCAGCCAGGTAGACCAAGTATACGCTGTTGGCGATCGCTTGTTTGCTACCTACCGCAGTGTAAATGGACAGGGTGGCGCGGGGCTGATTTCGGAGATCGACCCAACGACCGGCAACGTCCGGGCCTTGCTCGATCCTCAGCAAAGCAGCCTTTTCAGCGCTGGCCACGGCGGTACGGCGCCCGGTGTTTACGGCGTCGGCGAACTGATCTTTGCCGCACTGTCCGACGCTGCGACCGGTGGCGGTCTCTACCGCATCGATGGTGACCGGGCCGAGTTGGTCTACGCCGCCCCCGGTGCCCGCTTTAGCAAAGTGGTGGCCGCCGGCGGGAACCACTACTTTTTAGCTACCTCCACGGGCTCAGGGTTGGACCTCACCACCGGCACGAATGACTTTCTGACGCTGCTGTTACGGACGGACGGCACGGCTGCCGGGACGGCGGTGGTAACATCCATTCCCACCAACCAATTCCCCACCCTGCTGGAAATCAGCGCCTCCGCGGATCGTCTACTCCTCACGGTTGGCAACGAAACGGAGACCTTACTGTACCTAAACGATGTCGCCACCTCAGCACTCAAATCGGTTACTCAGGCGAACGGTGAAGAGTTGCGCCTGCGTGGCGTCCTGGCTCATCAGTTCTCCAATCAAGCACCGGTGTTTCAGGCGGAGCAGGGAAGCTTTTATGGTTTCTTGCCCGATGGTGCTAGCGTTTCACTCTTCCAAATCCCTGCGGGTGGTACCCAGGCCGTACCTACGGACCTCGGTAATGACGGCAAGTTCGGTCACCTATTTGTCCACGATGGCACGCTGCACACGCTGTCGGTAGCTGGGCGAAATCGTGCGGGAATCACTATTCACCAAGTTTCCGCCGCCGGCCAGACGCTGCCGGTGCTTGAGCTAACTGATCACCAATTACTCCAAGCGCCCCTCACGACTGCGGGCAAAACGCTCTTCCTTTTGCGAAAGGGAGGGCAGGTAACGGCGCAACAATTTACCGGTGAAGGGCTGCGCCCATTTGCGGGTCTGCCGTTGGGGAATTATGCCCCTAACGCCCACGTCTCCGGAAGCGTCATCTACTTCAATGTGGAGCAGGACGGCAACACCAAGATCGCCTGCCTCAACGTACGCACCGGTGCCGTCGAAACCTTTTCCTTACCGGAGATGGACGTCGCTGCACTGCGCACCGTCGCATCCGGTGGACAACTTTTCCTCCTCGACCCGGCGGAGGAGGTGGGCCTTTACGATCTGCAGCGGTGGGCGCCGGGGCAAGCGACCGTCACTCCGGTTGGGCAATTCAGTTTGGGGCGGGGCCCGGAGCGTCCCTTTATCTACGGCGCCAATCAAGCCACCGGCGAATTGCTGCTGCGCCAGGGCGGCGACGACCTAATCCATTACGGCCGGGAAGCCTCCACCGAAGCGCTGCAATTACCCGCTGGCGTGACCGGTTTGCTTACGAGCGCCCGGTCGATCGCAAACACCACCTTCGTTTCCGGCCAGCGCGGACCAAATACTTACGTTGACTTCGTCCTCACCAAAAAAGGGCTGAAAGAACCCACCTATCGCCTGGCGGATGGTAAACTTATTCAGGGTCGCAACACGCGCATCAATTTTGGTCTGGAGGGCGGCCACGCGGTGGTTACGCTCGACGACGAGGCTTCCACCAAGGCTGGTTTCCGGTTCGGTCTCGTCGGGGAAGGCGGTAGCGAAGGCCTTTTGCTTTCGCCCATCGATCCCATTTTTTCGGCGGCGGATGCTTACGATATTCCGGTTCCTACCTACGTCAGCCCGGGCTATTTTGCGACGGAACTACGCACCGGCGGCAGCGCCATTTACCGCGTATTTGACGCCGCCGGAACGGTACTCGGCAATTACGGCGCTGACGCAGGATGCCGGGTAAGGGGGATCGGCACCAACCACGTTTTCCTCGAATCCTCAGCCAACGTACTCGCCCCCCGGCAAATGATCGTGCTCAACAAGAATACGGGAGCGGCGCTCAAAACAATGCCCTTCCCCGGCACCGAAGTGAGCCCGCAGTACCGGGAAACCTACGTATTGGGAGACCGCCTGATCTTCGTCGGGCTAACGGCGGAGCACGGCCGCGAACTCTTCGTAGTGGACGCCGCCAACGACGCCGTACAAGTGTTCAAAGACATCCGCCCCGGCGCCGGTCAGGGAATAGCCACCACGGAAATCGTCCGCTTGGGCGATCGACTCTACTTCGCGGCCAACGACGGTACCCAGGGGAACGAACTCTACGTCACCGACGGGACGGCCGCCGGCACCACGATGGTAATGAATCTCAATCCCGGTGCTGCTTCAGCGAATCCAGCTGATTTTCTGGTCCATAATGGTATTCTTTACTTCGCCGCGAACGGGCCGTCAGGCTACGAACTCTACCAATTGCCGGAAGGGGCATCGTCCCCGAGCCTGCTGCTGGACCTTGCCCCCGGCACCGCAAGCAGCTTCCCCTTCGACCTTACGACCGACGGTGATCGCCTTTACTTTATGGCCGTGGGCAGTGATGGTTACCACGAACTGTACAATTTACCCTTCAGCCTCGTCAGCACCGACGGCCCCCTGGCAAGTGCTCCCGCCAAGGTTTACCCTAACCCCTACGGCGACGAACCCGTCACTCTGGAGGCACCATTCGGAGAGCAAATCACCCGCATCGTCTGTTTTGACGCCACCGGCCGAGAGGTGTTAGCCGTGTCCGGTCAGTCCAGCCCTACCCTTCAGTTGAACGGTGCGAATAAGCTCCCCGGCGGCCAGTACTGGTTGCGGACGACTTACGCTTCCGGCAAAACCAGTCTGAACGCGATAATTCGAAAATAAACGTTTTGTCTTTAGCGCTTCAATTCTTCCCTGCTTATGCTAAACTTCACTATTGGTTCTTCCCTGCTCCGTGGCAGCCTATTGGCATTCGCGATGATTCTATCCGTTGGGATCGTCGCCCAACGCGCTCCAACTGGTGCGACAGCCGAATCCGAGGATACGGAGACTGCGGAGAAGCTCGCCCAGCTACAAAGCCTCTACGAAGTGCGGGGGCCGCAAACCCCACTGCCGCTTCCCCCCTCAACCGTGCGACTCAACGTAAAGGTGAGTAAGTACCTCGAATCCGGCCCGGTCGTGGACATTCGTCAGGACCGGCTGGCGGCCGACCGAGAACTTACTCCCGCAGAACTGGAAATGCGTTTGAAGGACTTCTACCAGCAACGGTACCAAGGGCAATTAGCCTACCTCAAAGCCAGCCCCGCCCTTGAGATTGAAGAGATCTACGCTTACGAAGACCTGGACCGCTACGGTATCTGGCGCGATGGCACCCAGATCAACCCCATGACGCTAGAGGACTACCTGGAGGATGATCTCCACCTACTCTACGAACCTCGTTTATTGGTGGAAGGTGAAGAAGATTACGGCAAGTATGAGTACCGGGTGGAATTACTGTCCGGCCACTTCTACGAACGACTGATTTGGCAATTGGAGAAGGCGCTTACGGAATTGGCAGAGCGCAAATAATTCCCTATTGATTTTGCAGACTGGTTAATTCTCCTGCTTACTTTTCCCGCAGATTGAGGGGAATGATCTGACCGGCGATCCCCAAAAACTTGACTTCCTCCCGGTCTTCAGCCCCGAATAGTTCCAGGTTGATGTACTGTGCGTCGAGGCGATGAATGCTACAGACCAGGTAGTTATCACGCTCGTAGAAACGGTCGAAGTTCTTGCCATCCTTACCTCCCAGGTATTTAATACCCAGATCAACCAGCCCACCACCAAGGCCGGTTTCACGGCTGACGCTCTCCGCTAATTGCTCTTCAGCAAAGGCTTGGAACTGCTCTCTACCCGGGTTCGTTGCGGTCAGGATTCCGGCAATGATGAAGAGTAGGGCTAGGATGATCTTAAACTTCATGGCTATTATTTCTACTACAAAAGTAGCCTATTCGAAGTCGGTAGAGCAGCCGGTGAGTCGTGATTTCGCTATCCCAAGCTAGCCACAATCAGCTGCGTGTAGACCGAGCGCCGTGTTTTTAACTTTGTGGGTATGAAGACAATCCTTTACCTCCTGCCCTTCCTTTTGCTGGTCGCTTGCCAAGACGCGACGGCACCTTCCGAAGATGACTTGCCGCAAGTCGAAAAAGAGATAGAAAGTGGTTGGCGGGAAGTTACTCCAGCTGATGGTTCGGCGCCCACGGCTCGCCACGAGGCGGCCTTCATTCGGGTGGGTGATAAAGCCTACTTACTCGGCGGCCGGGGCATCAAACCCGTCGACATCCTTGACCTGGAGACCATGACTTGGACGGCCGGGGCGGAAAGCCCGGTGGAAATCCACCACTTCCAACCCGTCGTTTACCGCGATGAGATCTACCTGATGGGCGCCATGACCGGCGGTTACCCCGGTGAAACGCCCCTTCCCGAGATCCATATCTACAGTCCGGCCAAGGATGCCTGGCGTACGGGTGCCACCATCCCGGAAGGCCGCCGCCGGGGCGGTGCCGGAGCCGTCCTGCACGACGAAAAGATCTACCTCGTTTGTGGTATTGTAGACGGCCACCGAGGTGGCCACGTCACCTGGCTGGATGCTTACGATCCCCGAACGGACACTTGGACGCAGCTACCGGACGCTCCGCGGCCGCGCGATCACTTCCAGGCCGTATCCCACGAGAACAAGTTATACGCCGTTGCGGGGCGGACGACGGTGGCAGCCACCAATCCTTTCGCTAATACTATTGGACAAGTGGACGTGTACGATGTTCCAAGCCAGACTTGGTCTACGCTCACCGATACGCTGCCGACACACCGGGCGGGCAATGCAGCGCTGGTGCTTAATGACGATCTGTATGTGCTGGGTGGGGAGTCCACCGCGCACGAGGTGGCCCACAGTGAAGTGGAAGTTCGCGGCTTACCCGACGGAACTTGGCGGGCGTTGGATTCCCTCAGTCGCGGGCGCCACGGAACGGGCGTGGTACACCACGGCGGCCAACTCATCATGGCCAGTGGGTGCGGTAACCGGGGTGGTTCTCCGGAGCTAGCGGACATCATCGCTGTAGCGCTGAAAAAATAATTGATGGAGATGCAACCTGCGTTTTTCGCTTTCGTCTCTTTTAGTGGCCGTTAGAATTGACTGCGGCCTAACACCACATATTCAACGATGAAACGTTACCTACCCTTACTTTTCCTCTACCTATTATTCATGGGTATCGGCACTTCACTGACCGCTGCCCCTACCCTTTTCTCCGCACCCGCGGCAGCGCCCATGGCTACGGACAGCTTGCCGATGGGCCGCCACCAGGTGAGCTCCTACCGGAACGGGTCTTCTACCGAATTTACTGTTGTGGATGGCGCCATCACTTCGCTAAAGATTGACGGAAAAACCATCCCGGCCAGTGAGTACCCGCAGTACGAAGCACAAGTAGAAGAAATGCTCGGTGGCAAAAGCACCGGCAGCACTGACTTTGGTGGCGAGCACAACGTCTTCCGTGACCTGCTCGAAATGGAACAGGACGCCGACCGGCTGGAAGAATACTTCGAAGCCCACGGAGAGAAATGGGAAAAGTTTGGCGAAGAAATAGCCGAGCGCGTAGAACGCATGTTTGATTTTGAGCAGGACGGCTCCACCTTCCGCTTCTACTTCGACGGGCCGGAAGGCATGAGCATGGAATTCGATCTGGATTCCATAGAACGAGCACACGATGGCCTGCGCGAGTACGATCTGGAAGAACTCATGGAGGAGCGGGAGTCCGACATGAAGTCCGCCCAGGAAGAAATTGACGAGCTGGAAACCATGATTGAACGCATGGAGCGCCGCCGAGATGCCGCCGAAAGACGGTTGGAAGAGAATGAGTCCAATGGTGGTCTCATCAACGGTTTCAGCTTTGAAAACAACCTAAACAAACTTCGTTCCGCCGGGCTCATCGATCCGGGCGTGATTCGTTCTTTCACTTTCTCCCAAAAAGAACTGCGCATCAACGGTCGCAAAGCATCCACCAAAGCGCACGAAGCACTTAAGAACGCCTACAACGCCAAAGTCAATTCCAATAGCAAGATCACCATCAGCATGAATGATCTGACCTGGTAAAAGCGAAAACACCTGTCTAGAATGAATCCGCCACCAGCTTAGTCCGGTTGGCGGATTTTTTAGTTTTATAACCTTAAGAAGCAAATCGTAGGTCAGTGCTTCCTTTTTAATCTGTCCTGGTTTTGGGCGCTGACGCAGGCGCGAGATATCCAACTTTAGACTTTGAAATGTAGAGCGGGATCATCTAAAATCTAGCTTCTAAAATCTAAAATCGGTAATGGGCGCTGCCGCAGGTGCAAGGTAATTGGGATGGTAACCTAGGGGGAGAAGGAATAAATCTAACCTGCGAACGCCACCTCACACTACGGATAAGGCGGTCGCTAATTTGAGATGAACGTTATTCTAAAACGAAAGGCCGGCAACGTATCAGTTTATCTTGAACTGATACATTGCCGGCCTTACTATTCCCTTTCCGGATGAGGTGATTGCCTCCTCAATTACGGGCGATTACCGTCCCAGAAGAAGCCTCCACAATCAACTTTCAGAATCTCTACCGTAATGGAGTCCGTAACCGGTGGGCAAAGCCCCGCTTGATCCGTCACTAGAGTAAGGGTTACCGTACCAGCGGCAATATCCTGCGGCCCCGGATCGTAGAAGGCAACCGTTTCTGTGCGGAAGGGTGCCGTGAGTGGCTGCTCGTTAGCGTCGAAGAAGCGGCCGTCACCGCTGGTGGTGTAAGTACCCTCGACGTTGCCGGGGAAGATGCTCGGAGAGGTACGGAGGTCCGCCAATTTGACGGAACAGATGGTCTTGGACTGGGTGCCTTCGATTTCGACGTTACAGACAAAGCCGAAGTCAATGGTCATATCACCGGCGTTATCGAATTCGTCGTCCTGGCTTCCACCGCTAAGTGGGTCTTCCTCGCCGGCAACGGGTTCCGTGCCCGGTAGAAGCGTGATGACCGGGCTGCGAACTACCGAGCCGGGGCCACCCATCTGGATACCGTTATTATCCTTATCGATTTGGTTGTCGCGGTCGGTTAGGATGGGTACCGTCATTGAAGGCATCTGGAGGAACTCCAGGTCTTCACCGGACGCAAACTCGGTGGTAGAGATCTCAACGACGTAGTTGCCCGGAGGTAGGTCATCGAAGAAGTAATCTCCTTCGCTGTCGGTTACGGTCATGTCGAAAGGTGTATCGCCTTCCGTTCCGTTGATGCGGCCGTCTCCGTTGGCATCGTAGAATAGCAATACCGTCACGCCAGGGACGCCCGGGTCTTCCGGATCCTCAAAGTTGTTGTCGTTGAGGTCCACAAATACGGTACTACCGATCGAAACGTTCGGGATGAAGCCGAAGTCGACGGTCATATCACCACTGAGGTCGAAGTCGATGTCTTGATCACTTCCCTGTGCGGTTTCCACGTCGTTGCCCATACCTGATCCGGCACTGGTAGGCTCCTGGCCGGCCCGTAATTCGATGAACGGAGAGAGCACGCGGCCACCGCTGGTCGTTTGCAGGCCGTTATCGTCACCGTCCGTCTGGTTATCACCGTCGGTGGTAGCGATATCTGTAGAGGAGTTGGGGAAGGTATCCAACGCTCCACTCATATCGTAGTTGCTTTCGGGGATCTGAATCTGGTAGAAACCGGGGACGAGAATGGCAAAGAGGTAATCTCCATTAGCGTCCGTCATGATGGTACGGATGGGCGTCTGTTCGCTACCCGTCAGGACGTTGTCCCCATCAGCATCGAAGTAGATTTCCATCGTAACGTCCGCGATGCCAAACTCTCCTGGATCCTGAATTCCATTGTTATTTAAATCACGGAATACGGTAGATCCAATGGCGACATTGGGCAGGAAGCCGAAGTCGAGGGTCATATCACCGCTAGCATCGAACATATTATCCTGCGCAAAGCCGCCTTCGAATTCCGTACCGTCGAGAGGTTCACGACCTGGCGTCAGATCGACGAAGGGTGAGAATACTCGGGTACCAGAGCCACCGGGCTGAAGACCATTATCGTCATTATCAACCTGAGAATCGGCGTTTGTAGTAACGGGGTTATCCGTTGAAGAAGTGAAGGCTTCGGTGAGGTCACTACCCTGCGGGAAGTTGTCCTCAGGAATCTGAACCTGGTAGAAGCCCGGTGCCAGATCATCGATGAAGTAGAATCCGTCAGCTCCGGTTGTGTCCATAGCGACGGGGATCAATTCTGCTCCCTCCAGTACCATGTTGCTATCGGCGTCAAAATAAACCTCTACGATTACCCCGGCGGCGCCAGGTTCGGTCGGGTCTTGCATTCCGTTGTCGTTCGGGTCGATAAACACCAGGCTACCGATACTGACATTAGGTGTGAAACCGAAGTCCACTGTCATGTCACCACTTAAGTCAAAGTCGATATCCTGTTGGTTGCCCTGCTGAGTCTCCTGCATGCTACCGACACCCGATCCGGCGCTGGTCGGCTCCTGACCGGCACGGAGTTCAATGAAGGGAGAGAATACCCGTTCACCGCTTCTCACCTGGATACCGTTATCGTCACCGTCCGTCTGGTTATCTCCGTTGGTGGTCGCAATGTCGATGGATGAATTCGGGAAAGTATCCAGCGCACCGTTGTTATCGTAGTTGCTCTCTGGAATCTGGACCTGGTAGAAGCCAGGAACCAGAATAGCGAAAAGGTAATCACCGTTGGCATCCGTCATCACCGACCGAACGGGGATGAGCTCCGCACCGGTGAGCACTCCATCTTCGTCGGCATCAAAGTAGATCTCCAGCGTAACTCCGGCGATACCAAATTCACCGGGGTCTTGAAGACCGTTGTTATTGATGTCCCGGAACACCGTCGAACCAATGGCAACGTTGGGGAGGAAGCCAAAGTCAACGGTCATGTTGCCGCTAGAATCGTAGGTATCATCCTGCATACCGCCTGCCTCGGTTTCCACTGCATCCAGTGGTTCCCGGCCAGGAGTAAGGTCAACGAAGGGTGAGAATACACGTGTACCGGAGCCGCCGGGCTGTAGACCGTTATCGTCGTTATCGACCTCAGAATCGATACCACTGGTTACCGGATCGTCCGTAGAGGAAGTAAATGCTTCGGAAAGATCGCTGCCCATGGGGAAGTTATCTTCAGGTATCTGCACCTGGTAGAAACCGGGGGTAAGGTTATCGAAGAAATAGAGACCATCCGCTCCGGTAGTATCGAGCGCAACGGGCATTAATTCAGCGCCTTCCAGCACCATGTTGCTGTCGGCGTCGAAGTACAGTTCGACAACTACACCTGCAGCGCCTGGCTCTGTAGGCTCTTGCATGCCATTATCGTTCGGGTCAATGAATACCAAGCTACCAATGCTGACGTTTGGCGCGAAGCCGAAGTCAACGGTCATATCACCACTTACGTCAAATGCATCATCCTGATCGCCACCAGTACCCGTCTCTGCTCCTACGGGTTCCTGACCGGAGAGCAGAGAGATAATGGGAGAGGTCACTGCAGTTCCGACTCCGCCGGGCTGCTGACCGTTGTCATCATCATCCGTTTGGTTATCGATATCAACGTCAAGCGTTGCGTCGGATGAGAGTAACGCGGTATCGAGTGCACCTCCCATGAAGTTCGTGGCGGGAATCAATACTTGATAGTTGCCTGGAGTCAGATCGCTGAAGAGGTAATTACCGTCGGCATCCGTGACTTCGGTAGCAACTGGCGTAGTCTCAGCCATGTCAATGACACCGTTTCCGTTGGCATCGAAAAGTAGCTGAACGGTGACATCTGCGATACCGCTGTCGTTATCATTGAGTAAACCATCGTTCTGCTCGTCGAAGAAGACCGTTGAGCCGATAGCAACGTTTGGTAGGAAACCGAAGTCAATGGTCATGTTACCACTAGCATCGTAGAGATCATCCTGATCACCGCCCGGGCCATTTTCTGCGGCGCCAACGGGTTCTCCGCCAGGTGTTAGGTCGACAAAGGGCGATAGAACCAGAGTCGACGGACCGGCTGGTTGCTGCCCATTGTCATCCGAATCGATGTCATTGTCAACATCGGAGACACCCGCTACGTCAGTGGAGGATGTCAAAGACATTGCAAGTGGTCCACCCGGATTAAAATTACTGGCGGGGAGTTGAACCTGATAAAATCCGGGAACTAGATTATCGAAATAGTAGTTTCCGTCCGCATCCGTCATTTGGGTTGCGACGGGTGTCAATTCCGGCCCTTCCAGCACGCCGTTGCTATCCGCATCGAAGAAGAGTTGAACTTCAACGTCAGGAAGTCCCATCTCCATACCGTTTTGGGTACTGCTATCGTCCTGGTCCAGGAATACGGTTGAGCCGATGCTGACATTGGGCGCAAAGCCGAAATCAACCGTCATGTCGCCACTGGCGTCGAATTGACCAGCAACCATGTCCTGATCGCCACCCTGATCCGCTTCCGCTGCGCCCGTGGGTTCGCCGGCGGGCGTCAGGGTAATGACGGGGGAGACCACTGTCGTTCCAGGACCGGCTGCCTGAGTACCATTGTCATCTCCGTCCATCTGATCGTCGGCGTCGCTGTCGAGCATATCGTTGGAGGAGAGCAAGACCGTGTCCAATGCACCACCAGCGAAGTTGCTGGCGGGGATTTGTACCTGGTAGTTACCTGGAGTTAGGTTGCCAAAGAAATAGTTACCGTCAGCATCCGTCGTAGTCGTGAGTGGAGTCGTGCCTTGCTCAGCGGCGTCAATCATGCCGTCGCCGTTTGCGTCGAAGTAGAGTTCTACCGATACGCCGGCGATACCATTTTCGCCGCCATCCTGCTCGGCGTCGTTGTCGATATCAAAGAAGACCGTGGAGCCGATGCTGACGTTGGGGAGGAAGCCGAAGTCGATGGTCATGTCGCCGCTGGCGTCGTACTCACCAGGAGCTTCGTCCTGGTCACCCCCCTGATCGGGTTCGGCAGCGCCGGTTGGTTCGCCACCGGGGGTCAGGTCGATAAAGGGAGAAGTCACTACCCCACCGTCCGTGGCTTGGATACCGTTGTCGTCGCCGTCCGTTTGGTTGTCCGCCGCCGTCGTGGCTACGTCCGTGCTGGAGACGAAGAAGCTGTCGAGTCCGTTACCCGCGTCAAAGTTCGTAACGGGAATCTGCACTTGGTAGAAGCCGGGCGTGAGGTTATCGAAGTAGTAGTTGCCATCGGCGTCCGTCGTGGTCGTCATGACTGCAGCGAGTTCCGCAGCGTCGAGCGTACCGCTAGAGTCTGCGTCGAAGTAGAGCTCGACGGTAACCATATCGAGGCCCATCTCACCCGCACTCTGCTCACCATCGTCATTGGCGTCGATGAACACTGTAGAGCCGATGCTGACGTTGGGCACGAAACCGAAATCAACCGTCATGTCGCCACTGGCGTCAAACTGTCCGGGCTCCTCATCCTGGTCACCGCCCTGATCTGCTTCTGCCGCACCCGTAGGCTCACCGGCGGGCGTTAGGGTGATGACGGGAGAAACCACCGTCGTGCCGGGGCCGGCAGCTTGAGTACCGTTGTCGTCACCATCCATCTGATCGTCGGCATCGCTGTCGAGCATGTCATTGGACGAGAGCAGGACTGTATCCAATGCACCACCAGTAAAGTTGCTGGCGGGGATTTGCACCTGGTAGTTACCCGGCGTGAGGTTACCGAAGAAGTAATTACCGTCGGCATCCGTCGTCGTCGTGAGCGGAGTCATGCCCTGCTCGGCGGCATCGATCACGCCGTCGCCGTTCGCGTCAAAGTAGAGTTCGACCGTCACGCCGGCGATGCCATTTTCGCCGCCATCCTGCTCGGCGTCGTTGTCGATATCAAAGAAAACCGTGGAGCCGATGCTGACGTTGGGGAGGAAGCCGAAGTCGATCGTCATGTCGCCGCTGGCGTCGTACTCACCGGGAGCCTCGTCCTGATCGCCGCCCTGGTCCGCTTCAGCAGCGCCGGTGGGTTCACCTCCGGGGGTAAGGTCGATAAAGGGGGAGGTCACTACCCCACCGTCCATAGCCTGGATGCCGTTGTCGTCACCGTCCGTCTGGTTGTCGGCTGCCGTGGTGGCTACGTCGGTGCTGGAAACGAAGAAGCTGTCCAAGCCGTTACCTGTGTCAAAGTTGGTAGCAGGGATTTGCACTTGGTAGAAGCCGGGGGTGAGGTTATCGAAGTAGTAATTACCGTCGGCGTCCGTCGTGGTCGTCATGACGGCAGCGAGTTCCGCAGCGTCGAGGGTACCACTGGAGTCAGCGTCGAAGTAGAGTTCTACGGTGACCATATCGAGGCCCATTTCACCCGCGCTCTGCTCACCATCGTTATTGGCGTCGATGAAGACTGTGGATCCGATGCTGACGTTGGGCGCAAAGCCGAAGTCAACCGTCATGTCGCCACTAGCGTCAAACTGTCCGGGCTCCTCGTCCTGATTACCACCCTGGTCCGCTTCCGCCGCACCTGTAGGTTCGCCGGCGGGCGTGAGGGTAATGACGGGAGAAACCACCGTTGTTCCGGGGCCGGCTGCCTGAGTACCGTTATCGTCGCCATCCATCTGATCATCGGCATCGCTGTCGAGCATATCGTTGGAGGAGAGCAGGACCGTGTCCAGTGCACCACCAGTGAAATTGCTAGCGGGGATTTGCACCTGGTAGTTACCCGGCGTGAGGTTACCGAAGAAGTAATTACCGTCAGCGTCCGTCGTGGTCGTGAGTGGAGTCGTGCCTTGCTCAGCGGCGTCGATCATACCGTCGCCGTTCGCGTCGAAGTAGAGTTCTACCGTTACGCCGGCGATGCCATTCTCGCCGCCATCCTGCTCGGCGTCGTTGTCGATATCAAAGAAGACCGTGGAGCCGATGCTGACGTTGGGGAGGAAGCCGAAGTCGATGGTCATGTCGCCGCTGGCGTCGTATTCGCCGGGAGCCTCGTCCTGGTCACCGCCCTGATCCGCTTCAGCAGCGCCGGTGGGTTCACCTCCGGGGGTAAGATCGATGAAGGGAGAGGTCACTACCCCACCGTCCATGGCTTGGATACCATTATCGTCGCCATCCGTCTGGTTGTCCGCCGCCGTCGTGGCAACGTCCGTACTGGAGACGAAGAAGCTGTCGAGTCCGTTACCTGTGTCGAAGTTGGTAGCGGGGATCTGTACTTGGTAGAAGCCGGGGGTGAGATTATCGAAGTAGTAATTACCGTCGGCGTCCGTCGTGGTCGTCATGACCGCCGCGAGTTCCGCAGCGTCGAGCGTGCCGCTAGAGTCAGCGTCGAAGTAGAGCTCGACCGTGACCATGTCGAGGCCCATTTCACCCGCGCCTTGTTCGCCGTCGTCATTGGCGTCGATGAATACTGTCGAACCGATGCTCACGTTTGGCGCGAAGCCGAAGTCAACTGTCATATCGCCACTCGCATCGAACTGTCCGGCCTCCTCGTCCTGATCACCACCCTGATCCGCTTCCGCAGCGCCCGTAGGTTCGCCGGCGGGCGTTAGGGTGATGACGGGAGAAACCACTGTCGTTCCAGGTCCGGCGGACTGAGTACCGTTATCGTCGCCATCCATCTGATCGTCGGCATCGCTGTCGAGCATATCGTTGGAGGAGAGCAGGACCGTGTCCAATGCACCACCGGTGAAGTTGCTGGCGGGGATTTGTACCTGGTAGTTACCCGGTGTGAGGTTCCCGAAGAAGTAGTTACCGTCGGCATCCGTCGTAGTCGTGAGTGGAGTCGTGCCTTGCTCAGCGGCGTCGATCATGCCGTCGCCGTTCGCGTCGAAGTAGAGTTCGACCGTAACGCCGGCGATGCCATTTTCGCCGCCATCCTGCTCGGCGTCGTTGTCGATATCAAAGAAAACCGTGGAGCCGATGCTGACGTTGGGGAGGAAGCCGAAGTCGATGGTCATGTCGCCACTGGCGTCGTACTCACCGGGAGCCTCGTCCTGGTCGCCTCCCTGGTCCGGTTCGGCTGCACCCGTAGGTTCGCCTCCCGGGGTGAGGTCGATAAAGGGAGAGGTCACCACCCCACCGTCCATGGCTTGGATACCATTATCGTCACCGTCCGTCTGGTTGTCAGCTGCCGTGGTAGCAACGTCCGTACTGGAGACAAAGAAGCTATCCAATCCGTTACCCGTGTCGAAGTTGGTGGCGGGGATCTGCACCTGGTAGAAGCCGGGCGTGAGGTTATCGAAGTAGTAGTTGCCATCGGCGTCCGTCGTGGTCGTCATGACGGCAGCGAGTTCCGCAGCGTCAAGGGTACCACTGGAGTCTGCGTCGAAGTAGAGCTCGACGGTAACCATATCGAGGCCCATCTCACCCGCGCTCTGCTCACCATCGTCGTTGGCGTCGATGAAGACCGTTGAGCCAATGCTCACGTTGGGCGCAAAGCCAAAGTCGACCGTCATGTCGCCACTGGCGTCGAACTGTCCGGGCTCCTCGTCTTGGTCACCACCCTGGTCCGCTTCCGCTGCGCCCGTAGGTTCGCCGGCGGGCGTGAGGGTAATGACGGGAGAGACCACCGTCGTGCCTGGGCCGGCAACCTGAGTACCGTTGTCGTCGCCATCCATCTGATCGTCAGCATCGCTGTCGAGCATATCGTTAGAGGAGAGAAGTACCGTATCCAATGCACCACCGGTGAAGTTGCTGGCGGGGATTTGTACCTGGTAGTTACCTGGCGTGAGGTTGCCGAAAAAGTAGTTACCGTCGGCGTCCGTCGTGGTCGTGAGTGGGGTCATGCCCTGCTCGGCGGCGTCGATCATGCCGTCGCCGTTCGCGTCGAAGTAGAGTTCGACCGTAACGCCGGCAATGCCGTTTTCGCCACCGTCTTGCTCCGCGTCGTTGTCGATATCGAAGAAGACCGTGGAGCCAATGCTGACGTTGGGGAGGAAGCCGAAGTCAATGGTCATGTCGCCACTGGCGTCGTACTCACCGGGAGCTTCGTCCTGATCACCGCCCTGGTCGGCTTCCGCTGCGCCGGTTGGTTCTCCCCCTGGGGTGAGGTCGATAAATGGTGAGGTCACTACCCCACCATCCATAGCCTGGATGCCGTTGTCGTCGCCGTCCGTCTGATTGTCGGCAGCCGTGGTGGCTACGTCGGTACTGGAGACGAAGAAGCTGTCCAAGCCGTTACCCGCGTCGAAGTTGGTGGTAGGGATTTGCACTTGGTAGAAGCCGGGGGTGAGGTTATCGAAGTAGTAGTTTCCGTCGGCGTCCGTCGTGGTCGTCATGACAGCAGCGAGTTCCGCAGCGTCGAGGGTACCACTGGAGTCAGCGTCAAAGTAGAGTTCTACGGTGACTATATCAAGGCCCATTTCACCCGCGCTCTGCTCACCATCGTTATTGGCGTCGATGAAGACTGTGGATCCGATGCTCACGTTTGGCGCGAAGCCGAAATCAACTGTCATGTCGCCACTGGCGTCAAACTGTCCGGGCTCCTCATCCTGGTCACCGCCCTGATCCGCTTCCGCTGCGCCCGTGGGTTCGCCGGCGGGCGTTAGGGTGATGACGGGAGAAACCACCGTTGTTCCGGGTCCGGCGGCCTGCGTACCGTTGTCATCGCCGTCCATTTGGTCGTCAGCGTCGCTGTCGAGCATATCGTTGGAGGAGAGAAGGACTGTGTCCAATGCACCACCAGTGAAGTTGCTGGCGGGAATCTGTACCTGGTAGTTACCTGGTGTCAGGTTGCCGAAGAAGTAGTTACCATCGGCATCCGTCGTGGTCGTGAGTGGAGTCGTGCCTTGCTCAGCGGCGTCGATCATGCCGTCACCATTCGCGTCAAAGTAGAGTTCGACCGTAACGCCGGCGATGCCATTTTCGCCGCCATCCTGCTCGGCGTCGTTGTCGATATCAAAGAAAACCGTGGAGCCGATGCTGACGTTGGGGAGGAAGCCGAAGTCGATCGTCATGTCGCCGCTGGCGTCATACTCTCCAGGAGCTTCGTCCTGATCGCCGCCCTGGTCCGCTTCAGCAGCGCCGGTGGGTTCACCTCCGGGGGTAAGGTCGATAAAGGGGGAGGTCACTAACCCACCATCCATAGCCTGGATGCCGTTGTCGTCACCGTCCGTCTGGTTGTCAGCTGCCGTGGTAGCAACGTCCGTACTGGAGACAAAGAAGCTATCCAATCCGTTACCCGTGTCGAAGTTGGTGGCGGGGATCTGCACCTGGTAGAAGCCGGGCGTGAGGTTATCGAAGTAGTAGTTGCCATCGGCGTCCGTCGTGGTCGTCATGACGGCAGCGAGCTCCGCAGCGTCAAGGGTACCACTGGAGTCTGCGTCGAAGTAGAGCTCGACGGTAACCATATCGAGGCCCATCTCACCCGCGCTCTGCTCACCATCGTCGTTGGCGTCGATGAAGACCGTTGAGCCAATGCTCACGTTGGGCGCAAAGCCAAAGTCGACCGTCATGTCGCCACTGGCGTCGAACTGTCCGGGCTCCTCGTCTTGGTCACCACCCTGGTCCGCTTCCGCTGCGCCCGTAGGTTCGCCGGCGGGCGTGAGGGTAATGACGGGAGAGACCACCGTCGTGCCTGGGCCGGCAACCTGAGTACCGTTGTCGTCGCCATCCATCTGATCGTCAGCATCGCTGTCGAGCATATCGTTAGAGGAGAGAAGTACCGTATCCAATGCACCACCGGTGAAGTTGCTGGCGGGGATTTGTACCTGGTAGTTACCCGGCGTGAGGTTCCCGAAGAAGTAGTTACCGTCGGCATCTGTCGTAGTCGTGAGTGGAGTTGTACCCTGCTCAGCGGCGTCGATCATACCGTCGCCGTTTGCGTCGAAGTAGAGTTCGACCGTAACGCCGGCGATGCCATTTTCGCCGCCATCCTGCTCGGCGTCGTTGTCAATATCGAAGAAGACCGTGGAACCGATGCTGACGTTGGGGAGGAAGCCGAAATCAATAGTCATGTCGCCATAATCATCGAATGCATCATCCTGGTCACCACCTTGATCCGCTTCAGCGGCACCAGTTGGTTCGGCCATAAGTGCCAGGTTGATGATAGGAGAGGTGACGACCGTTCCGGATCCACCGGGTTGGTCGCCATTATCATCTCCGTCCGTCTGATTATCGGCGAGGGAGGTTGATATGTTTGTAGACGAAGTGAATGCCTCGTTTAGCCCTTCACCACTTCCGAAGTTCGATGTGGGAATCTGAACCTGGTAATTTCCTGGAGCGAGGCTTTCGAATAGGTAGTTACCCATCGCGTCCGTCTGCGT
Source organism: Lewinella sp. 4G2 (assembly GCF_001625015.1). Taxonomy (NCBI): domain Bacteria; kingdom Pseudomonadati; phylum Bacteroidota; class Saprospiria; order Saprospirales; family Lewinellaceae; genus Lewinella; species Lewinella sp. 4G2. Next base: position 2,618,221 of record NZ_LVWJ02000014.1, on the reverse strand, counting down.
TGTCAGGATTGGCGTAGTCTCGGCTCCACTTATAACGCCGTCTGCGTTGGCGTCGAACAATAGTTGGATGTCAACATTGGGTAGACCCACCTCGCCGGAATCCTGCTCTCCATTATCATTTGGGTCGATGAATACGGTTGATCCCAAGGTTAAATCTGGCAGGAAGCCAAAGTCAATGGTCATATCACCATTAGCATCGACCAATCCTTCATCAACCTCCTGATTACCGTTGGCACCGGGTTCATTTTCCGGTTCACCATCCGGTCTTAACTCAAAGAATGGACCAACAACAACCTCTCCGAACCCGGCCTGAACGCCATTATCGTCGTCATCGATCTGGTTGTCCAGAGCAGTTGCGGCTACGTCTGGGCTAGAGGTACCGGCGTCGACCAGCCCTCCATTTCCAGTGAAGTTCGAAGCGGGAATTTGAATTTGATAGTTGCCGGGAACAAGATCCTGGAATAAATAGCTACCATCTGACGCTGTCGTAGTGGTAGCGACGGAATTGAGTTCGTCACCCGTCAGTACACCATCATTGTTTACGTCGATAAAGAGTTCCAGCTCTACTCCTCCAATTCCAGTATTATTTCCGTTTAGAATCCGATCACCGTCTTCATCCAAGAATACGGTGCTACCCACTGAGACTAAAGCTGGCTGCAGTAGATCGGGGTCGCTATCATCTTCGTCACGGTCCGCATTGACGCTACCGGGTGAACCGGTACCATCGCCATTTACGGCGTCGTCACTAGCACCTCCGGGGGCACCACCAGGATCGTTACCTGGGTTTTGATCTGCGTTACTATCAATATCGTCGCCATCATCATCGCTTATCTCAGCTCGGTTTACGTAGGTTGGCTGGCCAAATACACCTGTAAATACTAGGTCAATTGTAACTGTGGTAGAAGCACCAGGAGCAAGCGGCCCGGGTATTGTCGTAGTTGATAGCAGGGTATTATTGGGTCCCGGTGTTGGCGCGGACCAAGTCCCCACGTTCGTTGGTGAGTACACCAGCCCGGCGGGGATGTAGTCGGTAACTTCAATATCATTCGCGACCTCATTACCCTGGTTGAAGACCGTGATCGTATAAGTGAGCACGTCACCAATCAAGGTAGGTTGAGGTGTGTCCAGCGATTTTGTAAGAGCAAGATCGTACACAGAGATGCGGTACGGATCCTGATCATCTTCATCATTCGGCTGAGCAGGGTCATCCGGATCTCCATTAATGATGTCATCGGTTGGGCTGTCTGGCACACCACCGGGGTCATTGCTGAAGATTTGATCAGGACGGCTATCAATATCGAAGTTCGACAGTGCCGTGCCCAGCGTATCTGAGAAACTATTGATCTCAGCGATGTTGGTGTAGTTGCCTTCACCACCACTAGACTGGGTAAGGTCCGCACAGATAGTAGTAGTGACCGTTCCGTTCGGTTCCAACCGGCCGGGGAAGGGGAAAAGGTAAACGGGGTCAAGATCCGCCCAACCTAAATCACTTTCATCTTGATTGAACGTCAGACCAGCCGGTAAGGAGTCAATCACTTGAACCCGCTCAACGGCCTGGATACCCTGGTTGACTACGGTAATGTCCATACAAATCAGGTCCCCATATTCGTAAGGGCCTAGCGTGGGCTTAATGGTGCTTGGGACTTTAATTAACGCCAGGTCATATACACAAGGAAGGACGGGCTGAGCCGTAAAGGTTGCCGCACAACCGGTGGCCTCGCGGAACTGCGCATCCACGGTGTAGGTAGTCAACTCTTGTGGGTTCACCAGGGAGTCTACAATGACCGCTGAACCCATTAATTCGCTTACTACAAATTCATAGGAGTTGCCACCGATCATCAGGTCCAGAGTGTCGTTACCGTCGTCGAATTGATCGTAGGTGTAAGGGTTGCCAGACCAAGTGGCGGTTACAATTAATTCTCTGGCGAGGGTATCACCTGACGGAGCACAGCCTCCGATCATTACGTCTAGTTCTAACGTACAGTCTGGAATTAAACCCGCATCGAAGTCGCGGTTGTTCCCGTCTAACGGTACAAAGCCTCCGGGGGTAATACCAGTTTCAGGGTCAACATCACTGTTATCCCCTGACATACCTCCAACACCTGGAATGGTGAAGACAAAACCATCGGGAGCAATTACCTGTACGGCGTAAGTACCCTGGGGTAACATGTCAAACAGGTACGCACCGTTAGCATCCGTGACGGTTGAACTAAGTAGTTGTCCGTTAGCTCCGTTGATCAGGTTAACGGCAACGCCTTCTACGCCGGGTTCATTTGGATCTTGAATACCGTCCATGTTGAAGTCAAACCATACAAAATCGCCTAGTTGAGTATTGGTATTACCACAGTCGGTCGCGGTTAGATTTACCGTAACCGCCGCGGAACAACCTTCCCCAACATCATACATCAAGGTATATACTTGACTACTCTGCACGTCATCAACCGTGGCTCTTCTACCACCATCGCTGAGCGTCAACCCAGCCATTGGTGACCACACGAAGTTTGAGGCCTCGGGATCATTAGTTGTCGGTAATTCGTAACTGCTACCAATACACGCCTGTACGTTGAATTGCTCGTCAACCAGCGGAGCAACCACTACAGTCACTACCTCGTCGGTAAAACACGGGGCGTTACTTACCCTCAAAGTGTACTCAATCTCTTGCGGAGCGCCCGTTCTATTTAACGGGGCCGTAAAGGTTACCGGAGATCCAGAAGTTGCGCTGAGTGAAGACAACGGTGATCCATTACGAGATAGGAATTCGTAGGAGTAGCCAGCAATTGGGTTTGGGCCGATCATAACCGTTTCACCAGAACACACTTCGAAGCGGTCGTCATAATCAAAAGTGATGTCCGGACGGAAGGTGGGCGACGATACTTCGTCACAGGCACAAGTTGAATCGGGTTCAATCACGGCCAGGACCGTACAGACATTGGTGGCGGGGAAAGTCGCCATGCCTTCGATGACAGCTGAGGCACCCGTATTTAATGGGGCGGCAAGCAAAGAGTCAATGGGGAATAGGAACATATCGATTCCAGCATCATAGGTTCCGTTCCCGTTCGTATCGTCGTAGATATTTATTTGGAGGGTATTGCCAGCTACGAGGGGGAAACCGAGGTTGGTCACTCCAACGTTAAAATCAGCTGTTGCCGTTCCATCATCCGGGTTCAGCGCGATGGAGCCTCCGAAATTGTCAAATTGAAAATTAGGTTTCTGGAAGTTCGCCGTGGCAATAGCACCACCCCGAATAGCGGCAGAATTACAGACTTCTCCGTTACAGACATCTTCGAAGGCCGCGAAGGCATCCACTTCAATATCTGACGGCCCACAATCTTGTCCATCATCAAAAGCTCGGACATCAACCGAGAAAAGGATCATATTTCCCGGAGCATCATCCGGTAAACTAAGTGGGAAGATGAGCGCCTGCTGGTTATCGATTTGGCGTACCTCCGTAGGGTTATTACCCGGCGTCGCGTTATCTCCCGGGACGTAAGAATCCATAACGTATTCGAGACCGACGGGAAGCAAAACGCGTACTGAGTCAGCCGCAGAAAGACCACCAGCGACAGTCACCTTTACGTCTACCGTCTCTTCCGTACCCGAACAGGCATTGAAATTGGCTTGTAGAGGAGCTACCTCAATGGAAATATCCTGCTCTACATCCGCCGTTCGGATGCGTCCAGACTTTCTAATTACCGTGCGCAATCTAGCCCCACAACTATTCCTACTTTTAATTACGAATTTAGCGCGTTGGCCGGAAGTGAAACCACAGGTAGTGGTAGTATTAAATCGCACGGATACCGTGTTATTCATTACATCCTTAGAGCCAACCAAACCTTCTGTATTCAGTGTCTCATCTAATTGAGAAACAATTTGCTGGTAGGTTCTACCGAATCTTCTTGGGTCCCGAACCGGAACGAAAGTGCCCCCCTGGCGAACGCTTGGAACGGCGAGTTCAAATGTTCCCGGCTCGTATCTTACCCCGGGAGGTAGTTGAAAGTTAAGTACGATCCCACGAACAAAGCCCAGATCCGAACTGATGATATCTGCCTCAAAAGGTACGGGGTCACATAGGCTAATTACATCAGTTGAATTGGCGGGGGGTTGAGTCACTAGCATATCAACCGATGAGCGAGCGCTGGTAAGTCTGATCTGGCTAGGATCAGAACAGATAGCATCGTTGATCGTGGTGGGGATGCCGTTACAATCCCAACCACCTACAAAATCAAGGCTGGCATCCGCACAGGTATTCTTGGTAAAGAAAACATTGAGGACTCGCTCGCTGGTTCCTCCAATAGTACCAAGTGGATAGATCCCGAATTCATTAGGAAGGATCTCAGCACCAGAGTTAGCGTCTTCTACTCTCGTCACCAACACATCCCCTGTCGGTGAAGGGAAGATGAAAGAGTTGGAAGCGGCCGGGACCTGAGTGTTTCTAATTCGCACTACCGCTTGGTCGTTACCACTACAGAGACGTATAACCTCCTGGTCAGTAAGCACGGTGATTTGAGCCGCACCCTGATAAGTAAAGGATGTATTGACCACCGGGTTGGTGATCTCGGACATACTAAAGATGTTCTCATCTACTGCTTCCGTGAACTGGTAACTGTAGGGATACTCTCCAATCACCGATTCACAGTTACCTTGAATTCTGGGGTAGAAGTATATACGGTACCCCTCGTCCGGTGGAATTTCCAAGTTGTTTTGCGACCGAAGGAAATCGCCAACGAGGAAGGTTACTTCATCTCCGTTAACGATGAAGAATTCAGCTGGGATTCCTGGATTAGAGGATCGGCGGGTGTCCAGAATGTCATTGGCGGGGGTAATCGTTTGCTGGAGCCTTACGTCCCAACTATCCAATCGGTACTGGAATTCAGGTGGCTTTGTAAAGACCAGACGTTCTGGTAAACCAATGGTGCGGATTTCATTCGGAAATTCATCCAAAGAGATACCTCCGGCGTAACGGTCGTAGCGAATTGACCAGGACGGCTGCTCACACGCACCAAAATCGTCACCGTCATTATCAAACTGGGTAAAGAAGCCAATTTGGTTCATTTGGTCTAGACGCGGATTACACTGGTAGCGGGTGCCCATTTCGAAGCCGGCGTTCGATACGTAGAAGTCCGGACGGTAAGTAGCTAAGCGGAATTGGGTATTAATTAGTGGAAGACTTTCCTTGAAGTCAATATCGACGGAAATACTATCCCCTTCTTCGTAGTTGCTACTACCAGGTATGCCGCAGCCCAAACTATTTAGCGTGCTGATGCTGATGTCGGCAATGATCCGCTCACCCGCCAGATCAGGGGTAAGGGGGACGGCTCCACAGGTTGTAGTCACCCCATTGCGTACGACGGTGATGTTGGCGCCAAGTGGGGTGAAATCGGAGTGTCCAATGGGAAGGACGACAAATCCATTCGAAAAGGTCTCACTATTGTTAACGTCCCGAACGCGGCCTTCGAAATGGGCGCGTAGGGAGTCACCTTGCAAAAAGCGATCGAGCTGAACGGTTTCAAGATCGATCTCCCCGTCGGGAATCTGATCATTGTTCGTATCACCCAAACCGAAGTTGGTGCGGTTTACGGTGAATTCGGTGAAGGTGATGCCATCACACTCACAGTTGGGATCATCATTCGTACAGACAATACGAATGGGTAGATCGGCAGGCTTCCAAATTTTTTCCACGGCACATTCAGCCGCACAGCTTTCGTCGGTCGTAAAGTCGAATTGAGCCACCACATTTTCGTCAAAGAAGGCAGAGCCACAGGTTGGAGGTGGCTTTTCGGTGCAATCTACCGTCGTACAAAAGGTGAAGCTGGCACCGCCGGCGTACTGGAAACCACTGGGACGATCCGGACCCTTGTACCGTACACGCAGGCGGTCCACGCCATCACCACTCGTTCCGTTGTCAACGTAGGAGAAGGACTCGGCATCATTGTCAAATGGAAACAGTCTACCATTGCGGTCGCGCCATTCCATTGAGCCGGGGACGTAGTCCAGACCACAGGGAATATCAAAAAGCCCTTCGAGGTAGGCATCTTGGTACGCGGTGGTCATCCAGTCCAGCTGCATGTTCGTAACGAAGTAGGTAAAGCAACCGGACTCCCCTTCTGCCAAGGTAGCCGGTGTTTCCCCAATCCCCCGGATGAAGGCATCGAACTGCCCCGATGGTGTCACACTTCTGAAGTCGTTCAGCTGCTCGCCACAGGGATCGGTGTAACCACGCTGTTCAAAGCGGCTGTAATATTTATTTCTGATTTGACAGTTATTGCAGTCGCAATTGGCAAAGGTCGTGTAGGTCACTTCCAGAGATTCCCCGAGGTCAATATTTGCCCCATTCACCCGGACATCCACCCGGCGGGCTCCCCCACCCTGGCAACTCGTAGAATTAATGGCTCCGGTTATTACTAGATCCTCATTCGGAATGACGGAACCATCGGCTCGGGTTGCGAAGATGGAGCTGAGGTCAATCGACATCCCCCCGTTGATGGTGAATAAGCGGAAGAAGACATCATCTGCGGGTGCGGTACCGGAGTTATCAAGAGCAACTACCGTCACTTGTGGCTCATCGATGTAACAAGCAGGACGGGTTCTTGACACCGTACGGGGGCGCAAACGGGGCGCCAGCAAATCGTAGTTGACACCAGTCGCGGTAAAATCCGAAGGTGATTTTTCCTGGCAGTCCACATCTCCCTGGCAACCGTATTGAACGCGGCGCGTGATGTCCATGGAGTTCTCGACACATTCCGTGACCAAAAATGTCTCCGTTACGATGAGCGCTTCTCCTCCATCGAAGGTCATGCCAATGCCCCCGGCATCTAACGCTGCGGAGGTGACGGTGTAACAATCTTGATTACCCTGGGTAAATGCGGGGGGCCCCAGGTCCACTCCGCCAACGGTGATCCGCTGTAGGTCAAGATTAGTCAAATCATTAACTACACAGTAAGTAAAGGTCTCTACCGTACCGAAACTAGCGTTCACCACCTGAACGTCGACGGACGTCTCCAGCCCACGATATGCTCCAATTGTTGCGGGGGTACTGCGGGGAATAGAGAGGTCCGCGAAAATGACCTCTACGGTTCCGCTCTCGCCAATGGCTGCCTCGTCCTGAACACTAAAAATCGCCTCAAACGTAGTCTCTTCAAAGGCACAGCTGACCTGGGCAAAGATGGTGAAGGTTACACTCTGGCCAGCGGGTATTTCGGGAAAACTGTACACGCCATTGGACTCAATGGTATCCGGATCGACGCTGATCACATTGACATTCTCGGGGAGCGTTAATTCGCCAACGATGCCCGCGCTATCCAGGCCAGTGTTATTGGTGACCGTCACCTCATACTCCAACAGCGGCCCACAGATGGATGCCGACGACGGAGTAGAGATAGATACTTCAAGCCCCTGCGCACCCAAAAAAGTGGAGCACAAAAGCAAAAGAAGACCTATCAAAAATTTGAATTTACCTGAAAACATACGCGGGACTACAAAGCCGATTTCATGAGACTAGCCCGCAAGGTACCAATATTTCCATCATGGCTCGCCGCTGTTCCCCGACAGTCTGGCAGGTAATGTACTGAGAGTTAGGAATTAAGCAGTTGAGATAATTTCCCTACGGACAAGAGTGGGATACTTGTCCCATTTCACTGCACCCGCGGCAGCGCCCAATTGAAAGTAATGATGAATGCTCGAATTACTTCACCGAGCGTACGTAGGTCAAAAATCGATCCAAGGCCCGCTGTTTGGGCTCGTCAAAACGGTAATCGATGTGGCGGTTGAAGTAGTCGACCAGACTGAATTCAGGGTCCGGTGAGGAAAGTAACAGTTGGAGTTCTGGCAGGTGCTCAAGACCACTTGCCAACGCCCGGTTAAATGCTTCCGTAAAGTTTGGGGGTAGCGGTTTAGTAGCCACCCATGCAGCGAAAACGAAGGGTAACCCAGTATGCTGAAGCCAGGCTTCCCCAAGGTCGTAAGTGTAGGCGAAGCGGCGGTTAAGCCCGATCGCCCGATCACCGATGACCAAACCGCCAACAGTTCCGCCAATGGAATCGATGTAACCCGGTTTGGCGGCTAAAATTGTGGGCGCGCGACTCCAGTACTCCTCGAGCAGCAGTCTGGTGAGCATGGCTGAAGTGCGACTGTGGTGATCGAGGTAAATCGCCGTCATTTCATGGATAGGTACGTCGCCGTAGATACAGACCGTGGCGACCGGGCCGTTGGTACCGATACAATAATCGCTGATGATGTGCGCGGAGGGTAACTCGGGGATGATGGCAACGGGAACCAATCCAATATCGGCTTCGCCGGCTACCAAACGGCGGGCACACTCGCTTGGAATTGCCAGGTCCATTTCAAGTTGATCCTGCACGGAGGAGCGTAGCAAACCGTATAACAGTGGCTTAGTATTGAGATACGACACGGCCACCAGCCGGTGAGGATTCTGCGCGGACACGTCAGGGATGAGTACTGGTTGAGTGGTGCTTACCATTTACCGGTAATTTCTTCAACGGGTAGGTGAGATCGATCATTCTGCAGATCGAAAAGCCAGGTACCATCCGTTTGCAAGGTACCCCGCCAAACGCCAGTGTTGCTATGTACCAGTTCGTTCATCCGGTCAATTTTGCGGCCCATCATTAGCGTTACCAAACCGCACATCGCACGGCCGTGGCTGCAAATGAGGAGCAGGTCTTCGTCCCGGTTGGGTAGATGGTCAATGAATGTTTGCAGACGCTCCCCCATCTCTCTGGCGCTCTCACCGCCGCCGATTCGGCCGTCAATGCGACCATAACCCCAGCCGTCCTTTATTTCCCGGTACTCTTGGATACTTTCGGGAGTTCCCTTCTTGCCTTCGTGGCTACCCCAACTCATTTCATTGATCTCGGCGTGCTTCTCGTGGGGAATACCCGACTCAATGAAGGGCGCTACAGTTTCCCAGGTACGCTTGAGTGCACTGGTAAGAACAACTTCAAGGGGCACGTCGCGGTACTTCTCGTACAGTAATTGTCCCTGTCGGCGCCCGGTGTCGTTGAGAGAAGCATCCACTCCGCTTCCCTGGACGATTCCCTTCAGGTTATAATCGGTCTGGCCGTGGCGGACGATGTAGACAGTTTTCATAGCACCCATTTGGTTGGTCTTGATATAGTAGAATGGAAGAAGATGGACTTAGTTAAACCCACTCTATCTAGACGACGGGTAAAGCCGTGTACCCCCGGAACTGTTTGTCGTCCGCAAACTCTACGTCTTTCCAGTCTTTGATCACTTCGTACAGCGTACCCCGCTCGATGGGGTGGCGGCCGACGGAACGAATCATTTTGACCAACTGCTCGGTACTCAACGCCGGATTTTGTTCACCCCCGGCCATGGAATAGATGCGGGTAGTATCGTCGATCGTGCCATCGATATCATCCACCCCAAAAGCTAGACTTAGTTGGGCGGTGGTCCGTCCAATCATGGGCCAGTAGGCTTTGACGTGGTCGAAGTTGTCGAGGAAGATCCGGCTAATCGCGTAGTTCCGGAGGTCTTCCACTACGGTTGACTCCGGCAGATGGGACAGTTCATTGTTCTGGTTCCGAAACTTCAGCGGGATGAAGGTTTGGAAGCCACTTGTTTTATCCTGCAGATCACGCAGTTTTTCGAGGTGATCGATGCGGTGGTGGAACTTCTCGATGTGGCCGTACAGCATGGTCGCGTTGGAACGCATTCCCAATCCGTGCCAGATCTCGTGGATGCGCAGCCACTCTTCGCCGCTACACTTGCCGCCGGCTATCTGATCCCGAATTTCGGGGTGAAAGATTTCCGCGCCGCCGCCAGGCATGGATTGTAGCCCGGCCTCCTTCATCAATTGCATCCCTTCCTCGTAGCTGATCTTCGCTTTCTTGAAGATGTAGTGGTACTCCACCGGCGTCAGCGCCTTTACGTGCAAATCGGGCCGGTGCTTACGGATACGCGAGAACAGTTCGGCGTAAAATGGCACGTCGTACTGCGGCAATACGCCGCCGACGATGTGGACTTCCGTAACGGGCTTATCGTCGTAGGATTTGACGATGTCCATAATATCGTCCAGACTGTATTCCCAACCATCTTCCCGCTTTTTGATGCGGCGGCTGTAACTGCAGAAGGTGCAGGTGTAAAGGCAAACGTTGGTCGGCTCTACGTGGAAGTTACGATTGAAGTAAGTCTTATCTCCGTGCTTGGTTTCGCGAATGTGGTTTGCCAGTGCGCCCAAATAACCCAAAGGCGCCTGCTCGTAAAGCGTCAGCCCCTCGGCGGAGGAGATGCGCTTACCCCGGTGCACCTTCTCGGCAATGGCACGAAGGGCGGGGGCAAGGGTCGGGTCACGAAGTACGGTAGGAAGTGAGGCGGCGTTCATTCGGTGGTATTGTCAACATTAAACAGCCCAACAAACTTTCAGTTTTTTCTGAAAGAAGATATTTTTGGAAATCTTCCCTTCTACCTATTAGGGGCGTAATGCGCTTTCAGTCCACGCTGGTCACTTCCCAGCGCAAACCAATTCCAGCTACCAACCGGCGTTCGCACTTGAAGGTATGGGTGGTACCCGCCACCCAGGTTCTTCCGAACTGTAGGTGGGGAGGTAGCCATAGTACGCTCTCCCCTGTATCATCCTTACCGCGCATGGTTCCGTCGGGTCGTAACTCTATTAGGGTTAGTTCAAAAGTGGCGTACTGGGTTGCCTCACCAAAAATGGACGCTGTCTCTTCAGGTGGCGGAATGCTAACGGGGTCGTCACCAAGTCTTGGTGCCACGTATTTGTAAGAGGGTCTGGCGGGAATGTCCGACCAGTTGCGTTCCCTGAATACCGGGGAGGGAAAATCCCGGAGGCCCGGGCAATTCATGGCTAAGGTGCTGGCAATCGTATCCAAAAGCGCCTGCCGTTGGTCGTACTGCCGAGCGGACATACCGTAGACCGCCTGGGTCCGCTCCTCATAGGCTAGCCCAACGTTGTACAAGCACTGGGGGGCTACGTTGGCGGGCCGGTCGTAGGCTCGCTCGGTAATACAGGCACAAATTTCCTGGCTGAGTGTATCCGCCAGGGATGACTGAGCGGGCAGGTCACTTGCCCACGAGGCAGATCCGATCAATATGGCCAGCCAGTACCTCATTCTTTGCGTAAGGTCCACTTTACCCGCATGACGGCTCGCTGGGCGGGTTGGAGAGTATAGACGCCCCCGTGCAGCTCATATTCGGAAAATCCATTCTCGGGGTCAAAGTAAATTTCCAAAGGCGCCTGACCTTCGGCCACCTGATTCTTTCCGGTGATCATTGTCTGCTTCGTGAAGATCAAGCCTTCGTGCACGTAACGCACTGCCGTATCCCGCAACGAGGCGTACACTTTGGCCGGCTCCGTATTCTGCTCGTCCAAAAAGATTACGGCCGTGCTGTCCTTAATGACGAGCGGAAGTGGATCCACCTTGGACCAAGCCGTATCACCAATCGGGAACTCAAAGCGGCCACCGTAGGGCAGGCGGGTATTTTCCCAGGCCCCTACCCTTACGTTCTTGTTGGACTCGTTGATGACTGCGTAACGCAGCCCAACCTCACCCGCCTCCGTCATCTGCACTCGCTTCTCCAGGCGTAATTCTGACTCGGGGTCCACCTCGCTGGTAAAGAGGTAAACATTATCCCGCACCTTGACTACATTATAAGGTTTGGTATCAAAGGCAGCGGGAGGCGGCCATCCCCAATCCTCCTGAGGACCGGTCCATACCGTGCTACCAAACATTAGCCCGTTGTTTCCCTGGTCCTGATTCAGTACTTCCTTGTCCTGGTACTTATAGGACGTAATACGTGCACCATTAGCTGGGTCTACCGTAATACTGACCGGGCCACCCGTAAGGGTTATGGGGCCGGCGGGTATGGCTTCCGTTGCCTCACTTCCCGTTTCGCCCCCCCCACAGGAAACGATTAATAGACTTACCGCGATGATGGATAGGATGGCACGAAGGGAAGTCATCAAAAAAATTACTTGTCTCTTTAATAAAGAAGGTGCGTGAATGTTGGGATCACCTTTCTTTTGGTCCACTCAACAATTCACGCACCCTGATGGCGAAAAGGTCACTCAAATACCCATCTCCGCGCGGGCGGCATCGAGGATCTTCCGAACCTCCGCCTCGTCGGCACCCTGGGCGTAGACGCGCAGGACGGGTTCCGTGCCGGAAGGCCGAACCATGAACCATTTGTCATCACCGTCGAGGTAGAATTTGGAACCATCCACGTGGGCGACGTTCGTCACTTGGTAGGGGCCTACCGTCTTGAAAGGAGCTTCCTTAGCCTGCTTGACGATCTCCCACTTGCGGTCGTTTTCGACGTGGACGTCATCCCGGTTACAGTTGAAGGAACCGACTTTCGCGTAGAGTTCCTGGATGAGTTCTTTCAGGGATTTGCCCGTTTTCGCCATGTATTCAGCAATCATTAATCCGATCCAGATGCCATCCCGTTCGGGGATGTGGCCGGAGACGGCGAGGCCACCAGATTCTTCGCCACCTACGATGACGTCGCGCTCGGCCATGATTTCGGCGATGTACTTGAATCCGATCTTGGTCACTTCGTAGTCCAGACCGTACTCTTCGGCGAGTTGCTTCAGCTTGTCGGTCACCGAGAAGGTCAGGATTACCTCTCCGTTCTTGATCCCTTTGTACTCGTATTGGTACATCAGCAGCAACAGGAGGATGTGGTGGCTGTCCACGAATTCCCCGTCCGCATCGAATAGTCCGATCCGGTCGGCGTCGCCGTCGTTGGCAATGCCGAGGTCGATGGAGTCATCGTTTTTGATCGTTTCCGCCAGTTCCGTTAGGTTGCGGCCGATGGGTTCCGGAGCCTGCCCGTCAAAGCCGGGGTTCACCTCGCAGTGAAGGTGAGTGGCATTGGGGAGCAGTTTTTTCATGGCACTCTGCCCGGCACCGTACATGGCGTCGTAGGCGATACCGATTCCGGAATTACGGATTAGTTCCACGTCAAAACCCTGGTAAACGTGGTCCAGGTAGATCTGCTCGAAGTCGTGCTCTTCCACCAGCCCCTTTTCTTTGAGCTCCGAGTAGGTCGGCAGATCCTCGGGTACAGCGTCGGGGATGAGGTTTTCCACGGCGGTAACGTCCGCTGGTACGGAAGGGCCACCGAGTTTGGATTTGAGTTTATAGCCATTGTAGCTGGGCGGGTTGTGGCTGGCGGTAATCACCACGCCGAGGTCCGCGCCGGTTTTGACGACGCCCAGGCTCACCATCGGGGTCGAGATGTAGCCGGGGGCCACGAGGCTGGTGATGCCGTGCTTCCCGAATACCCGGGCGGTCGTTTCAGTGAACAGTTCTCCGGCGAACCGGCAGTCGTAACCGATCACTACCCGGCTACCGCCCTGTTCCTTAAGCCAAAGGGCCGTGCCTTCGGCGACGCGTTTTACGTTGTCAACGGTATACTCTTGGGCGATGATGGCGCGCCATCCGTCCGTACCAAATTTGATCTTTACTGGTGTCATGTGCGTGTTTGTGGTTTTGGTTAACTATACGATAGCAAGGTACTCGCTATTTGTTTAAAGTGAACTCAACTCATACGGCAGCTACCAATTCTCTTACCCTACGAACCAGAATCCGGACAAATCCAGCACCAATCGGAACCGCCTTTACCAAGCATAATGTTGGCAGACCCTTTCAATAGTCACCGCGTCCTCCAAAGTAGCCCAATTCCCAGTACCTTTGCGGCCGTGGACCCCGTTAACGGTTTTTTAGCCGGTATTGCTACCGGTATTTTCATCTCCCTGCTGCCCGGGATGCTTAACATGCAGGTTGTATCTACGTCTTTGCGGCTGGGCCGGAACGGCGGGTACGTCTTTGCGCTGGGTATGGTGCTCATCATCGCCGTGCAGGCAACCTTAGCCGTACTCTTTGCTGATTTTTTGACGGGTGACCTCCACATCGTAACCACCATTCGCGAGTACGCGATGCACATTCTCCTCGTGCTTGCTCTGGGTTTCGGGATCAAGGGCTACTTCGCCCGCAACGCCCGTAAAAGGAAAGAGGACAAGAAGTACACTGGCGGCCCCTTCTGGCGCGGCGTCATGATGAGTGCCATGAACCTGCTCAACATCCCCTTTATTTTTGCCATCGCCGGCTTTTTGCTGGCCCACGAAACGCTGCCAAATTCCGTCTCCGGTCGGGTGGCCTACATCCCCGGGACGGCCCTTGGTTCCTTCGCAGTCCTCTGTGGTTACTCGCGCTCGGCCGATTGGATCAGCCGCCACGCTGCCTTTTTCACCCGCAATCTGTACTTCTTTTTGTCGGGGATGCTGGCGCTACTGGCCGTCGTCCAATTATTCCAGCAGGTATAATATTCTTGGGCGCTGCCCCCGATAGTATGCACGACGAGTTGGGCGCTGCCGCAGGTGCCAGGTGATGGGGGCTCAGGGGATTAAACATCAGCCTTGATTCGATGCTAACGGCAATAGGAGCGCCTCCATTAAAAGGCCGGTACGGCTAAGTCATCCTCCGATGAGCCGGACCTCCCGCTCAAGATTGACGCCAAATTTTTCAAGGACGGTCGTTTGTACCCGGGAACTGAAGGCAAGGATATCCTCACCAGTAGCGCCACCGTGGTTGACCATCACCAGTGCTTGTTTGGCGTAAGTCCCTACCTGCCCGTCCCGTGCACCGCGGAGGCCAGCCCGGTCAATTAACCAACCGGCGGGTAGCTTGACGTGGTCGGTGTCGATGGGATAGGACGGAGCTTGCGGATAATCTTGCTGAATACGCTCGTGCGTAGTCTTGGGCACCACCGGGTTTTTAAAGAAACTACCGCTGTTGCCGAGGAAGAACCAATCGGGAAGTTTGCTCCGCCGGATGTTCGTCACCGCCAGCGCAACATCCGCCGGGGTGGCTTGGTCAACGCCTAGCCTCTCAAGTTCTGCAATGATGGCGCCGTAGCTGGTGTTGACGGAAGACGCATTCCGCTGCAACCGGAAGTCAACGGCGGTGATCAGGAAACGTCCCGGTTCTTTCTTGAAGCGGCTATCCCGGTAGCCAAAGTCACACTCATCCGGTCGGAGGGTGCGGGCGCCGTGGCCGTATTCCCAGACGTGGACGGCGGTGATCAAGTCGGCCACCTCAGCACCATAGGCACCGATGTTTTGAACCGGGCTCGCGCCGACCGTCCCGGGGATGAGGACGAGGTTTTCCATCCCCGCCAAACCTTGGTCCAACGTATAGCGGACGAGTTGGTTCCAATCCACTCCCCCACCCACCCGGAGGTGGACGTCCGTTCCGGTCCCCGACCCGGCACCTGCGGCAGCGCCTAATTCTTGTACGCCCCCGAGCAGGACGTGGACGGTGAGACCGGGCACGTTTTCCCGGAGCAAGAGATTGCTACCCCCGCCGAGTACGAGAGCCGGCGTAGTGCGAAAATGAGGACTTTCCAGTTGCGCGAGATCACGCAACGGCAGGTAGGATTCCGCCACGGATGGCAGGCCAAAAGTGTTGAGCCCCCGCAGGCTGACGTCGTGCTGAATCATTCGGCGACGGGTTCAAATTGGAGACGGGCGAGCGCGGAATAGGCACCGCCGGGGATGGCGCTGAGCTCATCGTGGGTACCGGCCTCGACGATGCGGCCGTTCTCGATCACGTAGATGCGGTCCACCTCGCGGATGGTCGCCAAACGGTGGGCGATGATGATGCTGGTACGGCCTTCCATGAGGCGGTTGAGGGCATCCTGAACGACGCGTTCGCTCTCGGCGTCGAGACTGGAGGTCGCTTCGTCCAGCAACAGAATAGCAGGATCTTTGAGGATCGCCCGGGCGATGGCGACGCGTTGCCGCTGCCCACCGGACAACTGGATGCCGCGATCACCGACCACCGTATCGAAGCCTTCGGGGAATTTCTGGATGAAGTCAAACGCATTCGCTTTGCGCGCTGCTTCGAAGATCATTTCGTCGGAAGCGCCAAGGCTACCGTAGGCAATGTTCTCCCGGATGGTGCCGCCGAAAAGCATCACTTCCTGAGGGACGAGCGCCAAATGCTCCCGGAACTCGTGGAGATCGAATTCATTGACGTCCTGGCCATCCACGCTGATTTCACCCGAAGTGAGGGGGTAGAAACGCAACAGTAGCTTAACGATGGTGGATTTGCCACTCCCGCTTGCTCCAACGAGGGCGACCTTCTGCCCCGGTTCCACCGTCAGGGAGATGGACTTTAGGACTTCTACGTCTGGCCGCGTCGGGTAATGGAAACGAACCTGATCGTACTGGATCTTCCCCCGAAACAATTGTTTCTTCGCCGCAGGTTGGTCGATCTGCTTACCGACGGCAGGGTTGGGGATGGCTTCCACCTCTTTGCTTTCCAGGATGTCGACCACCCGATCCGAGGCACCGAGTGCGGAAAGGATCTCGGTGTAGAAATTACCCAGGCTGGCAATGGAACCACCGATGAGGGCAACGAAGATGACGAAACTGAAAAGATCACCCGTCTCCAGGCTACCGGCCTGTACCAGTAAAGTAGCGCGGTAAATGATGTAAAATAGGGAGCCGAACATGACCGTCACGATAAACGCCGAAAAGAGGCCGCGGGCGGAGGCCGTCTTGAGAGAAATGCGAATCGTTTCGTCAATACTTTTCGCGTAGCGGACGAGTTCGTATTCCTCGTTCGTGTAAGCTTTTACTGTATTGATGGACTGGAGACTTTCCTCCACGATCACGTTGGAGGTAGCTAGTTGCTCCTGGCGCGCCTTCGTCATTTTGCGCACGTAGCGGCCAAAGAACATGGCGGCAATCACGACGACGGGGAAGATGGCCAGGCTCACCAATGCCAGCTTGCTCATCGTGTAAAAAATGAATGCGATGGCCCCCAACAGGATGATCATCTGCCGCAAAAACTCGGCCAGCGTAAGGGCGAAGATGCCCTGGATCTGGGTGATGTCGTTGGTGATTCGGCTTGTCAACTCCCCCACCCGATTGCTCTCGAAGAAAGGGATTTGGAGTCGAAGAATTTGTCCGTAAAGATCCTTCCGTAGAGCTCCCATGGCTTTCTCGCTGACTTCTGCCTGAAGACGCACCCGCAAAAAACTCAGCGGTGCCTGGATGGCGAGTAGTACGAAGAGCAGGGTGAATATTTCCTTGACGGTAAGGCCGTAACTCCCTTCCCCGTTGAGCACGTTCAGAGCCTCCCCCGGTAGTTGCATGATAACGAGGAAGACCAGCGAACTCAGTACGAGAATGACAAAGCTGAGGAGGAACTTCCACTTAAAACGTTCGACGTAGCCGAAGATGCGGTAGGAACGTTGCAGCTTCTCCTTCTTCGTCCGCCCGGAATCTGGCGTTTCTTCTTTTTCCTTAGTTGTTCGCATAGGCTACGCAAAGAAACGACGCAACGGCCTTGAAGATGCAATGGTAGCCCGAGCCACCTCGAAAATGACCGGAATTGGACGTTGGGCCACTTCTGAAGTACGTCAGTACCCCACCAAAGACGATTGGATGGGAAAAAACAGCCTACCTTTGAAATTCCTAAGCGTGCTTCGCGTTAGGGATAATGACTGGAAGGCAGCACACTGGCTATTTGCTGGTTTGCGGCCCACCTTTCCGCTAGTATTCTGATCACCGTATGTCGAACTGGCCCTAGTAAATCGGGTCGTAAAGCTTGTCTTCCGCGTATGCGTTCCCCACTAAACCAACTCTTCTTTGTTTTCCTGCTTGCTTTGACTTCCACTGCCCTTTCGGCGCAGCTAGAACTGGGCGTAAAGGCAGGTGGCTCCGTTTACAGCGGCGACCTCAGCCCGAGCACCTTCGGTATTTTCGCTGATGATATCAATTTCGCCGGTGGTGCCTACCTCCGTTACCGCCCCACCACTCGCTTTGGCGTTCGGGTGAACGGTAATTTCGGCCGCCTTTCGGGGGAGGATATCACCAGCCTACCGAACGGTTTCGGTGAGCGCACGGAAGTGAGGCGGGAATTCCGTTCTTCCCTTTCAGAATTCAACATCGTGGCGGAACTCGATCTGTTCTACGTTGGCGATCCGGAAAGTAATTTTTTGGCTCCCTACATTTTCGCGGGTATCGGCGTCCTGAGCTTCAACCCCCAGGCCCGCAACCAGGAAGGTAATTACGTGGACCTGCAGCCGCTCCGTACCCAGGGACAGGGCTCGGGCCTCCCCGGCTACGAACCCACCCCTTATGAATTGACTACTACCGTAGGGATCGTCGGTGGTGGCGTCCGCGTCCGCTTCGCCGAACGCTTCGTCGTTGGCCTTGAACTGGGCGGCCGCATCCCGGGCACGGATAATCTGGACGACATCAGCAGCCAGCTGGTCCGCTACTCCGATGTCCTGAGCCAAACCGGTTCCGCCGGCGCTTTCTTCTCCAACCCCGCCGTCACCTCACCGTCGGATGTGCCCGACCTCACCTACAACCGCGGTGGTGAAAACAATGACTACTACTTTGTTGGTGGGCTTACGCTGGGCATTGCCATTGGGCGTGGTTCTGGCAAGTCTGGTTGTTACACCTTCTAACCGAGTCTGGAAGAATCGAGTAGGGTGAGGAGAAGGTAACTATTTAAACCTGTGGATTCCACAAAGGTAGTCGTCTTCCCCCTGGCCCTCTCACACCACCGGACGTACGGTTCCGTATCACGGCGGTTCCCTTAAATTGCCTATCGGCCTTGCGCTTGTTAATCGTTGCGGTTATCCTGACCAGTCCGATCTTGTCGTAGTAGCTCTTCGGGAAGGCTTGGTTCATATGGGAGGCACCCGAGTTGAACCACGGGCCTAGCCGGTTAAAGGCGCTCCTCGCGGCGCGCTCTTCTTCCAGCCCCCGTTTAATCAGTCCCTCAAAGCGCGTCCAGTTGCGTTTCCATTGCTGCCATCTCACCTTGCGCAGACGGCGGCGCAACCAACTGTCTAGTGGTTCCATCCATTTCTTCGTCTCACTCAATGAAAAGTACATCGCCCATCCTCGGATCACCGTAGGTATCCCCAGCTGACGTTCCCCGCCCGAAGGCTTCGGGATCATCACCCGGCGGATCGCCTGCGGATGGTAATCATCATTCAACAACGCTACTTTGACCGCCTCCCAGTTGGAATCAAGATGGGCTTTGAGCGCATCGACGGTCATCCCGTCGAAGCCCGCGCTGCCCTTATTACTCTTGACCCGCCGGTAGACGTGCGCCATGCCTGGCGCACAACAAAGATTTAGCAACGGACTCCTTTCTCCACTTGACAATCAGTGAGGTGGTCTGCGCCACCACCGTTCGGGGGGGAAAGGGACACCAGCGCAAAAAGGATTGCACATGCGTAGATTCGGAAAAATTGTAGTCGTTGGAGGTTCACGGCCGCAAAGTAATCCCTCCGCTTCCAAATCGATATGGTTGAGGCTTATACGGTCTGATCCGTGACCGAATATATTATAGACCAATCGTCAAAAAAGAGTAGTCTTGTTTGGAATTCGCGGCGACTATTAAAATAATTGTTTCTCAATGGTGAGAACTAATACCGAAGGGTTCCGTTGTAGCTTTACTAAGACAGTGTCGTTTTGGCATTAGTAAATTTTTTAACCAGATACCACTATGCAGCAAGTTATACTTCGCAAGTCGGCTGGTTTCGCCTTACTCCTTCTGCTTTCTTTTGGGTTGGCCGCTTCCTCGCACCGGGAAGCCCCTCTCATTGCGGATGATCCTTTGGCGGACAACACCGATGTTTATGCCTTCCGAAGCCCGGACGACCCTAACACCATTACAATTTTGGCCAGCTACATACCCATGCAGCTTCCCCAGGGTGGGCCGAATTATTACACTTTCGGCGAAAATATTCGCTACGAGATTCACGTAGACAACGATGCCTCGACGGCTGGTGACGACGTAACCTACCGTTTTACTTTCACCCGCACGAACGAAGACCCGACAACTTTTTTTAACGTTCGATTCGGAGAAAATATCAAAGCCACCTACACCCTCGAACGAAGCCTCGACGGTGGCATGAGTTTCGAAACTATTTTGGAGGATGGCATCGTGCCGCCTAACAACATAGGCCCTCGCAGCATTACTGGCGGAGGCCCTGGTTTGGATTCCAGTTACGAGCAGTTAATGGCTAGTGCCATTACTACGGCGTCCACCGGTGAAACGGTATGGGCTGGCCCTTCTGACGATCCATTCTTTGTGGATCTTGCCGGAATTTTTGATTTGGGTGATAGCCCGCGCCAGTCGGACGGTCAGAAAAGCCGTGATGGTTTGGCTCAATTTAACGTACATACCATCGCGCTCAAGATTCCTATAGCGACACTGCTAAAATCCAGCGCACCAGCAACGCCAACCAGCATCCTCGACCCGGACTACGTCATCGGAGTATGGGCTTCCGCCAGTCGCCCAGCCACCAGAACTTTGATCGCGGGCGATACGGCCACCTACGCCGGCGACTGGGTACAGGTCTCCCGCCTGGGGATGCCCCTAACGAATGAAGCCGTTGTTCCAATTGGGGACAAAGACTACTGGAACGCCATTTCTCCCTACGACGAAATCACGGATACCCGGTTAGACGGCTATTTTTACAATCCCGAATTAGCGCTTTACATGGATGATGACCAGTTCGGTAGTGTCGTCCCAGCTTTTGCCCCTTTACGGGTACAGACGGCTGCGAAAACAGTACTCGGTAACGTTGACTTCAGTAACGGCGCCGATGGTCTTTTCATTCTTCGTGGTAATGCCGCGCTGAATGGTACGGCCTTAGGCCCAGCTGCCGGCTTCCAGGATTTGCTACTACCGAGCGCCGGAGCGCCGCGCTCCGTAGACTTGTGGCCTATATTCCATACGGGAGTTCCTAATTTACCTCCATACCAATTGGCGACTGGTAAGCCCGCTGGCAATCCCTTAGCCGCTGGTAAGCCATTCATCAACAACTTCCTGCCCAACGGTGGAGATATGCTTCGCTTGAATATGGCCACGCCAGTCACGGCTCGTGACAGCGAATCCTTTAGCTCTCTCGGGCTGATTCAGGCAGCTGTGCTTGGATTAACCGATGCTACCTACGCCAATACCGACGTGCAATTCATTCCTAATATGGATGGTTTCCCGAACGGTCGCCGCCTGGAAGATGACGTTACCCGCATCGAGCTTCAGGCCGTCGCTGGCGTCGTGCTGGCCGCTATTGGCCTGGGTTACGATGACCGTGCCGCCGCTGATAGCCCGTTGCTGACCCAGGACCTCCTGGATGTACTCGGTTATACTACCGAGGTAGAGGCTAACGATCGCCCCTTCTCTTCCACCTTCCCCTACGTGGCCATGCCCTGGAGTGGAACGGAGGTCGACCATACCAATCCGGAATAAGTAATTCCAAAGGATTAACCATATTAAATGACCTCCCCGCGGCCCATTTGCCGACGGGGCACATCATAAACATAAATGCAATATTCATTTCTAAACAAGTGCGTTTTCACGCTGCTGTTGGGCATACTGATCTCCGTATCAGCATCCGCCTCCAGCCACCGGGAAGCACCACTTATCGCGGACGATCCACTGGCGGATAACGTCGACGTCTACGCCTTCCGCAGCCCGGAAGACCCCCAATACATCACCCTCATCGCGACTTACATCCCGATGCAACTTCCTCACGGCGGGCCGAATTACTATCACTTTGGCGAGGACATCCGGTACGAGATACACATCGACAACGATGCCACGACCATGGGTGATGACATTATCTACCGCTTCACTTTTCAACGGACAAACGAGGTTCCCGGAACATTCTTCAATATTCGCCAGGGCGAAAACCTGAAGACGACTTACATCATGGAGCGCAGTATGGACGGTGGAGTATCCTTCGCTACCATCATTGATGACGGCGAAGTCCCCGCTAACAACATTGGAGAACGCTCCATTACGTCACCGGTAGGATTGGGGGCTGATTCTTACGAAGCTCACTGGACGAGTAAGATCAGCAGCCTTACGAACGACAGTGAAGTTGTTTTTGCCGGCCCGGTCGATGACCCTTTCTTTGTTGACCTCGGCGGAATCTTCGACCTTGGTGATGCCCCCCGCCAAAACGGGGACCCCATTGACGGTTTGGCTTGCTTCAATACTAGCGCCATTGCCATTAACGTGCCGATCACCATGCTGCAAAAAGACGGCGCCAACACACCGGCTAATATTCTAGACGCGGACTACGTAATCGGCGTGTGGGCTTCCGCAAGCCGGCCATCCATGTCCACGCTACAAACGGATGGCTCCAAGCCAGTCGTAGGAGGCGAATGGATCCAGGTGTCTCGCTTGGGTATGCCTCTTACTAACGAAGCGGTGATTCCCGTAGGCATGAAGGATTACTGGAACGCCATCACCCCTTACGATGAATTGGCCGACACGACCCTCGACGGTTTCTTTTACAATCCCGAGCTGGCCCTCTACATGGATGAAGACCAGTTTGCCGCGGCCGTACCCGCTTTCGAGCCTCTTCGCGTCCAGAAAGCCAGCGTGACCCCACTAGGTGCGGTAGACTTTTCTAATGGAGCTGACGGACTATTCGTAGCCAAAGGCAATGCGGCGCTTGACGGTACCGCCCTCGGCAGCGCTTCACCCTTTGTCGACCTGCTCCTTCCTGGCCCCGGCAAACCACGCTCGGTAGACCTTTGGCCAATCTTCCACACGGGCGTACCCAACCTTCCCCCTTATCAATTGGCAACCGGGAAAGCCGGTAACGTCCTGGCCGCTGGTAAACCTTTCATCAATAACTTCTTGCCCAACGGTGGTGATATGTTGCGCTTGAACATGGCCGTCCCGCCGACACCACGCGATAGTGAAGATTTCAGCTCCCTCGGCCTAGTCCAGGCAGCCGTACTCGGTTTAACGGATCCACGTTTTAATGCGAACGCTGATCTTGCCGAAATTCCTAATATGGACGGTTTCCCGAATGGTCGCCGTCTCGAAGATGACGTCACCCGGATTGAGCTTCAAGCCGTAAGTGGTGTTGTTCTGGCCGCTATAGGTTTATTCTATGATGATTACGACCCAGCAACGAGCCCGAGCCCGGTAACGGACGATCTACTGGGCGTCCTGGGTTACACGACCGGTGTCGAAGCTAATGACAAGGATTTCCGCGGCTCATTCCCCTTCATGGCGCTACCCGCTGGCGCTAAGGGTGAATGTGGTGGCGCGGTTACTACCTCCACGGGAGACTTTTTCAATGAGGATGGAGTTGGTGCCAGCGCGCCGAACGTGATTGGGGTGAACTTCCCGAATCCATTCCAAACGCAAACAACGATCAAGTTACGCGTGCGTGAGCTGACCGCCGTCAGCATTGACTTGCATGACGTTAACGGCCGCCTGATGCGGAATTTGGCTCGCCAAACGTTCACAACGGGTGAACATCAAGTTCCGGTTCAGGTGAATAACCTCCCCGCTGGAACCTACTTTGCCGTTGTCCGCAACGGAGCTGGCAGCGTTCTCCAAACCATTCAGATGGTGAAGAGTAATTAATTCAACGCTTTTACAAGGCATACGGCCGGGTTGACTCAGTTTGACCCGGCCGTGCTTTTGTACAATACTATTATACCAGGATCAATACGGACCTTGGTTGATGCGCCCGAACTGAGCGCCAGCGATTTTCTACTCAGATGCGTGGTATGGTAAGCCGGTGTAGCTCACCGGCTTCCATGCTACGACTGAGCATTGAGTAGACCGCTACCACTAATTTAAATCTGAAGTAGACATGATAAAATCAATAATTTCCCCCTTCTCAATACTCCTGCTGTGCTCCCTTTTCCTTTGCACCTGCGACAGCGCCCCAGGTAAAGATGAGGAAAAGAGCGCCGGCATCAATGACGTGGAAATCCCCGAACTCCTACCCCGCCCCGCCGCCTTGCAGAATGCGATGGAATGGGACAGGACCCAAAGTGGATATATGCAACTGGCTAGCGACTTACGTTTAAAAGACGCAAAGGCCATTAAACCCCGCGTAACTTTGGCGCAAATCTTCGTAAACGAAGCCCGGGTGACCGGTGAACACGGCCATTATTACCCAGCCGCCTTAAAAATGGTCAACGAAGCGCTCGACTTAAATCGAGGAAAAGACACAAATCTCGAGTTTCTTGCCCTTTCCACCAAGGCCGGCGTTCAGCTTTCGCAGCACGAGTTCAAAGAGGCGCTTCAAACGGCGAATCGGGCCATTGAAATCAACCCGCACAATGCGCAAATCTACGGAGCGCTAGTTGATGTCAACGTTGAGCTGGGGCGCTACGACGAAGCCGTGGCAGCCGCCGATAAAATGGTGAAGATCCGCCCGGATCTGCGGTCTTACAGCCGGGTTTCCTACTTGCGTGAAATTCACGGTGACGTGGTGGGCGCTAAAGAGGCTATGATCAGCGCGGTCAAAGCGGGAGCGCCAGGATACGAAAGCTCGGCCTGGGCCAGGCTTACCCTTGGTGAATTGTACCAACGATACGGTGATGAAGAAGCGGCCAAAAAGCAATTTGAAATCATACTTCGGGAACGTCCGAATTATCCTTTCGCCATTGCCGCACTCGGTCAGCTAGAACTGGATAAGGGAAATTACCCGGAAGCCGAAATGCTCGTTCAAGAAGCCGCTGACATTATCCCGGAAGTAGGTTACTACATTCAACTGGCCGAGATTTACAAACAGACTAACCAAAAAGAGAAAACAGAGAAGATTGAAGATGAAATTTTCGTGATGCTGCAGGACGACGTAGATTCCGGGCACAACATGGATTTGGAATACGCCGCGCTCTATCGCGATCATTTTGAGGATTACGATAAGGCTATCGTTTACGCCGAACGGGAATATAAAAAACGCCCGGAAAATATTGACGTGAGCAGAATGATGGCATCTCTTTATTTAAAAAAGGGGATGGCCGATACGGCGGCGCCCTACATCAAGGCCGCCGGAACGACGGACAGTAAACACCCTGAATACTTGGCCATGCTCGGTAAGTAACTTGCATGGTTGAATCAGAAAAGCGCCGCTACGGAAACGATAGCGGCGCTTTTTTAATTTAACTTACTCTGATAGTCCGTAATGTAAAGATGCCCTTCAGAGAAGATCTGAACATTAAGCCCATGCTGCTCGGCGATGGGTTTAATGCTATTGGCATCCAGGCGACCTAATTTATTCAAAGCCTCGCTGAGTTCAATAAGCAGCCGATCGTGCTTCAGAAGCAATTGTTTGGTATCGGCTGCGAGCGATCGCATCATTTGCTCGACGCGGTAATCGGTCACCTTCCAGTCCATTTTTCTGGGATAATGCTCGGCATTATAAACGGCTTGGTAATCATGATCATAACCTTGTGGCCTAATGTAGTCGGCCACCATCCCCGAAGTTTCCAGGCGATCGCTTATGCGCCCAACGCTGGCATTTTCCTCACCAAAGACCTGTTCATCGGCCAATCCGCCCGCCAGGTAGATTTTGACTTTATCGAGCAGGCTTTTCTTCGTGGAATCCATTTGGTGAGATAACGTGAAACCACCCGCGTAGCTATTCGCTACCCGACTTTTCAATTGCAAAGGCACCATCCCAGTCAGAATCATATAGACGACGGCGTGCCCACTTTCGTGTACGTAAATGTTTGCCGTTACGTCCTCTTCATTACTTTGGCGTACGGCATCGATGCGCCCCACGTATTTGATGGTTGACGACTCCCCTCCGTAGGTACCGATCAATTCTTTTTCAGCCCGGTTGTATCGCACGTGCAGACCGGGCGCCTCCGCCATCAGAGCGCGGACCATAAAAGTGCTAAGGTTAGCTTCCAGTATATCCACAACCGAACTAAATACGGGCCGCACGCCCTGGACGGGAAAGACGCCGTTACGATATATCATTTCCTATCGGCCTTGCGCTTGTTAATCGTCGCGGTTATCCTGACCAGTCCGATCTTGTCGTAGTAGCTCTTCGGGAAGGCTTGGTTCATATGGGAGGCACCCGAGTTAAACCACGGGCCTAGCCGGTTAAAGGCGCTCCTCGCGGCGCGCTCTTCTTCCAGCCCCCGTTTCATCAGTCCCTCAAAGCGCGTCCAGTTGCGTTTCCACCGCTGCCATCTCACCTTGCGCAGACGGCAACGCAACCAACTGTCTAGTGGTTCCATCCATTTCTTCGTCTCACTCAATGAAAAGTACATCGCCCATCCTCGGATAACCGGGTTAAGGTCTTCGAGGATAAAGCTGCCAATATTGCGCCCATTACCGCGTAGAAGGGATACGTGGCGAAGCATCTATCTAAAGCGATGAAACTTGAATACGAAATAAGATCCCGACCTGAGATCGGGAACCGGGGATACATCACGGTGTTGTAAGCCCGACGTAGACGTCGGGAGCCGGTGGCATATCCCGACCTGAGGTCGGGAACCGGGTCTCCACTAAAAATCTGGCGTATTATCCAGCCCACCACCACCGAACGGGTCATCCGGCAAGCTACGGTCAGTATCCTCTTCGCCGTCTTCGAAAACGTCATCGTTGCTGCCGGCGTAGGCGTCGCAGTCCAGCTCAATGCCGAGGTCGCCACGGGGGCGGAAGAAGTCGCGTTTGGTATCCCATTCGATGGATTCATCTTTTTGGGAAGCCTCTACGAACTCCCGGAAGAAGGGCTTGGCCATGTGGGAGCCGCCACCAAGCCCGAGGCTACGGAAGCGAATCCACCGGTCGTCACCCCCTACCCAGGTTCCGACGACCAGTTCTGGAGTGATGCCCATGTACCAACCATCCGTCTGGTCGTTGGTCGTACCCGTTTTACCACCGACGGGGCCGGAGACACCGCGGAGGTTGCCCACGGAAGCTTGCTGGAGCATCCGCACCATTACGTAGTTGGCGGAGGGGCTTAGCGCACGGCGGTCATCGGGGATGTACTCGTACACTACCCTTCCCGTGCGGTCGACAATCTTGGTGAGGAAAATGGGGCGATTAAAGACGCCGTTGTTTCCAAAGGTGGTGTAGGCACCGGTCATCTGCTGTACGGTGAGGTCCACCGAACCGAGGGCAATAGAGGGGACGGAAGGAACTTCATCCTTCGGCAAACCCATGTTAGCCACCATGTTACGGACGGGGTCGGGTGATCCCAATTCCTGCATGAGGTAAGCGGACACGGAGTTGACGGATTTCTTCAGCCCCGTGTAGAGGTTCATGAATTCGCCAGAGTAATCATCCGTAGCGTTTCTGGGCGTCCAGGGTTCGGTGAGGTAGAAGCTACCGTCACCCGGGGCAATGGTGATGGGTTGGTCCAGCACTTCAAAACAGGGGCTGATACCGCGTAAATCAACCGAGGCTGCGTAGATGAAGGGCTTGAAGGTGGACCCCACTTGGCGCTTGGTCGTCACGTGGTCAAACTGGAACCACTTGAAGTTGGAACCACCTACCCACGTCCGGACAAACCCGGTCGTTGGCTCAACCGACATACTACCGATCTGAAGGATCATCTTGTGGTAACGTATGCTGTCGAGGGGCGTCATCAACGTATCGGTCTCCATCCTGGCGTTGTCGTAGGTGAAG
Organism: Lewinella sp. 4G2; assembly: GCF_001625015.1. Classification (NCBI taxonomy): domain Bacteria; kingdom Pseudomonadati; phylum Bacteroidota; class Saprospiria; order Saprospirales; family Lewinellaceae; genus Lewinella; species Lewinella sp. 4G2. The sequence continues at coordinate 2,590,778 of NZ_LVWJ02000014.1, read as the reverse complement.
ACCCGCATTTTGGTTTCCGTGTTGAATTCCTCCTTTACGGCGGCCTGCAGTTTGTTCCAGGCAGCTTTTAGATCGCCGAAGGCATCCATCTTCATTACCCGCCGGTGTTCGGCGGCCAGTGGTTTGCTGATGAGTTTGCGACGAACAAGATTAGTGATCGTAGAACCATCTTCCAGTTCCTGTATCATGCGGCTGATCTCCCGATCATCCGTATTGAATTTCAGGTCACTCTTCTGATTGATGGCGCGGATGGGCTCCGTCAAGAACTTACTACGTAGGCGTTGATACCGATCTGATTTGCAAATGGCCTTTTGCAGGCTTTCCTCGCGTACTTCCACCGCTACTTCGGTTTCGCTGGTGGGGCTCTCGTAGGTCCAGGGGTCCTCGTTGCGCCAGTGGCGGAAAAACTCCTTTTGTAGTCCCTTCATATGGATACGAGCCTGCTCTTCGGCGTGGGCTTGCATCCGTGGGTCGATGGTCGTATAAAAGGTCAGCCCGTCCCGGTCGATGTTGTACACCTGGCCACCGGCCTTGTGGTACTGCGGTTGCGCCAGGATCTTCTTCGCCTCCTGCTTCAGGACCATACGGAAGTAAGGCGCCAGACCATCGTCGTGCTTTTGCACGGAGAAGGTTACACCCAGGGGGGTCTGCTTCAGGGTATCGTACTGTTCCTGCGTCAGAAAGTCGTTGCGGACCATTTGGGACATCACCGTGTTTCGGCGATCCATTACCAGTTCGGGGCGGCGGAGGGGATTGTAGTAGGATGCGTTTTTGAGCATCCCGACGAGCATGGCGGATTCAGGAATCGTCAGTTCCGCGGGGCTCTTACCGAAGTAGTTTTCCGAAGCGGCCCGGATGCCCTGGGCGCCGTTGATAAAATCGTACCGGTTGAGGTACATCGCAATAATTTCCTCTTTAGTGTACTTCCGTTCGAGGCGAACGGCGATGATCCATTCTTTAAATTTCTCGAAGCCACGTTCCACGATATTGCGGGCGGCGGGGCCGGTAAATAGCAATTTGGCTAGCTGTTGGCTGATGGTGGAACCACCGCCGCTGCTCTCCCGCCCCAGTACGCCCGTTAGGATAACGGCCCGGCCAAGGGATCGATAATCGATACCACTGTGCTCGTAGTAACGTTCGTCCTCCGTAGCAACAAGGGCGCGCTCGAGATTGGGGCTGAGCTCGTCGAAGTCCACCATTACCCGGTTTTCCAGGTAGTAGCGGCCGAGAACGGATTCATCCGCCGCCAGAATACGGCTGGCTTCGTTGTTCTTCGGGTTTTCCAGCTCAACGACGGAAGGCAGGTCCGTAAAGGCGAGCCCGACGAAGAAGAGAATGGCCAGAATGGGTAGCGCAATCGCCGCGCGCCACATCCACTTAATGGCCGTGCGGTGGCTATCCCGCTGGACGCCACCGTACAAAAATTCAGAGAGCTTAGACATGCAAGTTGGTTTGAAACAATATGGGCGTTATGGCCCTACTCAATCATATTAGTAAAGTAGAGCAAACGCTTACGGGGCGAAGTTCGGTATAATCCTGTTAGTGGAGGATCGGGAACGAGGATTCGCCAGCCTTTAGTAAGGATTCGACTTAAAAGCATCAATATCGGCCCGGTGTTCGGATGCCGATCGATAGGCCACAAGATTACCAGCTGGATCCCGAAATTTCATCACGGTACCCCAGGAATACGCAGCATAAGTGTAGTCTATATCATGCTGGTCGAGGTTACGCCGGGCCGCTTGCAGGTCCAAAACGTTCAGGCGGAGACAGGTTCTGTTGGGTTCCTCATCATTACGGGCACTGGCGCCCTTGCGATCATCCAATTCCACCATCAGGTAGGCGCTTCCGAAGGAGAAACAGACCAGGCCGTCTTTTCGATAGAGAACAGGCAGCGAAAGCACCTCTTCGTAGAAACGAACGGAAGCTTCGTACTCGACGACGTAAAGGATGAACCCAGTATCGGCGTAATCCATGCTGGTATATTTAGGCTTCAGCCATACTTTTAACTACCCGACCGATGATGGCGCAGGCCTCCAGCAATTGATCTTCCGAGATGACCAGGGGCGGCGCAAAACGGATGATGTTGCCGTGGGTAGGCTTCGCCAGTAGGCCACCTTCAGCGAGGGCAAGGCAGAAGTTCCAGGCCGTATCACTTTCGGGGCTGTCATTAATTACGAGCGCGTTCAGCAGCCCCTTACCCCGTACCAGCTTCAGCAGAGCGGGATAGGCGTCCACCAATTTTTGCATTTCAGCGCGGAACAGGGTGCCCAACGTTCGGGCGTTGAGAATCAGTTGTTCGTCGGTCACCACCTGCAGAGCTTCCATGGCAACGGCGCAGGCGACGGGGTTACCACCAAAGGTAGAACCGTGTTGCCCCGGTTGGATGACGTCCATGACGGCGTTATCCGCCAGCACGGCTGATACGGGATAGGCTCCGCCACTGAGTGCTTTACCCAGGATCAGGATATCCGGCCGGAGGTAAGTAGCCGGTTGCCGCTCACAGGTTTTGGTGCAAGTACAATCACCACAGATACGTAGTAATGCACCCGTGCGGGCGACACCCGTTTGGATCTCGTCCGCAATAAAGAGTACGTTATTCTCTTTACAGGCTTCGGCCACGGCGGCCAGGTAGCCATCCTCGGGCACGAAGACCCCCGCTTCACCCTGAATGGGTTCTACGAGCACGCCGGCGATGGTGGCGGGGTCGTTCCCGATCGCCCGGCGCATCGCTTCGACGTCACCGTAGGGAACGCTTTCGAATCCGGGGGTGTAGGGGCCAAAATTGTCGCGGGCGCCACTGTCCGAAGAGAAGGAGATGATGGTCACCGTCCGGCCGTGGAAGTTTTTGCCACAGACGATAATGCGGGCCTGGTTTTCGGGAATGCCCTTGACCTCGTAGCCCCATTTCCGGCAGATCTTGATGGCGGTCTCGACGGCTTCCGCACCAGTATTCATGGGTAGGACCTTATCGAACCCGAAGTAGTCCGTGACGTACTTTTCGTAGACGCCGAGTTGGTCATTGTGAAAGGCCCTGCTGGTCAGCGTAAGTTTTTGGCTCTGTTCGACCATCTTGCTGATGATCCGCGGGTGGCAGTGGCCCTGGTTGACGGCCGAGTAAGCGCTAAGGAAATCGTAGTACTGTTTGCCATCCACATCCCAGACGTAACAGCCCCGCCCTTCGGCGAGTACAACGGGCAGAGGGTGGTAATTATGGGCGCCGTGCTGGTCTTCCAGCGCGATGTATTCTTGTGCTTTCGTGGTGGTGGTAAAGCTGGTAGTGGTCATGATCGGAGGGTTAGGCCGCAAAGGTACCACGTCCCGTCAATTAAGCGCTCGCCGTTCTAGGGTGCTGCTCCCAATAATATCCAAGAGGAGTTGGGCGCTCACGCAGGTGCTAGGCGAGGGATAAATGAACCAGGATAAGACCCAAAAAAGAACCTCGCCGACCAATAATGCCGATTGATCATCTTGCGGTAGATCGACCGGAACTAGTGGAGGGCGAGGTTCAAAACCAACAGTGTCGTTTTAAAAAAGTGACAGTGTGCTTCCGCAGCTGAATACAACGTGTTTTCCTTGAGATTACAATGTTGGCTCAAAGGTCCGCCAGCATGGGGTACCAAATCCGGCAAACTGCACGCTTTGGCCTGCAAAATCCGTCAATTCACCCGCAAAATTCGGCGATTACACTGTAGGATCAGGATTTCCCCGATCCCTCTACTTGTTCACTCGCTCGACGAGTAAATCGGAGGGCAAGCGCCCGTAACGTTGTTTGAAGCGTCTGTTGAAGGAACCTACGTTTGCGTAGCCCACCGCTTCCCCGGCTTTTCGGGCGGAAACCACCGCACGCGTCTCGAGTAAACGGCGCGCGGTGGCCAGCCGTAGTTCGGTGATGTACTGCTGTATCGTTAATCCAGTCAGGCGTTTGACCTGTCTCAGCAAAGCCGAATCACTCATCAAAAAGGCTTTACTCAGGGAGCCTACTTTCAACTGAGAGTCGTGCAAATTTGCTTTGACGTAGGTCTCCAACTCCTCCAGCCAGGCTCGTTCTTCTTTGCTTTGCACCCGCGGCAGCGCCGTATCATTGTCCTCCTCGGTGAGATTGCTTTCCCGGGTATTCAGGTGACCCAACAACGCATCGAGATGGGTACGCAATTCAGGGGTAGTGAAGGGCTTGATGAGGTAGTCATCTACCCCTACCCGCAGCGCGCTTAGCCGGTCTTCCGGTTCGGCCCGGGCAGTTAGCAGGACGAAGGGGATACCGGCAGTTGGTGAATGCTCCTTACACCGCTGCAACAACTGAAACCCATCCATAACCGGCATCATGTAATCGCTGAGGACGAGGTTAACGGCCTGAGGGTCCCGCTGGATAAAGGCCCAGGCATCCGCGCCGTTAGGAAAATCTTTCACCCGGTAGAACTGCTCCAATTCGGTCACGAGGTAAGCTCGAAGTGATACGTTGTCTTCAACGACGACGACGCACGGGAGCGTAGCCCCATTGGATTGAAATTCGCTGGTTGCCCCTTCACTAACCAGTACTGGAGTGGGTGGTGGTGAATCAACATAAACGACCGGAAAACTGACCGTAAAAGTTGCCCCCCCGCCCGGAGTATCAGTTACCGCGACCTCGCCCTGAAACAGGTGGGTGTACTCCCGAACGAGCGCCAAGCCAATGCCCGTGCCACCCGCAACGGCTGCGTTCGCCTGTTCACTCTGATAAAAGCGCTCAAAAATACGGGGGCGATCTTCCGGGTGGACGCCGGGCCCGGTATCTGCCACCCGTAAGCACAAACGCCCATCAGTAAGGCGAGCCGTGACGGACACGCGCTCGCCGGGTGGCGTGAATTTGAGGCTGTTACTGATCAGGTTAGACAGGATCTGGCGGACAAGCTCCGGATCAATTTCCGCCAGCCTATTCTCGGGCACCTCCACTGTGTAGGAGTAATCAATGCGGTGCTGCTCGGCGAGCGGCTGAAAGGATTGCAGGTGAGTTTGGAAGTAATACTTCAGCCGGGTCGAAACGGGGTGCGCCGTTACTTTATGGGCTTCCAGCCGGCCGAGGTCGAGGATCTTTTGAATCAGGGTACTCAGATTTACTCCGCCCGTTGCCGCCGTGCGTAACAACTCCCGTTGCTTAGTAGTGAGGTTGTCGGGATCCCGCAGCAGGGTGTCTACGGGCCCGGTGAGGAGTGACAGGGGCGTCCTGAGTTCATGGCTTACGTTGGCGAAGAACCTTGATTTGGTTTCATCCAGTCGCAATAGCCGGTTGGCCTGTTGCTGAATGAGGGTATTCTTTTCCGCCAGTTGCTTTTTTGACCGGCGCTGGTAGTAAAACCCGGCGCCGAGCAGGAGGGTGAGCAGCCCCAATAGCCCGCCGAGGAGCAAGTAATTCCGTGAATTATTCCTCGCCAGTGCTAGTTCCAACTCCTGGTTCTGCCTTTCCGCCTCCAGTTGGTCGACGGCAAACTGTAAGTTCTGGCGGCGGAGATCGAAGCTAGCTTCGGCGCTATCAATCGTCTGTTGGTGGGCACTCTGTTCGCGGGTGTAGGCCAAGGCGGTGGCGTAATCACCGGCGGACTCAGCGATTTCGATCCTTAGTTCATACTGTTGGCTCAGTAGATCCTCCAGCTGATAGGTCGTTCCGAGATACAGGACGGTATCCAGGTAATTGACGGCCTGCTCCTGCTGGTGCTGTTCCCATTCCAGGTGAGCCAACCGAAGTAGGAGATAGCCCTGGGACCAAGGCTGTCCAAATTCATCGTCGTGCAGGCGTACAAACTGCAGGCCCGTCTGGTAGCTGCGTTCGGCCGCTTGGTAGTCTCCGAAGCGACGTTGCAGGTCTCCCCTTCCGCTGTAAGCCGGCAGCCGGTAGGGGCTCTGGACGTTCGCCGGGGTGGCGGCGATGATTTCCTCCAGCTTTTTCACGGCTACTTCCAAGCGGTCAAACATCCCGAACTCTTCGTAGATGTACTTCAGCCGCGTTAATATGTTGTTGGCTTGCTCCTCGTAACCTTCGTCTTCGGCCTGCCTCCATAGGTTCTCGATTTGGGTGATGGCGGGCGACGGGTCTTCGGCATAGAAAACATCCCCCTCCAATACCAGCGTCTGAAAGTAGTAGGACTGGCCAGCGTCCCCCGTTCGCTCGTAGAGTGCGGCCATCCGGGCAAATACCAAACGTGTATTTTCCCGGTCGTGCAAGAAGTTGAGGAGGTGAGACTGGTCGCTCAGAGCAATCAGCAGATTACTATCGTCCGACCGTTCGGTTGCGACTTTTTCCAACTGTTCGGCCAGGAGCAGCGCGGGAAGGTAGTCGTGTTCCTTTTTGAAATTGTCAGCGCCCGCCTTGAGGAGGCTTACCTGGCAAGCGTAGTCGCTCTCGCAGTATCGGCTCAAAAGCGCCGATACGTCAAAGGGGCCATTCTCGTTGTCTGCACTCTCGGAGCTAAGCGCCAGTAGAAAACCATCTATATCATATCCTTCCACCGCCTGCGCCGAGGAGTTGCCCGGGCAAAGTGACAGCATTGCGCAGAGCAGGCAGACTTGTCGGAACTGGTGAAGCATGAGGGAGATGACGGGTGGACGGGCAGCAAACTTCGTGAATTCGCAACTAACGCTCGTCAGGTCTACCTTTTTGAGTCCTGAGCGCGGCGAGCAAATACGTCCTTGGCGACGCGTCGCCAAATAAAAACGCCCTACCCCTAGTAAACACTAGAGATAGGGCGAAATGTGGAGAATACCAGAGTCGAACTGGTGACCTCTTGCATGCCATGCAAGCGCTCTAGCCAACTGAGCTAATCCCCCAGAGCGGCGGCAAAGATAGATCGTGGTTTTTTACTGTACAAGAAGAGCGCGGAAGATTCTTTCCTTTTTTCTCACCAGCCGTTACCGGTAAATTTTTGGAAAGTATTAACGCTGGAGAGGTAACCTCCGGGGTAAGGTTTGCGTCTTAAAGGGGATCCATTAATACGGGGTCTTCCGTACCACCCTATGCATGGGTGGTGGGGTGGCCCACTTAACAAGCTATTAACCGGGCTAATTCGATAAGCTCACTATATTTGCTGAACGAAAATAAATCACATGAAACGCTTTTTCTTACTCCTTCTCCTCGCTTCGGCGACCACCTTTGGCCTCCAGGCGCAAACCCCTGCCGCCGCAGCTCCAGCAGCCACTACTGAGGTAGATGCTGATGGCCCACAGATGACATTTGAAGCAGTTGAGGTTGATTACGGCACGATTGCTCAGGATAGCGAGCCCTTCCGCGTATTCAAGTTCACCAACACCGGCTCCGAGCCCGCGCTGATCCTCAACGCCCGTGGATCCTGCGGTTGTACGGTACCCAGCTACTCCAAGGCTCCCGTTGCACCGGGTGAAAGCTCCGAAATCAAGGTTCGTTACGACACGCACCGCATCGGCCAGTTCCGTAAGCGCGTAACGCTGACGACGAACGTACCCGGTGACCCAATCGTACTCACCATCAAGGGTAAGGTCGAGCCAAAGGCCGCTGAGCCAGCAGCCGTCCCCGCCGGTGAGGATGGTATGTTTAAGAGCGGTGGCAAGTAATTCCCACTAAACCGCAGATTGCGGAAACTTCGGTGGACGCCCCGCCCCTATTCTGGGGGCGGGGCGTTTGTCGTTTAGGCCCCAACATGTAATTTCACACTCGATATGATCCACCCTTACCGTTCCCGCAATCTGGCGGAATTAGCCGACCGGCTTGGCTTTTCCTTTAGCGAGGAGGATAAAACGGGCCTGATGCCCCAGTTGCAGGACTTCCGTTTGTTTGCTGAGGGGCGCAACCGCTCCATCAAGCGGGTACTGCGCCATCAGCACGGGTTGATGGATTTCGACATCTCCGTTTTCGACTATAGCTACACCAAGTGGTCGGGCTCTAAAAACAATAAGGCGAAGCAGATCTACCAAACGGTGTTCTTCGTGCAGAGCCAGCAGTTGAGCTTACCGGCCTTACACATGCAGCCGGAGACCATCATGCATAAGATCGGGGAGCTGGTGGGTTTCCACGACATCGACTTCGTGCGCTTCCCCAAATTTTCCGGACAGTACCGGCTGACGGGGGACGACGAGGTCTACATCCGCCACCACTTCACCGATAAGGTACTGAATTACTTTACGGTCAACAAAGGCTGGACGGTGGAAGGGCTGGGCTTTTACCTGGTCATTTACCGGAAGGGGATGTTGATCCCCAGCGCCCAGATCGAGCAATTTTACCGGCAGGGGCAGGAGGTGTTTAAGTTGTTGCAGGAGGAGGCTGTACGGTAGTTCTTCTCCCCTACCCTTTCGTTCTAATCGGTCATTACTCTTTAGGTCGGTCCTTTCGGAAAGGTAATCTACGGGATTCGTAGACCAGTCTTTTTTCGGTCCTTACTTTGCACCCGCGGCAGCGCCCATCAGGCACTTACGCTGGAGCGTTTTCTTTTTCGCTTGAGTTTGCGGGCGGCTTTGCGGGCGGCCCGAGCTTCTTTTTTGGCGGCGCTCTTGGCTTCGCTCTCTGACATCTGGTAACCGATGATGTGGAGGTCACTCCGTTCGCGCAGAACGATGGCGGCGGTAACCGACGTAACCAATGGCCCAACTAGGGCCCCCAGGAAGGGCACCTTTAACATGAAAAACAGTGGCAGGCCGAGGCCAATACAGATGCCGACGTAGTTGCGGCTGAGATCCCGCATACTCTGGCTGATGCTGAGGTTGAACTGCTCGTTGTAGTTATCAGCGATTACGAAGCCGAGGAAGGCGGAACTGACCAGTACGGAAAGTGGCCAGTAAGCTGGCCCGAGCGACAGTGAACCGAGGATACCCAGGGTCACACTTTCCACCGTGAGGGCAATTACCGAGACGGCGATCATACGTATCTGTGCGTGGTAGAAGGGTTTGAAAGTATGGGCATCCTCAATCTGTTTGTTCAGTACGATGGCGAGCGTGCGCCGCATGAAATGGTAGATGACCACTTCCATGAGGATCAGGATCACCCACTTCAGTGAGCCTTCGGAGAGGGAATCATAAGCATCCCGCCCCAAACGTAGAAAGAGGCTATCCTCACTCATGAAGAGGGCCTGGACGGCATCATTACGGTGGTCGGAGTAGAAATCGACGGCCTCGGAGATCATATAGATGCCGAGAATAACGGCGAAGAATAACAGGCCACGCGCCACCCAACCGTACTGCCGCAGACCCACCCAGAGCTGATTGTGCCACATAAAACGCCAGGCCCGGGGAAAGGCGAGCAGGGTGTAGATGCATTCATGGATGGCGGAGCGTGCGCGATCAAACACTGCAGACTGCGTTTAGGTGTTGGGTGATTAGGTGATTGGCTTACTGAACGTTTTCCGTCTGGCAGCGGGCCAACTTCTCTTCGGCTACGGCGAGCTTCTGTTTAAGGTCCGTAATCTCACTGCGCATGGCGCTGACGTTCTCGAACGTGGCCGGCTTTTCGGTAGTGGAGTTGGGATCGTAAGTATCACTTTCGGGACGGTGGTTGTTGTACTCGTCACCGCCACTCTCCGTTTGGCCGAACATTCCTTTGATCTTTCCGATCGGGTCCTCTCCGTTGTAGTAGCTCGCCCCGAAGTAAGCCAGGGGCAGGAAGATCAAGAGGAACAGGAGCAGGCGGCTGAAACCGGTCAATTTGGTCTTGGGCATCGTGAAATGATTGTAGCGATTGGTAATTAATACAAAGCAAAGAACGGACTATCCACCGAAAGGCACCTACTACCATAGACTAAAGCCCGCAATTTCTCGACGGAGCCAGGTGCTTCAACACGGTGTAGTCTTTTGTTTGCCCGGACCGAACCCATTTCGGGTGAATTGGAGTTATGTGAATAGCATTCTCATCGTAAACTATTCACCATGAACAACCGCAAGACACGTTACCGTTTTTATTCCCCCCAGGGTATTCCACCCTTTGCGCTGGAGACTAAGCCAGCCGACAAGACACCAACGACAACACCCCAACAGACGAATACCACCGGCCAGGACGGCTCCGGCGACGATCTGCAGAACGTAGATCAAAGCCAGGGCGGCTACGGTGGTGGCAGTGGATTTGCACCTGACCGAACGTAATAACCAAGCAACCCAGCAAGACTTCTTTTTTAACCACCTCCGGCTACCGCGCGGGAGGTGGTTTTTTAGTACCGGTCCAAAAGTTGTCCTCCAACCCAAAAGCGCCAGAGTAGCTTCCATTGGGAAGAGCTAACGGGCGGCAGTTCCTTACCTTAGCGGCATTACATTTTAAATATCCCTACTACCCATGGCTACCCCTACTACCGCTGATGGCCGCGCCCAACTCCCCCCCGTCGCCCAAATTCAAATGGTTGACCTCAAAGCCCAGTACGAAGCCATGCAGGAAGAGGTGGACCAGGCCATTATCGACGTCGTGCGCAGTGGCGCCTTCATCAACGGGCCGGCGGTGAAGAATTTTCAGGCCGGATTGGAGGATTACCTGGGCGCTAAACACGTCATCCCCTGCGCTAATGGGACGGACGCTTTGCAGATCGCCCTCATGGCACTGGGTTTGGAGCCTGGGGATGAGGTGATCGTCCCCGCCTTCACCTACGTAGCCTCCGCTGAAGTGATCGCCCTGCTGCGCCTCAGCCCAGTGATGGTGGACGTGGACCCCCGCACCTTTAACGTTCGGGCCGAAGACATTGAGGCGGCCATTACCGATAAGACGAAGGCCATCATCCCCGTTCACCTCTACGGACAGAGTTGTGATATGGAGCCCATCATCGCCTTGGCTGAGAAGCACGGGATCGCCATCGTAGAGGACAACGCCCAGGCCATCGGCGCAAACTACACCTTCAGCGACGGTAAAGTGCGGCGGACGGGTACCCTTGGCACCATTGGCTGCACCAGTTTTTACCCAAGTAAGAACCTCGGCGCGTACGGCGACGGTGGCGCCATCAACACGAATTCCGAAGAGCTGGCTGCCAAACTTCGGATGGTCGCCAACCACGGGCAGAGCCGCCGCTACTACCACGACGTGGTGGGTTGCAACTCCCGGCTCGATTCCATCCAGGCCGCCGTGCTGAACTGTAAGTTGCCCCGTCTCGACGGTTACAGCGACCGGCGCCGGGCGGCTGCGGATTACTACGACGCTGCCTTGCAGGGTTTGGATGGTTTACTCACTCCGCAGCGGCAGGCCAACAGCACCCACGTATTTCACCAGTACACTTTGCGCATCGACGGTGGCCGGCGTGATGAGTTGCAGGCTTACCTGAGGGAAGCCGGCATCCCCAGTATGATCTACTACCCCGTCGCGCTGTACGACCAGGAGGCCTTCCGGGGTACGGCGGCCAATAACATTACGTCGCTGCCCAATACGGACGTGCTGATCAAAGAGGTGATCTCCCTCCCTATGCACAGTGAGATGGACGAGGCTACGCTGCGGTACATCACGGAGACCGTACGGGCTTTTTGCAGCTAGAGATCACCCTCCGGACTTTTCAAACAAATTTCGGCATATCGGAAGGCGGGGGCAATTCGATGAGATAGCTTCAATCGTACATCCTGCGATAACTGACTGTCAATCAACGCGCCTTGACTGTCAAATTTGGGTATTAAAGCCTTCTAAAAACAAACCAATTTGTTTTAAGTAGTGTTTTCTTTACGTAATCCGTTCAGAAAACAGTTGACTCATGGCGCTTCCCATTGTGATGCAAAAAGCAAATTCTACCATGCTCTCGGAGATGGGGTACCTCCGTTCGGCGGAGACGCTTTTCGTAAAATTTCGAAACAACGGCGCGGTGTACGCCTACTTCAAGGTGCCCTCGGTACACTGGCAGCGGCTGCGGGCCGTCAATAGCGTTGGCCGCTACATGCAGGAGCACATCTTTAAGTCCTACCCCGCTGCCCGGATCAGTGAGGGAGACCCAAAGGAGGAGCCAGCTAAGCAGGTGGCGTAGACTCAATTATACACTGTTGGTTTTGCGAGACTGATCAGCTAACCCCTGGCAACATCGTGAGAACGTATCAATTTATGCCGTCTCCGTTTCCGCCCGGGTAAGGATGGTGAAATGGAACTGGGAGCCTACTCCCAGTTTGCTGGTCGCCCAGATTCGCCCACCGTGTAGTTCTGCAATCTTCTGGCAGTTGGCCAGTCCGATTCCGCTACCGGTGTACGTGCCGGTATTATGAAGTTGCCGAAACAGTTTGAAGATCTGTTGCAGGTTTTTCTCTGCGATCCCGATGCCGTTGTCCGCCACCTTGATCTCCCAGCCCTTGGCTAAATCGCTGCAAGTGATCTCTATCTGCACGTCCTCCGCTGACTGCCGGTACTTGATGGCGTTCCCAATCAGGTTTTGGAGGAGGACTTTGAGTTCGAGGGGGTAGCCCATCACTTCGGGGAGGTCCGTATAGGTCACCTTGACGTTGATTCCCTTCGTAATGGACTGGAGGTCTTCCATCACCGCGTCAACAGTTTTTTTGAGGTCCACCAACTGCAATTGCTTGATCTTGCTTAACCGGGAGTAATCGAGTAGCCCCTTGATGAGTTGGTCCATCCGCGTGGCGGCATTGCTGATGGTTTCCATGTACTCTTTGACCTGATCCGAGACCTCACCAATGTGGTCCTCCTGAATAACTTCCAGGTAGCCCTGAATGGTCAGTAGCGGTTCCCGCAGATCGTGGGAGGCAATGTAGGCGAACTGTTCCATTTCCTTACTCTTCGCTTCCAGGATGGAATAGTTCAGGACGCGCTCTTCGTTGCGGCGGCGGAGGTTGATGTCCTGAAATATACCGTAGACGCGTACGCATTCTCCGTTGGCCATTTCGGCGTGGCCCATGGCGCGGACCCAGATCTCATTGCCATTCCTGGTCACGAGTTCCAATTCAGTATCGTAGGATTCACCCTTCTCTACCGCCCGTTGAAAGAGTGCGGTAATGGTTTCCCGGCTGGTACCATCCTTGTAGAAAGATAGCGCCTCGTCCAACTGCGGTACGTAATCTGGTTCTACCTGGTGGATGGCCTTCGTCATATCGTCCCACATGATCGTATTGGAGACGAGATCAACTGACCAAGTTCCAATCCGGGCGGCCTCCTGGCTGCGGGCGAGGAGGATTTCCTTTTCCTTCTCCTGGGTAATGTCGATATGCGCACCGAGCAGGCGAGTAGGCTGACCGTTTTCATCCCGAATGGCCATCCCCCGGCAGCGAATAAATACGGTATGCCCGTCCTTATGCCGGTACCGTACGACCTGATCGTAGGGGACGCTGGGATCCGCGAGGTGCTGCCCTACCCGCTCGATGGCGCCGGCCAGATCCTCCTGGTTGATGATACCCTGCCAGGCGGAAGCCAGGTGTGGCATTTCGGCTGGGTCGTAGCCGAGGGTTTCCCAGAAGCGAGCGTTCATCCACTCTTGCTCCCGGTTTTCGAGGTCCCAGTACCAAAGGCCGTCGAGTGAAGAATTCTGCAGGAAGTCAAAGATGGCGTCATCCGTTTTGATGAGTTCGTACAGTTCCTTTTTCAAATAATTCATGCTGATGGTATTGCTGGATAGCGTCCCCTCGGTGACAACGGGGAGTCATCCCAGAGGGTGGTTGTTGGCAGGGGCGTATCCGGACAAATGTAAGCTGAAATAATTCAGATATTTGCCGCGCTGATAAACATGTGGTCTACTGCTTGCGCTTAAGCTAGCATACCACCCTAACAAGATTCTGACATGGTTCAGTTACCCAGTATTCTTCTTATCGACGATAATCAGGCGACCAATTTTCTGCACGCCCGCGTGTTACGCAAATCTGGTCGGGTGGGCCACGTCCACGTTTGTACGGGAGGTGAGGACGCCATCAGCTACCTGACTTCCCCCGGCGTCAGTGCTGACTACCCAAAGCCGGATCTCATCTTCCTTGACATCAACATGCCCGGCATGAGCGGTTGGGAATTCCTGGAAGCTTACCGCCAATTACCCGAGCAACAACGCGGCGGCATCGTCATCGTCATGCTCACCACTTCACTTAATCCGGACGATCAGCGCCGGGCTGAATCCATCGAGGAGATCAATGGCTTCCAGCAAAAACCACTCACGGTAGCGGAGCTCAATCGTATTCTCGACGAGTACTTTATGGTGGCCTAGAGCGGCTTCCAAAAAATAAATGGTCAAAAGGGGACGTGCTTATGTGCGTCCCCTTTTTTCGTGCGCAAATACCAATTGCGGTGCAGGGCGCTGCCGCGGGTGTCGGGGAGGTGGGCGAGTAGATGGTAAATGAGAGGAGGCCGTAGCAACCGGCTCCCGACCTCCAGGTCGGGCATATCTAAAGAGGAAAGAGCCACCTGACCCGGCCTGGAGGCCGGGAGCCGAAAGTGTCCAAAATCCCTACCGGAAAAGTACGATTAGACCGGATTCAGTCCCCGGTTTAGGACCTCCGGTTGGGATGAGAACCGGTGATTCCCAGTCCATGAAATTAGGTTTAGCCCGAAAAGGATATGCAGTCCAAACTCCCGACCGGAGGTCGGGAACCGGACTCGCAACAAATTAAATATATCTCACATTTAACAAACAAATAGTTTGCAAATAGCGCCCTAACCCCCGTTCTTTACCCTACGTTATTGGATTTCGACTCACTCAGATTTACACCCAGCATGTTTCAAAAGGCCATCCTCCACCTGGATATGGACGCTTTTTTTGCCTCCATCGAGATTAGAAAGAACAGCCGCCTGGCCGGCCGGCCCGTCATCGTCGGAGGTCTCGGTGGGCGGGGGGTAGTATCATCGTGCAACTACGAGGCCCGCCACTTCGGGATCCACTCCGCCATGCCGATGGCCGTGGCCCTACGGCGCTGCCCGACGGCGAAGGTTGTCCGGGGAGACTACGAGGAGTACGAAAAGCAATCCGGTATCATCACCGAGATCATCGCGGAGGAAGGGCCCATCTTCGAAAAGGCTTCCATCGATGAGTTCTACCTGGACATCTCCGGCATGGACCGTTACATCGGTTGCCTCCAGTGGAGCAAGGAGTTGAGGCAGCGCATCCTCAAAGAAACCGGCTTGCCCCTTTCCGCTGGCCTGGCGACGAATAAATTGGTCTCCAAAGTCCGGGCCGGGGAAGCCAAGCCCAATGGTTCCGGCTGGGTCGAAACGGGGAAGGAACGCTCCTTCCTGGCTCCCCTACCCGTCCGTAAGATCCCCTCCATCGGTAAGGAGACGGCCCGTAAACTCAGCCTGTTGGGCATCCGCAAAACGGGGACGCTAAGCCAGGTACCCATCGATCTCCTAGAGCGGGAATTCGGTAAACCCGGCCGGGAGTTCCACCGCCGGGCGAATGGGATTGACCACCGGCCCGTCGTCCCCTACACCGAAAGGAAGTCTTTCTCTACCGAGACCACCTTCCAGACGGATACCATCGACGTAGAATTCCTCCGCCGCAAACTGCGGGACATGACCATGAAACTCAGCTACGACATGCGCGCGGCTGGTAAGCTGACGGCCGGCGTCACCGTCAAGATCCGCTATACGGATTTCAACACCTACTCCCGCAGCCAACGCATCAAACTGACGGCCCACGATCAGCAACTCCTCCCCGTTGCGAATGACCTCTTCAACCGGCTGTTCACCCGCCGCCAGTGCATCCGCCTCATCGGCGTCCGGTTCGACCGCCTGGCTCAAGGGCATACCCAACTCGATCTCTTCACCAATACCAAAGAGGATAATAACCTGATGCTGGCGCTGGATAAGGTGCGGAGGCGGTTTGGGAATGGGGCGGTGTTGAAGGCTTGATAGAGGTTAGATTTTGGACGTTAGATTTTGGACGTTGGACGTTGGACGTTAAAGGGCGCCTGCGGCTCCTTTTTCCGAGGGAAGGCAAGGACGGGAAAGGAGAGCAAGAAGACTGGCTTCTCTCACTTCTCTACCGCCTTAAACTCCTTTGCGCAAACAGAGAAGCAGTGGGGCCGAGGGCAGCCCGCGGGGATTCCGGCTTTTTTTCTGAGGGAAGGCAAAGACGGAAAAGGAGACAAGGGAGAACGCACAGCTTAAATGGTAGCCGGTGTAACTTCAACCCACTATGGATGCCATCCGCTACTTTACTGGACAACCCAAAAAACTGCTGTTGCTGGACGCCATGGGTGCCTTCGTTTCCATTTTCGTGACGCGGGTAGTGCTGGTCCACTTTCAAGCTTATTTCGGTATACCGCTGAGCGCACTGTACTTGCTGGCTACCGTGCCGGTCTTCTTCGTGGTCTTCGACCTCTACTCCGTGCTCTTTCCGCGGGTGGATGCCGCTTGGGCACTCCGTATAATCGCCTTGCTGAACGTCGGCTACTGTTGCCTGACGGTGGCCGTCGCTTGCTGGCACTTTACGACGTACACGGGGCTGGCCTGGCTCTACCTTATCCTAGAAATAGCCATAATTTTGGGTTTGGCACGGCTGGAATGGAGCGTTGCCAAGCAGTTGCCACGAACAGCCAGGGGCTAAACCTCTTTTTCCTCTCTTCCGCCTTAATCTCCTTTGCGAAAAGTAGCGAAGCTACAAAAGCTACGTACACATAGCTTCCTCATCAACCAATCAGCCCAAAGAGAAAGAAAACTGCCGAAGGCTAATCCTCTTGTCCTCCCTTCCCGCCTTATTCCCCTTGTAGAAAACCCGGCGCAGCCAAAAAACCTCACCCCAACACCTCCAACAACCCCTTCTTCCGCGCCCCCGCCACGTCCAACTCCACCCCACCGCGGAGAGTAACAGTACCGCCCTTCCCCCGGTGGTAACGCTGCACCTCGGCTAAGTTGATGACCGTGGACCGGTGGATACGGTAAAAACCACTCCCCTCCAGCAAATCAGCGTAGAAGCGGAGTTTGCGACAGATCATGAGTTGGCGGCCATCCGCCAGGTGGAAGACGGTGAAGTTATCGGCTGCTTCCAAATAACGGATCTCCGCGGGGCGGACGATTTCCAGGCCATCCAGCAACGGGAGGGCGAGCCGCTCCGGTGGGGCGGCCCTTTCCTTTTTGAGGTTGTGGAGCAAGGTTTCGTGCACCCGCCCGCTCTCCCCCATCGCCAACCGGGAGCGGACGCGGGCGACGGCTTCGATCAGTTCATCGATATCCACCGGCTTGAGGAGGTAGTGGGCGGCGCTCATTCTCAGGGCACGGAGGGCGTACTGTTCGTAGGCCGTCACGAAAACGACCTGCGGGTTGGTGCCTTCCGGTAGCCGCTCCAGCAGATCGAAGCCGTTACCGAAGGGCATCTCGATATCGAGAAAAAGCAGGTCCGGTTCCTCGGCCGCGATAAGTTCGAGAGCAGGGGCGACGCTGTCCGCCTGGCCGACGACGGTTACGCCGGGGCAATACTTCGTCAGGTAGTGCGCCAGGGCTTCCCGGTTGGGAGCTTCGTCGTCGATGATGAGTGCCTTCACGGTACGAGGTTTAGATTACTGGAGGAAAAACGTTTAGCTACGCTACTCCTACGGGGTCGAAAAGGAGTTGATTGTAATGCAGAAGAGGTCCGTCAAGAAAGCTGCAGCCGAACCCGCGTCCCTACGTGTTCTGCGCCGGGGAAGGCGTCGCTGACGTCGACGGACAACGACTTTCCGAAGTGCTCGTTGATGAGTTCGATCCGCTTGGCGGTGATGTTCATTCCCTGGCTCCCCTGTTTGAGTTGGTTGTCGGTTTTGAGTTCGCGGGACCGCTTACGGCCAATTCCATTATCCGTAATGGTAGCGGTGGGCCGGCCATCTTCGAGGCCGAAGTCTACTGTCAGCACTCCACCACCATCGCGGTAGCGGAGGCCGTGCCAGATGGCGTTTTCCACGAAGGGTTGGAGGAGCATGGGGGGAACCAGTATGTCGTCAGCGTCCAGGTCTTCCGGGGCGGGTGCTTCGATGGTATAGGTAAACTTCCCGGCGAAGCGTTCCTGCTCCAGTTCGAGGTAGAGCCCCAACTGTTCAATCTCTTCGCTGAGGGGGACGAAATCGCGACCGGACTGGTCCAGCACCTTGCGCATCAACCGGGCGAAGCGGCCGAGGTAACGGTTGGCCGAACGCTCATCCTGCCGGGCGATGTAGTTGTTGATGCTGTTTAGGCTATTAAAGATGAAGTGAGGGTTCATCCGGGTCTGCAGGTTCCGCAACAGCAATTCCTGGTTGGCCCGGCGGCGCTTGCGCACGTTCCGGAGGATGATGGCTACGGAGATCAGCGCTCCCAACAGCAGTAGCCCCAGCAGGTAAATCAACCACTGTTGGAGTTGCATGCGGTCCTCCACGTAGCGGAGTTCGGCTTCTTCGGCGGCGATGTCTTTAAGGCCGAGATCGATGGTATTTTGCTCCCGCAGCACTTCTACTTGTAGTTGAGAATTACGCGCCAGGTCCGCCTTGGTGGATACCGAATAACCGTCCTGCCGGTCGCCAATTGCATCCGCATCAACCGAGGACGCTTGTTCGGCGGAGATCGAACCGAGCCGATCCAGGATGGCCAGCCGTTCTTCGCACGTTTGTTTTTGGGCGCTGTACGCAGGTGCGGTGGAAAGACAACGGGTATAACTCATCCAGGCCATTTTGCTATCCCCGAGAAGGCGGTGGCCGTCCCCCATCTTGAGGTGAAGGGCGGGGGCGAAGGGGCTGGTGGATTTCTTCCCTTTCCTGACTGGAATAGCCTCCAACGCCTGACCGTAACGCTCCAGGGCCAGGTCGTACTGACCGACATCGCCGTAGATATCCCCCAGCAGCGTGAAAGCTTCCGTCAATTCCTCGGCGGCCGGTTTGCTGTAGATCAGTTCACTCAGCAATTGGATGGCTCTTTTGGGGTCCTCCTCCCGCAAAAGTGTAGCCTGCTGCAACAGGTCAATCCGCTCTTCCTTCTGAAGGGTCCGCGAACGCGACAGTTTCTCCTTTTGCGCCGGCAGGGCGAAGGAGATGAGGGCTAACAAAAGGAAGAAGTAGATCCGCATTGGCGTAAATGTAGGGGCTAGAAAATGAAGCGAACCCACCGTTCTCCGCGGAAAACGGACCAATCTACCCAGCTCACCAACCGGTTCGTCTCACTTACGAAGTGGGAATGGCCGTTTACAAAGTGGCGCTTTTTCCAGGTGGGAGGTGCCCCCACCTTTGGGTCATCATTCACCGGAAGGGTGGCCCGCAAGAAAGGCGGCGGACCCTTCCCTAAACACACCATCCCGATGCCTTTTTCTTCCACTTTTCGCTGGCTGCTGGCCGCCGCACTTTCCGCAACCGTTTTGTTCCTCGGTATCAGCCATTACCTACTGGGTACGAGCTCGGTCCCCAACCCAACTTACGTCGCTCCCCCTACGGACCCGGCACCCGCGGCAGCGCCCACTACGACGGTGAATGCATCCAATAATAAGATCCAGATCGCCTTCTTATTGGATACCAGTGGTTCGATGGAAGGGCTCATCGACCAGGCCAAGGCACGGCTGTGGAACATCCTGAACGAAACCATGGAATCAACCCGCAATGGCGTCGCACCCGACATCGAAGTGGCCCTCTACGAATACGGCAACGACCGGCTCTCCGCCAATAATGGCTACATCAAAATGATCGTGCCCATGACGACGGAGGTGGACGAGATCAGTGAAAAACTGTTTGCCCTTACGACTTCCGGTGGCGACGAATACTGCCCCATGGCCATCCAGCGCGCCGCCCAGGAACTGATGTGGGACGCCGATGACGCCACCGTAAAACTGCTCTACATTGCCGGCAACGAAGAATTCACCCAGGGGCCCGTCGCCATGTCCGCCGGGCTGAAGGCCGCGCAGGATAAGGGCATCGTCGTCAATACTATCTACTGTAATAATCCGAACGATGGCGAGGCCCGCCTCTGGGCTTCCGCCGCCACCCGCCTGGATGGGGACCACTTCTCGATTAATCAGGACCAGGCCGTCGCCTACGTGGAATCCCCCTACGACGCGCCGATCGAACAACTGAACGCCCAGCTGAACGACACCTACGTACCCATCAACCAGGCCGCCGTCGCGAAAAAGCAACGCCTCGCGGTGGAGGACGCCAACGCCACCAGCTACAGCAAGGCCAACCTCAGCTCACGCGCCAAGTACAAGGCCAGCAAAAATTACAAGAACGAAAGCTGGGACCTAGTCGACGCCGCCCGGGCCGACAACAAAAAGATCCTGGAACAAAAAGGTGCCCTGCCCGATAGCCTCCGGACGCTGAGCGACGCCGAACTCACCGCCAAGATCGACCACCTCGCCCAGAAGCGCAACGAGCTGAAACAACGCCTCGCCGAACTCAGCGAGCAACGCGAAAGCTTCGTCGCCGACGCCAAAAAAGACCTCGCCGAAACGGAAGAAAACACCCTCGGCGAACGTATGAAAAGCAGCGTGAAGCGCCAGCTCAAAAAGAAGGGCTACAGCAACTAATCACGCAGCTCAACCGGATAAACCGGCCCCATCCCGCGCAGCGGCGGCATACCCGGGTACGCGAGACCAAACTCCATGGTGGCCGGACCAGCCGGCAACTTATCCAGAACGCGGAAACTGCCCCGGAACAGAACGACTTCCTCCCCGACACTAATGGCGGCAACGGCGAGCGTACCAATCGGGTAGAACTCTTTCTCTCCGTCCGGCAAATAGATGGTGACGAACAGGCGTGGGGCTGCGGCCGTGGAGAGATCTACGGACCGTAGCCCCGCTGCTTTAGGCAGCTTGGCCAGCAATGAAATAGGCACCTCCCCACCGATGGGAAGTACTTCGGGAGACTCCGCCAGTTCGAGGTCGATGCTTTTCAGCACCTGAAAATTATCGACGGTTTTGATGAGCATATCGCCCCGGAAAGCGCGGAAGGGTTCGGCGCCCTCGGTGGCCCAGTTCTTTTGCCCGACCACGAGGACCTGCTGATTATGGTATATCGAATCCCCGTACCAGAGATCGTACTGATTGCGTCGGTAGTCGACGTTGGTCATCGTCCACCCCGGCTGGCCAGTGTAGAATTCGTAGAGCGAAGAGAAGCGGTAGGTGTTTTCGAACATCACCGGCTGACCGTTTGCCCGCTCGGCGAGCTGCTGCGTCCACGGCTCGTGGTCGAAGGGTTTTTGGAAGGGCAGCCATTCACGTGGCGCCAGCAAGAGGAGACGGGCCAGCGTTAGGATGCCGATCGTGATGAGGGAAAGCGTCCACAACTTCGGTGCCCATTCCGGGAAGCGGTCGCGGGCCGCGCGGTAGGTCAGGTAAACGAGGGGGAAGCTGAGCAGAGCCGTCCACTGCGCCTCGGTGCCGCCCTTTGAGGTCGTGTACAAGAAGAAGACCAGGAAGCCGAGCACCAGCCAGCGGTTGGCGGTCAGGAACCGGTCCTTCCGGCTGTCGTCCTTCCAGAAAGTCTTCACGTAAAACCACAGCAGGAAGGGGCTGAAGATGACGAGTTGGTTCAGCAGGTACTCCGTTGTGTACTTGAATTGGTAGGGGTCGTCGCGCCCCTGCAGGTGATAGCGAAAGGAAGGGAAATCGTTCGCGTACTGCCAGTAGAGATGGGGAAAGTACAGGGCAGCACCACCGAGTGCCGCCACCCAGGCACCGGGCCGGCGCAGCAGCCACCACAGGTTAGGGAGGACGGAGAAAAAGATCAACATCACCCCGTGGTACTTAGAGTATAGGGCGCCAGCCATCGTCAGGCCCCAGATTGCGCCGTTCGCAACGGTGGGTGCATCCAGAAAACGGCGGTAGGCCAACAGGTAAACCACCGTAAAGAGCAACAGGGGGCCATCCGGCGTGGCGATGAAGCCGTAGACGTTGAGGAAGGGTTGAGCGAAAGCCAGGGCCGCGGCCACCCACAGCCATTTGCCGAAAGGTCGTTCCAGCAGGTGCCAAAGGCCAATCATCGTAAGGGCAGATACTAAAACGTGGCCCAAGCGCAGGCCGAGGGGGCCGGGGAGCCAATCCTTACCGATGGCTACGAGCAGCGCTACGGCGGGCGGGTGGTCGTAGTAGCCCCAGTCGATGTTACCGGCGTACATCCAGTAGTAGGTCTCGTCCGGGTCCAGCGGCGTTCCCCACGCCTGTACGAGGCAAACTACCAGCCAGAGGGCCAGCAGGTAGAGCGGATTGATGGATTTGGCGGGGAGTTTCACTTTACTGGGTCCGGCTGACGAGGCGCATGACGGAGCGGTATTCATCGTCCGCTTCCCCGTCGTAGTCGTAGTCGACGAAGCCCGTCAGAATGAGCTGGTCACCCTTCATTTCGTGGGCGTAATACAGCGTTTTGTTGGGTTCGATCACCAGTAGGCTGTCGGTACTCTTCACTTTCCAGACGCCATTGGTGATGTCGGCCACGGACCCGTTCTCCATCCGGTGGGTACGCTTGTGCTTACCGTCGGCGGTGAATTCGGTGCGGGCGGGTTTCACGCCGAACACCTGCCCCCAGTCGGCTTCACGGATGGTTTGGCGGAAGCTCGTATCCCGGTTTTCGTAGGAGTGGAAAAGCACGTCGACCTCCACGGTCTCCCAGGTCCCAAGAAGGGATTTTGCGATGGCTTCTACGTCAGCCACCGCGCCATTTTCAGCAGCGGGCGCTGCCGCGGGTTCCGGGTTGTTTTGGCAAGCAACGAAGACCAACAGACCGGCGGATAGGAAGAGAAAGTAAGGTAGCTTCATCGCCGCGAAGATAAGATGGTTTGGCGGTCCCTCGTAAGCAGAATTAGAAAAGGCTTCTTTATGGAGGCACGGTTACAGTTCGTAATATTCGGGTAGCATTTTTAGCTACCGAATTAGTAAGCTGGAAGGCCAACGGCTCAGGAATACCAACTAGGCTAAAGCCCCTGAAACGGGGTTTATTTATCTTTGTAGCAGTTTATTATTGTTTAGATCGTCTTTCACTACCCTATTAGTCTTTCCGCCATGTTGAGATTTTTCGCCCTGTTGGTAGCATTCCTATGCTTTCAATCCACTTCCGTTTTTGCCCAAGAAGTATGCGGAACGGAACCCTCCCCCGCCGCCCGGGCTTACCTGGATGCTACGCGTAAAGCGGCCCAGGCGTACGTGCGGCCCACAACTCGAGGCAAGAATGGCGCGATGATTGAGGTACCGGTGCAGGCCCATATTTTCAACGATGATAATGGATTTGGCGGCCTCAGCCTGACCTCCTACCAAGTTGGTTTGGCGGATGCAAACGAGGATTACGCCCCCATGGGCATTCGCTTCGTAGACTGCGCCGCTCCCCGCTACTACGACGACGGTGATCGCTTTGATTTTAACCGGCTGGATGACGAAGCCTTCGTCCGGACCGCGTACGCCATTCCGGAAGTGATCAATATTTTCGTAGCCGACGAAGTATCCACCGGAACCAGCGACGTTTGCGGCTACACGTATCTTCCCCCCGGCCGCGACCTGATTCTCATGGACGCCGATTGCTTCAATAATGGTGCCACCCTCAGCCACGAGATTGGCCACTACCTGGGGCTTTACCATACCCACGGGAAATCCAACTGCGAAGATCTGACTGACGAATTGGTGGATGGTAGTAACTGTGATTTTACTGGAGATGACATTTGTGATACCCCCGCCGACCCCAACCTACGCGGGCCAGGCTGTAGTGCTTCAGAAATTGGCGGGAATTGCCAGTACACGGGAACCCGCCGCGACGCAAATGGTGCTGCGTACCAACCGCTTACGGACAATATTATGTCGTACGCGCCATCGTTCTGCCGGGACGCTTTTACCAATGGGCAGTACGACCGGATGGATTTCTACCTGAATGAGTCCCGCTCCTATCTCGTCTGTTCGGATTACAGCCCACCTCAGAATGACTTTTGCGTTGATGCACTACCGATCAACTGTGGCGAAACCAAAACCGGCTCCATCACCGGTGCCTCCATTGACCAATCGCCCGAATTTTGCGGCCGCGTCAATACTGGTGCGACCCGTGGTGTATGGTACCGCTACGCCGGAGATGGTTCGCAAATCACCGCCCGCCTGTGTGACGGAGAACTCTTCGGCCACCTCGCCGTCTTCACCGGAGCCTGCGATGATTTGGTGTGCATAAATCTCCCTGGCGATCGGTGTTCCAACCAACAAGCACCGGGCTCCTTCGCCACCTTCCCCACCGAGGCTGGGACGGACTACTACCTCTACGTCACCGGGATCGATGAATCAGTCGGCAACTACGAATTGGAAATTTCCTGCGTCTCGGCAAACTGCCCCGCGCCCGCCGACGTGCGGGTCACCGAACGGAACCACAACTATCTGATCGTAGACTGGACGCCGGATCAAACCAACGAGTTCGAACTCCGCGTCGGTGCCGTCTTTGGAAACGAAGGCGTAATCTACACCAATCCTACCCCACCTTTCCGGATCGAGGTCGAGGAAGCCTGTGGCCTGGAGTTCATCGAGTACCGCGGTATTTGCGACAACGTATTCGGCTTGTGGTCCGAACCCATTATCGTCGACCCCAGCCCTGTTTGTACGGACGACTACTGCGCGAGCTACGGCCGGCCGGAAGCCTACGCCATCGGCCGGGTACAGATCGCCAACATTCAACGGTCCACCGGAGTGGACAACGGATACCTTTTCTACCAGGCCGAAACGATGCAACTGGAGCGGGGCACTAATTATCCCTTCGTCGTCGGCCCCGTCGAAAATGGTGATCAAGCCGCCAGCTGGCGGATCTACCTGGACCTCAATGGTGACAACGATTTCGAAGACGAAGGTGAATTGATCTTTAGCCGCGACGCCAACGCCACCCAAACTGAGATTGGGGAATTCACGATGCCGGTAGCTCGCTACAACGGGCCCTCCCGCCTGCGCGTCATCCTCAGCGGTGACCCCAACCGGGATGATTGCACAGCCACCGGCGATGCGGAAACGGAAGACTACCTGGTCAACATCAGCGGCGGCATGCCCCAGGCAAATGAACTGTGCGAAGGCGCCATCGAACTCTCCTGTGGAACGACGACGCAGGGCCGCGTGGAAGCCGCCGGCTTCACCTTCGACGTAGACGAAAATTGTGGATTTAACGGAAGCCAGGAGCCCGGCCTCTGGTATTACTGGCCGGGCCAGGATGGCCAGTTGAGCCTGGACCTGACGCCCGACGTAGGATTCATGCAGTTGGATGTCTTCAGTGGCTCCTGCGGAAGCTTCACCTGCGAGCAACCCTTCACCCGTGGGACGGGCGATGGCGTGCAGGCAACTTACCTGACTGATCCGGATAAGGACTACTACATCTACGTGGGCGGTAATACTCGGAACGACCGCCCGTTTACCCTTACGCTGGATTGTGAAGGTTGCATCTCTCCGGAGGTATTCTTCGATGGTGAAACCGGCTTCAACTACTTCAGCCTCGCCTGGGATGGCCAGGAGCAAATCCTCGCCGACGCCCGGGTACGGCCCGTCGGATCGGACGAAGATTGGGTGATCTTCGCGGATGCCAGCAACAACGTCATCTCCGGTCTTGCGCCCTGTACCGATTTTGAGGTCCAACTGCGCCCAATCTGTACGGGCGACGCCACCTGGGGCGAATCTGAATTTATCAGCACTCTCGGCTGCGGTGAGGAATACTGCCCATCCTACGGCGCGAGCGAGCCTTACTGGATCAGCAGCGTGATGGTTGGTGACGTCAACCAGGTTTCCGGCGCTGCGTACGGCTACACGCAGTTTCAGCCTACCCTGGCCCAGTTTGGGCCGGGAGACGATTACCCCGTCAACCTCCAGGCCGCTACGGACTTGTCAACAACTGACCAGCCACTCAACTGGCGCGTCTACCTGGACCTCAACCGGAACAACAGCTTCGAGGACAACGAATTACTGGTTACCGCCCAAAACGCTGCGGATCAGGCGGTAATTTCCAGCATTACGATTCCAGCAACGGTCACCACGGGCCCCTCCCGATTACGGGTGATGATGAGCCCCGAAGCCATCAACGGCCCGTGCCAAACCGGTGGTGATTTGGTGGTAGAGGACTACTCGGTATCCTTCCTGAGTCTCGTAGCACCGAATGATCTCTGTAGCCAGGCCATCCCCATCGGCTGCGATCAGCTGATTGAAGGCAGTACCCTCCGGGCTGCGTCCACCCTCAGTGATACGGAATGTGGCCACGTGGACGGCTCCCCGCCGGGTGTTTGGTATTCCTTCGTAGGTACGGGCCGGCCCATGACGCCCAACCTTTGTTGGGAGAGTAATTACAATACGCGTATGGCCGTCTTCTCCGGCGATGTTTGCGGAGAGCTAACCTGCGTCGGCGTGAACTCCAATGCTTGCGGCGAGGCATCGTCCGTAACCGTCAGTACCGAGGTTGATGCTATTTATTACGTGTACGTATACGGATCCCAGGAAGAAAGGGGCAATTTCACGCTGAACCTACGTTGCGGTCTCCGTTGTATCCGCAGCCAAACGGATCGTTTGTGTACCGGCTTGCGCCAAACGGTCGTCGATCCGGACCTCCCACTCACTTACGATTTTACGCCGCTTCGCAGTAGTGGCAACGGTATCCGGGATTGGCTCGTGAATAGTCGGCCGTTGCCGTCAGTCGCCGGTGCATCCCTCCAAACGAATGGTAGCCTACGCATCACCTTTCCACGAAGCGGTGAGTATCAGATCTGCTACTCCGAGGCGGCTGACAATCTGGGCTGCGCGGACTACTGCTGCGCCACCTATTGTATCACGGATGAGCACACGGAAAGCCGCCAATCCATCGTCCGACCCTCGGCGGATGGTTCGGGGATCGACCTGGTCTTCGCGGCTAACGGAACCAGCCGTATCCAGTGGTACCGTTTGAACGACGACAACAGCACCAGACTGTTAAATAGCGGACAAACAGCCTTCGTACCCTACACCAACGATGATTGCGGCGCGCCCGAGTGCTACTACGTTTCCTACTTCCGTGGTAATACTTGCTACGAATCCGAATACGTGGTAGTCGACAACTGTAACCCCAGCAATTGCGAGGGGGACATCACCGTCGAATTTCAGGGCGGTGATATATTCCGGGTCACCGTCCCCGGTGATCGCAACGACGTTCGTTGGACGGTCAACGAAGAAGAAGCCGGGCGCTTCAACAGCATCTTCATTCCCGTTCCCTTCGGCACCAGCGCCCGCGTATGCGTGTCACGCAATCGTGATGGCAATGGTTTCACCACCTGTTGTACCACTCTAGAGAACACGTCCAGCACCAGTTTTCAGGATGATCCAACCAGGCTACAGATCGTGCCAAATCCGAATAGTGGCGTCTTTACCCTGCGTGGTTTACCCGCCAATCAAGCAGAACTAACCGTTGCCCTTTTCGATATGCGCGGCCGCAGGATGCAAAGCTGGGAAGGCAAGCAATCCGGACCGTACGAAACCCAAGGATTACCCAGCGGCGCATACGTACTAAAGGTGAGCTCGGAGGGGCAAACGATCGTAAAGAGATTGGTCATTCGGTAAACCGGAGAAATCAAACTTTAGGGAAGATTTGATCCGTGGGCATCAAATGAACACCCCGCCCGAGGCCGCCATCGCTTCCGCAAAGGCTGATTCGTTTACGTTCGTCTCCGCAAAGCCGAGGTAAGCCAGCAGGTTCTCCGTCGCCATATTACCGGTGAGGTCGTCCTTCGCCATGGGGCAACCTCCGAAGCCGCGGATGGCACCATCGAAGCGGCGGCAACCGGAGTTGGTGGCGGCCTCCACTTTTTCCCGCCAGGTCGAGGGCGTAGTGTGGAGATGGGCCCCGATCTCCAGTTCCGGGTAGCGAGGGATCAGGTTGCTGAAGAGGTAGGAGATATTCTCCGGGCTACTTACCCCGACGGTATCGGACAACTGGAAGATCTTAAGGTCCAGCGCCGCTAAACGGCTTACCCATTCCTCTACCACGTCAACGTTCCAGGGGTCACCGTAAGGATTGCCGAAGCCCATGCTGATGTAGAGGACCATCTCTTTTCCGGCGGCCAGGGTCATATCCTGGATCTGCTTCACCCGGTCCAGGCTCTCCGCCAACGTCGCGTTGGTGTTCCGGAGCTGAAAGGTTTCGCTGATACTGAAGGGGTAACCCAGGTAATCGATCTCCGCGTGGCTCAGCGCATCCGTTGCTCCCCGCCGGTTGGCTACGATGGCCAGGAGTTTGGTATCAGTAACGGAAAGGTCCAATTGCCCGAGCACCTCCGCCGTGTCCCGCATCTGTGGGATGGCCTTGGGCGAGACGAAACTGCCAAAGTCGAGGGTATCGAACCCGCAGGCCAGCAGTTGTTGCAGGTAGGCTGCCTTCACCGCGGTGGGGATGAAATCGTGGCGCCCCTGCATCGCATCGCGGGGGCATTCAATGATCTTAATGGGAGCGGTGGGCACGGTCAGGACTAAAGTATGGAGCGGATTCCACCACGGATTGGTTAGGTCGCGTGGAATAGGCCGGAATAGGTACTCCGTGGGTAATGGGAAGGTAAAATAAGGACTTACCGGCGCAACACCTTTACGCTCGCCTTAGTTTTGCACCAGAGTGCAGTCACTAAGCTCGCTACCCAAAACGTTTCCTCATGCTCAAGCACGCCACCACCATCCGCGTAATCGGTTTCCTTCTTTTGATTATTGGGCTATTCACCCTCTTCATCAATATGGTGGGCGTAGACCTGGTCATCCTCGACTGGCTCTACCGCTACAATGTAGCCCTCTCCTTCGCCGTACGACTGGGGATGGTCATCGTAGGCATCATCATGATCTATATCGGAAGCACAAACTGGGACCGCGTTGAAGCTTGATCAGTCAGGTAGTATCGTAGTCGGGTAGTCAGGTAATACGTACTACCTGACTACCCGACTACCTGACTACCCGACTAAGCCCTACCAGTAAAAGGTAGCATTCAACGACGGCAGGATAGGCAACTGGTCCACCCGTTCGTTCGAGATCCGATCCACGTAGAAGATGTTTTCCCGGTTGTAGGCGTTGGTCACCGAAGCCGTAATCTCCAGGCGGGAGCTTTCCCCGAAATTAAAGGTCCGCTGTAAGCTTAGGTCGAGGCGGTGGAAATCGGACAGACGGCCACCGTTACGGTCACCACTGAGCAGTACACCGAGTGAGCCGTTACCCGTCAGCACGTTCGGGGTGATGGGGTTGGTACTGAGATCGGGCTCCTCCACGAAACCAACCGTCTCGGTGAAAGGGAAGGCGGAACCGAAGTTAAACTTGAAGCCGGCCAGCCACTGCTGGTCCTTACCGAAAGCGTAGGAGCCGTAAGCATTCACGTTGTGGCGGCGATCGAAGCTGGTGGGGTACTCTTCGAAACCGTCGTCACGAGTGACGAAACCGAGGCTGTAATTAGAAGCCAGGAGTAAACTTCCCTTCCGGTACTCGACGGAGACGTCACCACCGTAAGCCACCCCGTCCAGCGCAATGAAGTTGGCATCCTGCGCGCTGAGTTTGTTGCGGTTAAGTTCAATGAGTTGGTTAAAGCCCTTGTAGTAACCTTCAATGTTGACGGTGATGTCCTTATTCACGTCGTACTCCACCCCACCAATGGCGTGGATGGCCTTCTGCAAGTTATCGTCCGTCGCCTCACCATTGGAATCGAAGATGGTGCCCTCCGGCCCGACCAGGAAGCCGGAGAAGAAGTTGACGATGTCCAAATCGTTCTGGGTGGAGATCAGGTTCTGGCTGTACAGGCCACCCGCCGCCTTGAAGCGGAGTTTGGTGGAAGCATTGTACTTCATTCCGAACCGCGGCTCGATGCTGATCGCATTCTGGCTGGCGTAGTACTGCGCGCGGAGGCCGGGCTCGATGATGAGGTTACCGATCTTCTTCTTGTACTTGACGTAACCGTTCAATTCCGTCGTGAAGTCCTCCTGCTCAAAGGTGATACCAACGGGGTTAACGAAGGTGAAGTTGGTGTTCAATCCGTTGTAGTCGAAGCCGTAGGCGAAGGAGGCGCCGTCGCCGAAGTAGGTAAAGTTGAGTTGGGCAACGTAGTTCGCAATGGAGCTACTCCTCGGGGTACTGTTCCGTTCACTAAGGTTCACCTGGTAGTTGGAGGCGGAGATCACTCCATCAATCACCACGTTACTGCTTGGGGGGACGACGTTAAAGCTGGCCGCACCACCGGAGTTGGTCCAATCCAGGTTCGCTACCCCGGGTACGAGGAAGTCATCAGTGTAGTTGAAGCCAAACAAATTCAGCTTGGAACCATTGCCGCCGACGAAACTGATCTTGCCGTAAATATCCTGATAGTCGTAGGGAAGGCCAATGTCTTTGGCGTCTACGCTATCCTCCAGGTTGAAGAAGTTTTCTTGGACGGCGTAGCCGTAGAGGTTGGGGCTCGTTTCGGCAAGGAGGCTACGTTTACCCGTTACGAGGAAACTGACACTACTGCCGGTTTCCGGATCCAATTTCTTGATGGGACCTTCCGCGAGCACTTTGGCCTGAAAGGGGCTGGCACTTACGAGGCCACTAAATTTCTTTTTGTCGCCCTCCCGCGTTTTAATGTCCACAATGGCGGAGATGCGGCCACCGTATTCGGCGTTGAAGCCCCCCGTGTAGACATCCGCCGAGCGAATGGCCTCCGTTTCGAAAACGGAGAAAAGACCGATGGAGTGGAACGGATTGTAGATCGTCATCCCATCCAACAACAGCTTATTCTGTACGGGGCTACCACCCCGAATGTAGAGTTGCCCACCCTGGTCGCCGGTGCTTACTACGCCCGGCAGGACGGTCAGGTACTGGGCGATATCCGGCTCACCACCGGTGGCGGGGATGGCCATAATTTCCTCCCCCGAGAAGGTAACCTTGGCTACGGCGACGTCGGAACGCGCCTGCTCGCGGCGAGCACTTACCGATACGGTTTCCAGCTTTACACCACCGTCCACACTGATCGTCAGTCGTTTATACTCAATTTGGCTCTCTCTGGCGATGGTTACGGCCGTCGCGGTGCTGTCGTAACCGACGTAGCGTACGATGAGGGTAAAGTCACCCACCGGTAGGTTGGCAAAACTGAAAAAGCCATCGACGTCCGTATTCTCTCCACGGTTAAGATCGTCGGGGCCGAGCAACTGTACGGTACCAAAAGAAATGGGCTCACCGGTTTCTTCGTCGAATACATTTCCGCGGATGATGGCCGATTGGCCGAAGGCGGTAGCTGACAAACAAAGCAGCAAAAGAAAGCTGAAGAAACGCATGTATAAGGTGGTTTTGGCTGGGGCGGCAAAGATAGCCAAATCAGTGGAGGGCGGCTACCCCATTACCGGCACCAAATCTTCGTGGTGAGTTCCTCTTTTACGCGGGAAATAGTCCGAACCGGCACCACCGGTCACTAATAGCAGCGCCCCTCGCACGGGTGAGTACGAGGGGCGCTATCCGCAGAGTGATGTGGCAAATACTATTTAAGTACCCCGGCACCTTCGCGGTATACTTCCGGTTGGTCACCCGTACAGATGATGACGGTACTGGGCCGGTTACTGCTCATCCCACCGTCGATGACTGCATCCACGCGCTTGCCGTACACCTCGTAGATTTCCTGAGGGTCACTGAAGTACTCCTGTACATCGTCCCCTTCCCGTTTTACGGAGGCCGTCAGAATGGGCCGGCCGAGCCCACGCACCAGGGCGTCGACAATATTGTTGTCCACGAGGCGTACACCAATGGTTTCCTTCCGGTTCTTCAGGATCTTCGGCGTCTTGTTGTTGGAGTTCAGGATGAAGGTGAAGGGGCCGGGCGTGTTGTGCTTGATGACCCGGAAGACATCATTGTTGATCGTCTTGGAGTAGTCAGTGATCTGGGAGATATCCTGACACATAAAGCTGAACAGGGCCTTGCTGGGGTCCAGACCCCGGATGCGGGCGACGCGCTCGACGGCATTCTTGTTCGTGATGTCGCAGCCAATGCCGTAAACCGTATCGGTGGGGTAGATAATTACGCCGCCGTCTTCGAGGATGTCCACCATTTGCTGGATGAGGCGTGGTTGGGGGTTATCGGCATTAATGGAAATAAGCATGGGCAATCGTTTAGGTTTCAACCCACCGGCAGGAACCTACGGCGGGATGTAAATTCATGAATTGAGGTCAATATAGCGTACGCAGAATGTTTTCACACTCAATAAGTTTCCAAAATAGTCCAGTAGCAAAATTATCCTCCGTAGCGCATTGAAACTGCATCGAAATAAATCCAACCTTTTTCAAAACTACTCTTGTAGTATTACACTTGTAGTACTAACTTTACCGCACAATACTATTTATGCCTGCCCTCCCCCACCCTTCGGAAGCCCAATTGGAGATCCTTGACTTGCTTTGGACGGACCAACCCGCCACCGTGCAACAACTCCACGCCCGCTTAGCCGACCGGCGGCAGGTGAGCTACAACACCGTGCTTACCCAACTGCAGCGCATGGCGAAGTCCGGCCTCGTGGAAAGGAATACCGACCAGCGCACCCACACCTACGTGGCGGCCCACCTGCGCGAAGCCATCGAGCAATCCGTCTTTGGCCGGCTCGCGAACACCGCCTTTGGAGGCAGTAAGGTGAACCTGGCCCTGCGTGCGCTGGGCAATGAGACACCCAGCCCCGCCGAACTGGAGGAGCTGGAAGCCTGGATCAAAAAACAGAAAGGATAATGGCTGACCTGACAACTACCCTACTGCCACTGGCCTCCGCCTTCGGTTTCACGCTGCTCCACAGTTGTTGGATCGGCCTGTTGGTGTACGTCTTGGTTCGGACGATCGCGCCGCTGCTCCCAACCGCTTCCGGTCGGTACTTCCTGGCTTACGTGGGGCTGCTAACTGTTGGATTTGGGTCTGCGTACGCCTTTTACGATACCTATTACGTAGCGCCCATTTGCGAAAACCTGCTGCTGGCGCCCCCACCGGAAGTATTCTCTATGTCCGTTAGCCCTAGCACTACGACGCCGCCAAGTGAGCTTTCGTCTAACTTCACGGTCTTCACCCCCTGGCTGAGCCTTTGCTACCTGATCGGCCTGTTGCCCGCGGCGTTTTTACTGTTTCGCAAACACCAGGAAATTCAGCGCTTGCGTAGCACGGGCCTGAGCAAAATGCCGGCTGCCTGGCAATCTTCCATTCGGCCAATTCTCGAGGCTCACCCGCTTACCCGTACCGTTAGCCTGCACCTCAGTTCAGTAGCTACGGAGGTGATGACCGTCGGATTTTGGTCCCCCATCATCGTCGTGCCGGTGGCCCTCGCTAATCAGATCAGCCCGGAGATGGCGCGCACGTTGCTATTGCACGAGTTGGCCCACGTCCGCCACTACGACCACCTCCTGAATTACCCACAGCAAGTCTTGCGCGTGCTGTTTTTCTACCACCCCGCCGTCCACGCCCTCTGCCGCATTATTGACCGCGAGCGAGAGCACCGTTGTGACGACTGGGTTGCCCGCCAGTGTTCCGATCGCCGTACTTACGCCTCCGCGCTGGTGGCGGCGGCCCAATTTTCTTACACCTCAAATCCCCTTGCCATGAGCGCATCTAAAACCCCGTTCACCTTCCGTATTCACCGCCTCTTCAACGGCGACCGCGCGCCGAAGGATGGCCGCTTTGCCCTGTCGGCCCTATTCCTGCTTACGCTTGCTATCACTCAATTCCCACTGAAGCAAGCGGGCGCTGCCGCAGGTGCCGTGAATTGTTTGCAAGAAGATAAACCGGTAGTCACCCCATTGCCGGAGATCATTGCCCTTAACGACTTGGATGTCCTTCCAACGGAGGAAGCCCAACCGGTTAATCCCCCTGCGGCAACCCCACCACCAGCCACTGTTCCCGTCACCGTGGAGGAAGTCATACCCACCGTCGTCGCCACCCCTACCCTTTCCCCCGCACCCGCGGCAGCGCCCGCTGAAGTAGCGTTGGATACGATCAAACCGGAGGAATTTGAAATTGATAACGAGGACCGGGAAACGCTGGAACTCGATGCCTCCGGGACAGTAACCAATGTGCAAGTCCGGACCAGCGGCACCAACGTTGAAAACGTGGTGATTCGGATTGACGGCGTAGTGATGAAGGAAATGAGCCTGAATGACCTCGACGCACAGCGCATTG
The DNA here is from genome assembly GCF_001625015.1 of Lewinella sp. 4G2. NCBI lineage: Bacteria > Pseudomonadati > Bacteroidota > Saprospiria > Saprospirales > Lewinellaceae > Lewinella > Lewinella sp. 4G2. Next base: position 2,556,897 of record NZ_LVWJ02000014.1, on the reverse strand, counting down.
AGCAAATCGATATCACCAAGGATAAGGAAAGCCTGCGTGCGCTCGGGTTTGAGGAATACGAAGGCCTCGTGGACGTGACGACAAAGGATGGGGTCCGCAAAATGCTCAAAGAAGAAAAGTCGTCCCCCATAAAAATCCGTGGCGTGGAGGAAGGAAACATTGCCTACTTCCTGCACGGAACTCGCGTCGAACCAACACCCGGTCTTAAGTTCGTCAACCCGGACGATATCCTTTCCATTACCGTCGTGAAAGACCGTGAACAACTGGACCGAGATGGTCTCCAGGGCTTTGACGGGGCCGTCTACATCACTACCAAAAACAAGCGCAAGACCACCCGCAAACTGCGCAAACAAAAGAGCAAGAATTAGGCTCGGGGAAGTAGCTTTGCTCACATGCGAATAGCCTTCCTCGACAAAGCCGCCCACCCCTACCTAAAGAACGCCCTCCAAATGGAAGGCCACACCGTAGATGAACTCGATCACCTGACGCGGCCCGACGTGCTGCAAGCCCTTCAGCTTTACGACGGGCTGATGATCCGTAGCCGCCTCGACATCGACCGGGAATTGCTCGATGCCTGCCCACCCCACTTCCGCTTCGTCGCCCGCTGGGGTGTCGGGACGGACCACATCGATCTCGAATACGCCAAGGAGAAAGGTATCCAGGTTTTCAATAGCCCGGAAGGCAGCAAGCACACGGTGGCCGAACATACCGTAGGAATGATGCTGATGCTCCTTAACCACCTCGGCCGGGCGGACCGGCAGATTCGCGACGGCGGCTGGATTCGCCGCGGCAATATTGGAACGGAATTGGGTCACCTCACCGTAGGGCTTATTGGCTACGGAAACATGGGCCAAAACACCGCCCAACGACTGAGTGGCTTCGGCTGCAAAGTGCTCACCCACGATAAATTCCGCAAGAACTACGGCGATGAGTACGCGGAAGAAGCAACCTTGGAACAGATTCAGGAAGAGGCGGACGTAGTTTCCCTGCACATGTTCCTGGAGGGCAATCACTACTACGCCGATAAGGAATGGTTCGCCGCATTTGCCAAGCCGATCTACCTCATCAATACCGCCCGCGGCCCGATCGTCAAGACCGAAGACCTCGTGGAAGCGATGGAAAGCGGGAAAGTACTGGGCGCTGCGCTGGACGTCCACGAATACGAGGACAAATCGTTCGTCCACCTGGACCCAGCGGATCTGCCCGCCCCTTTTCAGTACCTCCACGATAGCGACCGCACGGTGCTGACGCCCCACATCGCCGGTTGGAGCGAGGATGCCGAGGAGGGCCACGCCCATACCTTGTTCGCTAAGCTGGAGGTGGCCTTTCGCAAGCAAGCTGGCTAACCGTGTAAGCAATACTTTGACCGTGCACCAACTTTTGTTCCGTCGCGGCGTGGCTGGGAATTCCCCGGTCCGCCCGTACCTTTGCGCGCTCAAATCCAACCTGCGCTTTGGCCAGAACCTACAAGATCAAGGAATCCTTTTACACCCTCCAGGGCGAAGGCGCTCAGGCCGGCCGCGCCGCCGTGTTCCTACGGTTCACAGGTTGCAACCTCTGGAGTGGCCGGGAAGAAGACCGGACGGAGGCCGTTTGTAAGTTCTGCGATACTGACTTCATCGGTACCGACGGACAAAACGGCGGCCGCTACGACCTGGAGGCCTGCGCAAATCTCGTGGCCAGTCTCTGGCCTGGTGGAGGGAAACCCTACGTTGTTTGTACGGGCGGGGAGCCGCTACTGCAGCTGGATGAACCGCTGATTGAAGCCCTCCACTTACGTGGTTTTGAGGTCGCCGTTGAGACTAATGGGACGGTCGCGGTGCCAGAAAGCATCGACTGGGTTTGCGTGAGCCCCAAAGCCAACGCAGAGCTGGTCGTGACGAAAGGGGATGAGCTCAAGTTGGTCTACCCACAACCTGAAGTAGGTGCGCAACCCGAGCAATTTGTGAACCTCAATTTCACCCATTTCTTCCTCCAACCAAAGGACGAACGGGGCCACGATCACACGCCGGCGACGGTAGCCTACTGTATGGAGCATCCCCAATGGCGCATCAGCCTGCAGACCCATAAATTGATGGGGATTGATTAGCGGTTCCGCTACCCTTCCCCGCTAAGCAAACTGCCGGAGTTGATCAGCGATCGTCTTAGTCAGCCAGTATTTACCGTTGTTGATGGATTCCTCCGGGCTGATAGTATTGGCTTCCACCAAACTGATCACCCGCTCAATACCAACGGGATTGACGCCATTGGGTAGCCGACTGCTGCTACAGATGGCCCAGGCTTTCGTTTTGGAATCATAAGCGAGTCGCCCTACTCCCGCGACTACTTTTCCGGAGAGCGTTTGCTCGTCGATTTGCCCTTCGCCGGTGATGATGAGGTCCGCCGTGGCGGCTAGTTGACGGAGCCCTACGGCCTCGATCAGCCAGTCGGTTCCGGATACGATCTCTGCGTTTAGGAAAGAGAGGGCACCGTAACCCAACCCTCCTGCCGCACCAGCTCCGGGGGTGGATGAATGGTCCATGCCGCAAGCATCACTGACGACCGCGGCCCAGGCTTTTTGGTGGGCTTCCAGCGTGGGTAAGTCCTCCGGCTGGGCGCCCTTCTGGGTCGCGTAGGTATAGGTAGCTCCCGCTGGCCCGAGGAGTGGATTGTTGACATCGCAGACGGCCCGAAAGGTGACGCTTCGCAAGTCCGTACTTCCCGCTTCGCGGCCGATGCGGGTGACGTAGCGGAGAGAATTGCCGGAAGGGACGAAGTCGTTGCCACGATCCGACCGAAAAGTATAGCCCAGGGCGGCGGCCATTCCGGCTCCCCCGTCGTTGGTAGCACTTCCCCCGAGGAACAGGTTTATCTCTGTTGCTCCGCGGGCCAGAGCGTCTTCAATTAGCTGCCCTACACCGATGGTGGTGGTGAAGCCCGGGTCGCGACGGTGGCGGGGAACGTGCTGCAAACCGCAGGCTTCGGCGGATTCGATATAAGCTTTACCGGCTCCCATAAGGTACCGGGCGGAGACGGGCCGGCGGAGGGGGCCGGTTACTTCCAGCCGGTGTTCCTTCAGCGGCAGGAGTTGCTGGAGGATTTGCAGCGATCCTTCGCCACCATCCGCCAACGGCTGGCCGGTAACGATGGCATCGGGGAGAACCCTGAGGATTCCTTCACGAATGGCGGCCACTGCTTCCGAGGCGGAAAGGGAGTCTTTGAATTTATCGGGACAGACGAGGATGTTCATGGGTTCACGGGTAGAATGTGGGAAATTCTGCCATTAGGAACGGACGCTTGGAGGACGCCAACTCTTCCGCTACGCTTTAGAGCTGGCGACGCTCCAAGGTCCTAACTACGTAGAATAAAGGTCCTTGGAGCGTGCGTAGCTCCTCCAAGCGTCCGGTGAGACACGGAGGACTTCAACTGAATACATCTACCAATCAAAAGCCTAGACCTTCTAGTTAAGCTTCCTGACGACCTATAGCTCCCGTACCCAAATGTTGCGGTAGGAAACTTCGTTACTGTGGTCCTGCAACGTGAGGGGCGCATCTCCGTGAGCGGTGTAGGTATGGAGGCCAATGTAGGCAGTCACGCCTTGGATGACGTGGTGGTTCTGGACGAGCACGCCGTTGTGTAGCACCGTCACCGTGGCGGGGCGGATGAGCATCCCATCCTTATTGAAGTGGGGTTTCATGAAGATGACGTCGTAGGTATTCCATTCCCCCATCTTGCGGGTAGCATTGACGAGCGGAGGGCTTTCCTTGTAGATGCTACCAGCTTGGCCGTTGGTGTAGGTTTCGCTTCCATTGCTTTCGAGGACCTGTACTTCGTAGCGGTCCATGAAAAAGACTCCGGAGTTACCGCGGAGTTGGCCTTCCTTATCGGGTTCGTTTGGGCTGCGCCACTCGATGTGAAGCTGGACGTCACCAAAATCGCGGCGGGTTTTGATGAAACCGGTGCCGGGCTTGACGGTTAGGACGCCGTCGGCAACTGACCACTCTACCGGTCCATCTCCTTCCTTCATGACCCACTCTGCCGTGCTGCCGTCTTCGCCGAAGAGGATGATGGCGTCGCTGGGGGCGGTATTGACGCTTTGGCCGGCGGTGACCTTTGGGGGCACGGGGGTGTAAAATTCCGTGGCGGCGGGGTCGGTGATCTGGGCGGTTAGGGAAAGAGTTAGGAGGGTAAGAACCGTAGTTAGTAGTTGCTTCATTGGGTGTAACTGTGATTTAAGCGTAAGGTAGGTAACTAATGAAAGTTGGTTAAGGGTAAGTGTAGGGTTTCAGGGCTTGGCCATGAGGTAGGTTACAAGATTTGTACAACAAGTCGTCGGACGAAGCTGGCCTTTTTCCTACGGAAAATATCCAGTGAATCGTCCGACGACTGTACAGTTCGGGTCGTCGGACGATTCACTAGGATGCCGCGAAGCAGGGGCTGGTTTCGTCCGACGACTGGCGAACCTCTAATGCGGCAGCCGAGACCTCACCAAACCATAAACGTAAGTACCAAATACCGAGGCTAGGATCACCACTCCAATTGCCCAGATCCCGTGGCCGAGCAGGGTAAACATTGGCCCGGGGCAAGCACCCGTCAAAGCCCAACCAAGGCCGAAGATCGTTCCACCAAACAGGTAGCGGGGTACGGTGAAGTCTTTCGCTTTCAGGCTCCATTGATGACCGTCCACGGTCTTCCAATTCAGTCTTTTGGCGAGACCAACACCGATGGCACCCACCACTACGGCCGTGCCGATGATACCATACATGTGGAAGGATTCGAACCGAAACATCTCTTGAATACGGAACCAGGAAACGGCTTCGGATTTTGTCATCACGATTCCAAAGACGATACCAATGAATAGGTAGAATGCAGTGCGCATGATGTTTATTCTATTGTTTTTTAACGAAGGTGGGGTTGTCGCTCTGCTAAGCGACCAGGTTGAGTAATTGAGGAAGGATCAACCAGGTCATCAGTAAACCGCCGGCGAAGAATCCTACGACGGCGATAAGGCTCGGGACTTGCAAATTGGATAGCCCACTAATGGCGTGGCCACTCGTACATCCTCCCGCCCAACGGGTACCGAAACCGATCAAAAAACCACCGAGCACTAACAGGACCAGCGTAAGCCAATTTATTTCCGCCAGGCTAAAGAGTTCGTGGGGGACGTACCCCGTTCCCTGCGCACCAGTTGATGGGGCGTCGATCCCCAATGATGACAGGTAGGTTTCCGTAGCCGTAGAGATGGCAACGGGCTCCGGGTTAGCCAGGATGGTGGAAGCGATGAAGCCGCCAATCACCGCACCGGCGATGAAAAGTAGGTTCCAACGTTGCGCTTTCCAATCGAACCGGAAGAAGTCGCTGTGCTTCCCGGCACCGGCCAGCGTACACATCGTGCGGAGATTAGAACTAACGCCAAACTGCTTACCGGCGTAGAGGAGTGCGAACATTACGCCGGCAATCAGTAGCCCGCTGACGGACCAGTGCCAGGAACCCTTTAGGAGTGAAAGCATGGTGGATATCGTATGGTGGCTCTTGACAATACGTCCTGAGCTTATACATGACACCTTGCCTTAAAGACGGTTCAATCCACGAAGGGTAAGATCGGAACCGTTACCAGAAAACACTCGCCATCGGGGTGGTTCTTCACGGCTTCGCACACTTCCTCCCGGGTATCGAAATCACCGAAGTGTTCGGTCTTACCCGGGTGCTTCAGTTCGTACCAGCCACGGAAGTGTTGCTCAACCTCATCGGTGCGCCCTCGGTGGGTCAGCTTTCCAGAACAAACGAGGAAACGGATATCGTCGAAAACATCTTCCAGTTCGGTGACCTCAAGGACGCCCACGAGGGATTGGTCCTTTTTTCGGTAAACCCAGTATTCGTTCTCGCGGAAGTCTGCCATTATCGTCGTGGTTTGTCGTCAGTGGTCATGACCTTGGTTACCGACTCGCCGTAAAGGTAGCAAGGGCTAGGCCGGCAGGTCCCGTTCTCTACTGGATTGGAAATCCTTCATCGAAATACAGTATTGACCGGGACCACCTTCCCGATTGCACTTGATGATAACCCTTCCTGAAGGAATCCATGAGTTAGGACTCCCGCCACCATTCGGACTTGCAGTTTTCTAGGTCCCCGAGGTCAAAGCGCTGGCCCACCATTGGGCTGATGACATCTCCCTTTTCGTCCGCCGTCACGATGCGTTCGATGGGGTCCGACCAGGCGTGGTCGCTCAGCGAGAAGGCACCCCAGTGGATTGGCAAAAGATTGCAGCCCTGCAGGTCTGCGTGCGCCCGCAGCGCCTCTTCCGGCGTCATGTGTACGTTCTGCCAGCGGTCGTGGTACTGCCCGCTATCGAGCATCGTCAGGGTAAACGGCCCCAGTCGCTCACCAATGGCAGCGAAGTGCTGACCGTAACCGCTATCGCCCCCGAAGAAAAGCCGGTGCTTGGGGGTCTGAATGGCGAATCCGCACCATAGTGATTTATTCCGCGTCCCCGGCGAGCGGCCACTGAAGTGGCGGGCAGGCGTCGCCGTGAAGGTGCATCCAGCCAGATCGGCGGATTCCCACCAATCCAGTTCGGTGATTCGATCTGCGGGAACACCCCACTCACGGAGATGGGCCCCTACCCCAAGTGGCGTAAGGAAGTGCTTGGTCCGATCCTTAAGGATCAGAAAAGTATCGTAATCGAGGTGGTCGTAATGATCGTGAGAATAGACGATGAGGTCAATGTCCCCCAACTGTTCGACGGGGTTGTAGCCTTCGTAGGGAAAGCGGTGGCCGAGGAAGGGGACCGGCGCTACCCAGTTACCCAGCATCGGGTCCAGCAGGATCGTCCGGCCGTGGCTCTCCAATCGGAGGGCGGAGTGGCCGTACCAGGTGAGGTAATCCCGGTCATCCTGCACAACGGAGTTTGCGTTGGCAACCGCGATCGGCAAAGCCTTGGGGGGCTGGGTATTCTTGGCCTGCAGGTAGCCGACCAAGTCTCCCATCAGGCTCCGAAAGTCCTCCTGCAGTTTGGTTTTTTCCAGGTTACGGTAGGCGCCCATTCGCCAACGGAGTGGCCGCTCTTTGCGTTTGTTCCGCTCCCTTCGCATCGCACCCGCGCCAGCGCCAAACTGAGGGTCGTTGCGCACTTTACGAGCGACGTATCCGATGGGTAACAGGACCAGGCCAACGAGCCAGTGCGGTTTCATATTTAGTGAAGATTATACTCGGCTGCTGCTAAAAATGAAGCTGCTTAAACTATTAATCGGCAGCCTTAAAGCCACCCGAGGGTAGTTGGAGTGGGCACCTTTTGAACCGTTCGGTAGTGGGTAAGTTCGCCCTTCGGGTCCACCCGGAAAACGCCGAGGTTGCTACTCTTCGTGTTGGCAGTAATGAGCCATTCGCCGTCGGGAGAAAGAATAAGATCTCGTGGGTGGTCGCCACCACTTGGGTTAGCGTGGCGGAATCGAATCTGACCCGCCCGCTCGTCCAGGCGCAGGGCGTTGACCACGCTGAAATTGCGGTCGGAAACGTAGATCATCTTACCGTTGCCCCCAAAACGAATGGCCGCGCCGTGGGCCTCATCAATGACCCTTTCCGGAAGGGCGTTGGCCTGGTGCAGCAACTTGATTGTCGGACCCGACACATCGACTAAGCGGACGGTGCCCTTACACTCACCATTCACTACGGCGTACTTACCGGAAGGGTGCAGGGCGACGTGGCGGGGGCCTTCAAATTCCGAAAACGGTAGATCGGAAGCTGAATCATGGTCAAAACTGCCATCCGGCAACTCATTGAGGACGCGTAGTCTATCCGCTCCGAGATCAGCAACTAGTAAACGGGCGGGGTCTGGTTGGTAAACCGCGCAGTGGGCGTGGGCGGTCCGTTTCGTTTCGGAGGTGAAGCTAAAGGTCTGGCTAACCGCGGAAAGGCTGCCGTCCTTAGCCAGTGGAAGGATCATTACCTGCCCACTGGTGTAGCAACTCACGACCAATCGCCGGCCGGCAAAGGCCAGGTGGCAGGGGTCGGCCCCGTCGATCATTACGGAGCCCAGTTCGCCAAAGGAGAGTTTACCGTCCTTGGCCCGCTTAACCTTGTGAGCGGTCACACCGGCACCCTCCCCCGCGGCGTGCTCGTGCACTACGTAGATGATCTGGCGGGAGCGATCCGTCACCAGATAACTTGGGTTACTCGCTTTGACGAAGCCGAGGAAACGTAGTTCCCCGTCCGCCGGGAAGAAATCATAAACGGAAATACCCCTGGCTTTGCCGGGGGTATTCTCGTCCATTCTTTGGGTATAGCCGCCTACTACTAGCATTCTTTAGGTTTTGGAGCCGCGCCGCAGTGCAAAGAATAACACGACCAGTAATAGCACGAAACCGACCCAAACGATGGGGTTCTCGTACCACTGCTCAGTGTTGATGCTCAGACCGTCTCCATCGAGGCTGATGTCGACGTCCTGGGCGCGTAGTGATGATGTAGTTAGTACCACGGCCAGCGCCGTGAATAGCTTAGTGGTGGTGATGTGTTTCATAGCTCATAGAGCGCACATCTCCTACCATTGTTCACAGCCTTGCCCCCACCCGAAAGCGGTAAGCACTAGTACAGGTCATCCGAGCCAAACATGTCCGATAGGATGTCTTTAAAGCTGAGGCCCCGTTCCATAGATTCCTTATTCAGAATCTCCGTTTCGGCTAAGCCGTGAAGCACCAACTCCATGTAGAGGTACGTATCGGCTTCGGAGAGCTGGCGCTCCATCGTTCCGGTCACGAATTTCTTCAAACCGGCTACTCCGTCCAGCGCCTTGCGGTAGTCATCATTGGAGCCATCGATGAGCAATTCCGCTACGTTGCCGCCGGAGAAATAAGCCCGGATAATACCGTAAGGGTCCGAATCGGAGCGGCCGTCGGCACTGACGTCATTTGGGTCGGGGAAGTGCTCCAGGAAGGTGGATTTGATCACCTTACTCAGCAGATTCATTGCCACGCCGTAGGCACCTTCCTGCTCGCCTTCGTAGACGAGTTCGACCTTGCCGGTGATGGCGGGTACAACGCCCCAGAAATCGGTGATCCGGGCATTCGTGGAAGTGTCCCCCGCCAGTAGTGCGCGGCGTTCGGCGGTAGAGATCATGTTCTCCAGCGCCGTAATACTCATCCGGGCGGAGACGCCAGACTTTTCGTCAACGTACTCACTTTCGCGGGCGGTGAAGGCGAGTTGCTCGAGCATGGTTTGTAGCAAGTCGTCTACAGCTACTAGGTCGGACTGCTCCTTGCGAAGATCAGCCTCCTGTTTGGTGATGGCTTTGGCGATCTCGACCGTCTTGGGGTAGTGGGTGAGGATCTGGCTTTGGATGCGGTCCTTCAACGGCGTGATGATACTCCCGCGGTTCGTGTAATCCTCCGGGTTGGCAGTGAAGACGAACTGTACGTCCAAAGCCAGTCGAAGTTTGAAGCCGCGGATTTGGATGTCGCCTTCCTGCAAAATATTAAAGAGCGCTACCTGGATTCGGGCCTGGAGATCGGGTAACTCATTAATGACGAATAATCCCCGGTGGGCACGCGGTACGAGGCCGAAGTGGATCACCCGTTCGTCAGCGTAGGTCAGTTTTTGGGTGGCGGCTTTGATGGGGTCTACGTCACCGATGAGGTCGGCCACGCTCACGTCGGGGGTGGCCAGTTTTTCTACGTAGCGGTCGTCGCGGTGTACCCATTCGACGGGGGTGTCGTCGCCCTTTTCGGCAATGAGGTCCACGGCGTAGCGGCTGATGGGGTTTAGGGGGTCGTCATTCAATTCGCTGCCGGCCACTACGGGCATGTACTCGTCGAGCAAGTTCACCAGGAGGCGGGCGATCCGGGTCTTTGCCTGGCCGCGCAAGCCGAGTAGCAGGATACTGTGGCGGCTAAGGATGGCGCGTTGAATATCGGGTAGCACCGTATCGTCGAAACCAATGATGCCGGGAAATACTTCCTCCTTATTCTTGAGTTTTCTGATCAGGTTTTCCCGTAGTTCCTGTTTGACGCTGCGGGAGGTGTAGTCGGAAGCCTTGAGGGCGCCGAGGGTAGTAGGATGATTAGCCATTTGATAGTTTGGGGGTTGGGAATGGTAAACGGCGAGGGGGGTGCTTGGTTGTACGGTGTGGTTTTTTTGCCCCGGCTTCACTTTTTATGATGGCGAGTTGAGAGGACTGGCTCTTTTCGACGCGGGCGCTGCCGCAGGTGCGGGGTGAGGGACCGAGAATTACGAGCTTTAACCGGGCGTTTACATCCTTTTACAATTCAAATGAGGCATCCTTTTTACTGGCGGATAACTTGCGGGCATGAAATTGATCCCCTTCCTTTTAGGCCTCCTCTTCCTATTGCCTGGCACCCGCGTCAGCGCCCAACTTCCTTCCCCCAGCCCGCTTGGAACCATCGAGCAAGAGGTGGGAAATACGACCATCAAAGTGCGGTACGAAAGGCCGAGCGCCCGAGGCCGCGAGATCTTCGGTGGCCTGGTTCCCTACGGCGAGGTTTGGCGGACCGGGGCCGGCTACTCTACCACCATCAAAGTTGACAGTGAGGTAAAAATGGGTGGCCAACCACTGGCTGCCGGCACCTATAGCTTGCTGACGATCCCCACCCCGAACGATTGGACAGTTATCCTGAATCAGGATACGGCCATGTACGGCGCTTACGACTATGACCCGCAAAAAGACGTGATCCGATTCAGGACACCGGCCAGGAAAAGTACCCGCCACTACGAGTCGCTGACGATAGACATTGACCTGATCCCCGACAATGCCCGCTTCTACCTTTCCTGGGGCAATACCCAGATCAGCTTCCCCGTCGAAACGACCACCGCAGCGGAAGTTGCCGCACACCTTGAGCGGTTGCTGACGATGCCTATTGACACAAATGCTAATTACGCGTGGGCTGGTGAACACCTCCTCCTGAGCCGGAATAACCTTCAACTTGCGCTGCAGCTCGCTGACCGACAACTACTCGCCAAGCCCACTACCGGCGCCTACCGCGTTAAGATGGACGTCTACGAATACCTGGGTTACCGCGAAAAGGCCATCGCTGCCGCAAGGGCCGCCCTACAGTTTCGGAAGGAGCACCCACTGGATGAGGCTAACCAGAAGTGGAGCCTCAACTTTTGGAACACCCACCTGGCAAGGCTGCTGGAAGAATAGAGGCAACAGGGGTTTTAAGGACCTATGATTTCTTCGCTTGCCGCCAGCACTGAACTTCGGAACAGCAACACCAAACCACTTTATTTACGATCCCTAAAGCCATTTATCACCCGCCATTTGGCCGACGTAGTGTATCTTTCCACCGCTGGAACACAACCATTGTATGGTTCCGGTATTTTACAGTTTATAGATAGCCACAACCAATAGTCGCCATGGTCACCACCCCCACCCTTACCCCCGCCGAAGAGCAATTGGAAATGATCCGCCAGAGCGCGCGGGACTTTGCCGAAGCCCACATCCGCCCCAACTTCATGGAGTGGGATGAGCAGGAGATCTTCCCACGGGATCTTTTTAAAATGATGGGGGAATACGGATTCCTCGGCGTCCTCGTCCCCGAAGAGTACGGTGGCACCGGCCTCGGCTACGCGGAGTACATCACGATCATCGATGAGATCGCAAAAGTTTGCGGATCGATTGGGCTTTCGGTGGCGGCACACAACTCTCTGTGTACCAACCACATCCTGATGTTCGGCAACCAAGAACAGAAGCAGAAGTACTTGCCCGCCCTCGCCAGTGGCGAACACATTGGTGCCTGGGGATTGACGGAGCCCAACACTGGTTCCGATGCCGGCCGGATGCGTACCGTAGCCGTCAAACAAGACGATGGTAGCTACATCCTGAATGGCGCAAAGAATTTCATCACCCACGGCATCAGTGGCGAGGTGGCCGTAGTAATCGTCCGGACGGGTGAGCTACTCGATAGCCATGGCATGACGGCCTTCATCGTCGAGCGGGGCGATAAGGGTTTCCGTGGCGGAAAGAAGGAAATGAAACTCGGGATGCGCGCCAGCGAAACGGCGGAGCTCATCTTCGAAGATTGCCACCTCCCGGCGGACCGCATCCTCGGCGAAGTCGGGGAAGGCTTTATCCAATCCATGAAGATCCTCGACGGCGGCCGCATCAGTATCGCTGCCCTCTCCGTCGGCATCGCTCACGGTGCTTTCGACGCCGCGTTGGCGTACTCCAAAGAACGCGAGCAGTTTGGCAAGGCCATCAGCAAATTCCAGGCCATCTCCTTCAAGTTGGCCCACATGGCCACCGAGATCCAGGCCGCCGAATTACTGACCCGCGAAGCCGGCCGTTTGAAGGACGCCGGGCTTCCCGTCACCCAAATGTCCGCCATGGCTAAGCTGCACGCTAGCGAGACGGCCTGCATGGTGGCAAATGAAGGCGTACAGATCTTCGGTGGTTACGGCTTCACGCGGGAATACCCGGCGGAGAAGTTCTACCGGGATTGCAAACTACTCACCATCGGTGAGGGCACCTCGGAAATTCAGAAGCTGGTCATCAGCCGGAACCTTTTGCGCAAGTAGGTCGGGGTGCCGCCCTGCCGCCCCGCCGGAGTAAAAGTATTTAGCTATTCGACCTAACAATCCTGTGGCGCCGCCTATCTTGGCGCCGATGTTTTCAATGGTCCCCGCAATCTGGCGTCTGCTTCGTTTCCCCAACCTGATCATGGTGGCGATCACGCAGTACCTGATCCTGTTCCAGGTCATCCACCCCGCGTTGCTGGAAGCTGGCGTTAAGCCGGTCATTACGCCACTGAAATTTCTCGAGTTTGCGGCCATTACGGTAGCCATCACGGCTTCCGGGTACGTGATCAACGACATCCAGGATATTGAGATCGACGAGATCAACCGACCGGGCGCCAATCCCGTACCCTTTTTGAATACGGACCGGGCTTACTGGATCTACGGCTCCTTGCTACTCGGTGGGTACCTCATTAGCCATTTGATGGCCTTCCGCCTTGGGGAGAGAGATGCCCTGTGGATGTACCCGCTCTTCGTGGGTAGCCTCGCCATGTATTCCGTTTACCTGAAGCGGAAACCGCTTATGGGCAACCTGATCGTGGCCATTTACTGTGGCGCCGTTGTGGGCCTCGTCGTTGCGCTGGAGCGGACCTCCCTCAGGATGTTAGCCTCCATTGATTACCGGTCCTTCCTCCACGTCCAGGCGGTGTACTTGTTCTTCCTCATCATCGCGATTGTAGCCACGATGTACCGGGAGATCATCAAGGATTTGCAGGACATCGAAGGAGACCGGGTAGGGATGCGGCAGACGGCGCCGATCATTTGGGGCATTCCCGCAGCGAAGTACATCGCCATGGGCATGGGCGGGCTCATGATCATCAACCTGGTTTACCCGCTCCTTACGGCCTGGCCGGGCTTCTACAACCCTGCCGTGATGTCCTACATCGCCTTCCTGGTGATCATTCTGTTGGGCATCATGTACCAAACCTTCAAGGCGGAGGATTCAAAGGACTACAAATTGATCAGCCGGGCAATAAAAGCATTCCTACTAGGTGGACTGGCGCTGATCTTTCTGATTAAAGTAGCACCCTGATGGCCATCTTTATTCACCCCACGGCGGTTGTGGACGAAGGCGCCCGCCTTGGCGACGGCACCAAGATCTGGCATTTCTGCCACCTCATGCCCGGTTGCCAACTCGGCGCTCGCTGCAACCTTGGCCAGAATGTTTTCGTAGCGGAAGGGGTAACGCTTGGCCGTAACTGCAAAGTGCAAAACAACGTCAGCCTCTACACCGGCGTCACGGCGGGAAACGACGTTTTTATTGGCCCATCGGCCGTTTTTACTAACGTCAAAAACCCGCGTTCAGCCGTTAACCGCCGGGGGCAATACTTACCTACCACTTTGGGTGATGGGGTCACGATTGGAGCCAACGCCGTCATCGTTTGCGGTACTACCATCGCTGACTACGCCATGGTCGGGGCCGGCTCGGTCGTCACTAAAGACATTGCGCCCTATTCGCTCGTGGTGGGCAACCCCGCTCGCCACCTCTACTACGTCAGCAAGGCCGGAGAGCGGTTAGACTTTGACGCTTCCGGCACCGCATTTTGCGCTGCCGCAGGTGAAAAGTACGGATTGACAAAAGGGACCTGCCACGTAGTAATCGACTGAACCGGTTTACCTTCGCACCAAACTTCATACCATCGTACAGGCAAAAGAAATACAGTTCCTCGTCGTAGGCATGGGCCACATCGGCCGCCGCCACGCCGCCCTGATTGCCGCCCATCCCGAAGCCCAACTTCTGGGGGTATGTGATATCCGGCCAGCTACTGACCTGAACTGGCCCGACGGGTTAGCAGGGACCACCCACTACCCTTCCCTTGAACAAGCTTTATCCCGACCTGGCCAGTTCGACGTCGCCTGCATCTGCACGCCCAATGGCTTACACGCTGACCAAGCCGTAGCGGCATTGGAAGCCGGCCTCCACGTCGTAATTGAAAAGCCCATCGCCCTCACTACGGAGGATGCGGAACGGATCGCAACTGCTGCCCGGAAGAGTGAGAGGGAAGTTTTCGGCGTAATGCAAAATCGATACAGCCCCGCCTCCGCCTGGCTTAAGTCCCTGCTCGATCAACGGCGCTTGGGTAAGGTCCTCCAGGTCCACCTGGACTGTTTTTGGAATCGGGACCACCGGTATTACTCGGTCCCGGACCCGGCACCCGCGGCAGCGCCCACGGATCGAATGCCTCACCCCTGGCACGGGCACCAGGAGTTGGACGGGGGCGTCCTTTACACCCAGTTCGCTCACTTTATTGATCTCCTCTGCTGGGGTTTCGGAGAGCCGACGATCGACTTCGCCCGCTTCGCCAACCAGAACCACGAGGACTTTCACGACTTTGCGGATACGGGTAGCGTGGTATTCAGCCTACCGGGAGACGTGCGCGGTTCCCTCAATTTCAGCACGGCGATCTGGGACCGAAATTTTGAATCCACCCTCACTGTAATCGGCACTAAAGGCACCGTCAAACTGGGTGGGCAGTACATGAACGACGTCCGCCACTGCCACGTAGAAGATCTGGATTTTCCGGACCTCCCCGCCAGCGCCCCCGGCAACGATTACGGCGGTTACACCGGCTCCGCGGCGAACCACCACTTTGTAATCGATAACGTAGTCGACGTCCTAAACGGCCGTGCAAAAGTGGCTACCCCGGTGAGCGAAGGGATCGCGGTGGTTAGGGCCATTGAGGCCATGTATAACTGTCGCTGATTGTGGCCACCATTTTCCTGGAAACCGTGTTGGAGACGGACATCGAAACGGCTTTTGACGCAGCCCGCTCGATTGACCTCCACCTTGAAAGTGCCTCCCAGACCAACGAACGGGCTATTGCGGGCCGGACGAGTGGCCTGATCGAACTCGGCGACCGCACCCGGTGGCGAGCCAGACACTTCGGTATATACCAGGAACTGGAGATTGAAATCACGGCGATGGACCGCCCGTATTATTTCGTCGACGAGATGGTGGACGGTGCTTTCAAATCCATGAAACACACCCACACTTTCACGGTAGTCAAGCCAAACCAAACACGGATGACGGACCGGTTTGAATTCACCGCTCCGTTGGGTTTACTCGGCCGCTTTGCGGAGTGGCTTTTCCTGGAAGCCTACATGACCAGGTTCCTAAAGACCAGAAACGAAATACTCGCCAATCATTTCCGGGTGCAGCAAAGCGCCTAAGCCAAAATCCCCTTCACCACGTGCCCGTGTACGTCCGTCAGTCGGTAGCGGCGGCCCTGGTGTTTGAAGATCAGCTTTTCGTGGTCCACACCCAGAAGATGAAGCATCGTCGCCTGAAAATCGTGGACGTGAACGCCGTTCTCGGCAATATTGTAGCCAAAATCGTCCGTCTTTCCGTAGACCATACCGGGTTTGACGCCGCCGCCGGCCATCCAGATGGAGAAGCATCGGGGGTGGTGGTCCCGACCGTAATTATCGATGGTCAGCTTCCCCTGGCTGAAGGCCGTGCGGCCAAATTCTCCTCCCCAAACGACGAGGGTATCCTCAAGTAAGCCGCGTTGTTTCAGGTCCTTGATGAGCGCGGCGCTAGCCTGGTCCGAGCTCCTGGCCATTTCGCTGATGCCGGTCGGGAGATTTCCGTGTTGGTCCCAACCCATGTGGTAGAGCTGGACGAAGGGTACGTCCCGCTCGGCCAGGCGGCGGGCCATCAGACAGTTGGCGGCGAAGGTGCCGGGTTTGCGGGCATCCTCTCCGTACATGTCGAAGATGTAATCCGGCTCGTCGCTGAAGTCGGTGATCTCCGGCACGCTGGCCTGCATGCGATAGGCCATCTCGTACTGGTTGATTTTGGAGTCGATCTCAGTATCCCCCCAATGCTGTTGCTGTTCTCGGTCCAGGCTTTCCAGCACGTTGAGCTCCATCCGCCGGCGGTCGCGATTGATGCCGTTGGGATTATTGAGGAACAGGACCGGGTCCTTACCACTCCGAAACTGTACGCCCTGGTGGTGACTGGGCAGGAAGCCGCTGGACCAGGACTGCATATTGAGGTTCTGCACGTCATCCCGACCCTTGCTCAGCAACACGACGAAGGAGGGCAGATTCTTATTCGCACTACCCAGGCCGTAGCTCATCCACGCGCCAACGCTGGGCCGGCCAACCTGCTGGCTACCCGTTTGCATGAAGATGGTAGCCGGTTCGTGGTTGATCGCCTCGGTGTACATGGAGTTGACCACGCAAAGATCCTCTGCTACACTCGCCGTGTGGGGCATGAGCGAACTAAAGTAGCCTCCCGTCTTCGCGCTGCGGGTAAATTCAAACTTGGAGCCTACCAACGGGAAACTAGACTGGGCCGCCAGCATCCCCGACAAGCGCTGAGTCCCGCGGACGGAATCAGGTATTTCTTCGCCCCAACGTTCGTTGAGCAGGGGCTTGTAATCAAAGGTTTCCAGGTGGCTGGGGGCGCCAGCCTGGAATAGATAGATCACCCGTTTCGCTTTGGGAGCGTGGTGGTAGTTGGGCATCGCGCCACCGTTGCCGGGGCCGGTCACTAATCCTTTTTCCGCGCCGGCGAATAATTGACCGGGGGCAATGAGGCTACCGAGCGCAAGTGCACCCAAGCCCTTGGAAGTAGTCTTCAAAAAGTCCCGCCGGGAAGCCCGTAAGTAGGCACGTTGGATGTCGGTCAGCATGAGGCGAAGTTTAAAGGGAGTGGATGGCTTTACAACGAGCTAAAGGATATCAATTTTTGTAGTACCCTTCCTGAGAATTCATCACTGTGTTGGCGACCCGTGCCATGGCGGCGAGTTTGGCCGATCCGGCGCGTTGGTCCGTTTGGTGATATCCCGTATTGAGAAAATCTTGAGCGGCCAGCGGGTGGTCGTCGAAGTAGTTCAGCTCGTTCTCATAGTACTGCTGGATGATCTCCCGTTCGTTTGGCGTAGGGTGCCGGCCGATGAGGTTCCTGAAAATGAGATCCGCCGCCTCCACCTCGTTGCGGGAATCGGCCAGGGAGTTCGCCGCCAGCACCCGGCAGGCTTCCAGGATCTGTGGATCGTTCAGCATCACCAGTGCTTGCAGGGGCGTGCTGGACCGTTGCCGGCGGACCTGGCACTCGCCGCGCAAACTCGCGTCGAAGGTCAGCATCGCGGGTGAGGGGGAGTTCCGCTTCCAGAAAGTGTAGAGACTGCGCCGGTAAAGCCCGTTCTCCTGGTCTTCGATGTAGGCCGGAGAGAAACCGTGGTTGTTTACCTCCTTCCACAAGCCCTGCGGTTGGTAGGGGAAGACGGACTGCCCACCCACTTTCTCCTCCAGCAGGCCGGAGCTTGCCAGGGCGTTATCCCGCACCATCTCAGCGGAGCGGCGGTACCGTGGAGCCCGGGCCAGCCAGTAGTTGCCGGCGTCGCGGTCCAAAAGGTCCTGGCGGATCTTGCTGCTCTGCTTGTAGGTGCTACTCGTCACCATCATCCGGACGAGCCGCTTCACGTCCCAGCCGTTCTCGCGGAAGTCGACGGCCAGCCAGTCTAGTAATTCCGGATGGCTGGGGAGAGAACCCTGGTTGCCAAAATCTTCGACGCTTTCCACGAGTCCGCGGCCGAACATGACGTACCAAAGTTGATTGACGGCAACGCGAGCGGTAAGGGGATTCTGTTGATCCGTCAACCAGCGAGCCAGTCCGAGGCGGTTGCGGGGGGCGTCTTCCGGCCACGCCAGCAGATTTTCGGGCACTCCCGGCTCTACTTCCGCGCCGTGTTCATCGTAGACGCCCCGGTTCAGGATGTAAGCCGGCCGGGGGCTGGTGTTATCCCCCATCACCATGATCTCGCGGACGGTATCAATGGTAGTGACGGCCGAAGTCCGCAATTGATTTAATTTTTGCTTCAGGGCGAGTACGTCTGCATTCTGGTGCAGCAATTGGTACTCGCTTTGTTCGGCCTCGTCGCTACCCAGGCTCCACTGCCCGAGGGGGCGCTCGTAGAGGTAGCGGGCGATCAGGTCACCGGCTTCTACGTTCAGAACGCGAACTTCATCAATGCGGCCACCCGCGAAGTCTTCGTCGTAGAAGCGCTCCCCGATGGCCAGGCCGGGGTAGTCAGCGTAAATCGTTGCGCCGCTTTCCCGGAGGAAGGGTTTGGTGCTCCTCACCAAGTGGTTGCGCATGACCGAGGGTGTCACGGGATTACCGTCGCGGTAGATCCGCATTCCGGCGGCGTCGCTGCTTCCGTCGTAGGACCAGACGAAGTGGGTCCAGGTCTCGTTGGCTAGGGGTTCGTCCACCCGCAAGTCAATACTCTGGTAGGGGTGGGAATGGTTCAGCCGGAGGTGGACGCGGTTGCTGTCCAGCACGACGTCCCAACCCCGGTAGCCCTGAATACGGGTATTGGAGTTGTACAGTACGTGTGCCTCTTCAAACAACTCCGGGGTATAAATCCAGAAGCAGACCGTGTAGGGGTCTCCCCGTTCGAAGGCACTACCCGCTCCGTCAGATGAGAGGTAGCTCGTGCCAATTTCAATGGCCTGCCCGATTTTTCCTTCCACGATTGGGTGAGGATTCCAATTCAATTTCCGACCGGGCGCGTGTTCCCGTACCGGGCTCTCGTCAAAAGTCAGGTGGTTAACGGTTTTGCTATCCACGAAGCGCGCGACTTCCTGCGATGTAAGCTTGGGCGCTGCCGCAGGTGCCGTGGAAAGGGCAGTAGACAACTCCGCTTCCTCCGCCGCGATCATCTCCAGGAGGTGATCGTAAATGCGTTGGGTTTCCGCCGAAGGGAGCGGGAGGGTCGGCCCGGCGTTCATACTCAGCGCGTGGTTTACGTCCATGGAATTCTGGACGCCGTTGAGCCCAAAGATGCCGTCGCCCCGCTCAACGGTGCTGTTGAAGAAGCCGAAGAGCTCGAAGTAATTCTTCTGGCTGAAGGGGTCGTACTTGTGGTCGTGGCAACGGGCGCAGCCGACGGTGAGGCCCATGAAGGCCGTCCCCACGGTGTTGGCCCGGTCGGCCACGTACTCCACCCGGAACTCTTCGGGGATGATGCCACCTTCAGAATTCTGCTTGTGGTTCCGGTTGAAGGCGGTGGCCAGGATCTGGTCCGTAGTTGGGTTTTCGAAAAGGTCCCCCGCAATCTGCCACTTCACGAATTCATCGTAGGGCAGATTTTCGTTGTAGGCTTTGATGACCCAGTCGCGGTAGGGAAACATCTCGTGGTGGAAGTCATCCAGGTAGCCTTCGGAATCCGCGAAGCGGGCGACGTCCATCCAGTAATTGGCCATCCGTTCCCCGTAGGCGGGGCGGGCGATGAGTTCGTCCACCATTGTCTCGTACCAATCCGGTTCGCCGGCGGCTTCCCAACGGTCGAGTTCGGGGATGGATGGGGGGAGACCGGTCAGGTCGAAGTAGGCCCGGCGGATGAGGTAGGGCCGCTCGGCTTCGGGGCTGGGGGCGACATCTTCCAACTCGAGCTTGGCCGCTACGAAACGGTCGATCTCGTTGGTGGCCCACTCTTCCCCGGCGGAGGGGACGTCAGGCTTGACGGGAGCGACGAAGGCCCAGTGCTCTTTGTACTCCGCCCCCTGTTCGACCCATTTCGTCAGGACGGCGATTTCCTCATCGGTGAGGCTGAGGTTGGATTCTGGCGTTGGCATCACCAGTTCAGGATCGTCGGAAGTGATGCGGTGGATCATTTCACTGCCGCGCAGGCTACCACCCTTGATGGCCGTTTTACCGGATTCCAGCGCAGCGTAGGCGCCCTCAGGCGTGTCGAGGCGCAGGCCCGCTTGCTGGTTCTGCATATCCGGACCGTGGCAGGCGTAGCAGCGGTCGGACAGGATCGGCTTCACGTGGAAGTTGAAGTCGATCGTCTCCGGCAGGCGCTCGTAGGCTTCCGCAACGCCGTCGGACATGCCCGGCCCGCAAGCCAGCAGGGGCAGGAAACAAAGCAAAACCAATGCGACTCGGGTGGGCGTAGACAAAACGTGAGTATTGAGGCGATCGACGATAGCAAGACAATTCAACGCGGAGGGTATTTGAAAACAAATTCCATTTACGTTGGAACTACCCCGTTTAATTGGGCAGCGTTGCTATCGCTAATATAAGGGCCTGCCTCCCACCAAATTAACCCACCTTGTCACATCCTTTGCACGTGGGCAAGTACAATCGATTGGACCCACGCTGGCCTCAATGTCGGGCTCGAAATATAAATACGCTTACCAGTAGTATCGCAAACCCGCCGTCGCGCCGTAAGTAACTACGCGTGGGTTCAGCCCCCCTTCTTCCCCATCCCATTCACTGAGGAAGCCACCGTACTGCACATTGATTCGGAAGCCTAATTGGGACGAGATTTGGTAACCGCCACCCAAGCGTAGGCTGTAGGACCACGCCGAAGGGTTAAGCCCAGTTGCCGTGCGGTCCTGCCCTTCCGGATTGACGCGGCGCACGGTGGAGGACGTCGTAAAGTGATGGGCTAGCCCGACGCCCAAACCGTAGTTGAAATTACCCGCTTGCCGTTCGTAATCGAGACGTACGGGGAGGTAATAGGTCGTGTAGTGGTCTGTATGGTGGAAATTAACCCGGCGGATGCCCGGTACGGAATCGGTAGTGGTTTGCGCCACGATCCGGTCGCCCGAACGGAAAATGGTATCCACGGTCCCGGGTTGGAATACCTTGGTCTCCACCTCACTGGAGAAGCCGTGCTGGCTACGGAGGTCCATCCGGCCCACCCCGGAGGATAGGATAAAATGAGTCCCGATTCGACGGCCGAGGTTGAACTCCGCAACGCCACCCAGGCGGTTATCGGACAAGTTATGTTGTAGGAGTCCACCGTTGAATTCCGTCACCCAACGGTGCTGGGAAGTAAATTTTGTGAAGGAGATAGGTTCCTTGGGTTGGGGAGCTACTTCCGCTAGGGGAAGGTCGCTCCGTTGGGAGGTGACGGCCACTGGCAGTTCCAATGCGTCAATTCTCCGGCTAGCTGATTGTATTTGAGTGGGAGTTTCCTCCTGCGAAATAAGGGATGTTTGTTCCACCTCACCCGGCACCCGCGGCAGCGCCAAATCCTTCGCGGGTGAAGAGCTGAGGGGTAGCCCGGGCGAATTACCCGGGCTACTAACATCCTCAACAAAGTCACGAGTTGTAAAAATTTCAATCTCAGAATTAGAACGCAAGTCAATAGGGCCGGAGCTGGAAGCAGCCTCCGAGGTAAATGAATGTCCGTTGTTGTTTGTATTTAAAACTGAAGACGGGGAGCTGGAAGCAGCTCCCGAAGGTGTAGTAAGATTCCTGTTATTATCAATAGTAGTTGGCTCACCGGAAGCGGTGTCATTATTAGTTGAATTAGCTGATTGCTGCACTACTGTAGGGGTAGCCTCCGCCACGATCGGTGAGGCCCCTTCAGTTTCGTTTAAGCCCAGGCAGTAGGTCAGGCCCACCAGCAGGAGCGCGCCGAGGCCAAGTGGCCAGTAGCGGCCAAAGAAGCCCGGCTTGGGCTGCAGGGCCGGCATATCCTCGAAGGCGAAACCTTCGGGGATGCCGCCGCTGGCGTAGCTCCCTAACTTATCGTTGAGGGCGCCGCGGTCGCTATCGGGCTGGTGATCAGAATAAGGCATAAGAGAGTGTTACAAGTTTGGAAAGGTGGCGCCGTAAAATGACCTTGGCGCGGCTGAGTTGGCTGCGGGAGCCGGCGGGCGTTATCCCAAGACGGTCGGCGATCTCCTGGTGGGAGTAGCCTTCGACAACGTGCAAATTGAAGACCGTCCTAAACCCCACCGGCAGCCCGCTGATCAAATCAACTAGATACTCAGCTTCTAAGTGTTGTAAGTCTGAAACGACGGATGGCTCCCGGCCCGCCAGGATGTCCAGGTCCTCCGTCTGAAAACGGTGGCGGCCCCGCAGGTGATCAATCACCTGCGAGACCACCACGCTCCGTAACCACGGCCGCAGTTCCCCCTTTGCCGCATCGTAGCGGTCGTACTTCCGGAAGAGCTGTAGGAAAATGTCCTGCACCAAATCCTTCTGGTCCGCCTCGTGGACGCCGTAGCGACGCACGATGGTGAGCACGTAGGGGAGCCAACTTTCGTAGAATTGTTTATTCACAAGGGTCTTCGATCGGGACGTTGAAGGTGGCCGTAAACACGCTCAGGTCAGCCTGCGCGTAATCGCTGCATTCCGGGTTGCTACCGCCGATGATGGCCACGGCGCGGGCGTCGTAAAGTTGCACGGAAAGCTCGCCGCTGATGAAGCCGGGCGTATCAAAATTAGCCGTAAAGGTGGTCTCCGAAGTTTGGCAAGCCGCCGCGGTGCCCTCGTAAGCGAAAGCCGTGATGTCAGTATCATTCTCCTGCGCGAAGCCGGCAACGATACCGTACTGCTCCTTAAGAACTGGCAAGCCCGCTTCATCCAACGTGAAGTTGATATACAGGAACGTATCACTCGTAACGGTGATGGATGTTACGCCATCAGGAACACAGTTGATCCGGTCAGAGGAAATAACGTAATCACCCGGCGTACGTTCCCAGGCGGTGCCCTTCGAGATCCGGATGGCGTCAGTGCTGACGGATTTGAGGTTGAAAACGGGTTCCACTTCCACCACGACGGGTTCATTGGGTACTGGTTCTTCGACGACCAGCAGGCCATTGTCGTCCTCACAACTGGCGAAGGCAAACAAAAGCAAGAGTAAATAAAAAGAATTACGCATCTAAATATGGGTTATAGGTGCTGCTGGAATATCCCAGCCACCCTCCAGTACGGAGCAAGGTTTCGAAACGTTGCACGCCTGGGAAAACTTTTTGGCACAAACCCTCGGTTGCCGCTTTACCCATCGTTTGGGCGCTAACGCAGGTACCAAGTTCAGGACCGAAAACAGACTGAACCCCAGTATGATAGGTGAACAACACGGCCGGATTTCCATTAGGCATCCATGCGCAACTACTTCTTCCCCACCCTCCTCGTTCTCGTTTGCCTCCTGAGTGCTTGTACCGTCTCCCAACAGAAAAACGCCGTCGGCAACACCGGGGCTAATACGAACGTGACGAATAAAACCTCCGGCCTCCGGACGATCACTGACTTTACGGACAACAACCTAGGATGGTCCATTCAGGACGACCGGGTAATGGGTGGCGTCTCCCGCGGCAACGCCGAACTGACGGAGACGGGCCACCTCCGCTTCTGGGGTACCGTCAGCCTGGAAAACAACGGCGGCTTTTCTTCAGTGCAATCCAATTACGACCAGACCTACGACCTGGAGGGAACCAAGAAGTTCGTCCTCCGCGTCAAGGGCGACGGTAAGGACTACACCTTCCGCGTTAAACGCGCCCGCAGCGAACGCCACAGCTACGCCCACACCTTTCCAACCACCGGGGAATGGGAAACTGTGGAGATCCCCTTTGGTGAATTGACGCCTACCTTTCGTGGCTATACCCCCAACTTACCCGCTTACGCCGGGGAGCCAATCAACCAACTGCGGTTTTTGATCGGGAATAAGAAGCCGCAGGATTTTGAGTTGCTGGTGGACCGGGTTGGGGTGGAGTGATTGGACGCCGTGCACTACCTACTATTTTATGCAAGGCAACGCGTCAGTCAGCTTAGAAATGCCTTGGATCTAAGTTAGCCACCGCGGTTATTATTTAGGCGAGCGCATAAATTACGTAGTTTGCTTGGCAATACGTATACGTATTACGTAGTTTTGTCTACGTAAACCACGTATGCATGAAAACCATCTTACTCATTGGCAATGGCATGGTTGGCCACAAATTCTGTGAGCTATTCAGCCGCCACGCCCGGCGTAGTAATTACCGATTGATCGTTTTCGGCGAAGAGCGCCGCCCAGCCTACGACCGGGTCCACCTAAGCGAATACTTCGCCAACCGGGATGCAGACCGTCTTTGCCTGGCTTCCAGCGATTGGTACGCAGAGAATGGGATCGAACTGCAGTGTGGCCAGAAGATCATTGCCATTGATACAGCCGCCAAACGAGTGACGACTGCCAGTGGTGAAACTTACGCCTACGACAGCCTCATTCTGGCCACGGGTTCAAGTGCGTTCATGCCCCCAATTCCCGGACGGGATAAGAAAGGCGTCTTCGTTTACCGCACCATCGAAGACCTGGATGGTATCCTGGATTACGCGGCCAAACTCAAGGGGAAACCGAACGCTAGCGCATCCGTCCTAGGTGGCGGGCTGCTCGGATTGGAAGCAGCCAAGGCGACGCTCGATATGGGGCTGGAAAGCCACGTCGTAGAATTCGCGCCCCGGCTCATGCCGCGGCAGCTGGACGATAAAGGCTCCGACGTGCTGAAAGACACGCTCGTCAACCTTGGCCTCGGCGTGCATTGCGATAAGAATACCCGGCAGATCGCCGGCAACGGGTGCATCACCCACCTTGAGTTTGCGGATGGCTCGGAACTCCCGACCGATATGCTGGTGGTATCCGCCGGCATCCGACCACGGGATGAACTGGCCCGGGAGGCGGGCATTGAGGTAGGCCCCCGTGGCGGGATCGTCTGTGATGAATACCTGCGTACCAATGCTCCGGATGTATACGTAATTGGTGAGGCTGCCCTGTACCGCGGCATGATCTACGGTCTGGTTGCCCCCGGCTACGAAATGGCCCGCGTCGCCCTCGGCCATCTGATGGCTGACGACGGACTTGCCGCTATGCCGCCCAGTATCGACATGTCCACCAAATTAAAATTGATCGGTACGGACGTGGCCAGCTTTGGGGAACCCTTTACCAGTCCGGACGAAGCACGCTCCATTATCTTCCACGACGAAGTCGCGCAGGTATACAAACGGATTAACGTTTCACTTGACGGCACCAAGTTGCTGGGTGGCATTCTCGTCGGCGACGCCAGCGCTTACAATATGCTCCACCAAATGGTGCAAAATGATATGGCGCTACCGCCCAACCCCGAAGACCTCATCCTGGGTGCCCGGGGTGGCGCCGAAGCTGGAGCCGGTGTGCTGGATTTGCCCGCCACCGCGGTTATCTGTAGCTGCGAGAACATCACCAAGGGCCAGCTTACCGAACTGCTGGACGATGGCAAGGCACAATCCGTCAAGGATCTGGCGGGGTGCTGCGGGGCC
Source organism: Lewinella sp. 4G2 (assembly GCF_001625015.1). Taxonomy (NCBI): domain Bacteria; kingdom Pseudomonadati; phylum Bacteroidota; class Saprospiria; order Saprospirales; family Lewinellaceae; genus Lewinella; species Lewinella sp. 4G2. The sequence continues at coordinate 2,531,375 of NZ_LVWJ02000014.1, read as the reverse complement.
GGCACCGGTTGCGGTGGTTGCAAACCCATGATCAGCGACCTGGTCGATAGCCATCTGAAGGCGCAAGGCAAGGTGGTCCGCAACGTAATTTGTGACCACTTCCCTTACACCCGGCAGGAGCTGCGCGACCTGGTCATCCTAAAAAAAGTAACGAACTACGATGAGGCGGTTGATGCCTTTGGGGCCGGTGAAGGCTGCGAAACGTGTAAACCCGCGCTAGCCAGCATTTTTGCGACCGTGAACATGGAAACGGCCAATCGCCAACCGGCCATCCAGGATACGAATGATCGCTATTTGGCCAATATCCAGCGTAATGGCACTTACTCCGTGGTGCCCCGCATTGCCGCGGGGGAGATCACGCCAGCCCAGCTCATGGATATTGGGCGCATTGCCGCCAAGTACGACCTCTACACCAAGATCACCGGCGCCCAACGAATTGATATGTTCGGTGCCCGTCTCGAGCAGCTTCCCATCATTTGGGAAGAATTAATTGCCGCCGGATTTGAAAGTGGGCACGCCTACGGTAAATCTTTGCGCGCCGTAAAATCCTGCGTGGGTAGTACCTGGTGCCGTTACGGGATGGATGAGGCCGTCAGTTTCGCTATTGATCTTGAGAATCGGTACCGGGGCCTGCGCTCTCCGCACAAACTAAAGGGCGGAGTAAGTGGATGCATCCGCGAGTGTGCCGAGGCAAGGGGAAAGGACTTCGGCCTCATCGCCGTTGAGGGAGGCTATAACGTCTACGTCTGCGGTAACGGTGGCGCCCGGCCTCGCCACGCGGAATTACTGGCCGGCCCCCTGGACAAGGCCACCTGTATTCAGTACCTGGACCGGTTCTTAATGTTCTACCTCCGTACGGCGGCTCCCCTGCAGCGAACGGCTGCGTGGCTCGATAGCCTGGAGGGAGGTATTGACTACCTCAAAAGCATCGTCGTTGAGGACCAGCTGGGTATCGCCGCTGAACTGGAGGCAGAAATGGCCGAACTCGTTCACAATTATAAATGTGAGTGGAAAGAGGCCGTAACGAATCCCGCCATCCGAAGCCGCTTCCAGACTTTTACAAACACGCCTGAGGCCGACGAGAGCCTTTCCTTTTCCCCGCTCCGCCAGCAAAAAATGCCCGTCGCGTGGACCTAAACATCTCTCCAATGAATAGCCAACAACTCCATGCCCCGCCGGTAATGACGAATAACGAGGCCACCTACACCACCGTAAAGGTTGCGCAGGTAGCAAACTGGGTACTCGCGGGTAACGTTAGCCAATTTCCGAGCGGAGTCGGCGGGACCATTAAGTACGGTAACCGCCAGGTAGCAGTTTTTTACTTTGCACGCCGGGATGCCTGGTATGCCTGCCAAAATCTATGCCCGCATAAATTGGAAAACGTGCTTGGCCGCGGCTTGACGGGCGTTCAGGACGGCATCCCCAAAATTGCCTGCCCCCTCCACAAAAAAGCGTTCAGCTTGGAGGACGGGAAGAACCTGAACGGCGACTGCCCACCCCTCGCGATTTATCCGGTCCGAGTGGAAAATGATCTTGTGTACGTTGGTTTTGCGGACTAGTTGGTTCTGGTCTTCAGCTCAGGCACGACTTTGTTGTTGTATGCGCTTGCTTACTGAAACTTGGTGTACTCCGGCCAGTAGCTAATATTTTAGGGCCTTCGCCTAATTTCATACTACCGGCGTAGGCGTACTATACCTGATGCCCTAACTTCGTCTCGCAATGGATCAATACCAAGAAATCGCCGCCCTGGCTGCTTTTGACGCCCTGAACGCTCAGGATTCCCGGGTAACCGAAACGGTTGATGGGCCCCTCCCCTACGAACTCGCCTACGGAATCCGGATGAGTGAGCGCTTAGCTATTTATGCTCCCGATGCTCCCGTAGCGCTGCGTCTGGCCGCCCGGGCGCAGCATTTGGAACGATGGAAATTCCCCCGAGCCACCTACCCCGTCGGACGCACCGGATATTTTCAGTGGCGAAATGACATGAAGGCATACCACGCCCAACGAGCCAGCGAGATTCTGGCCGTGCTTAACGTTGCACCAGAGATCATTGATCGAGTCGCTCATCTGATCCGGAAGAAACAGTTGTTAAGTGACCCGGAAACGCAGTTGCTTGAAGACGTCATCTGCCACGTATTTCTGGAGTTTTACCTAGAGGAGTTTGCCATCGATCACGCCGAAGCACAAGTATTAGATATCTTGTATAAGACCTGGGACAAAATGTCCGAGGCAGGCAAACGGGCTGCAATGGACTTACCTACTTCCCTCAAGGTGCGCAGCTGGATTGACCGAATCCTGGAGGTCAAGAAATTAAATGGATGAACGGTACGACTCCGGGAAAAAATTACGACGATGCGTTTCAACGTCTGCGCCGGGCTTACCTCATTGCTCTCGGTCTAATCGCCCTGGCCGTAATTGCCGAACAGTGGTCAGTGGGCACTTTTTTGAACGACCAGCGGGATGATGCTGAGATCATTAACGTAGCCGGCCGGCAGCGAATGCTCAGCCAGCGCATCACGAAAACACTGCTCCTCGATCAGAGTGGGGGCGATTTGCTACGAGTCGAGTTCATGGATCGCCATAGCTGGCTGAAGCAGCAACCCGTGGGGCCGGAAGTCCTGGCCAAACTAACATCGCTGGATACGGTCGTCACTTCCTTTCTGGCGGCGGGGCCTTTAGTGGCTGACAGTCTTGCGGAGATATTCTTAACCCGCATGGATGGCATCGTAGGTGATATTTCCACCAACGCCGCTGCAAAAGTGGTTCGCCTCCAACGGGCCAAAAGGTGGCTGGGGGCCATCACCCTCGGTATCCTCTTCCTGGAGCTACTTTTCATCTTTCGCCCCATCTCCCGATTCGTCCGTAACCGGATCACGGAACTGAAAGGTGAGCGATTGGCTCAGGAAACGGCAAAGGTTGCCGCTGAGAAAGCTGTCTCCGCCAGAGAAGAAAGCCTACGGGAACTTCACGCGCTGAACGAGGCTTTGGACGAAGCGGTGCTTTTTGCTACCCTGAGGCGGGACGGTTCCCCACTCTTCATCAGTACCCTTTTATCCAAAATGATCGGTTGGTGGGAGGATGGAGGCAGACGCCCACTTTCCGCGGCCCTACATAGCGATACCGATTTAACCCGTCAGTACGCTGAGGCCTTTGATAAAGCGCGAGCGGGGAGCCAAAACGGTGAATGGGCCATCCTGGATGCAACTGGAAATATTCGGTGGTTAGCAGTGACGATCATCCCAGCCCGTAAGGTGGGAAGCGATACCGAATTATTCTTTCTGGCAACCGACGTTACTCGCCAAAAGCTCGATGAAGCTGAACTGACCCGCATCAATCAGGAACGCCTGGAGGAAGAGGTGCAACGGGGGCACAACCGGTCACGTCAGATCGCTGCCGCCCAGGAAAAAGAAAGGCTGCGAATCGCCCGCGACCTCCACGACGGAATCGGCCAAAAGCTGACTGGCCTGAAATATAGCCTGGAATCATTACGCCTCGGCCCCGAGGACAACAACGCCCGGAAGGTGGAGCGACTGCGGGACCTGGCTAAAGAGATCATTCTTTCCGTTCGGGTAGCCACCTTCAACCTATCCCCTCCTGAGCTTGCGGACTACGGCTTGGCCGCGGGGCTCGAAAAACTCTGCCGCGAGCTGAGCCGACTCACCGGCCAACGAATCGTCTTTGAAAATCAAGGGTTTGACGTTCGTTTTGACGCGGCACAAGAGGTGAACCTTTACCGGGTGGTACAGGAGGCCATCAACAATGCCATCAAGTATGCAGAGGCGGAATTGATCTTTGTTACCATTTCACCCGGCGAACAGTTATTCAGTGTAACCATCGTCGACGACGGTCGCGGCTTTGATCAGGATACCATCGAAGACCGCCCGGCGGACAGTAGCGGGCTCGGCATGAGAAACATGACCGGAAGAGTCGAAGATCTAAATGGCCGGCTTTTCGTCCGCAGCAGTTCTGAAACGGGTACTAAGGTGACGATCAACCTGCCCATGCCGGATGTTGCGTAAATTGCCGAAGCTGAATATTAGCCAGGAAATCTACCAGCTGGAGCAACCTGGATGAAGCAACTTAAAGTTTATCCATGCCAATTAAGATTGTATTAGTCGATGACCACGCGCTTGTTCGTGACGGCATCAAAAGTTTGTTAGAAGACGCAGAAAACCTGGAGGTAATCGGAGAGGCGGGCGACGGAGCAGCCGGCGTGCTCGAAGTGACGCGCAAACAACCGGACTTGGTTATTTTAGATATCCGCATGCCTAAAATGAACGGCATCGAAGCCGTAAGGGAACTTAAGCGCTTAGGCTCCCCCGTCAGGTGCCTAATGCTATCCATGCACGATAGTGAAGAATACGTGCTACAGTCAATCGACGCTGGGGCCCACGGTTACCTGATGAAGGATGCTAACCGCGACGAATTTCTCAAAGCTATTCACACCATCATGGCCGGGGATCGCTATTTCTCGGGGGACCTGACGGATATCCTCGTCCGCCAAATCATGCGGCGGCCGGTAGCTACGGTAACCCCTACCCCATCAAATGCTGCCGAAGAGCGCGTCAAAATATCCAAACGTCAGCAACAAATTCTACAGGAAGTAGTAAAGGGCGCTTCGAACCAGGAGATTGCGGACCAGCTTGGCCTGAGCCGCAGGACGGTCGAAACCCACCGCTACAAGTTGATGGATAAATTAGCCGTCGGGAATAAGCGCGAACTCATTGATCGGGCGCGCACGCTTGGCCTGGTGTAAGGTCGTGGGCCATTATCCAGCAATGATGGCCACCTGGCTTCCGATTCTCACTAAAGTTCTACTCTTTACTATGAAAAGCGCTCTAGAAGATGACGACGCTTAGTGTTCCAAAAAATCGATCAGGTGTTTACGGTAGCCATAATAATCTGGGTGATTAAGAATTTCCTTGCGGACACGGGGCCGCTCAAAGTTGATGGGCAGTATATCGCCAATTTGCGCGCGGGGTCCGGAGGTCATCATGATGATGCGGTCGGCCAGGAAGATGGCTTCGTCCACGTCGTGCGTGATTTGCACGGCGGTAATTTTTTCCTTGTCCCATACGTCGAGTAGGACGTCCTGCAGTTCCGCGCGCGTCAAAGAATCCAGCATTCCGAAGGGTTCGTCCAGTAACAAGATCTTTGGTTTAAGGGCGAAGGCGCGCGCTATGCCCACCCGCTGCTGCATCCCCTGCGATAGTTCGGTAGCTTTTTTGTTGAGGGCATTACCAAGGCCCACTTTATTCAGGTAATACTTGCAGATATCCAGCAACTGCTTCTTGGTCGCCTGAGGAAAGACCTGGCGAACGCCAAGCAACACGTTCTCCAACGTCGTCATCCAGGGTAGCAGACTGGGGGCCTGAAAGATCACCCCCCGGTCCGGCCCCGGCCCCGTGATGGGAAATTCATTGACGGAGATCTCCCCTCCGGTTATTTCGTTAAGCCCCGCGATCATCGTCAGCAGCGTTGTCTTCCCGCAGCCAGAGTGGCCGATGATGGAAACAAATTCCCCCCGGCGAACCTGGAGGTCGAGCTGGTCCAACACTACGTAATCTCCCGTAGGCGTCGGGTAAGTCTTGGTGACCTTATTGATATTCAACGCAATATCGCGCTGCGAAAAAGTAGGAGGATTGAGGGACATAATAAAAGTTTATCCGGCGCGCCGGAAAGATGAATAGCTACGGGTACCCGGCTGAATGGGTTCCAGGTCAGGAAGCTCTACCTCCAGGCTTTGGTCGGACTTCGCCGCTTCACCCAACTCCACTAAATAATTCAGGATCTCGGTGCGTACGCGCTTAAAGTTGACGTCCGTATTCAAGGCCTTTTTATCCCGGGGCCGGGCCAGGTCGACCCGGTAATCAGGACCAAGCTCAGCCTTTGGGCCGGGGGTCAAGGGAATTACGCGGTCGGCCATAAATATGCCTTCGTCCACGTCGTTCGTGATGAGGACGGCCGTACGCCGGTTGGCGCTCCAGATCTTGAGAATCTCTTCCTGCAGGTTACCGCGGGTAAGGGCATCGAGGGCACCCAGTGGCTCATCCATCAGCAGCAGATCGGGGTCAGTCGCCAAAACCCGGGCGATACTCGTTCGTTGGCGCATCCCTCCGGAAAGTTCCTTGGTGTACTTATTTACGGCGGGGCTCAGGTTCACCATTTCCACGAATTGGCGAATGTGTTCATCACGTTTGGCTTTGGGCCAGTCGGGGTATACCTGATTCACGGCCAGGGCAACGTTCTGGTATACCGTCATCCAGGGCAGCAAGCTGTAATTCTGGAAAATGATCCCCCGCTCCGGAGCGGGGCCGGTAATGGGCGCCCCCCGGTACAACACCTCCCCTTCCGAGGGTTGGATGAGGCCTGTCATCAGGTTGATAAGGGTGGTCTTGCCAGACCCGGTAAATCCGACGATGGCAAGGAATTCACCCTCCGCAATCGTCAAATTAATGTTCGAGAGGACGTCCGTACGGTTGGCCCCCTCGCCGTACCACTTCGATACGTTACGGAATTCAATCACGGGAGTAGCAGACATAGAAAAACTATTTACAATTAGGGAAAGGGACCTTCCCCGGGTCTCAGCGCAGCCCGGAGTTTATTTGTCTTAAGCCAGCGCTTTCTCAAAGGAAACCGACTGCTGTACGTAGTACATCACCCGATCCAGCAGGAAGCCAATGAGGCCAATTACGAACATGGCGACGAGAATTTTGGCGTTGGAATCATTAGCTCCATTCTGGAACTCTTCCCATACGAAGGACCCCAAGCCCGGGCTTTGGGCAAGCAGTTCAATGGCGATGAGCACCATCCAGGCCACCGAAACGGTGATGCGCAATCCGGTAAAAATGAGCGGTATCGCGGAGGGCAGCACCACCTTGAATATCTTTTTGGAGATTCCCAATTTGAGCACTTTGGCCACGTTGATGTATTCCTGGTTTACGGAAGATACCCCCACGCTCGTATTGACCAGCGTGGCCCACATAGAGCACAGCCCAACACTGATGGCGGAGATCAAAAATGAGGTATCATTATCCGAACCCAGCGTCATCGTCTTTACGATCATGAAAACCAATAGCAACCAAACCACCGGAGATACCGGCTTGAAAACCTGAATAAACCAGTTGAAGGCTTGGCGTAAGTTTTCGTTCAACCCGATAATGATGCCAATTGGCACGGCAATCAAAAAGGCGATCAACATCCCCACGGCTACCGTAAAGAGGCTCGTTTTGATCTGGTCCACAAAACTCGGCCGCCCGGTGTAGGTGATGGCGTCCAACCCCTGCGCCAGGCGGGTGGCGTTAAGCGGGGCCGTTTTGGCGGCAAAGGCGGCCTTGTCGGCGGAGATCGTCCGGTGGTCGGCCAGGAGTTTTCCGGCGGCGGACCATACCTCGGCCGGTGCCGGCAACGTATTTGGCTTACAGCTGACGGCGCCGGAAGCAATACAATCCCGCATTTCCTGGGCGGCAACTTCCCCCTGCTCGGAGAGGGCCCGCTCCACCCGGGCGTTGGCCTCTACCCCGTAGAGATAGGTAGCACTGACTTGCCAAACCGCCAGAAAAAGAGCCATCGACACCAGGGTAATACCCAGGGATTTCAAAGTGCCCGGCAAAGATTTTCGAAACCTTTCGGCCAGGACGCTGGCACGAGTGATCAACGGGTGGGACTGTGTAGCTCCAGCCTCGCTGACGGGACGTTCAATGGTAGTCTGAATCATGGTCTTGTATTTCTTGGGGGAGGAGAAATTATTTCGTCTGGGCGTCCTTATTCCCGATCGTAAAGGAATTGATGTAGCTGATCGGGTCCCGGCCATCGTAGGTCTTTCCGTCGATGAACTCATCCGTGGCGGGCTTGTAGCCATCCGTTTCGGGGATGTCCCCGGCTGGGATCTTACCCTCCGCGACGAGGGATTCCGCGGCGGAGCGCCAGAGGTCCGGGCGGTAGATCTCACGAATGGTCTCATCGTACCACGTCGCATCCTTTGTTTCGGGGATTTGCCCCCAGCGGCGCATTTGGGTGAGGAACCATACACCGTCGGAGTAGAAGGGATAGGTCGCATCGTAGCGGTAGAAGACATTGAAGTCCGGCATCTCCCGCTTGTCCCCACGCTCAAATTCGAAGGTGCCGGACATGGAGTTGGCCAGGACGATCGAGTCCGCCCCTACGTATTCCGGGCGGCTCAGGATGCTGACGGCCTCGGCGCGGTTACCGGGCTCATCCAGCCACTTGCCAGCGCGGATGAGTGCCTTGGTGATGCTTTTAGTCGTATTGGGGTATTTCTCGACGAAGTCCTTACGCAGTGCGAATACTTTTTCGGGGTTATTCTTCCAGATGCCGTAGTTGGTGGTCACCGGCACGCCAATGCCCTTGAAGACGGCCTGCTGGTTCCAGGGCTCACCCACGCAGTATCCGTAGATCGTTCCGGCCTCCATCGTGGCGGGCATCTGGGGTGGTGGGGTGACGCTCAGTAAAACCTCGGCGTCCACCTGCCCCTGGATGTTCCCGGCCGTGTACATACCCGGGTGGATGCCGGCGGCGGCGAGCCAGTACCGGATCTCGTAGTTGTGGGTGGAGACGGGGAATACCATTCCCATTTTGAAGGGCTTTCCGTCATTCTGGTAGTCTTTGATCACCGGTTTAAGGGCATCGGCGGGGATCGGGTGTACGGGTTTGCCATCTGCGCCCATTTTTACGTGGGGTTGCATCTTGCTCCATACGTCGTTGGAAACGGTAATACCATTCCCGTTCAGGTCCATACTGAATGGCGTTACGAGTTCCGCCTGGCGGCCAAACCCGGCCCCGGCAGCGATGGGCTGCCCCGCTAGCATATGGCTGCCGTCGAGTTGCCCGTCAATTACCCGGTCAAGGATGTTCTTCCAGTTGGACTGCGCTTCGACGCTTACGTAAAGGCCTTCTTCTTCAAAGTAGCCCTTCTCCTTGGCAATGGCCAACGGGGCCATATCCGTCAGTTTAATAAAGCCGAACGTCAATTGGGGCTTTTCCACCTTGGCCGCATCAGCCGAAACAGTGACGGCGGAACCGGGCGCTGCCGCAGGTGCCGTGTCCGGGCCACAGGCAGAGAAAAGAGCTACAAAGAGCGAAAGGCACGCGGAAAGTCTGAATACGTTTTTCATAGTTGAATAAGTTGAGGGGGGGTGTTCGTGGCGGTTACGAGGGTGGGGATTACTTCTTCTTTTTCTTCTTGTCCTCTTCGGATTTGTAGAGGACGGGCTTGAATGTCACCATCGTCCAGGCCCAGGAATTGAACTTCTGGTTACCGGGCCGGAGCTCCAGGAGCGTATCCGTCCCGTAAAGCGCGCTGGCACCAACGTGAAAGGTCACGGCCGGGCTAACTTTTCGGACGTAGACAAAGTCCGCCTCCATGCCCATCGAGCTACTGAGTTGCTGGCCTTCCCCGTTAAGTTGGCGGGAGCCGGTCATAAACTCGTGGCCGTGGAAGAGTAAGGCCCCCTTCCCGACTTTCCACTTCGTCTTGAAGTAGATGTCGAGCACCCCGACGCTGCCATTGGCTGGCCCGACGAAGAAGTAATCCATGAAGCCATTAAAGGCGTGGTTCGTCCCGTAATCCGGGCTGAAGTTGGTGATGTCGCTACTCGTATCGTCGTCATCCTTCCCGGAGATGTATTCGACGCCGAGGGTAACCGGCGTAAGCTTGGTAGGCAGCGTGGCGTTGACGCCCGCGAGAAAAGCGTTGACGTTACGGTCCCCTACCTTTCCGCTTTGGTAGTATAGGTCAGCTGCGACCTTCACCTTCCCAAATTGATAGTTGGGGATAATGCCAAAGGTCTGTTTGTTGGAGGAGGTAGAATCCGCGTTCTGCAGCGTAGCGTTGTTCACCAGGAGGGAAATCCCGCCCTTATTTTCGGCAAAATCCTTGTGGAACCAAGCGTACTGCAGGCTTTTGTAGTTACCCGGTGTCGTGTAGAAATTAGCGTTAGGTGCCTGTAAATAGACGGGTTCGGGGCGGTCGTCATCCGCATTGAAGGCCAAGCCTACGTGGAGCTTCGTTCGCTTCTTGGCGTCTTCGTGGATCAGCAAGAGCGCGTCGTGGCGGCGCCCCTGTTGCGCCCACTCCAGCCCGCCAAAGAAGCGTTGATTGTCGTAACTGATGATTTGCCGGCCAGCTTTGATGCTGAACTTGTCCGTCAGATTATACCGGCCCCAGGCTTCGGAAAGGAAGGAGCTGCCAATGTCTTCCTTAAAGATCTGGGGTACCTCTCCCCACAGGCGAACGTCTTGCATCGCCAGGCGGAAGGTGAACTTTTCCTCTTTGTAATCAAAGTACAACCGGCTCCGTTGCTCGGTAAAAAAGGCCGGGTCAAAGCCCGAAGAAGTAGGAGTTTTGAAACCGTTGCGGAATTCCGTCCGGGGGCGCACCTCGGCGGTAAGCTGGAATTGCTGCGCACTCAGTTCATTCCATACGGTAAGCGCCAGGAACAAACAAAGGCAAGAAAGGCGTAGACGTAAACTCATAGCAGTTCTTTTAAGTGAAAGTGTAAATGCGTTGACGGAAGCAAAACTACGTATTGTCATCATAAAGTACGTAGTTTTAACATCAAAATACGTAATTATTTTTCTGATTACTTAATTTATTTAATGCGTAGGTACGCATCGGGCATAAATACGTAGCTTTGTAAAAAGGATGTTTGGTAGTGCCCACCGGCGCTAAACGTGCCGGAAGGAGTTAGCAGAATCTACTTCCTTGGTGCCGTCGATTTCTTGCTTTAATGGGAACTATTCGACCCGCCAGCTCAATACCGAAGTCACTGAACAGTCCATTTTCTCTCACTCCCGCACCGCACCCGCGGCAGCGCCCTTCTTGTAAACCTCAAGCTTCAATTCCGCCGCATGCGTACGACTACTCTGAAGACTACTTGCTCCTATTGCGGTGTCGGGTGTGGTATACTCGCCACGAAGGATGCCCGAGGTAACTTATCAGTGGAGGGCGACCCTGACCACCCGGCCAACCGGGGCCAACTTTGCTCAAAAGGGAGGAACCTGAACTACGTAGTGCAGGACCAGTCCGACCGACTTCTCTATCCCCATATGCGCCGCCACCGCAGCCACCCACTGCAAAGAGTGAGTTGGGATGCTGCCCTGGACAGGGCTGCCGCCACCTTCCGTTCCATTATCGATCGGTACGGGCCGGACAGCGTCGGTTTCTACATCAGCGGCCAGTGCCTTACCGAAGAGTATTACCTCGTGAATAAGTTGGCGAAGGGTTTCATCGGCACCAATAATATTGATACGAATTCTCGCCTGTGTATGTCCTCCGCAGTGGTTGCCTACACCAAGATGCTCGGCGAGGACGCCGTCCCCGTCTCCTATGAAGACATCGACGAAACGGATTGCCTGCTCGTCTCCGGCGCCAACCCCGCCTGGTGCCACCCCATTATCTGGCGCCGGGTGGAAGCCCGCAAGAAGGCCTACCCGGGAACAAAGATCATCGTGATCGACCCACGCCGTACGGACACTTGCGCCATCGCCGACCTCCACCTGCAACTCATCCCGGGTACGGACGTGATCCTACACAACGCCATTGCGCGCCGGCTGTACGACGTTGGGGCAACGGATCAAGAATTCGTCCGGGACCACACCGAAGCCGGTGGGAATTATCTCCGCATTCTCAAGAGCGTTAACCTTCGCCGGGCGGCCAAAGCCTGTGGGGTGCCCCTGGAGGACATCAAGCGCGCCGCCAGCTTCATCGCCGACGCGCGGGGCTTCCTCTCAATGTGGGCCATGGGCCTGAACCAGAGTAACCGGGGCGTGGAAAAAAATGGCGCTCTGCTCAACCTCCACCTACTCACCGGGCAGATCGGCAAGCCCGGCGCCGGCCCCTTCAGCCTCACCGGCCAACCCAACGCGATGGGAGGCCGCGAAGTAGGGGGCATGGCCAGCCTCCTGGCCGCTCACCGCGTACTGAGTAACACGGACCACCGCGCGGAGATCGCCCGCTTCTGGGGGGTGGACGACCTCCCCGCCCAACCGGGGCTCTCAGCCACCGAGATGTTTCAACGCCTGGAGACCGGCCAGCTAAAGGCCATCTGGATCATCTGTACCAACCCGGCCGTGAGTATGCCTAACGGGTCGCAGATCGACCGGGCGCTGAAGAAAGCGAAATTCGTGGTAGTGCAGGACATTAGCGACCGGAGTGATACGCTGGAGTACGCCGACCTCGTACTACCGGCCGCGGGCTGGTTGGAAAAGACGGGGACCATGACCAACTCCGACCGGCGCGTCAGTATCGTCCGGCCCCTCGTTGCGCCACCCGGAGAGGCGCGGCCGGATGCGGACATCATCCTTGACTTCGCCCGGCGCATGGGTTTCCCCGGGTTCGGCTTCCGCACCGTCGCTCAGGTCTACGATGAATACGTCCGCATGACGGCGGGGACGCACATCGACGTCAGCGGCCTAAGCCACCGCCGGCTCATCGAGGAAGGCACTTTTCAGTGGCCCGTCCCGCACCGGACGCACCCGGGGACCAAGCGGTTATTTACCGACCACCAGTTCTACACCGAGTCGGGACGAGCCCGCTTTTGGTCCTCCGGCATCCGAACCAATGATAGTTTGCCGCAGCCACCCCGCAATCGCCCGCTAATGCTGACTACGGGCCGGATTCGGGACCAGTGGCACACGATGACGCGAACCGGAAAGGTGGCCCGTCTGCGCAAACACCTCAGTACTCCCTTCCTGGAGATTCACCCCAGTACCGCGTACGATTACGACCTGGAGGATGGGCAACTGGCCGTCGTCCAGTCAGACTTTGGGGAAGTTCGGGTCCGTACGAAAGTGACGGGCAGCATCCGCACGGGTGTGGTATTTCTCCCCATGCACTGGGGCAAAACTTTGGGGTCCGACCTCACGCGAGCGAATAACGTGACGGACGACCAGATCGACCCCTACAGCAAGCAACCCAACTTTAAGCTGACCTTTGTTTCGGTCACGCCCTACGCCAAACGAAGGGAGCGGATCGTCATCATCGGCGCCGGAGCGGCGGCCTATCGCTTCGTCAATACCTATCGTTCCCTCAACCGAAGGGATGAGATCACCGTCCTTTCCCGCGAGCCGGAAGCATTTTACAACCGGGTGCTCCTCCCCGAATACGTCAGCGAACACCTCGTGTGGGATGACCTCCGCAAGATCCGTAAATCCGACGTGGAGCAACTCAACTTCCAACTACGGACGGGAACTACCGTGGTAGACATCGACCGTAAAAATCAAGTAGTAGTGGACGACCAGGGAACGGAGTACCCCTATGACCAACTACTGATCGCCACGGGCAGCCGGCCCTTCGTCCCCCGGGAAGTTCCAACGCAGGTAGAAGGTGTTTTCACCCTCCGAAAAAGAGTGGATGCAGACCGGCTGCGGAGTTACCTCAACGAACGGGGCGGCGGCAGCCTCGTTGGCCGCCAGGTCCTTATTGTTGGGGGTGGCCTCCTCGGTCTGGAACTCGCCGCTGCCCTAAAGACCATTGACGTGAAGGTCACCATCGTCCAAAGAGGTAACCGGCTCATGGAGCGGCAGTTGGACGCTACGGCCTCCAACCTGCTCGCCCGGGAGGTGGAAGATCGGGATATCCAGATCTACTTCCGCAACGAGGTTGATACCGTTTTTGAAGCCAGGGAGGGGGGCCTCAGCGTTACCTTCAAGAGCGGAAAGAACATTAACTGTGATGCCATCGTCTACGCAATCGGCACTCGCCCCAACTTGGAATTAGGCCGCGCAGCCGGGCTGGACGTTGGGCAGGGCATCACCGTGGACGACCGCCTGAATACATCGGATCCATACATCCATGCGCTGGGGGAAGTAGCTGAGTGGCGTGGAAAGCGCTTCGGAATAACCGCCGCGGCGGAGCAACAGGCGGACGTACTTGCCCGCCACCTCTCCGGTGACCTGAGTGCGGTCTACACCGGCTCCACCCCGTTAAATATTCTCAAGTTTGACGGGTATGATCTTTGTAGTATCGGTGAGGTACGGTACCCGGAGGACAACCCGGAATACGAAGAGATCGTCTTCAGCGATCTGGGGCAACGTTACTATAAAAAATGTATCCTCCATCGCGACCGACTGATTGGCGCCATTTTGCTGGGGGACAAAAACGAGTTCGCCGAATTCCGCAGCCTGATTGAGGATGGTACTGAACTCTCCGACAAACGCACGGAACTGCTTCGGTCGGGGAAGGTACCCGAACCGCCCATTGGCCCAATCGTCTGTAGTTGTAACAATACCGGGGAGGGGAACCTCATCAACGCCGTTCGGGGCGGAGTGACGGAGTTTGCCGCACTGTGTACCCATACGGGGGCGGGCCTTGGTTGTGGAAGCTGTAAACCTCAGGTGCAGAGTATCCTTAACGCTCAACTTGCCAAATCATGACCAGTACCCGCCACCAGTCGCTTTACCGTATTGCCGTCAAGGGAGGCATCCTTGCCCCCGCCGAACTACTCCGTATCATCGAACTGGCCCGGACGCTGGGTCAGGATGGTTTCCACTTTGGTTCCCGACAGGATATTTTACTGAATTGTCCGGCACCACCGGCCAGCGTAATGAAGCAGTTCGCCGACTTAAACCCTGAATCCCTCGAAACGAGCGAGCACGCAAACATTGTGTGCAGTTACGTCAGCGCGGACATCTTTGGCAAAACGGCGTGGTTGACCAGCTCGTCCTACCTCTACATCCTGGAGCAATTCAACTACGCTCCAAAGTTGGAGATCAACATCACGGACCCTCGCCAGCGGCTTACGCCCTTGTTCGGTGGCCACCTCAACTTCATTGCCTCGGACCGGGAGGACTACTGGTTCCTTTACGTTCGGCTACCGGCGTGGAGCGAACAGGAACAGTTCCCCGCCCTGATTCACAGCTGGGACCTCGCAACCGTGGCCCGAGCCATTGAGGAGTACCCGGAGATGGAGACGATCGAAGAAGTTATCGTTGCCGCTAACCGGGGTAACGACCTCAAATTACGTAACGTGGAGAAGGAACTCAGTATCCCTTTCTACCCATTCCCATTTTACGAAGGGATGAACCGTCTGGACGCCAATAGTTACTGGCTCGGGCTGTACTGGCGCAATAATTGGTACGACCTTGACTTCCTCGAAGCGACCTGCCACCTCTGCCTCGACCAACGGATCGGTAAGATCTGCATCACTACCTGGAAGAGTTTCATCATTAGTGGCCTGCCCGCCAGCCGCCGCATTGAGTGGGAAAAATTACTTGGCCGCTTTGGCATAAACGCCCGCCACAGCAGCGTGGAATTGAATTGGCACCTCCCCGTCGCTAACCCCGAAGCACTCAACCTGAAGCGCTACCTCGTTCGGGCCTTTGACCAGCGGGACATCAGTACTTACGGGCTCACCTTTGGCATCAGCAGCTCTTACTCCCGCCCACTGACCAGTATTGTCATCGACCCCGAACAAGCCGGTGGCTTAATTGATGGCTACGCCATGCGCCCCACTTACAACTTGCGTTACGCGCGTAATTTCGACCCCAACACCCTTGAATACAAGGAATATGCGCGCCAGGTGGACCGATCCGAATTGGTTGAATTAATCACGGAGTTGAGCCGTCTATACTTTGAGCAACTAAACGAACGGGGGGATGAAGTAGTGAGTACCAAGAACCGTACGGAACCAACTCCCGCAGTCGCGGCGGTATACGAGTGTGATGAGTGTCAAAGTGTGTACGACCCCGCGCTGGGGGATAGCGACCAGGGCATCCTCCCCGGAACAGATATAGATCTTCTACCGGCAGACTACGTTTGCTGGACCTGTGGTGCTCCCAAAGGCTCACTTCTACCGGTAAAGATGGAAGTGGCCTGATTCGCTCGATCATCAATCGCAGATACTGGCTGGTGCCATCACCCCTTCGGCCCCGCATCCCGCCCCGCCGGGAAATTAGCCTTCCGGTTCTCCGCCGCCTTTGCCGCCGTTTCCCGAATCCGTTTCGCCCGGGTCGTCGCCGTCCTGGCCGTTTTGATCCACTCCAGGATACCGCGCTTGGAGCTCGGGGGGAAGCGCTCCCAGAAATAGGCGGCTTTACCTGTGCTATCCAATGCTGTTCGGAGATCCGGTGGAATGACGAGGGCTTCCACGTCGTCGAGGAAGGTCCACTGCCCACCGGCTTTAGCGAGTTCCACCAGACGGCGGCCGGCTGGTTGCATTCGGCCTTCAATTTCCAGGCGGGCCACCTTTTCCTTATTGATGCCCGACCAATTACTCTTGGGGTTACGGGGGCTGATCCGTAGCATCGTCCGGTCCTCATCCAGGGCACGCGGTAGGCTATCGACCCAGCCGTAGCAGAGGAGTTCGTCCACGATGTCCGGGTATTCCAGGTAGGTAGCGCCCCTACCCTTTTTGTGGCGGACGAGCCAAACGCTTTCCGATTGCTGGTGATTTGCCTCCAGCCAGTCCCGTAGTTCTTGCGCGGTATTGGCGGTGATTTGAGCAAGATTCGTCATGCCCAAATTTATGGTTTACAACCGTACGAACCGTACCGTGGCGCGGTGCTCGTCTCCCAGTACGTGAATCGTATATACACCCGCCAGCAGATCGGCCACCGGAAGCGAGAGTTGGCCGCCATTCGCGTTGCGATCGTAAGCGCGCACCGCCCGGCCCGCGGCGTCAACGATGCGCAGGGAAACGGGGCCACGGAGGGCTACGGGTAGTTCCAACTGCACCAATTCCGTGGCGGGGTTGGGGAAGGCCTTTACGGCTCCCTCCGGAACAAGATTGGCCGTACTTACCGCGTTGCCCCACCAGTAATCTTGTGCCATGGCGTCGGGGATGATGGAGTTCGTCCACTGGTCATTCGTGGCGTCGCCCCAGTCACGCCAGTCGATCCAACTAATGCCAAAACTTTCGAGGGGTTGGGCCATAATGTCCTGCCCGAAGAAGGGCACCACGTAGTCGAGGTCCTGCCGGACGTCCCACTCCGTACACATGAGCGGATATTCGGCGTCGACCAGGGCCTGGAGGGTACGTTCACCTCCCCGCGTTGGCACCTGGAACCAGCCGTACATGTGGAAGGCCACCGTCGTGTAGCTATAATCTACCCAGTCGTACTGCTCCAGAATATTGACCAGCGGCAGGTTAATGGAGTTGAAACTGAACAGGAGGATGTGGCGCTCGGGCGCGGCCTGGTGCACCATCTCGTAGATCCGCTTCATACTGTCCTGATAGACGGGTTCCAGGTAGTCGCTGCCCTCAAAGGATTGCTCGTTGTTGAGCTCGTAGTACACCAGGTCATTATCCGCGTAGCGGGGGGCAATCTTGCTCCAAAATTCGGTCATGCGCCCAAAGCCGCGGGTTTCCTGGTACTCCGCCAGGCCGTGGTAATTGATGATGAGGTTAAGCCCGGCGGCTTCCGCGTTGGCCACCGCGTCGTCAATCCAGGGGATGACCTGATCGACCGTCCAGGTAGGTCCAAAGTCACGGTTGTCGTACCACGGGTCCACCCAGCAGAGTCGGACGGTATTGATCTCCAGGCTATCCAGCCCATTCCACCAGTCGGGGTTGCGGACGGCGGCGCGGGTCTCCCCCAGTGCGTTATTACGGCCCAGTGCGAGCGGGGTGCCGCGCATGCGTTCCCCGTTTTTATCCAGCAGCGTCGTTCGCTGAGCGCTTAGAGAAATAGAGAAAGCCAAAAGCAGCAGAAAGGTGGTAAACAGGCGCATGTCGGTTGTTTTGTAGGTCGGGGATAGCGTCCTCAAGTTAGCATCTTCCTGTTAGGATCGTTGCATACGGTATAAGAACGGGTGTCGGGTAGCACCCAATAAATCATTAATTAAGGGGCGCTGCCGCAGGTGCAATCGAGTGGATAAAGGAGCCGAGGGAAGGGTTACTTACGCTCAAAAATTGGGCGGACTTCTGTAGGACATTCCCGCCAGTGGAATGGAAGTCCCATACAAATGATCATCGGAGAAATTACCCAACCTACCTATACCTGAAACGAAGTGGTTTTGGAAAATTAGTGTGACGTTATTTTTGTGTCTACCTAGGCAGAAAATTTAAGCATAGCCATAGCTACGGTTCAATTTTCTAACGACGGTAGACGCGAAAAGAACAAGCGATAAATTCCAAAACCACTTTGATTCAGGTATATCTTGCCGCTTATGGCAAAGACCACCTACGAAACTACAATTGGCTTGGAGGCCCACGTCCAACTCGCTACGGAATCCAAAGCGTTTTGCGCCGACCGCAACCTCTTCGGCCAGGAGCCCAACCGCAACATCAGCGAAGTAAGTTTGGGGTATCCGGGGACGCTGCCCGTCCTCAACGAGCAACAGGTTCGCTACGCCGTCAAATTGGGGATGGCCCTCGGCTGCCAGATCAACCAGCACAGCACCTTCGACCGGAAGAACTACTTCTACGCCGACCTCCCGAAGGGATACCAGATCACCCAGGACGAAAACCCTATTTGTTGGGGTGGTGCCCTACCCCTTCGCTTGGCACCCGCGGCAGCGCCCAGATCCGTACAGCTCCACCACATCCACATGGAAGAGGACGCCGGGAAGTCTATCCACGCCACCGGGGAACCCTTCACGAAGGTGGACCTGAACCGGGCCGGCACCCCGCTCGTAGAGATCGTCACCGAGCCCGACCTACAGTCCGCCGAAGAAGTGGATGCTTTCATGACGGGGATGCGCCGCCTCGTCCGTTGGCTGGATATCAGCGACGGTAATATGCAAGAGGGCTCCCTTCGTTGTGACGTCAACATCAGCGTCCGGCCGGAGGGGCAGGAAGCCTTTGGTACCCGTTGCGAGATCAAAAACATGAACTCGATGAAGTTCGCCCGCGGCGCGGTGGAATACGAAGTGGAACGACAGATCGGCCTCCTGGAGAAGGGTGAAAAGGTCATCCAGCAAACCCGGCAGTATGACCCGGCAACGGGCACCACCTCCGCCCTCCGCAGCAAAGAAAACGCCCACGATTACCGTTACTTCCCCGACCCAGACCTCCCCCCGGTCGTGTTGGACGATAACTACCTGCGGGACGTCCGCGCCGAGATCGGCACCCTCCCCTGGGAAGCCTACGGGCATCTCCAAGAGGTTTTCCGCCTGCCCGCCTCGGATGCATCATTGTTGAGCGAGGACCGGGTGGAGTACGAGACCTTTCTTACCTACGCCGCCGAGAGCGGTGACGTACCCGGCCTGGCAAAAATTTGGCTCAACCGCCTTAACCCCTGGGCCGCCGAACACCGGATCAGTACCGCTGAACTACCGCTCGGCCCCGAAGCGATGGCAAACTTCCAGGAACTCATCCTGGCTGGTGACGTCGCCGCCGCGGCCGCCACGGGCAAACTCCTCCCCTCCCTGTTGGAAGCCCCCGGAGACGCCTTTCAGCGTGCCGAAGAGCTGGGCCTGATCCAAAACTCCGACGTCGATTTCCTGACCGGCATCGTCGACGCAGTCATCGCCGCCAACCCGGGGAAGGTGACCGCCTACCAAAAAGGTAAAAAGGGTTTGATCGGCTTCTTCATGGGCGAGGTGATGAAGCGCAGCAAAGGAGCCGCGGAGCCGAAGGAAACGAAGGCGTTGCTGGAAGCTAAGCTGGCTTAGATGCTAGATTTTAGACCTTAGATTTTGGACGTTGGAGTATCCACGGTCTAAAATCTAACGTCTAGCTTCTAACGTCTCGGAGACCCCGCTCCACATATTCTCAAAAGTATTGAACCCCCGCGCCAGGGCCGTCAGTTCGTTGCCCTTACGCAGGATGACCGTCGGGTAACCCGTCACGCCCCAGCTACGGTTGAGGCGGAAGTCCTGCTCGGTGGCGGCCTTTACTTCCGGGCTGTTGAACTGGCGGACGAATTCCTGATAGTCCAACCCTAATTCTTCGCAGATGGGTGCGTAGAAAGCGGCGTCCTTCGGGTCTTCGTTGAGGACGTAAAAGTGGTGCTGCGTCAGTTCAAAGAAGCGGCTCTCCACCTCCGGGTTCATCGTTCTAGCGGCGACGACGGCGCGGCAGCTGGGTTCCGTATCGTAGTTAAAGGTATCCCGCTCGAAGAGGGCACGGCCAAAGGGTTGCCCGCTGCGTTCCGTCACTTGGTCCCAGTGGTGGCCGATGAATTTTTTCATCTCGTCGTCCCACGGGTCACCACCGCCGGGGCGGAGGCCACCGAGGACGATCCGGTAGGGGATGCCGTTCATTTCGGCGGCGCGTTCCAGCCGGTTCAGGGCCGGGCTGATGCCCCAGCACCAGGAACACATCGGGTCGCCGACGTAGATGATCTCCACGTCTTCGGCAAAGTCGGGTGCTGCCGCGGGTGCCGGCATCGGGGAGGGGTGGCAAAGGCCAGTTTCGGGGTCGCAGTAAGCGCCTTCGGGGGCGGTGAGTTGTTGGGCTTTCATGGTAGTAATGGTAAGGGTGCAAAAAAGGAGTAAGAGCATTCGCATGGAGGGTAAACCCTCGGCAAAGGATCGGGTTGATAGGGCGGTTGGAGGTCTGTCGGTAACGGACATCCTGCCGACTAACCTTCTTCCAACTTTATAGGTCCAGCTTTACACTGCTCAACTATCGTTCTATGCTCCCCTCCACCTTTGATCTGTACTGGAAGACGCAGGGCCAACAGTTCATTGACCGATACGCTAGCGGGGAGAGTTCCTGGATCGTCGGCCTGCCCCCCGAAGCGGCGGTGCGCATGCCCCTCCCCCAATTACTCGGCATCCTGCGGCAGCGCCTCGGCGAAGAAACGCTGAGCAATTGCCTGGACCCGGACCAGACCTTCCCCTCCCCCGTTGCCGAGGAAAAAAACGGCGACTGGCTACGCCAAACCAATACCGTGGGCGTCAACGTTCGCACGATCGGTAGTTTTCTGGAAGTGGTGAAGTATGCCTTGACCCTCCCCGATCACATCCGCGGCGTCCACCTGCTCCCCATCTGGGAGCCGGGCGTTGTCGGTAGCCTCTACGGGATGGCCAGCTGGCAACTGAATACGGAATTTTATAGTCAGGAACTCTACGCCGCCGGCATCGGTAAGTTGGAAGACCAACTCCGCGTCTGCGTTAATCTCCTCCACGCGCTGGGGAAGGTGGTGGGCATGGACGTCATCCCCCACACCGATCGCTACAGCGAAATGGTACTGGCCAACCCGGACCACTTCGAGTGGCTCCAGCGGTGGGATACGAAGATCGTCGACCACCGGGCCTACCTGCACGAAGACGTGCAGGGCGCCATTTACGACTGGTTGATCGCCCGCGGGCCGGCCGCGGAAGCCTACGCCACCGTCGGCCACCTCTGGCAACTGGCGGAGGCCAAACGTTTACTATTGCTCTTCGGCCACCCGGAAGATTACCTGGGCCGCCAACGCCGCCGTACCGATCTCGTGGACTGGCTCTTCCGCCGAGGCTACGAACCGGTCCCGGCCACCATGGCCCCACCCTACCGGGGCATCGAAGTGGACTCCAGCCCCGCCGCCATCACCGTTGATGCCGCCGGCCACGCCTGGCGCGACTACCGCATCACCGAACCCCAAACCATGAGCCGCGTCTTCGGCCCACTGACGCGCTATAAACTCTACGGGCGGCAGAACGACAACCGAGATTGGGCCATTGACTTCGAGAGCCCCCGCTTCTGGGTGTGGAACTACCTGACCGGCCACTACGCCCGCCAGCAGGCTGCTTATAATTTTGATTTTATGCGGGGCGACATGAGCCACGTTCAGATGCGACCGGAGGGCGTTCCCCCGGCAGCAGAGATCGACGATTTTTACGATCCGCTGCGCGCCGTAAAGAAGCACATCCAACGTTCCGCGCCCCACTTTGCCTACTTCGCCGAGAGCTTCCTGACGCCGGATGGCTTCATGGCCTACGGTAGCGAAGCGGAACACCTGGAACGGTCCGAGGCGGAAGTCACCCTGGGTGATCTGCAGTCCACCATCCCCGGCGGCAGCGAGTTTTGGGAGCGGCTGGACCACTATCTCGACGTAGCGGCCACTACGGAGGTGACGCCCGCCTGGACGGTCATCACTGGCGATAAGGACGACCCGCGCTTCGATGCTTTCCATCACCACGGGGAAGTGGCGCGGATGTTTGCGGGTTTGTTCCTCGGCCGCCTATCGCTTTACTACAGTCTGGGGTTTGCGCAACGGGACCGCCACTTCGAGCGAGCACCCAATGAGGTGTATTCCAAACTCTACGTCTTTCAGGAAGAGCGGGGGGATAAGGCCGTGAGTGGGCCTTTCCGTTGGGGCGGCAACCTCGATTTATTCGTGGCCCTCACTAAGCTGCACCAGTTTGCCGCCGGTATCCTGGCGCACCTCGGCCCGGTGAAGATTCTCCGGCAGGGTCCGGACGCACTGGTCTGGCTGCGCACGGCTAGTGACGGGGAGGGGGCGTATTTATTGGTGGCAAATTTTGCGGTCCCATCCGAAACCAGCATCAAGGTGAAGGGTCTGGGCGCGTATACTTCCGCCGATCTGATCTTCAGTTCTCCCACCAAACCCCACGCACTGGCTAAGGTTACGGACGGCGTGCTTGTGGTCTCGCTTGAGACGGAGGTCAGCGCCTACCTATTGAAGTAGGCTGGTGCGCATCAAGGCTTTGAGAATGAAGCGTTAACGGTCAACCGCTAACCGCGGGCTACCGTTACCTTTGCCGTATGCAGTTGCGCGATCTCGCTAAAAGGCTGGCTCCCTTTCTCACCGCTTACTTATTGTTGGTCAGCGTAGGGCTTCCCCTGAACCGGGTCTACTGCGCCTGTGTTGGCGAGGCTTACCTGACGGTGACTTCCGTGCAACACGACTGCCACCACGATGCGGTGGAAACCCCTCCCCACCACCACGCCGAAGCGAAAGCTAGCTGTTGTAGCCACGATGCGGGTCCTGCCGTAGAGACTTGCAAGAGTCACGATTGTGGCGATTCCGAAGCCGTTTTTGCGCAGCTGGACGTCGATTTTTTTGCCGAGTGGAACCTTGATTTCTCTACGGTAATTCTTGGTCCGGCAATCAGCCCCGTTACATCTCCCACGCTCTTTTCAGGTAGCGAGCTGGAATTGGCGGCGCCGATTCGCGGGCCCGATCCGCCACCGCTTCCTTACGGCCGTTCGTTGCTGGCCCTGCAGCAGACCTTTTTGATTTAGCCCGATACGATCTCTTTTCCCGCCCCGAGCTCCTACGCTGACGGGGTGGTTTTACATCGTACTAATTCCGGATAAATCAAGATATCATATGTTTTCAATCCAATTATTGCACCTGCGTGAGCGCCCTAATGAGCGACTAATGGTGCAGTTTTCTTTACTTCTATTCCTTCTTTTCTCTCCGATCTGGGCGCTGGCGCAGGTGCAGGGGAAGGTGGTCGACGAAGACCAGTATCCACTCACCGGCGCCACCGTGAAGTGGGAGAACGGCACCGGCACGACGGTGGATACTGAGGGGACGTTTAGTCTGGATCTGGTGGAGGGACAGGACCACTTCACCATCTCCTACCTCGGCTTCGAACCGATGACGCTGACCTACGATGGGTCCCAAACCTACTACGACGTTACGCTCGTGGAGGCGAATACCACCCTCGGCGACGTGACGGTCACCGCCCGCGATAACGGCAACTCCGCCTCGGTGCTGAAGACCCGCAACGTGGAAAGCATCACATCGAAAGAACTCCGAAAAGCGCCGTGTTGTAGCCTCGCCGAGAGCTTCGAAAATAGCGCGGTAGTGGACCTCACCTATGGGGATCCGCTGACGGGCCGCCGGGAGATCCAGATGCTGGGCCTGCGCGGCAACTACACCCAACTGACCCTGGAAAAACGGCCGATGCTCGACGGGTTGGCCAGCCCTTACGCCCTCGCGTTAATCCCCGGGCCGTGGGTGCAGGGCATCCAGGTGGGCAAAGGAAGCGGCAGCCTGGAAAGCGGCGCGCAGGGAATGACCGGCGAGATCAATACGGAACTGATCAAACCCGTCAACGGACCCAAGCTGTTTTTAAATGCTTTCGCCGGCACGCAGGGACGCGGAGAAATCAACGTACTTAGCAACCACCAGATCGGCGAAAACTGGTACTTGGGTGGCGCGGCCCACGGCTCCGTCACCGCCCCCGAGCATGATTTTGACGGAGATGACTTCCGGGATATGCCGATCCGGGAAACTGGCGTCGGGCTCCTCCGGCTCTTTAAGAACGGAGGTAGCAACTGGGAGGGGCAGTGGAACCTGCTCGGCGTAAAGGATTACCACGAGGGTGGGCAGGTGGACGCCGCCGGGCCAAACCCCTACCGCATCATTCAGGACAACCGCCGTCTCGAAGCCTGGGGTAAAACGGGATTCTTCGGCTTCAAGAAAGCCCACCAATCCCTCGGTACCATCTACAGCGCCAGCTTCCACGAGCTGAATAATCGCTACGGTACTCGGCTGCACACCGGGGAACAGACCTCCCTGTACTTCAATGGCCTTTACCAAACCCGCATCGTAAACGACCGCCACCAGTTAAGTACCGGGGGCACCATCCGTTCGGATGCTTTCAATGAGCAGTTTGGCGAGCAAGATTTCAGCCGCGACGAGACGACGGTGGGTGCCTTCGGCGAGTACACCTACTCCTGGGAGGAAGACCGAAAGGGTGCTCCCTACCGCGCCTTCACCCTGATTGCCGGCCTACGGGTGGAAGAACATAACCTCGGTGGCACCCAGATCAGTCCCCGCCTCAACGTGAAGTACAACCCCAGCGAGCAATTTGCCGTGCGGGCCTCCGCCGGGCGCGGCTGGCGCTCCCCCAACCTACTCGTGGACAACCTGAATTGGTTGCCCTCCAGCCGGCAGGTAGCCGCCGGTAGTAGCGATACTGGAGCGGGAGCAAACCCCGGCTTTGTCGGCTTGGAATCCGCATGGAACTACGGAGGTAACGTCACCGGCCACATCGACGTCAATGGCAGGGATATGGAACTGGTCCTGGACGTCTACCGCACCGATTTCACCGACCAGATCATTGTGGATGCGGACCAGGACTACCGAACCCTCCGCCTCTACCAACTTGACGGCCAGAGCCGCGCCAATAGCTTACTGCTCAGCCTCAACTACGAGGTATTGCCCCTGATTGACGTTAAACTGGCGTACAAGTATAACGACGTCCAGCAAACCTACCGGGAGGGCGGCCTGCGGGAAGTCCCCCTAACGCCGAAGCACCGTTACTTGGCGACCGTTGGCTACGACGGCGCCCGCATCAAAGCCCACCTCAACTACCAGTACGTAGGCGAACAGCGCTTGATCGACTTTGGGCCGATTCCGGAATCCGTCGTCATCACCCAACCGCAACGCTCTCCGGGCTTCGGCTTGGTGACGGCCCAGGTTACCTACGTCGCCAATTCGAAAACCGAGATCTACTTCGGTGGCGAGAACCTGACGAACGTGCAGCAATCCAACGCCATCATCGGTGCGGATGCGCCGTTTACGGGGGATTACTTCGACGCTACCCAGGTCTACCAACCAATTTTTGGGGCGCGGGGCTACGTTGGCATTCGGTATACGGTAGAGTAGATTTGCCAACGTTAACGAATCTTCAAAATCAGTACTGGATTCAGCCACAAATCGCTGACAGCCGTATCTTTAGAATCTCAAACAGAATACCATGCGTTTACTCCCCATCCTAGTTGCCGTCTTTGCTTTTATCGCCATGGCGGCCCCACCGAAGAAGGTGGTCATCCAGACTTCCGCCGTTTGCGAAATGTGCAAAACGAGCATCGAAAAGAACCTGCTCGCCATTGAGGGCGTCGCCAAGGCTGAGTTGGATCTCGTCACCAAAAAAGTAAAGATCAAGTACGACGACAAATTGGTCGACGTAGCTACCCTCCGCCAGGCCATCGCCAATACCGGCTACGCTGCGGATGACGTTCCCGCCCGACCCAAGGCTGTCGAAGGCCTAGCCAACTGCTGCAAGCCGAAGGACACCGCCAAGAAAGGTTGCGCTAAGAGCTGCGCCAAAACCTGCGATAAGGAGGGCTAATCCTTCCGCTGCCGCAAACAAAAGCCGCGATCGAATTACTTCGGTCGCGGCTTTTTTGTTGGCTAGATAAAACGCTAAATAGATGGCGATCAGTGAATATTAATACCCGGCCCCACGGTGAGAGATCCGAAACAAAGTGAGCCACCAATCAACAAGATCAGCAACCCCGTGAGGAGGTGAGCTTTTGCTCGCTCCCCGGAAGACACTAGCCGATCGGTTTCAGGAGCGTCGACGACGGAAGCCGTTTCGGCTTCCGGTTTTGCCATCTTAGTTGGCGTATCCGCCATGGCGAAAACAAGGCCCGAAATGATTAGGCCACAACCATAAACGGCACCTACGGCCAGCGCGGCCAGACCAACGGAGTAGATGAAATCATCGCCCCCCACCCCAATCCCAAACAACAGGCTAAGGACCAGGACGATGAGACCGAAATTGAGCAAGTGCTTCTTGATAACCGAGGCAGTGTAGTTCACGGGGTAGATTTAATGCGTGGTAAGGGTAGTTGAAAAGGTCGGTACTTCCGCGCGCAGGGTCTGTAACCGTGCCCGCTGCTCCTCCGTCCGGTAAAACAGATTCATCGTCTCAAAGGGAATGATGTGCCCGTTGGGCTGAACGATGTGGACACAGCTCTTCTTCACGGACCGCACGTCAAAATCATACGCATCCATGAAGTTCATGATGATGATCCGGAAAAGGTTGCCGTAGCCCAACGATTCCGACTTCACCGGCGGCAGGCAACACATCAGTTCGTGGAAACCGTCCTGGGCAACGTCCACCGAGCAACCGGTGCTGAAGAGCCCCAGCAACTGTGCGTGGACGGCATCCTGTTGTTCGTAGACGATCGTATTAGCCGTCGTCGAATCCAACAGCGCGGCGGGGTTGACGTGGCGGGTGAGCGGGAAAACTTCCCCCTCCAGTTTTAGTAGGTAGCCCATTGTGAGGGCGTCCGGGTTACAGGGCACGGGAATGAGGTCATCGCCGGTCAGCAAGGGGGTTTGATCCAATATCTTTTGCCGCACTTCGGTGGGCGTGAGCCGGTCCGTGGCGGGATTGAAGTTCTCCGTCCGCCCGGCCACCTGGGTGGGTTGAAAGGTGACGCCCCGGCAGCAATCCTGCTGAAGGGCAAACTCAATGATCTTGCCCAATTCGTCGTCGTTTTGTCCCCGCTGGAGGGTACAGACGAGCGTCGTAGAAAGACCTACGCGGTTCAGATTTTCCAGTGCCCGTTCGCGGACGCGGGTGAGATCCTTCCCCCGCATGCATGACAGCACCGAGGGTTTAAAGCTATCGAACTGCAGGTACACCTCGAAGTCCGGTTGGTAGGTGGCCAACCGCTCGGCGAAGCCGGGGTCATTAGCGATCCGGAGACCGTTGGTATTGAGCATCAGGTGTTTGATGGGCCGGGCTTTGGCCAGATCCATGATCTCCCAAAAATGGGGGTGGATGGTCGGTTCTCCCCCACTGATTTGGACCACGTCGGGTTCGCCTTCGCTACGGACGACGGCGTCCAACATCGTTTCAATTTCCGCCAGCGTCCGGTGGCTGCCGTAGTTGGGCGCGGAATTCGCGTAGCAGGTGGGGCAGGACAGGTTGCAACGGTCCGTTACTTCCAAAACGGTGAGGCAACTGTGCTGCTCGTGGTCCGCGCAGAGCCCACAATCAAAGGGGCAACCCCAGGTGACGGGGGTGTGAAACCGATTCGGGTATTCACTGGCCTTGTTGTAGTTGCGGATCCGTTTGTAGTAGTCCACGTCGGTAGCGATCAGGACGCGGCTCAGGCCGTGCTCCGGGCAGCGCTTACGCATCCACACC
Source organism: Lewinella sp. 4G2 (assembly GCF_001625015.1). Taxonomy (NCBI): domain Bacteria; kingdom Pseudomonadati; phylum Bacteroidota; class Saprospiria; order Saprospirales; family Lewinellaceae; genus Lewinella; species Lewinella sp. 4G2. The sequence goes on along the minus strand of NZ_LVWJ02000014.1, from coordinate 2,503,624 downwards.
TTATCGTCCTGAAAAACGATCTTAGCCTCCACTCTTCGCAAACAGTGAGGGCAAAGGCTCTGGGTATAGTCGTAGTAGGTGTAGTTCCCAACCATATTATTATCGGTCTTTACCCACTAAGCCGGGGCCGTGGTCATAAATATACCACAACAGGCCCAGCACGCACGCCCACTGGATGGCGCCTAGGCCATAAAGTGGAATCTGCGGTTGCAGGAATCCAATTCCAATCCGCCAGACCAGATAGGCTGTCAGAAACAGGGCGAAGAGCTGACCATCCTTCAGTCTACTCTTATTATCCACGGCCTTCAGCCCCAACCACAAAACGCCCAGAAAGAGAAACTCGTAGAGCGCCGTCGCGTGGCGGGCGACTCCATCTCCCAGATCGATCCCTACCCAACTATCCGTCGGCAACCCGTAGGTAGGCTCCCCTACCCCCATACTCAGGCAGCCGAGCCGACCGATCATCATGGCCAGTAGCAACGGGTACACGTACACGTCGCCCGTCCGGCTGCGGATACCTAGCCAGCGTTTGGCGACCTCGACCGTCCATAGCCCGCCCAGGAGGCCACCAACGATGGTTTTCGATTGCAGGTAGTACAGCCAGCCGTCCGCTCCCCCACCCGACCAGAATCTCGCTGGATCCTCCAGGCTTCCTAGCAGGCGTGAGCCAATGAGGGCACCCAGTGCGGCGGCAATTAACAGAGTAACCCGGCTGCTATCCGACACCTGATCTGACCGCTCTTTGCGTTGCCGGTAATAGTAGCGCATGGCCAGCAGGATCCCCAGTGTTTCCAAACCAAAGTGAATCAGCGGCGCGCCGGGGATCAGGTATTGTCCTTCCATCAGCCCCCAAGATAGTTTTCGAACGGGGCGCTGCCGCAGGATGCCAGGAAAAGGGCAAGTAAAAAAGACCGTGCCGAACAGGAAAGAACTTCCTGCCCGGCACGGACTAATTACTGATCGCAGAAGTAGCAACCAGTTGGATGGATTAAGCTTACTGCACGATAATGCGGCGGCCAGCGAATCCGTCTCCATTCAGAATGCGGAGCACGTAAGCACCCGGTGCGAGATCCCGGAGGTCCAGGCGGTTACGCCCGTTACCCACCGCGACCTGACGGCTAATTACCCGGCGACCGGTAGCGTCGAACACCTCGAACGTCGTCTCATCGTTACGTAATCCTTCGATCTCGATGACGGCAACGTCGGAGATAGGATTCGGGAATACGGATAAGCGTACGCCGCGCTCCAGCAGATTGGTGGAGGTAGTCCCGTTAGCTTCACACAAATTAGGCGTATTCAGCGCCCAGGTAAGGGCGTCGCCAACGAAAGTCTGGGTGTTCTGATCCGCGTTCGGTGTGGGGACCACCGCGCCGGCTTCCCAGATACCCGCAGCTACCGCAACGTTCGTCCGTCCTCCAGTAGCCGTACCCCAGCGCACGTAGGATACAATGGCGTCGGAGCTACCGAAACTGTTGGTCGTGTAAAGTCCGAGTTCACCGCTGGTCGTATTGTAGTCGATACCACTTACTACCATCACCTCACCGGGCTGAAGGACCAGGTCTCCACAAACCAGGTTAAGCGTGCTGACCCGCTCGTAGCCGGGGAAGTTGCACAGCCAGTAGTTGCTGACGTCGATCGCCCGGTCCGTTCCGTTGAAGAGTTCAATCTCACCGGCAGCGCTGAACTCGTTGATGATCACGTCGGTCAGGGTGACGGCACCATCCGCCAGGCGGTTAACGGTAATGAAGTTGTCGGAGATTGCCTCGCAAGCGTCGTCAGTAAGGCTACTGATATTTTCACCGGCGACGGGGTCACCGAGGCCACGGTAGCTCCAACCCCAGATACGGCAGATACCAGCGGGAGCGCCGCTCAGATCGAGCGTACTGGTTTCGGCGCTGTTGGCGAAGCCAAGGATATTGTCGTTGTCATCCGTAATGATGTACCAGTAGCTGAGGGCGGTAGCACTCGTTACGTGCGCCACTTCCACCACGATGTCACCGGCAACGGCACTCGTATCCGTGGATCCGGAAGCCAGGCTGACCGTGCCACCGTCCGGAGACTGACGATCCACTACTACCGGGTTGGAGAAGTCGAAGCAACCTACCAGGTCGCTGACATTGTTACCGCCCGCAAGACCTTCGAGGCCGTCCTCGTAGGCGAGGTACCAGATCTGGCATACGCCGTCGCCCGCACCATCGAGGTCGAAGGGACCGTTACCGCCGGGGAGGCCCAGAATTAATCCGTTGGCATCCGTAATCACGAAGCGGGTGTTGGCACCCGATGCGTTGCCATCCAAAGTGATTTCCAGCGGGTCGCCGACGCCGTCCACGCAAATGGAGGTCTCCGTACCACCGGTAGCCAGTTCAATGGCACCACCCTCAGCAGCTTGCTGGCGGTTAACGGTGATGAAGTTATCGGAGATCGCTTCGCAAGAATCGTCCGTCAGTGAACTGATGTTCTCACCGGCGACGGGGTCACCGAGGCCGCGGTAGCTCCAGCCCCAGATGCGGCAGATGCCGACGGGGGCGCCACTCAGATCGAGACGGCTAGTTTCCGCGCTGTTGGCGAAGCCGAGGATGTTGTCGTTATCATCCGTAATGATGTACCAGTAGCTGAGCGCCGTAGCATCCGTTTCGTGGGTGACGTCAACGAAGACGTTACCGGCACAGGCGTAGGTTTCCGTAGAACCATCGGCCAGGCTGACCGTACCGCCGTCCGGAGACTGGCGGTCGACCACGACTGGGTTAGAGAAGTCGAAGCAACCCACCAGGTCGCTGACGTTGTTACCGCCCGCAAGACCTTCGAGGCCGTCTTCGTAGGCGAGGTACCAAATCTGGCATACGCCGTCGCCCGCACCGTCGAGGTCGAAGGGACCGTTGCCGCCGGGGAGGCCGAGAATCAAGCCGTTAGCATCGGTGATGACGAAGCGGGTGTTGGCACCCGATGCGTTACCATCCAAAGTGATTTCGAGTGGGTCGCCGAGGCCGTCCACGCAAATGGAGGTCTCCGTTCCACCAGTTGCCAGTTCAATGGCGCCGCCTTCAGCGGCCTGCTGGCGGTTAACGGTGATGAAGTTGTCGGAGATCGCTTCGCAGGAATCGTCAGTCAGGCTACTGATGTTTTCACCAGCGACGGGGTCGCCAAGGCCGCGGTAGCTCCAGCCCCAGATGCGGCAAACACCGACGGGAGCGCCACTCAGATCAAGACGGCTAGTTTCCGCGCTGTTGGCGAAGCCGAGGATGTTGTCGTTATCATCTGTAATGATGTACCAGTAACTGAGGGCCGTAGCGTCCGTTTCGTGGGCGACGTCAACGAAGACGTTACCGGCACAAGCGTAGGTTTCCGTAGAGCCGTCGGCCAGGCTGACCGTACCGCCGTCCGGAGACTGGCGGTCCACTACTACCGGGTTGGAGAAGTCGAAGCAACCCACCAGGTCGCTGACGTTGTTACCGCCCGCAAGACCTTCGAGGCCGTCTTCGTAGGCGAGGTACCAGATCTGACAAACGCCGTCTCCCGCACCGTCGAGGTCGAAGGGACCGTTGCCGCCGGGGAGGCCAAGGATCAATCCATTAGCATCTGTGATGACGAAGCGGGTGTTGGCACCAGATGCGTTGCCGTCCAAAGTGATTTCCAGCGGGTCGCCGACACCGTCCACGCAAATGGAGGTCTCCGTACCACCGATGGCCAGTTCAATGGCGCCACCTTCAGCCGCCTGCTGACGGTTAACGGCGATGAAGTTGTCGGAGATCGCTTCGCAGGAGTCGTCCGTCAGCGTAGAGATATTCTCACCGGCAACGGGGTCACCGAGGCCACGGTAGCTCCAGCCCCAGATGCGGCAGATACCGACGGGGGCACCACTCAGATCAAGCGTACTGGTCTCCGCGCTGTTGGCGAAGCCGAGGATATTGTCGTTGTCATCCGTGATAATGTACCAGTAGCTGAGCGCCGTAGCATCCGTTTCGTGGGTGACGTCAACAAAGACGTTCCCTGCACAGGCGTAGGTTTCCGTGGAACCGTCGGCCAAGCTGACCGTACCACCGTCCGGAGACTGGCGGTCGACCACTACGGGGTTAGAGAAGTCGAAGCAACCCACGAGGTCGCTCACGTTGTTGCCGCCGGCAAGACCTTCCAGGCCATCTTCGTAGGCGAGGTACCAGATCTGACAAACGCCGTCGCCCGCACCGTCGAGGTCGAAAGGACCGTTGCCGCCGGGGAGACCGAGGATCATGCCGTTAGCATCCGTGATGACAAAGCGGGTGTTGGCACCGGATGCGTTTCCGTCCAAAGTGATTTCCAGCGGGTCGCCGACACCGTCCACGCAAATGGAGGTCTCCGTACCACCAGTAGCCAGTTCAATGGCGCCACCTTCAGCCGCCTGCTGACGGTTAACGGCGATAAAGTTGTCGGAGATCGCTTCGCAGGAGTCATCCGTCAGACTGCTGATGTTCTCACCGGCGACGGGGTCACCGAGGCCACGGTAGCTCCAGCCCCAGATGCGGCAGATGCCAACGGGGGCGCCACTCAGATCGAGTCGGCTCGTTTCCGCGCTGTTGGCAAAACCTAAGATGTTGTCGTTGTCATCCGTAATGATGTACCAGTAGCTAAGCGCGGTAGCGTCCGTTTCGTGGGTGACGTCAACAAAGACGTTACCGGCACAGGCGTAGGTTTCCGTAGAGCCGTCGGCCAGGCTGACCGTGCCACCGTCCGGAGACTGGCGGTCGACCACTACCGGGTTGGAGAAGTCGAAGCAACCCACCAGGTCGCTGACGTTGTTACCGCCCGCAAGACCTTCGAGGCCATCCTCGTAGGCGAGGTACCAGATCTGGCATATGCCGTCGCCCGCACCGTCGAGGTCGAAGGGACCGTTGCCGCCGGGGAGGCCGAGGATCAATCCATTAGCATCCGTGATGACGAAGCGGGTAACGTCGCCGAAAGCATTTCCGTCCAGCGTAATTTCGAGTGGGTCAGCAACACCATCGACGCAAATGGATGTCTCCGTTCCGCCGACAGCCAATTCGATGGCGCCACCTTCAGCAGTACACTGAGCATTTAGGACGGATTGCAGGAGGAAGAATATCAGAAATAGCGCTGATGTGTAGAGCGACTTTTCCAGCCAGTAACGTTGGCGATTTTTGATGGGTAAAAGATCTAACATGATGAATGATTTTTGACATACCACGTTCAGGCCACCCGGAGGGCAGCAATGGTAGGTTCGAGCGTATAAAATTTAATGATTGGCCCATCAGCTATTGATATTTAGTCGCTGATTGCCTTCCCTCCCCTTTACCAGCAGGCACCTGCAATGGCTGCGTTCAGATATAAAATTAATTATCTTATTCTTTAACTGTCGCCATGCGACACGGCCGCACCCTTGAACAATCCACACCACATTTAGGGAAGCTCGTCACCAGAATTCAAATTTTGGCATACCAAAAAAATAACCGCCTCCGGATGATCCAGAGGCGGCTGATAAAACTCCTATATAAAATTTGAAAGTCTTTACTAACTAGTAATCAAGTCTTATCGCACGGTCAAAGTGTCGTTTTACAGCTAAACGCATTAGCGCTTTTTAAAATCAAATTGGTAAGCAGCGGATACACCCGCCGTCAGTAGCTTAACGGATCCCTCGCCAATACCGGTGAAGGGTGTCTGTACGTATGTTTCCACTCTAAGCGCTGACCGGCCCTTAAGGCGTAATTGGTAGCCCATACTAAAGTGGCCCATCCCGAGGTAGTGCTGGTTTTCACCGTTGACGTCCCAATTGGATTTAATCGGATCAAAACCCGGGTCGTAGAATACATTGTATTCCTCCTTCAGCAGTAAATAGGTGGAAGCACCGGCGCTGAAGTAGAGAGAGTTGTTAGCCGCTCCGTTCAGGTAGTAATTAACCGATACCGGAATTTCGAGTATCTGACATTCACCGCGGATTTCGTTCGGGCGAAGGCCATCGTTTAGATCCCAAAATTCATCTTTAGTAGAGAAGTTTTTCTCTTCCGTCAGGTAGCTCACCTTATTGTAGAAGGCACCTACGCCGAGAGAAAATTTGTTGGATACGTGGTACTCCAGACTCGCACCAAAGCGCGGCCGGGCTTCCTTAAATGGATCGGAACCCGCCTGCCCCAAAATGATGCCACCGCCGACGGTTGCGGAGAGGTAGCCGGCGCCTGGTGCCGCGGTAAAGTCGGCCTGCGCTGACTGCACGGGAGTCACTTCCCGATCTAAAGCGGGGCTGCCATCACTAATCTGCACACCCAACAGTTCTGCTGGTGGGATCAGGGCCAAAGCGGAGCTGCTACCGTCATTAGCTGAAGTTGGGGTATTAGCAACGGTATTACTAGTTCCGGTGGTGACCCCACCAATTCCCGAATTGGCTATCCCTTCGGAATCCAGGTCCGCTTTATTCGTTATGTCACCATTTTGTAGTGGGGTATCCCCATCCAATTGCCCGGCACCTGCGGCAGCGCCCAAATTATCTTGGAATGAACCGGTTAGCTCGTTCGTGGATGCAGGAGATGAAAGTGAGGCGGTGTTTTCGGCGGCTTGGCGATCTGAGGTAGTGGCCACAGACGCTTGCGTCGACCGCTGGTCTTGATTGGGTAATGAGCTTGCATTGAGCTGAGTGGAAGTAGCTTCGTTCAGCTTGGCAGTAGTTGTAGGGGCGGCGGATGAACCTGGGGTTGGAATGGAAACCTCCGTAAAAGTGTCAGAGGCAACAATGTTAGCAGTGTTGGATGCCGGGAGCAATAGCCAGGCGGCTACGGCCAAAGCGAGGACGCTACCGGCAATGCCCGCGGCCCACTTCCAGCGGGTGAGGCTGGCGTCGGCTTCGAGGAGGGCTTCCATCTGGTTCCAGGCGGCGTCGTTGTATTCGAAGCCGTGGCGCTCGGCGCCTACCTGGAACAGCTCGTCCGTCTGTCGGTCGTTTAGTTCAGGCATTTGTTGTGGAGAGTTGTTGTTGAAGTAGCTCGCGCAACTTGCGTCGGGCGCGAACGAGGTTTGATTTGGAGGTAGAGACCGAAATACCTAAAGTTTTGGCGATCTCCTCGTGGCGGAAACCGTCAATGACGTACATATTAAATACTGCGCGGTAGGAAGCGCTGAGGGATTGCACGAGGGTAATGAGTTCCTGGTAGCCAATCTGGCTGAGGATATTTTCGCGGTCCGCGAGGTCACCGGCTTCGTCCATTCCCGTCTCCATACCGTATTTTTTCTGCCGCTTCAACTGGTTGATGGCGGTGTTGACGATGATCTTGCGAAACCAGGGTTTGTATGGCTGCGTGCGATCATATTTCTTGAGGTTCTTGTACACTTTCATGAAGGAATCATTGACAATCGACAGCGCCTCCGCTTCTTCCTCCACGTACCGGATCGCAACGCTCATACCGTACCCGTAGTAGAGTTTGTACAGATCGTGCTGGCTACTGCGCTGCCCTTTGAGGCAACCATTCAGTATGGCCGGTAAATGTTGGTCGTAGTTAGCGGGCATGCGGCCGTCGACTATCGTTTTGATGATTCCTAATACCCCCCTTACCACGGTGCGGGGTAGAAGGCTGCGTGGCTGCGCAAACTTTTTTTAAAAAAGTTTCAGGTGCCCTGATGGAATCCAGTAACTATGATCTGGCGCTGCCGCGGGTGCAAAGGTAGGGGGATGGCGGGGGACGCCAGTAAGGACTCCACGGCACTTCTAGGTCGAGTCATTTGGTTAGTGAGGAGTCCTCACCGAAGTAGTTTGCTGCGGAAAGCAGGTTCGGCCGAGGGGTAATCAGTCAATCACCTGGGAGTACTTGTAAAAGTTATAGATACCGTAGCCAAGAGAAATAAAGCCAGAAAAGCCGCCGAAGGAAAGCATGAGGATGATGCCAATCCCGGCAAAAATCAGTGCTCTGGTCAGGTATGCAGATTTACTCTCCGGCGGCCCACCCTCGCGTTGCCCGTTCGCTCTCCGCAGAGCTCGTTTGTAATCCTCCTCCGTCAGTAACGGATGATCGTAGGTATACCGCAGGGCATCTGCGTGCACAACGCCAGCGGAAAGATCAGCACTCATTTTCGTGACAGTCCTACGCCGAAAGCGTTCTCTTTCGTCGTCAATAATCCGTTGGTAGACCGCGGGATGAAGGTCCGTATTTTCCAATTCGATGTTCTCTTTGACGGCATTAGCTAGCTCCTCTTCGTAGGGTTGCTTTACGTAGAAAAGTACATCTCCGGCGATCGTACCAATATCGCGGGAATACAGTCCTTTGGATTCGGCAACGTCTTGCCAATCCTGCCAGCTTGCTCCTCCCTGAAGCAGTTGGGCAAATTCCTGGGCGTATTCTTTTTGTTCTGCTCGTGTCATACCTGAAACTATTACACCATCGCCCGCAACGACTCAATCTTGGCCGACCAATCCGCCAATTTCTTCTTCTCCAAAGCGACGACGGCTTCCGGGGCATTATTCACGAAGCGTTCGTTGCTAAGCTTTTTCGTAACGCCGGCAACCTGCTTCTCCAACCGGGCAATCTCTTCGTTGATCTTGGCCCGTTCGCCTTCGAGGTCGATCGTTTCGTTGAGCACGAGGTACCCTTTATCGTTTCCAACGAGGAAGGGTAAGGCGTTATCGGGTGATTCGTCCGTCAGGGCAACGCTTTCTAGTACACCGCTCTTTTGCAAAAACTCCTTGGCACCCGCGACAGCGCCCAGTAACGTTTCCGTGGCTTCGCTGCGCTGAACGAAAAGGGCGAGTTGCTCACGCTGGTTGACGCCCCGTTGGTTACGGATGTCGCGCATGCTGGAGATGATGTCCTGCAATTGCGTGAAGTCTTTGATGACCTGCTCGTCGTACGCCCCCGCTGTGGGCCAGGTACTGACGACGCAATCATCCCCTTCGCCGCGCTCGCGCAGTTGGTGCCAAACCTCTTCGGTGATGAAGGGCATGAAGGGGTGCAGCAAGGTCATCATCCGCTCGAAAGCGCTGATGGTTAGCTCATAGGTCTCGTTGCTCAGTTTACCGTCGGCGGGCTTGATGGCCTCGAGGTACCAGGAGCAGAAATCGCCCCAGATGAAGTTATAGAGCGTAGCCAGGGCTTCACTGATGCGGTATTCACCGAGGAGGCGATCGACTTCAGTAATCGTCTGGTTCAACTTGGCGTTGAGCCATTCGCCAGCGAGGACGGTGACGGGGTCGGGCGCACGATCCACCTGCTCAAAACTCTGGATGAGGCGATTGGCGTTGAAGATCTTATTACAGAACTTCTTACCCTGGTTGCAAAGTTCGGAGGTGTTCTTCTTGGCTGGATCGTTAGAATAAACAGGGGCATCGAAGACAATGTCGTTACCCGCAGCGGCTGAGCGCATCATCCCAAAACGGACGCCATCCGCGCCGTATGCTTTGAGCAACTCGAGCGCATCCGGGCTGTTACCCAAAGACTTTGACATCTTCTTGCGCTTCTCATCCCGGACCATCCCCGTGAAGTAGACGTTCTTAAAGGGCATCTTTCCCTTCTGCTCAATGAGATCCTTTGGCAACAATTCTTCACTGAATTCGTAGCCGGCCATCACCATACGGGCGACCCAGAAGAACATGATATCCCAACCCGTAACGAGGTCGCTCGTCGGGTAGTAGTACTCCAATTCCTTGGTATCCTTGAAGCCGTCGAAAACGGACATCGGCCAGAGCCAGCTGGAGAACCAGGTGTCAAGGACGTCCTCATCCTGCTGCAGGTCTTCCATTTTGATGTCGGCCGTAGCGTGTTTGCGCTGGGCTTCGGCCAGGGCTTCCTCGGCGGTTTCGGCGACGAAAACCTCGTCGTTCCAGTACCAGGCGGGGATGCGCTGCCCCCACCAGAGTTGGCGGCTGACGCACCAGTCGCGAACGTTCTCCGGCTTGAGCCAGGACCGGTACATATTGACCATATTCTCCGGGTGGAACTTGACCTCACCGGATTCAACTGCGTGAAGGGCCGTAGCCGCCATGCCTTCCATCTTGAGGAACCACTGCAGCGTCAGGCGGGGCTCGACGACGGCATTCGTCCGTTCACTCCGGCCAACGGAGGTGCGGTACTGCTTGGTTTCCAGCAGGTCCCCACTCTTCTTGAGCATTTTGACGATCTCGACGCGGGCCTCGTCGCGGTCCATCCCGACGCAAACCTGGGCGTTCTCGTTCAGGGTCCCGTCCGGGTTAAGGAGATCGATGACCTCCAGCCCGTACTTCTCGCCGAGGGCATTGTCATTCATGTCGTGGGCCGGCGTAACCTTGAGGGCGCCGGTACCGAAATCGAGGGCGACGTAATCGTCCACAATGATGGGAATCTCCCGATTGACGATGGGGACGATGACCTTGCGGCCGTGGTACTTGGTGTAGCGCTCGTCCTTCGGGTTAACGGCGAGGGCCGTATCGGCCATGATCGTCTCGGGCCGGCTGGTGGCGATGGTGATGTATTCATCGTCCGTCCCCGCCACCTTGTAGCGAACGTGGTAGAGGTTCTTGTTTTCCTCGGTATGAATAACCTCTTCGTTGGAGAGAACGGTCTGGGCGGAGGGGTCCCAGTTCGTCATGCGCAGCCCACGGTAGAGCTTCCCCTTTTTGTGGAGGTTGACGAAGACTTTGATGACGGCCTTATACAGTTCCGGCTCCATCGTAAAGCGAGTTCGTTCCCAGTCGCAACTGGCGCCGAGTTCCTGCAGTTGCTTGAGGATTATCCCGCCGTATTCCTCCTTCCAGGCGAAGGCGTGCTTCATGAACTCCTCCCGCGTCAGGTTCGATTTCTTGATACCCTGCTCCCGTAGTTTCTTGACGACCTTGGCTTCCGTAGCAATGGAGGCGTGGTCGGTACCGGGTACCCAGCAGGCGTTGCGCCCGTCGAGCCGCGCCTTGCGGATCAGGATGTCCTGAATCGTGTTGTTCAGCATGTGCCCCATGTGCAGTACCCCGGTCACGTTGGGCGGAGGGATGACGATGGTGAAGGGCTCGCGCTCATCGGGCGTAGAGTGGAAATAGTTCTTCTCCAGCCAGTGCTGGTACCACTTTGATTCGACGTCGGCGGCGGTGTAGGTAGTCGGTGCGGGCATGTTGCTCATTGCTTTGCGTTGGGAGGGCGAAGGTAAGATAGAATGGGGAGTAGCAGTGCCGAAGTTGCGGCTGCGGGTAGTTGGATTTTTCTTTCGTTTTCGCTTGCTACATCGGGCGCTGCCGCAGGTGCGGGGTGATGGGAAATGCGGAAAATGGAAGACCCTGAGCCAACAGGCTTCTTAAATATGGATAGGTGAATGGCCTCATTCGGATTCTCTCTAAAATAAAATCAACAAGGCCGGCGAAATGGCAATAACCCACAGGACTAACAATATGATGGTTACGGTTTTGATCCGCCCATAAAGGCTAACTTCCATACTATTGCCTTCGACGGGCGACCTCCGCGGCAAAACCGGCAACATATACAACTGATTACCCAAACTCCACCCCCACGGAGTAAACGATGCGGCGAAAGGCTCCACTCTATCCACATCGTTTAGGTATAGGTATTTGTGGTGAAGCCACCCTTTGTAAAAACTCACCAGCACCAAGGCGATCAAAGCAGCCGCGTAGCCATATAGAATGAAGAGATCAGTATCTGACATATAAACCATGCTTTAGCGGTAGATAGCCCCAAAACGAAAACACCCCAGGCTCCGACAAAGTCGAAAGCCCGGGGTGCTTTACTACTCGCCTTCTAAAGAAAAGGAGGCAAGGCATTTACCAAAACCCTAGGGGTTCTGATCGGCGGGGGTGATGAAGTCGTTGGCATCAATCTCCCGCTGGGGGATCTTCCATACCCAGGCTGGGTTTTCGGAAGGCTTGGCTACGATGTAACCATTCTGGTAAAGCGTCTGTGAAGCACCGGAACCACCGTCCGCGCTGTGGTCGATACCATCATCCCAACGGATCTTGTCCTGGAAGAGGAAACCTTCTCCCCACAGCTCGACGCCGCGCTGGAACTTGATGTGCTCGATGAAGTCATCCTGGCTGTCGTCGAAGTCATCACCGTCCCACTCCGAGTCACGCTCGGTGGCAAGGGGAGCGAGAGCAGCAACGGCACCGGAAAGGTCATTCATCATGGCCTCGGCTTCCGCTTCGATCAGGTACATCTCGGAAGCACGCATGTAGATGATATCATCGGGTGCGATGCCACCGGGGATCACCTGGCGCAGTTTCACGTGCATGTAGGGGTGCGTGTTGTGGCGGCTCGTCCAACCCCACACGGAAGCCAAGCGGGCAATCTCCGCATCAAATTCCTCTTGTGTGGTGTAGAGTGGGTTGGTGTTGTTCGCGAAACCACCCATGCCATTAGCGGCGGAGAGGTTGCTGTTTGGCGCATCCGGCAGGAAGACATCCTTACGGTAATCCGTTTCGGGGATGGCGTCCACCAAGCGGCGGTCGGCGATCTTCGGGTTATTCCGTACCTGGCTACCGTTGAAGGTGTTAGACGCCAGGTAGAAGTAAGAACGGAAGAAGGTCGTCTCCGTCGTGATTACGTTGCTACCCCACATCACTTCGGGAAGCAGCGTCGTGTTGAAACCAGCTTTCCAATCACCTTCACCCATGATGGGGTAATCCGCACGTGCGTTGCGAGCAGCTTCGGCAGCCGTTGCCCAGTCACCGGAGGCGAGAGCAGTTCGTGCCTTCAGTCCCCAGGCTACGTCAATGTTCAGGTTAGCCTTGTGGAAGGCAGATCCGGTAGGGCGAGCCGCCGCGTCACCGAAAACTTCGATGGCCGCGTCCAGGTCCGTATTTACCTGGTCGTAAACTTCCTGCACCGTAGAACGGGGAGCACTCTCAAAGGGAGACTCGGAAGAGAACAAAATGGGTACCCCGGGGTCGGAAGAAGGGTTACCGATCAGGTAACCTTTACCGTAGTGCTGCACGAGGTCCAGGTATGCAAAGGCGCGATAGGTCAGTGCCTGGCCCAGGATCTGGTTCAGGTTCGGCGTTACTGGCAAGTCACCCTCCGCAATGCGGTTGATGATGGAGTTAGCGTTGGTGATGATATTGTACCGGTGGTACCAGTGGATCTGATTGGTCAGCGACGTCTGATCCGTGTGGCCGAGCCACTGAGCCATGGTACGCCATCCAAGGTTGTTAGCGTCAGCACTGTGGATGAGACCACCACCGAGGTTATCACCTAGCGGTACCCAGTAGTGATCGTTAGCGCGCGCCGTGCTGGCCGCATCGTCACCACCGGGCAGTACCGTCTGAGACTGGGCGTACATCGTACGGTGCATACCGTTGAGGACCAGCTCGATATTCGCTTCGGTAGCGAGAGCAGATTCAGACGCAATGGCGTCCGTTGGGGTAGTATCAAGAAACTCTTCCTCACACGAGAAGCAGATCAGCGCCGTGAAGAGCAGAAAGGGATATTTTATATTAGACAACATTGATGTTGGTTTTAGAAGTTAGCGTTGAGCCCAACGGAGATCACGCGGGATGGGCTGAAAGTGTTACCGGAAGGTGTACCAGCAAGGTTGAACTGTGGGTTAAGACCGTTACGTTCGGAACTGATGAAGAGGTTTTCACCGGTCAGGGAAACGCGAAGGTCATCCAAACCGATTCGGTCTGTTACGCTGCGGTCGAAGGTATAGCTGAGGTTAACGTTACGGATGGCCCAGAAACTGGCGCTCGTCAGGAAGCGGGTAGAAGAAGCTCGGACGAGGTTCGGGCTGTTACCATTCTCGAGGCGGGGGACGTCAGTCACGTCACCGGGTGCACGCCAGGCATTGAGGATATCGGGGTGGAGGCTACTTCCGTAGTTACCGGAGTGCATCATAGCCGAGTAACCAAAGTCGAGGATCTCACCACCGATACCGTAGTTCATCAGGATGTTCAGACCGAAGCCTTTGTAGTTCAGGTTCGTAGAAACGCTACCGAGCAGGTCGGGAAGTGAGCTCGTGTTGGTGTACGCGCGCTCGGTGGCCTGCCAGTCGTTAGTTACTGCCTGCGTACCGTCTTCTTCGAGTACGGGAACGCTGTTGCCGTCTTCGTCCAATTCAAATACGAGGAATAACTGGTCACCGTTCTCGGGGTCAACACCCGCCGTGTGGAGGATGTAGTAATCGTAACGTGAACGGCCTTCTTCCCAACGCTTGGAGCCATTTACGAATGGTTCGGGGAGGTCCGTGATCTCATTATGCAGCGTAGTCAGGGTCGTATTGACGGACCAGCGCAGGTCGCCCTTGCGCAGCAGGTTGGCTTGTAGGCCGACCTCAACTCCGGAGTTCAAAATACCACCTACGTTTCCGGGGAAAGCATTGGCACCGTTACTAAGGGCAATCGGCAGATCGTAGAGCAGGTTGGACGTCTCCCGGTTGTAGTATTCTACCGAGCCGTCCAGGAGGTTATCCAGGATGGTAAACTCGAGGGCTACGTCGAAGCTATTCGTTGATTCCCATACCAGACCGGCGTTACCGATCTCTGAGAACAACAGGCCGGGGTTACCGGCATTGGACGACAGCGCGTAAAGAGCGCGTGAAAGGAAGAAGTCATTCAGGTTATCGTTACCCACCTGGCCGTAAGAGCCACGGAGCTTCAGGCGGTTGATCCAGGAGATATCCTGAATGAACTGCTCCTGATCCAAACGCCACGAAAGGCTACCGGCAAAGAAGTTGCCCCAACGGTTGTCGAGCAGGACGGAAGAACCATCACGGCGCGCCGAGAAGCTGGCGTAGTACTTGTTAGCGTAGTTGTAGTTCAACTTGGCAAAGTAACCTTCCAGCGTACGCTGAGATGTGGCACCACCAGTAGATACTGGCGTAGCGAAGTTGTCAAATTCGAAGATACCTTCCACAACCTGGTCAATGGCCAGCACGTCGTTAAAAGAGAAGGTACGGTCGAATGATTCGTGGCCCAGAAGTACTTCAAAGTTGTGCACGTCGCTGAAACTAGTCGTGTAGTTCAGGATCTGGTTGAAGTTGATCGTCTGGCGGCGGAAACGCGTCTCGCTGTAGCGACCGGTAGGCTGAGCGTCACCAATGATGGCGTTCTCGTATTCTTTCTCGAGGCCCTCGTTGATGTCCCGTCCGTAGATCAGGCTCAGTTTGAGACCTTTAAGCAGGTGCAAGTCAGAGTAGAAACGGAAGCCGTAAGTGTTGTCCCGGTCACGCTCGTCGTTCAGCAGCAATTCCTGGAGCGCGTGGCGGCCCTGGTTGATCGGGCGGGAACCGACACCGAACTCAGAGAAGCCTTCGCCGGAGTCAAAAATGGGGTCTCCGCCAGCATCGCGGACAAGATTACCATCGCGGTCATTCACGAATACTGGGTAGATAGAACCAATGTTCTTCGCAAAACCGAAGGGGTTCACGATGCTTCCGGTACCGGCAGAACTGGGGCCAGCAGCATTGGTAAGAACGACGTTGGCACTACCACCAATCGTCAGCCAATCAGTAGCGTCAAAGTCCGCATTCACGCGGCTGGTGAAGCGGTCGTACTCGGAAGTACGTACGTAACTGTCTTCCTCCAGGTAGGAGGTAGAGAAAAAGATGCTGTGGTCTTCACCACCGCTGGATACGTTCAGGGCGTAGTTCGTCCGCGTAGGGTTGTCCTGCTGGAGCTGATCGTACCAGTCCAGGCTTTGGTAAATCACCTCCGCGTTGGGGTTCAACTGACCGTCTGTACCTACGATCTGGTCGTTAGGTACGTTGAAGGGGTTGTAACCCAGAGAGTTGAAGATGTTGTCGCTGGCAAACTGGGGGTCACCACCACCGGCGCTGGAGTTACGCAGGGCTTCCCACATCGTTTCGTAGTACTCACCGGGCGTTACTTCGTCGTAGAAAGGAATCGCGTTGGAGATCAAACCGTGGGATACGGAAGCGGAAACGCGGGTGCCCTTCCGGGAGCCACGCTTGGTCGTGATCAGGATCACACCATTTGCACCACGGGAGCCATAAAGCGAAGTAGAAGAAGCGTCCTTAAGCACTGTCAGGGAAGCAATGTCCTCCTGGTTAATCGTACTCAGGTCACCTTCGTACTGGACGCCATCCACCACGTATAGTGGGCGGGCGCTACCGTTCAGGGTACCGATACCGCGAATAAAGACGTTGGGGGAGGAACCGGGGCCGCCGGTACCAGACGTAAACTGTACACCCGTTGCTTTACCCTCCAGGGCGGAAACGACGGAAGTAACGTTACGAACTTCGAGGTCCTCAGCACCAATCACGTCGGCGGAGCCACCGAAGGCTTCTTTGGAGGTTACGCCGTAAGCAGTTACGATGACTTCGTCGAGCAATTCAGCGGAGGAAGCCATGGTTACGTTGACTACGGAGCGGTTGTCAATCGCCACTTCCTGCGTGCCGTAGCCCGTGTAGCTAAAAATAAGTTGTTCCGCACCAGTAGGTACGCTAACAGCGTAAGCACCGTCTAGGTCCGTCACCGTGCCGGTGGTCGTTCCCTTCACCAGGATACTGACGCCGATCAGGCTCTCGCCCTCCTCGTCGATCACCGTACCGGTAACCGTTTTTTGTGCCGTGGCAATGCCCACGACGGAGAACAATAGCCCTAAGGCTAGTAGAAATCGTCTCATGTTAAATGGTTTAATTTGATTAAGTATAGTGAGTAAGTGTTCTGTATGGCCCCTGATCGAGGCGCTCAATGCGCGATCTGCCACCGTGTGGCGTGGGCTTAGCTAAATGACTAGTTATGTGCTTGGAAAGACCTTCTAAGTACCCACTTGGTCTCGATTGACTCTGGATGGCGAAGGAATAGTATGGCTAGTGAAATTGTGTTTAGTGTATAAAATCTGACCGCTGAGCGCAGTAATTTGATGACTAGGCACTGCGGGAGTAAGCTGTTGTAAATCTACAACAAGATTTATACTTCCCTTAACACTGTGCTTGCCCCCTGAACGACACATTGGCGATTTCCCAATAGTCCTTCTTCAGAATTTGGCAAACACAACAGAATATTTTCTGGCCCCGCTTTTCGAAGGAAGTACACAGCATATAGCCATAACGTAAATCATCAGCTGGCGCTGCCGCAGGTGCCAAAAAAAAGGAAATAAACAGGACCAAGCGGAACGCTACCAACACCCATCGGACGGGAGACCAAGCCTAGCATTCAGAATGACCCGAACTACCCCAAGCCCTCCAGCAACCGGTTTCGCCAACGCGGGAAACCATCCACTACCCCACCCTCGCTGCTTTCGTGGACGACGATCCAGAACAAATGCTCAAAGCTCAACAGGCGGCGGTACTGATTGCGGCCCATAGCACCAACTTTGGCTAACTCCCGCTCAATGGCAGCGTATTCTTCCGCCAGCGTCCCCCAAGTATTGGGGATCGACCATATATAGGTTGCGTGGTCGTTTAGGAGCTCCAGGATGAAGTGGTTAGCCTCCCGCCCCTCCACACGGAAAACGAATCCGAATTTAGGGGTGAGGACGTACCGCAGTTTCTCGGCCACCCCACCGAGCTCTCCCGCCAGGAAGTGAAGCTGCTTCGCGTTGCGGACGGCCTGGCTGGCCAGGATGGCGTTGAGCAAGTCCAGGGCATCATCGGGCAAGGTGGCCCGCCCCAGCTCCTCGTCTTCCAACGAGCCGAAGATATCGTCCGGCGTAAAGAGTTGCTTGTCAACAATTTTGGGTAGCCCCCCACCCATGATCTGGCGGAGAGTGCGAGTGCGGAAGACTTCAATCATGCTGCCGTCGATCCGGTCGATCTGCGGAGAACTGGCTCCTTCTAGCTGCCATACCCCCGCCGGCCGATTGGTAAGCACGGCATTTACTTGGATGGTCTGGCGTTGCAGGCGGGATACGAAGAAGGCTTTGATGGTGTCAAATTCTGCCACCAGGTGATCGTTGGCAATGGTGAAGGGAATTGGATCGACGCTTTCCGGAAATTTTGCTTCCCCTTGGGCGTACCCTGTTTTGATGGTGAGGTCCATAAACTTCACCCGGAACTTTACGGGCCGGTCTTCGAAGAAACCGCTGAGTGGAATGGAAGCATCAGCTTCGGTAAACTCACTGAAATCGGGGACTATCATTTGTAGTTCGGTACTTCGCTCGCCAGCTGCTTGTAGATAAGCTTCCAAATCAGCTAATCGGTAGAAGGATAATTGCGCCAAAAAGTCAGCCCGAGGGAGTGGGCTAAAGTGGAGTCCGGTCACCACTCCCCGCGGTTTCCGGTCTGGATCGTAAGCAAATGGGTTTGCGGAGAGGCTCCGAACGCTTACAAATAGCGTATTTGCTTCAAACGATTGCATTTCCAACTCCCAGTAAAATTCTTCGTGGCCAGCTACGAGGAAGGCATCCGCGGGGAGGTTCGTAGCCGCCCACGGTAGCACGATCTCGCGGCTAAAACGTACGCCTGCTCTTTCCACCTTGACCACGATACTGCGCATCTCCGGCAAGGTATTTAGAAATCCCGACACTGGCCTTTGCCTGACAAATAGCCCCAAAATCAAAGTCTGGGGCTTACGGCCGCCGTAACTTACTACCGTTTAAAGCCCCCTTACCTACCGCTTCATCATGCAAAGAATGTCCTTCAACCTGTCTACTACCCTCCCCCGCTTACTGCCCCTATTTTTTCTAGCCCTTTTCACGGCACCCGCGGCAGCGCAAACTGCCCATTACGTCAGCCCGAACGGGAATAATGACAACGATGGCTCAAGCCTGAGCTCCGCCTGGCAAACTTTGAAATACGCGTTGGCCGAACTGCCCGCCGGCGATACACTCTACATCGACGACGGTCTCTACCAGGAGAATGGCGTGGAATTGCGCGGCAAAATCGCGACGGCGGAAAAGCCAACCGTGGTAAAATCCATTAACCAATGGGGCGCTAAAATTGAGAGCACGGCCCAGTACAATACCATCTTCCACATCATCGAAACCGAGCACGCGGTGGTGGACGGAATCGAGGTATTCAACCTAGAAGACCGCCCCTACGAAGATTGGAACAGCGGGATCAGCATTTTTCAATCCAACCACGTCGTGGTGCAAAATTGCTACTCCCACGATTGCGGCTGTGGCGGATTCGGCGGCCGGGAGTCGGACTACATGACCTTCCTGCGCAACGTCGCGCGCGACAACGCCAAGACGAACCCCTACAACTGCTCCGGCATCTCCATCTACCAACCCATCCAGAAGGATGACAAGCCCGGCATCCACATCTACATCGCCGAGAATGTCTGCTTCGAAAATGAGTGCCGCCTACCCTTCGAACCCGGTGGCTTCGACCACCCGACGGACGGTAATGGCATCATCCTCGACGATTTCAACTGGACGCAGAATAACGACGATAACATCCCCGCCTTCGTCGCCCAGACTCTGGTGGAGAACAACCTTTGCTTCAATAACGGTGGCTCCGGCGCCAAGGCCTTCGAGGTCGCCAACGCCATCTTCCGGAACAACACTACCGCCTTTAATAACTACGTGATTGAAGAGGTAACGACCGGCCTGGGCGACCTCGCCGCCGAGTTCGTCACCGGCCAGGTGGAGTTCTACAATAACATTGCCGTCCAGACCTTCGGCCAGCGGGGCCACGCCTTTAACTACGACAACAAGCGCGGCTCTAACCTGATCTTCGAGAACAACCTCGTGGTGGGCAACGCCCGCTTCAACGGCCCCACTTCCGAGAGTGGCAACGATGTCGTTACCTACGACGAGCAGAGTTACGTGCAATTCCGCCAGGTGGTGCCCGATGATTTTGAGTTCTCCAGTGTGGACGATTTCCGCCAATTCTTCGCCCTCCGCCCCGGCAGCCCCGGGCTGGATGTAGGCGACCCTGCTCAGGCTCCGGCTACGGACCTCACCGGCGCACCCCGCCCCCAGGGCAGCGGCATTGATCTCGGCGCCTTCGAAGGCCCCATGGAAGGCGTCGGCCCACTCCCCGTCAACCAGGTACTAAAGAATACCGTCCAACCCAGCGTGCTACCTATTAACGTGGACGGCATCAAAGAGCAGGCCTACCTCGGCCGCGAGTGGTCCATCGACCGCAACCTGATTGGCAGCCCACGCGGTAACGACCTGACCGCATCCTGGACCAGCGTCTGGGACGACGAAGCCCTCTACCTCATCATCGACGTAACGGACAACGACCTGAAGAATGATTCCAATGACCCCCGCCTCGACGATGGCGTGGAGATCTTTATCGACGCCGACAATAGCCGCGGTATGAGCTACGATGGTCTGAATGACTTCCACTACGTTATTGGCTGGGGAGACAACGAAGCCGTCGAACTTTCCTTCGGCGCCACCGACGGCGTGGAAACCCGCCAACGCAGCCTCTTTACTGGCTACGTGAAGGAAGTGAAGATCCCCTGGGCTACGCTCGGCATTGACCCTACGGAGGGTACGCTCTTTGGTTTCGACGTTCACGTCAACGACGATGACAACGGCCGCGACAACCTGGAAGGCCGCCTCAGCTGGCAGGCGCGTGGTAACGCGGCGGATACCGACCCGAGTCTTTTTGGTTCCATCCTACTCAGCCGCATGGCCCCCATCCCCGCCGTAAAAACCATCGCCGCCGATAGCCGCATCACCATCGATGGCGTGCGGGAGGATCTTTGGGACAACAGCCCCACCCTCTCGCTAACCAATTGCAGTGGCCGTGAACGCAACGGCGAAGACGACCTCGCCGGAGAATTCAGCATGCTGTGGGACGACCGTGGTCTGTACTTCTTTGTCTCCGTCACCGATGACGATCTCGTGAATGATTCCCGCGACTTTTTTCAGGACGATGGCGTAGAAATTTTGCTCGACCTGGGCTACAACCGCTCCGAATCCGTCGACGGTAACGATCACCGGCTAACGGCGCAGTACAACGGCGGCACGATCGTCTCTGACTTTAACGGTAACATCAGCCAGGGCACGAGCGTCCGCTTCATGGATACGGACAAGGGCTACGACGCAGAGATTAGCCTCCCCTGGTTCGCCCTCGGGACGACGCCTAACGCAGGTATGTTTCTCGGTCTGGACGTGGTCATCAACGACGATGACGGTAGTGGTAATGCGGACCACCGCGTCACCTGGTTCTCCACCGACGTAGACGCTGCCGAAAAGCCAAACCTCTTTGGCACCACCTTTTTGGATGACCGCCTGACGGCCATTTTCAATCCGTCGGTAGCCCAACCATTCCTGGCTTACCCCAACCCCAGTTCCGGTAATTTTCGGTTGGACGTTCCGGTAGAAGGGCAGATGTCCGTCCAAGTAGCCGACATGCAGGGGCGGCCCGTTTTAAATAAGTCTGGATTCTACAGTGGGAGTTCCATTAATCTCAGCCACTTGCCTTCCGGCAATTACGTGGCTACGGCGACGACCGCTGACGGTCTTTTTCGCCAAATGCTACAGGTCAATCGCTGATTTCGAGAGCCACTAGAAAGAAGCCCGCTGCATCCATCTGATGCAGCGGGCTTTTTCATTGGGCTCGGCCCTGAAAGGGAACGGCGTAGCTCGCCAGATCCCGGGCGGCGTAGCTGTTGGGGAAGATCAACCGCGCTTCCTCTTCGTGTTCTCGCACCCCCGGGTAGCGGCTGCTAAAGTGGCCCATGATCAACTGACCGGCGTCGGCATCACGCGCGGTCATCGCCGCTTGGCTGGCCGTGGAATGGCCTTTCTTCAGGGCATCCGCTTCCATATCCGCCAGGAAAGTCGCTTCGTGGTAGAGCAGGTCGACTCCGGATACGTACTCAGCCAATTCGGGGAAGTAAACGGTATCGGAGCAGTAGGCAAAACTGCGTGGAGGTGGTGCCGCCACCGTCAGCTCCGCGTTTGGAATCGTTTGTCCAACAGCGCTTACGAAATCATCGCCCGCCTTGATCCCGCCGATGGCGGGCCAGGGAATGTTAAACTCAGTAATCTTCTCCTTCCGGATGTTGGCGGGCCGGTTTTTTTCGCGGATCAGGTAACCGTTCGTGGGCGTCCGGTGCTGCAGGGGGAAGGCTGATATTTCCAGATCACCTACCGTAAACAGTGGCGTTAGCTCTGTCGCTTCCAGGGTTTGGAAGATTACCTCGTAGGGCATCGGGTACCGATCCAGTTCAAAGAGAGCATTGATGCGCGGCCGCAGGTGCAATGGTGAGACGATCACCAACCGCTGCGTTCTGCCGTTAAGCGCCAGGCTGCTGAGGAGACCGGGAAGACCAAAGTAGTGGTCGCCGTGGAGATGAGAAATGAGGATCGTGGTACACTTCCCCATCCCGAACCCCGCTTTCTGCAGTTGCATCTGGGTGCCTTCGCCGCAATCGATGAGTACGTCCGTCCCATCAACGCTGAAGAAGACGCCGGAACAGAACCTGCCGTGCGCCGGTACCGCTCCGGATGTACCGAGAATGGTAGCTTCAAATTTCATGGATAGCAGACTTGTGGTGACAAAGAATTAAACAGGTGAACACCGCCGGAGGGAATGTCAGCGAGATTAGACTTTTGCTGGAAAGAAGCCGTATCACTATTTCCCTTAAATCAGTGTGGTCACCCATCTAATGTCACCACTACTCCTCGTCGGTGCCGTCACCGGCCAGATCGCGCTGTAGCTCTTCCATCATGATGTAGTCCGAAGACTCGGAGACGGTGGGCAGGATGGTCAGTACGGAATCCACTTTAGAGATCTCCACGAGTCGTTTGACGGCGGGGTGGTCGACGCCCGTTACGATGAAGGTGCCGAGGTTGGCCCACAGGCGGCGGGCGGTGAGGATGGCACTGAGCCCGGAACTATCGACGTACTTACAGGCGCTGAGATCGAGGATCAAGTTGTTGATGCCCTCGTTGGCCAGGATCACAAATTCGGACTTAAGCTGGGGGGCTACGGCGGAGTTCAGGTTTTCTTCTTCCGGCTTGATGAGCGTGTAGCGTTCCTGCTTGTCGATACTGAATTTCATGGGGGGGTTACTTTGGTTAATACGATGCTGACAATAAGCGATCGCGGTGGTCCAGTTTGCAATAACCGTACCACTGTAAGGGTGACAAAGTTCGCCACCACTACCCTAACGCCATAATTCCACTACGGTTTGCGCTCATTTTCTCTTCGGAAGCGGAGTTCGCCAAGCTGCACGCTGCATTATTGTAGTTAGCCCTCGCCACGAGAAAGGCCGCCCCGTTAACGTCTTACTAAATTTTGTCCGAGACGGCGAGAGACGACACAAGAGCAAGCGGAGCGGCCGTTAGGCCAACTAATTGTGGGAAGCGCGTGTTATTTAAACGTGCGTCAGCCTTCGATAATCGATCCACAAATGCGCCGCGTTCTGTCAGGTTTATTTGGCAGTCGTTTCCTTTGGCACGGTTATTCCTAAAAAGGATATACTTTAGGGCAGTAGTTACGCATCGCTTACTTGCCCATTGCCTGGCACCCGCGGCAGCGCCAACGAAGGCGTACCTGGAACCCATCGCAGTTAATCTGAGCGCATTAAAACTGAACAACAAAATTTATACAATATGCCTAATCCAAGCCAGCGGGAATTCAACCCGGAAATAAAAAAGGCCATGGCCAGGGGCAAAATGGAAGCGGAGAAGATGGGCCACGCCTACGTTGGCCCGGAGCACCTTCTGTTAGGCGTCCTGAGTATGCCATCTACCCTCGCCAACCGCGTGTTGCGGAACATGGGCGTGGATACCAAGGCGTTGAAGGATAC
This sequence comes from Lewinella sp. 4G2, assembly GCF_001625015.1. NCBI lineage: Bacteria > Pseudomonadati > Bacteroidota > Saprospiria > Saprospirales > Lewinellaceae > Lewinella > Lewinella sp. 4G2. The sequence goes on along the minus strand of NZ_LVWJ02000014.1, from coordinate 2,480,064 downwards.
CATCCGTGAAAACGTGCAACGCAATGGCGGCCAGGCCAGCGGGCACACGATCTCCCAACTGCCCCTGAATGATAAAGCGGACCGCGTACTCAAAGTCACCTTCCTCGAAGCGAAGGCGCTGAAGACGCGCACCGTGAGCCCCGAACACCTTATCCTGTCTATTCTACGCAACAAAGAGCTACCCGCCGCAAAGATCTTGCGCCAGTTCGAAGTGGAATATGACCTCTACAAAGCTGAACTCGATTACGTGAAAGACGAAAAAGACTTCTCGGAAGATCTCGAACTTCCAACCAACCAGGCACCCGAAGAGGGTGACCAGTACGAGGACGACGACCAGGGCCGCGGAGGCTCCGGCAGCGGACGCAAAGGCAATACCAGCAAGAGCCGGACGCCCGTACTCGACAACTTCGGCCGCGACATTACCGCCCTGGCCGAAGAGAACCGCCTCGACCCCATCATTGGCCGGGAAACGGAAATTGAGCGCGTGAGCCAGATCCTGAGCCGCCGCAAGAAGAACAACCCCATCCTCATCGGTGAACCCGGAGTAGGTAAGACTGCCATCGTAGAAGGCCTCGCCCTCCGCATCAAGGAGAAGCGCGTTAGCCGGACACTGTTCGACAAGCGCCTCGTGATGCTCGACCTCGCCGCGCTCGTAGCCGGCACGAAGTACCGGGGCCAGTTCGAAGAGCGGATGAAGGCCATCATGACGGAGCTGGAAAAGAGCCGCGACGTGATCCTTTTTATTGATGAGATCCACACCATCGTCGGTGCGGGTGGCGCTACCGGTTCATTGGACGCCAGTAACATCTTCAAGCCAGCCCTCGCCCGCGGTGAGCTCCAGTGTATCGGTGCTTCCACCCTGGATGAGTACCGCCAGCACATCGAAAAAGATGGTGCGCTCGACCGCCGCTTCCAAAAAGTATTGGTGAACCCGCCAAGCCCCGAGGAAGCCGTACACATCCTCAATAACATCAAAACGAAGTACGAAGATTTCCACAGCGTTGTCTACTCCGATGATGCGATTGAAGCCTGCGTGAAATTCTCCGACCGATACATCACCGACCGCTTCCTGCCGGACAAGGCCATTGACGTGCTCGATGAGGTAGGTGCCCGTACCCACCTCAAGAACATCACCGTACCCGAAAACATCGAGGAAGCGGAAGGCAAGATCGAGGAAGTACGCGAGCAAAAGAATGCCGCCGTGAAGAACCAGCAGTACGAAAAAGCTGCTGATCTCCGCGACCAGGAAAGCAAACTCCAGCGCGCCCTCGAGGAAGCCAAGGAACAGTGGGAGGAGGAATCCAAGACCCGCCGTTACCCTGTCGGTGAGGAGGACATCGCCGAAGTAGTATCCATGATGACCGGTATCCCCGTCAACCGCGTTGCCCAGAACGAGAGCAAGAAGCTTGTCGGGATGGCTAACGACCTCAAAGGAGCCGTGATCGGACAGGATAACGCCATCGAAAAGGTCACCAAAGCCATTCAACGGAACCGCGTTGGGCTGAAGGACCCGAAGAAGCCCATTGGTACCTTCATCTTCCTCGGCCCCACCGGTGTCGGCAAGACGGAATTGGCTAAAGTGCTGGCTAAGTACATCTTCGACAGTGAAGACAGCCTGATTCGGATCGACATGACGGAGTACATGGAGAAGTTCTCCGTAAGCCGCCTCATCGGTGCTCCTCCCGGATACGTAGGTTACGAAGAAGGTGGCCAGCTGACCGAAAAGGTTCGTCGCAAGCCCTACAGCGTAATCCTGCTCGATGAGATTGAAAAGGCGCACCCCGACGTCTACAACATCCTCCTCCAAGTGCTCGACGACGGACAGTTGACGGACGGCATGGGCCGTAAGGTGGACTTCAAGAACACCATGATCATCATGACGTCCAACATCGGTGTCCGTAAGCTAAAGGACTTCGGCCAGGGCGTTGGTTTTGCAACCAAGGCGCGGACGGAGAACGCTGAAGAGAACAGCAAGTCAGTCATCAACAATGCACTGAAGCGCACCTTCTCTCCGGAATTCCTCAACCGGATCGACGACGTAGTCATCTTCAACAGCCTCGACCAGAACGATATCTTCAAGATCATCGACATCGCGCTGGCGGATCTGTACAAGCGCCTCGACGGACTCGAGTTTACGCTTGACTTGGACGAGAAGGCGAAGACCTTCGTTGCCGAGAAAGGGTTTGACCCTCAGTTTGGTGCACGCCCGCTGCACCGTGCGATCCAAAAATACATTGAGGATCCACTGGCGGAGTACATCCTGAACAACAATCCCGCGCCCGGTGCGAAGTTGACCGCTACGCTGAACGAGGAGGAAAATGGCCTCAGCATTACCGCCGACGAAGCCGTAGCTGCGGAGGAATAACCGTACCGAGTTTAGAAATGTGGTGAGCCGACGCAATTTATTGCGCGGCTCACCCTATTTTTGATACCAAGGCTCCCAAATGTTGAAACATTACCGACACGCGGAGCCTTTATATTATAACACTTTGAGTAGCATAGGCCGAGTAGGCCCGCCACTCATTTACTATTTATCAAACACCAAAGTATTGGGTAGAAGAAAAGGCGGCGGCCGCAGACGCACTTACCAACGTGAGGATACCACTCCGAAACACCGCATCAACGATATGATTCGGGTCCCGGAAGTACGTCTCGTTGGGGACAACGTTCAGAAGGTTGCCGAGGAGATCGGTGAAGATTTTAAAGCCGGTGAGGTGTACGACACCCGCACCGTAAAGCAGTGGGCCCGCGCCGCGGAGTTAGACCTCGTAGAGATCAGCCCAAAAGCTGCGCCTCCGGTCGTGAAACTGATCGACTATAAAAAATTCCTCTACCAGCAAAAGCAGCGCGAAAAGGAACTCAAGGCGAATACCGTACAGACGGTCGTCAAGGAAGTCCGTTTCGGCCCGAATACCGGTGAGCACGATTTCGAGTTTAAACTCCGCCACGCCCGGGAATTCCTGGAAGAGGGTTCTAAGGTGAAGGCCTACGTTCACTTCCGTGGCCGTACCATCGTCTTTAAAGACCGCGGTGAACTTCTCCTCCTTCGTTTCATGAAGGAGCTTGAGGATGTCGGTACTGCGGAGTCCATGCCCCAAATGGAGAAGCGGCGTATGAACGTCATGATTCAGCCCAAGAAGCGGAAGAAGACGGACGCTCAGAAAAAGAAGGATGCTGAAGCAAAGGCCAAGAAAGAAGCGAAGGCAAAAGCCGCCGCCGAAACGGAAGCCCCCGCCAGCAGCACGGCAGATGCAGAGACCACCGAAAAGTAGTCCTCAATCCAACAACAAAAAGCCCCGGCTAACTAAGGTTAGTCGGGGCTTTTTCGTTTTGAGCTAATTGGTGAATTCAGTTGCATTACCGGTAGGTAGACCGTTCGCTACCATTCCTCGGCGAAGGCTTTATTAAAGATCTTCTCGTTGATGTTATCGATGATCTCCTCCAACGCTTCATCCTGCACGCTGGCGAGCGTCTGCGTGGCGGGGAAGTCGAAAAAGTGGGAGAAGTTCTGCGTCCACTTGTCCTCCCCCGTCTCGTCGAGGAGGTTGGTGTAGCTGATGGCCACCACTACAGTCAGCCGGTTCAATGCTGCAATGGCGCTGGTTTCGTTGCCCGGCCGGGCACCTTCCGCGGAGACGCGGAAGTCAACCAGGGTGCCCTTCATTTCGATATCCGGGTTCGTTTCTGTAATGGTCAGCCGTGCCTCGTCGCGCACTTTATTACGCAGTTCCTCGGTCATGTCCAGGTGCAACGTGGGCGGCGCACCGATGGCATTGTCAATGAAGTTAGGGACGTAAGCATTCTCTACCTCGTTTGGGATGGTAATACCCTTGAACGAGTAACAGGTCGTTAGCAGTACGGGCAGGGCTAGCAGTAAGAAGGTTCTTCTAGTCATTGGAGAGATAACGCCATTCGGGACCGATTAGTGGCCTCCAGTCAGAATTGTGGTTGGGCTTTTTACAATTTGGTTGGCGGGTAAAGCAGGTCACCTAAATCCTCCAGTGGGACGCCTTTCGTTTCGGGCATCATGCGCCACACGAAGACAAGTTGCAGGACCATCATAAAAGCAAAGCAAGCAAATACCGTCGACGTTCCGATCGTAGTGAACAGGATTGGCACCGCTGAAGGGATCGCTGCCGCCAGGATCCAGTGTACTGACGTTCCGAAGGAAGTACCACTAGCCCGCAAGTGGTTAGGAAAGATCTCACTCAGGAATACCCAGATGACCGTCCCCTGCCCGATGGCGTGGGCCGCAATGAATACAAAGAGGAAAAGGGGGACGTACCAACCTTGCCACCCCAGCCCGAAGGCCAGCGCGACCATACTCAGCGACACGATGTACCCCACCGAACCGATGTACATCAATTGGCGGCGGCCGAAGCGATCAATCAAGGAAAGGCCCAGCAGGGTGAACGCCAGATTCACCACGCCGATCCCCACGCTACTCAACAGTGCCGAACTCTTTTCCAGGCCCGCCGTCTCAAAAATGCGGGGGGCGTAATACAGAAAGGCATTGATCCCGGAGAACTGGTTGAAGAACGCTAGTAAAAAGGCGAGCATCAACGGGAAGCGGTACCGGGGGTGAAAGATGGTTTCCCGGTGGTCCGCTTCGCTGTTGTCGAGCGATATTTCTCGCAATAGCGCGTCCGCGTCTACGCCAGGATTGATGAGTTCCAGGACGCGGCGAGCCTCCTCGGGCTGCCCACCTTTCGTTAGCAACCAGCGTGGCGATCGGGGGACGCCCATCACCATCACTGTATAGATAATGGCGGGAATGGCTTCTACACCGATCATCCACCGCCAGGCACCTTCTTCGATTCCACTGAGTAGGTAGTTGGATAGAAAGGCGACCAGGATACCAAAGACGATATTAAACTGGTAGGTCGCTACCAATTTTCCCCGGTCAGCTGCCGGAGCGATCTCGGAGATGTACGCCGGTGCGGCAATGGTGCTCACGCCTACCCCTACCCCGCCAATGAAACGGAAGGCGGCAAAAAGCCAGGGATCGCTCACCATCGCGGAGCCGAGGGCGGAGATGGTGTAAAAGATACCAATCCAAATGAGGGTGGTCTTGCGCCCCAGCCGATCCGTCGGAATACCCCCAAGGAGAGCTCCTGCGACCGTCCCCCACAATGCAGAGGCCATCACGACGAATCCGTGGAACAACTCACCCCGCTGCCAGAGTTCCTGCAGTGGAAGGTCCGCCCCGGAGATGACCACGGTATCGAATCCAAAGAGAAATCCGGCCAGCGCAACGGTTATGGACCAGTAGAGAATCTTCTTGTTTTGCATCCGCCTAAGGTAGCAAATGCAGCGCGAGGATAAGCGCGAAAATGATTTGGCTAGTTTGTCATAGATTTCCCTTTACCACTACGCAATCTATTCGCTCTTCTAACCATCACTCCCCACAAAAAATCCCCACTACCGAAGCGGTAGCGGGGATCTTAAGTACCTCAATCATAGATCGTGTTAGGCTGCGTTTTGCTGCAGAACATCCATATCTCTTACCAGGATGCGGCCCCGGTTGAAGTAGATCAAGTTTTCCTTGCGGAGCTCATTCAGGACCAGCGTGACGGTCTGACGGCTGGTGCAGGTGATGTTGGCGATGTCCTGGTGCGTCAGGCTGTGCTTCAGTAGCATTTCGTAGCCAACACGGCGACCGCGCTTGGTAACTACCTCGTGGAGGAAGCTGACGATACGGCTACGGGCATCTTTGAAGATCAGGTTTTCCAACTTCGTCTCGGCGGCGATCATCCGCTGTCCGAAAAGCGTTAGTAGTTGCTGGTTCAGCGTCGTGTTACGAGCGAGAATGCGCTGAAAGTCCGCTACGCGGATGGTGTAGTAGTGTACCTCTTCCTTCAGTGACTGTGCCGTCTCATTGCGGGTATTTTCACCAACGAGGGCCAATTCGCCAAAGATGGCTTCGGGGTGGATCAGTTGCTTGATTACCTCCTTCCCTTCATTATTGTGGGTGCTGATCTTAATGGCACCCTTCTGAAGAAGGTAAAGGTGTTCACTTGTCTCTCCGGGTTGGTAAATCACCGTGTAGCGTGGCTTCTTCCGAAACTCCATCGCGTCGCCGAGTTGGCTCTTTTCCTGATCGCTGAGGCAATCAAAAATCGTGAATTGATTGAGGAGGGTGATTTTAGCTTCGGTAGTCATAAGGCACACGTTTGAGATACAGATGAAAGATTGATAGTTTGGCAGCAACGTCAATTTTCCAATTGTTTCGCTGCCGCTTATACCTTCCAGACACCATAACAGGACCTCCCCCCTACTCTACCCTTACTTTATTTCAAAAAAGTTTTTCGTCGGCACTCTTACCTAAGCCACGGCTGGTTTGTCGGGCGGCCAGCCTAAGTCATCATTGCTCCAATTGCGAATTCGCGGGTCCCAGTAGCTTCAGCGCGTCCCCACTACGGGCTACCAGGTAGTGTTGGCGGCCTGCAACCTGGATGGTAGCCAGGTTGCGAATCTCCCCACCGATACCTTTACCGGGTAAGCGCGCGTAGGTGCCATTCGACTCTGTGGAGAAATCAAGCCCAAAGAGGAAGCTTGCGTCGTACCATCCCATTTCAATGGTGGAGCCCAGGAAGTTCCCGCCGGCTAGCCACTGCATTTGCTTACCGTCGCTCACGGGAAGAAAGGCGTGAATAGATGAGAACTGAGCCTGGTCCGTCAGTGGTTGCGCAGCAAAATTCCCGTTCTCGTTGCTCAGGTAGGCGTAGCTCGCCAGCGTATTGATGCTGAATTTTTCAGCTGCGGCAAGTTCTGCCTTACCGAAAATCGTTTCTACCGAGGCACCAGCCATGTCTTGCGCGAACAAGTACTCCTTCTTCAGCTTCGGCATTTGCTTGATGAGTTCAGCGTGGCTCGCGAAGGGAATTTTGCGCCCCTTCACATAGTAAGTAATCACCTGTTCGGGCTTTTCGTTGCCGTCAAAATCGTTGAGGTACATCTCCAGCGGATACTCCCGGGAAGGTTTGAGTTTGTTGTTCAGCCCGGTGTTGCCCGCAAGGATGTCCGGCTTTCCATCCCTGTTCAGATCACCAATGGCTAGAGCGCTCCACCAGCCTTTTTCTTCACCAATATATTGGCGGCGGAACTTGTCTCCTTCGTTGTAATAAATAGCGATGGGCTGCCATTCTGCAGCCACGGCAACGTCCAGGTCACCATCGCCGTCCAGGTCAGCGAGTTCGGCGTCCGTCACCAGGCCGGCCTGACTGAGTTCGGCGGACCATGCATCCGTAGCGTCCGTAAAGGTTCGGTCACCATTGTTTAGCAGCAGATAGGTGTCTGGGGTAGCGCCGTAGAATCGGGGAACGACGCGACCAGGAATCAACAGATCTTGGAGGCCATCCCCATTTACGTCTCCGGCCACCACCGTAGCGGCCGTCAGAAAAATATCGGGGAGTACGTATTTAATGAAATTGCCCTGCCCATCATTCCAGTAGATCCGTTGCGTGCGCGGTTCTTGTTTGGCGTAGTATTCGTTTCCGCCGGCAGCCACCACGAGATCCGGGTGGCCGTCATTATCGAGGTCCACGATCTGCGCGGCAACATCTTCGTAGATCGAATCTGCTAGGACGACATCCGGAGTCTCTTCCGTGAATGTCCCGTCCGCCCGTTGCAGGTAAACTGCGGAACGGTTACGTTTGGAGGAGCCGACGAAGAAGTCTTCCCGCCCATCACCGTTCAAGTCCCCTACCGCCAAAGCTGGCCCCTCCGTGGAAGCCATGTGCGGCATCAGTGGCTCCCGCGTAAAATCAACGAAGGCATTTTCAACGTGAGTAAAATCAATCCCCGCCCGCTCCGTATCATCTTGCAGGGCGAACGCAGTCTCTGGCGCTGCCGCGGGTGCGGGGGAAGTTGGCGGGGATAATTCCCCAAAGTCGAAGACCGGCCCACCGGCGACGTAGGATACCGAAACGTAAGTGTCGACCGCATCCAAAAGAATGGGTACGTAGGTACCGTCCGGCCAAACCATCTTGATGGAATCGACCAGATCGGAGTCCCCCAAACTGACGTGCAGCGGTCCCTGTGCACTGGATTGGTATCCGCGCGTTGGGAAGTGATCGTAAATCATCCGTTGGTTACCGGAGTACACTACCGCAGTGGAACCGACACCGTTCCGGTTGCCGGTTGGTCCTTTTATCTTGATCCCGAGCCAGGCACCTGCGGCAGCGCCCGCTTCTTTTTGATCGTTGGTTTCGTTACGGTAGATGAATGGAGCATCGTCGATATTATTGGTGACGACGTCAAGGTCGCCGTCGCCGTCCAGGTCCACCGCAACGCTACTGCTGGAGTAGGATACCGCCGCACCGGGAATGTAATCGCTCAGGTCCTCAAACTTTAAACCACCGGCATTTCGGTAGAACTTATTATTAAGTTTGATTTCCGGCATCTTATCGATAAAGGATAATTCATCGTTCCGGATCTCATTGGTCGCCTCTCGGATCTTTAATTCAGAGTTGGTCTTAAAATTAATATAATCGATATCATTCATTCGGCGCGGAATGCCATTGCTGATGAACAGATCCCGCTTGCCATCGTGATCAAAATCAAAGAAGATGGGTCCCCACGACCAGTCCGAGGCTTCGATCCCCGCAAAAGCTCCGATCTCACTGAAGGAACCATCTCCATTATTTAATTGCAGTGTATTTCGGCTGAATTGAGGATTATAGCCAAAGCCCAGTTTAAATTTAAAGATATCGAAGCCGTCCTCTCCCAGTGATGCCTTAAGGATGGTCGGGTCTTCGGGCAACATATCCAGGGAAAATATCTCCCGCTGCCCGTCATTATTTAAATCCGCAATATCTACCCCCATGGAAAAGCGGCTGGTATGCTGGATCATTTCCGTCAGCACTTCGCGGAAGGTGCCATCCTGGTTATTGAGGTAGAGGTAATCGTTCTCGTGGAAATCATTGCCCACGTAGATATCTGGCCATCCGTCATTATTAATGTCCGCAGTGGAAAGGCCCAGCCCGTAACCGATAACGCTGCCGAAAATGCCGGCCGCTTCGGTAACGTCAATAAATTTACCGCCATCGTTGCGGAGCAGTTTATCCCCGGCTAATTCGTTGAATTCCTTCAGTTTCCCGGCCCGCTTGCCAAAGGTACCGTTCTGGTGCAGAGAATGGTTGAGTTGGTACATATCCAAGTCACCGTCCCTGTCGTAATCGAAGAAGGCGGCCTGGGTGCCGAAGCCGCGTAGGTCGAGGCCATATGCTGCTGCCTCATCTTTATATACTGGGATACCATTTTCAACGCCCTGGCATACGTATAACTGATTCTGTCCCTCCAACATCAGGTAGCCGCTGACCTGATTAACGTAGATATCCAACAGTCCATCTTGATTGATATCCACTACGGATACGCCCGTTGCCCAGCCCGGCAGCCCGGCAACACCGGATTGCTCAGTGACGTCTTTGAACTTCAAGTCACCCTGGTTTAAAAACAGTTGGTTCGGCCCCTGATTGGATGTGAAATAGAGATCAATAAGACCGTCCCCGTTGAAGTCTCCCGCCCCGAGGCCGCCGCCGTTGTAGAAGTACATGTAATTAAATACATTGAACTCCGTAGTCAACTCGGGGTAGTTGTTAAAGGTGAGGCCCGTCTCTTCCCCTTTCAGTAATGCGAAGGGGGCTGCTTCTACTGGACCCTCCGGCAGATCTTGGGAAGTTGAGTTACAACTACCCGCAAGAAAAAGAAAGCCCAGACTGAGGATAGCTGGAGTCCAGACATTAAAATTTACGCGTTGCACCAGGGTCAAAATAAATATTTATTGAAGTGCTTCGGAAATAGCTAACAGTCGTGGCTGTTGATTATTGATCGTAACCAGCAGGTAGGGCCGCTCATTTAGCGTGATTGGATCGATGGACTTAATGTCTCCCCGAATATTCAATCCACTCTGCTGATTGGGAACGTAGGTTAAGCCCTTTTCTTCGTTGAGGAGGACGTGCCCGCAGGAAGCATCCATCTTACCAAATTGGGGCCGGAAACCACCGTCGTTACCTCCAAGGATAACGTCTGGGCGGCCGTCCGCATTCAGGTCCGTACAGGCGATGCCACAAACGCAGGAGAGCTGCACGTCGAGCGGCAATTCCTCCACCTTAAACTGATACCCTCCCTCGTTGTAAGCGACGATGGAGCTAAAGTAATTGGCTTCCTGCACAATCGCTTTGCTGAGTGCGCCCTTTGGGAATAACTCCTCCAATGACTTTTTTGCGTACACGGAGTGTTTGAGGCTTTCCTTTTTCAAGCTATTGACCTCCCCAGTAAGCTGCCGTTTCATAGCGATAGGCGTATCCTTGCCGTCGATCCGATGAGTAATCACTTTTTCCTGAGTACCATTTCCATCGAAATCGTTGATCCAAAGTTTCAGGGGTTCTTCCGCGGTAGCATCCAGGTAAAAATTGTGGCCGACGTTACCCAGGACGAGGTCCAGATCGCCATCTCCGTCGAGATCAGCCGATTCTACGGCGTACCACCATCCTTTTAAGTCATTCAGGTTGGTAGGGATCGTAACGAACGCCTCTCCATCAAACCGTAGGAGCTTGGGGCTACCCCACTCCGATACCGTCAGCAATAAATCCTGACCGTCATCTAGCGATAGCACCTGCGCGTCAGTCACCATGCCGAGCAGGGCGAATTCGCGGGCTTTTTCGGCCGTTACGTTGGCGAATTTGCCGGAGCCATTATTTTCTAGCAGCGCGCTGGGTACGGGGACACCGTAGTTTTGGGGCATACTCCGCGTGCCCACGAAGAGGTCGAGATCTCCATCTCCGTCAAAATCAAAAGGGAGCACTTTTGAGGTGTTGAGACCAAATCGTGGTAAGGAACCGGGGCGGAAGCTGAAGTTGCCCGCTCCATCGTTGAAGGCCAGCTTGTCGTTGAGGAAGGTAGCGTTAGCCTGGTCGAAATTACCACCGGAGCCGACGTATAGATCCAGATCACCGTCGCCGTCCGCATCAAAGAAGGCAGCTCCGGTATCTTCCGTAGCTGCGACTTGCTTAAAGATGCGTTGCTCACTCTGGGCGAGCGTTCCGTCCGATTTTTGCAGGTAGAGTTGAGCCACCTGGTCCCGAGCACCACCGATGAAGATATCGTCGCGGCCGTCGCCGTTAACATCGCCAATGGCCACTGCAGGGCCTTCCTGAGCGAGAGAGCGAATGACGAGCCCTTCATTCAGGAGATCGTAAAAGTTCTCTTCTTGGTGGGCTACAAAAGGAACTTCAGGAACTTCCTGCAATAATGGTTGACCGGCAATAGCGGCCTGCCCGTCTATTTCCGATGAAGCATTAGCTGGAATTACTTCCGCGGTGGACCGATCAATACTGAGTAGTTGGCCACTGTCCGGTGGCGCTACGGTAGTTAGCGCCCCATCCGGCCAAGTTATGGTCACCGATTCGAGGGCGGACCGGTCTGATACACCAAAGGTGATGCGGTAGTCCATACTGGACTGGAAGCCACGCGTAGGAATGACCTCCGCGTACTGGGTAGCGGAGCCGGCATTCAGTTGAACCCTTGCACCAATGGCGAAGGTATTTTGCTCGTCTCCCCGCAACTCAACTTGGATAGCGTCCGCTCCCCGCTCACTGGATTGGTTCTGGTAGAGCAGGGCCGGTTGGTTTACGTTGTTGACGATCAAATCCAGGTCACCATCATTATCGAGGTCACCGTAGGCTGCTCCATTAGAAAAAGTCGCTTTGCTAAAGCCCCAATTGGCAGTCTTATCGTCGAAGCGCATATCGCCGGCGTTGCGGAACATCTTGTTGGGCAGCGCTTCGGAGGGCATCCGATTGATGACCTCGTCGACTTCTTTCTTTTTACCCGTAAGGACCATGCGCCGGGCAACGTCGTCACTGAAGAAATCAATAAAATCCTGGTCGGTCAGGCTATGGTAGATGCCGTTACAGACGAAGATGTCGCGTAGTCCATCGTTATCGGCGTCAAAGAGCAGGGCACCCCAACTCCAATCCGTCGCTTCTACCCCGCCGTACTGGGCCACTTCTTTGAAGGTGCCGTCCCCAGTGTTGAGTTGCAACGTATTGTGCATATACTGGTGGAAGAAACCTCGCCGTTGCTTTAGTTGGTAGACGTTGACATCTTCGAATTGAACGGTCGTCTTGCGGCGGTAGTCGCTTTCGGGAAGCATCTCGGTGACGAAGATCTCTGGGGTTCCGTCATTGTTAAGATCCGCCATATCCGCACCCATTGAGGCGAGGCTGATGTGGCTCATCCGCCCTTCAATGTCCTCGGTGAAAGTTCCATCCTGGTTGTTGACGTAGAGGTAATCCCGCTCGTAGAAGTCGTTGGAGATATAGAAGTCCGGGTAGTGGTCCCCGTTCACGTCACCAACGGTTATACCGAGGCCGAAGCCGATGAGACTGCCGTAAATACCTGCTTCCTTGCTGACGTCGGTGAAGGTGCCTCCGTCGTTACGCATCAGCTTGTCTCCCCCACCCTTCAGGAAGTTCTTGACTTTCCAGTCTTCAGCGTAGCGCTCCCGGTCATTGCTGAAGTTGAGGTTGTTAACGGGGATGAAAGAGTTGTTCAGCAGGTACACGTCCAGGTCACCGTCCTTATCGTAGTCCACGAAAGCGGCGTGGGTAGTGTAGCCAGCGTCAGCCAGGCCATACTCGGCGGCGGCTTCGCGGAAGGTGTTATCCTGTTGGTTGATGAACAGGCTATTTTTTTGGTCCGAGTTCTTTCGGAAGCCGGCGTTGCAGACGTAGAGGTCGAGGTAGCCGTCGGCGTTGATGTCCACCACGGCGACGCCAGTGCTCCACTTGTTAGCCAGCTCGATCCCAGCGGTGGCAGAGATGTCTTTAAATTTCAGGTCTCCCTCATTCAGGAAGAGTTTGTTGGGGCCCATGTTGGCCGTAAAGAAGACGTCCTGCAGGCCGTCGTTATTGATGTCGATGAGGCCTACTCCGCCGCCATTGTAGAAATTTCGGTAATTAAAAATATTGAGGTCTTCGGTGTTCGCGATCTCATTGGTGAAGTTCAGTCCGGATGTCGCCGGATCAATATCCAGGAAAAGTGGTGGATCTAAGGTTTCTGGTTCAGTCCCGTTTTCACACCCTAAGCATAGCACCAGCGGCAGCGCCAACATGGCGAGGCGGAAGTGCTGAAAGAATAAAAAAGTGTTTGGCATATACTCTAGTACAATTAGAAAGAGCGAGCAGACGGGCTGCTCGCTCTTTCGTACGTTGTTCGTAATGAGCACTCTGGGAGGCTGTGATTACGTCGTCAGTTCGGCTTAGTAGCCGGGGTTCTGGGAGAGATTCGGGTTAGAATCAATCGCCTGCTGCGGGATGGGGAACAACACGCGGCTGGCATCAGAAGGTGTATCCTTACCCGTCCAGGTGCTTTCGTCACCCGTGAAAGTGCCGAAGCGAACCTGGTCTACACGGCGGAGGCCTTCCCAGTAAAGTTCACGAGCGCGTTCGTCGAGGAGGAAATCTTCGTCGACGCTGTCTACTTCGTCACCACCGCGAGCCGTACGCATTTCGTTGATGACCTGGCGAGCACCTTCGGCGTCGCCCATACGGAACATAGCTTCCGCTTTGTTCAACTGTGACTCAGCATAACGCATGATTACGTACTTATCGGAACGGCCGGGGTGGTACTTGATTACGCGGATACCCTGCGTAACGGTAGCACCAGCCAGTGGCACTTCTTTAGTGAAGATGAGTGGCGTCTGGCCACGCTGCTCGATGATGGGGTCACCGTTGTCGCTGAACTGCTGGCCTTCGAGGAAACCGGTACCGATACCGGAGAACTGCGTGCCGTCAGGATCAGCGTCTTCTCCGAAGCGGGGGTCATTCTCGTCGAAGCTGTCGTAAAGCTCAGCAATCGTCGTGAAGCCGTTCCAGCCAGAAAGTGGGCTGTCGTAGTGAAGCGTCATGTAGTAACGGTTCTGGGGAGAGCCGTTGTTAGAGTAGAGAATCACTTCGCTGTTATCTCCTGCTTCGAAGATGGAAAAGTAATCGTCCTCAAAACTGTAACCTTCAGCCGTTACCAGATCAGCGTATTCTACAACCTTCTGGAGGTCAGCGTTATCGAATTCGTACGGGCCAGCGGGGTTGCTGGCTTGGTAGACCGCTTTATTCAGGTACATGCGGGTAAGCATATTGTAGGCAGCAGCCTTACTTCCCTGAACATTGAGGCCGGGGCCCTGTGAAGGCAAGCTACCGATGGCAGATTCTACGTTTTCAATGGCCTGGTCAATTGCATCAGCACGGGAGATCACCCGTGGAAGATCGTCAACGCCATCCGTAAACTCCCGGAAAGGTACCTGACCGAATAGGTCAAGAATATGCCAGGTGTAAAAGCCCTGTAGGAAGCGCGCATCAGCTTGCTGCTGCGGCGTCGCATCACCCGCAAGAATCTCCTGCGTAGCGAAAAGGCGACCGTTCATATCATTCCAGCCCGAAAGAACAAAGGCGTGAGTTGGATCCCAGGTGTGCGCGTGAAGGGTACGCCAAACTCCGTTATCACCCCAGTCAACCCCACGGGTTGGCGGAATAAGTTCGTCGGAAGAGTGTTGCATCAACGAGTACACGTTGGCCTGGTCGGTGAATACCGCCAAGTTGTTGTAGGCTGCGTTGACCAACTCACCGGGGTTACCGGGAATGGCTACACCATCTACTTGCTCACGGAATACGGAGTCGCTGTCTTCTGGCTCCAGATCCGTACAGTTGGTCAAACCAACTGCGGCAAAGGCTGCAAAAGCCATGATGCCCAAATTACGTCTTGTAATGATCATATTATTATGTTATTTGATGTCGACTTTAACAAAGTGGTTCCGAAAGATTAAAGCGAGTTTTCATACTTCGGTTCAACCTTCCGGAAATACACTTTCGTTAGGTAGTCTAACGGACACTAATTAAAAGGTAGCGTTCATACCGAGGATGATGGTACGTGCGCGTGGGTAACCATTCGAGTCAATACCCGCGGATGGGAATCCGTTGATGGACTTGCTAACGCTAACCTCAGGATCCTGACCACTGTAGCCAGTGATGACAAACAGGTTCTGCCCCGTTAGTGTGAAGCGCAAGCTGCTGAGTACGTTGCCAGTAACTGGCAGGCTGTAACCAAGCGTAGCGTTCTGCAGGCGGACGAAATCAGCGCGTTCGAGGAAGCGGGTAGATACATCCGGTGCATTCAGTGGGCTTTCGCCGTTACCGACTACGTCACGCGTTACGTTACGTCCGTTGTTCAAGGCACCAGCCGTGAAGAAGGCGTTAGCTGTGTTGGAGTAAACACTGTGGCCGAACTGACCCGAGAAGAAGATATTCAGGTCGATATTACCAAACGTGAAACGGTTAGTCAAACCACCGGTAGTGGTAGGCAGTGGGCTATCGCCCGTGAACTGCTGCTGGTCACCCTCTGGGTAGATCGTCTGACCTTCCGAATCAAAACCACCGAATGGGCGGAGGAAGTAAGCGTAGAGCGGCTGGCCATTAGAAATACGCTGTGCGAAGGCACCCGTAAGACCCTGGCCGTTAATCTGACCAGTGTTGATGTTACCGGCGAAGTTCTGAACGACGTTGTTGTTGTAACCAACGTTGAAGTTGATGTCCCAGCTAAAGTTGTCGTTGTCTACGGCCACGTAGTTCAGCGCAAGTTCTACACCTTCGTTGATCACGTCAGCGTCGAGGTTACGGTAAACGAATGGTACGGCAGCAGGCTGTGCCTGGAACTGAAGCAAGAGCAAGTCATTCGTGTTCTTACGGTAGTAATCGATGCTACCACTCACCCGGTTATTGTTGAAACCGAAATCGAGACCAGCATTTAGCTGAGCAGTTGATTCCCACTTAAGGTTAGGGTTAGCGTTTGCCACCGTCTGGAGACCTGGGTTATCAAAGTTCAGACCGTTAGCCTGGAAGTTGACGTCGCCAAAACGCTCCGCCTGAAGGAAGAGGTTGTTGGGGAATTCCTGGTTACCCGTTACCCCGTAACCGACGCGAAGGCCGAGGGTAGAGAAGAAGTCAGGTGCGAAGTTCTCCTCGAGCAGACGCCACTTGAAGGCGAAGGAAGGGAAGATACCGTAGCGGTTTTCGGAACCGAAACGCGTGGAACCATCCGCACGAACCGTTGCCGTGATGATGTACTTGTCGTTGATGTCCAGGTTCAAACGCGTGAAGTAAGACTGCAACTCGTTGATGTTACGGTAGCTGTTACCGATGGAAGCAGCTTCAGCAGAGGCCTGGTTATTGATGATCTGGTCGAGGTCGTCCGTACGGAAACCAGTGAAGGCGTTGAACTTACCGGAACGCTCGAAGCGCTGGTAAGAGTAACCGAGGAGACCACCGAAGTCGATGTTCTCGTTCACGGCCGTATTGTAGTTGAAGTAATTCTCCCACAGTGAGTTGTTGACCGTGAGGTCATTGTTCGTCAAGCGGCCCTGACCAGTGTTACCCTGCAGGTTCAGCAGGGGTGAGAATGCGTCTGAACGGCTGGAGAACGAGCGGTCAAGACCATATACCGTCTTGAAAGTAAGACCGTCGATCAACTGAAGCTCACCGGAGACGTTTGCCAGGCCACGAAGGGTGTTCGTAATGCCTTCGTAGTACTCGTTGATCGCAACGGGGCTGGGCTCCGTGTTATCACTGGGCTGGAAGGGTGTGCCATCCTCGTTGAACGCGGGGTTCGTTGGGTTGGACTTCAGAATGCCACCAAGGAGGTCACCACCGGCACCGGCGTTCTGAGAAATTGGCACGTTGTCATCGTGGATGTCAGATACCGTGATCTGAGTTCCAATCGTCAGGCGGTCGTTGATGAACTTCTGGCTACCGTTGAAGCGGGCCGTAATACGCTCGAGGCCAGACTCTTCAATGATACCTTGCTGATCGAGGTAAGAAGCGGAGAAGCGGTAGTTACCACGGTCGTTACCACCACCGAAGCCGAGGCTGTGCTGTTGGGTCAGTGCCGTACGGAAGAGCAAGTCCTGGAAGTCCGTATCTGCACCACCATCAAGGCTAGCAGCAGCATCAGCTCCCTGGAGCGCAGCGTAGCCGTCCAGGAATTCATCCCGGTTCAACAGATCAAAACGCTTGGAGATGTTAGATACACCAAGGGATACGTTGTAGTCCAGCACGTTGTTACCCGTACCCTGCTTGGTCGTGATGATAACAACACCATTCGCACCACGTGAGCCGTAGATAGCCGTAGCGGAGGCATCCTTGAGGACGTCAATGCTGGCGATATCGTTGGGGTTCAGGAAGTTAAGTGGGTTACGGGCGGCGGACTGGCCAAAGTCACCCAGGCTACCCGAGGCTGATACATCTTCACTCGCCAGGGGCACACCATCCACTACGAAAAGTGGGTTGTTGTTAGCCCGTACCGAAGAAGTACCACGAATCCGGAAATTCACACCAGCACCGGGCTCACCGGAGGTTTGGGTGATCTGTACCCCGGCCGCGCGGCCCTGGATCAGTTCTTCCGGGGAAGTAATAACACCCGTGTTGAAGTCATCTTCAGTCAGCGCCACAACGGCACCAGTCAGGTCAGACTTCTTGACGGAACCGTAACCTACTACGACGACTTCCTCCAGCAATTCACCGGCGGACATCTGAATATTGATGCTCGTGCGCCCATTGATGGCGACTTCCTGCGTAGAGTAACCCGTGTAGGAAACCGTGATAGACTCCGCATTAGCCGGTACACTCAGCGAGTAGTTACCGTCAAAGTCAGTAACCGTACCGGTAGTGGTTCCGGTAACGAAAACACTGGCACCGATCAGCGGATCTTGCGATTCTGCATCCGTGATCACCCCCGTTACCGTTGATTGTGCCACCAGGGCACCGGTAAAGAGCATGAGCAGGAACGGCAGCAAGCCGGCCCGCATAATTTTGTATTGTTTAAGCTTCATAGTACAGATTGTGATTAAGAAAACAGATTGCATGACACACCACCTTGTTACGCTGGAAGCGAAGCAGGTGGTCTTATTCTTTATAGGTGGTAAGGGAAGGGGGTTACGGAGAAATATCCGTTCGATAGTGCGCTCAAAGTTTGTTGTTGCATGATCCTTTAAGTCGGCCAACTCTGCCGGATAGTAGTCGAAAGCGCCACAAACTTGGCAAATTCTGCGTCAATCAGCAAGTTTTTCTTTTCGAACTTTTAGATCGATCTGAAAAACTGCAATCGAATGCAGCCCCAAGCGGTGGATTTTTTTTGTAACGATTTCAGAGCCTAAACGCTGCTTCGCGAAATTGTTTAACTTGGCAGGGTGCAATTTTGTAAACCTGCCATTATTGGTTTTACGGGTACTAAAGCCCTGATACTGTTACTGTCCGTGCTCTTCTGGGCGCTGCCGCAGGTGCCGGCGAATGGGCAAGTATTGCACGACCTCAACCGCCTGAAACCGGTCGGCAGCATTAAAATTCCCTTCAGCCTGGAAAACGACTTCATTGTCGTGAAGGCGATCATCAACAACAGCTACGGCCTGCGCTTCATCGTGGATACCGGCGCGGAAAACACCATTCTGCTCAATAAAGAGATCTCCGATAAGCTGGACCTGACCTACCGGCGCAAGTTCACCGTCACGGGTGCGGACCGGGAGCGGGAACTCGTTGCTTACCTCGCTACTGGTGTCGATCTGACCTTAGGCGATGCGATCGAGGCCCGCCACCGGAGCATTTTGGTACTGGAAGAAAACTACGCTAAGCTGGATGAGATCGTCGGCAGCCCCATTCACGGAATTCTGGGCGCAGACTTCCTGATGCGCTTCGTCGTGGAGTTCGACTTCAAACGCCGCCAACTCATTCTGCACGAACCCGGCGGCTACGCACCCAGCCGTAAACATCTGGCCGTTCCCGCAGAATTCTATCGCCACCGGCCCTACCTCACCCTACCTATTTCTTTCAGTGGTGCCCCTTCCCCACGCAAGCTTTTACTGGACACGGGTGCCAGTATCTCTCTGCTCCTACACACTTTTCGGGATACCATCATCGCTCAGGACCTCCCCGTCCCTACCCTACCCGGCTACCTGGCCAATGGGATTGGCGGCTCGGTGGACGGCAACGTAGGCCGCATCCGCAACCTCAAACTAGCCGACCGGACGCTGGAGGACGTGGTCACCTACTTTCAGGTGTTGGACACGACGGGAATGTTAAACCTGAATGGCCGGCAGGGCATAATCGGCAACCGCATCCTATCGCGGTTCAACATCGTAGTCGATTACGTTCGGCAAACCGTTTACTTCCGGCCGGACAAAAAGGCCATCCGGCAACGCTTTAAGTTTGATCGGTCCGGGCTTTCCCTTGTTGCCGGGGGGCGTCGCTTGCAAAAGGTAATGGTCGCTCGAGTACTGCCTGGAAGCCCCGCTGCGGAGGCCGGCCTTCTGGTGGGGGACCGGATTACCGGCGTCAACAAAACCTCAACGACCTTCCTGACACTCAGCGGTATTCTCGACCGGCTGCGTGGCAAGACCGGAAAAACCATGAAGATCAAGTACGTGCGGGAGGGGAAATATTACCGCACCGAATTTAAATTAAGGGAGATTCTATAACCTTATATATACGGTCGCTCCCTACGTACATTAACCGATGAGTGCACCCCGCCGCCCGTGCTGTTCCTTAACTAGATTTGGGTTAACTTGGCGCCCGTTCGGAAAGGCTCAGCCCACGCATTTGGCCCGGCCACCTTTCGCACCCACCCCTTTACTAAAGAAATTAGACTACCATCGCAACGTTCAACGAAGAGCAAAAGTCCCAGGAAATTTACCGCAACCTATGGGGGGGAGATGATCTCCACGTAGGCATCTACTCCGAAGAGGTAGACAACCCCACCGAGGCCGCCCGCGCTACCACGGACCGGATGCTCCGCTTGCTCCCCCGCATCAAGAAGTCAACCAAAATGTTGGTGCTGCAATCCGGCTTCGGTACCGCCGCTCGCTACATCGCCGAAACGCACATGTGTAAGGTGGAGTGCCTCAACGATAATGAGGTCCAAAATGCCTTTAACCAGAAGAAGATCGAGGAGGCGGAACTACATAAAATGATGCACGTCACCCTCGGCGACGTGGATTACATGCCCTACAATCCGGACAATTTCGATTTCGTCATCGCTCAGGATAGCTTCAGCATCACCGCCAAAAAACGGCAAATGTTCCGCGCTATCCACCGCGTGATGAAGCCCGAGGCTCGGCTCATTTTCTGCGCTATTATGCGTGCGGACCGCGTCAGCCCCGCCGGTAAAGAGCGTATCGCCAGCCTCCCGGTGGAGGAACTCATTACCATGGGCGACTACGAAGATGACGCCCGCCGCGGCTTCTTCCAGAAGGTCTACTCTTTGGACCTATCCAAAAACCTAGCCATTCATTTTGGCAAGTTAGAGGAAGCCCTTGAAAGCAACCGCAAGGAGCTCGTCAAGCAAACCAGCGAGAAATTTGTCAACGAGCGGAAGCGCGTGTGCAAAATTTTCCGAGAATTAGCCGAAGACGGGGACCTTCGCTGGGGTATCATGATGTTCCAAAAGCTCAACAGCTAAACACTGTCTTTTCAGCTAATCCCAACAATCCCATTCTGGCGCTGCCGCAGGTGCCAAGAAAGGAGTGAATACGGGACCAAGCTTGGCGTTCGTAGATGACCATTTAATTGCCGGGCCACCACCCCGAACACAAACAATAGCCCTTACCGGAAAGGCCTACCTTTGTCATTCCCACCCCCTAAAAACAGAAAAATGAAAGTTGCTGTAGTAGGTGCCACCGGTTTGGTCGGCGGCGTAATGTTTCAGGTGCTCAAGGAGCATAACTTCCCCATTTCCGAATTGATTCCCGTAGCCTCCGCGCGTTCGGTTGGTAAAAAGATCGACTACGAAGGAAAGGAGTACACCGTAGTTGGTATGCAGGATGCTATTGACATGCGTCCGGACGTAGCTATTTTCTCCGCTGGTGGCGGCACCAGTAAGGAATGGGCCCCAAAATTCGCCGAAGTAGGCTGCGTTGTCGTGGACAACTCGAGCGCCTGGCGGATGGACCCCACCAAAAAACTGGTCGTCCCCGAAGTGAATGCAGACCAACTTACCAAGGACGATCTCATCATTGCGAACCCTAACTGTTCGACAATTCAAATGGTGCTTTCCCTGGCGCCCCTCCACAAAGCTTTCGGCATCAAGCGCCTGGTGATCTCCACTTACCAATCCTTTACGGGAACCGGCGTACCGGCCGTCAATCAGTACGAGGCAGAAAAGCGGGGAGAGGACACCGCTGGTACGGATCGCCCCTACCACTACCCCATCTTTGAGAATTGCATCCCCCATTGCGATGTATTCCTGGATAACGACTACACGAAGGAGGAGATGAAACTCGTCCATGAAACCCGAAAGATCTTGGGCGACGACAGTATTGCCATCACCGCCACCGCCGTGCGGGTGCCCGTTCACGGTGGCCACAGCGAAAGCGTGAACGTAGAATTTGAGCGCCCCTTTACCGTCGAAAAGGTAAGGGAATTGCTGGCCGCTACGCCGGGCGTAGTTGTTCAGGACGACGTTGCCAATAACCTTTACCCCATGCCGCTGTTAGCTAAACACCGCGACGAGGTATTCGTGGGCCGCATCCGTCGGGATGAATCCATCGAAAATGGGCTCAACCTCTGGATCGTGGCGGATAACCTCCGTAAAGGTGCCGCAACCAATGCCGTACAAATCGCCACTTACCTGGCAGAAAATAACCTGATTGGGTCCGCCGTTTCGGCTTCCTGATTCGGACCGACTACCGTTCCGGAAGCCCCGGAATGAAAGACTAACCCGCCCTATTCATCGGGGCACTGATTTACCCGAAAGCGCAACCGTGTGGGCACTCATTCCCGCCGGTTGCATAACGCAAACTGATTATGAGAAACCGTATTGCCGTCTGGGGGCGTGACGCCCAGGAAAAACGCGTCTTACTGACCATCGAACTACAGGTCAAAGAGAACATCGTCCGCATTCAAACTTACCCCGAGAAGGTTGTAACCGACGAGGTCTACAAACTCTTCATGGAAAAATGGCGCAAGGGCCAGGAAGCAGAACTTCCCGAACCCGACCGCGTAGTCGCCCGCGAGCTCAGCGTAACCGAAGGCCTTCTACCGGACGATCTGAAGGCAGAGCAAACCGACATGATCCTCCGGGCGCAGACCGAGTGGCACTTCCACGTCCTCAGCGCCAAACTCGCTGAGAACTACAAAGCAGAGCTCGCCGAGATCGAAGACCGCGTCGAGCGTGCCACCGAATACAGTTCCGATTTATGGAACCAGGCCAAGCAATTCTGGCAAAAAGTCCAGGGCCAACTTCAGGATAAAACCCTCCTCCGCGAGCAGGGCAACGATATCCGTAAGCGCGTCGACACTACTTTCGACACCCTGAAGAAAATGCGCGACAAGCTCAATGAGCAGTACAAGGAGGAATCCACCAAACAAGTGGCTGCCTTCTCCGGCCTCCTCGAAAAAGCGGAAGGCTCCATTCAGGAGGGCACTCACCTCAACCGCGTCTTTAATGACCTGCGGGATATCCAAAAGAAATTCCACAACGTAAAATTCACCCGCGAAGACCGCGACGCCGTCTATAAACGGATTGACGCCGCCTTTAAGGCCGTCAAGGAGAAACGCGGACAGGGTGGAGCATCCAGCAACAGCGGCGGCGCCGTGGGCCGGATCGAAAGCCGTCTCGAAGGCCTCAAAAAAGCCATGGACCGGATGAAGTCCGGTATCGGCCGTGACAAGGAAGACCTTAAATTCGAACACCGCCGCATTGAGCGTACGGACGGTCAACTCGAGAAGCAGATCCGCCAGGCCAAGGTCGTCATGATCGAATCCCGCATCAACAGCAAACAAGCGAAGCTGGATGATATGGAGAAGACCAAGGCGCAGCTCGAAAAGAAGATCGAACAGGAGAAGAAGAAAGCCGAAAAGCGCGCTAAGAAGGACGCCGAACGCGCCGCCGCCGCAGCAGCAAAGGCTAAGATCGCTGCGGAGATCAGCGAGCGCGAAGTAAGCCCTGAAGAGGCGAGCAAACTAGCCGCCGCCGCTGCCGCCATCGCCGAAGGAAAGAAAGCCAAGAAAGGCAGCCGCGTTAAAGCTGGCGACCGCCCCTCAAAGCAGGTGAAAAACTTCATCGCCTTTAGCGAGATCATTACGCCGGACGTGCCCGTCACTACCGCTGCCGTTGGTGCGCCAACCGCCGCCCCAACCGAAGCCAGTGCCGAATCCCCGGCACCAGTTGCTGATGTTGATACACCCTCCACCGATACGGTAGCCGCAACTGCGGCCGTCCCCCCAGCTGCGGAGGAAGAAACCCTCGCGGAAAAAGCCGGCGATGCCATTGCGGGCGTGATCACTTCCGTAGGTGAAGCGGTAGCTCCCCTCCGCGAAGAAGGTGGCTTCTTCGACCAGGCTTCGGAAGTATTCGAAAGCGCAGTCGAAAGCATCAACGATACCGTTGAGGACCTGACCGACACGGCGAAAGCCGTATACCAGGTAGCCTCCGAAAAGATCGCTGACGCAACGGATGCCGTAGATGACCGTCCTCAGGAAGAGGAGTAATTCTCTAGATTTTACTTGAAAAGATAGCAAGCCGGCCGCCAGCATTGGTAGCCGGCTTTTGCTATCGTATCACTCCCCCACTCAACTATCTTTGCCCCATGAAATTGGAGATCCTGCACCTGGATGATCACGTGATTGTCGTCAACAAACCCGCCGACCTGCTTTCCGTACCCGACCGCTACGACCCGGACATCCCCAACTTGACACACCTCCTGGGCAAGAAATACGGTGACCCCATCATTCCCGTCCACCGGCTGGATAAACCTACGAGTGGGGTGATTGTCTACGCACGTACTAAAGAAGCTCATAAGGAACTTAATCGCCAGTTTCAGGAAAGAGAAGTGGACAAGATCTACCACGCGCTCGTCGAGGGCCAACCCGGCGAAGAGGAAATTGAGGTAGACGAGCCGATCGCCAACAATCCTGGCCAGACCGGCAAAATGATGGTCAGCAATAAGGGGAAATACGCCCTCTCCATCTTCAAGCAATTGGAAGCCTTCGGCCACCAATTCAGCCTGCTCGGCGTACAGATCTTTACCGGGCGCACCCACCAGGTCCGCGTACACCTCGCCTACGCCGGCTTCCCCCTCATGGTCGATCCCTTCTACGGCAAACGAGAAGAATTCAAACTCTCCGAAATCAAAGGCCGCCGTTACAATCTCGGCCGCGATAAAGAGGAACGCCCCCTACTCAACAGAGCCCCCCTTCACGCCAAACGTATTGCCTTCGATCATCCTGATACTGGAGAACGGGTAACGTTCGAAGCGGAATACCCAAAGGATATGCGCGCGGTCATCAACCAACTGAGAAAACTTAAGTAGTTGCGAGTTGCGGGTTGCGAGTTGCGGGTTGCGAGTTGCGAGTTGCGAGTTGCGAGTTGCGAGATTTAAGCGTTTATAATCGAATATAGTGGAATAAATACGTTTAAAGGCGGGAAATTAATCTGTTGACGCCGGACATTGTGGTCAAACAGTAATAAATGGCATCCGCAATTTTCAAAAGCTGGCTCGCGTACCAAAAGGCAATCGTACTGGCAGACCAAATATATTTCGCTTCAATCAAATTCCCTAAGCACGAACAATACAGTCTTACGGACCAAATGCGCAGATCTTCACGCAGTGTTTGCGCAAACCTTGCCGAAGCATCAGAAAAAACACCCTACCCTAAGCATTGGTACTCTAAAATCACTGATTGTAAAGCAGAAGCAGCCGAAACACAGGTTTGGATTGAATTCGCTTACCGCTATAAATACATCGATAAAGACCAATGTGATCAGCTGATCAGCTTAAGCCAGGAGGTCAGTAGATTACTTTATTACATGGTAAAGAATCCCAGACAGTTCGGAGTCAAGATAGCCAAGTAGCTGCTGCCTCGACACTTGCAACTCGATACTTGCTACTTGCTACTTGATACTTTACACTTGCAACTCGATACTTGCAACTCTCTACTCGCAACTCCCTTACCTCCTCCGCATCTTCCCGCCAGCACCACCCATACCCATCATCGCCGGGTTATTGGACATCTTGTGCATCATCTTCCGCATCTGATCAAATTGCTTGATGAAGCGATTGACGTCGTCGATGGACTGGCCACAACCGCGGGCAATCCGCTTCTTACGGCTCATGCTCATCAGTTCCGGGCGGGCACGCTCGGTGGGCGTCATCGACTGAATGATGGCTTCCACTTTGGAAAAGGCCGAGTTATCGATCTCAATGTCTCCCATGGCTTTCTTCATGCCGGGGATCATGTTGAGGAGTGACTTGATGTCACCCATTTTCTTAAGCTGATTCAGCTGGCCGAGGAAGTCATTGAAGTCAAACTTGTTTTTCTTGATGCGCTTCTCAATCCGCTTGGCTTCTTCTTCGTCGAATTGGTCCTGCGCGCGCTCCACGAAGGAGATGATGTCACCCATACCGAGGATGCGCTGGGCCATCCGATCGGGGTGAAAGACATCGAGCTGCTCCATCTTCTCTCCAGTGGAGACGAATTTGATGGGCTTATTTACGGTGTACTTGACCGAGAGGGCCGCACCACCGCGGGTATCACCGTCCAGTTTAGTGAGTACTACCCCGTCAAAATTGATCCGGTCGTTGAAGGCTTTCGCCGTGTTCACGGCATCCTGCCCCGTCATCGAATCCACGACGAACAGGGTCTCGTTCGGGCTGATCGCCTCCCGCACTTCACTGATCTCCTGCATCATGGCTTCGTCCACGGAGAGGCGACCGGCCGTATCGACGATCACAACGTCGTACTTGTTATCCTGAGCGTGCGCAATGGCATTTAGCGCAATCTCTACGGGGTTTTTATTCTCGGGCTCCTTGTAGATGCCGGCGCCGACTTGCTCGGAGAGAACCGTCAACTGGTCAATAGCCGCGGGGCGGTAAACATCACACGCCGTGACGAGTACTTTCAGCTTACGCTTTTCCTTCAAGTGCAGGGCCAACTTACCGGTGAAGGTCGTCTTACCCGAACCCTGAAGGCCAGCGATCAAGACTACGCCCGGGCTGCCCTTTACGTTGATACCAACGGACTGCCCACCCATCAGATCGGTCAGTTCATCCTGGACGATTTTAACCATCAGCTGGCCGGGCTTGACGGCCTTGAGTACGTTTTCCGTACCGAGCGCCTTCGTCTTCACCTTGTCCGTGAATTCCTTCGCGATCTTATAGTTAACGTCAGCTGCCACCAGCGCGCGGCGAATCTCCTTGAGGCTCGTCGCTACGTTGATCTCCGTGATCTTATTATCTCCGGTAAAAGTCTTAAAGGCACCTTCGAGGCGGTCGCTTAGGTTGTCAAACATGGCAATTATAAAATTTAGGGGGCAAAGATAAGAAGGGGATACCGGCGGCTTTAGTTGACGCGCCGGAAGGTGTAATCCCGGAACCGCAGGATATTGACGTGCTTGTTCTCAAAACGGTCAATCGGTCCACCCTCCACGGCCATCCCGTCCGCACCGGCTTCTACCACCGGTTCAAACTTGAACTTGGTGTGCAGCAGCGTCTCTGGGTTCATCGGTAGGTCGTACTGAAACCGCGTACCACTCTTCGCGAGCATTCCGAGGAAGTACCGCGTCACATCGTAACCAACGTAGGCTTCATCCCGAGGGATAGTGGCAAATCGATCGTAGAAGGCACGCCGGAAATCTCGCACCGCCGGGTCGAGCTTATCCACGAATACGCTGCTACTCACGTGTACGTTCGTACCCTCGTAGTAGTCAAAATTGATGCGGGTAAAATTCATCCACTGGGGCAATCCGTACACCGCAACGTTGCGGCCGAAGTCTTCCCGGGTATCCGTGTACAGGCGGCGCAAAAAGTTCGCTACGAAGGACTCATCGCGGTAAACCGGAACGATAAACACCGTCTTGCGCCCCGTTAGGTATTCGTCAAAGGTCAGGTCCGGATTAGCGTTGATGTCCACCACAATTTCCTCCAGCGGCTCGGCCGCCGCATTGTTGGCGAGCATTTTGTAGTCTTCCTGCAACGTCTTCAGGCTCTGCTGGTCCGCGCTGCTTCCTGACGAAACCAGGATGATACGATCCGCATTCTGCTTGGTCATTGCGTGCTCTAAGATGTTACGCAGGTGAGTATTCAGGGTCGGATTAACCTGCACGTAATTTGGGTTTTGGGCGCTGACGCCGGTGCCGGCTGAGTAGGGGCTAACCAGGACCGTCTCCCGATTACGGACCGCCTCCGCCATCAATGAGACGTTATCCTTAACGTAGGGGCCAATGATCATTTGGGCCGACGAAACGTAAGCATCGTTGGTCAACGTTTGCGTGCGGGCGCTCGTACCGTAAGTGTCACTTACGTGGACGTTGAAATTACCATTTAGGCCACCTGAGGAGCGCATCTCATCCAGGGCCATCCGGGCGCCGGAATAGAAGTGCAGCGACCAAAGGCTATTCTCGGATACCTTATCCTCGCTTCCATAGTAACGGTCCGTCAGGAAAGGCAGGGAAACCTCCACGTTGTAGGAGCTCAGTTTGCGGGAGCCATTATTACCACTTCCAATTTGCGTCGCTGGCCGGGTAATAATGTTATCCACGTTATTCGGCGGCACGTAAGTGGACTGTTCATCTTCAACGATCGGTGGCATCTGAGATTCCGGGGTCGTCGTCCACTCAATGGTGTCCATCCGGTCCGTCGGTGCGTTTTGCACGTAGATATAAGTCCCGGTTTCTGGATCATATACCCGGCGGCTCTGGATAGGGTCCAGATCATCGTCGTTGCCGTTACGGCGATCCTCTACCCGGCGGTCATCTTGATTCGGGTTCACCGCAGGCTTGAGGGCATCACAGGAAGCGAAGGAGATCAGAAAGAGTGCCAGTAGGCTAAACAGTGAGTTTTTGGTAATCACGTCCGTTAGTTGCAAGGTTACAAGTTGTGGCTTACGCCAATTGGTGCTTTAGTGCTCAGAACCCAAACGTAAAGTGTGTCTGGTCGAAGAGCTACTACGGAGCCGTATTGTGACCCACGTACCAAAGCGCTGAATTACTCCCACTCAATCGTCGCTGGTGGCTTAGTAGAAATATCATACACAACGCGGTTGATTCCCTTCACATTGTTAATGATCCCACTACTGACGGCCGCCAGGAAATCGTAGGGAAGATGGCTCCATTCAGCCGTCATCCCATCGGTCGAAGTCACTGCCCGTAACGCAACGGCCTGCTCGTAGGTGCGCTCGTCACCCATTACGCCGACGGATTGGACCGGCAACAGGATGGTACCAGCCTGCCAAACCTGATCGTACAAACCGTACTCACGCATCTTGTCGATGTAGATCTTGTCCGCCTTCTGTAGGATGTCCACCTTCTCGGGGGTGATGTCCCCCAGAATGCGGATGGCCAGACCGGGGCCGGGGAAGGGGTGGCGCTTGATGAGGTGGTCCGCCATTCCCATCTGGGTTCCCACGCGACGTACCTCATCTTTGAAGAGGAAGCGCAGTGGCTCCACGATCTTAAGCCCCATTTTCTCGGGCAAACCTCCCACGTTGTGGTGGCTCTTGATGGTTACCGACGGCCCATGGACGCTCACGGATTCGATTACATCTGGGTAGATCGTCCCCTGGGCGAGGTACTTAATGTTGGTAAGTTTCTTGGCTTCCCGGTCGAAGACGTCGATGAAGGTCTTACCGATCGCTTTACGTTTCTTTTCCGGATCACTAATACCCGCGAGCGCACCGTAAAATTCATCCTTGGCGTCAATCCCCTTCACGTTAAGGCCCATCCCGTCGTAACTGCGGAGGACTTCCTCAAACTCATCTTTCCGCAAGAGTCCGTTGTCGATGAAAAAACAGAAAAGACGGTCGCCGATGGCTTTATTCAGTAGCATGGCGGCGACGGAGCTGTCTACTCCACCGCTCAGGCCAAGGAGGACGCGGTCTTCGCCGATCTTTTCCCGCAGCGCCGCAACGGTTTCGTCCACGAAGTGGGCCGGCGTCCAGTTACCCGAACAACCCGCTACGTTGATGACGAAGTTCTCGAGCAATTGCTTTCCATCCAGGCTGTGGTACACCTCCGGGTGAAACTGGATACAGAAGACGGGCTCCGCAAATGCACCGGGCTTGCTGCCAAAAGCAGCCACCTCCACGTCAGCCGTGCTGGCCAGAAGTTCAAAAGTGTCCGGAATGGCCTTTATCGTATCGCCGTGGCTCATCCACACCTGGCTTCCGGTTTCGAGGCCGGCGAACAGCCCTTCCGATTGGTGAATCTTCCCCAGGTTGGCCTTACCGTACTCCCGGGTGACGGACCGCTCCACCCGGCCACCAAAGTGTTGGGCGATGTACTGAGCACCGTAACAGATACCCAGTACCGGTCGCTTACCAATTAAAGGTTCCAGGTTGGGGTGCAGCGCCCGGTCCTCCCGTACGGAGAAGGGGCTACCGGAAAGAATGACCGCCTTGATCGTATCGTCCAGCTCCGGCACCTTATTGTAAGGGACGATCTCACTGTAGACGTTGAGTTCGCGAATACGGCGCGCGATCAGCTGAGTATACTGGCTGCCAAAATCGAGGATCAGGATCTTTTCGGTCATGGGCGCGAAGATACTTCCTTAGGTTGGTACTTCGGTAGGCGCCGGGCAGCCGTGTATGAATGGATTTCGGGCAGCAAAAACGTAGAGCTAATGCGTCTGGTCAAAGATCTCAATCGTGCTCAGGATCAGGACCAAATCCGTATAAAACTGACGAATCAACTGAAAGTCCAGGTTGGATTTCCAAAAGCTGGGTTCCAGCAAATCGTAGTCGTGCGCGACTCCAATAAATAGGTCCTGGTTATCCACCGCAAAGAACAAGTCGTTAGGCTGAGACCGGGCGAAACGCACCATGGCGTCCTGCATCGGCGGCGTAAGAATGCCCGCTACGTGCGTGCCGGGCTTGGCGTAGACGGCAAATAGGTCCCGGAAAACCGGATTCATCACCTCAATATCCGCGGGCCGGCCCTTCTCCATTACGTATTCGTCCACGACGCGTTTGAGGGAGCGGAGTTTGTCCCGTGGCCACACCGCGATGCGGCCCAGCGTCCGTTCGCCGAAGATGGCATGGACAAAAAGCCCACTGAAGACGATCTCCATCCGGTTGGAGGCCGCGCTGATCTCCCGGACGTAGGCCTCCCCCATTTCAAAAGCCATCTCGCCAACCATGCCTTGAACGTAGTCCTCGGCGTGGTACAGATCCGGTGTGGGCCGGAAGAGCCCGGACTTTTCGAAGCGATCCTGGCTGATCGCCTTATTCGGGTCGTAGCTCAGCTTTTGGTAGTTGGGCGTATCGTTTAGGAAGGCCAGCAATAGATTGACGATAGCGGGCTTGAAGGCCTGCCGAAATTTTTCGGCGCGGAAGTAGAGCGTCCCCAGGTAGAACAGGATTGGTAGACCCAGCGTCAGCACCAGAAAACCAAGGTCCAGCACCAAAAACAAGGTCACCACGCCAATCGCTGCCAGGATGGAAATAATGATCCCCCTGACCAACCGCTTCCGTAAATGCTCCAGCCGCAGCAGCTCCGGCCGGATGGTCGTGTTGTAATAGAGCCTCAGCTCGTCGATACGGGGGACTGCTTGCAAGATCAATGGTCAGGTCTGCGACGAAGGTAGCCACTCCACCGCTTTATCGGGGGGCGCGACCAACCCGCC
The DNA here is from genome assembly GCF_001625015.1 of Lewinella sp. 4G2. Classification (NCBI taxonomy): domain Bacteria; kingdom Pseudomonadati; phylum Bacteroidota; class Saprospiria; order Saprospirales; family Lewinellaceae; genus Lewinella; species Lewinella sp. 4G2. The sequence goes on along the minus strand of NZ_LVWJ02000014.1, from coordinate 2,449,409 downwards.
GCCACTGGGAGTCGTCCTTGCTCCGTAGCGATACTTCTCCACGCGAATTTCATTTGCTAATTCGTTAATCCTTACCTTTGCGCGCTAAATGAAATTCAAGCACCTCCTCCTTCTTTGTTTCCTGGCCGTGGTCACCCTCGGCTGTAAGTCAGAATTCGAGACGATCCGCACCAGCGGCAATCCCGAAACCACGCTGGCCAAGGCAAACGAGTACTTCGACGCCGAAGAGTACGGCAAGGCCCAGACCTTGTACGAGCTCACCATTGCGCCCTACCGGGGCACGGCCGAAGCGGAACAGATTGCTTACCGCTACGCTTACACGTATTACTACACCGAGCAGTACGTCCTGGCGAGCTACTACTTCAAGAACTTTGTTACCACCTACGGCGGAAGCCCACTCAAGGAAGAAGCAGATTTTATGGCTGCCTACTCCAACTATAAGCTGAGCCCCATTTACCGGTTAGACCAGAGCTACTCCGTAAAGGCCATCGAAGGCTTCGAAGAGTTCGCCAATCGCTATCCTCAGAGCGAACGCCTCACGGAAGCCAACCGCCTCATCGATGAGATGCGAGCCAAGATGGAAGAAAAGGATTTTGAATCCGCCAAACTGTACATGGACATTGGGCGTTATGAAGCGGCGCAACGAAGTTTCGAGAACGTTCTTAAGGACTATCCCGAAACCAAGCGCGGCGAAGAAATTCGTTACCTAATGGCCATCAGCCAGTACGAATACGCTAACCGCAGCTTCCTGGAACGCCAGCGCGAACGCTTCGCCAAGGACGTTGTACTTATTGAAAACTTCCTGGGTAGGTACCCCGATAGCGAATACGCTCCGGAACTACGAACCCTCCTCCAGAAAGATAAAGCAAGACTAAAAGAACTCGAAAATGTCAGATATTAAAGCACGTGCCCAGGGACTCAGCGCCGACGTTGCCGCCCGGGACATCCACCAACTGGTAGAAAATACGGGTAACATCTACGAAACCCTTGCCATCGTCAGCCGACGGGGCCGCCAACTTTCCGTGGACCTCAAGCACGAGCTCGACCAGAAATTGGAAGAGTTCGCCGAAGTTACCGACACCATCGAAGAAGTAGTCGAGAACAAGGAGCAGATTGAGATCTCCAAGTTCTACGAAAAACTACCCAACCCCGTCCTGATCGCCATGCGCGAATATCTCGACGGTGAACTCTACAACCGGTACAACAACCGGGAGGACGAGGATGAAGAAGTTTAAGTCGCTGCGCTCGATTGGCGATTCTTGAATCTCGATTGGCGATTCTTGATTTAGCTGCCGCACGGCTCCGTCTGTACGGTTTGTGTTATTAGCACAAGTCGGAGATACTATTAAGCCAAACGACTTCACGCCATCTACAAGATACCTGGCTACGGGAGGCACTTCGCTTTCCGTAGCTTTGTTATTTATACTCACCAACTTATGTCCTTAGCCGGCAAGAAGATCATTCTCGGGGTATCCGGGTCCATTGCTGCCTACAAGGCGGCGCTGATCGTGCGCGGTTTGGTGAAGGCCGGGGCGGAGGTCAAAGTCCTCATGACCCGGGCGGCCACTGATTTTATCTCCCCCCTCACGCTGGCTACGCTATCTAAAAATGACGTGACTACCTCCGTCCACGACGGGGAGAGTTGGAACAACCACGTTGAGTTGGGTCTGTGGGCCGATGCGATGCTGATCTCACCCGCCACGGCAACTACGCTGGGTAAAATGGCTTCGGCTATCTGCGACAACGCCATCGTCGCCGTCTACCTCTCCGCCCGCTGCCCCGTTTTCTTTGCCCCGGCGATGGATCTGGACATGTGGGCTCACCCCGCTACCCAGCGTAACGTCGAGCTCCTTAAAGCCTACGGAAACCACCTAATTGACGTCGGTGACGGAGAACTCGCCTCGGGCCTATCCGGTGCCGGACGTTTGGCGGAGCCGGAAGACATCCTCCAAATCCTGAGCGATCATTTCGCTGATCCGGGCGCTGCCGCAGGTGCCGATGGAAGGGTAGGAGCACAGGAAATTGGTAAAGGACTGAGCGTAAACGCAGAACCAGCACCCCAAACCGACCAACTACCCCAAGACCTGGCCGGCAAACGTATCCTCATCACCGCCGGGCCAACTTACGAAGACCTGGACCCCGTCCGCTACCTCGGCAACCGCAGTACCGGACGGATGGGCATCGCCCTGGCCGACGCCGCCACCCAACGAGGCGCGCGGGTAGATCTCGTGCTCGGGCCCACTACCCTATCCGCTACGGAGGAGGGCGTCAACGTGATCCCAGTCCGTACGGCAAGGGAGATGCACGCCGCCAGCGTGGCCCTTTGGCATAAAGCAGATGCCGCCGTCCTCGCCGCCGCCGTGGCGGACTACCGGCCCCGTTCAACGGCCACCCAAAAGATCAAGAAGAAGGATGGCCCACTGCGGCTGGAACTCGTCCGCAACCCTGACATCGCCGCGGAATTAGGGGAAGACAAAAAGGCCCACCAACGGCTAGTCGGGTTTGCCCTCGAAACCGACAACGGCATTGAAAACGCCCGCCGCAAACTCAGCAGTAAGCACCTCGACTTCATTGTCCTGAACTCTCCATCGGAAGAAGGAACCGGCTTCGGTCATACCACCAACCGCGTCCAATTCGTTACGAAAGAGGACGTCCAAGATTTTGAGCTTAAGCCCAAAACTGAAGTGGCTACGGATATCCTGAACGCTCTCGTTGAACTACTTTAGTTTTGCCCCCATCAACGTGTAAAATCACCCCTGATATGACCAAGTCTACCTTTTTGTTACGGATGCTTCCGGTGGTTTTTCTTGCCCTCCTCCTCGGCACCCGCGGCAGCGCCCAGAGCGAAATTGAGTGGGACGTGACGTTGAATACTGACCAGATCACCCAAACGGACAAATCCCAACTGCAAGCCCTGGAGCGAGACCTGGTGACCTTCCTCAACGGGCAGACCTGGACGAACGACCGCTTCCAGGAAGATGAGCGTATTCAGGCCATTATGTTTCTAACGCTGCGGGAACAGGTGCAGGAATCAAATAAAGGTAGTGGCGCCGCCGTACCCATCCCGAACGCTTTCACCGGCACCCTGGCCATCCAGACCGTACGGCCGATCTACGGCGTGCCGGACGTGACCCCGATTTTCAACACCCAGGATAAGAACATCACTTTTACCTACCGCCAGGGCGAAGGGATACTTTTCTCGGAGCAGACCTACCTGAGTAACCTGGGCAGTATCATGGCCTTTTACTGCTACATCGTACTTGGTTTGGATTACGATACTTTTTCTCCAATGGGCGGCGAGAAATACTTCCTGAAAGCCCAGGAAGTGTACAACCTCCTACCAGCTAACCTAACTCAGATCTCCAAGGGCGACAAGGGCTGGCGACCAACGGAGCGGGCGCGGAACCGCTACACGCTGATGAATGACATCCTGAACCCTCAGATGCTACCGATGCGGCGCGCGTACTATACCTACCACCGCCTGGGGCTCGACCTGATGAGCACCGACATTGTAAGTGGCCGGAACAACGTGACGCTGGCGATTGAAGACGCTCAGAAGGCAAATGCTTCTAACCCGAACAGCGTCTACGCCCAGGCCTTTACCGACGCGAAACGGCAGGAGATCATCGAGATCTACAAGGGCGCTACGGGCGTGGAACAGAATACGGTGATTACCGCGATGTCCCGAATCGACCCCGCCAAATCGAGCGCCTACCGGGCAATTCGCTACAAAGGCCCTCGCCGGGCCCCACGCTCCCCTAGCCGGGCTCCATCGACGCGGAACAGAGGCGGTGTGCAATAATTTCTTCCGCGTCAAACTCCCCATCGAACGAACGTTCCTCTTTCCTCGTGATGGAGCTGGCGGCGGGTACTTCGTGGTTAGCCACCGCTGCTAACACGGAGGGGTGGATGTAATATTTACGGCAAACACTGACGGTATTTCCGAGATATTCGGCGACGCGCTCGACGACCCGAAGGTCCATACGCTCCGGTAAATCATCTGCTCCCCGTTCGGCCTGGACCTCCCAGAAGTAGAAAACCGCCGCGGCCGTGCCCGCCCAGGTCCGGAAATACTTGCTACTGAAGCGGGGGCCGAGGAGTTCGTGGACAAGCTCGTTCACGTCGCCACTATCGATGTTGCTCATCGTGCCGTCAGCATCCCAGTAGCGGAAGATCTCGTAGCCGGGTAATTCACTGACTTCGTTGATGAGCTTGATGAGCTTGGGGTCTTCCAGGTCCACTTCCCGGTCGATGCCACTCTTGCCTACGTATTCGAAGTGTAGGCCGTCGTTATCGGTGTGGAGGTGTTTGCGGCGCAGCGTCGTTAGCCCGGTGGTTCCGTTGCGGCGTTGGTAGGAGGCGTTGCCGACGCGCATGCCGGTTTCGTCCATCAGGGCGAGCGCCAGGGCGATGACCCGTTCGCGGTGCCAGCCGTGGGTCTTATCCGCGAGCTTACTTCGGAGGAGGCGGCGGGCGGCGGGCAGAGCGGTGGCAAATTCCACCAATTTATTGAACTTATTGAGTTGCTGGTAGGCCATCCAGTCCGGATGGTAGCGGTACTGCTTCCGGCCGGCATCGTCGCGGCCGGTACTGAGGAGGTGACCGTTTTCTTTGGGGCAGATCCAGACTTCGGTCCAGGCCGGGGGGATGGCGAGGCTGTCTAGGCGGTCGTGAATCAGCTTATCGGTGATGCGGGTACCGTCTTCTTTGAAATAGTCAAAACCACCCTTCTTCTTGGTGGTGCGCGTCCAACCCGGGCGATCGTCCGGGTAGTGGATCAGGTTGGGTAAGTCTTCGTACTTATCCGCATTCGTAATGTCGATCCCCATGATTGCACACTGTTGGTTCTGCTTAGTGCAAGCTGGGCGGGGTAAAATTGTTTACGGGTGCATTTTGTGATGCGCTCCGTGGGCGTGATGGCCGTTGCTCGGGCCGGAAATGCCCGGCGTAAGGGTCGAGAGGATGAGCGGAGGCCGGGTTAGCCTTCTTCTGCTTTGATCTGATCGATGCGATCGAAAATGCCTGCTAATAACCCGGCGGGGGGTGCTGGTAGGGGCAAATTTTTCTTGATGAAAACCTTGAAGGAGCGAAGGTCTTCAAGTTCCTGGGTAGCGGGGTTTATGGATAGGTTCAGGGTGTCAGGGCAGTCTTCCGTGGGTTCCGGCTCGCGGTCGGCGACTTCGGGTTGGGGGCGGGGATGTTTTTTGGGCGAGAATCTATTTGAATAGGCCATGACGTGGATAATTGAAGGCGGTTAGTGATGGGATGAATGGGAAGCAGAGCGCTTCCTTATTTATGCGAAAAATGCCACCCCGCGCGCCTGTTGCGTGGGGTGGCATTGAATGTTTGGGCTTCCGTCAACCAAGGTTCCGTGTATTCACGATCCCGTAGGTGTCCTCAGCGTACACGGATAGTTGCTTGATGAGCGCAATCCGGGCCCGGCGGGTAGTGGACTTTACGGTATTCAGGTTGAGGTCCATGGCTTCGGCGATGTCCTTTTCCGAGAAGTCGTACAGGTCGGCCATGATGATGATGGCGCGCTGGTCGTCCCGCAGAAGGGCCATTGCTTTTACGATGGGGTCAGAGAAATCACGCTCCATGGCGCCGGCAATTCGCAGGTCGGAGAAGCCGCTCATGGAGTGGCTTTCGTCGCGGCGGTTGTACGCTACCCGCTCGTCGAGCTCCGTTTCGCCCCGGCGGGACTTTTTACGGTAGTCGTTTACGAACAGGTTGTGGGCAACGCGGAAGAGCCAGGCTCGGGCGTTGGTACCGGGTTCGTAATGCTCGATTTTGAGGTAAGCACGGGCGAAGGTTTCCTGGCTGAGGTCGGCCGCATCATTCCCGTTGCCACACATGCGGGCAAGGAAAGAGTAGACGGCCTTGTAGTGGCCAAGCATTTCAGTTTCGAAGATTCGCTCGCGGATATTGCGTGCCATAGTTAAGCCCCGATGGGGAATGTACCGGCTTGAAAAATGAAGAGATTTAATTAAAAACCAGCGGGCGTTCCCGTCGTGCTTTTATTTTCCTTCCGGCTTTACCCAGCGCTACGGCGAACGTAGTTAGGTAAGGTTTACGTGATTGGTTGTTGGTGGGTAAATGTCGGGGCAAATCCGAGAAGTTGCGGCCGGGTAAAAAATTTTATTCTTTTTTTCGATTCTGGGCTTTAGTGAAGAAGTATCGGAGGAATTAATCCTGATCAGGGCGCTCGCGCAGGTGCCAGGTAATTGGACGGGAAGCGCTAACAAATGACCCCACCATACACTTTAAGAGGGTGTACCTTGCGCTCACTCCCCTACCCTAACCCGACCGATGCCCACCATCAAAAGAATCCAACCGCTGCTCGCTGATGCCTTCTTCATTGTAGTGGGAGTGGCGTGCGCGGCCTTTGGGCTGGAAGGTTTCCTCTTGCCTAACGATTTCATCGACGGTGGCGTGACCGGGGTGGCGCTCCTGCTGGTACAGACGCTGGGCTTGCCCCTTTCTCTACTGCTGGTACTGCTAAATCTCCCCTTTCTGTTCCTCGCCCGACAGGTGATTGGAAAACGCTTTGCCGCTAAGACCGCCGTAGCCATCGTCCTTTTGGCCATCGTCGTTTTTTTCGTGGAGTTCCCCATTCTGACGAACGATAAGCTCCTCATTTCCATCTTCGGCGGTTTCTTCCTGGGTACGGGGATCGGATTATCCATGCGCGGCGGTAGTGTGCTGGATGGGACGGAAGTACTCGCCATCTTCCTCAGCCGGAAGATCGGGGCGAAGGTGAGTGACTGGGTGATCCTCATCAACCTGCTCATCTTTCTGGCGGCGGCCTTTACGCTGAGCGTGGAGCAAGCGATGTATTCCCTCATCACCTACGTCGTCGCTTCCAAGGCACTGGACTTCATCATTGACGGGGTGGAAGAATACACTGGGGTGACGATCATCAGCCAGCAGAATGAGGCCATCCGCCAGGCGCTGATCGATGAAGTGAAGTGCGGCGTCACCGTCTACAAGGGCCAGGGAGGCTTTGGGGCGACGGGTGGCCGGGAGCATACCCACGACGTGCTGTACGTGGTCATCACCCGGCTGGAGATTCGTAAGCTTACGCTGGTGGTGCAGAAGATCGATCCGAAGGCGTTCATGGTGTTCTCCAGTATCTCGGATGTCCATGGGGGGATGGTGAAGAAGCGGCGGGTGTAGGGCTTGCGTTCTGGGATTGGTCCATCACTTTTCGTTGCCTATAGTTTCTTGCCACTTTGCTTGGCACCTGCGCGAGCGCCCAAAACTGACGTATAAGCGCCCTACTGTAATTGGTGAACATTATTCCTCACCCAACCACTTCGTAAAGGCTTCCAGCTCTTCTGGATGTTCTTCCAGCCACTTGGCGGCGTCTTCGTTGCCACCCTGAAGCGTGAAGTAGATGAGGGCTTCGGAGTGGCCGTTGGCAAATACGCCGCCGAAAAAGGGTGCGTAGAAATCGTACCAAATATTGCCGTTGCCGTCCTCATCCTCAAGGCTTTCGAATAGGAAGGTGCTGGTATTGACGAAGCGTTCCAGGTCGGTTTGGTCCTCCCCGCCGTCGAGTTCTTCCATGCCCTTAAGCTTCGCCTGTTTCATGGCCAGGATCAGGTCCAGGGCCGCAAAGCCTCCCGCCAGGCTACCCGTGGAGATATTGAGCTGAATGCCATCTTCCTGCTTATTGATGCCTCCCGCTAGGGCGTTGACCAGCAGGGAGCGCCCCTGCTCCGAGCGCGGCGATTCTGGCTCAAGCAATAAGAAGAAGTAGGCGGCCATGGCCGTCTGCGCCCGGCTCCCCTTATCAGCGTGGATGGTGGCCAGCAGAAAGTGGGAGGAGGCGTGGGAGAAATTATCGTCGATGGCGAGGATGAAGTTGGCTTCAGCCGCTTCCCTATCGCCCGCCCGGAACTGCGCAAGGCCGAGATTGAACCGCAATAGATAATCTTCTCCCAAGCGCTCGAGCGCTTCTTCGTAGGTCTTGGTCGCCTTCTTTGTCTTGCCCAGGTCATCCAGCGAATTGGCCTTTACGAGGTAAGCATTCAGCCGGTATTCCTGATCAGCCTTCAGGATCTTGTCGGCGTATTTGATGGCCTGCTTGTGTTGGTGATCCGTACTATAACTAAGGGCAATCTCGTAGTTGATGAGTTGGTTGTCCGGTTGCAACTTAGCGGCTGCCTCGTACTTCTTAATGGCCGCGGCGTAATTACCCGCGTCGTGAAGATCAATACCCTGTTGAATCAAGGAGTCGGCCGAAATCTGAGCGGTTGCGGCGGCTGACGTGAATAAAATGAGCAGGGTAAAAAAGGTGTTTTTCATAACTGGTGGGTAACGGTTCAACAATCGAGATGACAAGATAAACAGAGATGGCGCACCGAGGACGCGGAAGCAGGCAAACAAAAAGCAAAGCCAAACCTTACTACCTCCATGCGCTACAACAAATTTGGAACCACCGGATTCGACATCTCAAAGATCACCCTCGGCACGATGACCTGGGGCAAACAAAACACCGAAGGCGAAGGCCACGAGCAGATGGACTACGCCATTGAGGCGGGCATCAACGCTTTCGACACGGCCGAGCTCTACGCCATCCCCAGCACCGCCGAAGTGCAGGGGGAGACGGAACGGATCATCGGTACCTGGTTCAACGCAACCGGAATGCGCGATCAGGTTTTCCTGGCCAGCAAAGTCGCCGGCCCGGCCACGTGGGCGAGCCACATTCGCAATAATAACCTAGGCTTCAAGCGCGACCAGATCGACGAGGCACTGGGCTTAAGCCTCGACCGACTCCAGACGGACTACCTCGACCTCTACCAACTGCACTGGCCCGCCCGGAAGGCGAACTACTTTGGGAAACGGGGCGTCCACACGATAAGCAACGACGAGTGGGAGGATAACTTCCTCGCCGTCCTGGAATCCATGCAGGACCTGATCCAGCAGGGCACCATCAAGCACTGGGGGCTGAGCAACGAGACGCCCTGGGGCGTAATGCGGATCCTGCACCTGGCGGACGTGCACGGGCTACCCCGCCCCGTCAGTATTCAGAACCCCTACAGTTTACTCTCCCGCGGCTTTGAAGTAGGACTCGCGGAAGTGTGTCTGCGGGAAAACATCGCCGGCTTCCCCTACTCCCCCCTCGGGATGGGCCGCCTGACCGGGAAGTACCTCGACGGAACGGCGAACGCATCCTCACGACTTAACCGCTTCAGCCAGTACACCCGCTACAACAGCGAAGCGTCCCTACTGGCGACTAAAGCTTATGCAGACATCGCTAGGCGCCACGGGCTGAACTTTACCCAGATGTCGCTGGCCTTTGTAAATGACCGGGATTTCAACCAGTCCACCATCATTGGGGCAACCTCGTTAGCGCAATTGAAACAAAACATCGAGAGTGCGGAGCTTACCCTTTCGAAGGATGTCTTGCGTGAGATTGAAAGTGTGCAAGCACAGTATCCGGACCCAGCGGTTTAGACTTTACTGCATTAGGCGCGAGTTGACGGCCTGCTTTAATGATGGGGGATTCGCGTCCGGCCAGCAAATACCGAAACTCTCCCCGCATCAACATCCCTACTTAGTCGGGTCGTAACCCCAATTTTTGAGGCTGTAGGCCCAGTCCGTATCGGTGACGTCGCCGTCGGGGCGCTGGGCGGTGTGGCGGTTGATGTAGCCCACCACTTTATTCATGTGGTCGTAGTCGTCCTGCGTAAGGTCGGCCTTCTTCTTGCGTTTGATCCTTACGATCTTTCGGCCGGATTTATGGCCGACGGACTCTCCCTTCCCGTCCGTTTTTTGGCCGACGGATTTGGACTCCTCCGTATCCAACCACTCCTCCAATTCCTTGGGTTGCATATTGACGGCGTCGTAAAAGTTTTCGTAGATGTCCTGGTTCGATTTATCAGCCATGGCTTTTTATTTGGTATAACTGTGTCGGTGCCGTGGCGTGTTCATTTATGGGTTTTCCGCACTGCTAATTGTTTGGGATGATTAGAACGAGAATAGGTTTTGGCCAATAGTGAAACGTCTACCTATTTACCGGCATTCAGGTAACGAGAATGGCAAAATCGGTAGTTATACCTGAATCAAAGTGGTTTGGAAATTTATCGCTTGTTCTTTCCGCGTCTACCGTCGTTAGAAAATTGAACCGTCCCGATTAAATCGGGATGCTTAAATTTTCTGCCTAGGTAGACACGGAAATAACGTCGCGCTAATCTCCCCACCACGAAGGAGCAGCGTAGCTAAACCACCTCGTTTCAGGTATACAATAATTTCCTCTAGCCGTGTCTTACCTTGTTATTTCGAATCAGTATTCAACCTCCGCCCATGGCCAACAAATACGAAATCACCAATGAACTGGGCTCCCTCAAGATCACCCGTAAGTGGTGGTCCAAAAGCGCCATTTTCTTCGTGTTCTTTTCTCTGTTCTGGAATGGCATCGTCCTGGTCTTCCTCCTGAGTGGCGCGGGGTGGATGATTGGCATCCACTTACTGGTCGGCATCTTCATCGGCTGGTATACCCTGGCAACGGTACTTAACACCACAGCGATTGAGGCCAGCCCGCGGGAACTCAGTATTGAGCACGGCCCCCTCCCCTGGCCATTCCAGCCCAACCGCCACCTGACTACCCAGTCGGTAAAGCAACTGTACGTGGACAAGAGCAGCGTCCGCATCAATAACCAGACCACCTACCACCTGATCGCGAAACTGGACACCGGCGCCCAGGTCAAACTACTGACCAACCAACAGGACCGGGAGATGCTGACCCAGCTGGAAACCGCCATCGAAAGCCACCTCAACATTGAGAACGACGTCAACGTCGGGTACCAGGAAGCCAAGTTGGATCAGCTCGACCTGGAACAACTCAACGAGCACATGGAAAAGCTGGAACCCATCATGAAGTGGCTCCCCAAAAGCATGGTCCGTAACATCGAGGAAGCCAGGCAGAAGGCCATGCAGCAAAATAAGTCCGAACGCAACTTCAGCGACTCCCCCCGCCCGCCATTTAATCCGCCCCGTAAGAAGGGAGGGCTACGGAAGAATATTCCCGCAAGCCAACCGGAAAGACAAGGTGGAAAAGATCTGTACGTCGCCGAAAACCCCATCAACTTCCCCCTCTACGCCAGCCGGGAAGGCACCGCCGTCCACTGGAAGGGAGCCGCCTGGACGGTCGAACGAACCGCCCAGATCGACTTCGTGGACACCGACATCCCCACCGGCCGCATGATCGAACTGGTCCAGCGCCAGCAACCAAACGAACGCACTTACGTCTACGCCCAGGAAGACCATAACCGTTGGAACTACGCCGAAGAGCGCCGTCTCGACGATGAGGAAGTGGCCGCCCTCGGCTTCACGGAAACCTCCATCTCCGCCTACCCCATGAAGTTGGAAAACGGTGACGACCGCTACTACCCCCGCAGCGAACAGGTGGGGACGCTCTTCGCCGGCAGCCAGGCAACCCAGGTGAAGCAGTACCTCTACTTTACCGTAGGTACGTCCACGCAATTCCGCGCCCTGTTACCGGAGGGTGGCAACTGGCAAGTGTACGTCCAGGAAGTAGTGGATGCCGGGGACTTTTCCGGTAGCCATCCGTAGGCGGCTTAGGCAAACAAGTCTTCGTACAATTCCCGCACCGTCGCCAGCGTGATGATGCGGATGCCGTAACGATCCGGGTCCAAACCCTTCACGTTGTACTTACTCACGTAGACCCGCCGGAAGCCCAGGCGGTCGGCTTCCTGAATGCGTTGCTCGATGCGCGTTACGGCCCGGATCTCCCCACTCAAGCCTACCTCACCGGCGAAGGCCACCTCCGGGGGAATGGTAACGTCCATCGCCGAACTGAGAAGGGCAGCGACGATGGATAAGTCCACCGCGGGGTCGTCCACCTTGAGGCCACCGGCAATGTTCAGGAAGACATCCTGGTTACCCAGCGGCAGGCCGGCCCTTTTTTCCAGGACGGCCAGCAGCATGTTGAGTCGCTTCGGGTCGTAGCCCGTCGACGTCCGCTGCGGGGAGCCGTACACGGCCGTGGACACCAGGGCTTGGACTTCCACCAGCATCGGGCGCATCCCTTCCAGCGTAGCGCAGACGGCGGAACCGGATAGGTCCTCGTCCCGCTCGGAAAGAAGTAGTTCACTGGGGTTACTCACCTCACGGAGGCCACTCTGTTCCATCTGGTAAATACCGAGTTCGTCGGTGCTGCCGAAGCGATTTTTGAGCGTCCGGAGAATGCGGTAGGTGTAGTTCCGGTCACCTTCAAACTGGAGGACGGCGTCCACGATGTGTTCGAGCAGCTTGGGGCCGGCAATCGACCCTTCCTTCGTGATGTGGCCAATCAGAAAAGTAGGGATACCGGATTCCTTGGCGAAGCGCTGAAGCTCGTGGGAACACTCCCGGACTTGGCTCACCGTCCCGGCCATGCTGTCCATGTGGGGGCTGGCCAATGTTTGGATGGAATCCACGATGAAGAGGTCCGGCTTGATCGCCGCGGCGTGCTTCAGCAGTTTGCTCGTGTTGGTTTCGGTGATGAGGTAGCAATTTGACATATCGCCACCGAGTCGGTCGGCCCGCATCTTGATCTGTTCTTCACTCTCTTCGCCGGAGCAGTACAGCACGGTGTGCCCGAGGCGCAGGGCTACTTGCAACAGCAGGGTCGACTTGCCAATCCCTGGTTGCCCACCAAATAGGACGATGGAACCGGGTACGATACCACCTCCGAGGACGCGGTTGAGTTCCCGGTCAGGCGATAGGAGGCGATCGACTTCGCCGGCAACGACGTCGGTTAGCGGGATGGGCTTGGGCCCTTTGCCCATGGGGCCGAGCGCGTTGCCATTGTTCTTCAGGGCGGCATTGTCGTTGACGTCGCGCCAGTCCGGCTTGTCGTTGAGGCGCTCGTTTTTTGACTTCACGACCTTTTCCTCCACCAGCGTATTCCACTCGCGGCAACTGGGGCACTGGCCCATCCATTTGGGGGATTCCGCTCCGCAATTGCGGCAGAAGAAGGCAACTTTCGTCTTAGCCATTTTTTGTTTTATCTGCTGTTTTTACTACTGGCAAATATAAACAAAAACTGGCTGAATTGGCGGCGCGCAGTTTATTCCTTTGAGATATTGATCGGTCTCAATTCACCTTCCGGCGTCATCAGGTAGTACTGGGTTCTGACTTCGGTGATTACGCCGGGGACGCGCTCCGGTTGGGTAAACTGCACTTTCAGGCTGTAGGTAAATTGGGCGGCGGGCTCCAGCAGGTTCGGGTTCACCACCAGGTCGTAATCGTTGGCGGGGATGGCGTTGTAGAACCGCAGCGTAGGTTTTTTTGCCTGCTCCACGTTGCTGTCTCCCCGTTGCTGGGGGCTCAGGTTCTGGCTGGCGAAGGCCGTATAGCTTTGGTAGCGGTCGCCGGGGTAAGTTACCCAGGCGTTTTCGGCGGTGGTGAAGTACATCGTATCGAGCCGCATTCCGTTTTCCGCGTACCGCGTTTTGATGGTTTCGAGGTATTCGAAGGCCATTTTCCGGAGCTCAACGTAGACGTCTTGCGGCCGGTCGATCTGGTAATCCACTTTAATGATGTCGTAGATTTCCTGGGTAGCCGCGGCGGTGACGATCTGGTCCAATAGTTCCGGGTTTTTGTAGCGGATGTGGATATTCTTCTGCAGTTGGAAACCGGTGGGTACTTCGGTCAGCGTCTTTTTACTGAAGATCTTCTTCTCGGTTTCGAAGGCGTAGGTAGGCAGGAAATTCACCATATCCACGTAGATATCTTCGTCCGCGACCCCGAGGCCGCGCAGCTTATCCACCAGCGCGTTTACGCGGCCGTTCATGGCCGAGTTGGTGGTTTCGGCGGTCGTTCCCGCCTGAAAAATACTGAAGATGGCCAGGTAGCTATCCGCCGTCTTATTGAACAGGGAGTTGATGGTGAATTCCAATTTTCCGTTATCCGTGATCTTCGCGGGGCGGGGTATCGCGCGGTACTGAGGCTGGTAATTGTCGAACGAAGCCGCGTTATTCTGCTGTTGGTAATTCCCCATCACCTGGGCGCTGCCGCGGGTGCAGGGGAGGAAGGCAAGCAGTACGGTCGCAAAGGCAACGAAAAGGGTTCTGGTGAGCACGGGGTTGAGGCTTAATGGTCCGAAAAATACGAAGGAGTGGCGAAGGCCGGCAAAGGTTGGTCTACTTGGAAACGTTAAGAAAAAATGTGGGACCTTGCGCTGCGTTACCGTTTTACCTATCCGTAATAAAACCCCAAAACCTTGCGATTTACCCTTACTCTACTCGCCACCCTTTTGCTTGGTGGTTACGGCTTCGCACAATCGACGTCACCCTCCACCCGCTCACCCTTCGGCGAGGGCTGGCATTTTAGCCTGACGGTGGATCCAAGTCTGCAACGGGAAGAGAGCTTTACTATCTACGTCCCCGCCGCCGATACGATTGCCCGCCCGACTGACTTTGAGGGCATGCCCCTCCGCCTGCGTGACCGTAGGCCGGATACGCTGTTCAACGGTACGGAACTACTCGGTGAATATTTCAGTGAGCCAGAGTTAGGGCGGCGGCGTACCCTCGCCGATAGAGTTTGGCAGGTTCGGTTTACGGTGAAGGCTCACCGACGTTACGCAAGCGGTATCGAACTCAGCTACGGGTTGAACTACCAAGCTTACCAACAGACGGCCACGCTAGAAAACGGCGATGGCCTTCCCGAAGATGCCTTCTACTTCGTAGCTGATAAAAAGATTCGTGAGGGGGGAGTTAGCCTATCCGCTTCCTACCACTTTTTAAAGGAGAGCCGCTTCCAACCCTACGTTGGTATGCAGATGAGGTTCAACGTGAACTACCAGTTGGCTTTGGGCCAGCGGCTTGTATCGCCCTTTAATGATATTGTGATCGAAAGAGAAATTACCGAGCAATTCCGACGCAATACAATATTTGACCTGGACACGCGCTTCATCGCTGGGTTTTCCTACCAGGTCCTGGATAATGCCGCAATAGGTTTGGAAGTGGATCCCTTGGCTGGGTCCGACTTCTTCTCCCCTGCTCTCCAAATTCGCTACCGCCTGCCCAATCGCGGTGGGGAATGATCCCCTTGTTCCTTACGTAGCACCTGCGGCAGCGCCACGCAGTAAGTCCCTTACTTTGTCGGGGCGCAATCTGATAAGTCACGTACGCATTCGGCGCTCCTAAAAGAAGAATTGCTTGGCTCGTGCAAATACTAATTGATCGCCAGCGGATATTAGTTCCCTTTTTGGTGCAGTAGAAAAGACCGCATCTTTGGCCCAACAAACGACGACCATCATGCGCTTTCTCCTGCTTGCCCTCCTGTTTACTACGACGCTGCACGCCCAGCAAACCATGCACGTGTGGGCCAAATCCGGGCTAACCGTGCGAGCCGCCGGTGACGCGGAGGCCGAAAAAATTGGCAAATTGAACCACGGCACCCAGGTAGAATTGACGGGTGAATACGGGGAACAATTGCTGCTGCCCACCTACGCTGCATTCGATATTGACTTTTATGACGAGGCTGTCACCTCCGACGCCTGGAGTATGCTGGATCACTACGTGGAAGTCAAATACGAAGGCGGCACCGGTTGGGTGTATGCCGGGTTCCTCTCCCGCTTCGACCCACCCTCGATTGTCAACGGGGAACCCGACCTGTTCGCCTGGTTGGAGTCGATCGGCGGCCGCCCCGATACCAGTAATTTCGAGTCCCGCGACCAAGCCTACTACCAAGAACGCTACCTCTACTCCTACCGCGACGGCCTGACTTGCACCATGGAACAGGGCGAAGGCTACGGCGCCACCTCCTACGTTTTCCCCTTCGCTTCCCTCAACGAAGGCTTCCTGATCGCGGACCAGTTCTTCGGCACCACCAAATACCTCCGGGAAGCCCGCGAAGACGAAAGCGGCGAAACTTTCTACATTTTGGAAGTACCCTCCAACCAGGCCCTGATCTTCCATGCAGAGATGAGCGCCATCGAGATCCGCGTGGTGGGCACGACGCTGATCATCGTTTCCAGCGGCGGCTGTTAACCAGCAGCACCATCATCCCGGACAATCGAGCAGCCCCAAACTCGCCTTGGTTTCTATCTTGGCGCCATGCAGCTCCACTACCAAACCCTGGCCTACGATGCCCTCAGCCGCGACCAGCTTTACGCCATCCTCCGCCTCCGCGCCGCAGTATTCGTAGTAGAACAAAATTGCCCTTACCAGGATCTGGACGATAAGGACCAAGCCTCCCACCACGTCCTCGGCCTCACCGAAGAGGGCCGCCTCGCCGCCTACACCCGCCTGGTACCCAAAGGTGTCTCCTATCCCGAGTACGCCAGCATCGGCCGCGTGATCACCGCCCCCTTCGCCCGCGGCAAAGGCGTCGGCCGCCCGCTAATGACCACCTCCATCGCTGCCCTATTCGACCTATGGGGAAAGCAAGCCATCAAGATCAGCGCCCAGGCCCACCTGCAAGATTTCTACGGCAGCGTAGGCTTCGAGGGTGTTGGGGATATTTACGATGAGGATGGTATCCCTCATCGGGCAATGGTTTTTTATTGAGACGTTAGACGTTGGATTTTAAATTTTAGATAGGATACCTGAAGCCTTGAGAGATATCCGTCCCTTGCAGGTGGTAGTAAAATTTCTTCGGATTGGCGTGAAGAACGCTGCGCTGTTCGAGCTGATGCTGTTGATGATTGGAACCGAAGTCTAATGCAGGCTGAAGATTGAGCTTGAAAAACAGATCGCTGAGCGAGTTTGCAGCGTTTAGCCAATCCGAAGAAATTTTGCGTTAAGCCACCTGCACAGGACAAGACTTTTGCTTCTTTTGGTCACAAAAGAAGTGGTAGAGGAGAAAATCAAATCCCTAAAGCTTGAAGAAACCCGGCCTGGAGGCAAGGAGCCGAAAGCACAATCGCGTTAAGCCACGGTTAAAGGACAAGAATTTTGCTTCTTTTCTTCTGAAATGAAGTGTCACAGAAGAAGTGCTCGACGAGATTGCAGGCATGTCTACACTGCCTGGCCTAAAGGCCAGACTACAGGGAAGGCCTGGCTTGGAGGCCAGGAGCAGAAAGAACCATCAGCATAAGCCGAATCGAGTGAATCGCATACCTTCACTCCCAAACCAAAAACCATGCAACCCCTAGCCGAAAGAATGCGCCCCTCCACCCTGGACGACTACGTCGGCCAAACGCATCTCGTTGGCCCGGGGGCCGTCCTTCGGCAAGCAGTCGAAACCAAGCGTTTACCGAGCTTCATTCTGTGGGGCCCACCCGGCGTGGGCAAAACCACCCTGGCGAAGATCATTTCCAGCCAGCTGGAGGTACCCTTTTATATGCTCTCCGCCATCAATTCCGGAGTAAAGGACGTGCGCGAAACCATCGACAAGGCCAAGCGGGGGCGGTTTTTTGACCGCGCCTCCCCCATCCTCTTCATCGATGAGATCCACCGTTTCTCCAAGTCGCAGCAGGACAGTCTCCTCGGCGCCGTCGAAGCCGGTACCGTCACCCTTATCGGGGCCACGACGGAGAACCCCAGTTTCGAGGTCATCCCCGCCCTCCTTAGCCGCTGCCAGGTTTACATCCTCGAGCCACTGAGTGCTGACGAACTCAAAAGCATGGTCGATCGGGCGCTGACGCAGGATACAATGCTAAAGGGCAAGCAAATTAGGATCGACGACTACGAAAGCCTCTTCCGCTACTCCGGTGGCGACGGACGCCGACTGTACAACCTCATCGAATTGGTCACCAACGACGCGCCAAGCGAAGGGGAAGCAATCGTGGTGGACGAAGCCCGCATCAAAGCACGGATCCACTCCAATCCCACCCGTTACGATAAGACCGGGGAACAGCATTACGACATCGCCTCGGCCATGATCAAATCCATCCGCGGCTCCGACCCGAACGGCGCCGTGTACTGGCTCGCACGTATGATCGAGGGCGGGGAAGACGTAAAGTTCATCACCCGGCGGCTCATTATTTCCGCGTCGGAAGACATTGGGTTGGCCAATCCTAACGCCCTGTTGCTAGCTACCACGGCCGCCCAGGCAGCCCAGATGGTGGGCTTCCCCGAAGCACGGATCATCCTTTCACAGGCTACCGTTTATTTGGCCTCCAGCCCGAAATCAAACTCGAGCTACGCCGCCATCGGTGCTGCCCAGTCCGCCGTTCGGAAGACGGGCACCCTCCCCGTTCCTCTGCACCTGCGTAATGCGCCCACGAAGCTGATGAAGCAACTGGATTACGGCAAAAACTACAATTACAGCCACGATAACCCCGGCAATTTCAAGGCCCAGGAATACCTGCCGGAGGAATTGTCGGGCACCGCCTTCTTCGTCCCCAAGCCCAATAACCCCAGCGAAAAGACCATCCTGGAACGGCTCAAGCAATGGTGGGGCGGAAAGTACTATTGATGCGTTTCATGTCCCAAAATGCCCGTAGCGGATGGAATAATACTTATTACGGATCAAGCGCCACGCGCAAAAAAAAACCTGCGGACGGCAATTGCCATCCACAGGTGATCATTAAAACTCAATAGTACAAAAAGCTTTTCTGTAAAAGCGAAAGCAAAGCAGAGTCGCCATGCTTTCGCTTAACGTTTAGCGGCGCATAAACTTCACGGAGTACACCTCATCGCCGGCAACCACGATGGCTACGTAGGTGCCGGGCACGAAGTGCGCAACGTCGAGGTCCATCCGGTCGGAACCAGCTGCCCAGGTACCGACTTTGGCTCCGGTCATGGAGTAAACCGTGATCTGGTCCATCTGACGGGGAGCAGTCAGGGTGAGGCGGTCCGCAACGGGGTTCGGGTAGGCGCCAAGCACGCCGGTGATTGGGGCCGTGACGGATGTAGCGTCAAGCAGAATTACGTCATCCCAGTAGTAAGTGGAGGCGACGGCCGCTGCGTTACCGAAGTCAAAGAAGATCGTCAGCTTATCGTAGACGGCATCGTAGTTCAGCGTGTTCTCCGTAGCGTTCTCGCGGAAGTCGAACTCGAGCGTTTCCCATTCCATGGCAACGGTAGTGAGTACTTCCGTTTCCACGCTGATGGATCCATCGTCGGCGTTCTCCACCTTCACGCGAACGGGTGTGCCCGCCGTAGGAGACCAAACGCGGACGCTGACGGTATTCTGGTTCTCATTGAAACCGATGGCTTCACGCATACCGTTAGTAGCACCCATGGTGGTACCGGCAAACGTCTGAGCGCCAATGTTCTTCACGGTTTCCACTACGGTGTTTGAGGCGTCAGTCGGGTCCGCCACCAGCGTGGAACTGGCGCCGGCGAAGTCACCAAGATCGTGATTGGTCATCGGGTTGTTGAAGTCTACGGGGAGGGCTACGAGATTCTCATCCGTACCGCCACCGCCGCCGTCGCCACCTTCGTTGTCGCCAGTGAAGATGATGTCATCGTAGTAGTAAGTAGCTTCCTCCTCGATCGTCATTGGCGTGCTGCCAAAATCAAAGAAGACGACGATCTTGTCGTACACGCGGTTGTAGTCGATCGGTGCACCCTCAATCTCTTCGCGGAAATCAAAGAACAGGGTCTCCCATTCCATTGCCACGGTAGTGTTCACCTGGGCTTCAACGGATTGGCCGCCGTCGGCGGCATTCTCTACCTTGATCCGTACCGGGGTGCCGGCGGTAGGCGACCATACGCGCATGGAGATCACGTTAGCATCCTCCGTGAAGTTGATCCGGCTGGCCAGTGCTTCGTTGGGGCCATCCTGAGTGATGAGTACGGTACCAGCGAAAAGCAAAGCTCCAGCAGTCTTGGTGAATTCTCCCACCTGGTTACCCGCCATCGTGGGATCTTCGATCCGGTTAGACATCGCACCTCCGAAGTCGATAAAACCGTAAGAGACATCTGAGTTGTCAAAGGTGATGGGCAGATCGAGCAGCGCGTCGCCGCCACCGCCGTTACCTTCATCAAACTGTACGTCGTCCCAGAAGTAGGTAGCCGCCTCCGTAGGAGAGTTACCGAAATCGAAGAAGATGGTGGCCTTATTGTAATTCGACGCAAAGTTGATTGGCGCCGTACCCGCCGCCTGGTTGGCGAAATCAAAGGTCAATACCTCCCAGTTCATGGCGATAGTAGTGGTAGCCTCCGTCTCCACGCTTACCGTGGCGTCGCCGGCATCCTCAATCTTGAGGCGGACGTTTGTGCCCGCCGTGGGGGACCATACCCGGACAGTCATCGTCGTATTCCCTTCGGATACGGGGATGGGGCTGGCAAAACCAGTCTGTGGTGGTCCAGCAGCCGTAATCGTTGTACCGGCAAACGTAGCGGCACCGGCATTCTTCGTGGTAGAGACTACGGTATTACCCGTCATGGTGGGGTCATCCACGAGCATGGAAGAAGCGCCTTCAAAATCGAAGAGAGAGTAATCTACACCAGCCTCGTCAAACGTTACGGGCAGGTCTACTTGCGAAAGGACGGGTGAATCATCCCGGTAGAAGTAGATGTTGTCGATGAAAACATCGGAACTTGGGAAGGGCTCGCTTACGATGATGATTTGAGCAACGTCGGTAAGGGGTACACCAAAGAAAGCTACCAGGGGAATTTCCACCGAAACCCACTCGTTTTGGGCGGGGAAGGCGGGAACTTCAAACTCCAAGTCAGCATTGTCGCCACCAAATCCGTCACCACCAAAGTCGACCAACTTCACCTTGAAGATGGTGCTGTTCGGGCTGTAGAAACTCATGTGTAAGTGAGTCATTTCTGCCTCGACCAGATCCAGACCATCCTCGGGGCCGGTCTCAATGCCGGCAAAACCTAAATTTTGGTAGTAGAGGGTCGGGTTGTTGTCGAAGCTGGTATCAATCAGCGTGGCGTTACTAAACCCGGCGGCAAAGGTGGCCACCGTCACGTTATCATAGGCATCACTGTACAGGGAAACGACATCGCTAGCATCCCGAGTAGGCGTCGGCGCGGCACTCGATGGGCCGGCAACACCGCCGCCGCCTCCGCCGCCACCGACGGTCTGGATGAGGTTGTCATAAAAGAAGGTCAGTTCCTCGCCGCCGATCACGTTGAAGTTCATGAACAGGGTAATGTTGGGGTAACTCCGAATGGCCTCTCCACCAAAGTCGAACTCTACGGTCTGCCAGCTCATCGCCGCGCCACTGGCCACTGCCTGGCGCTCGGTGAAGGCACCACCGCCACCTTCTTCCAGCTTGAGCAGCACGGGGGCATTAGCGATGGGTGACCATACCTGGAGCGTAAAGAGCGTTCCGTTCGCAAAGTCGACGGAAATGGGACGGATGGAACCCGCAAACGCTGCACCCGCGGGGACGACGTTCTGCGCCACCATCGCCGAAGTATTTTCGCCGGATTGATCGGGGTTCGCGATAACCGTAGTGGCCGAGCCGTTAAAGTCAATCGTCTCCGGGGCGGCGCCCTCGAAGTCGAGAATTGTGGTTTGCGCCGCCACGAACGTGGACAGCAGCAACATCACGAAAATTGTAAAGCATGATCTCATTTCAATGAATTTTGCGATTAATAAAAGGAAGACCAACGGCCCGGGGGGCCGCGGTTAATTGAGTTTATTCTTTGGGTTCGTAAACGCGGACGTAATCCACGATGAATTGTTGCGGGAAGATCGTGTCATCCACCTCGGGGCCACCGAAGTTGCCGCCTACGGCCACGTTTAGGAGCAGGTAGAAAGGCTGGTCGAAAGGCCACACTTCCTCCGTACGTTCTTTGGGGTCAAAAACGAAAACGGATTTACCGTCCACGAAGAACTCCATCTGCTCGGCCGTCCAGTCCACTCCGAAGGTGTGGAAGCCCTCCTCGATACTTGGGTAAGGCGTAATTCTGGAGCTGCCATCATCGCCGTGGTTAGCCTTGGTGTGGAGTGTGGTGAAAACCTCATCGGGCTTTCTGCCTACGTACTCCATAACGTCGATTTCACCGCAAAGGGGCCAACCGACTTCATCAATGTTCGTGCCCAGCATCCAGAAGGCCGGCCAGATACCGTGGCCCGTCGGCACCTTGGCGCGGGTCTCGATGTAACCGTATTTGAACTCCTGCTTCCCCTGGCTGAGGAGGCGGGTGGAGGTGTATTCGTCACCGTCCTTTTCCACGGTGATGACGAGTTTTCCGTCCGCGAAATGGTGGTTGTCCTCGGTGTACAATTGCCGTTCGTTATTCCCCCAGCCGCATAGATTTGGGCAACCGTCGCCAAGGGCGTAGGACCAATTACTCATATCCAACTCAGTCCCGTCAAATTCATCGGACCACAGCAGTTTGCGGTCCTGTACGTCCAAAAGACTAGGTTCCGTGCCCACCTCTGTGGCACCCGCGGCAGCGCCCAGATCGTTCTGAACGGCATCGGAGCAGGCGCTGACGTAGAAGCCAAGCAAAAAGGCAAGTAAAAATGGGTAACGCATGGCGGGGGAATTACTGGTAAACACGGACGTAATCCACGAGCATGGAAGACTCCACAAACGCCGGATCAATCTGCCCCCCAAAGTTGCCGCCGATGGCCACGTTGAAGATCAAAAAGAAGTCGTCGTTAAAGGGCAGACTAGCGTCGTTGGCGAAGGTGTGGTACAATTCATCGTCGACAAAAAAGCGAATCGTTTCGGGCGACCAGATGGCCGAGAATACGTGGAACTCCGAAGAGATGGTCGGTACCGTTGTCCGTTGAGTAACGGCGTTACCACCAGAATTTCCGGGTAGGTGCAAAGAGGAAAACAGCGTATTCTGCTGATTACCGACGTGCTCCATGATGTCGATCTCCCCGCATCCGGGCCAGGTATTCGTGGCGTAATCTTCGCCGAGCATCCACAGCGCCGGCCAGGTGCCGCCGCCTTCCGGAAGCTGAGCGCGAATGTCGATCCGCCCGTAGGTGAATTCGTACTTATTCTCCGTCACGATCCGCGAAGAAGTGTACTCTTGCCCGGAAAAATTCTCCTTTTTGAGGGTTATCCGCAGGTTGCCATTTTCGACGGCTACGTTGTCAGGGCGATCGGTGTAGTACTGGCTCTCGCCGTTCCCCCAACCGTTGTTTCCGGTGCCCGTGTTGTAGCCCCACTTGCTGGGATCGGGCGCGCCGTCGGTGTTGAATTCGTCGGACCAAACCAGCGTGGTGTAATCTGTATCATCAACGTTACCACCGCCACCGGGCTCGGGTTTCGTGGAACTGAAAATGTGGTACCAAGCCAGTTCAGCATTGTTCTCCTGTACCGCGCGGACGACCAGGCGATTCTCCGTAATGGAAAGGATCTCGTAAGTGGACTGGCCAATGTAGTAGCTCATGAAGCCACCATCGGTGAAGGTCATCTGGGTACCCCGCGTCTGGCCGGCAACGCCGTTATCGACGACCACGGATTCGGACGGCGAAAAGTTGACCAGCTGCGGATCGTCACTCACTTCAAAATCGTAGCAGAAATCAAACCCAGCGCTCCCGCCAGCTACTCCCTGGTAAGCCGTATTGAAATAAGTTTGTCCACCGTTATTCAGCTCGAAGAAAAGGCGACCGTCCTGATTAGAAAAGACCAGTTCATCCTGGTACAAACAGAGGCTTTCACCAGCTCCATCCTTTTCGAAAGGCACCGCCTGGTAATAATTAGCGAAGTAATTCGCCTCCACGTTACCGTCGTTCTGCCCTACCCCGAGGTGGCCGGGTTCATCCGCCGCCCAGTACCAGGTTTTCGTACCGTCGCCGGTCAGAAATGCGAATGCTTCTTCATCGCTGAAGGTGCTGTTGACAGTCACCTCCGTAGTTAGCGTACTCGCCACGCCGGCCGTGCCGGAGGCGACGACGGTAACCCCGTAAGTATTGAGCCCAACCTGGGTGAAGCGCTTCGTCAAACGACCGGAAGGGGCAATCTCCGTAGTCCCGTCACTAAACGAAAACTGATAGGTGATGGCGTCATCCGCCTTAGCCACAAAAGTGACTTGCCCGCTCCCGTCTCCGTTCGGGTTGTTATCATCCTGGCCGAGAATGTCGGTAGTGAGCTCCAGATTGGTGGGCGCCAGGATCTCGCCAAACTCGTAATCCTCTTCGCCACAACCAGCCACGAAGAGTACGCCGAGCAGGAGCAGAAAGTTAAGGGTATATTTCATGATCTTAATATTTAGGCCGTAGCCAAAGGCTACTCGATAGTTTGTCAGGGCAATAGGAAATTAGTCGATACGTAGATCGTCGAAGTAGTAGGACTGTGCGTCTCCCGCCGTACCGAAGTCAGCAAATAGGACGACACGCCGGAGATTGGGCACCGCTTCGGCACCAGTAAAATCGTAGGTCAGCTCTTCCCACTGGTTAGCTACCGTAGTTGGGACGGATACCTCGATGGCCTGATCCGAGTTGTCGGGGTTTTCTAGTTTGAGCAGGATGGGTGCATCTACCTTCGGCGACCAGACCTTCAACTTCACCGTCTTGCTACCGGAGAAGTTGATCGGCGCGTCGACGTCGGTAAAGACGCCCGCCCATACTTGGGAACCAGTCTCCTTGACGAACTCCACCACCTTGCTACTGACATTGCTACCACTCGCATCAGGATTGGTGATCACGCCTGCGCTGCCGCCACCGAAGCCGGTAAATACGTAGTCCACGTTTTGCTCAAAACCAAGCGGCAGGTTTATGGTGGCGGAACCGTCCGTCTGCATTAAGTCATCGAAGTAGTAGGACTCGCCGGTACCGGCCGTCCCGAAATTGAAGAAGATGGCGACTTTGGAGTATTCAGGGCTCAGATCAAGACCGGCAAAACTGAAGTCTATGATCTCCCATTCATTGGCGACCGTGGTGTTCGTGGTCACTTCGAGGAATACGTTCGGGTCCGTCGCGTTTTCCAGCTTAAACAGTACCGGAATTCCCGCGGCGGGAGACCAGGCTTTGATGCGCATTGTGGTAAGGGAGGAGAGATCCAGCGGGCCACCCAGTTCCACTACGGTACCGGCCCAAACTTCGGAGCCATCCGTCTTCACGAATTCCGCCACGCGGCCACTGGTGTTCTCGCCAGAAGCATCCGGGTTATCGATGATGCCGACGCCCGCACCACCAAAAGCGAAGAATTCCGTATTTTGGTTCTCAAAGGTGATGGGCAGCACCGTCGGGTCACTCACGGTGACGGTCTCGGTCACCTTGATGGTTTCACTGCCACCGTTTACGGCGGTTACGCAGACTTCGTACTCGCCCACCGTGGAGTAGGTGTGGCTTGCGGTTTCACCCGGGTTGATACGCACCGCGTCGGCGCTATCATCTTCACCGAAGGTGACGTCGAACGCTGTCGCCAAATCCGCCGAGGCGCTTACCGTGATGGCGAAGGGGTTACCGGGCGTCCGCTCGATGGTGGCTACCAAATTGGTGGGGGCGGCGAAGTTAACGGTCAGCTCCTCCGTGTAGGTGGTCATGGCACCGTTGATGCCCATGGCTTCCAACTCGACGGTGTAAACACCGAGTTCGTACACGTGGGTAATGGTTTCGCCGGGGGCAATCCCGACGCTGTCCCGCTCCCCGTCGCCAAAGTCCACCCGGAAGAGGGTTACGCCCGTACCGAGGGGTTGGATGGTGACCGCGCCGGTGTTATCCGCCGCAATATCAAAAGCCAGGTCGAGGTCCGTTGGTTCCGCGACGCCGTCAAGGGACGGGACCATATCCTCATCGTCCACGCAAGCGGTGAAGCCGAGGGCAACCAGAAGGCAGAGCAGGTAAGGGAAATTTTTCATTGTAGCTATTGTTGCGGGAGGGCCCAGTGGTGATGGCGGCCTCCCCGTTTGATTAAACCAGAAAACTATTCGGCGGCTACCTAGTAACCGGGGTTCTGAGACCAGTTGCCGTTAGCAAACTGGATCTCCTCGAAGGGGACCGGGAACAGTTCGTTTTTGCCCGCCGTAAATCCGTCGATCGCACCCGCGGCAGCGCCCGTCCGGACGAGGTCGAAGAAGCGGTGGCCCTCCCCCATCAACTCCAAACGGCGCTCGCGGAGGATGAAGTCCCGCAACGCATCGCCACTGGCACTAATGTCGTGGTCGAGATCGCCAAAGGCGCGGCGGCGGACGTCGTTAAGGTAGGTCCGGGCCTGTTCGTCGTTGCCGGTAGCGTTCAGGGCTTCTGCGGCCATCAGCAGCACGTCGGCGTAGCGGATAGAACGGTAATTGTTGGGGTTGGTAAGGTTTTGATCACCGATGTTGCTATCTCCCTTGCGGGCGATGTACTTACGGTTGTAGTAGCCCGTGTGCTCAAAACCGAGGCCAAAACTGGCGCCGGTTTCCTCCGCCCACGCGTCGATGTCAAGCACGCTGGCGAGTTGGCGGCTGTCGCCCGGTTCGTAGGCGTTGAAGGCTTCCGCGGTAGGGACGTTGAAGCTAAAACCGCTGTCGTAGATCGGGCCAGTATGGTTACGGATTCCGTTGAAACCAACGGCTACGTTGCCCTCACTACACTGTAAGCAGCCGAAGCCGGCGCCCTCCGCGTCCGTGTACTGCACTTCGAACACGCTCTCCGGTCCGTTTTCGCCGGTAAGCTCGAAGAGGCCGGCGTAGTTGTCCACCAATTCATACTTGCCGGAAGCGATCACCCGCTCAAGCGTGGTAGCGGCCTCATCGTATTTCTCCTGGTAGAGGTAAACCTTTCCAAGTAGGGCCTGGGCGGCACCCCGGTCGGCACGGCCGACGTCGCGAGCGTCTACTGGCAGGTTGGCGATGGCGATTTCCAGGTCATTTTCGATGGCGGCGTACACCTCTTCCACGGGGGAGCGGGGCAATCTGGTTTCGTCGCCCAGCACGAAGCGACTATCCCCCTTCAGCGGGATGGGGCCAAACCATTTTACCAGTTCAAACTGGTAGTAGGCGCGCAGGAAGCGGGCTTCGGCGATCACTACCTCGCGGCCTTCAAACTCCGTCTTATCCTGAAATTCCAGGATATAACTCGACCGTTGTACACCGGCGAACATCCAGTCCCAAATGCTTTTGAGCTGGGCATTCACGGGGGTGTGGATCATGTCGTCCACCTGCTGAATACCGATCACGTCGGTCGCGCTCTCGCCACCGGCCAGGGTATTATCGGAAGCAATTTCTCCCAGCATTACGTTGAGGTAACTGGGTTGCAACAGATCGTACGCCGCAATGAGGGCGTTCTCGTAGTCGGCCTCGGCGTTGAAGTAGTTCTCCGAGTCGATGCTGTAGAGCGGCGCGCGCTCCACGAAGTTGTCCTCACAAGCGGAAAAACCGAGGAGCACGAACAGGGCGGATATAAGTAGGATAAATCGCATGATGCGGAATTGTCGATTGAAGCTGATAGTCAGTTAAAGGGTCACGTTGGCGCCGAAGAGGAAGGTCCGGGCAATGGGGTAAAAGCCGTAGTCGATACCACCACCGATCGGCGCGCCACTGGATGCTCCGGGGTCAAAGCCACGGTAACCACTCAACGTGACCAAGTTATTGGCGCTGACGTAGATGCGGAGAGAAGATGGTCGCGGCGTCCCCTGGCGGAAAGGCAGCGTGTAACCCAGGGTAACGTTCTGCAAACGCAGGAAGGAAGCGTCCTCAACGTAGAAATCGGAAAAGACCTGATTGGATGTCGCCGCCGTCGTTACGCGGGGAACCTCTGTGCTAGTGCCCTCTCCCGTCCAGCGGCTGAGGTAGTAGTCCAGGCGGTTGACGTCGGATAGCGCCCGTTCGTAAGCCCGAACGATGTCACCGCCAACGGAAGCGAAGGCGTAGGCACTCAGATCAAAGCGGCGGACTTCCACGCGGAGGTTTCCACCGAAGGTGTAATCCGCAATTGGATCACCAATGTAGGTCCGATCGTTGGGGTCGATCACTCCGTCACCGTTCGTATCCACGAAGCGGAGGTCACCCGGCTGGGCGTTAGCGCCGAGCGCCAGTTGGGAGGGGTGGGCTTCCACCTCGTCGGCGTTCTGGAAAATCCCGTCCGTCCGGTAACCAAAGAAATAACCAATGGGCTGGCCGACCTCCATACGGGAGGGAGCCAGTTGCCCTACGCCGAAGCCACCACCTTCAATGAAGCCGGTACCGTTATTGACGGCCAGCACCTCATTGTCGAGCGTAGTGGCGTTGACGGAGGCACTGAATTTGAAGTTCTTGTTGATCCGCTGTTGGTAGCCAATGGCGAGTTCAAGCCCTTTATTCTGAACTGATCCGGCGTTCACCGTCGGCGCGGCGGAACCGGGGGCGGCCGTCCCTACGATTCCGGACACCGGGATATTAGAGATCAGCAGTTCGTCGCGGGTATTGATGAAGTAGTCCGCCGTGATGCTCAGCTTGTTATCCAGCATTGCCAGGTCGAAACCGACGTTGAATTTCTTGGCTTCCTCCCACTGCAGGAGTGGATTGGGGAGGGCGCCAATAGCCGTTCCGTTCACCAGGACACCATTGAGAACGTAAGTCCCTTCCCCACTCAGCGTACCGATGAAACCGTTGTTCAGGATCTGGTCGTTACCCAAAATACCGTAGCTGACGCGGAACTTAAGCAGATCGACTGCATCAAAACCACCCAGGAAGGGTTCATCCGAAGCGATCCAGCCCGCCGTGAAGGAGGGGAAAATGGCCGACCGGTTCTCGGGGCCAAATTTGGTGGAGGCATCCCGCCGCACCATCGCGGTCAGGAAGTAACGCTGGAGGTAATTGTACTGCACCCGTCCGAAGTAGGAAAGGCGACGCTCGTCGTAACTGTAGGAACCCACGTCGCGCGCACCCTCCGGGCTGGTGCCAGTCGCCAGGGAAATGTCGGCAAACTCGAAGTCGTTATTCGGCACGTCGAAGCCGGTAGCGAAGAGGCCGTTGCCCAACTCCCGAAACAGCGTGGTGCCCAACGTTGCCGTCAGGTTGTGCTTCTCACCGAAGTCCCTTTGGTAGGTACCAAAAAGGTCGAAGGAATAGTTGTTGTCGTTAATGGCGTTCTGGCTTACGCTGCTGCGTTGCACGTCAAAGACCTTCCCGCCGTAGCTGATCTGCTTGGCGAAGCTGCGGCTCTCACTGTTGGCCGTATTGAATCCCACCCGGCCGGTGATGGTTAATCCTTCCAGGGCCGTCCAGTCCAGGCTAGCCACCCCATTCAATTTATTGAGGTCGTAGTCATTAAAGGTATTAGCGATCTGCGCCGCTGGGTTGATCACCTCGATTCCTAGTCCGGGCGTATTGGGGACGAGCGTAAAGTCATCGCCCTCACGTACGGATAGGGTTGGTGGCGCATTCAGGGCGTTAAAGAGTACGGCACCGAGACCGTTCTCCGCCAGTGCGTCGCGATCGATATAAGTATAGATGGCATTAGTCGTCAACTTGAGGTTATCCAGCAGATCGACGCCAAGGGATAGCCGGGCGGTATTCCGGCGGAAGCCAGCCTTTTCTCCGCCAATGATGCCTTCCTGCTCCAGGTGGGAGATGCCAGCGGAGTAGGTCACGCGGTCGCTGCCCCCGGAAGCCGTCAGGTCGTGGCTCATGATCGGCGCGTTACCAAAAACCTCGTCCTGCCAGTCCGTACCCGCCCCCAGGTTGGAGGCATCGGGGAAAGGTAGTGCCTGACCACCGGCGGCGTAGCTTTCGTTGAGGAGCAGTCCGTATTCCGTAGCGTTGAGTAGGTTGAGTTTGCGGCTCGTCTGCTGGGTACCGATATAAGTATTGTAGCTAAAGCGAGTGGGTGAGTTCTTCTTACCGGTCTTGGTCGTCACCAGGATGACGCCGTTGGCGCCGATGGTACCGTAAACGGCGGCCTGGGCGTCCTTCAGAACGGTGATGGTCTCAATATCGCTGGGGTTCACCGTACTCAAGTCTCCCTGGTAGCCGTCGATGATGACTAAAGGTGCATTCTGCCCGTTCGTGGAAACGCCGCGAATCCGAATGTTTAGGCCAGCCCCCGGCGCGCCGGATTGGGTCGTAACGTTTACGCCCGCAACGGTTCCCTGCAGCGCCTGCTCGATTTTCACCGGCTTAAGTTCTTCGATGGTCTCGGCGTCAACCGTACTTACTGATCCACTGACGTTGCGCTTTACCTGGGAGCCGTATCCGATGACGACGACCTCGTCCAAAGCCTGGACGTCCGGTCCCATTTCCACGTTGATGGTACCCGCGGCAGCGGCTACTTGTTCCGTTGTTGCGTACCCGGTGTAGGAGTACCGCAGCGTGGCGCCGGTAGGCACGTTGTTGAGACTATATGAGCCGTCAAAATCCGTAACCGTTCCGGATAGGCCGGCGGACTGGGCGCCGTCCGTGACAACGATGACACTGGCCCCAATGAGGCCTTCGCCGGTTTCGGCATCCGTGACCATTCCGGTCACCGTAATACCCTGGCCGAAGACACTCAGGCTACCCAGGAGGAGTAGCGTAACGATGGTATAAATGCGCATGATAAACTTTGAAAAGACATCAACTGATGAGAAGCCGGGTAGTAGCAAGAAGCGTCCGACGTTCGTGTCTACAAATGTAGCCGCGCCCATTATGTTTTCTATCTTTTCATACCCCTACAAAACTTTCATTAGGGGACAAATGGCCGTGAACTGACTGTTTGGCAAGCATTCCCGCAATCGTTTGTTAGCCACCCGACACTAATAAATACGTGGGATGGCATTAATGTTGGGGTAATGTTGTGGTGCTGTGAGGTAGCTAAAGTGACATGATGTAGTCCGCCAGACCCGTTTCCCGCTCCAGGTCCATCTTTTTCCGCAGCCGGTAGCGTTTGACTTCCGCGCTGCGGGGGGAGATGTTCAGCATCGAGGCGATCTCTTTGGTGGATAAATTGAGCCGCAGATAGGCGCATAACTTGAGATCACTCGGCGTGAGTGCGGGATGCCGTTCCTTGATGTTTTTGAAGAACTCCCGGTCCGCGTTCTCGAAGGCGGCGCGGAAAACGGACCAGGTTTCCGCCTCGTTCAAATTGTGGTTGATCGTCTCGACGACGCGGCTGATATTCTGTTCCGGGGCAGCCTTCTTTTCCAGTTGTTCCTTGATCTCCTGCAGCAGTTCATTCTTCTTCACCAGACTCAGCATCGTGGAGGCCATTTCGCGGGATTTGCTCTCCACATCCTCCCGCAGGCGATCGTTCTGCAGCCGGCTCAGCGCCAGTTCCGATTCTCGTTGCTGCTCTTTGATCAATCGCTCATTATCCTGCCGGAGCGCCTCCTGTTTGCGGTGGTAATACCGACGGTTATAACGGTAAACGAGGTATAACATTAGCCCAGTCACGAGCAGATATAAAGTCCACGCCAGCCGGGAAGCATACCAGGGCCGGACGACGCTGATGCTAAGCGTGACCCTATTGTCCGAAACTTGCTCGCCGATGCAGGACTGTCCCTCCACGGTATACGTACCCGGCGGTATCTCATTCAGCTCGGCCCGGGCCTCCGTTTGCCACTCCGTCCAGTCGTCACCGTTCAGACCCAACACTCGGTACCGGTACTGCGGGCCGAGGTATTTACTGTAGTCCGGGACGGCGAAGAGGAGTTCCAGGTTGTGCTCAAAGTGGGCCAATTTTCCGGCCTGATCCAGCTGAAGCGGTCGGCGGTCGCCTTTCGAGGAAACCGCGCTAGCTCCGCGCAGAAACACCTCGTGGCGGTTATCCCGCAGCGCATCCAAATCGAGGCTGAGGTAGCCGTCGGCGATCCCGAGAATGATACGGTCATCTTGCGTTCCGATCAGGTTTTCGTAGCCGAGTTTGGCCCCGAGCAGTTGGCGGTCCAGGGCAATTCGTTCCACTTTATTTTCCCGGCCGAGGGCGGCGGGGCTCAGGTAGGTCAGCCCCGTTTTCGTGAAGAACCAGAGTCTGCGGCCTTCCCTTACCATGGTGCCGGAGGCATATTCTTCGGCGTTCAATAATTCACTCAAGCGCTTATCGCGCTCAAAGCCACGCTCGTAGTCTAATAGCTGGTAAACGCCCAGCCCGGAGTAGTGGTAGATCTTTCCCTCGTACTTGATCAGGCCGGCGTTCGGGTACTTGCCTGGCTGCTCGTAGAGCTGCTGTTCGGTGATCCGGGTAGCCGCTTCGTTGAGACGCAGTCCGTAAACACCCCGGTATTCGTGGCTGATGTAAACTTCCAGGGCTTCCGTTACCGCCAGAAAACGGGCGGAGTACTCGAAACCTTCCACCCGGTGGCTGAAAGCCCACCCGTCCGCTACCCGGCGGAGTACGCTTAGCCCGTTGTACGTCCCTTGCAATAAGAGCTCCGGCCGACCGGGCACTTCTTGAATGGACCAGGTTCCAGTACTCGGGTCAATCAACGTAGCATCCAGGCCGTCGATCACGAAGGTGCCCCGGTCGTGCCCGCAAAACAGCGTGCCTTCATACTTGAAGAGTGACCACACCTGGGCCCGCGTTCCCGTCACGAGTTGGGGCTCCCCTACACCATTCAGCGACTGGGCGTAAAGTCCCTGATTAGTACCCAAATAAAGCATCCCCTCGTGCTCGGCGGTAGCGTGGACGGTACCGATCTGGCCGGTGACGTCTGTATACTTCCGGATGGGGGACCGCAGGTTGACGATACTGATTCCGTTGTCGGTGCCGGCCCAGAGGTCACCAACTTCATCTTCGAAAAGGGAGAGCACGGTGTTGTTGGCCAAACCCGAAACGCGGTCCACGTGGTGAATCAGTTCACCTTGCTTATTGGTTACGTACAAGCCGGAAGAGATGGCGCCGAAGGCCTTCCCGCCGTTGCGCAGATTGATGGAACTGTACAGGCGCTTACCCCGCAGAAAAGGGAAATCTGAGGTGGCTTCCCAGATGCCGTTCACCAATTTCACGGTACCATCGTTAGCCGTTTGACCGTAGAGCACGCCGTTTTGGTCCCAGATGTTGACGAGCACGTAGGGGTTGCCCCCAGTTGTGAGCAGGGTTGGTTCGCCTTCATTCTCAAGGCGAAACAGTTCCTGATCACCCGTCTGAAAATAAACGGCGTCCTCGGTGGAAAAGAGTTTGGTCAGGCCCTTCGGCATCCAAACGATCTTCACCGTCTCGGCCGCCGGGTCGTAGAGATAGAGTTTGTTGAGGGATTGGAAGAGGATCAGGTCATCGACTTGCTCGATCTTCCAGAATTGCTCGTCGGCCCGCAATTTATCCCGCACCCGATCGGCCAGACTGACGTAGGCGCTGTCGCGGGTGCCAGGTTGGGGATAATAGCCGAAGTCCATATAGCTTCCGACGTAAACCCGGTCAGCGATGGACTTCACCGACCGCACAATACTACCGTTAGGGGATGGCTGGAGGGTCCACCGTTCCCCGTCGTACTGGAGCAGGCCCTGATTATTGGCGACGTATACAAAACCCTGATCGTCCTGGCTGATGGCCCAATTCTGGGTGCCCGCGCCGTACACATCCGGTGAGTAGGAACTCGCGGGTGGTAGGACCTGCCCCGTCACCGGAGCCAGCATCATTAACCAAAGAAGTAGCATCATCGGCAACCGCATACCGCCAAGGTAATGAGATTCTCGGGCGCGCTACGGCTGCCTGACCCTGCTCGACGGGAAACCGACGTAACCGCCCTAATTGAATTGTTGCGGATTACGGCTGCTACCTAATTAGGTTAAGGACCGTAATAATCCGCTGCCAACCATTACTCAGAGGTCAAAACCAATATCACTCCGGTAGTTAACCCCTTTGAAGTGAATCTTCCGGGCGTTCTCGTAGCTCAGGGCCAGTGCTTCCTGGAAGGTGTCTCCGTAGCTCGTCACGGCAAGGACGCGGCCACCGTTCGTAACGATGTCACCGTCCGCATCCCGCTTGGTGCCGGCGTGAAATACGCGGCTACCGCTTACGTCATTCAGACCAGTAATGACCTTCCCTTTCTCGTAGGAACCGGGATAACCACCACTTACCAGGACGACCGTAGCGGCTTGCCGCGGCTCAATATCCACCGTAGCGCGGTAGACTTCGCTGTCCGTTGCGAACAGGCATAATTGCATGAGGTCAGTGTTGAGGCGGGCCATCACGGACTGGGTTTCGGGGTCTCCCATCCGGCAATTGTATTCGATGACGTATGGT
Source organism: Lewinella sp. 4G2 (assembly GCF_001625015.1). Classification (NCBI taxonomy): domain Bacteria; kingdom Pseudomonadati; phylum Bacteroidota; class Saprospiria; order Saprospirales; family Lewinellaceae; genus Lewinella; species Lewinella sp. 4G2. The sequence continues at coordinate 2,415,515 of NZ_LVWJ02000014.1, read as the reverse complement.
TCCCCCTCGACGGAGATGAGGCCGATGAAGATGAAGCCTTTGTAATCCAGCCCTCGCGCCTGGATGCCTTCCAGGGTGGGTTTGATGACGCGGTGCTCCACCTTGGCCATCATGTCGGCGTCGACGAAAGGTGGGTGGCTTACGGAACCCATACCGCCAGTGTTGGGTCCGGTATCCCCCACCCCGATTCTTTTGTAGTCCTTAGCCACCGGCAGGGTGACGAAGTCCTTCCCGTCAGTAAGGACGAATACGGAAAACTCGATCCCGTCCAAAAAGTCTTCGATGACGACTTCGCTGCCGGCGTCGCCGAACTTCCCGTCGAGCATGGCCTTCAGTTCTGCCTGGGCTTCACCCCGGTCGTTGAGGATGACGACGCCCTTGCCGGCGGCCAGCCCGTCCGCTTTGAGGACGATCGGGGTCTTTGAGATGGCGAGGTAGTCCACACCCTCTGAGAGAGTTTCGTTGGTGAAGGCGCGGTACCCGGCGGTCGGGATACCGAACTCCTGCATGAATACTTTGGCGTAAGCTTTACTCCCCTCTAGCTGAGCGGCCTCCTTGCTCGGTCCTAAAAACCTCACCTGCGACAGCGCCGGATCGTTCTTGAAGAAGTTCTGCACGCCCCGGACGAGCGGTTCTTCCGGGCCGCAGACGACTAAGCTGATGTTCTTTTCCAGCACCACCGTTTTGAGGGCGTCGAAATCATTGGGGTTGAGCGCCAGATTGGTGCCGAATTCCTCCGTGCCGGCGTTTCCGGGAGCGATAAAAAGTTGCTTGCAGAGGGGGCTTTCGGTGAGGCGCCAGGCCAGGGCGTGTTCGCGGCCGCCGGCACCGAGGAGGAGAACGTTCATAAGTCGATTGGTGAGTTCGCCGCGAAGGTAACCGACCGAGGGAATTACTTCGCCCGCAAGCTTCGGTAAACTTGTACCCCGATTACGACGAACAGGGCGACGAAGAGGACCCAGAAGATGCGCATATCCATTCCTTTGGTGAGCCCCGCCGCCGACTGCGCCGTCGCGTAGGCAATGTAGGCGAGGAGCAAACAGATGACCAGACGCACCTGCGCCGTCATCTCTAAATTGATGCGTTGCTGCCGCTCGGCGTTCTCCGGCGTAATGGGCGTGAGCGGTACGTTGTACTTCTGCCAGGACGGTTTTACGGCATTTTTCAGCAGCACGAAGATGGCCAGGTTGACGACCGGTACCAGCCAGAGGACGTACTTCGTGATGAGGTTATCGTCGGGATCAAGGTCATTCTTCATGGGGATCAGATCGGGGATCTCCCCCCACAGCATTGCCACGGTCGCAAAGCCAAGGATGACGGCCGCCAGCGGGATGGTCCGGTACAGCCCGGAGTCCATCGGGTTCGGCAAATCGGGCAACAGGGCTACTTCTTGATCGGTCATGGGGTGAATGGCTAATTTGGACGTACGGAGTTATGGGTAAAATGACTGACTCTACGCTAGGGTTCGCGTCCCTCGATGAAGGCAAGCGCCCGTACGTCCATGCCATTATACGGTTTGCCGCGCAGCGCGAAGCCAACGTGACCACCCAGTGCGGGTTCCTCCAATTGGACGAGCGGATGCGTCGCCGCTAATTCCCGCGGTGAGCAGGCGGGCGGTACGATGGGGTCGTTCTTGGCGTTGACGATCAGGACCGGCGTCGTAGTCCCCGCCAGGAAGTTGCCGGAGGAGAGGTAGGCGTAGTAATCGTCCACGTTATCGAAACCACCGATGCGCGCGGAAAAATAACGGTCAAAATCCCGCCAGCGCTTCACTTTGGAGATGTCCGCAGCGTTGACGCGGCCGGGGAATTGGGCTTCCTTGGCCATGATCTTCGCAAAGAGTGACCGCTTGAATTTCCGTCTGTACACCCAATTACCGGGGTGGTCCAGGCTATCTGCGCTGTGCTCGATGAAAACAGGCGCCGAAAAGGCAATACCGTGGGTGATGACGGCGGGGACGCGGTCTCCCAGCGTGCCCAAATATTTTAGCGTGAGGTTGCCCCCCATGCTGTAGCCGATCATGGTTACCTGCTCGTAACGATCATCTCGCAGCGCATGGTTGACGACGGTTTCGACGTCCTCCGATTGCCCGTGGCTGTACAGCCGCGGGGTGCGGTTCATTTCGCCGGAGCAACTGCGGCAGTTCCATGCCAAGACTTCCCACCCCCGCTCGTGGAAGAACCGAGCCGCGCTGGCGACGTAGACGCGGCTGCTGTCCCCCTCCAAGCCGTGCGAAAGGATGACCAATTTGCTGGCGGCGGATTGGTCCAGCCAGTCCAGATCGAGAAAATCTCCGTCCGGTGTATCGATCCGTTCCCGCCGGTAGTTGACCGGCACTTTGCGGAAGAGGTTGGGGACGATGGTTTGATAATGCCCTCTGAGCCCGGTCATACTTTGCGGGCGATTTCGCCGTAGACGGCATCCCGTTCTACCCGGCAGGTGGTGGCGGAGTCGTAATCAAAGGTGCCGTCCTCGTGGTAGTCGTAAAAGGTAGCGACGTCACCAATGGCGAAGGGGCGAAATTCGTACTGGTGGACGTAGCGCCCTTCGTCGCCGTCGACGAGCCAGATTACGTGGTCGGGGAGTTCTTTGCGCATTGGGGAGGTTGTGGGGTAAAGGTAAATGGTTCTTCTTCTCCATCCTTATTCGCCGGGATCTGACGGACCTTCGGTCTCGTCTGATCACGGGCTATCTTGGTGTTCCCTACCGGGAACGGAAGTCACCAATTCTGATCCGTCGTATAAACGCAAAAAGCCCCCGCCTTAGTGAAAAGGAGGGGGCCATCTGCTGTTAAGTAGGTTTTATCACTTACTATTTCGTCATTCCGTTGGCTTGATCGACGAGGTCGTTGACGATGTACTGGGCGGAGCTGAAGAATGCGTTTACTTCATCACCCTGGTCGGTGAGCTTTACGCTGGGATTGATGGCCTTGGCGTTGTTAACCAACTTGTTGGTCCAGGTATCGCTTACGCTGAAGCGGCCGTCATTGGCGATGTCCTTCAGGATGCTAGCCGTTTCGGTGAAGGCTTGGCGGGCGAGGTCGGCGTGGCTGAGGCTTCTCCAGTTCTCTTTCATCTGGCCGGCTTTCTCCATGATCATGGCTTTGCGGCTGTCGAAGTTCACTACGTTGATGCCCTCGGCGGCTACCATGGCCTCGGCGGCGGTGAGTAGCTTCTGCAGACCGTTGTAGGTGTAGTTGTGGTCCAAGCCTACTTCACCGTTGATGTAGATCTTATTCCAGTTGTTGTAGTCGTTCACCTGGGTTTCGTAGCTGTAGGTAACGGGTTCGAGTACGTACAGTACGGGTTGGGTGGGGATGGTTTTCACCAGGGCCATCCGTTGAATACGGTCGCTGTACATCTTTTCGATGTCAAAGAAGGTTAGGGCTTTGTCGTAGCCGATTACGTCTTCGAGTTTGTCGAAGTAATCCTTCTTGAGCTCCATTTCACGGATATCAACTTCCATGTAATTTTCGATGAAGTCGGCGGTTTCTTCGTTCTCGTCCTTCACGGTATCGTCTTCGGCCATCTCCTCGCCGTATTCGTCTACCAATTCGTTGCGCTCAACGTTGAGGGCCTTCTTGGCATCCATATAGGACATCAGCAGTGGCGTGAAGCCGGTGATCTCTTCGCTCGAAAGACCTAACGCTTTACTGGTCAGGGACCGCATATCGACTTCGTACTGGCTACGAATCATCTTGGCGTAATCTTCGGAGTAGTTACGATCGTCGGAGTAGCTGGTCACGTCTGCGGACCGGTCACTCATCGGATTGACACGCTCTACCTGAGCGAATGATGGGGCGGCAAGTACGGCGGTCAAGGCCAGGGTTGAAATAAACTTTTTCATTGGTTTGGTTAGTTTAAAAATGCACAAAATCAGCGGCGTTCAACGGCCGCATTCAGCTCTTTAAACGTGAAAAACCCTACCTCATGTTCGATAACGGGAAGTCCCACCCCACAACAACGTGGTGATTTTCCTGCTCCACTAATCCGCTCGAGGCCCCGTAAATAAAAGCTTGCGGCGGTGAACCGAAATGCGCTCAGGGGATTAAGATTTTTTCAATTTCCCCGTCCATGATGTCTCTCAAAACCGGCCTGACCACCCTCATTCTCCTGTCTTCCTGCCTGCTTTTTGCCCAGGTGGAAACGGATTTATTGGCTACCTATAATCAGGCCAGCCTCCAGCAACAAAAGGTGGCCATGCTTACGCTCGGTGGGTGGGCCGTGGCGAACATTGGCACGGGTCTGGCACTGCGTGGTGGGTCCGAGGGTGCCACCCGCCGCTTCCACGAGATGAATGCGCTCTGGAATACCGTCAACCTGGCCATCGCCGGCTTTGGCTACTACAGCTATTTGCAGGCTGATCCGGCGGGTTGGGACCTGGCTACGAGTATGCAGAAACACCAGCAATTTCAGAAAATTTTGTTATTCAACACGGGGCTAGACGTCGGTTACGTGCTCGGTGGCCTGTACCTGACGGAGCGGGCAAAGCGGCCCGGCGTCGATACCGACCAACTGAAAGGGTACGGTAACAGCATCATGCTACAGGGTGGCTTTCTCTTTGTGTTTGACTTGGTCAATTACGTGATTGCGACCAAATTGAATGGCACGCTTCCCCTGCGACTGGGCGGCACCGCCGATGGTTTGGGTCTATTGCTTAATTTTTAGCGCTAGGCTTTCGCTCACCAATTTAGGCGCGCACCGACAGCGTACGGGACTTACTGCGTGGCGCTGCCGCAGGTGCCAGGGAATGGGTAAATCGGGACTATACTCCATAAAAAAGCCCGCCCCTGACTAAAAGGGCGGGCAATAACAGTTCAGATAGAATAATATTGGAGTATGTCTATAACAACGGGCCGCTACTGGCGCGTGTTTGTTAGGTAGGCCCAATTATTCGCTTTGGTCACCTTTGATAGTAAAGCGTACACGTAACCACCGTTGTTCGCCACCTGGAGCTATTTTCACTGAATTCGGACAAATAAATTTTGCAACCGTTCCCGTCATAAGACGTTTCCTCCTTACCCGGCGGGCTTTCCGTCGTAACGTAAGCTATCTCTTTTTCCTTCTTGCCCCTGAACTCCGCACCTGCGGCAGCGCCCGGTTTTCGTACCGTTCGGAAGCCCGCCGACGCAGCCTAACAAATAACCTTTCCGTGACGCGCCGGCCGGCCCCGCCACTAGCACGTTTCGTACTTTTGCGCTAATTATGAAGCACATCCGTAACTTTTGCGTCATTGCCCACATCGACCACGGCAAATCTACCCTTTCTGACCGCCTGCTGGACTTTACCCAGGCCGTCGGTGAACGGGAAAAGATGGACCAACAGCTCGACGATATGGACCTCGAACGCGAGCGGGGCATCACCATCAAGAGCCACGCCATCCAGATGAACTATACCCACCTGGACGGGACGGATTACGTGTTCAACATGATCGACACGCCCGGCCACGTGGACTTCTCCTACGAAGTGAGCCGCTCCATCGCCGCCTGCGAAGGTGCCCTGCTATTGGTGGACGCGACCCAGGGGATTCAAGCCCAAACGATCTCCAACCTCTTCCTGGCTTTGGAGCACGACCTGGAAATCATCCCCGTCCTGAACAAGGTAGACATGCAGACGGCCCGCATCGAAGAGATGGCCGACCAAATGATGGAACTGACTGGCTGTGACCGGGAGGACATCATCCTGGCCAGCGGCAAGACCGGCATCGGCGTGCAGGACATCATGACGGCCGTCGTGGAGCGCGTCCCCGCCCCCGAAGGCGACCCAGAAGCACCCCTCCAAGCGCTGATCTTCGACTCCGTATTCAATCCCTTCCGCGGGGTGATCGCATACGTACGGATTATGAACGGTACCCTCCGCAAAGGGGATACCGTCAAGTTCATCGCGACGGGTGCCGAGTACGATGCAAACGAAGTAGGTGCGATGGAAATCAACCCCCGGCCCATGCAGGAGGTGAAGTGCGGCAGCGTTGGCTATATCGTGACTGGCGTGAAAAATAGTTCGGAAATCAAGGTGGGTGACACGATCACGACCAAGGACAACCCCGCCGAGATGCTCTCCGGTTTCGAGGAAGTGAAGCCGATGGTCTTCGCCGGCATCTTCCCCCTCGACAACGACGACTTCGAGCCACTGCGCGATAGCTTGGAAAAACTTCAGTTAAATGATGCTTCGCTCATTTTTGAGCCCGAAACCTCCGCCGCTCTCGGCTACGGTTTCCGTTGTGGCTTCCTGGGGATGCTGCACCTGGAGATCGTCCAGGAGCGTCTCTTCCGCGAATTCGGTATGGACGTCATCACCACCGTACCGAACGTAACCTACCGCGTGACGGATACGAAGGGGAACGTGACCGAGATCCGCAACCCCGCGGAACTCCCCGAGCAGAACAACCGCCAAATGGTGGAAGAACCAATCATCAACGCCCAGATCATTACGACGACCGACTACATCGGCGCCATCATGAACCTGTGCATCGATAAGCGGGGCCACCTGACGAAGCAGACTTACCTCAGCCCGCAGCGGGTGGAGCTCCACTTTGAGCTGCCCCTGGCGGAGATCGTCTTTGATTTCTACGACCGCCTCAAATCCATCAGCCGCGGCTACGCGAGTTTCGACTACCAGCCGAAGGAATACCAAGAAACGGATTTGGTGCGCATGGACATCAAACTCAACGGCGAGAACGTGGATGCGCTTTCCGCACTCGTCCATCGCAGCAAGGCCGCTTACGTTGGACGCGGGATGTGTAAGAAATTGCGCGAACTCCTTCCCCGTCAGCAGTTCATGATCGCCATCCAGGCGGCCATTGGCGCCAAGGTGATCGCCCGCGAAACCCTCTCCGCCATGCGGAAGGACGTAACCGCCAAATGTTACGGTGGTGACATCAGCCGGAAGCGCAAGCTCCTCGATAAGCAGAAGGCCGGTAAGCGGAAGATGCGCCAATTCGGTAAGGTGGAAGTGCCACAGAAGGCGTTTTTGGAGTGCTTGAAGTTGGATTAGTCCAGGCCCCCCCGTCCCGAAGGGCCGGCCTACGTAGCGATGGCACGCCGTTAGGCGGCCCATTCTACAAACGGAGGCCCTCCGACGGTTGCATAAGGAGCCCCGACCTCTGGTCGGGGTAGGGTCGTGTTCTTTTCAACCACACAAAATTTACCGCGATTTAAGTACCCGTACCCCTCAGACCCGACCAGAGGTCGGGTCTCCAGGCATGGACCTCGGCACTCAGCCTCCTACAACTTCTCCGCTTTCACCAACTTCACCCCTTCTACGCTCACGTCGCGAACGATGTAAAAGATGGCCACGGCCATGAAGACCAGGGGGAGCGCCAGGCCGATGAAGAACTCCTTGCGCACGTCGGGCAATTCCGCCAGGATTTGGTAGGTATCGCCGATGCTGTACCCCTCGTTGCGGATCTCCGCCCAAAGGGTCAGGAATTGGGCGACGACGATAAGGATCAGGTTGACGACGATTAGAATGGGCTTCGTAAGCGGTCCAAGTTTACCATTTAGTTTACCGTAGCCTAAGTAGCTCAGGAAGACAATTACGAAGGCTCCCAGCGTAGTAATGTAGCCCGTGAAGTAAGCGACGGCCACCCAGGCCGCTACACCGAGCATGCCGCCCAAGATGGCACCGGCGGCGCCCATGGTGTAATCGTTTTCTGCCTCCCTACGGCGCTCGTCGTGGTCGTCCAATTCGCGCATCAGGGAGCTGGCTTCGTTGGTATCCATAACCACGCCAGTTCCTTCCAGGACGTAGTAGCCGTGGTGGCGGCTTTCCTCCTCAGTGAACCGGGCGGGGATGCCGAACTGATCCAACCCCTCCTGAATAATGGTGAGCGCCCGATCAATTTTCTCCGCTTTGATCTTACGAATGGTGGATTCGAACACGAGTTGGATAGTGTCCTCGGTAACCACGAGCTCACCGTCGAAGCCGATATCATCCTTACGAGTATTGAGTTTTCTACTAAGCAACTGTTGGTTTTCCTCGCTGATCTCTCCAGTCTGAATGAAAAGCACCTTTTCTCCGAGGCTGTCGACGGATCCTCCGTGGATGATGTTAATCAGGTTGCCCCGGTACAGGCCAAAGATGCTTTTAGGAGCTTGGCGGAAGTCTAGTTCCCGACCGTAATCGGTCAGGGTGGTGGCGGTAGTCATTGTGAGTAGGTTTGATAGGGGGTGTGGTAAATAGGTATACTAAAGGTAATAATTGAAATGTTGGATCGGAGCTTGGGGCCCGACCTCCGTGTATTTGGTACGGACCGGGACTTTGTGATTGGAGCCCCGACCTCCGGTCGGAGTATGGTCGTGTTCTTTTCAACCACCCAAAATTTACCGCGATTCAAGTATTTGCCCCATCTAACCCGACTAGAGGTCTGACTATATCGGAGCCCCGACCTCCGGTCGGGGTATGGTCGTGTTCTTTTCAACCACCCGAAATTTACCGCGATTCAAGTACCCGCACCCCTTCAACCCGACCGGAGGTCGGGTCTCCGAGCTATGACAAAATTGCGGTACTCAACTACCCTATCCGACCCAACAGCATAACTAGCCGTCACCTTTCCCCCGTAGGCACCCGGCTCCGGCGCCACCACTCCCCCACCAAAGTGCACCTCACCGGTAAACACCTTCGCCTCATCCCATAACCCGGAGGTCAAGAAAGTATTCAGGATAGCTGCACCACCTTCAACGGTAACGTTGGCCAGCCGGCGCTCAGCCAAATCTTGTAGGACTAACTCCAGCGTGGCTTTATCCAAATTATTTGGCATTACCACGCTATTCCCCCTTGGCAACTCAACGGGCCGGCTCGTGTAATGAATGGGCGAGCTAGGCCCGGAGAAGACCTTCTCTTTACCCGTCAGCCGGCCACGCGGGTCGATGACTACCGGTCGGGGGGAAGGGCCCGGCCAGAGGCGAGTCGTCAGGCTGGGGTTGTCATCCAGTACCGTGCGGGCACCGACGATGACGGCCGTCTTCCCGGCCCGCCAGCGGTGGACCAATCTTCGACTGATCGGGTTGGTGATCCAATACTCCGCCGCTCGGTCTGCGGGGCGGAGATAGCCGTCGGCGGACTGAGCGTACTTCAGCGTTACGTACGGCCGGTGTTTTGTAACGAGGGTTTCGCGGAACTGCCCCGCAATTCGGGTAGGTTCAAAGTCCGGATACTCAACGACCTCTACGCCTGCCGCTCGCAGTAGCTCGACGCTTCCGCCGTCGACGCCGGGGGTACTATCCCGCTGGCCGATGACGACGCGTTTGATGCCATGATTCAGGATCAGGGTAGAGCATGCACCGGTCTTACCAACAATGCAACAGGGTTCTAAACTGACATACAGCGTGGATTCACTGATGAGGTGTCGATTTTCCGGAATTACACTGTTTAAACAGTTGACTTCGGCGTGGGCCTTTCCTGCTTGTTGATGGTAGCCTTCACCAATTATTTTTTGGCCGTGCACCAAAACACTTCCTACACGTGGGGAATCCAGTACCCTACTATCACCCAACAATGCGAGTTGGGCGGTCCGAAAAAGATACTTAGTGTCTGTATTCATGCCTTAACAATGCGTGAGGACAAGTTCATGCGCTATTTCATACAACGTATTCCCAATTTCATCCCAAACAATCGTTACACCAAGCAAATAACGGTTGCGGGGGGGAGTAGATTTACCAGCATCGGATAGGAACCTTGGATGTTCAGTATTGCTACTGATTTTTTTCAACGCCATTCTCCGACCTTTTAAACTGGATTTTTAACTGCAATAAATCATTTTGTAATGACTGAGCTATCTCTTAAGAACTCCGCTGAGCGGGTTCTTCTGGACACGCAAGTGTACGAAGAACTACAGCGGGACCAACACCTCCAGGAGGTGAATTTCTTCAACAACCTTCGCCTCCATTCATCGCGCTGCGTCGTCTTTCAAAAGACGCACCCCCGCAACGATGGTTCCGGAAAGTACCGTACCGAGACCATTTACCTGCACAAACTCGTAGCCGAGCGCTACCTGGCGGACACCCGCACTGCCCAGGCAAATCTCGTAGGCTGCGTCAACGGCAATAAGCTGGACTGCCGCCTCGAAAACCTCGAGTACCGCTCCCGGGCCGAAGCGAGCCGCAAACGTAAATCCAGCTCCAAGCTGGGCTACACCGGCGTCTACAAAGAGAACAACCGCTACCGTGCGGTCATTTCTCAGAACCGCAAGAGCATTCACATCGGGATGTTCGCCACCGCCGAAGAAGCCGCCATGGCTTACAACCGCAAATCCATTGAGCTATACGGCAAGGCCGGCAAGCTCAACGTGATCCGCCCCCACGCCGCTCCCGATGGTTCTCCCATTGGCAATGCAGCTGGCATCGGCCGCATCATAGCCCAGAAAGGCGAGCGGGCCAACGGGCGCGAGCAATTCAGAAATCAAAAGGAGTAAACACTCCCCTCACTACGCGAATAGTTTGTTGTTTTAAGAATTAGAAAAAGCTCAAATCACCTTTTGGTGGTCTGAGCTTTTCTCGTTGTGGGGCTACTGTCCTTTACTTCCGTCCACGCGTCATCTCCCGTTTTCCGGGTGGTCCGGGCAACGGCTCCACGGTGAAACCGGCGTCGCGCAAATCGCGTTTAAATTGGCCCTTCGCGCAGTAGGTCACAAAGATTCCGCCGTCCGCTAGCGCTGCGTGGGCGAGGTCCATCGCCACCGGCGTCCACAATTCGGGTTGGCTGGCGGGGGCGAAGGCATCGTAATAAAGCAGGTCGAAATTGACGGCGGCCCAATGACTCGGCAGGCCGTCCAGAAAATCCGCTTGCACTTTCGCCAGGCTAAAATTCGGAGCAATTTCGTGCGCCAAACCATCGGTGGGTACTTCGTGCAGCCGGAGAAAATCAGCCTCCGCCACGTCGAGTTCCTGTGGATAATTTAACGCTGCCGCGGGTGCGATGCCAAGGGGATAGCGTTCGTAAGCGTAGTAGGTGACGTTGACCTCAGGATGATCCTTAATGGCTAATTGGGTCAGCAATGCATTCAGTCCGGTACCGAAACCCATTTCCAGGATGTTGATCTGCGATACGCCGGGCCGGGCCAGGACATCGTTAAGGCCAGCCTCAATAAATACGTGCTGGCTTTCCTGAATGGCACCGTGGACGCTGTGGTAGGACACGTCAAAACGGGTACTCCTTAAGCTGTGGCTGCCGTCCGCCGTGACGAATAGTTCGTTGCTGTCCGAAACCATCCTAAGCTACTTTGAGGCCGGCGACGCTGATGTCGAGGTGAGAAGCGTCGTGAACACAAGTGCCGTTCTTAATCAATAGGGCCTGGGGTGATTCGTGGCGGACGCCAAATTCATCCGCAATAAAATTAGAGACGGCCCGGTACTGGATGAGGTCGAGGTAGTAAGTTTCGACCTCCTGCTCAGTGAGGTCCCAGCTGGCTTCCAGCCGGCGCATCGCCATCGAGCTGATGGGGCAGCGGGTACTGTGCTTAAGGATGAGACAGGGCACTTCTTTGCTCCGTTCGATGATTGCCTCGACGTCGTGGATACTCGTGATCGACTGCCAGTTGATATTCATATTATAATCTTTAGGCAACTCAAACACCGCAATTCACCGATGGTTGTTGGCTGCCCTAGCCGAGCAGCGCAAGCGTCGCCAACAGACACTGGGCGAGGTCGGCCACTGATTCGGAGAGGCTGAAGTTGGTTGGGCAGCCCATCCCCCGGTTGCAGGAACTCAGGCTAACGGCGGCCACCCCGGCGAGGAGCATGGAAACGGTACGCAGGGATGTGGTGGAGGACTTAAGGGATTTCATTTGTTCGTTGCTTTTTCTTTGGAGGACCGACGAAACCTCATTCGGGGCGGTACGTTAGTTTTAACGTCGGTCCCCAGGGTTTTCGCGCTTTAATCGGCGCAAAGATCGGGGGATTTTCCTTACCTCGCACCCGCGGCAGCGCCCACTTAAAGAATTTCACCGACAAATCGTACTTTTGCCGCCCAAACCAAGCAACCACTATGGCCAGAAAATTAGCCCTGAGAGACGCCCTGCGCGAAGCGATGTCCGAAGAAATGCGGCGCGACGAAAATGTATTTTTGATGGGTGAAGAAGTCGCCCAGTACAATGGTGCCTACAAGGTGAGTAAGGGGATGCTCGACGAGTTCGGCCCCAAGCGCGTGATCGATACGCCGATCGCCGAACTCGGTTTTGCCGGTATCGGTGTTGGTGCCGCGATGAATGGCCTGCGCCCCATCGTGGAATTCATGACCTGGAACTTTGCCATCCTGGCCTTCGACCAGATCGTGAACAACGCCGCCAAGACCCTGAGCCAGAGTGGTGGCCAGTACAACTGCCCCATCGTGTTTCGCGGCCCTTCCGGTAGCGCAGGACAGCTGGCCCAGCAGCACAGCCAGACCTTCGAAAGCTGGATGGCCAACACCCCCGGCCTGAAGGTGATCTCCTGCATCGACCCCGCCGACGCGAAGGGCCTCCTGAAGAGCGCCATCCGCGATAACGACCCCGTTTGTATCATGGAGTCCGAAATGCTCTACGGTTACGAAGGCGAGGTGCCCGAGGGTGAATACCTCGTGCCGATTGGCAAGGCCGCCGTCCGCCGCGAAGGCACCGACGTGACGCTGATCAGCTACAACAAAATGGTCCTCGTAGCCATGGAGGCCGCTGAAAAATTGGAAGCCGAAGGCATTTCCTGCGAAGTGATCGACCTGCGGACCATCCGCCCCCTCGACCGCCGTACGATCGTGGAGTCCGTCAAAAAAACCAACCGCGCAGTGGTGGTGGACGAAGCCTGGCCCTTCGCCGGTGTCAGCTCCGAAGTTGCCTATGAGATCCAGAAAGCCGCCTTCGATTACCTCGACGCCCCAGTTATCCGCGTAAATAGCGCCGATACGAGCCTGGGTTACGCCCCGACTTTCGTTGAGGAATACCTCCCGAATGCGGACAAGGTGATCCGCGCGGTGAAGGAAGTGGCTTACGTGAAGTAAGTACTGGTTAGCGGATTTTGCTGCCGTTGACTTGATATGAAATAAAAAAGCGCTCACTCCTTGGTTGGGGTGGGCGCTTTTTTTGAGATTTTAATAATGTGATCCAGTATCTCCCAGAATGATGGGTTCTGTAACCTCGTATCCGAGCGAACTTGACTGGATGATTTTTGACTGTTCTTCAGCAGTTATGGTGATGGGTTCCGAGTTCCATTGTGCGGTGGACCAGTTACCGTTTTGACGGATCACCAGGGGAACCAGTAATCTAGCAATACTTCCAGCGGGTAACACACGCTTGCTTATCGTGAGGTTCGGTTTGGTAATTATTTGGATCCGTGGTGATAGGCTAAGGTCCACTACCGAGAGTATCACCGAAACCGAGGCTGAATCTTCGGACACTAGATGAAAATCAACGTACCGAATGATGGTAGTGTCTTTATTCTTATCGTAAGGCCAAAGGTTGTTGCCAACAATTTCATTCGCGACAACTTTTAGTAATTCGTCAGACGAATGTTGGCCACACACAAAGGTTGTGCTGGCGAATATTGTGATAAACACCAACATACGTCTGACAGAAACTGCTACTTTGCTCACTACAACTATTATTATTTACGATATTGATATTTGAATAGGCATCTCAAATCTAGGTTCCGGACCAAGAGTAATAAACAAGAGGTTTACACACCGTATACCCCAACGCTAATTTTTTCTTGATATACTCGCATTGATCAATATCTCCATCCCTACTTACCGGATGCGTAAATGCGTGTTGGTTTAATTCGATCAGCACGGGAATCATCAAAAGATGAAGATCCAGATCTTTAAACCAGGAACGCTTTAGCAAAATCGGTGCTCCGCCATTCAGCAGATCCGACGTATATGGTGGATTGGCCTCCGCGAGTACTAGCGCGGCCGCTACCTCATCTTCTATTTCGTACTGTGGCACGAAAGTCAATTGATAAATCATGGTCGTATCCTCCGGACCACGACTGATCTTTTTGTCGGCTTGGAGTTGGTCGAGGAGCTTGGCGACGAAATTTGGGGATAGGTCTTGGGCGGGGAGTTCACATAGGCCTACCAAAAGTAATAGACAGGTTACCCATTTAATTAATTTGAAGTTGGCATTCTTCGGAGAGGACATAAGCGTAAATGGTTAATTGGTAAACTCGTTGCCCCCAGAATTGAAGCAACAGTGAATGGCAAAGATTTCGAGTATTTGCCTGACACTTTAAGATTACTCAATCGTAGCAGTGTACCAAAGATGAGCATAGCGCGATAATTACACATTTACCCTAGGTAAAATCCAGCCCAACCTTAACCACTGGTGCCGGCTAAAGTAAGGGTTCAAACTAAGGGTTTCGTACCCTCCCCCACATTCCGCCTAAACCTTACCTTAGCGCCCCATGAAATTTGGCTCCCAACCACTGGACCTCGTCATCATCGGCCGGTCGATCCTTTCTTCGGTGGACAACCCCTCGGCGGGGCTGTACCGGGGCCTCATCAATGAACTGGCCCAGCATGGGCACCGGACGATCTTCCTAGAGTACGCCGAGCCCAACATCGTACAGTTCCGCGACATGTTGCGTTCTCCCTACTGTGAGGTGTGGACCTACGCCAGCCTCAGCCACCTAAAGGACCAGTACACGCTTCTGATCAGATCCGCCGACATTGTGATGATGGGTAGTGGCGTGCAGGATGCAGAGGACATCGCGGTCTGGATCAGCGAAGAGTCCCGGGGAAAGTCCATCTACTACGATACCGACCTCAGCCGGACGGTAGCCTCCCTTTCCGCCGCCCAGAAGATGGGGGACTGCCTGAGTTGCCGGACGATCGTCAACTTCAACCTCTACCTCAGCACCACTGGCGGCCCGGCCCTGGATAAACTGGCCCGGGAAAATGGGCTAAAGTGCGCCCGCCCCCTCTACGAATCGATCGACCCCTTCGACTTCTACCGGACGGACGCCACTAAGACCTACGAATTGGGCTTCATTGGTAACTATAAGGAGGACCGCAAGGAAACGCTCGGCGCTCTCCTTTTCGAACCCGCAGAGTACACGCCGGCCCGTAACTTCGCCCTGGCCGGCAGTGGCTATCCGGAGCGCTCACACTGGCCCTCCAACCTGACTTATTTGGAGCACCTCCCCGCCAGTAACCTGGTGGATTTTTACAACCGCCAACTCTGTACCCTCGTCATCAGCCGGGCGGACCGGCAGGAAATGGGCTATACGCCTACCCGCAGGCTGCTGGCCGCTGCGGCCTGTGGCGTACCAGTGCTTACCCGCCACTGGGAAGGGCTATCCTCCTTCCTGGAACCCGACCGTGAGATCTACACCGTGGAGGACCGGCAGAGCGTACTGGACGTCCTCTACGGCACCGACGAGGGCCGCCGCCGCAAGATGGGCACGAAGGCCCGGGAACGCATCCTCGGCGAACACACCATCGCCCACCGGGCCCAGGAGTTGCTGGCTTACCTGGCGGAGATTACGGACTAGTGTATTCGTAAGCATTCTACCCTGACTACCACGTCAGTTCTGCGACCCAATACGTTAGGGAAAACCTTTGGTGAGGGGCAATCTTCCCGAATCAGCGGGTAATAACATAATTTTGTGAGTCCTTTCGGCTAGCACCTACGTAATAAGTGCGTGTACGCTGGCCAGACACCGAGCGGCTACCCGATAATCCCACCGATCAATGCCAAAAATTGGTTTGGTTCACGGGACGTTCAAAAGTCGTTGGGCGGATGGTTTCAAAATCTCCGGCACCAAGCTGCCGTACCTATTTAGCTTTACCCCAAATTTTACCGGTTTGAAATTTATCCTCTTTTTCCTCGCTTCCCTACCCTGCCTCTTGTTTGCGCAGGAGGCTCCGGCGGACACCCTTGCTCCCGCAGCGCTCGGGGATACGACCATTTACTCTTTCGCCGATGCGGCCGCGCGTTTCCCTACCCCCTGTGAGCGTTACGACACGACCGCGCAGGCAAAAACGGAATGTTCGGACATTGCCGTGCTGGATTACGTCAACCAGCGCGCAGGTTACCCCGAGGAGGCGCGTCGACAGAACATTAGTGGCACGGCGGTCATCGCCTTTGTCGTAGAAAAAGAGGGTATCATTTCCCAGGCGCGGATTCTGCGTGACCCGGGTGGTGGCCTCGGTATCAGCGCCCTGCGCGCCGTGGCGGAGATGGCTTCCAATGTCCGCTGGATTCCAGCGATGAAGGATGGTAAACCCGTCCGCTACCGCTACACGCTGCCCATTCGCTTTAAGTTGGAAGCGCCCAAACCTTACGTGCTGACGGACCGGGATACGGTGTACGTCGAGTTCGAGCAGCCCGCAAAATTTATCGGGGCGGATAGCACTTTTGGTAACTACTTCAATAAGAACATCTCCTACCCCAGCTCCGGGGAGGACTCCTGCCAGATCGGTCAATTGGACGTACAGCTGCTCATCAAGCAGGACGGTAGCGTTACCGTACAGGACATTACCGACTATAATGACCTCGGTACTGACTTTACGTTTGAAGCCATCAACGTCGCTACCAATTCCTTCCGCCAGTGGAAGCCCGCCGAGTACCAGGGCCGCAAGGTGACGACGGCTTACGACATCAGCGTCGTCTTTGCGCCCCAATCCGCCGCCTGCCAGTCGACGGTGACCAATTACAACTCCGCCGCGGCGGCTATGAACGAGGCCCAGGTAATGGTGCAGGACACCAATCAGCTCGACGCCGGCCTGGCTAAAATGGACCTGGCCATTGCCCAGTTCCCCAAGGATGGTCGTTTCCGCATCATCCGGGGGCAAACGCGGATGGACAACAACCTGCTGGGTGGCGCCTGCGAAGACTTCCGGGTGGCGAAGAGGATCGCGCTCATCGATTGGTACGATCAGGTTTTGCCCCTCCTTTGCCGCGGCGTCGAGGAGTAAGCAGACTGGCGATCACCGACCAACCAACCCTTTTGCAGACCTGGTGTCATTCCTCGTATGAAGTACGTCCTCTTTCTCTTACTGTGCCTTCCGACCTTGCTGCCCGCCCAAACGGCTCAGTCGGCGAAGAAGTACGAGGCGACCTGGGAGCAGACACGGTACTGGGACCAAATTAACAATGCGGACGGCCGTTTTCAACTCCTCTCCCCCCAGGAGTTCGAGCACCAGGTGGATAGCCTGGAGACGGAACTGGGCCAGCAAGCCTTCCACACCTATTTCTTTAAAACGCCGGACCCGCGCAAGGCGGAGAACGTGATTTACGTCCTTAGCTATGTCGATTACCCGGCGGGCAGCCTTCACCACGATAGTACGGAACTGGTGCAGGAGTTCCTGACCACGACCGAAGAAGAAGCCATTCGCTCCGTGGGTGGGACGCTCGTCTACGCCTCCGAAAAAACGATCTCCAATTACCCGGGCCGCCAGTGGCGGATCGATTACAACAATGACGGCGCCACCGCCCGGACGCTCGCCGTCGTGGCAGGTAACCGGTATTACGAACTGAAGGTCTTCAGCCTCAAATCGTCCGGACCGAACAAGGCGGCAAATAAATTTTTCGATTCCTTCCGGCTTTTCGACCCGCCGGAGTAATTGGTGCAAACTTCTTGAATTCGGACCAACTTTCTGGTGCAGGATACCCATAGGCAGCAACAATTGCGTGCTCAGATTCTTTGGTGCAGTGTGCGGAGAGCGCATTGCCGCACCAAAGAACTAAAATACCAAAGCACCAAACATGTCTAAGCAACTTTACCTAATCGCCAAGTTCGATCTCAAGAAGGCCGACAAAGCCTACCCCATCTTCAAGAAGCACGCCAAGGCCAGCCGCGCCAAAGTGGGCTGCCTCTTTTTCTACCTCATCCGCGATAAGGATGACCCGAGCAAGTTTGCAACCATGGAATGCTGGGAGAATTACAGCTACTTCGAGCAGCACGTCGCCGACGAGGAACACGAAAAATTCTTCGGCAAGATCAAAAAGCACTTCCGCAAGGACCCGGAGGTCATGGAAGCGGACCTGGTGATGGGGATGGAATAATGTTCCGGATCCCTACAAACAGACGATAGCCAACTACTGCCAACCCGGCGTTCAGGAATGAGCGTCGGGTTGCTCATTTGTAGCCGGTGGCTCTCTGGTTCCCACGAGCAGCAAAATCAACGCGAAAGCCGATACCCCTACCGTATTCTCAAGCGTATTCTCCACCAGGCAACTCAGGAAAAAGACCGTCCAAATGGCGAGGTATGCCGGATCACGCCGGCGGAAACCTATTCGGGCCAGTACCAAGAAACTACCCAGTGTTATGATTCCACCAAGAAGGCCGCTACCGGCCAGGGCGCTGACGAATTGGTTGTGGGGTCGTTTCCCCTTGGGGCCGAGACCGATATTGGTGTAGCGGCGGTCCGTTTCCTGCAGCAGGTTACCGGGGCCAATTCCCAGCTGCGGATGGTCTAAAAAAATATCCCAGCCGATGCGAATGCTGGTCATCCTTCCCTCGTCGCTGTACTCATGCTGGTCTACGTTGACGTCGCGGTGGAGGAGTTCGTAGCGGACGTAATCCATCTTCGTCCGGAAGCTGGGGACGGCTACGTAGGCGACGATGGGCAGCAGGATCAATCCGGCGATGGCGACGGCGGCGGGCCACCAGGTTCCCCGGCGCCAGCCCTCCGCCAGGATCAGTACCCCTACCCCGGCGTACGCCCCCGCCAACCCACTGCGGACGGCCAGGAGATGAAGCCCCACAAAAAGGAAGCCGGCCAGGCCCCACCAACGCTTTTGGTAGCCCAGCGCTTTCCGTTGTCCTGCGTAGTATGCGAAGAACGTACCCATCGCTACCAGCAAACTGAATCGGATGTGGTTCCGCGGCACCGGCATCGGCCGGCCCTGGCTGATGAGTTCGTTGATCTCCGCAAAGTGAAATCCGTAGTTGACGAATACCCCCAGCAGGACGACGCCCAGGAAGAGAGCGAATCCGCCGAAGATCAAATTACCGGTCTTCCGGTCCAACGTTGGCAGGCCCGGCCAGATCAAGGGGAGGCTCAGCAGCGGGATCTTGATGCGGAGGCGTTCGAGGTAGTAGGGCCAGTCTTCCGTTTGCCAGCCGCCCAGGAGTAGGAGAACGTAGAGGGCGATCAACGCTAAGGGAAGTGGACTTTTAATCCATTCCCCAATCTCGGCCCGCCACTTTGGATTTAGGCCCTTCAGTGGGTCCAGCAGGCCCAGCACCACGATGCCGATTAGCCCGATGGAAAGAACGGGTGGGGAGATCACCAATCCGAAAAGGGCACCGGCCAGGAAGAGTAGGTAGAGGTATATCCGGTAGGTTTCGATCCGATCTCTCGACATAGCGTGCGCAAGTTAGCAAGAGGATACCGGGAGGCTCTAAAGTGTTTCCTCTAGCGCCACGCTCACCCTTATTTACCCCCCATTTCATCGCACCCGCGCGAGCGCCCAAACTAGGATTAGCAAGGTGCGAACGCACTAAAAGCCGCCACCGAATGCGCTATATTTGCGGCCGATATGGCAAACGAAGTTTTCGGTCGCGTAGAAGCGATCATCGATGAGATCAATGGCGCGACGGCCGCGACGGCGCAGGAAGTGGAAGCTTTCCGCATCAAGTACCTGGGCTCCAAGAACACGCTGAAGCCACTGATGGGCGAGATGCGCAACATCCCCAATGAGGAGAAGCGTGCGTTCGGCCAGCTCGTGAACAAGGCTAAGCAGGTAGCGCAGGAAAAATTCGACCAACTGCAGGACGCTATTCAGGAAGCAGCGGGCGCTGACGCAGGTGCCGGGTTGGATCTGACGGCGCCGGGTGAGCCGATGCCCCTGGGCAGCCGCCACCCGATTGCCCTGACGATGCGCCGGATCATCAGTATTTTCAGCCGCATTGGGTTCAACGTCGCCGAGGGGCCGGAAGTAGAGGACGACTGGCACAACTTCTCCGCCATGAATACGCCGGAGGACCACCCCGCCCGCGATATGCAGGATACCTTCTACGTTGGTGAGCAAATGCCTTCCGGACCGAATAATACGGACATGCTGCTGCGGACGCACACCAGTTCCGTACAGGCCCGGACGATGGAAAACGAAAAGCCACCCATCCGCATCATTGCCCCCGGCCGGGTGTACCGTAATGAGACGATCAGCGCGCGGAGCCACGCCCAGTTCCACCAGGTGGAAGGACTATACATCGCCGAAAAGGTCAGCTTTGCCGACATGAAAGCGACCCTGCTGCACTTCGCCCGCGAGATGTACGGGGACAAGACGAAAATCCGCTTGCGCCCCAGCTACTTCCCCTTCACCGAGCCGAGCGCCGAGATGGACATCTGGTGGGGCCTCGAAACAGAGCATGACTACCGCATCACTAAAGGAACCGGCTGGCTGGAGATCCTGGGCTGCGGAATGGTGGACCCCCAGGTGCTCATCAACTGCGGTATCGACCCCGAACAGTACACCGGTTACGCCTTCGGGATGGGCATCGAACGCCAGGCCATGCTGCTCTACAACATCACGGACATCCGGTTGATGTTTGAGAACGACGTTCGCTTCCTGAAGCAGTTTGCCTCCGTCCTGTAGCCAAACCCGGACGTAGCGACATTTGCCAGGCACAGAATTTGGCACACGTGATGGAACCCTAGCACTATGCAGACGTTAAAATCTTGCACAGTTGACCGTGCGTGCCTTATCTTTAGAATCGAATTACGACGGAGCGCCTTGCACGGCAACTGTCGTCGGCTTACGTAAACCAACCCCACAGTAAATCACTATCTTGACTGGACTGCTCGCAACGGCGAGCGGAAGGAACCTGCTTTTGTAACTAAATAATTTTTATTGTGACTATATCCACTGCACCCGTTGCACCGGCTGCCGTATCCGGTCTGTCCCCCTATACCGGACCGTGGGAGAAGGCCCAGGCAGCCCATTTACTACGCCGCTGCATTATGGGCCCAAAACCCGTAGAGATTAATGATGCCGTTGCTGACGGCCTCGACGCTACCCTGGATAAGCTATTCGCGACGCCCGTCGTCCCGGCCCCACCCGTTAATCACTTCTTCCCCGATGACCCCTACGTAGCCGTGGGTCAGACTTGGGTCAATTCGCCGCGTAACCCTAACGTTGACGTCGGCCCGTACCGTTCCAATTCGCTCCGGGGTTGGTATTGGAACCACCTGATCGATGCGCCCGGTACCATCATGGAGCGTCTGGCGATGTTCTGGATCAACCACTTTGGTATGTCCGACGTCGGTGAGCAGCGCGCGCAGTACCAGTACATCCAACTCTTCCGGGAGTTTGGCGCCGGCAGCTACAAGGAGATGATCGAAAAGATCACCGTGCACCCCGCCATGCTGCGTTTCCTGAACGGTGATTACTCCAACAAGTGGGAACCCAACGAAAATTACGCCCGGGAACTCCTGGAGCTATTTACCATTCAAAAAGGTCCCCAGATTGCTCCCGGTGATTACACCCATTACACCGAGCAGGACATTAAAGTAGCGGCCCGGATTTTGACCGGTTGGCGCAACCGTGGCATGTGGAGTGAGGAGGACATCCCCGTAGAGAGCTACTTCTTCGCAGAGTGGCACGACGATGAGACGGACCCCAATAATCCGAATCAGAACATCAAGCAACTGAGCGAGAAGTTCGGGAATGCCATCATCCCCAACAACGATGAGAATGAGTATAAGGATCTCATCGCCATCATCTTCGACCAACCCGAAACGGCCCGCGCTATGTGCCGGGAGATCTACCGCTTCTTCGTGTACTACGACATTACCGACGCCATCGAGGCGGACGTTATTGAGCCCCTCGCTCAACACATGATCGATAATGACTTCAGCATGGAGTCAACGCTTCGTCTACTCTTCAGCAGCGAGCACTTTTACGACATGGCGGTTCGCGGGCCCATCATCAAGAATCCATACGAGTACATGCTCTCGATTGCCCGGCCATTAGGCGGGTACACTCACCTCGGTCTTAACCTCGTGGGCAACGAGAACTCTCCTGAGATCTGGACGATCTACAATATCGGCCGCTCTTACCACTGGAAAGGGGACTCCCTAAACATGGACTTCCTCTACCCGCCCACCGTAGCTGGCTGGAAGGCCTACTACCAAACGCCAAACTACTACCGCAACTGGATCAGCTCTTCCATGCTGCAGGAACGGCGCCGCACGGTAAATAGCTTCACCTACGGGGGACTGTACACGCAGACGAATGACGGCGACTACGACCCACGCCCCTTCGACTGGATGGGCTTCATGGAGGCGCTCAGTAATCCGGCGGACGTCAACGAAGTAGTGCAGGAGTCCATAGAGATCTTCCTACCGCGAGACTTGCACCCCGACCAATTTGATGCCCTCAAGGACCAACTCCTCCAGGGCCAGGAAGACGGCGAGTGGACGATTCAGTGGAACAACTACCTGGATAGCCCCTTCGATCCGGATACGGTGAACCCCTTGCGCAACAAGATCAAGGACTTCTACCGCTCCCTCTTCAGCATGGCTGAATTCCACCTTCAATAGTAACTATCCCGGAGCTGCCTTCCGCTTGCACGGCAATTAGTGCAACGGTGGCCTTCGCAAAAATATACCGATCATGGATCGTAGAAAATTCCTGCGCCGCAGTGGCGCGCTAAGTCTCCCCCTGCTCACCGGCCTTCCCGGCGTACGGGCGGCGGGGTCTTCCTTCCTTACCAGCCTGTTGCCGCGTAATTCGGACCGGGTACTTATCCTTATCCAGCTTAACGGCGGAAACGACGGATTAAATACGCTCATTCCTACTGACCAATTGGGTGCCTACCAAGCCGTTCGGCCCGTTACCCACCAGGCTACTGGTCCGTTGAAAGCGCTTACGACCAGTTTGTCTTTGCACTCCCGGATGGGCGGCATGCAGCAGCTCTTCAATGAGGGAAAGATGAGTATCATTCAGGATGTGGGTTACCCCAATCAGAATCGTAGCCACTTCCGCAGTACCGACATCTGGAGTACCGGATCGGACGCAACAACCGAACTGGATACCGGCTGGCTGGCCCGCCACCTCGATGTGGACTTTCCCAATTTCCCCGATGGTTACCCGAACACTACGCAGACAGATCCTCCGGCCATTTCCATGGGTAACGTAGCCAATGCTACGTGCCAGGGGGTAGTGACCAACCTGAGCCAAACGGTTCAGAACCCCTTCAACCTGACTTTTCTCTCCCCCGGGGGTGATACGCCGATCCCCGACGATGCCTACGGTGATGAATTGGAGTTTCTGCGAATCTCCATCGAGCAAACGAATGAGTACGGTACGGTGATCAACAACGCCGCCGTTGCGGGTACTACCACCGCTACTTACCCCGAGGGGCAGTTACAAAACCAGTTCCAGAACATCGTCCGGCTGATTAGCGGTGGCCTCAGGACTCAGGTTTACGTAGCCACCCTTAATGGTTTTGACACCCACGCTACCCAGGTAGAAGGTGGCGATTCCAGTGCCGGCCACCACGGCAATCTGCTGGAACACTTATCCGAATCCATTGCCGCCCTCCAGAATGACCTCGAAGCCCAGGGCATCGCCGACCGCGTGATGGGTATGACCGTCAGTGAGTTTGGCCGGCGCATCAAGGAGAACAACAGTATGGGCACCGACCACGGTACGGCGGCTCCACAATTCATCTTTGGCAACTGCGTCAGCGGTACCGTACTGGGCGACAACCCCACCATCGATATTGAGGTGGATCAGGATGCCGGCGTCCCCATGCAGTATGACTTCCGTGATGTGTACGGATCCATTCTGAAGGATTGGTTCGAAGTTCCTGAGGCTGATATCCGCACCCTTCTCTACCCTGGCTTTGTGTACCTTCCAATCGCCAATGGCTGTGCGGCTTCCCTACCGGTTGATCTAATGGACTTCACTGCCACCGGTAAGCAGAAGTCAATCGATCTGGCTTGGCAGACGGCGAACGAAACCAATAATGAAGGTTTCGAAGTCGAGCGTAGTATGGATGGTCAAACCTTTAGCCGCATTGGCTGGGTTCCCGCAGCTAGCTCCGATCGGTCGGGCGTGCGCGCTTACGAACTAAGCGATCAGGATGTTACGGTTGGCCCCTTGTACTACTACCGCCTACGGCAACGTGACTTGGACGGTGCTTTTGAATATTCTCCCGTCAAGACCGCGCGGTTGAAGGGGAGTGCCCTTGGTGAGTGGTCCGTCGGAAATCCATTCCCGAACCCGGCGACGGCGGCGACGACCGTTCAGGTATATGCTCCCGTTGATGGCCGCGTCAGCTTCTCTATTTTCAACGCTGCGGGCCAGCGGGTAGCGGGAGACTCCACGAATTTGCTGGGCCGTCGGGATACCAGAATCAACCTTGGGCTCGGCCGGCTACCGGCTGGTGCCTACACCGTACGCTTCGCTTTTGACAACGGTGATTACCGAACCCGGAAGTTGATTATCAATTAAGATTTTGTATTAATTCATCATACTCCCAATTGCTGAAGGCGGCCGTTCCTGGTGGACGGTCGCCCTTTTTTATCTCCATTACTTTGCACCCGCGGCAGCGCCATGTTT
This sequence comes from Lewinella sp. 4G2, assembly GCF_001625015.1. NCBI lineage: Bacteria > Pseudomonadati > Bacteroidota > Saprospiria > Saprospirales > Lewinellaceae > Lewinella > Lewinella sp. 4G2. The sequence goes on along the minus strand of NZ_LVWJ02000014.1, from coordinate 2,391,035 downwards.
AGAACATGCGCTTGCTGCGGAAGTAGTAGATGACTCCGAAACTCAGCAGGATAGAAATGAGAATGATGCCCAGGAACGCCAGCAGGTTGCTCTGCCCCTGGAATGGTACCGCGACGTTCATGCCAAAAAATGAGGCTACTACCATCGGTACGGTCAAGACAATGGTGATTAGCGTAAGCCGCTGAATGGTAATATTCAGGTTGTTACTGATAATGGAACCGTAAGCATCCATGGTGCCATTCAGGATATTGGTGTAGATGTGCGCCATCTCCAGGGCCTGCCCATTGTCAATCACGATATCTTCAAAAAGGTCCGTCAGGTCTTCGTCCTGGCGGATTCTCAAGAAATCCGTACGTTTCATTTTAGCCTTCAGTAGTTCATTACCGTTGAGGGCGTTGATGAAGTAGACCAGAGATTTTTCAATACTGAGGAGTTGCTTAAGTTCCCGATTTCGGCTGCTTTCGTACAGTTCCTGCTCGATCAGATTGCGCTTTACGTTGAGCCGCTTCAGGCAGGTCAAATACCGGTAAACCGTATTCTCCAGAATGCGCAGTACGAACTTTGCCTGGTCAGCGGGGTCGATGTTCTTAAGCTTGTTATCCGTAAAGAGCCGCAGGACAGGATGCACTTCGGTACTGGTAATCGTGATCAGATAGCCACCGGTGAGAATGATACCGAGTGGTACCGTCACGTAAATGCCTTCATTTGATTCTTCTGACTGCTCTTCCCGGGACAAAACGGGGGTATTCACTACGATCAGGCGATTCTCTTCCTCCCGTTCGTAACGTGAGCGTTCGTCAATATCCAGTGGGTCCGTGAGGAAGTCAATCGGTAGCTCGTGGCGCTCGGCGACCCCTTTGAGTTCATCCGGTGCAAAGGGCGGGCAGAGGTGTACCCAACAGTCGTTTTCCAGCGCCGGCACTTCTTCCAAACGCGTGCCCCGGTAGGCGTAGTAGCTGATCATGGAAGAGGATTTTGGTAATGGGTGGCAAAGATAGTCGCTAGCCAACTATGTAAGCACTCTGGTGTCACTCGCATTTTCTTAGGCGGGACAAATCAAAGTGGTGTGTATATCCCAATAAGCGCGCGAATAATTGAGTGGCGCTGCCGCAGGTGCAGGCCAAATGGAAGACGAACCGTTAACCAATGAACGAGCTAAAACTAAAATCCGCCGCCCAAATCATTGGACGGCGGATTCAAGCGCGGGGGTCTGATCGCTTAACGCAGGATCGTGATGTTACCCTGCTGGATGAGCTCTTCACCCGTCGGGCAAACTACGCGCAGCCAGTAGCCGTAAACATCGGGCTCCAGCCGGTCGCCGTCCGTCGTACCATCCCAGCTTTCCAGGAAGGAATCGCTAGCGTAGACTTCCTGTCCCCACCGGTCGTGGATGATCCAGCGGAACTCAGTGAGGCGCTCACCGAAGTTGGAGCGTACCCGAAGCTCATCATTGATGTTATCCCCGTTTGGTGAGAAGGCATTCGGTACGAATACGCGGTCTACATCACAAACGGGATCTTCGACGAGAAGGGCAATTTCTACCACTTCAGTACACCCATTGGAGGATACATCCACCATGTAAACAAAGTCACCGGGTGCATCCGGAGTGGCAACTACGGTTGATCCGTCATCGGGATCAATACTTCCGTTAGGAATAGTCCAGTCGTAATCACAGTCGTCACATCCGGTAACGGTCAACGTAGAGGTTTCGCCCAGAATGATCATGTCAGGTTCGGCTGTGCCACCGAGGCCGCTCAGATCACGGTAGGTAGCCGTCGTCGTTTCGGTAGTTGAACATCCTGTCTCAGGGTCAGTAGCGGTGACGGTAATGGTCTGGTCTTCCGTGCCGACGAAGATTGGACGGCCTTCACCGTCGAACATGACTGAACCTGCTGGCTCAAACGTGTAATCTAGATTGCTATCAAATCCTTCGGCAATAATCTGCGGAGCATCATCTCCCGCACAGGCATTAACCTCGTTAAGTACGAGCGTTGGGGGAGATTGCGCAGCGATGGTAACCGTGATGGTGGTATCACAACCAAACTGGTTAGTCACTTCTACCATGAGGTCCACTGAACCTTCAGCGGGGGTGGTGATCATAACTGTAGCCTCATTCAGTGGGCCGTTGATGATATCGTTGGCCTCCCAGGCGTAAGTCAATTCGTCACCTTCACGGTTGTTGACTACCGTGAGCGATGTATCCGTACCGCCACAGATAGCGATGCCCGCCAAATCAGCGTCGATGGCAGCGTCCACTTGGTTGTTCTGGATCGCGATGGTGTCCATCGTCGTACAACCGAACTGGTTAGTACCCGTAACGATGACCGTATCAACACCGTTAGGAGTAAGGGTGATTCCGGTGCCATCGCCAATTGGGTTACCATTGATGTCCGTGTAGGTAACGGTGATGGTATTGTCTCCGTTATCGCTAAGGTCTACCGTCAGTTCAACGTCTTCACCACAGGTTTGTACCGTGGGGATTACGATGCCAGGTGTACCACCGGTTCCGCCACCGCCGCCGGTTCCGCCGCCACCGGTACCACCGCCACCAGTGCCTGGGTCAGGCGCATTTGGGCCGGTAAGGGGGCCGTCGGGACCATTAATGATTAGGCTGATGCTATCGGCAATGACTACCTCTACGGTCGTTTCCGTTTCACAGTTGAAGTCCGCATTGTTGGACGTAACGGTTACGGAGTAGATACCAGCCACAGAAGTAGTTGGGTTATTCTCACTAGGGTCGAAATCAGGAGATGGTGACCAGGTGTAGGTCCGGCCATCACCTTCTCCACCGGGATTGAGCTCGGTGCTTTCTCCCGGACAGATGGTCACGTCGGTAAGCTCGAGTTCGTTAAGCTCTACGGTAACCGTACGCATAATTTCATCGGAACAACCGTTGGAAGTATTTACGACCAATGTGGCCGTTACCGTTCCGGATTCCGTCACGGTAAGTGAGGGGTTGGCATCCGTAGAGGTGGTTGGCGTACCTCCGGTGAAAGTCCAGCTGTAGCTAAGATCTCCACCAGTCAGGTTAGTAGTCTGGTCGGTGAAGTCTAAAGTAGCAGAGGTACCGTCGCAGTTATTCAGATCAGCCGTGAACTCCGGCACGAGTGGGTCTTCTACGGTAGTTACCGTAGTGGTAAACTCGCTAACGCACTCCTGGTCGATGAAGAGTGTGAGGGTTACTTCGAAGGTTCCAACGGAAGAGTAAGTGTAGGTTGGGTTCGCTTCGCGGCTGAAACTGCCGTCACCAAACAACCAGAGGTAACCGAAATCTACGGTACTGGTATTGGTGAAGTTCACCGTCAAACCATCACAGTCGGTTTCGGAAGTGAAGCTGAGTGCATCGTCTTCGTCAATCACGATCAGGGTAACCATTTCTTCGGTATCACAGCCGAATTGATTGGTAGCAACTAGCGTTACATCGTAAATACCGGCATCACCGACAAATTCGGGGTTAGCCGTCGTTTCGGTACCCGCAGCAAAGATGTCGGCGGGGGTCCAACTGTAAGTCAGGACATCGTTAGGGTCAAGGTTCTCTACTGATAGCTCGAGGTCCTGGCTGAGACAGGAGATAATCGTATCGGGGAGGCTGATGTCAACGGGTCCGCCGGTGACGTCAAAGTCGATCTCTTCGGTACAATTGTCCGCGTTAGTGGCACGGATGGTGTAGTCCGTAGCTCCGCTTACGTTTACTTCGAAGCTGGCATTGGTACCACTCATCGTGTTAATGACGTTGCCGTCAGCATCCAGTAGTTCAATGGTAGTCGTATTGACCGTGGTAGCCGTTACCGTAGCGGTTGCTTCACAGATGGGGCCGCCACCGTTAACTTCAAGGCCGATCTCTGGAGATACGGTCACGAGTACGGTGTCCATTGCCTCACACCCTCCGTTGTTGGAGATTGTTACGATGTACTCCGTAGTTACTTCCGGAGAGAATGTTGGGTCATTTGAGTTAGGATCATCGATGCCCGTGGTGGGTGACCAGCTGTAGTTGAGGTCCTCAGAACCAGCTTGGTCAAACTGAATGGATTCACCGAAACAGATGAACAGATCGTCGGGGAAGCCAGTCACGTCAAAGTCGATAACCTCCACGGTGACACAGACAGTATTGGAACAACCATTGTCGCTGACAACCGTGACGCAGAACTCACCTGGCTCGGTCACCACCACTGATTCCGTAACGGCACCAGTGATCCCGGGTCCCGTCCAGGCGTAAGAAACAATTCCTGCAGTGGATTCGTCAATCGCAGTAAGCGTCGTCTCACCTCCTTCACAAATTTGCAACTCACCTTCGATCCGAACGGATACGACGGGTACGCGGGCTCTGAACTCGACGGTAGTATTAGCAAACCAGTAGGTATTAAGCGTATTCTTATCGCCATAACCGACGGTCTCATCATCCTGGAAGTTCCGACAGTTTTGACCGGCAGCGATTTCAAAGAAGTCCCACGAGCGTGGTGTCTCGTCACAAACGGCGCCGTTACGGGCGTCTTTTGGTGCACCGGTTCCCGGATCTTCCGTGATGTCGCGATCATCCCAGTAAAGGATGTTGTTTGCGGTGGCCGCACAAGCTGGGCGGACGGTTTCTACACAGAAGCCATTGCTCATGAATTCTACGTCGAATACAGCCCAGTGCTGGACACCCTGCGAGTAGTTCACCAAGATATCGACAGTGTCTACATCCGTTGCGGGAGTACCGTCACCACGCAGACCATCCCAAGGGATACAAGCCATTAAGTTGTCCTCCGTGAATTCAAATACTAGAAGTACATCGTTGCTTCCCTCGTCGAACATGCCGTTACCGTCGAAGTCAAGGATTACGTCAGCTTGCCCAGGATTGGACACACTAACGTCAAGACAGAACTCATCGGGGCCGTTACAGCTGAATTGGTCAGCAACCGTCACCGTTCCACATTCTCCACTTGGGAACGCTGCCTCGTCGGGAAGCGTAAGGAAGATGGGGAAGCGAGCAGCCTGGCCAGTAGCATTGACACCGGGTACGGACATCCGGTCCGCAGCGAGATCGCCAGAAGTACCGGGGCCAGTAGCGTTGAAGGCAACGTCAAAGGACAAACCGATGAATCCAGAATTGGTAAAGTCGATCCGGGATACGAACCCGTCATCCGTGTAGGAGTAGAGATCACCGTTGAAGGGGCGGTCGAATTCACAGAGTGGTAGGTCTTCCCCATTAATTGGTGGGGTACGGAAGGACCAGCTACGTGACCAAACACGGCCATCAATAGCGGCACCACCTGCGTCGGCTACCGTGAAGTCCCAGAATGGGATCAAGAGGCGACCGTTGACGTCAGGGGGAAGGTCACTAAATTCGATGGAGTAGTCACCAGCTTCCGTTGGGGTAAATGCGTAGATAGATTCACCATTCTGCATCGCATCAGTTGCGTAGACACCGTATTCGGCACCCGCCCAATCATTAACGTTGGCGTTGTTGTTATCCACGGTGAAAGGACCGTGTACAACAGTCAGTGTGCCATCATCGTTGATGCGGCGAACGCGGAAGCGGTAACGCGATACGGAAAGCGTGGTGTAAAAATCACCATCCCGGTTGGCTTCTGCAGAGAGGCCCATAAAGAGGGTTTCTCCGGGATTAGTGATGGTGGCTACGAGACGATTGAACGGCTCGGAGTCAAAAGAGGCGAAATTGCCTAGGTCATCGTTCTCTGCCTCGAGCATCACCGGAGCATCAGCGGCCGTAGGCGCAACGTCCCGGATGCCGGCAGCAGAGAGGTTAATAGAGAAAGAAAATGCCAGTGCCACTAAAGCCAGGGTAAAAAGATTACCTGCCACAGCGGAGAAGCGTTGATTTAGAATTGTTTTCACGGTAGAATACTTTAAAAGTCGCTGAGGAGATTATTTCTTGGACGTGGACAATGGCTTACGCAATTCTACACGGCGCTCAAGCGATGCTTCGGTGCTGTAGATTGATTCACGTTCACGGTCGATGCGCTCGTAGATCTTTTCGAGTTTCGCGGTAGTTTCACCAAACGCGGTCTCGGAAAGGGTCAGTTGCTTGCTATCCAGGTAGCCACCCAGCACGCCTCCACGGTAAGCGCGGAAGAATTTTTCGAGAGACATATTACGGCGTGCACTCAAACGGCGGTTGTATTCCGTCGGGGCGCGGGGGCTAGCGAAGCCTGCCAGTTCAAGATTGAAAGTGTTGCCACGCTCCAGGTAAGCGATCAGTGCGTCACTGAAGTTGGTTAATTCAGTCCAACCAGCACGAACCTCCGTATCGAAGAATTGGTCGATCTTATTACGCGTCAAGAAAGCTTGCTGGTTGTCCATTCCCTCAGATGCCTTTTCCCGGAATACGGGCTGGCGGTCGAGGTAAGGGTAGTAGGTCTGCTCGTAGTTGCGGCGCGTTCTGGAACTGTAGGCGTCTGGATCCGGGAAGTCATTGTCGAAATACACTTCAAACGGAAGGAACTTAGCGGGGTCATCTGGGAAGAGTGGAACGATGAACACTAGTTTACCACCACCATCGATCAGATCTTGCTGTGTAAAGGTCAGCGTATCCCGACGGGGGAAGTAACCGTCGCGGGTAGTGTTTAGGTAGAAGGGTTCGTCCAGATTCACGGTGTAGTAGAAGTCGTTACCATTGGGGTTGACGTCTTCTCCAACCAATTTACCGCTGCGCTTCACTAAGCGAATGGCGGCATTGGAGAGTGGCTCTTTAGTAATACCATCGATGACCCGAATTTCGAGCTGTTGCCCTAAGTACAGATCTCTACGGATGGTCGTTGAACCGCTGTTGGCATCGTAGTCACGGAGATCAACTTCCGTAGAAGCTTCGCCGAATCCGGCTTTCATGCCCTCCACCTTGTAGCGTTTACCGATCTCCAGTTCGAAGTGGCTGTCGTTACCGCCGGTGTTGGTTACCTCATCAATGAGGGTGAGCGCTCCGTTATCTGCCATTTCGTACAACTTGATGGTAGATCCGGGTAGCGGCTGCTCATCGACGTTATTGAAGGTGAATACATCCAATTTGACTGCCGGTGCGAGGTACATCATCCGCTCGATGGAAGTTTCGTCCACCAGCTCGGGGCTGTTCAGATCAAACTCATCCATGGCAGTGGTGAATCCATCCTTGGTAGCCTTTAGTTGGTACTTACCACCGGGCTCAACGATGAAGTCGAAACCGTTACCGGTGAGGTTGGTCATTTCTTCAACGAGGACGGGGCCACCGGGAGTCATCTCGTATAGCGCTACGGTTACACCTTCGAGTTCTTCCTTAGTTAGGTCGTTGAAGGTGAGTACTTTAAGTTCGATGCCCGTTGGAGGCGTGAACTCGTAGATATCGTAACAACATACCTCTTTGGCATCTTCGTAGTAGATGGCTTCACCAGTTTGGCGGCGGCTGGCCATGTAGGCCTGTTCCGTCTCGTCGTACTGTACGTAGTAAGCGTCGTCAGCAGCGGAGTTGATGGGAGAGCCGAGGTTGACGGGTTCTCTCCAGGAGGTGCCGGAAAGAGAAGCACGGTAAATGTCGAGGCCACCGAAGGTGAACCGACCATCCGTAGCAAAGAACAAGGTGTTGCGGCCTTCGTGCCAGAAGGGCGTGACATCGTCATCTTCCGTGTTGATGTCCCGTAAGTTCTCGGGGGTGCCGACGGTACCGTCAGCGCTGAGGCTAGCACGGTAGAGGTCGCGCCCTCCTACACCACCGGGGCGGTCGGACGAAAAGAAGAGGTAGCTATCGCCGGTATTCTTATCGACGCCAACATTTGGCTGGCCGGTGTAGTAGCCAGCTTGATTGATCTTCAGCATGGAGCCATTGGTCCAGCTACCGTCCGTACCTACGTTAGCCTTATACAAGTCACAACGGAGTTGATCGTAGTCACGGAAGTCACAGACGGAGTAGTACACCATCTTCATGTCTTTCGTGAAGGCGGTGTGCGCAACATTTTTGTCCGCAACGTTGATGCCTTCTGCGAGGGGCTGAATGCCAGCGGTTCCCGTCTGCTTGAAGATCTTACTGATGGTACGGTTTGGCGTCAAACTATCACCGTCCCACTCCATTTTATTGGAGGAGAAGTAAACGGTATTGTTTGGCCCACGGGTGTAAGCGACATCAGAGTCATCAGAGTTAACATCCGTGCCGAGGTGGCGAATCTGCATGTCCTCCGCCTTGGCGAGTTGGTCGATGGCCCAGTTGGAGTCCTTAATCTTTTTGGTGGCATCCATGCGCATTTTCGCATCCGCACTAGGTTGCATATCCAGGAAGGTCTGGAAACTAGCGACGGCCTGGTCGTAGAATCCTTGGCGGAACTGGTTGGCACCGAGGTAGTACTTGGCCAGTGGGTAGTCTCCCTTGTTTGAAGTAGAATCAAACTTCATCAGGAACATCTGCCCCTGTTCGTAGGCAGCCGTTTTGTAAGCGGCTACACCTGCTTTGTAGTAAACCTCGGAAAGCCGGTCCTTGCGGCCAGCGGATCCATCCCACTCATCTTCTGCAGCGATTGAGTAGAGTCGGTAGGCATTATAGTGATCGTCCTTCTGCATGGCGCGATCGCCGGCTTCGATGTAGCCGGAGAAACTTTGGTTCTGAGCATCAAGCGCAACTGACGCGAGGAACAAAAGTGCAATTAGGTATATAAATCTTTGCATAATAATGGATCTCTAGTAGTTGGATGCTTAAATCAGTGGACAAACCTTAAACTCGGGGAGTGGGCGAGCTTTGCGGATGATGTAGCGTACTGACAGTTCCAGACCACCTTTGTTTTCCGTGGCGATGTCGAAAGCACTTGTATTGAAATCATAGTTGAGGCCTACCCGTAACGTATTATAGGTTACCTCGAATGTAGGCCAGTAGGCATCCTGGCGAGCATCGCGGCGAAGACCCATGCCAGCCATCAGGCTGATCTGGCGGCCCAGCTTGTTAGTTAGCCAGATCCGGCCACCCAGTACACCGACGAGTTCATCGTAGAAAGCTCCCTGGTTCTGGTAAGTAATGTTACCAACCACGTCAACGATGGGGAGGACTTGAAGCGTAGCATTTACGTATGGGCTCAAACGGCGCTCGAGGGGTGCATCATCATCATCGTAGAATGCCTGCTCGGGCTGAGTGATGTGGTGAAGGGCAACACCAAGGTCCACCTTGCTGCGGCGGTTATTGCGGAAAACCAGGTAATCCGTCTGCTTGCTCTGCAAACGAAGGTTGATACCGGCGCTGAAATCGGGGAAGATCTGACTGGTATTGTCGAAGGACTCCTGTGAGGGAAGGGATTCGACGTATTCTCCACGAACCGGATCGAATTGACGGTCGAACCGGAGGCCACCTTCATCAAAACTCCGTTGGATCACGGCTGCCTTGGCACCAATGGTGACAAAGGCCGTTTGGGATAGTGCTCGGGTGTAGGATCCGTTCAGGTCCAGGTTCAACCAGGTCAACTTACTATCACCGGCATTGTCGTAATTGAAAGCAAGGCCACCTGCGAAGAATCCCTTCGGATTGCTTGTTTTGCGGAACTGCTTATCGACTGCCAGCGTCACGGTTTGGTAATCCACCGGTACGTCCACCCACTGGGATTTGTAGTTGCCCATAAAACGAACATCACCGTTGAACACTCCGGTGAGGGCCGGATTGAGGTGCAGCGGTGCGTTGTAAAACTGGGAGTAGTGGAAATCCTGGCCATAAGACAGGGAGGACAGCCCTACCAGTAGGAGGGCTACCAGGAGCGAGCGGGGAGAATTCATGAGTGAGATTCTATGAAATGGTAAAAGTATTCTCATACTATGGTAGGTCGTCGGTACGCTCCGCGCTGGGGGCGGAGCTGATGTTGTGAGTTGGTTATTTCTTGGGCACCATGAGTAATGCCGGAGGGTCTAGCTTGGAATACACGATAAAAGTACAATACAATCCGCACTTAAGGAATAATGTCCGCTAGATTGCGGCAGCGCTCCGCCGGCTCGGATAATTAATTTGCCGTTAAACTGTTGGTAATTAGCGAGTAAGTGGCTAGTTTTGGGCGTTCGATTTTTAGCCTAGTTTTTCCGGCACACGGTCCGAAAGCAAGAATACAATTTCAAGCCTCAGGTTCGTTTTATTTGCCGACGGATTTCCTTTTACCCGATGTCATATCTCACCCAGACACTTGAACTACCAAGAAACCACCGCAATTGAGCGGTCTTTACACATTAGGTAAATTATAGGAAAACTTGAAGTACCTACTTTCGGCTGTTATTATTCTCGTCTCCATCATCCCGATGAATGCGATGATCTACCACGTCACCCCCAACGCCAAGGCGAAGAATACGGGGAAAAAGTGGTCCAGGGCTACCACCTTACGCCAGGCACTGAATCACGCAGTCGCAGGAGACGAAATCTGGGTGGCAATGGGTACCTACCCAACTTCTACAAGTAACAATCCGCTCGCCACCTTCACCGTTCCCGCGGGTGTAAAGGTTTACGGAGGTTTCCGTGGAAAGGAAAAATCACTACAGCAACGGCCCGTTGACGGGCGGTCGACGCTAAGCGGAGAACTAGGGGAAGCACATAACCACGACGATAACGCGCACACCGTAATGACCCTGGAAGCAGCCGGAGACTTATCCAGCGTCGTTGATGGATTTAACCTTATCGGCGGCAATAGTAAGAATTACCAGGATGGGCTATCACCCAAAAGCGCTGGTGGCGGCATGATCGTCCTGAGCAATGGGGACTATACCACCCAACACCAGATCATCAACTGTACCTTCGAAGACAACAAGGCACACAACGGGGGGGCGGTACTCATCCGTGGTGGACGGCCGCTTTTCTCTAACTGCAAATTCGTTACCAACACCGCCGACTTCAACGGTGGCGGCGTCTACAACGACGGCGAGGGTAAACTATCTAACCCCGTATTCGAGCAGTGCGAATTCATCGATAACGCCAGCAGTACCGGCGCGGGGCTGACGAACAACTCCGTCAACGGAGAAACCACCCCCATGCTGATCGGCTGTCAATTCATCGACAACGTCTCCCTGATCAACGGGGCCGCAATCTTCAACATTCGTAAGGATTCCGGCAAGGGCGAGCCCGTCATCGAAAATTGTAAGTTCATCGGCAACGAGTCCATCATTGGTGATGACATCTTCGACCAGGGAGATGGTGCCCACCTCAATTACTTGGAAGAGACCACCGGCCAACAGGGAGGCACCCTCCGCCCAGTAGCCGCCAAGCGCCGCTAGGTCCGTCCCAATTCCTACTTTTACGGCCTTTCATCATCGGCGGTGCGCGGCACCACCTCACTACTCGTATGGCAGACCCCAAGGATCCTAAACATCCCGCTACTCCCCTTCCCTCTTCGACCAACGAAAAGGAAGTCACCCCCGGTGAAGGCCTCGCGGAATGGTTCCATGATTTCCTGGACCTACGGACCGGTAGCGACCGTGCCGGGGCCGTAGAATCCATCATCAGCGGTAAGCAAATGCGGGGCTCCAATGCGTGGATGCTCGTCTGCTCCATCCTGATCGCCAGCCTCGGCTTGAATTTGAACTCTGGCGCCGTCATCATCGGGGCCATGCTCATCAGCCCGTTAATGAATCCGATTCTCGGCATCGGGCTCGGCGTGGGTACAAATGATACGCCACTGCTGTGGAAGGCCCTCCAGAATTTTGGTATCTCCATCGCCATCGCCCTCACGGCCAGTGTACTCTATTTCGCGCTAACGCCCATTGACACCTTTACACCGGAGATGCAGGCGCGGACGGAACCGACCATTCTCGACGCCCTCGTTGCCGTCTTTGGCGGGCTGGCTGGTATCATTTCCGTTACCCGCAAGGATAAGACGAACGCCATCCCGGGTGTAGCCATCGCTACGGCGTTGATGCCCCCGCTCTGTGTTGCTGGGTATGGGATTGCACTAGCCCTAACTGACCCCGCAGCTGGTTTTCAGGTCTTCTGGCGGAGTAGCTACCTGTTCTTCATCAACTCCTTCTTCATTGCGGCGACGGCCTACGTCATCATCCGGCTGTTGCGATTCCCCTACCGGAAGTACCTCACTAAAGCGGACGCTCGCAAGAGTATGCTCATCGTTGGAGCCATCAGTATTCTGATGATCATCCCCAGTGTCTACATCCTGAGTGACGTTCTTGTGAGGCTACGCGAAAACGAGGCGGCGAAGAGTTTCACGGAGACGTTTTTTCCCGCCAGCTCCTCCTCTTACTTGCTGGATCGAGAGAATAAGGCGGCCCCCTTGTTGATCTACCCCATCAAAAATCGGCTGATGAGCCGGGATAGCATTGATCACTACACCAAGATCTTACGCGAACCTCCCTACGGCTTGACAAACGCACGTATTGTAACGGATACTAGTCTCAGCGCCAGTGCCATGGCTTCCATTCAGCGTAAACTCTCAACGGTAAGTAACCACCAGACGAGACTGTCCGACGTAGAGTACCGCTTGCAATTGCTAGCGCAGGAGGTAGCACAATTGGAGGAGCTACCCGCTCAGTTTCGCGACACCGTAGCGTTCAATAGAACCCGAAGACAGTTAATCGAACAATTCCCCATGGTGACAAACCTGGCGCTATCGCGGGCCAAGGTTAGTGGTGACACCTTATCCTCTAATGGTGATTTGCCATTAGCCGTGGTAAGTTTAGAACGTCCCGGCAGAAGGCCGCCGCTAAAGGCAATCAAGCAAGAGAAAGCAGCCCTCCAACAATTTTTACAAGTTGCGCTTGGGAGGGACTCCGTCATCCTCATCGTCGAAGAGCAATAAAGAAGCCCCCAGCGGAACCATTCCGTGGGGGCTTTTTCGTGAGTTGCTCAAGCAAATTAAGCAACCTCAATTTGGCGGGGTGCTTTTGGCAATGCCTGCTCACGCTTGGGAAGCGTCAGGCGCAGTACGCCATCCTCGTAGGTAGCGTTGATTGCTTCGTCGTCAATGACCGTGTCGTCGAGTTTGAAGGAACGGGTGAAGTCCTTCAGTTCAAATTCACGGCGGCGAACGGTACCGGCGTCAGTAGTTTCGCCAGCGGCTTCGGAAGTGTAGGAAATCTCGAGCGTGCCCTCGTTAAAGGCAATGTTGAAGAGATCACGCTTACGGCCGGGGGCAAGGAGTTCCAGGGCGAATGCATCGTCCATCTCGGTGATATTTACCGCGGGGCGCTGCGCTTGGCGGGCCTGAGTGCGGTGGTCATCGAAGAAGCGGAACACATCAGTTGGGAAAGGGCGGTTATAATTTACAAGTTTCATCGTTCGGAATTTTAGCTTACGTACGAAAGTGTACGCCCCGATTAAGGCAAGCTCCGTTCCAAAACAATCGTCGTACACTCCTTACGCCATAATGTCACTCAAACACAAACAAGACTGACACATTGTCAATCAAATTGTTTCGCACCTGCGGCAGCGCCCCCTTGTGTTGCATGAATAACTAGCTGACTAAAAAGCCATTTCCGAAACCGGGGGGTGGGCTGATGAACTGCAGTTTACCCGTATCGTCTTCCGCCATCAGTATCATGGCCTCGCTCAGTACCCCCGCCATTTTCCGGGGCGCGAGGTTGGTAACGGTGACCACCTGGCGACCGACGACTTCCTCCGGGCTAAAGTGCTTGGCGATGCCGGACACGACGGAACGCTCCTCGTTACCAAGATCGATCGTCAGGTGAAGTAGCTTGCTGGACTTCTTGACTTTCTCCGCGGTGAGGATGGTCGCCGTACGCATATCCAACTTCTGGAAATCATCGAACGTGATCTCCGCTTTGGCTGGTGCCCGCTCCGCAACAACCGGCGCAGCGGCCAGTTCTTCCTCCTCACGTAGTGCGAGCGCACTGGCCATTTTATTTCGTTGTAACTGGATGATGGCGTTGCGGCTATCGTCCTTGCGGTCAATGATTTTGGGAAAGAGGACACCTGCCTTGCCAATCTCGTGGCCACTCGGTAGCAAAGCCTGCCCCTTCTGCAGGAGCACGAAGGCCAGTTCCCAGTCGCTGGCTTGCGCTTCCTTCTGAAGCAGTACCGCGCGCAGTTTCGCCGATGCTTCGGGGATGAAGGGCGCCGCCGCAATGGCCAACGCCGCCGCGATCTGGGCACTGTTGTACATCGTGATGGCGATGGCCGGGTCGTTGGGGTCAGCCTTGAAGAGCGTCCAGGGCGCCGCATCCTGCAGGTAAGTATTGCCGTAGGTAGCCAGTTCCACGAAGGCGGTAGCGGCGTCCTTAAAACGGTAGGCTTCGATGTCGTCACCGATCTTGCGTAGGCTCGAAAAGACGTTGGCGTTTACGTTGATCACGTCGTCGGTGGCGAGGTGGATTTCGGGGATCTTTCCACCGTAGTATTTGTGCATCAGCACCATTACGCGGTTGATGAAGTTGCCCAGCTTATCCGCCAGGTCCTTGTCGTGGTATTCGGTGAAGCCGTCCCAGGTAAAGTCGGCGTCCTGCTGCTCGGGCAGGTTACGGATGAGGGCCCAGCGCAGGGCGTCGGCGGCATTGGGGAAATCCTTGAACTCGTCGATGTATTCCTGGAGCTCGATGCCCCAGCCACGGGATTTGGAGAATTTGCCTCCCTCAAAGTTGAGGAACTGGTTCGCCGGCACGTTTTCCGGCAGGTTGTACTCTCCGTGGGCGCTGAGCATGGCCGGGAAGACGATGCAGTGGAAAACGATATTATCCTTACCGATGAAATGGACGAGGCGGGAGTCCTCCCCCTTCCACCAATCTTCCCAGTTGCCACCGTTTTCGGCGGCCCACTGCTTGGTAGCGGAGATGTAGCCAATCGGGGCGTCGAACCAAACGTAGAGCACTTTTCCTTCGGCGCCTTCGACGGGTACCTGGATTCCCCAGTCAAGATCGCGAGTAATGGAGCGGGCGTGCAGCCCTTCATTGAGCCAGCTCATGCACTGGCCGATCACGTGCTTTTTCCAGGTTTTGGGATCGTGCAGTTGCTGGCCGTCCACGGTGCCGTTTTGGATCCACTCTTTGAGCCAGGCTTCGTGCTCGTCGAGGCGGAAGAACCAGTGCTTGGTCTCCCGCAGTTCTGGCTTGGCGCCACTCACTACGGAAACGGGATTGATCAATTCGGTGGGGCTGAGGTCGCGGCCACACACTTCACACTGGTCGCCAAAAGCTTCGGGGTTGCCACAGTTGGGGCACTCTCCTTTGATGTAGCGGTCGGCCAGGAACTGGTCAATTGATGGATCGTAGTACTGCTCGGTGGTCTTGACCTCGAACTGGTCGCCCTTTTCGAGCAGCGCTTTGAAGAAATCCTGGCTGGTCTCGTGGTGCAGGGGAGCGCTCGTGCGGTGGTAGTAGTCAAAGCTGATGCCCAGGGATTCAAAGCTTCCCTTGTTCAGGTTGTGGTAGGTATCGATGATCTCCCGGGGGCTGATGCCTTCCTTTTTTGCCCGCAACGTGATGGCCGCGCCGTGTTCATCGCTACCACACACCCAGAGCACTTGCCGCCCGCGCAGCCGCAGGTAACGCGCGTAAATATCGGCGGGCAGATAGGCACCAGCCAGGTGGCCGAGGTGTAGTGGACCGTTGGCGTAAGGGAGGGCCGAGGTGAGAAGGGTACGCATAGACTTAAGGTATTCTGGGGGCAATCAATCGAAAAATCAGTAGCAGGAATCGAGGACGCTGCGGGCGATCATCACGTAGCCTTCGCGGCTAAAATGAATGCCATCCTTACTGTATTCCAGCACTGAGGGGCCGGGGTTGGCCTGTAGGTCAACGAAGCAGTGCCCACGTTCGGTTGCAATTTTCCGGTACCGCTCAGTCAGGTCCTTCACGCAGGCCGTAGCGTCCGCAAACAGGGGCATCACGCCGACGTCGTTCAGGGGGGGCGGCGAAAGAATGACAATCCGGGGCATTTTTTGCCCCCGTTCGGTAAAGAATGCGGCGGTGCGGTCGAGCAACGTTTCGAGATTAGTCGCCACGTCGCTTTCCTGGCCGCGAAATTCCACCTTACAGTCGTTGGTGCCGAGGCCGATCAGGATCTCGTCGATTTTGCCCATTTCGGCGTAGCCTTTGCGCAGGTAGTTCGTCAGGTTTTCCAGTGTATTCGTGCGCAATTCGCTGCCACCGTAGCTGAACCCAACAGTGTTACCACTAATGGAGGTATTGACGAGTGGGCCACCTTCGCGCAGGTCCTGCAATTGGTACACCCACCCCTTCCGTTCACCGTTGCTGTCCCCAATCACGAGCAGGCTCTTTTCGCTCAGCGGAACGGAACAGGTCGTAAGTAGGAGTCCACATAAAAGGCAAATGCCTAGACGCAGGGATTGAATCATGCCAGCAGAATTTATTGCGCCCCGACTTTATGGGGGACTAAGGAGTTGGCGCTGTCGCGGGTGCAAAGTAAAGGATAAAATAGCGGGGAACGGGGAGTACGTAGCTTTACGAAAAGAACCTGCCCTTGCGACCGCTATTGCTACTTTTTGGCCTACTAGGATTGGCTGCCCTCTACCTCGGATTTTTTACAGATAACGACGTGAACTGGCCGGCCTTCATCAGTATGTCCGTCTTCTACGCCATCGTTTATTACGTGGGCATCCTGGCGGGTAAGAAGAAGGACGCCGAAGCGAATGATGCCGACGGGATGATGCTCGCCGGGCGGGGCGTCCCGGTGTGGATCGGTATTTTCACCATGTCCGCCACTTGGGTCGGTGGTGGCTTTATCAACGGTACAGCCGAGATGACGGCGACGAGCGGATTAGTGTGGGTCCAGGCACCGTGGGGCTACGCCCTGTCCCTCGTGATCGGTGGATTGTTTTTCGCCCGGACGATGCGCCGCCGCCAGTACCGGACGATGCTCGACCCCCTGGAAGAACGGTACGGCAAACGGATGACTGCCCTCCTCTTCCTGCCGGCCCTCACGGGTGAATTATTCTGGACGGCCGCCATTCTGACGGCACTGGGGGCGACGTTCGGCACGGTACTCAATATCGACCTGGAGACGGCCATCCTGCTGTCTGCCACGATTGCCGTGGCCTATACCGCGATCGGTGGATTGTGGGCGGTGGCCATGACGGACGTGGTGCAACTCCTCATTTTATTCGTGGGCCTGGCCCTGATCGTTCCCATCACCCTGGATTACACCGGTGGTTTTTCGGCCACCTACGCGGCCTACCAGGACAAGTTCGGCGCGGCGGCCAGTCTGCTGCCCTCCCGGGAAGCACTCGGCGATAGTTACTGGACCTGGTGGGATTACGCGCTGTTGCTCATCTTCGGTGGCATCCCCTGGCAGGTCTATTTCCAGCGGGTGCTGTCGGCGCGGGATGAGAACTCGGCCGTTCGGCTCAGCCTGATCGCCGGCGTCGTGTGCGTCCTGGCGGCGGTGGCTCCGGTGCTGATCGGCATGGTTTCGGCGACGGTGGATTGGTCCGCCATCAGTGCGGGCGCACCTCCGGAGGCAAGTGCGACGCTGCCGTGGGTGGTCCGCTATCTCACTTCGCCGTGGGTGGCAGTAATTGGTTTGGGTGCGGTGGCGGCGGCGGTGATGTCGAGCGTGGATAGCTCCGTTCTGAGCGCTTCCAGCATGGGCGTTTGGAATGTCTACCGCCCACTGGTGGACCCTGGGTTACCGGATTCTAAACTTGCCAAATTCATCCAGCGCAGCATTTGGATAGTAGGGGTAGCAGCTACCCTGATCGCCTTTCGGGTGCAGAGCGTGTACGAGTTGTGGTTTTTGTGCTCGGACTTCGTGTACTGCCTGCTGTTCCCCGCTCTGGTTTGTGCGTTGTTTGATCCCCGGGCGAATTGGCAGGGTGCGCTGGTAGGTTTTCTGATAGCGGCCTTCCTCCGTTTTGGGGGAGGGGATGCTACGCTGGGTTTGCCGGACTACCTCCCCTACCCCGCTGATTTCCCGTTCCGGACGTTTGCGATGGGGTGTGGATTGGTAGGGATATTGGTGGTGAGCCGGGTTGCGGATAGAGCCGGTACTTAATTTAATCTTGCTCCCGCGGGGGCGTTGTAATTTCGCAGGAGAGATAGAGATAAAGAGAACTAGGGTCGGTGACTAACGTCACCGATATTTTCCAGTGAGTATTACAAATTATTTGTATCCATGCGCGGTTTCAGAAATTCCCTGAAGGATTAGTATTCATTCTAATATTAATCCCTCTTACTCCAATTCTCTACCTCTCCTGCGAAACAAAAACCTACAGTTGATATCGACTCCTTAACTCAATCACGACCCCAAACGCTCATCATCGGCGGAGGCGCGGCCGGCTTTTTTACCGCCATCCAACGCGCCCACCACTTTCCGGAAGAGGAGATCACCATCCTGGAACGGGGTAAGGGGGTACTGGAGAAGGTGCGGATATCCGGTGGCGGGCGCTGCAACGTGACCCACGCCTGCTGGGACCCACGGGAGCTCGTCAAGTATTACCCGCGGGGCGGGAAAGAATTGCTTGGCCCCTTCAACAACTTTGCCTGCGGGGATACGATGGGCTGGTTCGAAGATCGGGGCGTCCCCCTAAAGATCGAGGAGGACGGGCGGATTTTTCCTACCTCCGATTCCTCCCAAAGCATCATCGATTGTTTGTGGAATACGGCAAAGGCTAAGGGCATCCGGGTGCTGACGAAAACGCGGCTCGTCGACCTTAGCATTCCCGAGGAGGACGGTAAGTGGAAGGTGACCTCCACGGCGGGAGAACACGTGGCGGACCGGCTGGTCATCACTACGGGAAGTAACCCAGCGGTCTGGAAGATCCTCAAGAAAATTGGCCACCAACTGATTGACCCAGTGCCCAGTCTCTTTGCTTTTGACACCAAGGATACGCGGCTGCGCGGTTTGTCAGGTATTTCTCTGCCCTGGGCACAACTCCACATTGAGGGAGAGAAGTTGAAGGCGGATGGCCCCTTACTCATCACCCACCGGGGGCTGAGTGGCCCGGCGGTACTGCGCCTTTCGGCCTGGGGGGCAAGGGACCTGGCGCCGCATAAGTACAATTTTAAGCTCGTCGTCAACTGGTTGGCGATGCGGCCCGTCGACGTGGAGGCGGCCCTGAAGGACATCCAACAATCGGAGGCTAAGCGCCAGTTGGGAACCCGGGCCCAGTTCGATTTACCGGTCCGCTTGTGGAAATCCCTGGTGGAAGCTGCGGGCATCCCCGCCGAAAAGAAATGGGCGGAACTCAGCAAGCAATCCCGGGCGGCGCTGGTGGTTCAGTTGACGGCCGCCAAGTTTAACATTACGGGGAAGAGTACCAATAAGGAGGAGTTCACTACTGCGGGTGGAGTTGATTTGAAAGAGATCGACTTCCGGTCCTTTCGGTCAAAGGTCCACCCTACCCTTTTTCTGGCAGGGGAAGTGCTGGACATTGATGCCATCACGGGTGGGTTTAATTTTCAGGCGGCCTGGACGGGTGGTTACCTCATCGGTCGTAGCAAGTAGGCTAGCCGTCGTATTTTTCGTGGCCTTACCATCACCTCCCCATTCCCCTCCATGTTTTTTGACCTCCACTGCCACCCCGCCCTCAAATCATTTCTCACCGATGAAAAACCAGAGAAACGGGATGATTGCTGGACGACCTACCGCAACTGTATCGACTTTACGGTAGGTAGCATCATCGACTCTCAGGCCAGCTACCGGCAGATTGAGCGCGGCCGTACCAACGTGGCGGTGGCAGCCCTTTACTCTTTTGAGAACGGCCTCGACGAAATCGGGCTGATCAAAAGGATCGCACCCATCATTTCCCAGTTGGATAAGGATATGGTGAGCGACATCAAGCCGGCAGCCTACTACGATAAGTTGATGGAGGAGGTCCGCCATCTGGAAGGGAGCCTTGAGCCTAAGGGCGGGCGCAGACCATTCCAAATTGTTTCCCGGGCGGCCGACATCGACCCCGAAGTCAATAACCTGGTGCTTTCCATTGAGGGTGCCCACGTGCTTACGCCGAATGAGGGGGATGACCCCATCGCCAAGTTAGACGAACTCAAACGGTTTCGCCACAAAATTCTTTACCTGACGCTGTGCCACTTCACCAAGAACCCACTTTGTAACCACGCCTTTGCGATGAAGCTGGTGAACCCCGAAAAAGCCCCGGTCTTCTTCCCCGCGGGAACCGGCCTGACCGACCTGGGAAAGCGGGTTATACACCACGCCTACGATGACAGCGCAGGGCGACGGATTTTACTGGACGTGAAGCACCTCAGCCTATCCGGACGGCAACAGTTTTACGATTGGAAGGTTAGCGATGCTGCGATTAAGAATTTACCCATCATTGCTTCGCACGTCGGCATTACTGGACACAGTTGGACACCGGAAAGTAGAAGCCGGCTGCACAAGGAAGTCAAGTACCTCCGCGCATTGGGCCAGGTGGCCATCAAGTACGATCGCTTACCCGGCCTGGAACTGGATGGACTACAATCCTACTTCAATCCCGCTTCCATTAACCTGTATGATGAGGACATTGAGGCGATCGTCCAGTCTGGTGGCCTGATTGGAATCATGATGGACCAACGGCAATTGGGGGCGGGCAAAAAACCATTTGAGTACTTCGCCAAGGAAGACCACGACCAACTGTACGCACTCCCCACTCAGTTTGATGCGGATACGCGAACGGAAGGGCAGCGCATGGAATTGGCCAGCGATGAATCTGAAGTAGTCGAGGACCTCACGCAGGATGGGCTCTCCGAGTATTTCTCCCTCCCCAGTTTCAGTGCCGGCGAAATGGTAAGTGGTCTCAGGGAGAACGTCAAGGAACTATTCGGCGGAGAAGATGAAGGCGAAGACCAACCATCAACTTACGATACGGATCGGAGGTCTTTGGGAGGAGATAGGGTACGCTCTTATCGAAAGCTCGGCAAACGGAAACGGCTACACCTATTGCACATTGCGAACAACCTCCTGCACGTGGCCAAGATCGGCGGCGCAGAAGCCTGGAAGGTCGTGTGTATCGGTTCAGACTTCGATGGACTGGTGGACGCGCCCAACAACTGCGTCAACACGACTGAGTTCAGTGAGTTGGAGGCCCACCTTTACGAGATCATCATTGACCTGATTGAGGCTGATGGCCCGGGCTTTCGGGAGCGCTATCACCTGGGCGACGTCCGCTGGCAATTGCGCCGGGTGATGTACGATAACGGCAGGGAGTTTCTGGACCGTTGGTTATAGTCCGTCCAGAGCCGCGATACTGTCTTTCCACTCCTGGGGCATCGGTACTTTTTTAAGTTTCGCGTAATCGTAGGGGACGATACTTTGGTGGGTGATTGCCGCAATCCTTCCATGCTCCTTAGTGAACACGGCCGTTTGCAACGTGAACCTATCTTCCAACACCTCCGTGCAACGAACGCCCACCACGGCTACGTCCGGGTGAACCATTGGAAAGATATACTTACAGTCTTGCCACGCCAGTATGGCACCCGCGCCAGCGCCCGCGAACTCGATGTTCATGCCCATCGCTTTGAAGTAGATCACCCTGGCGGTTTCCGCCCAGCGCAAGTAAATGATGTTGTTGATGTGGCGCGCGGAATCCATATCCCCCCAGTGCGTGGGAAATTCGGTGGTGATTTTAAAATCTTCGGGGCTAAGTCGCATACGGAATTTAATTGCTGAGGGCAGGCGTCGTCAGGCTATTGCTCAAGAAACGGTAATTAATTAATTCCTTACGGATCTTGGCCTTTAACTCAATTAATTTTAATTGCGCCTCAATAAATTTCTCCTGGCGTTTATTTAAGAGGAATACGGAACTCTCGCCGTAAATAAACTTGGTATTCTCTCCTGCAAGCAAGAGCGCGTAGCGATCAATATTCGCTTCGGTGATGGCTACCTGTTCGCGCAGCACATCCAGTTGCTGAATGCTGGCCTGCAGTTTATTCTCCATTTCGTTACGCTTGGCCTGGAGCGTCAAGCCATTCTCCCGAATTTTGATTTGCCCCAACTGCACGTCCGCCCGGGCCTGGCGAAGAAAAATGGGTACGGAAAAATCAAAGCCCCATTTAAAATCATTTTCGCTGTAGGTAGGCCGAACCGATTCCTCCCCGGTTGCGAGAAGAGCATTGTACTTCACCTTTAATTTTGGCCGAGCCTTGACGCGCTTTAGCCGTTGCTCCACCTCCAGTATCTCCTGCTTATTCAGGTAATATTGAATAGTAGGGTTATTCGCAATTAAATTAACCGCCCGGTCAAGTTGGAAGAACGGCACGCCCGGGGGGAAGGGCGCCGGAATGATACCGGGCTGCAACTCCAGTGGTGTCCCATCAAACCACAGGTAATTTTCCAGTGATTGCCGAGCCTTAATTAATTCGTTCTCATTCTTCTGGCGGTCCGTCAGTGCATCCTGTAATAGAATAAAGGCCTCAAGCGTATCCATCGCCGTATACTCGCCGTTAATAAAGCTGAGGCGCGTGCTTTCAAAATAGGTCTCGGCGAGCACGACGTTGGTGTCCAGAACGATACCATTATTATAGTATTGCTGCCAGTCCACGTACGCCATCCCAGCATCGTAAAGCAAATCGTTTAGCGCAACCAGTCGTTCGCTTTCGTTGAGGTCCTGAATGACGCGGGCGCGCTCCAGCGCGATCCGGCGCTCGTTTACGATGAGTCCCTGCAGGAGGTCAGCCTCCAAGCCAACGTTCCACAGCCCGAATTTATCCGTCGTATTTTCTGGGTTTAGGAATACGCCATCCGTTTGTTCGTAACCGGCTACGACGTCTACTCCAAAAACCGTCGGGACTTTTAGTTTGCCCCGGTAATTCTGATAATAAAGTTTATCGTCGAAATTCTTTTGTGACCAATCCGCCTCGAGCATGGGGTCGAGAAAACCACGGGCGAAAAGCAACTCCGCCCGCGCGGCCTCCGTCAGCAGGCCGGCCTGCTGGGCTATCGGGTGGTAGAGTTGGACGTTGGTCAGGTATTCCTCCAGCGTGAAGATATTCGCTTCCGCGCCCACGGGTGTCTGGGCGATCGCCTGATCGCTGACAATGCATAGAGCAAAGAGCACACTCCAGAGAAATTGTTTGGGGAGCATCAGCAGTTATTTAACCGATTTAAGCGGGGCTTTCTTCTTAAGTTCTTCCGGAAGGTCCTTAGCATCCTCCTCGTAAAATTTGGCGGGGAAGCCATTCAGTTGGCGCCAGAGTTCGTACCAAAGTGGTACGTCGTTCAGCAGCAAGAACGCGCGGGCGCCGGTACCCACCCGCAAGGCTTCCGGCCAGTCCCGTTCCCCCGGTTTGGGGCTGATGAGAATACGGTAATTCCCATTGTCGCTGATGAAGCGATCGATGACGACTACTTCTCCGGTAAAGATCCCCGTGGAAGCCTCGGGCCAACCGCTGATGACGATAGCGGGCCAACCGTCGAAACGAATGCGTGCCTCTTCCCCAATGTCGACCAAGGGAAGGTCCTGGGGTTGCACGTACATCTCGATGGCCAGTTCGGGATTACTGGGCGCAATGGTAGCGATGTCGCTGCCCGCTTTGATAATCTCTCCCAGGCCCTGTTTTACCGTTTTAGTCAGGTAGCCATTTTGGGGAGCCCGGATGTAGTAGAATTGCCGGCGGAAGGAATAATTGCTGAGCTGGTTCTCCAACTTGGCCGTTTCGCCGAGGCCTTCGGCGCGGGAGGAAAGCGCGGTTTGCTGGTCGGAAAGCACCTTAGCCAGCTTTTCAGCGTACTCGCGCTCCGTCAGGGATTGCTCGAGGATGGCGTTAGAAAGCTCATTACGTTGGTTGATCAACTTGTTACGTTGGGAGGTGACCTTGGCGCGGGATTCCTGTACTTTAAGTTCTTTCTCCTGTAGATCGGAGAGCGACTTTAACCCCTGCTCGTACAGTTCACGGATTCGTACTACCTGATTCTCGGCAATCTCTAGATTGGCTACGTTGGCTGCCAGGTCCGCACTGTCGATAGTGATCTTGTTGCGGGCCTGTATGATTTTGTTCCGGACCTGTTCACGCTTGTAGGTCAGGGCTTGCTGGAGAGCGGTGTACTGGGCGCGAAGCGCATCCACCTTATTATCGTAGGCCTGCACGCCCAGGCGCTTGGCGTCGACCTGTTCCTGGGTACGATCCACCAACGCCGTATCGAAATACTCATTTTTGATCTCCGTCAGGTAGGCGATGGTGTCGCCGGCGGCTACGAAATCACCCTCCTGTACGTACCACTCCTCAATACGCCCGTCGATAACGGCCTGAATACCCTGCGGACGTGCATCCGGCGAACGAGTGGTGACGTAGCCCTTCGTGTTAATATTCTGCGTCCAGGGAAGGAACAAGCAGCCCAGCGCCAGGAACATGATGGCGGAGAAAGCCAGCATCGTCCAACGGTGGCCATGGGCAGCCTTGACCAGTTGAAATGATTTAAGTCGGTCCGTATCTACCCACCCGGAAATGGTGTTTTCGGTGATGTTCAGCATGGGTCTATCGGTCTAGGTTAAGGGTAGTGGTAGCGCGCTTGCCCCAGTAGTGGTAGTTGGAGACGACTACGGCCGTCCACGGGCGATCGGGTGACATCATGTATTCAATGATGCGGTCTTTCTCGTCGTCGCTGACGAACATGAGTGGATCCTCCATCAACAGCAGTTTGGGGGAGCCAATGATGAGGCGGGCAATCATGATCTTTTGAATGATGGAGCGGGGCAAACGGCGGCCACCGCTATCCACGAAGGAGTCCAGGCCCTTTGGCTGGTGGACGAGGTAATCGTTTAATCTTAGTAGTTCCGTGACTTCCGCAAGGCGTTGACCGTTAATTTCCCGGCCGAGGGTTATGTTCTCCCGGAGGGTGCCCTCAAAAATCTGGTTGGTGGGGTAAGCGACGCCGAGTTTATGGTTCAGCGCCTCCCGGTTGTAAGTCGTGAGGGGGATACCGTTGAGGTAGATCTCCCCGTCGTTGAGTTGGTAGATACCCGCCAGCACTTGCAGTAATACGGTCTTTCCGCTACCGGTCTTGCCCGTGAGGATGACTTTCTCTCCCGCCGCGATGTTAAAGGACAGATTGTCGATCACGTTATGCCGGTCGCCGGGGAAGGAGAACTCAATTTCGGAGGCGCGGATGCCAATCGGGCTGTCCTGATCGACGGTCGCCATGCCGGAGTTGCTATCCAACTCCAGGTCGGTCACGTAGCCAATCTTATCGAGTGCCGTCAACACGTCGTAGATCGTATCGATGATGCGCATCACTTTTTCCACCGAGTTGATGATCAGGATGATGATGATCTCCGCGGCTACGAATTGCCCGATGTTCATTTCCTGGGCGAACACCAGCCACCCCCCCAGAAAGAGCAGACCAGCGGCAATGAATACTTTGAAACCAATGAAGGCGCGGTACTGGTTGATGATGACCTGGAAGTGCTTCTCCCGGTTGGAAAGGTAACCCTCCACGATGTCGTCGGTGCGGTCCAGGTGAAACTTGCTACTCGTATTCAGTTTGAAGGTCCGATTGTTGCGGGAGATCTCCTCCAGCCAGTGTACCAGGCGGTACTTGTACTTACTCTCCATCAGGCTGGTATCAAGGCCGCGGGGGCCGGTCACCTTAAAGATCACGTACAGGATCAGTACCAAGGAGACCGCTAGGATAATAAAGTAGGGGCTGTAGATCGCCAGGACGATCATCCCAAACACAATCTGAAAGGCCGCTAACGAGAAGTCGATCACGATCTTTGGCAAACCCTTTTGAATCGTGAGCGTATCGAAAAAGCGATTAGCGAGCTCGGGTGCGTGGACGCGGTCCAGCTGAATAAAACTGATCTTAGGTAGGCGGTAAGCAAACTCAAAGGCGGAGCGAGCGAACAGATTCTGTTGCACGTCCTCCAAAATACGGAGCTGCAGGACCTGAAGAATCCCCGTAATGGTGATGCCGGCAAGGACAATACACACCAGGAATACCCACGAGGAAGTAGCTTCCCCCGCCTGGATGAAATTGATGATGGCCTGTATACCCAGCGGTAAACTCAGGTTAACAATACCATTAAGGATGGCGAATACGTAAATCGCCCTCAGTTCCGATCGGTACTGAGTAAGTAGGCTCCAAAACCTTTTGACGGGCGGCGTTTGGGTCATTTACGGGCTGGTTAAAGTCCGGATTTTGGCCCGGTGTTAGAACAAGTGACTCCTGCTTAACCCACAATTCCGCCCCTTGTTGACTGCATTTATTCGCCTTAGTGTAAAGAGTTTCCCAATGGTAACCCGATGGCAGTAGCCGACAAATGCACCGTCTTGCTAGACCGTTAGTAGTCAGCCAATTTTGCCTCCTTTAGGGTCGCCGGATCGGGCTTGTCTGACTTTCCCCCAATTGGTCCGTATTTCGGCCTTATTTCGGAGGCAAGGCTCCCCCTCCACTTTAGTACGGGTTAAATAATTGTGCGACCTTTGTTGGCGCTTGCCCGCCCGCCGGTCCAATAGGCCCGCTTGCTCCACCCCACCCTATTGATGCACCAGACCATCCACTCGTTTCGGTTCTGCTTTATCCTGCTTTTGCTGGCCATCGGCGTCAGCTTGCTGCAGCACGGGCCGCATTTAAATACGGAGATTCAGGGGGTGCACGGGATCCGCCAGGCGCAGACGGTGTGGAACATCCGCAACTTCGTCCGCCACGACGCGAATATCTTTAACCCGCGCAGCTACGACGTAACGGGGTTCAAGAGTGATATCCAGCGGAGGGAATTCCCCATCATGCAGTGGTCCATCGCCATGGTACAAAAGGTGACTGGGGAGAGTATCCTGACCGTGCGCCTGAGCATTTTCCTCATCTGTGCCTTTTCGGTGCTTGGGATGTTCTTCCTCGTTCACCGCTTCACCAACAGCTGGCCGGCGGCGCTACTGACGGCCGTGCTGTTGCAGTACTCCCCCGTGTTTTATTACTACGCTATCAACCCGCTGCCGGATCATTTGGCGCTGGCCGCGGCCATTTGGTACGTCTACTTCATCGTCACCCACCGGGAAAGCCAGCGGCGAAAGCACTTGTGGGCGGCGAGCCTCTGCCTCCTGCTGGCCACGCTAGCGAAGTTGCCTTACCTGATGTTCGCCATCGTGAGCATTGTCTACTTCCTGATGGACCTATTCGGGAAGTCATCCCAAAAGCGCCAGCCCTTCGCCTACGCCGGCATCCAATTACTGACGGTGGCCCCCGCCCTGGCCTGGTACGCGTGGGTCATCCCGACCTGGACGGACAACCCCGTCCTCACCGGCGGCATGGACGGGGAAACGGACTGGGAACTCATCCGCTACCTGCTGAAATGGCACTACGATAAGATGTTCCCCTACCTCATTACCATCCCGCCCATGTGGGTACCGTTTTGGATTGGGCTCATCCAGCTATTCCGCAAAGCCAAACAGTATCCGTGGATTTGGGCGCTGGCGGGCATCACCTGTCTTTTCCTCGCGCTGGAACTACAACCGATTTATACCAACCACGACTACTACCTGATGCCCTTCTTCGCCTGGTTACTTCCCGTAATGGGATTAGGCTTCAAGTGGCTGTTGGACGTCCCCTACCTCAAGTACATCACTCCCGCCTTTTGCATTTGGGCGGCCCTTTACGCACCGAGCCGGACGGATGCCTGGTGGGGCGTCAAGGAATCCTGGGTCAACGAAGACATCCTGGCTTACTCCGAAGAACTGAAGGCGGCCGTCCCCCGCGATGCCCTGTGCCTCATCATGAGCGAGCAATCCAACGACGTGGTGGCCTACCGGATCGATAAGCGGGGGCACGCCTTTACGGAACCCATACCCGTGGAGTGGGTCAACGACTTGGTGAGTAACCACAACATTAACTACCTCTACTCCACGCTGGAGGAGTGGCACAATTCGGCGGAGTTGGTTCCCTACGTAGATAGCGTACTTTTGGCCCGCGGTAGCGTCAAGGTCCTCAAATTGAAATCACCAGAGCCTACCCCTCCACCATCCAATTCTTCTAC
The DNA here is from genome assembly GCF_001625015.1 of Lewinella sp. 4G2. Classification (NCBI taxonomy): domain Bacteria; kingdom Pseudomonadati; phylum Bacteroidota; class Saprospiria; order Saprospirales; family Lewinellaceae; genus Lewinella; species Lewinella sp. 4G2. The sequence continues at coordinate 2,363,235 of NZ_LVWJ02000014.1, read as the reverse complement.
CTCAGGTAATGAGTGACGCTACACCCCAACGCAGGTCCGGAAAGGTATCCCGCTACGCCCTGTTGGCCCTCATCCTGACGGTGCTGGCGACCCACTTCTTCTACGCGCCGCGCTGGAAGCAGACGGGCTTGCACACGACGATTTCCTGGGACGTATCCGGCTACTACGCCTACCTGCCGGCGGTCTTCATCCACGACCAGCTGGACAATCCGGTTTTCCTACAGGACGTGGTGGATGAGTACATGCCTACGCCCCACGTCAACCAGGCTTTCTTGCACGAGGAGTCCGGCAACCTCGTCATGAAATATTCCGCCGGGCAGGCCCTCATTTACACGCCCTTCTTTCTGGCGGCCCACGCTTACGCAACGGCGAGCCCTCAGTATCCACCGGATGGGTACTCCTTTCCCTATCAGTTGGCCGTTTCCATCGGCTTTCTGATTTACGCCATCATCGGGCTCATTTTCTTACGGAAGATCCTGCGCCGTTACTTCGACGAGTGGCCGGTGGCGCTGACAATGGCGGGCATCGTGCTGGGCTCCAACTACCTCAACTATACGGCGCTGGACGGGGCGATGACGCACAACACCCTCTTCGTTCTTTATACCCTGCTGATTTATACGACCATCCGTTTTTACGAGCGACCCGATCTTGCGAAGGGAGCCATCATCGGCGTATTGGTGGGTTTGGCGGCGTTGACGCGGCCGACGGAGATCCTTAGTTGCCTGATCCCGCTCTTGTGGGGGGTGGATCTGACCTCGCGAGAGTCCATTCAGCAACGTCTAAAGGTCCTGGGTGGCCAACTTCCCGCACTTGGCACCGCCGCACTGATTACGCTGGCTATCGGCAGTCTTCAATTGTTTTACTGGCACCACGCAACGGGCAACTGGATCGTGTACAGCTACGAGGAGGAGGGCTTCAGCTGGCTGGCACCCCACCTCAGGGAAGGCTTCGTCAGCTACGAATCGGGCTGGCTGCTGTACTCACCATTGATGGTCTTTTCCCTGATCGGCTTCTACTTCCTGTTCCGGCGGGACCGCCGGCTTTTCTTCCCGACCATCATTTTCTCCATCCTTTTCATTTACGTTGCTTTTGCCTGGGACCACTGGACCTACGGCGGCTCCCTCGGCCAACGGACGATGGTGCAGTGCTACCCCATCCTTGCCTTTCCGCTCACAGCGTTCGTGGCGGCCTGTCTGAAGGGAAGAACGGTGATGAAGTGGATCGTGGGTGCCCTCACGTTGCTATTCATCTACGCCAATCTCTGGTTCACCCACCAGGCGCACCGGGGCGGTTTGCTGCACGTGGGCGTCATGACGGAGGCTTACTTCTGGAATACGTTGTTCACCTACGACAAGAATCCCGTCAAGCTCCGGATGCTCGACGGGCAGAAACGCATTTTCCCCGGCGAGCCATCCCGCGAAGTCGAGGTGTACCGGGACACGAGCTACCGGAAGGAGCTCAACCCGGACAATACCTGGGCGGGCGTCACCAAGATTCCCAGCGACTTGCTGCCGGAGGACTACGAATGGATCCGCGTCTACGTCACCGGCCAGATGGGGCTCAAGGAGTGGAACCATTACAACATGACCCAATTCCGGGTCGAGACCTACTTCGAGGGCGCCCAGATCACCCGCGATTTTTACAAGATCCAGCGCATCATGGAGCACGGCGAAACCAAACGCTTATTTTTGGACGTCCGTAAGCCCCTCATCCCCATCGATACCATTACCGTCGACTTCTGGAACGTCGGCAGCCCCCTTCCCTTTACCGTCACCGATCTTAGCGTTGCCGCCCTGTATGAATAATCCCGCTCCTCAACTACTCAGTATTATCGTCCCCATGTACAACGAGGAGGCTACGCTCGTTAGCGTACTCGATAAGCTCCACGAGGTGGAACTCATCGCCGGCATCAACAAGGAGATCGTGGTGGTCGACGATTGCTCCACGGACCGGTCGTTGGCACTGCTGCAGGAATACGTCGCCGCCCACCCCGATCGTAATATCCTGACGGCCCGCCACCAGGTAAATAAAGGCAAGGGCGCCGCTTTGCGCACGGGCATCCAGGCCGCTACGGGTGACCACATCATCATCCAGGACGCCGACCTCGAGTACGACCCACGGGAGTTCAACCTGCTGCTGCAGCCCATCGTGGATGGGCACGCGGACGTCGTTTACGGCTCCCGGTTCATCGGCGGAAAGCCCCACCGCATCCTCTTCTTCTGGCATTCCATCGGCAACAAATTGCTCACCTTCCTCTGTAACATGTTCACCAACCTCAACCTGACGGACATGGAGACCTGTTACAAACTCTTCCCGGCCAAAGTCCTCAAGTCCATCGACATTCAGGAGAACCGCTTTGGTTTCGAGCCGGAGGTGACCATCAAAACCTCCCGTTTCACCGATATCCGGATCTACGAGGTCGGCATCAGTTACTACGGCCGCACTTACGCGGAGGGCAAAAAGATCAATTATAAGGATGGCTTCCGGGCCATCTACTGCATCGTTAAGTACGGTCTTTTTGGGTAGTGGCTACGCGTTAGTCCATTACTTGACTCGTCACGCATTTTTTGGGCGCTGCCCCCGATTCTTGGCGGGGCGAGTTGGGCGCTCGCGCGGGTGCGGAGTAAGGATCGAGTAGTGGGGATAGGGCTTTTGCTGAGGGATTGGTCCTTTTTCGTCCGTTGCAACCGTATTACTCAATCCCCCACCCTGCACCTGCGACAGCGCCACGCAGTAAGTCCCGCACTCAGTCGGGGCGCCCAAGAAGTTAGAAATAAGCGACCACCAATGCCCAACCGCCTCACCAGATTGACGACCCTGCTGACCCAGTTGCAAGCCCGTAAATTGGTGACGGCCCAGCAATTGGCGGAGGCGCACGGTGTGAGCGTACGGACGATTTACCGCGACGTGCGGACGCTGGAGGAGGCCGGCGTACCCGTCATCAACGTGGAGGGCAAGGGCTACTCCCTGGTGGAGGGCTACCGGATGCCGCCGGTGATGTTCACCGAAGCTGAGGCTGCGGCCCTGATCACGGCCGAGACACTCGTGCGGGCTAACCGCGACGCCTCGCTGGTAGAGGCCTACCGGGCAGCGACGACCAAACTGCGGGCCATTTTACCGGGCGCCGCCAAGGACCGCTCGGAATTGCTGGCCGCCCGCCTGCAATCCCGCGACAACCCGGAGGCGCGGCGGACGAGCGTGCACCTGATGGACGTGCAGCACGCCATTACCCACCACCACCTCTGCCATTTGGCCTACGTTTCCGAGAGCGGCCACCGGAGCGAACGGGTGATTGAACCCTTCGCTGTGTACACCTCCGGGGGTAACTGGATCGTGATCGCCAGGTGCCGCACGAAGGCTGATTTCCGCGCCTTCCGCCTGGACCGCATTCAGCAATTTCGGGAACTAGCGGAGCACTTCGAGCCTCACCGGATGACGCTGGAAGACTACCTGCGGGAGTGCCGCAAAAATTATTACCGCACCCCTGACATAGGGCTGTCACTGCGGGGCGGGAACTTTGGGGCGTCACCAAAAAACGAAGACATGACGACCCAGCAAATTTCTGATTTCCCCGTAGTGGGCATCTCCGTCCGCACCTCGAATGCGGACCCGCAAGCGGCCGCCGCCGCCATTGGAGGTCTCTGGCAACGCTTACTGGGAGATAATCTCGCCACCCAAATCCCGAACAAAGTGGATGGCACTATCTACTGCGTCTACACCGACTACGAATCGGACCACACCGGCGAATACCTGACCGTGCTCGGTTACCGCGTAACTTCTCTCGACGCGGTGCCGGAGGGCTTTACGGGCATCACCGTACCCGGCGGCCAATTCGCCCAATTTACCTGCAAGGGTGACCTCCAACAAGGCGTCGTCTACCAGGCCTGGCGCGACATCTGGGCGACCGATCTCAACCGCGCCTACCGGGCCGATTTTGAGGTGTACGGCGTTAAGGCGATGAACCCGCAGGCTGCGGAGGTGGAGATTTTTGTGGGGGTGAATGCTTGACAGGGCCTCCTTACGTCTAAAACTTGCGGAGAAAAGGGGTTGACCTTGCACCACGTCCAAACAGGATACATCCGTATTTTAGCGGTATGTTGAAGTTGGCAATACGTCTTTCCTGGTGTTCTTTGTTGCTTGCCCTCCTGCCCGGTACCTGCGTCAGCGCCCAAAGTATAGCAGTGGATAGTTTGCGGAGCATTTTTAGAACCACCGCCAACGAAGAAGAGCGTTTTACCGCCTATGAATCAGTCGTCCTGCTACTGGTGGACGAAAGAGATACTACGGCCAGTCGTCAGGCTCTTGATACCCTAAATGGACTGACCCAAGGCGACGACAGTCGATCGGGCCGCTACCAATATGCCGAGGCCTACCGGGCGAAAAGTGTACAAGATTGGTCAGTTGCTTTCGCCTCGGCAGTTGCTTCCTTTGACATCCATCAATCCTTAGGGGAGGGCAGGCTAGCGGCCAGGGCCGGCGAACTAGCTGGATTGGTAGCTTCGCGAATGGGGAAGTTAGAGGAGGCATTCAAGATCCAGCAACGCGCGTTGGTAGAGGCTAAACGGGTAAACGATGATGAGTACACCTTATCCCTACTCAGTGAGCTTGGTAATACGCACCGGAGGCTAAACAACTTCGACAAAGCGGAGACCTATAGTTTGCAGAGCCTGGAATTGATTCGCAAACTGGGGATGATCGAAAATGAAGTGATCATCCTTTCAACCCTCGGAATAATTGCGAAAAAGCAGAACCGCCTGGACGGAGCAAACGACTACTACGAGCAGGCACTGGCTCGCGCCGACGATTTGCCCGTAGAAAAGCGAGACATCAATAAAGGGAATGTGTACCTTAATTTGGCCCAACTGGCAAACAGCCGCAACAATCGCGAGGAAGCGATTAACTATGCTACCAAAGCAATCCACGCCTTCGAACCAGACGAATACTTTCGCCAGCGCGCATTCATGAACCTTCAGCTGGGTACGGCTCACTTGAAACTGAAGCGCTACAATGAGGCAGAAAAATACTACCGTAATGCTGTCGCCGGCGCGCGCGGCGTAAGTAATATTATCGCCGGTGGTGAGAAGGGATTACTCTTCGTGTTTCGGGAAACCGAGCAGTTGGATTCGACCGTACACTATCTTGAAAAGGCCGCCGCAACGCGGGAGGCAGCTATCGAAAAGAACCGGATTGAATCCATTGCGGAGATGGAGGCCAAGTACCAGACTAAGGAGCAGCAGGCTGAAATAGAGCGGTTAGCCTACGAAGATGGCATCAACCGGGATAAGTTGAGCCGCCAACGGAACCTGATCATTGGTGGTCTGCTGATCATGAGCGTGCTCTCCGGATTTCTCTACTTCATCTGGCAGCAGCGACAACGAATCAGCCGCCAACACCAAATTATTGAGGTAGCGCTAAATGAAAAAGAGACCCTGCTGAAGGAGATCCACCACCGGGTAAAGAACAACCTACAAATGATTTCCAGCCTATTATCTCTCCAGAGTCGTTTTATTGACGACCCCGCGGCCTTATCGGCGATGGAGATGGGGCGGCAGCGGGTTAGATCCATGGCCATCATTCACCAACGCCTGTACCTGCGCGATAGCCTTTCTCCGGAAATTGGCGTAAAAGACTACTTAGAACAGTTAGTCACCGAATTGCTTGGGGTACTGAACGTGAAAGGATTGGCGCTGAAACTAGAGATGCATCTGGAAGACATTAAATTGGATATTGACCGGATGATACCTCTCGGGTTGATCGCTAACGAACTCATCACCAATTCGCTCAAATACGCCTTCACCGGCAGAGAAGACGGGCTACTCTCCATTAATTTGCAAAAAGTGGGAGATGACATTGTATTGCAAATTGCCGACGATGGTTCCGGATACGACCCAGCGGCTACTGACACCCGCAACTCCTTCGGCAGCCTGCTCATTTCTACCCTTTCCGAGCAGTTAGCGGCAGAGCTTCAGATTGCAACAACCAACGGGACGACGGTCACTTTACGTTTTCCAGAAACGGAGTAGGGGTAATACAGCTAACGGCACCTCAAGACAAGAGGATAAAATTCCATAGCTTAACGCTAACAAAGCGTCTCCGATGAGCAACGAAAAATCAAAGAACATTCTCTACGGCATCTTGGCCATGATTGCTGGCTGGATAGTCGGCAGCGCCGTCAACATGGGCCTGGTTTCCCTTGGCCATTCGGTTTTTCCCCTCGAGGGGATCGACCTTTCCGACATGGAGGCCCTGGCTGCGGCGATGCCCGGCATGGAGGCGAAGCATTTCCTTTTCCCCTTCCTCGGCCACGCGCTGGGGACGTTCGTAGGTGCCCTCGTCGCCGCCCTGATCGCCAGGACGCGGAAGATGCGGTACGCGCTGGCCATCGGCGTGTTGTTCCTGATTGGTGGCATCGCCGTGAACGTGATGCTCCCCGGCCCCCTTTGGTTTACTGTAGTGGATATCGTGCTGGCCTACTTGCCGATGGCTTGGTTGGGCGGGACACTGGCGATTGGGTTGCGGGGGAAATAAGTTATTCGCATTACCCATAATGCCACTCCAAGCAATGCAGGCACGGACTTAAATATCAATACGACTCTCATGACTCCCTCCGAAAAACACCACGAGCGCATCCGGACGATGAAGTTCTTCGGCGTCTACCCCCACTACGTCACCAAAGTGGAAAAGAAGGGCCGTACGGTTGCCGAACTCCACGAAGTCATTACCTGGCTGACTGGCTACGACGAGGAATCGCTGCAGGATTTCATTACCTCCCCCACTGCCACCTTTGAGGATTTTTTTGCGGGGGCCACGCTTAATCCCAATGCCCACCTCATCAAAGGCGTCATCTGCGGTTACCGGGTGGAGGAGATCGAGAATGATCTGACGCGCCAGTGCCGGTATCTGGATAAGTTGGTGGATGAATTGGCGCGGGGGCGGAAGATGGAGAAGATTTTGCGGGTTGGGTGAAACGGCATTGCAGAGTTGGTAATTCTATAGCATCCAAACCGAGGTTTACGCACTTTGCGCTTGGATTCAATAAAGTATTCGCATACTACATCCCAACAACAATCGCACCAAACGCAATCACCCCCACCTCAACAAACCATACTTTCCCAAGACTGAGTGACTGCACCAAAAACCGATCCACACAATAAGTAACGGCCGCAACAGCAAAAAGAATGGCCACTAAAACGGGTGTAATCCCGTAGGGATCAACGCTTGCTGACCAAAGCGTCTGCAATACTTGCAACACACCGCAAAGCACACAGAGTACCGTAACGATGAAGAGTGGCGTGCAATACCGCTTCCAGTTAAATCGACTGGGCGGTTTAGATTTTGCGTCGAGGATCATACTCAAAGTTAGGTGTGACAACTAGTGCATTTAACGGGGTACACTAAAAACGAGAACGCCCCACCAGCCAAAGCCAGCGGAGCGCCTTCTATTCATTCCAAAGAAAGAAAAGCCTACTCAGCTCCTCCATCTCCATTTACGGTAGTATCCATATCACCGGAAGCTTCTAGGATATCGGTCGTCGCATCCGTCGCATTCTCAACGGCGACGTCGGTTGGGCCGGCGGCGGCGGTAGCCTGAGCGTTAGCCAAAGCAGAAGCGGCGCTGGCCTCTTCCGCAGCCTTAGCGGCGGCTTCTTCCTCGGCGAAAGCACGCTGACGGGCTTCCCACTGATCCTGCGCTTCCTTCGTCGTAACGAAAAGGCGGTCGTACTTGCGCATACCCGTACCGGCCGGGATCCGCTTACCAACGATAACGTTCTCCTTGAGGCCTTCGAGGAAGTCCTGCTTGGCGGCAATCGCAGCGGTAGAAAGTACCTTGGTCGTCTCCTGGAACGAGGCGGCGGAGATCCAGCTCGGCGTACCGAGGGAGGACTTCGTGATACCCTGAAGGAGGGGGAACGAGGTAGCAGCCTGCGCGTCACGGAAGGTCATGATCTTCATGTCTTCGCGCTTCAGGCGGGAGTTCTCCTCACGCACTTCACGCATCGTCACGATCTTGCCTTCCCGGAAGTTCTCGCTGTCACCCTTGTCGGTAATCACCTTTTTGTCGTAGATCCAGTCGTTCTGCTTGAAGAACTCGTAGCGCTCGACGGCTTCCCCTTCGAGGAAGGTCGTATCACCCTGGTCGACGATCTGAACGCGACGCATCATCTGGCGGCAGATGGTTTCGATGTGCTTGTTGTTGATCGTGATACCCTGCGAACGGTAGACTTCTTGTACGCCGTTGACCAGGTAGGTCTGGACGGCGAAGGGACCTTTGATGTTCAGGATATCCCGTGGGGCAATGGCACCGTCGGACAGTGGCATACCGGCACGGACGAAATCCTGATCCTGTACGAGGATGTGCTTACTCAGGTTGATGAGGTACTTACGCTTCTGGCCGTCCTTCGCCTGGACGATCAACTCACGGTTACCGCGCTTGATCTTCTTGGAGAAGGTTACGATACCGTCGATCTCGGAGACAACGGCGGGGTTGGAGGGGTTACGCGCTTCGAAAAGCTCCGTTACCCGCGGCAGACCACCGGTGATATCCGCAATCTTACCACCCTTCCGGGGGATCTTCACGATCTTCTCACCGAGGGCAACGTTAGCGCCGTCCTTGATGGAGATGTAGGCACCTACCGGGAGGTTGTACTGGCGCAGTTCGGCGCCGTCCTTGTCCAGGATGGTGATGGTCGGGATCTTCTTCCGGTCCCGCGTTTCGATGACGACCTTCTCTTCGAAGCCAGTCAGTTCGTCACGCTCAGTACGGAAGGTGACACCTTCGTCGATGTCCGAGAAGCGGGCAATACCCTCAAATTCGGAAACGATAACGGCATTGTAGGGGTCCCACTCAACGATCTTGTCGCCTTTCTTGACGTCCTGGCCATCCTTCACGAAGAGCGTACCACCGTAGGGGATGTGCTGCGTCGTGTACACCTTGCCCGTTTCCGGGTTGGTGATCTTGATCTCACCGGAACGGGAAAGTACGATCGTCTGCGTATCACCCATCATGTCGACGGCGTCGACGGTACGGATGTCCTCGAAGGACAGCTTACCGTTGAACTTGGATTCCAGACTGTTGTCGGTACTAGTCACCGATGCCGTACCACCTACGTGGAAGGTACGCAGCGTCAACTGTGTACCCGGCTCACCGATGGACTGAGCGGCGATGATACCAACGGCATCACCGATCTCCGCCTTCCGGCCGGTAGCGAGGTTCTTACCGTAACACTTGGCACAGACGCCACGCTCTACCTCACAGGTGAGGACGGAACGGATGGTCACTTCTTCAACACCTTCCGCTTCGATGTACTTAGCGTCGGTGTTGCTGATGTACTCGTCAGCCTTCACGATCACCTCGTCGGTGACGGGGTGCAGGATGTCTTCCAGCGCGTAACGGCCGGCGATCCGGCTCTCCAGGCTTTCGATCACCTTGTCGTTTTCCTTCAGTGCGGAGGTATCGATACCACGAAGGGTACCACAGTCGTCAATCATGACGACCACGTCCTGCGCAACATCTACGAGACGACGGGTGAGGTAACCGGCATCGGCCGTTTTCAGGGCCGTATCGGCGAGACCCTTACGGGCACCGTGCGTAGAGATGAAGTATTCCAGTACGGAAAGTCCGTCGACGAAGTTAGAGAGGATCGGGTTTTCGATTACGGCGGGGCCGGCATCGTTCGACTTCTTCGGCTTGGCCATCAGACCACGGAGACCACAGAGCTGCTTAATCTGCTGCGTGGAACCACGGGCTCCGGAGTGGAGCATCATGTACACCGAGTTGAAACCTTGCTTGTGCTCGGCCAGCTCGGTCATAAGCGTCGTGGTGATCTCGTTATCCGCGCTCGTCCACTTGTCAATGACTTTGTTGTAGCGCTCGTTGTTGGTAATGAGACCCATGTTGTAGTTGCCGAGAATATCGTCAACGTCAGCGCGGGCTTCAATCAGTACCTTTTCCTTTACGGAAGGTGTGATCAGGTCACCAAGGTTGAAAGACAGACCTCCCTTGAAGGCCCACTTGAAACCCATGTCCTTAATCTTGTCAAGGAAGGTAGCCGTCACGGCGAAGCTCGTCCGGTCGATGATGTCACCGATCACCTTCTTGAGGTTCTTCTTGGTGAGCAGCACGTCCTGGTAGGGTACGGTGGCGGGCATGGCGCTGTTGAAGATGATCCGACCGGTAGTGGTCTCGACCAATTTCTTCTTGAGCGACATTTTACCGTCCTCACCCTCAACCTCTACGGGTACGCGACAGTGGATCGTGGCGTGGAGGTCCAGCTTGCCTTCGTTGTAGGCAATCATGACTTCCTCGGGGCTGTAGAACTTGCCACCTTCACCTTTCACCTTCACTTCGTCCGTGGACTTCTTGTTCTTGGTGATGTAGTAAAGGCCCAGTACCATATCCTGTGAAGGCAGGGTCACTGGCGTACCGTTCTGTGGGTTCAGCATGTTGTGGCTGGACAGCATCAAGACCTGGGCCTCAAGAATAGCTGCCTGGCTCAGCGGCACGTGAACGGCCATCTGGTCACCGTCGAAGTCGGCGTTGAACGCGGAACATACGAGGGGGTGCAGCTGGATGGCTTTTCCTTCGATCAGCTTCGGCTGGAAGGACTGGATAGAAAGGCGGTGCAGCGTCGGTGCCCGGTTGAGCATGACGGGGTGGCCCTTCAGGATGTTTTCGAGGATCTCCCAGATCACGGGCTCTTTGCGGTCGACCAATTTCTTGGCGGACTTCACCGTCTTCACGATACCGCGCTCGATGAGCTTACGGATCACGAAGGGCTTGAAGAGCTCAGCGGCCATGCCTTTCGGCAGACCACATTCGTGGAGTTTCAGCGTAGGGCCTACTACGATTACGGAACGTCCGGAGTAGTCAACCCGCTTACCGAGGAGGTTCTGGCGGAAACGGCCCTGCTTACCCTTGAGGATATCGGAGAGCGACTTCAGCGCGCGGCCACCTTCGGCCTTTACGGCGTTGGATTTCCGGCTGTTATCGAAGAGGCTATCAACGGCCTCCTGCAACATCCGCTTCTCGTTACGCAGGATTACTTCCGGAGCCTTGATCTCCAAAAGACGCTTCAGGCGGTTATTACGAATGATTACGCGACGGTACAGGTCGTTGAGGTCGGAAGAGGCGAAACGGCCACCATCCAGTGGTACGAGCGGGCGCAGTTCCGGGGGAACGACGGGCAGGTACTGGATGATCGTCCATTCCGGCTTGTTGACGACGTTTTTCTGTGCGTCACGGAAGGCTTCCACCACGCGGAGGCGCTTGAGGGCCTCGCTCTTACGCTGCTGGCTGGTTTCCGTGCTGGCCTGGTGGCGCAATTGGTCGGAAAGCTCGTCGAGCTGGAGTCCTTCGAGGAGGTCACGCACCGCTTCGGCGCCCATCTTGGCGACGAACTTATCGGGGTGGCCGTCTTCCAGTTGCTGGTTTTCGGGGGGCAGCGTCTCGAGGATATCGAGGTACTGTTCCTCCGTGATCAGCGTTTTGTGCTGGATCTCATCACTCTCCCGGATACCGGCGTTGATGACCACGTAACGCTCGTAGTAAATGATTGACTCGAGGTTCTTGGAAGAGAAACCGAGCAGGTAGGCGATCTTGTTGGGGAGGCTCTTGAAGAACCAGATGTGCACGACGGGTACCACCAGACGGATGTGTCCGTTGCGCTCACGACGCACCTTCTTCTCGGTCACTTCGACGCCACAGCGGTCACAAACGATCCCCTTGTAGCGGATGCGCTTGTACTTACCACAGTAACATTCGTAGTCCTTCACCGGGCCGAAGATCCGCTCACAGAAAAGACCATCACGCTCCGGCTTGTAGCTCCGGTAGTTGATCGTCTCGGGCTTCAACACCTCACCGTGGCTGCGTTCCAGGATATCGTCCGGGGAACTCAGGGAGATGGTGATCGCGTCGAAATCCTGCTTCTGGATGCTGTTATTTTTCTTGAATGCCATATTCTTTATTATGGGCGCTGCCGCGGGTGCCAGGTTCAGGATCGAGTAACAATTAGAGAGCGGGAAGCTCAGTACTCATTCCTTGATCCATAACTCCGCACCTGCGGCAGCGCAAAAAATCAATTGGATTTGGACACCCCGACCGTTGCCGGGGTGGGCCCTCCTTTTGCCCAGGAGGGTAAAGGAGAAGGCCTAGTCGAACTTGACGTCGAGCGCCAGACCCCGTAGCTCGTGGACGAGTACGTTGAACGACTCCGGAATGTTAGGCTCCGGCAGGTTGTCTCCCTTAACGATGGCTTCGTAAGCTTTAGCCCGGCCCTGGATATCATCAGACTTGATGGTCAACAGTTCCTGGAGGATGTTAGAGGCACCGAAGGCTTCGAGGGCCCACACCTCCATCTCGCCGAAACGCTGGCCACCGAACTGCGCCTTACCACCGAGCGGCTGCTGGGTAATGAGGGAGTAAGGGCCGATGGAACGGGCGTGCATCTTGTCATCCACCATGTGGCTGAGCTTAAGCATGTAGATCACCCCAACGGTTGCCTGCTGGTGGAAACGGTCACCCGTTTCACCGTCGTACAGGTATGTCTGGCCGAGGGAAGGCAGATTGGCTTTCTGAATGTAGCCTTCGATCTCATCCTGGCTGGCACCGTCGAAGATCGGCGTACCGAACTTCATACCGAGCTTCTCACCCGCCCAACCAAGGACGGTCTCGAAGATCTGGCCCAGGTTCATCCGCGAGGGAACACCCAGTGGGTTCAGGATAATGTCAACTGGCGTACCGTCTTCCAGGAAGGGCATGTCCTCATCGCGCACGATGCGGGATACAATACCCTTGTTGCCGTGGCGGCCGGCGAGCTTATCACCCACCTTCAGCTTGCGCTTCTTGGCGAGGTACACTTTGGCGAGCTTCAGGACACCGGCGGGCAGTTCGTCACCGACGCTGATGTTAAAGGTCTCGCGCTTGTAACGGCCAACTTCCTCGTTCACCTTGATGCTGTAGTTGTGCAGCAGGCGGGCGATAAGTTTATTAAGGTCGTCACTGGTCGTCCAACCGGTGTAGTCGATGCTCGTGTAGTCGAGGTCGCGGAGCAGGGACTGCGTGAACTTCTCACCCTTGGGAACCACTGATTCCTTGTAGATGGTATTCACACCCTGGCTGGCGCGGCCACGGACCAACTGGTCGAGCTTGTCGACGAGGCGGGTCTTGAGCTTGTTGAGGTTAACCTTATGATCGTCCTCCAGTTTCTGGAGTTTGATCTTCTCGGCGTCCTTCTGGGCCTGGTCTTTCTTGGTCTTGCTGAACAAGTCCTTACCGATCACCACACCTTTAAGGGATGGTGATGCCTTCATGGAGGCATCCTTAACGTCACCGGCCTTATCACCGAAGATGGCGCGGAGGAGTTTCTCTTCCGGGGTCGGATCGGATTCGCCCTTCGGCGTGATCTTACCGATGATGATGTCACCTTCCTTGATCCAGGCACCGACGCGGATGATACCGTTCTCGTCGAGGTCCTTGGTCGCTTCCTCGGAAACGTTGGGGATATCGTTGGTCAGTTCTTCCTCACCCAGTTTGGTGTCGCGCACGTCCATTTCGAAGTGCTCGATGTGCAGGGAGGTGAAGACATCTTCACGGACGACGCGCTCGCTCAATACGATGGCATCCTCGAAGTTGTATCCTTTCCAGGGCATGAAGGCCACCTTCATATTCTGGCCGAGGGCTAGTTCACCTTTCTCGGTAGCGTAGCCGTCACAAAGAATCTGACCTTTGCTCACCTTCTGGCCCCGCTTTACGATGGGCTTCAGGTTCACACATGTTCCCTGGTTAGTACGGAGGAACTTGGTCAGCGTGTAGGTAACCTTGTCTTCGTCGAAGGAAACCAGGCGGTCCTCGTCGGTACGTTCGTACTTGACGATGATCTCGTTAGCGTCCACGTATTCGACGACACCTTCGCCTTCGGCGTTGATGAGCATGCGGCTGTCACGGGCGACTTTGCCTTCGAGACCGGTACCCACGATGGGGCTGGCGGGGCGAAGGAGTGGTACGGCCTGACGCTGCATGTTCGAGCCCATCAGGGCACGGTTGGCATCGTCATTTTCCAGGAACGGGATCATGGAGGCAGACACCCCTACAATCTGGTTCGGGGCAACGTCCATGTATTCCAGCTCTTCGGGAGCGAGGACGGGGAAATCACCGTGGTCACGCGCCTTTACTTCCTGGGAGACGAAAGCTCCTTTCTCATCGAGGGCAGAGTTGGCCTGGGCGATCTTTTTGAAATCCTCCCCTTCCGCGGAAAGGTAGATTGGGTCTCCTTCCATGACCACCTTCGCATCCTCAACGGCGCGGTAGGGAGTCTCGAGGAAGCCCATCTTGTTCACTTTGGCGTGAACACAGAGGGTGGAGATCAGACCAATGTTCGGTCCTTCCGGTGTCTCAATGGTACAGAGGCGGCCGTAGTGGCTGTAGTGAACGTCACGAACCTCGAAGCCGGCACGCTCACGGCTCAGACCACCAGGTCCGAGGGCGGAGATACGACGCTTGTGCGTGATCTCGGAGAGCGGGTTCGTCTGATCGAGGAACTGGCTCAACTGGCTGGTACCGAAGAAGGAGTTGATGACGGACGAGAGAGTACGCGCGTTGATCAGGTCGATCGGCGTAAATACTTCGTTGTCCCGAACGTTCATGCGCTCACGGATGGTACGGGCCATACGGGCAAGACCCACACCGAACTGAGCGTAGAGCTGCTCCCCTACCGTGCGCACGCGACGGTTGGAAAGGTGATCGATGTCGTCGATTTCAGCGCGCTGGTTCATCAGTGCTACGAGGTAGCGTACGATGGCGATGATGTCCTCCTTCGTAAGTACGAGGGTCTCATCATCCGTGCCGGCGTTCAGCTTACGGTTGATCTTGTAACGACCGACTTCACCGAGGTTGTAGCGCTTATCGCTGAAGAACAGCTTGTCGATGATACCACGGGCAGTCTCTTCGTCCGGTGGATCGGAACCACGCAGTTGGCGGTAGATGTACTGGACCGCTTCGATCTCGGAGCTGGAAGGATCCTTCTGGAGGGTATTGTAAATAATACCGTAGTCCATACCGAGGTCTTCCTTCTGCAGGATGACGTTCTCGATGCCTTCGGCGGCAAGGATATCTTCGATGTTGTCCTCCGTAAGTACGGTGTCGCGCTCGAGAATGATCTCGTTACGCTCGAGGATGACGAGCTCACCCGTGTCCTCATCAACGAAATCTTCCGTCCAGGCGCGCAGTACCCGCGCGGCCAGCTTGCGGCCGATAGCGGTGTTCAGTGCTTCCCGGGTGTTGGGCACCTCGTCCGCCAGACCGAAGAGGTCGAGGATGGACTTATCACTGTCGTAGCCGATGGCCCGGAGCAGGGTGGTGACGGGGAACTTCTTTTTCCGGTCGATGTAAGCGTACATCACCGTGTTGATATCGGTAGCGAATTCCATCCACGCTCCCTTGAAAGGAATTACGCGGGCGGAGTAGATCGCTGTACCGTTGGGGTGGTAGTTCTGGCCGAAGAATACGCCAGGGCTACGGTGCAACTGAGAAACGATGACCCGCTCGGCGCCGTTGATGACGAACGTGCCCTTGGGGGTCATGTAGGGGATGTTTCCGAGGAAGACATCTTGCTCAATTGTCTGGAAGTCTACGTGCTCTTCGTCGTTACACGAGAGGCGTAGTTTAGCTTTGAGTGGCACACTGTAGGTGAGACCACGTTGCATACACTCGGGGATGGTGTAGCGGGGAGGGTCCACGAAATAATCGAGGAACTCCAGGTTAAAGATGTTTCGGGTGTCCGAAATCGGAAAGTTTTCCTGGAACACTCGGTATAAACCTTCTAAACCCCGGTTTTCGGGGGTGGTTTCGAGCTGGAAGAACTCCTGGAAAGACTTGAGTTGGATTTCGAGCAGATCGGGAGAGTGATCTGTCAATTTGATTTTGCCGAAGCTTACCCGTTGTTCTTCAGCGCTTAGGATCTGGCCGTTTGACGTCATTAGCAGTATTCCTTTATGTTTGGCTCAAAGTTCAGCCGTCCGCGGTGGCTCAACCTCGAGGGGGTTACAGGGGATCCGACCAACATATTGGCCGGGCGGGGTGGGGTGTGCGAATAGATAAGACAATTCAGCACCGGATTTAGTTGCATGCTTCAGGAAGCAACTGGTAGACCGTGCACGTTCCCTAGCGCTCACGGTTACGATCGAAAATATCGAGAGGCGTTTGCGTTGAACCCGGCAATATGCCAAAGTTTATAGCCCACCCTTCAGATACGCGAAAAGCCTAGCGAGATCGTACCTCCGCTAAGCCGCAAAAAAGCTGACAAGAAGTAGCGGGGATGACGGGCGGTAAGCGCGCCATCCCCGGCTAGATCTTTCAGCAGGAACCCGAATTACTTCAGGTTAACCGTAGCACCGGCGGCCTCGAGGGCAGCTTTGATGCTTTCGGCTTCGTCCTTAGGAACGTTCTCCTTGATGATGGCTGGAGCGCCGTCAACGAGGCCTTTGGCGTCCTTAAGGCCAACACCGAGAAGGTTCTTTACTTCCTTCACGACGGCAAGCTTGCTGCCACCAGCAGATTCGAGCTCAACGTTGAAGTCAGTCTTCTCAGCGGCACCACCGTCAGCGTCTCCGCCACCACCTGCTGCAACAGCTACTGCTGCGGCTGCGGGCTCGATGCCGTATTCGTCCTTCATGATGGTTACCAGTTCGCTAACTTCCTTGATGGTCAGGTTAACGAGAGATTCGGCGAGTGTTTTTACATCTGCCATAATAGAAAAGTATTTAAAAGTGATTTACGAGTAATCGCGTATCAGCTTGGAAGCAATGGTTAGTTTGTAGTCTATAGTCTGTAGTCTTTCAGTCAGGTACCGTAGACTATAGACTACAGACTGAAGACTATGCAGCGCAGCGCTTAGGCTTCGCGCTCCTCCAAAGTTTTGAGAAGGCCAGCGATCTGTGACCCACCACTCTTGAGGCCGGAAAGCAGATTCTGCATGGGGCTTTGGAGCAAGGTGAGTACATCCGCAACGAGTTCTTCGCGCGACTTGAGCTTGGAGAGTTCGTCGAGCTTGTCATCGCCCATGTAAACGGAGCTAGCAATGTAGGCCGCTTTGAGGATGGGGCGCTCGCCGTCCTTACCACGGAATTCTTTGATGACCTTAGCGGGGGCATTGGCCGTCTCCGTAAAGAGGATGGCCGTTGGTCCGGTCAGGGCTTCAAAAACGCTGGAGTAGTTGTTCTCCTCGGGCAGTTGCTCGAGTGCTTTGATGGCGAGGGTGTTCTTAACAACCTGCATCTTGATACCCTTAGCGTGGAAGGCACCACGAAGTTCCGTGGTCTTGTCCGCAGGAAGGGTTGAGGCGTCAGCGATGTAGAAGAACTCATTGTTCTCAAACGCTTCCTTGAGCTGCTGAATCGCTGCTCCTTTATCTGTCTTAGTCATGTTAACTTAAGTTTTGGGGATGGACGATTAAGCAATTGATTTGGGGTCCACCTTGATGCCGGGGCTCATGGTAGATGCAACGGTCACGGATTTCATGTAGATACCCTTCGCACTGGAAGGCTTGCTACGAGAAAGTGTGCCGAGAAGTTCGTTGGCGTTGTCCACCAGCTGCTCCGCGGAGAAACCTACGCGGCCAATGCTGGAGTGAACGATACCGAACTTGTCCAGACGGTAAGCAATCTTACCACCCTTCACGTCGGTGATGGCCTGGGCTACGTCCATGGTAACCGTACCAGTTTTGGGGTTGGGCATGAGGCCACGGGGACCGAGTACACGACCGAGACGACCAACTTTCGCCATTGTCTGTGGCATGGCAACGACAACGTCGAAGTCCGTCCAACCACCAGTTACTTTAGCGACCAGGTCATCGAGACCTACGAAGTCTGCGCCTGCGTCTTTTGCTTCCTGCTCTTTGTCCGGGGTGACGAAGGCGACAACGCGCTTGGTCTTACCGGTACCGTGAGGAAGGGTGACCGTACCACGAAGGGCCTGGTCTGGTTTGCGGGGGTCGAGGCCGAGGCGAACGTGAACGTCCACGGAAGCGTCAAATTTAGCCGTATTGACCTGCTTGACGAGGCTCATCGCTTCGCTCAGGGCATACTGCTTATTGGCGTCGACCTTCTCAGCAGCAGCTTTCCGCGCTTTACTAATTTTTGCCATAATAAATGAAGTTTGAGGTAAATGACGCATCCCGATTAAGGATGCTCCCTACTACCGGAGACCAGTGGGTAACCGGCGTTAATTATGAGTTGACCCCAGTTCAGTCATACTGAACGGAGCGTGAGTGGTAGTGTGGATTAAGCTTCCGCTTCCCAGGGGGCGTCGCCGGAAATGGTGATTCCCATAGAGCGTGCCGTACCGGCTACCATACGCATGCCACTTTCTACTTCGAAGCAGTTGAGGTCAGGCATTTTGTCTTCAGCGATGGCGCGTACCTGATCCCAGGTCACACTACCTACTTTGATCCGGTTGGATTCTTTGGATCCACTTTTGAGCTTAGCTGCTTCCAGGAGTTGAACCGCAGCCGGTGGGGTCTTGATGACGAAGTCAAAGGACTTGTCTTTGTAAACATCAATGACAACCGGCAGAATCTTGCCCTGCTGATCCTGCGTAGCGGCGTTGAAGCGCTTACAGAATTCCATGATGTTAACACCTTTGGCACCCAGCGCGGGGCCTACCGGTGGAGCGGGGTTTGCACCGCCGCCGCGTACCTGAAGTTTGATTTGTACGTCTACTTCCTTAGCCATTGTAGCTTATTTGTGTCGTGATAGCGAATGTATAATAGGTTGTTACACTCTCCGACGTGAAAAATCTTACGGCATTTCGCGAGCTTCCGCGCAGCACCGTTTTTCGGGGTGCAAAGGTAATCCAAAGAATTTGATCTGGCAAATCGAAAACAAATATATCATCTTACGACCTTCTATAGAGTTGCACTATTTCGAGCGTTCGCTACCCACCTCTCAGATCAAATACAGCACGCAATTTCTCGAGGCGCGTCTACTTCCCACCGCATCAACGTCAAACAACGTAGCAGGTAACACGCTCCTGTTGGTGATTGCCGTTATTACAAATGCTTAAACTGATGAGGGGCATTAGAGTACAAAAAACCCATCTACAGTCGCTACCGTAGATGGGTTTTACCATGCAGGATCAAATCTCTGCGGTGAATCAGCTCTGCTTCTCTACCTGCATGAAGTTCAGCTCAACCTCCGTGCCGCGGCCGAAGATCTTGACGATGACTTTCAGTTTCTTCTTCTCTTCGTTGACTTCCTGGATGTCACCAACGAATTCGTTGAAAGGACCATCGATGATCTTGACGGTCTCTCCTTCGATGAAGGGTTCGATCAGTGCATCGCTGGCTTCGAGGTTTTCGTCCACTTTACCGAGTAAGCGATTGGCTTCCGAATCCCGCATGGGGATGGGCTCTTGCTTACCGAGGAAATGGATTACGTTAGGGAGGCTAGTGATACCATCCAGAACTTCGCCATTTAGAGCGTAAGGGTCAGCTTCTACGAGAATGTAACCGGGTAGAATGTTACGGTCGGAGATCACTTTCTTACCACCGCGGATCTTATAGACCTTCTCAGTGGGGACAACGATCTTCATAACGTGGTTTTCCCAGTTATTCCGAGCGATCTCTTTCTCGATCCGTTCTTTGATTTGCTTCTCTTTACCGCTGATTACACGGAGAGAGTACCATTTGGTTACTGCCATTACGCTGCGTAGTTATTAAGCCGTGAGGCTGTAGATGTTGTCGACGACGAATTGCCATACGACATCCATACCGAATATGAGCAGCGCGAAAATGGCTGACCCAACCAGTACCAGAATGGTATTGGTTTGTAGGGTGCTGTACGAAGGCCAGGTCACTTGGTGAACCAGCTCATTGTAGCTTTCCCGCATGTAAAGTCCGATCTTATCCATAATTGGAAACAGTTGCCGCTTGCAAAGCAAGCGTGATGTGCACGGGCGGAGAGACTCGAACTCCCAGCCGCTGGTTTGACTGCGTCGCTGCTGCGCGGTTGGAGTCAAGTGCAGAGGGGAAAATCTTTCCGACTGTACGGTTAAAAGTGATTATCTCCGTTGAGATAATTTGCACGGGCGGAGAGACTCGAACTCCCAGCCGCTGGTTTTGGAGACCAGTGCTCTACCAATTGAGCTACGCCCGTAATTATTAATTCTTAAAAAGGTCTTTCATCAAAAACCTTGTGCGCTATCACCGCGAAGCAGCCCCAAAGGGCATTGAGCTACGCCCGTAATTGTAAATTCTAAAAAAGGCCTTTCATCAAAAACCTTGTGCGCTATCACCGCGAAGCAGCCCCAAAGGGCATTGAGCTACGCCCGTAATACACGTCCGCCGAAGCGGGTGCGAAAGTAACCATATTATCTGACAAAGCAGAAGTTAAGCACCCGCGGAGGGATGCTTAACTTCTTGCTTGTAGTCAGAAAAGCTTGCGGCCGGAGCCGTTTGCCATTTAGTCGAGGATCTCAGTTACCTGACCGGCACCTACCGTACGGCCACCCTCACGGATAGCGAAGCGGAGGCCTTTTTCCATGGCGATCTCAGCGAGGAGTGTTACTTCGAGAGTAACGTTATCACCTGGCATTACCATTTCAACGTTCTCGGGGAGCTTCACGTCACCGGTTACGTCAGTCGTACGGAAGTAGAACTGTGGGCGGTAGCCGTTGAAGAATGGCGTGTGACGGCCACCTTCGTCTTTGCTCAGTACGTAAACCTCACACTTGAACTTCGTGTGTGGCTTTACGGAACCTGGCTTACAGATTACCATACCACGCTTGATGGTGGTCTTGTCGATACCACGGAGGAGGAGACCGGCGTTGTCACCAGCTTCACCACGGTCGAGGATCTTACGGAACATCTCGATACCAGTGATGGTAGAAGTGAGCTTCTTACCAGCTTCCATCATACCGATGATCTCTACGGAGTCACCAGAGTTGATCACACCACGCTCGATACGGCCGGTAGCAACTGTACCACGACCCGTGATAGAGAATACGTCCTCAACGGGCATCAGGAATGGGAGGTCAACCAGACGCTCTGGCTCAGGGATCTCAGCATCAACTGCTTCCATGAGTTCGAGTACCTGCTTTACACCTTCGCCGTCGCCTTCGAGGGCTTTGAGTGCAGAACCGATGATTACGCTGGCGTTGTCGCCATCGTACTCGTACTGAGAAAGAAGTTCGCGAACTTCCATTTCTACGAGCTCGAGCATTTCTTCGTCATCAACAAGGTCAGCCTTGTTCATGAATACTACGATATTAGGTACACCTACCTGGCGAGCAAGGAGGATGTGCTCACGCGTCTGTGGCATAGGGCCATCAGTAGCGGCAACAACGAGGATTGCACCGTCCATCTGGGCGGCACCAGTAACCATGTTCTTTACGTAGTCAGCGTGACCTGGGCAGTCAACGTGAGCGTAGTGGCGGTTCTGCGTTTCGTACTCAACGTGCGCCGTGTTAATGGTGATACCACGCTCTTTTTCCTCGGGAGCGGAGTCGATGCTGTCGTAAGACATTTTAGCAGCGGATCCAGCGTCAGCGAGTACGGAGGTGATGGCGGCGGTGAGGGTGGTTTTACCGTGGTCAACGTGGCCAATCGTGCCAATGTTAACGTGCGGTTTACTTCTGTCAAATGTTTCCTTAGCCATAGTAGCTTAAAGCATTTAGGGGGTAAAAAAATAGTTTGGTCAGGGAATTGCGAACCGCACCCCGGTCGCCCCTACCCTGCTCAAGATGATGAGCAAAGCTAAATTTTTTGTCCTCCAGCCAATCGACTACAAAGTAGCATGCGCCAGATAGTAGGGTGTTACTAACGGCGCCGATGTGACGAACAAACGTTGTAAGGTTACAAGCGCAACCTTGAGCCAACGGTGAGATTTGAACTCACGACCCCTTCCTTACCATGGAAGTGCTCTACCCCTGAGCTACGTCGGCGAGATGATAAGCGATTCTCGATTCTCGAACCTCGTCATGCGATTTTGATGCAGCACCAGACAGTGCGCAGTGCCATTCGCGATGGAGATTTCAAGGTCAACAAACGCAGATCGTAAAATTCTCGTCGTTACGAGAAACTAGAGCGGAAGACGAGGCTCGACCACGAAGTAGCAGCGTAGCTAACCCGCGACCCAGCAACATTTCCCTATCCCTACTCATCCGTAGGAACTAGAGCGGAAGACGAGGCTCGAACCCGCGACCCTCAGCTTGGAAGGCTGATGCTCTACCAACTGAGCTACTTCCGCATTTTTATAGTCTATAGTTTGGAGTCTATAGTCTATAGTTTGGTATCGGAAAGCAACCTTACTACTTGACGAGGCTCGAAGCCACGACCCTTAGCTTGGTGCGTAATCTGGGGATGGGACCCTAGATTTAAGCGCTCTACCAACTGAGCTACTTCCGCAATGGATATGCGATTCTCGATTCTCGATTCTCGATATGCGATTTTACTCACGTTCCATAGTGAATCACATAACTTCATCGGAATACATCACACAAAATTAAACCCGCAATGCGGGTGCTTGAATCACGCGGTAGCAAATCAAGAATCAAATATCTAGAATCACATATCGCATGTCAAGGATGGTGGGGGTGGTAGGATTCGAACCTACTCAGCCGAAACATTGGATTTACAGTCCAACCTACCTCTCCAACTGTAGCGCACCCCCTTTAATTACCATGATCACTCATCAAATGAGCAAGATTTCAACTCAACAATCTGAGCTAAAATAGAGCCGATAGACGGATTCGAACCGCCGACCAGCTGATTACAAATCAGCTGCTCTACCAGACTGAGCTATATCGGCAAATCTGGTGATCAAAACCTTCGTTTCAAAGCAAACCTACGGTCGTTTTCCGTAAGCGATTGCAAAGGTAAGTCCTCCCGTACAATTACCAAAACATCACGAACTTATTTTTCAGTTGCGCGCGGTCCATTTTTTTGTGCCCCTTCCGGGTGAGCCTGTCGGTAGACTTCCTGCAGGCGCTTTACGTCGTTATGGGTGTAGACCTGGGTGGCCGCCAGGCTACTGTGGCCCAGCAATTCCTTGACGGCATTCAGGTCCGCCCCTTCCCCCAACAGTTGGGTAGCAAAGGTGTGGCGCAAAACGTGCGGGCTCTTTTTATCCTCCGTTGTTACTCCCCCCAGGTAGCGAACGACCTTGTTGTAGACAAACTTTGGGTACAGCACCTTTCCCTTATCCGTCAACAGCAAGGAAGGCGGTGTACCTGGGAAACTGGCCTCCCGTACTTCCTGGTATCGGTACAGTAATTCTGCCAGGCTTTCACCAAAAGGAATCAACCGCTGCTTCCCCCCTTTACCAGTAACGCTGATCCGGCGCTCGGCCAATTGCAGGCTAGCGTCGGTCAAACCAATCAGCTCGGCTCGGCGCATACCCGTTTGGTATAATAAGGCCAGGAGCAGGTGGTCACGCAGGCTCGAGAAATCCTCGTTTTCAAGAGGATTAGGGAAGGTGGCGAAGAGCCGTTGGATCGCATCCGGCGCGACCGTGGTGGCCAGGCGCTTGGGCAGCTTTGGCACCGGTATTCTTACCGTTGGGTCCTCTGCCTGCTGACCGCGCTGGCGGCGGTACTTATAAAAGGTCTTGACGGCCGAGAGTTTTCGGCGGACCGAACTGGCCGCCATTTTCTTATCACCAACAAGATCCACCAGCCAGGACTTCACCATATTACGGGTTACCGACCGGGCATCCTTCACCCCATACTCTAATTTGCAGAAGTTGGCGAACTGGCTTAGATCTCCGCGGTAGGCCGTGACGGTATGGTCGCTCAGCCGGCGCTGGTGGGTCAGGTACGATAGAAATTCGTGGAAGAGCATTATTGGGATCAGTTTAGCTGGGAGGTCGTCTTACAGTGACGCCAGCAATTACATTTTCGGGTTGGGTCCGTCAGCGTAAGTTAGCGTCCTTACTGCTTGATCCCTAACCCCGCACCCGCGGCAGCGCCCAAAGAGCAGTCGGCAGGTGATATCCTATTATAAGGTCTCGCTTATTCTTCCGTGGGCTCCTCCCCTACCCTTTCCAGGCCTTCGAGCGCGAAGTCGTAGTCGGGCGCAAAGCGGAGGGCACTTTTGTAATCGTTTCTGGCGCCGGCGATATCGCCCAGTAACTCCTTGGCGTAGCCGCGGAAAAAGTAGCTGCGAATGTGGATCGGGTCGTTTTTGATGACCAGATCAAACTCCGTTTTGGCGGCTTCGACGCTATCCAGTTCCATGAGGAGCAGCCCGGCGTTAAAATGTCCGGCCACGTACTGGCGGTCCGCCCGGCTGGCGGCGCGGTAGAGTTCGATAGCTTCCGGAAGGCGATCAGAATCCCGGAGATAGTCAGCCTTGGCGTGGATCGGGATGGGGTCGGTCGCATCTATACCCATCGCCGCGTCGAAGTACTGCACCGCACGGTTCGATTTGATGGCGAAGAGCAACTGCCCGAGGCGTACAAAGGCATCCGTCATGTCGGGGTCGATCTCCGCGGCTTCTTCGGCGGCGCTGATGGCGCGGGCGGTATCTCCCGTTTCGAGGAAGGTCTCGCTGAGCAGCAGGTAAGCATCGGGGTTACGCGGGTCGATGCGGGTGACCTCGTTGAGCGACTTCATCGCGCCGTCGTACTGCTGCAGGGTGAGTTGGGTTTCGGCGAGGCGCAGCTGGGTTTCCAGGTTATCCGGCTCCAGTTTGGCGGCGCGTTCCAACGTGCGCAGAGCGAGGCGGCTACGGTAGTAATCCAGGTAAACATCGCTGAGCAACCAGTGGTAGGGCACGTTAGTGCTATCCAGTGTCAGGGCTGCTTGCAGGTCGGTAATTGCAGCGTCGTAGTTGCTCTTGTTGTACCACATTTCGGCGCGCTGTGCGTAGAGGTCCGCCTCTTCCGGATTGCTCAGGATGGCCCGGTCGAGAGCGGCAATCCCGGGGTCTCCGGCGCTGGTATCTGGCGTCGCGTCCGTTGGCTGGTCACCATCGCAGGCGGTCAGGCAACAAAGGAGGGCGAGCAGACAGAGCAGGTTTTTCATACGCTTGGTGGTAATTTCGCGGCAAAGTTAGTCAACGAAATCTCCTCCGAAATATGTCTCTGCCGAAACGATTGATCGAGTGCGTGGCCAATGTATCGGAAGGTCGGTCGCTTGACGTCCTGGATCAACTTTCCGCCGCCATCGATGCAGTTCCCGGCTGCCAACTACTCCACCGGGATGCCAACGTGAGCGCTCACCGAACGGTGTTCACTTTTGCCGGCACTCCGGAGGGGGTTACCGAAGCGGCCTTTCAGCTATACGCTACCGCTCAGCGGCTGATCGATATGCAACAACACAGTGGTGAGCATCCCCGAATCGGTGCCGTGGACGTTTGTCCGCTGGTCAATATCAAAGACGTGAGTCAGGCAGAACTGGTGGCGCTGTCGCAGGTGCTGGGGATGCGGGTCGGGGAGGAACTACAAATACCGGTATTCCTTTACGAGCAAAGTGCGACCGCCGAGCACCGCCGTAACCTGGCTACCATTAGAAAAGGGGAATACGAAGGGCTCGAGCAAAAAACCAAAAGCCCGGACTGGAAACCAGACTTCGGCCCGGACTACGACGCCAAATTTGGGGCCACCGTCCTGGGCGCCCGCCCCTTCCTGATCGCCTGGAACATCAATATGGAACCGGGGACGCCGCTCTCCGTAGCTAAGGACTTAGCCGCCAAACTGCGCGGCAGCGGCAGACGCGGAACACCAGGGCTCTTTCCCGGCCTTAAAGCTATTGGCTGGGAGATTGAGGAGTTCAACCGCTGC
This sequence comes from Lewinella sp. 4G2, assembly GCF_001625015.1. NCBI lineage: Bacteria > Pseudomonadati > Bacteroidota > Saprospiria > Saprospirales > Lewinellaceae > Lewinella > Lewinella sp. 4G2. The sequence continues at coordinate 2,337,465 of NZ_LVWJ02000014.1, read as the reverse complement.
CAGATCAGTTGCAACGTAGTGGATCCAGACAAAACGGACCTAGCCCGGGTCTACCTCACCGCCGTCAACCTAGCAGAGGAGGCAGGTTACCGTATCACCGGCTCCGAACTGATTGGCCTCATCCCAGAAAAGTACCTACGCAAGGCCGGCAAACCCTTCTGTTTCGACGGCACCCCCGAAGGTGAATTATCCGCCGCCGTAAGCGTACTCGGGTTGGATGATCTGGGGGATTTTGATTACGAAGACCGTGTCCTGGAACGGTTGATGGCTAAGCATCTGGCAGACTCTTCACTGTAGACTACAGACTATAGACTAACGACGCCCGGCCGCTCCAGGAACCTTAAGCTGCGCTCCGCTTGGGCTTAAGCCCGCCTGGAGAGCCTCATTACTTCAGACTATAGACTACAGACTAATAAATCCCCCACCTCGCTAGCATTAGTATAAACCCTATCCTCGGTGAAGCCAAGGCGCCCCCCAAGATCTGCCGAAGAACCGAGGCGGATACGCCTACCGTCATCCGTGGCGAACCACTCTCCTTTCAACTGGTCGAGGCAGGTTACAACGAGGTTTTTATGACAAGCATGGGCATAGTGGTTGTCCATCGCCAGTGCGAAGCGAAGTTGGTCCAGATCGAGCAGGCTACGCCGTTGCGGGCCCTGCCAGGGGTTGGTAACGTTCGTCTCGTTGGGCGTAGGATGGAGATTTGGTTCGAGGTGCTCGTTGGTCAACGGTCCGTTCCCGTGGCGCGTCTGGTAGGCCCGGGTGACGTAGAATATTTCCGGCAAGGGCAGGCCGGCCGTAGCGATTAACTCCATAGCATTCCGAGAGCTAACGTGAGCCCGGGTGACGTGGGGAAAGTAGCCGAAATCCTGGTCGAGCAACAAACCCTGGCTGCCTTCGAAGACGATGGTATCGTAACCCTTCGCCAGACTCGCCAGTGAATGCGCCACGTACTTTTGGGGATGATGTGAACGGAAGTAGTTCACTGCATCATGAAAAACCATCAATTGCTCCCGGAGAGCATCCGTATCGTACGTAACGCCGAGTCGATTTCCGTAGTAGGTAGCCACGGCTTGCAACTTTTGCTCGAGGATGAAGTCATCGTAGAGGTCCAGGACGTGCAATTTGGCGGGCCCTTCGTGGCGGGCAACGGTGGCACCGAAGCCGAGGCCGCAGCTGCCGTGGCGCTCTTTAGTCTCCAGCTTGCGGTTGTAGAGGACGTCGTAGGGAGTTGTCACTGGTGCCAGTCCGTCCGTATAGAGTACGGGGGTGGTGCCGAGCTTGAGCAGCGCCTCCCGTTCGCGCTGGAACCCGACCGGATTAAAGGTGCAGTACCTACTATAATAGGTTGGTGCCCCGGCCAGGGTGCCCGCCCCGAAGTTGCTAAAGACGTGGCGGGTACCTTCCCGGGTAACAACCGTATGGCCGGCCTGGTGGCCTCCGGAGAACCGCACCACGAGCGGGGAATCAGCCTGACGGCAGAGGAAGTCAGTAGTGAGCCCCTTGCCTTCGTCGCCGAATCCGAGGCCGATGACCAATTGGGTTTTCATGGTGCGATTCTTTTTAAGATATGGTTAGAGGATCGTGGCTTCGTCCTCGCCGTAGGGCCAGGACTTTTTACCGGCCGTCAGCGTATCGGTGGACTCGGCCTGGCTGACGACGGCTACGATGTTGGCAATCAACTCGCCCAGCTTGGTGTGGTCATCCAGCGGGATGAAGCGCTTACCGAGTAGCTCCTTCCAGTAGCCAAAGACGTTCTTATTATTCCGGTAGCCGGTGGAGTTGATGTGAATGTGGAAGACGTGGTACTGCTCCTGGGCTTTTGCCAGTAGTTCCGCCGCGGAACGATTCGCCGGGGTACGTTCGTAACCGTAGAGCCGGCTAAGCAATTCCCCTTCGGCGATGTGGTGGGAACGTTCGTCGCCAACCGTGAAGAGGAAGCCTTTCTTGCCCCGTTTCTCGAAGCAGTCGATACTCGTGTGGTTGGCCGCTACGTGCCAGGCGAGTTGGTAGCTTTCCTCGCCACTGCCGCCACCTCCGCCTTCGAGGAAGAGCTTTTTAAGGGCTTCATTGATGAGTTCGGTACTGGATTCAAACTGGCCCACCTGGAGCGGTGCCCGGTCGCTGTATTGGTCGCCGATGGCGGAGAACATGATCTGTGGGTCATCAACGCCGGCCTTAATCATCGTATCCATCAGGGCACCCAATTGGTTGCGGACGAGGTCTTCGGGGACCATCCCCATGGAGCCCGTCACGTCCAGGAAAAGACCGATGGCCAGAGAGTTGGGGTGGTCATCAGAGTCGCGGCTCTCCCGTTTGCCGAGGCGGAAGGGATCGAGAGCTGGGTCGATCCGGCGGTGGTGGTTGGCGGTGAAAAGTTGATCGCGCGATTTCCCGGCGTATCTTTTCTGGTAAGCGTTGTAGGTGCTATTAGACCATTTTCCGTATCCCATGATGGTACATTTTAAAGGGTGAAGAAAGAGTTGTACGGCCCCATCCATACTGGAGCGAGCCATACTACAAGATTGCTTAGTTTAATTGTTAAGCTATCTTGATGACGTAAAGGTACGGGTACTTAGTTTATAAAGCAAACTAAGTACAAATATTATTCCTTTTTCTTGCTTGCCCCTGATTCCTTCGTCTGTAGTCTACAGTCTGTAGTCTTTAGTCTGTAGACTGTCCTCAAATTGCAGGAACCACATCCGGTCTAGGATCTAAAATCTAATTTCTAACGTCCCCCTAAACATTGCACCTGCGGCAGCGCCCGTTTACTTATGGTGAATTCAAAGTAAAGTTTATTGTTCCTAGTGATTTGGCGGGAAACAACGGTGGGTTTTGTACGTTTGTACTAGCGACGCACCGTTTTGGACCGTCGTAAACCACACAAAAACCACCCAGCATGAAGTTCTTTATTGACACGGCTAACCTTAATGACATTAGCGAAGCGGAAGCTCTCGGCATCCTCGACGGCGTGACGACCAACCCCAGTCTGATGGCCCGCGAAAAGATCAGTGGCGAAGCCAACGTGATCGAGCACTACAAGAAAATCTGTGACATTACGAGTGGAGACGTGAGCGCGGAAGTGATCAGCACCGACCTCGACGGCATGAAGCGGGAGGCCGAGCAACTGATCAAGATTGCGGACAACATCGTGATCAAGATCCCCATGATCAAGGACGGTGTGAAGGCACTCGCTTGGGCGACTAACCAGGGCATCCGGACCAACTGTACATTGGTATTCAGCGCCGGCCAGGCCATCCTCGCCGCGAAGGCGGGTGCGACTTACGTCAGCCCCTTCATCGGCCGCATCGATGATATTGGTTGGAACGGCATGCAACTGATTGAAGACATCGCCGAAGTTTACGCCGTGCAGGGCTTTGAGACGGAGATCCTCGCTGCTTCCATCCGGTCTGGCAAGCACATCGTAGAAGCCGCTAAGGCTGGTGCCGACGTGGTGACCTGTGGACTGAGCGCCATCGAGAGCCTCCTTCACCACCCACTTACCGACAACGGTTTGGCGAAATTCCTCGCCGACCACAAGAAGGCAGCCGGCCTGTAAGGAACCGACCGCTAACATTACGAAACCCCACGTTGCTACTGCCGCGTGGGGTTTTGTAGTTTGGGCCACACCCTGAACCATCCCGTTATGAAATTGCTCGTTTCCGGTAGCCCCCACCTCGAAAGTTCCAATAGTCGCTTTCTCGCCGCCATTGGTCAGCTAAGCGGGACCGGTGAGTACCTACCGGCTACTTACCTGGCGGAACTGCCCGTCTTCCAACCAGCGTTGGACCACGCACCCTGGCCGGCAAACGTACTGCGGTGGCGAGAGGACGTCGCAAGCGCCGAAGCTATTTTCATCTGTACGCCGGCCTACCTACACAACATCCCCGGCGTCCTTAAAAATGCGTTGGATTGGCTAGCCTCTAGTGGGGAGATGTCCGGCAAATCGGTCGTAGCTATGACGCTGACGCCAAACGCGCCGCGTGGGGAGAAAGCGATGCAGTCACTCCTCTGGTCACTATCAGCGCTGGATGCCCGGGTGGTGGCCGCCGCGCCCTTTTACCGCGATGACGTCAGGACGGACAGCGAAAGCCAATTCACGAACCCGGCAACGGCCGAAATGCTTCAGGCGCTGTTGGAAATGCTCCCGTAGACAACAATATGGATACGTGGCCCATACGTACGGATAGTATCGCTTTGAATAATTACATTAGCGGACGGATAATTCATCCATTCATACCGGGGTTCTCTCTCCCCATAAACAACACCACATGTTAGACGCAATCATGGGCGCCGTAAAGGGCCAGATCGTAAGCACCATTTCAGAAAAGACCGGCCTCGACTTGGGTCAAGCTGAGCAGGCCATCCCCCTCGCGCAGGAATCCGTCACCGAAGGCCTCACGAGCGCCGTATCCGGCGGCAACGTGGACGGCATCCTCGGCATGCTCACTTCCGCCGTTGGCGGTGGCGGCGAAGGCTTGCTCAGCAACAACGTATATAAAGGTATCGCCGGCTCCTTCGTGAGCAAGCTGACCTCTTCCCTCGGGCTGGATTCCGGCATTGCCAGCACCATCAGTAGCCTCGCGTTGCCGATGATCATGAATAAACTGGGCGGCGCGACGCAGGCGGAAGGGGATTCCGACGGTATTGACGCTGGTTCCCTCATGAGCACCCTCGGCCTTGATGCGGGTAGTCTGCTCGGTAACGCTGGTAAGCTCCTCGGTGGAGGTGGCGACAGCGGCGGCGGTATCGGTGGGATGCTGGGTGGTTTGCTTAAATAAGCTGCCAACCACTTCGTGAAAAGGCGATCAATTCTGCGGAATTGGTCGCCTTTTTTTGGTTGGTCTGTTTGCGAAAGCTTCTTTGGTAGGTCGGGGTTGTGAGTCAAAAGTCTTTTAGAAGCGCGAAAATTCACCCACGAAGGAGGCCGGGATCTGTTTTGACCTTTGGTCAAACCTGATTTGATGCGCAGCTACTTCGAGGTCCGGCCTATCACGGTGATGCGCTGCGCGTCTACTTCGTGGTCCTACCGGGATCGTGCTTCAAATATTATTCTGTAAACGCAAAAAGCCACCCCCGAAGGAGTGGCTTTTGTGCGGTCTGGACGGGACTCGAACCCGTCCCGATTTAATCGGGACCGTGACAGGGCGGCATTCTAATTGTGCTTTATGCCTGGGCCGTTCTCGATAAGCCATGATAGGTATTTATGACTCTTTGCTTTCTTTAGTCTAATTTCTCTCTTCCGCGCTTCGGTATGGTCTTCAAATTCTTCAGAATATCTCAGCACCCATGGTCCTTTAGCTTTGGTCCAATTTGATCCTCCTTCATTATGCGTTTTTACACGTGTAGCTAAGTCCTTAGTGTAGCCGACATAATATTTTCCGTCAGTCTCGCTTTGAATAATATACACCCAACTCATAGTGTCGCATTTTTAGAAAGGTACGCCATCGACGAAGATTAAATGAGTGTTGTCTTGATCGGAACCGTGACAGGGTGGCATTCCCTTAAACGCAAAAGTCACCCCCAAGAAGTGGCTTTTGTGCGGTCTGGACGGGACTCGAACCCGTCCCGATCAAATCGGGACCGTGACAGGGCGGCATTCCTCATAAACGCAAAAGCCACCCCCGAAGGAGTGGCTTTTGTGCGGTCTGGACGGGACTCGAACCCGCGACCTCCGCCGTGACAGGGCGGCATTCTAACCAACTGAACTACCAGACCGTAGCTCTTTTGCAGCGGGAACAGCGATCATTTTCACTGCGTGATTCCCAAATGCTGCGCAAATATAGAACGGCCAAGATTACATGCGCAAGCTTTTCAGCATTTATGCCCGTTCTTTTTTTACATCCCTACCGTATCGCCTTGATAATCAAGCCGAAGGAGATTGAACTTTTTTCACGAGCATTTTCATACTTGGCAGCCGTGGTCTGGTCTACAATTCTGTGGCCTAATTCAGTTCAAACTGGATGGGCATCGTGAAGCGCACCCTTACCCTGGCTTCGTTCTGGATCCCGGGCCGGAAGTAGGCCTTTTCATTGTTGATGGCTTCCAGCGCAGAGATGGCCATCTCCGTACAACCGCCTCCTACCCCGCGCAGGGTTTTGATGTCGCTGATGCTTCCGTCGGTTTCCACGACGAAGGAGAGCACCACTTTACCTTCGATCCCGTTTTCTCGCGCCGGGGCGGGGTAACTGATGTGCCCGTAAATGAAGGTCATCAGGGCTTTGTCGGAACACACCTTGCGATCCGCTCCACTCATCTCCCAGCAATCTTTACCGAAGGTGGGCATATGCTGCACGAAAAGCAGCGGCTCTTTCGGCGGGGGTGGCGGGGGCTGCCGGAGGTGCCGGGCTGGGGGGAGCGGGTGGCGCCGGGGGGAGGACTTCGTCTTCCGGGTCCACGTCCATACTTTCGAAGGGAGGGGTGTCCTCAATGAGTTCGTCGGGTAGCGCTTCCACTACGGGAGGGGGCGGCGGCGGAGGGGGTGGCGGGCTATACGGCGTAGGAGGAATGTGGGTTTCGATAACCTCCAACTCACCTGGCTCGATTTCGAAGGTAGGTTGCCCGGCGTTTGGCTGCGTCCAATTGATGGTGAGGACGCTGGCGGCAATGGCTACGCACAATCCCAGACCGTGGATGGGCTCACTCAGGCTGAACATGGCGCGGTGGTGCTCCAAGTTCGTTCTTGCAAGGACGGATTTACGCAACACGATCCGCCGCAATAGATAAATAGAAAGGCCGGTCCCGGCGCACAGGGCTACCAGCCCTAGTAGCACGGTGGTGCTACTAAAGTTAAGAGAAAACATAGGACTTGAGTTTGATTTAGGAATTACCGCATACGTCCGGCCGGGGGTCTGCTTGAAGCGATCAGCACTTCAAATTCAGTGCTGAGCTACTGGCCAACAGATGCAGATCAATATCTATTTGGTGGATACTGGATTGCAAACAGTTATCTTTCCAACGGAAGTTTGTCCACATTCAAACACCCACTTCCCTTGCACCCGCGGCAGCGCCCTGTTATCCATACACCTGCAATAATTGGCCAAACATCGTTAGTAAGCGTGGGTTCAGATAGTATGAATTCCCCGATTGAACTGCACGTAAAGCGAGACAAAGCACCCGCGATGGTTGCTGAAATGGCACGGATCCTCAAGCTACCGATGGAGAAAGATTGCCAGAAGAGCTTCCTGCAACTGACGCCACCGTTCGGCCAGGGATTCATTATGTCTTACCACGCCAGCGATGGGCTTGACGCCGTGATTTTGGACTGCAGACTCTCGCAGCCATTGCACTTGACGCTGCATGGGCCCGACGCCCAACCGATGCACCTCTTCACTATTTCGGAGGGCGCCCTGAACGTAAAATCTGAAAAGGGAAGCTTTTCTTTAACTCCACTACAGGCAGCTATCCACGGCGACTACGGTGACGGGGAATATGCTTTGGTCCTTCCATCCGAAACTAAAGTAACGGTGCTGATGACGATGATTCACCGCAAGCTGTTTTTCGAAGAGATTGCCTGTGGCGTACTCAAATTGCCAGCGGAGTTACTTAGGGTAATAAAGGGAAGCGGAGAGACCCACCAGCAATTCCTCTACACCGATATTTTCCACTTACCCGCCGTGGATGCCGTCCAGGAAATAGTGACGAATAAGGACCGCGGACTTTTGCATAGCACGCACTGCTCGGCCATGATCTACCAAAACATGTACTTGCTCCTCAATGAGTATAAACGGCAGTCTAATTTTTCGAACCGGAGAATTTTGCGCGGCGCGGAGAAAATCAAGTTGATCCAGGCCGCAGAAAAGATTATTGGCAGCAACCTACAGAGCCCCCCCACTATTCCCATGCTGGCAAAAATGGTGGGCATCAACCAGCAGACCCTAAAGAATGGGTTCCGGCAAGTGTACGGGATGACGATCAATCAGTATTTAACGGAACGCCGCCTGACGCAGGCTAGCGCCTTGATTGCTACGGGTGGCATGAGTATTGGAGAGATTGCCGACTGCGTTGGTTACGCTAATGGAGGATACTTCTCCCGCAAGTTCAAGGAGAAATATGGCGTTGCGCCCAGTAAATTCAATGAGCTACAGGAAAGCTAAAACAACCGATTAGCGAGTGAGAGTTGGAATACCAACTAAAGGGATTCGCGACAGATTTAATATCTAAGTGGCGATGCGCTCTACAGATAGGGAGCGACGGACGCGCGTAATTTATTCCGGGAAGTGGTTCCAGAAAGCATGTCCACTATCTCGTGGTTGCGAAGAATTATCGTGGTAGGAACCTGAGAGATGCCCAGCTTACGGGCGATGTTACCGTACTTCTCAATATCGATGATCTGAAGCCCGATATCTTCCCCGTGTTCTTCTTTGAGATCTTGCAAATAATTGCGGAAGAGAAAGAAGCTGCCCACCCAGGCTGCCGTGAACGCTAAAACCACTACCCGGCGCTCGCTGTTGGCGAGCCAGTCTGCTAGGTAATCTTCATTAGCATTTTTCTTGTCAGTCACAACGGTGGTCTTCGGGCAGCGGAAACTAGTCCGCTATTGTCATCTATACGTAAGCAAGATAAAGCTTGTTCACGGCCGCGCAAGCACATTGTTTAATTTTGTCCGCCTGCGTTTACTTCAGCCGTCTCAAAATTAAGCGTTAACCAGGAAATTACTGCTGGTGATTCTTTAAACCAGGTACTCCTTCTTCTCGATTTTCAGCTTGCGGATTTTGCTCAATAGCGTGCGATCATTCAAGTCGAGTAATACCCCTGCTCCTTGCGGACCAGTAATTCTGCCGCCCGTCATCTTTAGGGCATCGATGATGTATTTCCTCTGCATCTCCTCAAAACTCAGGAAGACCTCTCCCCCACTTGCTACGGCCTTACGTGGGCGAATGAACTCAATGGAGAGGGTATCCGACTGGCAAAGCACCACCGACCGCTCGATGATGTTCTCTAACTCGCGGATGTTTCCCGGGAAGGAATAGTTCTGTAGGCGCTTGATTCCCGCAGAGCCGATCTTCCTGATGGTTTTCCCCTGGCGCTTGGCGTACTTCTGCGTGAAATATTCGATGAGCACTGGGATGTCGTCCGGCCGGTCCCTCAGCGGGAGGTTGTGAATTGGGAATACATTCAGGCGGTAGTACAGATCCTCCCGGAATTTTCCTTCCCGGACCATTTGCTGGAGGTCCCGGTTCGTAGCTGCAATTAGGCGGACATCTACCTTAATAGTTTCCTCACCTCCTACCCGCGTAAACTCGTCCTCCTGTAGTACGCGCAGCAGTTTGGACTGCAGGTCGAGGGGCAATTCGCCAATCTCATCGAGAAAGATTGTACCCCGGTCGGCCATTTCGAAGCGACCTTTCTTACGGTTGATCGCACCGGTGAAGGCGCCCTTCTCGTGGCCGAAGAGTTCACTTTCAATCAAGCTTTCCGGAAGGGCTGCGCAGTTTACCTTGATGAGGGGGAAGTCCTCCCTGGCACTCAACTGATGGACGGCCCGCGCCAGTAACTCCTTACCCGTACCCGTCTCACCCGTAATGAGCACGGTCGTGTTGACGTCAGCTACCTGCCCCACCTGCGTGAGTATTTTCTGGTACTTTTTACTGACGGTAATGATGTTGTTGACGTTGTACTTCGTGTCGTTCTCCTGGCGCAGGGTCAGGTTTTCATCACGAAGCCGGTCACGCATAAATTCGATCTCGGTGTAGGCGGACTCCAGTTCTTCTCTTTCCTGAGCGTGGATGGAGAAATCCCTCGCCGTCAGCACAAAATAGTTATGCCCGTCGTGCTTCAATTGGGCGACGGTAAGGTTCATTTGTATCTCCGAGCCATCGGCTTTTTGTAAGGTAAAATCTTGTGTGCCACCTGGTGCAATCAGGTTGAGATCAACCGTAGGGAGCACTTTGGCTAGGGGAAGCCCAATGATGTTTTTTACTAGCCGTTCTGGTAGGACTTTGCGCAGTGTCTCGTTGGCGTATTGTATCTGAAGATCTTCGTCTAACCATAAAATGCAGTCGACAGCCGTATCGAGGGCTACTTTGGAGAGGCGCAACAAGCGTTCCTTCTCGACCTCCGTACTAATATCGTACAGGTAGATACAGGCCAACTCCTCCCCTTCATAGTTGAGATAGTTGATCTTCATCCGGACGGGCAGGCCGTCATTCTCTTTTCTACGCAGTAGGGTTTCGCGGACGATCACCTTGGTTGAACGCAACTCCTCCCACGATACCTGCTGGGCGGGGTTGCTGGTGTCGTACAGGTCGCTGGTGAGGATCTTCTTGGCATCAGCACTTGTGTAGCCCGTCTGGTCCGTGAAGGCCTGGTTGACTGAATATATGCTTCCGTCTGGCTTCCCCCAAATGATCATCTCCTCCGTTTGGTCTACGGTGAATTCGATCAGTCGTTGTCGTTTTTCTTCTTGCCGCTTCGCGGTAATGTCACGGCTGATACTGCACGCGAACTCTTCCTTTCCAAAACGGATGTAGTTGACGACGGAGGTGATTACTATTGTATCTCCCTGCTTATTAACGATCTCGTAATCTAGTTCCAGGTACTTTTCGGTACGCAGCTCCTCCCAGAACGAGGCTTTGGCCTCTTCCGTGAATCGTGGCGCGAAGTCGCGCACTAGGAGAGTTGAAACTTCTTGGGGCGAGTAACCCAGTACCCGTTCCACGGCTGAGTTTGCGTACCGCACCGAACCGTCGGGCCTCGTCCAGAAAATGAGATCTTTAGCGCGTTGGAGACTAAAGGCAGCCAGTTCCGCAAATTTATCCTGGCCAATTTCTCCTTTTGGGTTAGTGACTTCGCTTTTACGAACCGTCCCGAAGAGATGATTAACGTTAAACTCGTTGCCAACGGATTCGCAAGTGAAGGCAAGTAAGTGCGTTTGTGAGGAAGACTCTACGACGAATTCGGCCGATTGTTGGCCGGGCGATTTCAGCAGGGCGGAAGCGATTTCGGCTAGACGCAAGAAGTCTTCCGTAGCCATCTTATCCTGCAAAAGTTCGCCAATTGATTCGCCGGCCAAATTACCCTCGGGCAGCCCTAGCAGCGCACGGCAAGTAGCAGAAGCGGTGATGGACCGATCTACCCGGTGGTAGGTCCAACTCCCAATCCCGGACTCCCTCTCCAGCATCCTTCGTTCGCCACGTCGTAGTTCAGGGATAATGAGATCGCGCAAGGTGATCAACGTATTGGCATCAGTAATCTTACTGATCGTGACGCTAACCGGCCGTAAGTAATCTCTACCGGTCTCCAACTCAGTATCGTAAGCGTGGGAGTTTCCAATCTGTAAGCCGTTCAGTAGCGTCCGCCACCGTTTGAGGGTTGCGTTGGCATCCAAACCGGCCCATCGCTGACCCACAACTTCCTCGGAGGGCATGATGAAAAGGTCGGCAGCGGCCTCGTTCAGGGTCAACACCTTACTGTTCTGCCCGACCAGCAAAGCGGGTAGCCGCAACCCGGAGAACAGGTTGGTAAAAAAGGATACCGGATAAGGCGAAGAACTCAAATTTGTAGCGCTGGTATTGGTCGGTCAAAAAGCCTGAAAATTCAGGAACAAACTACAACAGTAGGAATGCCTACAAATATACCAACTTGGAGGATCGAAAATGCTTAATTAGGCGTAGTCTACATTTCACACTCAACTTAACAATGTGGTGCCGCGAAATAATGGCCCCACCGTATTGAAAAGGAGTTTTCCTTCGGGTCCATTTACCCGCTTAATAAAAAACTCCCGGCGACATCCACAAAAGTGGACATCACCAAGGAGACCCATACCCCACGAAAGGCAGGGCCTGACAAAGGTCGTTCCTTGAATTCATACTCTCCAGCATATATAGAAACATAAATAGCACAATCGGAAACACGACGTCCACCATTCAGCTCTTCGTAATTCCCATTCCTATTGCGCGCGCCTCCCCCACGGGATAAACTATCTTTGCGGAAGGAAAAACCCACCCTATGCACCGGCTATCCATCGAGGAACTCTTCAACGAAAAAATACTCGTCCTGGACGGCGCAATGGGTAGCCTCATTCAGGGCTACGGGCTCACCGAAGCGGATTACCGTAAGGGCTATTTTGAAGACCACCCCAGCGACCTGAAGGGCAACCACGATCTCCTCGTCCTGACGCGGCCCGATATCATTCAGGAAATCCACGAACAGTACCTGGAAGCGGGCGCTGACCTACTGGAAACCAATACCTTCAGCGGCACTACCATCGCCCAGGAAGACTACGGCACGGAAGGGATCGTCTACGAGATGAATGTCGCCGCCGCCAAAGTTGCTCGCGCCGCTGCCGACAAGTACACCGCCGCCAACCCTAAAAAACCGCGCTTCGTAGCCGGTGCCGTCGGGCCTACCAACCGTACGCTGAGCATTAGCCCTGACGTCAATGACCCCGGTTACCGGGCCATCACCTTTACCGAGTTGGCGGAAGCCTACACTACGCAAATCCAAGGCTTGGCGGATGGAGGCGTGGACCTCATCCTCATTGAAACCATCTTCGACACGCTCAACGCTAAGGCCGCCCTATTCGCCTTAGAAACCGTGCGCCAACGGATTGATCGACCTCTACCGGTTATGATCTCCGGCACGATTACGGACGCCTCCGGCCGAACGCTTTCCGGGCAAACCGTCGAAGCCTTTTACATTTCCGTAGCGCACGCTAAACCACTTTGCGTGGGCCTCAACTGTGCCCTTGGTGCTCAGGAAATGCGGGTCCACTTAGCAGCTTTATCAAAAGTAGCCGAATGCAACGTTCACGCCTACCCTAACGCTGGGCTCCCCAATGAAATGGGAGAATACGACCAGGATGCTGAGGAAATGCAGACTTACATCCGCGACTTTGCTGGGAGCGGGTTTGTGAACCTCATTGGAGGTTGCTGCGGTACCACACCCGCCCACATTGCGGCGATGGCGAGAGCCGTGGAAGGTTTGCCCCCGCGGAAAATACCTACGCTCCCAGGCTACTCCACCTATTCCGGGTTGGAGCCGCTCGTCGTCAGGCCCGAAACCAATTTCATCAACGTTGGGGAACGCACCAACGTGACCGGGTCTCGAAAATTCAGCCGGCTGATTATGAACGGTCTTTACGATGAGGCCCTCGACGTCGCCCGCCACCAGGTTGAAGGCGGCGCTCAGGTAATCGACGTAAATATGGACGAGGGGCTCCTCGACTCCAAGGCGGCCATGGTCACTTTCCTGAACCTGCTCATGGCCGAGCCCGACATCGCCAAACTGCCGATCATGATCGACTCCTCCAAGTGGGAAGTCATCGAAGCTGGCCTGCAGTGCGTACAGGGCAAGTGTATCGTCAACTCCATTTCGATGAAAGAGGGCGAGGAGGAATTTCTCCGCCAGGCCCGCCTCGTAAAGGCGTACGGCGCAGCGGCCATCGTGATGGCTTTCGACGAAACTGGCCAGGCGGACACCGAAGAACGCAAGGTTGAGATCTGCACCCGCGCCTACAATCTGCTCATAGATCAGGCAGACTTCCCACCCCAGGACATCATCTTCGACCCCAACATCTTCGCCGTAGCTACCGGCATTGAGGAGCACAACAACTACGGGGTTGACTTCATTGAAGCCACCCGCCGCATCAAAGAGAACTGCCCCGGGGCGAAGATCAGTGGTGGGGTTTCCAACGTCAGCTTTTCTTTTCGGGGGAACAACGTCGTCCGCGAAGCCATGCACTCGGCATTCCTGTATCACGCGATTGGAGCGGGGATGGATATGGGCATCGTCAACGCTGGTATGATCGAGGTTTACCAGGATATACCCGACGACCTACTCACCTCCGTCGAAGACGTCATCCTTAACCGCCGCCCGGACGCTACGGAGCGTTTGACCGACCTCGCCGAAAGCCTCAAAAACGTCGGCGGCCGTACCGTCGTCAAAGATCTCGCGTGGCGGGAAAGCACCGTCGAGCAGCGTCTCCAACACAGTCTCGTCCGGGGCATTACGGAATTCATTACCGAAGATACCGAGGAGGCCCGCCTGAAGTACCCCCGCCCCCTCCACGTCATCGAAGGGCCCCTGATGGATGGGATGAACGTCGTTGGCGACCTTTTTGGATCCGGCAAAATGTTCCTCCCCCAAGTCGTCAAATCCGCCCGGGTGATGAAGCAGGCGGTGGCCTATTTGAACCCGTTTATTGAGCAGGAGAAAATCGACCTCGCTGAAGCCGGTGGAGAAAAAGCAGAGGAGACCACCGGCCGCCAGTACAAAGGCAAAATCCTTCTAGCCACCGTCAAAGGTGACGTGCACGATATCGGCAAGAACATCGTCGGCGTCGTCCTGGCTTGTAATAACTATGAGATCATCGATCTCGGGGTCATGGTGCCCGCCAACAAGATCCTCGACGAGGCGCAGCGGCACGACGTTGACATCATTGGACTATCCGGCCTCATTACGCCATCGCTCGATGAGATGGTCAACGTGGCGGCGGAGATGGAGCGGCGGGGTATGACTACACCCCTACTGATTGGTGGTGCAACCACTAGTAAAACCCACACCGCCCTCAAGGTGGAACCGGCTTACACCAAAGGGCCGACTGTCCACGTGCTAGACGCAAGCCGGGCGGTTACCGTTGCGGGTAACCTACTGGATGGCGAAGAGGCGGACCGAACTGCCTACCGGGAGAGCATCACGGCGGAGTACGTGCGCGTACGCGACCACCGGGCGAAGCAGCAACGGGGCAAGAAAGCCATCCCGATTGCCACGGCCCGGGAAAACCACCTCAAAATTGACTGGTCCGCCTACACCCCACCCGTCCCGTCTTTCACGGGCACCAAGGTATTCGAGAACTACGATCTTGCGGAGTTGGAGGCTTACATTGACTGGACGCCCTTCTTCTCCAGTTGGGGCCTGGCGGGCAAATTCCCCGCAATCCTCACTGACGAAGTCGTTGGCAAAGAGGCGACCCAACTTTACGAAGAGGCGCGGGCGATGCTCCGGCAGCTCATCGACGAAAAGTGGATCGGGGCACGGGGCGTCATCGGCTTCTTCCCGGCTACTGCGGACCCACTGACGGATACCATCAAAGTGCACGATCCGGGGGCGCTGCCGCAGGTGCAATGTAAGTTGTACCACATCCGCCAACAAAGTAAGAAGGCCGCGGGAAGACCCAACCAATCACTTACGGACTATCTCGCCACGGAAGAAAGCGGGAAGACGGACTACCTCGGCGCCTTCGCCGTTACGGCCGGCATCGGGATCGAACCCCACATCAAACGCTTTGAGGAAGCGGGTGACGACTACAACGCCATTATGCTCAAGGCGCTCGCAGATCGTTTAGCGGAAGCTTTTGCCGAACGGATGCACCAACGCGTCCGGATGGAGTTCTGGGGCTACGCGCCGGACGAAGCCGTCACCAACGAACAATTGATCGCCGAAGAGTATCAGGGGATTCGCCCCGCCCCCGGCTACCCCGCTTGCCCGGAGCATACGGAAAAGACCAAACTCTGGGAACTGCTCGACGTAGAAGCCAACACCGGAATTGAACTCACGGAATCGATGGCCATGTACCCCGCTTCCAGCGTTAGCGGTTGGTATCTCAGCCATCCGGATGCCAAGTACTTTACGGTCCGGGGCATTCAGGATGACCAGGTAGCGGAGTACCAAGCCAAGAAAGGATGGGACGATGCGACCACCGCCCGCTGGCTCGACCCTATCCGATAAATTCCTACCTTGAGGATGCTTTTGGCCAACGATTTTAACGCCCTGACCTTTCTACTTTATATCGCCTGACATCAACACCGGACTGAATGAAACAATGTTTACTATTCCTACTGCTGTTGGTAAGTGCAGTCAGCCTTTCCGCACAGGAAGAACTCACTGCCAACTACTTTCCCGTAGTCGGTGATACGCTGCGGACCACCACGGCCGATAGCGCCTGGGCGGCAGGGCTGGATCTGCAACTGGAAGGAGGGATGGACCTGAGCTGGGATTTCAGTGACCCGGTACCCCTCGTGCAGGGTCTCGCACCGGTAACGGCTCCCGATGATGACCTTTTCCCGGCGGCAGACCTCGTCATCACCCAAAACCTTTTCAACCGAAACTATTACCGCACCACTGCCAACGCGCTCGAATTGGTTGGCACCTCGACCCGGGTCGCTTTGCTACCTGATTTTGGTCTCGATACCCCGGTGTCCCCTGCCATCGCGGAACGGCGTACCGGCGTCAGCACCGGAGACGCTTTTGACGTTGGGTTCGACGTAGTGACAACGCTCTCCCCCGATAGCATCCCCGCCGAAGCACTCGCCTTACTACCCGAAGGCGCCCTCGCCTTCGTCGATTCCATTCGGCTTACGGTAGCGACTACCCGTACGGATGTGTACGATGCGGATGGCGTGGTATTGTTGGACGAGACTTCCTATCCCGTCCTCCGTGAAAAACGGTTGCAGTCGGCATTCATCTCCGTGGAAGTACGGTTACCTTTCGTTGGCTACACGGACATTGCTGCCTTCCTGGGAGACGACGCTGAAGGCCTCGGCGCTTTCCTCGGCCAGCAGGATACCGTTGTGACTTACCTCTGGTGGAACAACGACAGTAAGGAACCCATCGCGGAAGCGCAGACCTCCAATGAGGGTGATTTGATTTCCTTTCAGTACAAACAAGCCCTGGAATCCACTTCCACCTCCGGCCCCTTCGCTAACCAGGCGGAAATCATGCTTTACCCTAATCCGGTCACCGACTACTTTTCTTACAAGGTTGAAGGCGTGCCTGCAGGCCGTTACTACCTCAGCGTGGTGAACATCCTCGGGCGGGAGATGCTGCGCCGGGAGTTTACCGCCATTGGTGACCAGACAAAGCTTACCGTGGACGTCGCCCAGTTTCCAGCGGGCACCTACGTAGCCAGCCTACGGAATGACCGGGGGCTCATCATCTCCTCCCGCAAAATGCTGGTCCGGTAGGAATACCGTTCAAGTCCCTAACTTGGCGAGATGCGTATCTTCTTCCGAGCCTTGCCCTACTTTCTTGCCCTTTTCCTCTGCACCTGCGCCAGCGCCCAACCGGCCGTGCGGAAGAACTACGAGACGCGCACTGACATTGCCTACCAGCCGACGCTGCAAGACGACTATGTGCAGGAGCGGTGCAAACTCGACCTTTATTACCCTACGGATAGTACCGGTTTTGCGACCATCGTGTACTTCCACGGTGGCGGGTTAGAATTTGGGGGGAAGCACTTTCTTGAGGCTTGGAAAAATCAGGGCGTTGCCGTGGCTTCCGCGAATTACCGCCTGCACCCCAAGGTGAAAAACCCAACCTACACCGAGGACGCCGCCGCCGCGGTTGCCTGGGTGATGCAGCACATCGATGAATTTGGCGGTGACCCGAAAAGGATCTACGTGAGCGGCCACAGCGCCGGCGGCTACCTGACTTCGATGATCGGGATGGACACAACCTACCTCGCCGCCCACGGCGTACACCCGGACAGCCTGGCCGGATTGATCCCCTTCAGTGGCCACACCATCACTCACTTTACGCCCCGCAAAGAGCGCGGGCTTGCCTGGAATAATGTAGTCGTAGACAAATACGCACCGATCCATCACCTACGGATCAGTGACCTGCCCATTGCCCTCATCACGGGAGACCGCGAACTGGAATTATTCGGCCGCTACGAAGAAAATGCCTACTTCTGGCGCATGCTTGTAGCCAGCGGGCACAAAAAGGCTACGCTCTACGAACTAGATGGTTTTGGCCACAGCCCAATGCTCCGGCCCGCCGCTATTCTGGCGCTGGACCTCATCAGACAGTGGGAAAAGCAGGATTAGCTAGACCTGTTTAGCCCGGCAGTAATAGGTGAAGCGGCGCATAGCTTCCCGCAAAGTGGCGGGGGGGACGCCCGTAAATACCATGCGAAACCAGCCACGCTGATCGCTTCCCATTCCGACCGGGTAGGTGAGCAAAAGGCCCGTTTTCCCGTAAATGTCTTTCCACAATTCGACCCAGGCGTCGTCGGTATCCTCCGTTAAGAATTTGGACAGATCGAACCAGACGAAGAGACTTCCGACGGCGGGCACGTAATCGATTTGCAGCTCGCGCAGGGCTTTAATAACGATCAGGTAACTAGGTGTGAGATTACGTTCGGTTTGCATCCACTGACGAATCCAGTCCGTCTGTGGTAGCAGTTCCGATAACAACCACTGGGTGTAGTTGGAGGTAGTACTGGGAGCTCCGTAGTTGCGGTAGGCGGTGATCAATTGTTCGTTCTTGGTGTAGAGCGCACCAACCCGCAAGCCGGAAATACCGAAGTCCTTACTGAAGGAATACCACCAGTGGAAGTAATCTGATTTACGTTGCTCCAACTGAGAAAGGCAGGACACGAACCACTGGCGGTCTTCGTAGTCGGCGGATAATTCCGGGTGGTCCTGATCAATGAGAGAAAGGGCGTAAATTTCATTAACTACGCAATGGATGCGACGCTCTTCACACCAGGTGACGGCCGCAAAGATCTGGTCCTCCGTAAATACCTGCCCGGTCGGATTATTGGGGTGGGTGAGAATGAGCAGCTTGAATTGCTCACTCAAGTCGGCGTAGGCGCGGTCGAGATCCTTTATGGTAAGATTATAAACGCCGGGGTGGTCTACCGAGTCAGCAAGCTGCAGATCGTAGCGTTGCAGATCGGATTTGAACTGAATGTCCGGCGTGTAGCCTCCGTAGGCGGGGCCCGGTATCACGGCGTAGTCGTCCGGGCTAGCCAGGAGAAAAGAGGTCATTTCAATTACGGCCGTAGCCCCGGCGGAAACGGCCAGGCATTCGGGATCGAGGGCGTCACCGCCCAATTCCTGGCTGAGGAAGCTAGCCAGAGCGGCCCGCAAGTCTGGATGGCCTAAGGTATCGGTGTAGCTGGCGACCCAGTCTGGGCAAGCTTTTTGGGAACCGATCTCTCGTAGCTTCTCCCGGAGGCTGTTCCACCCCAGCAGGTTCTCGGCGATACAAAGAGGGATTGCCCCTTCCGGGTTTTTCACGGCGTCATACTCGTTTTGCATGACCTCGTTGAAGAGGTCGAAATCGGCGCGGAGGGGGGTGCGGGCGGCAACGGCGCCACGTGGGCTGAGGGTAGAGGGCTGCTTCATTGGAACGGGAACTGTTTTTTCGTCAGCAAGGTTGGGCGGTGCCTGATGGCTCCCGCTCACCTGGTGAAGTAACGTGAGGATAATGATTACCCTGCGTCTTATTTTCGGGCTATGAAGTTGCTCTTTTCTTTCACTTGCCTGTTGCTGTTGACCACCTGTTCTACTACGGAGCCCAGTTCGACAACTAACATCCCCGAACGGCCGAACATCCTCTTCATCTTTACGGACGACCAGGCCTACGATGCCATCGGTGCGCTCGGTGATGGGCAAGTAATTACCCCGAACCTGGACCGATTGGTCAACTCAGGCACCACCTTCACCCACGCCTACAATATGGGCGCCTGGCAACCCGCCGTTTGCCTGGCCAGCCGCGCCATGATCAACTCCGGCCGGAGTGTTTGGCAGGCGCAACGCATGACCGAACGCTGGCGGGCGCAAGACCAGGAAGCGATGGATCAAAATTGGGCACCCCTCATGCGAGCGGCTGGCTACCAAACCTATTTCACGGGGAAATGGCACGTGGACGCGCCCGCTACGGACCAGTTCGACCGCGCCGCCAACGTCCGACCGGGCATGCCCCACGATGGGTACCCGTTCCCGGTAATTGATGCGCTGAGACAACGCCACAACGAAGTGGTACCGATCGACTCGCTTAAGAAATACTGGCCAGCCGGCTACAACCGCCCTCTCCATCCAACCGACGATAGTTGGAGCCCTACGGATACCAGCTACCAAGGCTTTTACGCCGGTGGGCGCCACTGGAGTGAGGTCGTAGCGGACGATGCGGAAATATTCCTGGGGGAGGTGCGGAATGCTGACGCCCCCTTCTTCATGTACCTCGCCTTTAACGCACCCCACGACCCCAGGCAGGCGCCCCAAGCTTACCAGGACCTGTATAACGTGGAGGACATCACGGTACCAGCTAGTTTCCTACCTCGCTATCCCCACGCCAACCTGATCGGAAACGGCAGCGGGATGCGCGACGAAGACCTGGCACCCTACCCCCGCACCGAATTAGCCGTCAAAACCCACCGTAAGGAATACTACGCCAGCATCAGCCATCTGGACGCACAGGTCGGGCGCATCCTTCGGGCACTCAGCGCTTCTGGTGTGAAGGATAACACCATCATCATCTTTACGGCGGATCACGGCCTGGCCGTAGGGAACCACGGCTTCATTGGCAAGCAGAATTTATACGATCACTCCGTGCGCGTCCCACTAATAGTCGTTGGCCCCGGCATTGAAGCGGGCCGCAAAATTGATACGGACGTTTACTTGCAGGACGTGATGCCCACCGCGTTGTCGCTGGCCGGAGTGGAGCAACCCGACTACGTATACTTTAATTCCCTCCTGCCGCTTTTGCAAGATGATGCGCCTTCCCCCTACCCCGCCATTTACGGGGCCTACGTGGATTACGCCCGGAGCATTCGGAAAGATGGATACAAACTCATCGTCTATCCGAAGGCTAAAGTGCAACGCTTGTACAACGTGGCGGAAGACCCCAGAGAATTGCGTGACCTCATCGCACTGGAACCCGAAAAAGCGGCGGCATTACTGACTGACCTACGGGCCCTGCAAGCGGAATTGGGAGACGATCTTTCCTTGACCTGGTAAGCGGTTAATTACTCCTCCCAATTCGGCATGGTCATGTCCGGTGCTTCGGGGGCGGAGAAGGTGCTGTCCGGCGTCCAGCTTGTCCGGCAGAGGCCAACTTCGCAATTCATGACCTTCTCCAATTCGCCACTGGTAGTATAGAGGTGGAGGATACCATCCTCTTTGGCCCCGGGCACGTAGGTACCACTGGCTTTCGGGCGGCCATTATCGTACCATTCGCGGAAGGGGCCTTCTTCTTCGTTTTCGGAAAAGGTCACCTCTTCCCGGAGGGCTCCATTTTTGTAGTAGCCTAACCATTTTCCGGCCATTTCTCCTTCGGTGTAGTTACCGCGCTGCTTGGGTTGGCCGTCTGCGTAGTAATTGATGTAGGCGCCATCGAATGCCCCGTTCCGGTAGTTTTCGTTGGCCAGCAGTTTGCCATCTTCGTAATACACTTGTCTGGCGCCCTCCAGTTTCCCGGCTACGTAATTTTCCTCTTTGAGTAGGGTACCGTTGGGTAGATACTGCTTTAGAGTTCCCTCTATCTCACCGGTTTCCGGATCAGTTTGGTATACGGTACGGAAGCCTTCCTCATCCAGCTCATCGTGGGATTCATAATTGTTGCAGGCAAAAATAAAGACGGTGGCGATCAGTAGAAAGAGAAGTTGACGCAACATCTGGGTGGTACTTTTGGGTGAAGGCATATTAGCTTTGATAACGTACTACAATCTGCCAATGGTATTAAATAAGTCGCTCCCATTTCGCTTGTTCGTTCTCTTCCTTGCCAGCCTGTGCTGTTCGTCCTGTCAGGATAAAACTTCCACTGCTCCCGCAAAGGATGCGGCTACCCGATCCGCCATCGAAGAACGGCTGGTGCTCGAGCTAAGCCCAACGGATGACCGCGCGGGGCGGCAGCGCAACGCGATCATCAACCGGGCCATTGACCAGCACTATGACGTGGTCGCTGCGTCGGAAGGCTATTTCTACGAAGTCATTGAGCCTGGTTCAACCGTAGGTTTCGCCGAAGGTGATTACGTAGAAGCGCACTACCAAGGTCGGTTCCTCAATGGCAAAGTTTTTGATAGTAGCCGGAGCAGAAACCAGAAATTAGCCTTTCGCATTGGCGATTTGATTCCGGCCTGGAACCTCGCCATCCCCAAGATCAAAAACGGTGGCACCATCCGCCTCCTGGCCCCAAGTGACTTGGCCTATGGCGCCGATGGCTTGGTGACGCCCAAAGGTGACACCCTCGTTCCAGCCCACGCGGTACTGGAGTTCCTCATCGAAGAAGTAGAGTCCGTAGAGCCACCGGACGGCCTTTAAACCTGGCGATCCATCATACGGGCGCTGCCGCAGGTGCCATGAAATGGGAATGGGAATCTACCACAAGGCTAAGGCCGCAAACTCTTCCAGCGAGACCTGTTCCGGACGCCGTTGAAAGAACTCTTCCTTCAGGGTCTCGGCATCAAAAGATGCTTTGAGACTATTCCGCAGCATCTTCCGCCGGGTACCAAAGGCGCACTTTACGATGTGCTTGAATCGTCCCCACAATTCATCCGGAACGAGAGGTTCGTCCCTACGCACCAAACGAATAACGGCACTATCCACCCGGGGTGGAGGATTGAAATTACCTGGCCCCACGTTTAGGATTACTTTCCCTTCGTACCGCGCTTGCACCAGGACCCCGACGACGCCGTAGGTTTTGGAACCATTACCCGCCACGACGCGATCGGCTACCTCCTTTTGAAACATACCTGACATCTCGGGAATGAGTTCGTAGTTGTCCAGCATCTTAAAAAGGATCTGACTACTGATGTTGTAGGGATAGTTCCCGATCAACCCGAAGGGGCGGCCATCGAAGATCTTGTTTACGTCCAGCTTGAGGAAGTCGCCCGGCTCGACCCGCTGCTCCAACTGTGGATAGTGCTCGGCGAGGTAGGCGATCATATCCTTATCGGCCTCGCTGACGGTTAACTCAAAATCATCAGACCGGTCGAGCAAGTGTTTGGTCAGCATCCCCTGGCCGGGGCCGACTTCCAGCACGTGGTCATACTGATCCGTCAGGATGAGCGACTGAGCGATCTGGCGAGCGTAATGCTCGTTCGTAAGGAAGTGTTGTCCGTAGGATTTTTTGGCGCGCATAGTGGGCAAAGATACGGAGGGCAGCGAACCCCACGTTCGGTGGCTGGGTAATAGAAATATGAGCAAGCCACTATTTTTCGTCGCCGATGCCCACGAAGGCCCGGTGTGGGTAGCCCAGCAGTGCCGGCTATACTTTACTACGAAAACCCACCTCGACACCTATCAGCGAGTGGACATTATGTACCTGGATTTCTCCCAGTTCGGCGTCTGTTCGGAGCAGGAGTTGTGGGCGGATTTGCCGGAGACTGCTCCCCTGCAAATTGAAGCTAAACTTTTCTACCACGACGCTAACATGGCAAACAGTATGTGCCTCTCCGCGGATGGGCGAGCGCTGATCGTAGCCGAGCAAGGCGATAAAAATCGGCCTTCCGTAATTAGCCGCATTGCGTTGGCGGACAAGACCCGTTCTGTGTTAGTTGATGGATTTGACGGTCAACCATTCAACTCACTGAATAAGGTCATACTTGATCAAGAAGGGAAACTGATCATCAGCGATCCGGATTACGGTTTTCGCCAGGACTTTCGGCCACCGCCAGTCCTGGAACCAAATATCTATTCCGCCTGCCCTGATGGAGGTTTAAACTGCTTCCGTTGCAACTTGGAGATGCCACACGGCCTGGCCCTCAGCCCCGATGAAAAGTACCTATTCGTCACGGACACCAGTAACGATGGGGCCCACGGAGATAGCATTGAGTTAAAGCGGAGAAAGTCAGTCTGGAGGTTTGCCTACAACGCTGAGACGGGGGAAATTTCCGGCGAAGGAAAATGTTGCTTCGCCGTCGCGAAGGGCGTACCCGACGGAGCTGTTTTTGCCGGTGAACATCTACTCGTGGGTGGTGGTGACGGTGTTTACGTAGCCAACCAACAGGGAGAATTACTTGGAAAAATCCCAACGGAAAAGACGGCCGTAAACGTAGCGCTTGCCGCTGAGGGAAAGCACTTGTTCGTTACTGCGGATGATGGGGTGTACCTCTTCCGGAACTGGATAAACCACCTGGAAACGGAGGACAGCAAAAATGAAACCGCATCAACGGGTGCCAGCAAACTCCAATTGGCGGATAGCTAACCAGGCCATTAAACCGGCACCGGTTTCCAGGCACCGTTCATCCACGTCGAAGGTATCCGTGTGTACGTTGCTAACTATGCCACGGGCTTCATTCCGAACTCCCAACCGATAAAAGCAGGCCGGCAGGTGATGGGTATAGAACGCAAAGTCCTCACCCGTCATGCGGATGGGTAACTCAACAACGTTGTCCGCCCCCAAAAAGTCCGTTGCTTCATCTGCCGCCCAACGGGTAAGTACCTCGTCATTTTTCAGGAAGGGGTAGCCATGGTTAATGGTCAATTCCGCGCTCCCCCCCATGCTCTTTGCCATCCCCGTGACGAGGACTTTTAGGCGCTCGTGAAGTTCCTTTCGCCATTCCTCATTTAGCGTACGCATCGTCCCTTGTAGGTTGACGGCATTGGGGATCACGTTCGTCGCACCACCAGCGCTTTCAATCTTTCCGAAGGTGATGACTGCCGGAAGCGTTGGGTCTGTATTTCTACTGATAAGCTGCTGGATGGCCGTCACCAGGTGAGCTGTAATGACGATGGGGTCAACCGCCAGGTGAGGCATTGCTCCGTGGCCTCCCCTACCCTGCACCGTTAGGAATAGCTCATCGGTACTGGCCATGTAGATACCCGGGCGGAAGCCTACTTTACCAACTTCCAGGGGCGGATGAACGTGTTGACCAAAGAGGGCCGCGGGAGTGGGGTTAATAAGCGCCCCGTCCCGAATCATATGCGTAGCGCCCCCCGGCAGTTTTTCTTCCCCCGGTTGGAAAAGGAAACGAACTGTCCCTTTGAGTCGATTCTTCACGGACTGCATAATGCCGGCCACCCCCAGCAAACTTGCCGTATGTACGTCGTGGCCGCAAGCGTGCATGACGCCTATCCTTTTAGAGGCGTAAGTGGCCGTATTCCGTTCCGTTATTGGTAGCGCATCAATATCTCCCCGTAAGGCAACCGTTGGACCATTCCCCCTGCCCCCCAGTACTTCCGCCAGAATACCGGTCCCAGCAATCTTCTGGTACGGGATGCCCAAGTTATCCAACTGCCGAGCGATGTAGGCTTGGGTCTCAAACTCCTCAAAACTAAGTTCTGGGTTTTGGTGTAAATGCCGCCGGGCCGTGGTGGCCAGTGGGAGTATATCCGCCGCAGCGGAAGCGACCTCTATTTTACTGATTGAATCGTTCATAAGGGAACTCAGGCTTTCGCCGATTATTCGTTTGGTGGGCGGTTCGTGAAGTCAGGATGGATCTATCCCTTAGCGGATAGTAATCGATTCAATTTTTGTTCCCACCGTAATTTGATCGATCACTTCCTGCCCTTCGGTAACCTCCGCAAATATGGTGTAATTACCATCCAGGTGCGGCGTTGGCCGGTGGGTAATGAAGAACTGTACGCCCTCGGTATCCTTCCCCGCGCTGGCCATCCCGACGAGGCCTGTTCTATCCCACCGCACGTTGGGGGTTTCCGTGCGCAGGCTATAATTCTCGGCGCCAAAACCGTCCCCTAACGGCCCTCCGCCCTGGGCAACGAAATTAGGAACCACCCGGTGAAATACTTTCCCGTCGTAGTATTGGTCTTCCGCCAACGCAAGAAAGTTGGACACGGATGCCGGAGCGATGTCGGGAAGCATCTTTAGCGTAAAACGGCCCACATCCGTCCTGACCTGAACGGTTTGATCTGCCTCTCCCAACAAATCCCAATCAATGGCGCGCACGTTGCTATCGGGTTGTTTGGGTTTGGGCGCGGGCTCTCCGGCCAGGGCTGCTCGGGCCGCATCCACGGCGTAATAGGCTTCAATTTCCTTCGGTAGCTTAAATGCATTGATGGCGGAGCGCAGCCAGGTGCGGTCGGGGTAGAGTGGTCGGTACACCTCACTGCGTTCAGCGATGGCTTCCGCCGCGTGGTAAGCTGGCCCTACGGCTAAGGTGGTAATCATTTCCTGGAAGAAGCTAGCCAGGTCTAACCGAACTCTGGGCGCGCTCCCTCGGAAATACTCATTGAAGTCCTCCCTGCTGCTAATGGTATGCAGCGCTTCTGCCGCGGCGCTCCGTACGGCGGGGGATCCAGTTTCTACGTATAGATCGTAGATCGTCCGGTAATTCCACGGGAACTCCGCGAGTGACTGTAGGATGGCGGCCTTTTGTTGCACGTCCTCCGTAGCGGCGAAGGCTTGCTGGAGATCATAATTGATGCGTCCACGATAATCAGTCAGGTAAAGCGGGAGGTAGCGATTAGCCGCTCCGTACAGCGTGTACCGAATGTCGGTTCGCGTCGAGTCTTTGGCAAAGCGGTGGTAATAGGTGGCGTCACTGGCATCACCGTGATCCAACAAATAGGTAGCTGCCTGGCGGCGGACGAGTGGGTGCTCGTCCGACAGACGTTCCAAGACGTTTTGTCGCACGAGTGTGTAATCGTAGGTGCCCAAAGCTTTGAGGATCTCAATCCTTACTCGCCAGTCCGGTTGGTTGGCCAATGCGCGTAGTAACGCCACCCTGGAGGGAGCTGCACCCGTTTCCCCCAGCGTACGGACGGCAGCCATCAATACGTCTGAATTTGTTGATGATCGTAGCAAACCACGCATCGCTTGCTCTTGGTTTGCCGTCAGTGTAACCGGGAATCGCTGTAGGTAAAAGGCGGCCGGTTCTAATACGGGCATAGGCGTTTCCTCCGAAAGTAAATGGGCTAGCGCAATACTGTCTCCCCGGTCTGAGCGAATCCCCCTGCGGGCAAAATAGAACAGGCTCCAAACCTGAGCGGCTCGCAGCGTCGTATCCACCGGTCGGTACGTGGTGATATTAGTCACCTGGGTCTGCGTGGCGGCCGGAGCCGTTTTACCGATGGCCATTAACAGTTCCCCGTTGTATTCGTCGTACACACCTAATGTGTCGAAAGAGGCGGCCAGGTCTTGCGCTGCTTCTTCCGTGCCGGTTTGTCCTAGCGCGTAGGCCCCCGCCGTCCTTACCAGCGGGTTACGATCACCCAGGACAGCCACCAGTCGCGTTCGGGCGCTGGCCGGTAGTTTGGGGAAACTTCCGAAAGCTCGCGCCGCTTGGTAGCGGTAACTGGGTTCGTCCGCCTCAAGGTACACCAGTAAACTGTCGACATTACGGTCATTCTGGTGGGTGTAAATACGCCGGGTAACGGGGTCATTTAGATCGACGACTACTCCCTCAAACGTCGTTTCACCGGGGGGGACACAGCTTTTCAGCGCTACGACGCTAAGGATAAGTAGCAAAGATTTTAAGAAAGGATTCCAAACAACGTTTTTCATACCAAGCGGGTGAGTCGTCCGCGAAGGTACGGCACCTCCCTGGGGCGCCATTCCGATTAAGGTCCTTTCACTCTACACAACCGAAATAGCAGATTCAGGCGTTAATAGTGTAGTTCTATCTCATAGATCATGAAAGGATTAAAAAAGTACCGGGCCCGATTTAGTGAGTTCAAGTTTTGGGAGAAGCTCAAAAATTACGCCGTCGCCGCCGGTGCGAAGACGGTTTACACTGCGCTGTTGCTCTATTACGCCTACCAGCGAAAAGAAACGCCGGGGTGGGCCAAGCGGCTCGTCATTGGTGTACTTGGCTACCTCATTGTTCCGATCGATGCCATTCCTGATCTGGGCTTTCTAATCGGATATACGGACGATCTCGGCGTGCTGAGCTTCGCACTCGTTACCATAGCCGCCTACGTTAACGACGACGTCCGTGCCAACGCCCGCGCCCAAATGTCGACGTGGTTTGACGCCTTAGACGAAGAGGCCCTGGCGGAAGTAGACGATAAATTGTAACTCTTTCCGCAAGAATAGTACTGTCCCTAAAGCCCTATCTTGGCCGGCATGAATATCACCGTTGATCGTAATCAGCTACTCGTCGACGTGGAGGCCTACGTGGAAAATCACATCCACGAAAAGGTCGACCCTAATTTCGTCTACCACAACTTCCAACACACCTGCGCGGTGGTGGAAGCAGCCCAGGAATTGGCGGACCATTACGAAGTCAGTGATGATGAACGACTGGCCATCATGTTGGCCGCCTGGTTTCACGATACCGGCTATTCCGAAGGTTGGGAAGACCACGAGGAACGCGGGGTCACCAACGCCGAACAATTCCTCCGCCAGCAAGGAGTAGATGATGGAGAGCTGCTATCAGCAATTGCGGGAGCCATCCGGGCTACCAAAATGCCCCAGGATCCACAGAGTTTCGTCGAACAGATCGTAGCCGATGCGGACCTTAGCCACCTGGGTGACCTGAGTTACTGGGATCGCTGCGGCCGCGTCCGCCAGGAGTTTGCCCTGACTCGTGATATGAATATGTCGGACCAGGCGTGGATCGATTTCGAGCTCGGCTTCATGCTCAACCACGAGTATCATACGGAGGCAGCGCGCAAGCTATTCGGGAAAAGGAAGAACAAACACCTAAAGCAACTCTACAAGCGTAAAAAGGCCCTCTACCCGGATCAAACGCCTACCAACTTGGAAGAACTGGAGCAGGCCAAGCGCAAAAAGAAGAAGCTGAAAAAGCTGAAAAAGTCGCTCAAAGAGGGGGCGAGTGCTGATCAACCCTTCAAACCGGGTCGGGGGGTAGAGACGATGTACCGGGCCACTTACCGTACCCACGTAAACCTGAGTAGCATCGCCGATAACAAGGCCAACATCATGCTGTCCGTCAATGCCATCGTGCTTTCCGTCGTGGTCGCTAACCTGGCAACGAAACTGGATTCTAATCCTCACCTGCTGATTCCTACCATCATCTTGGTGTCCGTCTGTTTGGCTTCACTCTTCTACGCCATTCAGGCCACCCGGCCTAAGGTTACGGAGGGCAAAAGCAGCTTGGAAGACATCAAAGCCCGGAGAAGTAACCTGCTGTTCTTCGGCAACTTCTACAATATGCAGATCGATGATTTCCACTACGGCATGATGGAAATGATCCGGGACGAAGACTTCCTCTACAGCTCCATGACGCGGGACCTTTATTACCTCGGTGTCGTCCTGGCCAAGAAGTATGCTTTCTTACGCGTATGCTACAACATCTTCCTCTTCGGCATCATCGTTGCGGTCGCCGCATTTCTAGCCGCAATCATTTACCACAACTCTACACAGCCTATTCCCGCCAACACGATGAACCTGCTTATCCCAAACCAGTAGGTCCAAGGCAGTAGTTACCAGCAAGGGAGCTGAACCTACTCAGTCACATCCACTTCAATCCGGCGGTCCTGATTAGATAGTTGCCAAGCCGTATGGAAGACGAGTTGGCCGATCTTGGCCATCTTATCAAAGTTGATTTTATCTACCGTGTCCGTCGCCTGATGGTAGTCCGCGTGGGTCCCGTTGAAGAAAAAGACGCTGGGGATGCCCTTCACCGCAAAGTTGTAGTGGTCCGACCGGTAGTAGTAGCGGTTGGGATCGTCTTCAGCATTGTAGGTGTAATCCAATTCCAGATTCGTAAAGGTCTTGTTCATCCGCTCGTTGATCTCGTGTAGCTCGGTACTGAGACGATCGGAACCGATGACGTAGATGTACTCGGGGTTGTCCGAGTGCTCTTCATCGACGCGGCCCACCATGTCGACGTTGATGTCGGCAACTGTATTCTCAAGGGCAAATTTTGGATGGCTGGCGTAGTACTCCGAGCCCAACAGACCCTTCTCTTCTCCACTCACCAGCAGGAACAGGACGCTACGGCGAGGCCCGATACCCTGCGCTTTGGCGGTAGTGAAAGCCTCGGCAACTTCCAGAATGGTGCTAGTGCCCGAGCCATTATCGTCGGCGCCGTTGAAGACGTTATCCCCACGCTTACCGATATGATCGTAGTGAGCGCTGATCACGAGCACCTCGTCTTTTAAAACCGGGTCGGATCCTTCCACGAAGCCGTAAATGTTTTCGCCTACCAGTTCGTCGGTCTGCTTGGTTTGAGTCAGGGTGATATCGACGGGGACGGTCACCGCTTTTGATTTACCCTTCTTCCCCATTTTCTTGCGGGCTTTGATGACCTTTTTCTCTTTCTTCCCCAGTATCTGCCGGCTCAATTTCGGGGTGATGTACACGACGTTGGCCATGTCGCGCTCCGCTTCGGTCGTTTCGGCCATCCGCATTCGCCCGTCCATGCTCTCCTGGCGGATTTGGCGAATGTTGGTCTTGAAATCAGGGTCGATAAACAGCACGGTTTCCACCCCCATTTTTTTGGCCAGTCGAAGTTTACCTTCCTTATCGGCCGCCCAATTGGAGGGGGTGTCCGTACCGGATATGACGGAGATACCTTTACCACTCATCGGTTCCCCATCCAGAATCATGATGGTTTTGCCCGCCACGTCGACGCCCTTGTAATCGCTGTACGCCGGGTCGTCAATACCGTAGCCGAGGAAGGTTACTTCGTCGATCTTAACGGCTTCCCGGCTCTGGTTCTGTGAAGGTGCGCTGGCGTATTCCCACAGGTGGCGCAGTTTCTTACCGTTCAACGTCATCTCAATATTGTCCCATTTGTGGCGGCTGAATACGATGGTCTGAAAGTAGCCACCGTCCTCACCAATAGCCGGCAGGCCCAGGCGTTCAAACTCCCCCTTCAGGTACTGTGCGGCCTTTTTCTGGCCCGGTTGACCCGTTTCCCTGCCCTCCATATTATCGGCGGCAATAATGGTCAGGTGCTTTCTGAGATCTTGCGGCGTGATGGTAGCCGCAAGCTCCTTCGCTTGGTCATCACTCGTACGCAAATTCTGCGGTGTGATCTGGGCGCTGAGCGTAGATGCGGTGAGAAGGGAAAGGCAGAGGGAAGTAAAGAAGAATCTTGACATGTAAGGAACTTGATCAAATGGTGAGTCGCCATCCACAGCGACGAGTTTTTAACGATTCTCCACCAGCTTGAGTTGTAGAACTTGAAAGAGAAGAAATCCAAAGATACGTTGGACGGTAGCGGGAATGGTATACGCCAAAAGCAAAGCACCCGCCCGCTCAGGGTCGAGCGTCGGGTACTGTTGCGAAATACAGTATTCAAGTGTTGTGTATAAAGCTTTCCTCGTTTTAACTGGAATCTAGGACAATGTGTATCCACGCGTGTCAGTCGGGTTACACTTGCAAGAAACGAACCGAAGACAGAAAGTTGAGGCCAATTCCACGAGCGGTGGAGTTCATCCTTTGAACGGTTGAATTAAATGGATGAGCCATCTATTCAGCCATCAAAATCAGCCCTAAAGAGCCGCAACGCTATCCATTTTTTATCCATTGCAGGACCGCTTCTTTCCGCCGCCGGCTGATGGCCACCTGCTCTCCATTTTTGAGGACCAGGTCACCTCCCCGTGCCAAACCACGCACCTGAGCCCGGTTTACTAAGTGGGACCGATGAACGACAAAAAACCCGAAGGGCTCCAGCATTTTTCGGTATTCACCGAGGCTGTAAGAGGATAGCCGTTTGGTGCCGTCGCTTAAATGAATGTTGGTGTAGCCTTCCAGACCGGAACAGTAAAGGATCTCGCCTGCCGTCACGAATTCCACTCCGTTATCCGAAGGAATACTGATCTGCTTGGCTGCGTAGTTGTCGCCATCTGCGTTGCTGAGGAGGGCTCTTAGCCGCGCTTCACTGTTGCGCTGTTCAATCCTCACCTTGGCGATTTCCAGTGAGATCTTCAGCTCACTTTTATCAACGGGTTTCACGAGATAACCCAGGGCTGCTACCTTGACGGCCTGCATGGAGTAATTCACCTCGCTGGTTACGAAGATCACTTCAGGCCTATTCCCCGGGTCCAGGCCCCGAATTAAATCAATTCCGCTACCGTCCGGCATGTTGATATCCAGGAACAGTAGGTCTGGGTTGATCTGCTTAATGGCCTTTAAGCCACTGGCCACATCCACAGCAGTCCCTTTAACAACCACTTCGGGATGATACCGTTCCAGCATAGCGTTCAGGCTCCTATTCGCGGCGGGTTCGTCATCGATGAGGATAGCGTTAATCATGTGAAGTGTAATTGACAGTGTAAAACATTAGAGAGGCTACTTAAATAAGTGACGGCTCCCAACTATTGTTCTTTACGCCATTGACAAAATAATAGGCATAGTGCAGCTAATCCCAAAGCTCAAGGCCATACCCACAGCAGTGAGCTTACGAAAGGTGCTTCAGCGAAAACCAATTGATGCGTAGAGAGAAAGTCATCGCCAAAGCCCTTACTTTGTGGGAAGCCCCAAAACGATGTTCCGGTCAGTTACGCATGCACGGCTCTGGTTCTTTTACGTAGCTAACCTCTTGTTGGCTACCACCAATCTGTCCGGCCAACTCTACGATGGTACGAATGCCACGTTGAGCAAATACTCCCTTGAGGACGGCGTACCGGGGCGAATCGTACACACTACTGTCCGGGACACCAATGGCATCATCTGGCTAGGAGCCGCCAACAGGATCATTCGGTACGATGGATATCAGTTTGAGGCCATCCCGGGCATCTCCGAAACCTTTTCGGGCAACTTCACCCTCGGGGAGGATGGTTTGATCTACGCTCCCCACCCCACCGTGCTGGACTCCGTAGAGATCTTCGACCCCTACGCTTTGCGCAGCTACGGTTTACGCTTATCCAACCTACACCGGGGTAATATCCAAACCGTCAGGACTGGTCACCAAACGCCTTTCACCTACGTTGCGGGAGATTCAATCTTTCAACTCCGGTACGCCAGCCACGAGAGAACCGATGCCGCTTCCGCACCGTTTACACCCTTTCCTCTGCACCTGCTGCCGAGCCCGCTTGAGCAGGAAACTGATCGTTTGATTTACGCCAATCAGGACCAGTGGATCTGTCGCCGTGAACAAAGGATAATTTGGCAGAAAAATGGCCGCGAAAAATCGATTGGCCTACCTGCCAGTAGCATTAATCAGCTCCGCTTGCTACGCACTGGGGAATTGTGGTGCCTGACGGACACGACTACGTTTCGGACGACATTTCAGGAGGCGCAGTTTAGAGAAATACCCTCCACTACCCTACCCCGCGCTCGGTATAACCATCTTGCGGAGGACGAAGTGGGCAACGTGCTAATTGGCTACATTGAAGCCTACAACCTACGCGCCGAGCGGTGGCACCTGATCCTGCAAACGAGTAACCACGATTTAAAGTGGATCGAAAAATTGGACGACCGTATCCTGGGAGCCTACGGTCGGGACTTCAGCAAATGCATCGACCTGGCCAGCTACGGCGGCTTAAATCTGATTGATTTTGGAACCTCCCGCACCAGGAATTTTAAAAAGTACTTCTACGACCCCAACGTAACCAAAAGCAAGTTTGGCCACGTGATGCGCGGGTTTACCACTTCTCCCGACGGCATTACCTACGTGAATAAGGATTCCGCCATGGATGCCTGGTACACCCTCAAACCGGGTGCCAGCAAAGTAGATACCCTACCCATCCGGGATGAGCGTGGCCACATTATCGATCAGTTCGGCTGCGGCACCAACATGCTGAATTACCGGGGCTACGTTTACGGCCACAGTTGCTTTCGCTCACCCGATTCAACTCGGGCGCACCTGTACCGCTACGACCCCGCCACCGACGATTGGCGAGTGTTTACCGCGCCGGACCTCCAGCAAGTATTCCGCTACGCCGTGCTGGACAGCAACCGGAATTGCATCTGGCTCCCGGCGGAACACACCGGCGGAGGAGCGGGTGGACGAATCTACCGATTTGACCTGGATACGGAAACGATCTCCGAATACCCCGTAAAATCCGGCAGGAGTAGCCTAAATGGTTACCCCCGAGACGCCATCCTTTCCGCCGATGGCAGCCGCCTATGGATCGGATCGATTGATGGGCTCTACGAATTTGACATTGCCACACTACACCTGAGCCGCCACCGGATCGGAGGAAACGTACCCACGCGGATTTTGGACATCCACCCCGAATCATCCGCCCGGCTGCTATTGGGCACGCTTGATGCCGGCATCTGGGCCTTCGACGTGGATACAAAGCAATTTTCTGAAATCGGCGCCCTAGTAGAAAGCAACGAGGTACGGTCGGAAAATACCTTCATCCCCCTCCCCAATAACAGCGTCGCCGGGATTATGGGTAGCCTTGACACCGGATTGGTCATCACTACATTCAACGGGTTAGTGTACTACCGTGATGGCTTCACCCGCACCTTCACTACCCGGGAAGGGCTCGGCGACAACGAATTCAATAGCTCCTCCCTGCACTACGACCGGGGAACGGACACTTGGTATGCCGGCGGCATTAACGGTTTTGTCTCCTTTTCGAGCCAGGACTTGCAGCGCCAGGAGAGTCCTTATTATCCTGTCCTACTACGGTACCGATTACTGGATGGTGACCGCGGAAAGAAGGAGGTGATTCAACCTTTAGCGGCGGAGGGGGGACTGTTGAATATCTCACCCTCAACGGTGTACTTCACGCTGGAGTACACCGTTCCGGATTACCGAAAAGGACGGGAGCTGCAGTACGAGACCCGGCTCGTCGGGCTCGACCCGGACTGGCGGACGGCCACCACTACGCCCAACGTTCGTTACACCCGTTTGCCTCCGGGGGAGTACGAATTTCAGTACCGGGCCACCGACGCGGATGGTAACATCGCTTCCGCCAGAAACTCATTATTCATTACCGTAGAGCGCGCCTGGTACGAGAAGCCAGGCTTCTACCTAGCCGTTGGGCTTTTACTCGCAGGGATCGCTACTATCATCGTCCGCTCCCGTTTCAGCCGGTTGAAGGAGCGCTACGAAGCTAGCCGTAAGGTCCAGGCGCTGGAATTGCGGACGCTGCGGCAACAGATGAATCCTCACTTCATCTCTAACGCGATGAACGCCATCCGTGAATTCGTCTACCAGGAAGACACCGACCGCGCCGCCGATTACCTTACGGATTTTAGCCGGTTGATGCGGCTTTTCCTGGAGGCCTCCCGTTCGCCGATGACGACGATCGAAAATGAAGTGGATCTCATCAGCCTGTACGTACGCCTCGAACAGCTTCGTTTCCCCGGCAAGTTTACGTTTGCGCTCACCGTCGATGAAAATATTGAGCGGGACATGGACGAGATCCCATCCTTTCTTCTGCAACCGATCATTGAGAACGCCATCAATCACGGGCTGCACCCGCGCGACCGGGGTGGCGAACTCCGCTTAAGCTTCCAACTGGACGCCGAGGACGATGACCGCATAACGATTGTCGTCTCCGACAACGGAATTGGCCGGGACGCCGCGCAACGCCGTACAAGTGATAAACGGCATACTTCACGGGCTATGGAGATCATCAACGACCGCAAGAACTTACTCAGCGAGAATGAAGACCTCCTCTTTACTATGGAAACTTCCGATCTTTACCCCGGCCAGGAATTTCCGGGTACCCGGGTGACCATCGTAATCGCCAGCCGACCCGTCCATTAAACCGTCTGATCATTCTTACCCGCCGATTTTATCGAGATCTGAGTGCTACCCAGTGGTTGGGTTTGTTTGCGGCCTTCGCTATTCTATTGCGGTGGGGTTCTTTCTTCATTTCGGTCATCAATCACGACGAGAGTACGTACATCGTCATCGCGGATGAACTACTGAACGGTGAAGTCTACCTCCGTGACGTGATCGATACGAAACCGATCGGCATCTTCCTGGTCTACGCTGCACTTATTAAGTTGACGGGTGGCGCCATTTGGCTCCTTCGACTGGCCGCCGCCCTGGTGGTTGCGCTAGGGGGCTGGGGCCTCTACCTGGCGAGCCACCGCGCGCTCAGCAGTCAACGTGCGGGAATAGCTGCCGGTCTGAAGTATGTCCTCATTTGCAGCGTCTTCTCCTACTACGGATTGTCGCCCAATACGGAGATCTTTTTCAATTGCCTCACGATCGCCGCCGCCGGCCTGGCCGTAGCCCCCCGCGTAACTGCGGCCGAGAACGATTCATTCTGGCACTGGCCGGTCGCTGGGTTGCTACTTGGTTTGGCTATGACGATTAAACCATTCGCCGCGGCGGAGTCGCTGGCAATTGGCCTGTTCCTGGTCTGGTATTATTTGCGCCAGGGTCTGGTAATCAGGACGCTCACGGCCGGCACTACCCTATTGCTCGGTTTTGCATTGCCACTTTTGGGTGTCTATCTGTACTACGCTAACCTGGGCATGCTCGATACACTTCAATTCTACCTCTTTGAAGTGAATGGCGCCTACCCCATTGAGTTACCCTGGTACCTCCGCTTGAAATACATGGGGGATTACTGCCTTCGCTTCGCCCCGTTTGTCATTTTAGGGGCGCTGTCGCTGGTGCGAAGTAATGGGAACTCGGACCGGCCCCATACCGTATGGACGAGATTTCTGCTCCTGTCCTTTACCCTGGTGACGATGGTGGTCCTTATCACCGGTAAACGCTTCGGCCATTATCAGGTACAGCTCCATCCGTTATTGGCAGCCCTGGCAGGAAGTTGGTGGGCCCTTGGCAAAACAGCATTCCCGGCATTAAGCTGGGACTGGCTTAAAAAGTATACCCCGGCTATACTAATTGGTGTGGGCCTCATCGTGGGCTTAGCTCACTTCGCCCGATTCAACGGCAAGGATGATAAACCCACCCGCATCGCTGCGTACATGGAATATAAGCTGGCGCCCAACGAAACCTTCTTTGGCCTGAATGGCTGGCAGATCACTTACCACCTGTTGTACCGTGACGTACCCACACCCTACGTCCACTCCTCCTTGCTGTTCCTGGACCATCACGTGCGGGCCTTTCAGGTGGATGAACTGGGAGAAGCGGACCGCCTGCTCGCAAACCCCAATCTACGGTACCTGATGGGCCGGGTAAGCGACCCTGACGCAGACACACCGCTGAGCCGACGCTTACTGCTCGAGTTCTCTCCGATGGACACCCTCCCGGGTGAGATCATTATTTACCGAAGGGACTAAATCTGTAGACCGGAACGAGACGAGAGAAGTGATTCAGACTTGTACGGCTACATCGACTTCCGACATCACGAATGTTCTCACCACGGTTAACCCTGAGACCTTGGCCCTCCCACCATCCACTTAGCTATGCGCCGACCTGTCTGTAACAGTTGTTCCGACAATGCTGAGATAAGAAGTCAAGAAGGATAATCTCAAGTAGGCGGGCTGAGGATTACGTACTGTCATTAGCAGCAGTGCCTGTATTGCCTAGCAACCACGAAAGGTGAACCAGAAAACCGGGAGGCCCGAAACGAAGAAAGCCTCCCCAACCGGATGGTTGGAGAGGCTTTCTTAATCTGTGGAGATGACGCTTAGAAGTCAGCTCCGAGGCTCTGCATGCGGCTACCGCTGTTGCGACCGACGACGGTTCCGTCCTGGACGAGTCCGTCATACTTACGCATAAGCAGGTAGCTATTGATCTGGTCGAGCGTATCAAGGACCACACCTACCATGATGATCAGGGAGGTACCACCGAAGAAGATGGCAAATGCCTGGTTCACGCCGAGGGTAGCTACGAGCGCCGGAAGGATAGCGATTAAACCGAGGATGATGGAACCTGGCAGCGTAATGCGGCTGGTGATGGCATCAATGTAAGCTTCGGTTTCTTCGCCACCGCGAACACCGGGAATGAAGGCATTCTGACGGCTGAGGTACTCCGTGTACTGGCCGGGGTTCACCACCAGGGCCGTATAGACGTAGGTGAAGATGACGACGAGGAAGAAGTAGACCACGTTGTACAACGGGCTCGTAAAGTCGTTGAACTGCTGTACCAACCAGGTGGCTTCAGCCTCAGGGCCACCGCCGAATCCCGCAAGGGATACTGGAAGTAGCATCAGCGCCTGAGCGAAGATGA
Source organism: Lewinella sp. 4G2 (assembly GCF_001625015.1). Lineage (NCBI taxonomy): Bacteria > Pseudomonadati > Bacteroidota > Saprospiria > Saprospirales > Lewinellaceae > Lewinella > Lewinella sp. 4G2. The sequence continues at coordinate 2,299,871 of NZ_LVWJ02000014.1, read as the reverse complement.
TCGGCATTACACCGGAAGCGTTAACCTTCAGCGGAATGTAGTCACGGTTAGTTGCGGTTGGCGCCGTGCTTTCACCACGGCCAACAGCACGTTGGGCGAATTGCAGTGGAATCTTCCGTACACCGGTGACGATCATGACCGTCAGTAAGGTTACGAGGAAGAAAGCCACCATCTCCAGAACGAAGACCAGGAGGCCACCGTTGGAGAACTTATCCTGTAATTCAAAACCAAGGGCTGCGGGAAGACCCACGATGATACCTACGGTGATGAGGAGGGATACACCATTACCAATACCACGGTCCGTGATCCGCTCACCCAGCCACATCGCGAAGATGGTACCGGTAGAAAGGATGACAATACCACTCAACCAGAAGATCGAGTCGGATACGGCGGCGGATTGGCCACCATTGGAGCTAATGTACGTAAGGTAACCGGCACCCTGCACGAGGGTAATCGCTACCGTAAGCGCACGGGTGATCTGGTTGATCTTCTTGCGGCCGGACTCCCCTTCGGTAGTCTGTAGCTTCTGGAAGTAAGGCACCGCGAAACCAAGGAGCTGAACGATGATACTCGCCGTGATGTATGGCATGATGCCCAGCGCCATGATGGACGCGTTGTTGAACGCACCACCAGTGAAGAGATTGATCAGACCCAGGAGATCCGTTGGGCTACCGGAGCCTTCGAGCTGAGCTTTCAGCGCGACGACATCAGCACCGGGGAGTACGATGTACGAACCCAGGCGGTAGATGGCGATGAGCAGCAACGTAAACAGGATGCGCTTACGGAGTTCCTCGATCGTCCAGATGTTTTTGAGCGTCTCAAAAAACTTCATGGGAAGGGAGTTTTAGGCGATAGTGATACTACCGCCAGCTTTTTCAATAGCTTCCTTGGCAGTATTGGAAGCAGCGTGGGCGCTGATCGTCAGCTTTGCGGAGATCTCACCAGTTCCGAGGACCTTCAAGAGGTCATTCTTCTTGATGATACCGGCAGCGTAGAGCGCAGCTGGAGTGATTTCCGTGAGGCCGTGCTTCTCGCTGATCGCCTGTAGGCGGCCCAGGTTGAGGGCAACGTACTCAGTGCGGTTCGGGCTGTTGAAGCCACGCTTTGGCAAACGCATCTGCAGCGGCATCTGGCCACCTTCGAAGTTACGCTTGCTCTTGTAACCAGAACGAGACTTAGCACCTTTGTGACCACGGGTCGAGGTACCGCCACGGCCGGAGCCCTGACCACGTGCAATACGCTTACCGGACTTCGTAGCGCCGGCGGCTGGTTTAAGATTGTTGAGTTCCATGACGGAATTATTTTAACGGGAACGTCCGGAGAAGATCATCGATCGGTGGAGACCACCGGGCGACAACATTTCCTTACGCTTCCTCTACTTTAACGAGGTGGCTTACTGCCTTTACCATTCCCATGACGACGGGGGTGTTCTCCCGCTCCACGGTCTGGTGCATACGCTTGAGACCAAGTGCCGCGATGGTAGCTTTCTGCTTTTTCGGGCGGTCGATAACGCTTTTGATCTGGGTAATTTTAACTTTAGCCATAGCTGCTATAGTATTTGCAGTCGGTCCTGAAGGTTACCCTTCGAACAACTTTTCCATTGAAATACCACGCTGCTTGGCAATTGCCATGGGGCTACGTAGCTTTTTAAGTGCATCGATGGTTGCCTTGATCACGTTGTGCGGGTTAGAAGAACCCTGTGATTTAGCGAGTACGTTGTTCACGCCAGCGATGTCGAGAACAGCGCGCATGGCACCGCCTGCAATTACACCCGTACCTTCGGAAGCGGGCTTGAGGAGCACCTTACCGGCACCGTACTTACCAAGCTGCTCGTGCGGGATAGTCCCTTTGTGCAGTGGCACCTTGATGATGCTCTTGCGAGCGTTGTCGGTAGCTTTCTGGATAGCTTCGGAGATGTCACGAGCTTTACCCATGCCATAACCGACTTTGCCTTTTCCGTCACCCACCACAACGATTGCGGCGAAGGTGAACGTACGGCCACCCTTGTTTACCTTGGTTACCCGGTTAAGGGCTACCATCTTTTCGCGCAGGTCAGACTCTTGCTGGTTACCATCTTTGCGACCGCCCTTGCGACCGTCACGGCGGTTACGTCCGCCGCCTGAATTTCTTTGCTCAGCCATAGTTAGGTTGATTTAGAATTTAAGGCCACCCTCGCGAGCACCGTTGGCGAGTGACTTAACACGCCCGTGAAAAAGATAGCCTCCCCGGTCGAAGAGGACGTTTTGGATACCCTTGGCGGCAGCACGTTCGGCGATCAGCTTACCTACGGCAGTTGCCTGAGCAGACTTATCACCTTCTTGCGCAACGGCAGCTTCGAAGCTGGAAGCGGAAGCGAGGGTAACGCCGTTTACATCATCGATGAGCTGGGCGTAAATGTATTTGTTGGAACGGTAGACGTTCAGACGCGGTTGGTCGGGCGTGCCGGAGATCTTCTTCCGTACACGGCTGTGGATCCGTTTCCTCCGCTTTAGTTTAGTTAGTTGCATTACTACTTGATTATTATCCCCTGCGGGGGTTAGGAAACCTTACTTCTTAGCGGCAGTCTTACCAGCTTTGCGGCGGAGTTCTTCACCGACAAACTTGATACCCTTGCCTTTGTACGGCTCCGGCTTGCGGAGTGAACGGATCTTCGCGGCAATCTGACCGACCAATTGCTTATCCGTGCTGGACAGCTTGATGACCGGAGCCTTACCCTTCGCGCTAACCGTTTCTACAGACACCTCTTCGGGGATGAGGAAGATAATTGGGTGAGAGTAGCCAAGCGTAAGCGTGAGCTGGTTGCCCTGGTTCTCAGCACGGTAACCGACACCTACTACCTCGAGCTCAAGCGTGTAGCCTTCAGTTACGCCAACGACCATATTGTCGATGAGCGAACGGTAAAGACCGTGGTAGCTGCGGTGGCGCTTAGAATTACTCGGGCGGGAAACAACGGCTTCACCGTCCTTTACCTCTACGGAGAGATCGGGGTGGACCTGCTGCGTGAGTTGGCCTTTAGGGCCTTTAACCGTCACCAAGTTGCCCTTGCTGACGTCGATGCTGACGCCGCTGGGAACGGTGATGGGATTTTTACCAATTCTGGACATATCCTGTATGGTTTGAGTCTTACGGTCAGAAGCCAAGGCTTCGCCTGCAGACGTGTTTCTATTGGTTGATTAGTAGACGTAGCAAAGAACCTCGCCTCCGATGTTGTCCTTACGCGCCTGCTTATCGGTCATGAGACCTTTAGAAGTGGACACGATGGCAATACCCAGACCGTTAATTACACGGGGTAGCGCATCCGCCTTGACGTAGCGACGAAGACCTGGCTTAGATACGCGGATCAACTTCCGAATAACGGGCGTGCGCGTGTCTTTCTCGTACTTAAGGGCCACGGAGATCTCTCCCTGGTTACCCTTGCCGGCGGTATCGTCGAACTTGTACTTGAGGATGTAACCTTGATCGTAAAGGATCTCGGTCATGCGCTTCTTCAGCTTGGAAGAAGGAATAGTGACTACGCGGTGACCGGCGATCTGCGCATTGCGCAGGCGGGTCAGGTAGTCAGCAATAGGATCAGTAACGGCCATGCCATTATAGATTTGCGCTCCGTGGTTTTCCCGGAATGGAACTACCGGAGCTGTTAAAAAGGCGACCTACGAAAGGTCGTAAAGTGAGTTTTGGTATGAGGGTAGTGACCCTCAGGGCCAACTACCAGGAAGCCTTGCGAACTCCCGGGATCTTGCCGTCAAGTGCCATTTCACGGAACTTGACCCGGCAGAGACCGAACTTACGCATGTAACCCTTAGGGCGACCGGTAAGACCACAGCGGTTGTGGAGACGGATTGGGTTGGAGTTGCGGGGAAGCTTATCGAGCTCGTCCCAGTTGCCTTCAGCCTTAAGCTGGGCACGCTTCTCAGCGTACTTGGCGACCATACGTTCGCGCTTGCGTTCCCGTGCGATTAGTGATTTACGTGCCATTGCTTAAGCGTTGTTTTGATTCTTGAAAGGAAGGCCGAGTGCCTTCAATAGCGCCATACCTTCAGCGTCGGTCTTAGCACTGGTCACGAAAGTGATATCGTAACCCGTCAGGTTAGCCACGTCGTCGAGGCTGATCTCCGGGAAGATGATTTGCTCCGTTACGCCAAAGGTGTAGTTACCACGGCCATCGAAGCTCTTATCGTTGATACCGCGGAAGTCACGTACCCGTGGGAGGGCAGTAGCGATGAGGCGATCGAGGAAGTCGTACATCTTCTCGCGGCGCAGGGTCACCTTAGCACCGATGCCCATGCCGTCACGCAGACGGAAGTTGGAGACAGATTTCTTTGACTTGGTAATCACTGCTTGCTGACCAGCTACGAGGGACATTTCCTTCACTGCGTTCTCAACGAGTTTCCGGTCCTGCGTGGCCTGACCAACACCCTGGTTGATACAGATCTTCAGCAGTGCGGGCACTTCCATGGAGCTCTTGTAATTGAACTCTTCCATCAGCTTACTACGAATCTCTTCGTCGTACTTCTTTTTCAGTCGGGGAGTATAGCTCATTACTTAATGATGTTTCCGTCACGCTTACCGTAGCGTACAAGTTTACCGTTATCATCTGCTTTACGGCCTACGCGAGTAGGCTGATCGTCGGCGGTCAGCAGCATCAGGTTACTTAGGTGAATGGAGGCAGCTTTCTCTACGATGCCACCCTGGTCGGTTTCCGTTGCGCGCTGGTGCTTTTTGCGAATGTTCACACCTTCGACGACGGCCCGGTTCTCAGCTACGAGTACTTCGAGTACTTCCCGTGGCCGAGATAGATCACGATCGGCGCCGGCGATTACTACCACCCGGTCACCCTTCTTGATCTTCAGCTTCGGCGCAAAGCGCTTCTGCTTATCTTTATAGGACTTGTTAGCCATTGTTATTTGTTATTGTGTTCGGAGCAATCGCTCCAAAACGGTTTGGGGGTGAGGCTTAAAGTACCTCGGGGGCGAGTGATACGATCTTCATGTAATCCTTATCACGAAGTTCACGAGCGACGGGGCCGAAAATACGGGTGCCACGGGGCTCTTCGTTTGCGTTAAGGAGTACAACTGCATTGTCGTCGAAGCGGATGTAAGAACCGTCCTTACGGCGGATCTCCTTACGTGTGCGAACAACAACGGCGCGGGATACCGAACCTTTCTTTACGTTTCCACCCGGGGCAGACTCCTTGACGGAGATAACGATCTGGTCGCCGATGCTGGCATAGCGACGCTTAGAGCCGCCAAGTACGCGAATACAGAGTACCTCTTTGGCACCGCTGTTATCGGCTACGCGTAACCGTGATTCCTGTTGGATCATGAGTAGCTAGTTTTGGGTGGTTAATTACTTGGCTTTTTCGATGACCTCCACCAAACGCCAGCGCTTGCGGCGGCTAAGGGGGCGGCACTCCATGATGCGAACCAAATCACCAATCTGGCAATCGTTGTTCTCGTCGTGGGCGATCAGCTTCTTTGATTTCTTTACGTACTTACCGTAGATGGGGTGCTGGAGGCGACGCTGGATAGTAACACTGATGGTCTTGTCCATCTTGTTACTAGCGACGAGCCCAACGCGGCTCTTACGTTCGTTGCGGTCAGATGATACTACTTCTTCCTCGGTGGCAAAATAGTTCACGGCGCCGCTAACGGCTTCGGTAACTGTTTCGGCAGCTGTAGTGACTGTTTCAACAGCAGCGCCTACAACTTCTCCTGCAGCTTCAGCGATGTTCTCAATGAGACCGCCTTCTTGCTCTTTATTTTCCTCGTTGCTCATGCTTGATTACTTTTTACGACGACGTCTTTGAATCTGGTCACGCTTGGCGAGCTCCTCGGGAGCCATGGCCTCAAGTTCGCGACGGCGAATTTCGGTTTTGATACGAGCAAGGTCACGACGGACCGTGCGCAGTTGAAGAGGGTTCTCGATACCGCTGACGGTATGATCGAACTTCATTTTGTCCAGGCTGGAGGCAGTGTCGTTCAGCTGTTCCTGAAGATCAGCATCGGACGCACTACGCAGCTCGACGGATTTGTTACTGGCCATAGTATTATGGTTTTGCCGCACTTCGGTGACACCGGCAGCGGACTTGGGATTTATTGTTGGTTAACCTACGTAGTCGAGGCGAGTGACGATACGCGTCTGAACTGGCAACTTCTGAGCGGCGAGGCGGAGGGATTCCTCGGCAACTTCGCGCGATACGCCATCCAATTCGAACATGATGCGGCCCGGCTGAACGTTAGCTACGTAGTAATCAAGGGCACCTTTACCCTTACCCATACGTACCTCCAACGGCTTGCTGGTAATGGGCTTGTCCGGGAAAATGCGGATCCACACCTTACCCTCACGCTTCATATTACGCGTCATGGCAATACGTGCAGCTTCAATCTGGCGGCTGGTGATACGGCCGATATCGAGACTCTTCAGGCCGAAGGTTCCAAAATCTACCTTGTTACCACGCTGAGCAAGGCCACGGTTGCGGCCCTTCTGCTGCTTGCGATATTTCGTTCTTTTAGGCTGTAACATCTTAGTTAATTTATTCTCTCCCAGCACATTGAGACTGAGCGAAAACGACAAATTTTGTGGGCAAATGACTGAAAATCCATCATTTACACCTCGACTTTACCCGAGGTTCTCCTTAGAGCGGGGCAAAGGTAGGATTTTTTGTTGACCCGTAAAAGGGAAAGACTGCATTCTTTCCCCGTTTGGTCATAAAAGAAAACAAGTTGGCGCTTCCGGTATGACCGGAAGCGCTTCCTTGCTTCTTTGTCGGAACTCAGCGCAAGCAGTCGCTTGATGATCTTCCTTTTCGATATTGCTCTCGCCTACGGCGGTTGAGTCAGTCAGTGCGGCAGAACCGCTAGTAAGTGATAGGCCGTCAGCCCATCTTGTGCTGAATGAAGGGATCGGCGTTTACGCCAATCACCATTCATTCGGTCAGGTGATCATTAGCGGCGTCCGCCACCACCACCACGGCGGTCTCCACGGCCTCCGCCACGGCGGTCACCACGATCGCCACGGCCACCACCACGGCGGTCACCGCCTTTGGTTGCGAGGCCAGCGTTCGGGTTGAGGTCACGCTTACCGAGTACCTCTCCCTTACAGAGCCATACTTTGATACCAATACGTCCGTAAACGGTGTGCGCTTCTTTATGAGCGTAGTCGATATCGGCGCGGAAAGTATGGAGCGGCGTACGGCCTTCCTTAAATTCCTCCGTCCGGCTCATGTCCGAGCCGTTCAAGCGACCGGAGATACGCACCTTGATGCCTTCGGCGGATGCGCGCATCGTTGACTGAATACTGGTCTTGATTGCGCGGCGGTAGTTGATCCGCGCTTCGATCTGCTTGGCGATGGATTCCGCAACGATCGTAGCGTCAAGTTCCGGCTTACGGATCTCAATGATGTTGATCTGGATGTCCTTCTTCGTCAGGCGGCGAAGCTCTTCGCGAATCTGATCGATCTCGCTACCACCCTTACCAATAATGATACCGGGGCGGCTGGTGTGGATCGTCAGCGTTACCCGCTTCAGTGTACGCTCGATGATGATGCGTGCGATACCACCCTTTTCGATCCTTGAACCGAGGTAAGTGCGCAGTTTTTCATCTTCGATGACGTTGGCGGCGTAGTCCTTGTCAGCAAACCAGTTGCTGTCCCAGCCACGAATGTAACCGAGGCGGTTACCAATTGGATTAGTCTTTTGTCCCATGATTATGCTTCGATCTCTTCGTTAGTGGAAACCTCGGGAAGCGCAATCTGATTGGCGACTTTGAGGGTGATGTGGCAGCTGTGCTTGCGGATGCGGTGCGCACGGCCGTGTGGAGCCGGGCGGAAGCGCTTGATCTGCGCGCCTGCGTCGGCAAATGCTTCGGTAACTACGAGGTCGTAATCATCAGCGGCTTCGGTGCCACCAGCTTTTACTTCCCAGTTTGCTACTGCGGTCAGAAGATTCTTCTTCAACCAAATGGCGGCCTCCTGCTTGGAGAAGTCCAGGATACCAATGGCATCACTGACTTTTTTACCGCGAATCAGATCCACGACCAGCCGCATCTTGCGGACGGACATCGGGATGCTGTTTAACTTAGATACTGCTTCCATTATTGGATAATTTCGAGGGAACGGGTTAGTAAACCGGGCGGGGTGACCCACGAGGATCTACTCTACCTTCACTCGTTTAACAATAGGCGCTGCCGCGGGTGCAAAGCTCGGTTGCAAGTAGTAGGGATTGACCGTATTACTTGCCCTCCAACTTCGCACCAGCGTTAGCGCCAGATTAATTACTTCTTCTTGCCACCGTGGCCGCGGAATGAGCGGGTTGGGGCGAATTCACCGAGTTTGTGGCCAACCATGTTCTCCGTGACGTAGACGGGGACGTGGGTTTTGCCATTGTGAACGGCGATGGTCAGACCTACCATATCGGGGATGATCATGGAAGAGCGGGACCAGGTTTTGATCATGCTCTTACGGCCACCACCTTCCTGGGCCTTGACGACCTTTTCGTAAAGACGGTGAAAAACGTAAGGGCCTTTCTTAAGCGAACGTGCCATAGATTATTTCTTGTTCTTGGTCTTGCGACGGGTGATGATCAATTTGTTGCTTGCCTTGTTGACGTTGCGCGTCTTCTGGCCTTTGGCCATGATACCCGTACGTGAGCGCGGGTGACCACCAGAAGCGCGACCTTCGCCACCACCCATGGGGTGATCGACAGGGTTCATGGCTACACCACGAACGCGAGGGCGCTTGCCAGCCCAACGGTTACGGCCAGCCTTACCAGCTACCGTGAGACCGTGGTCCGGATTAGATGTCGTACCGATAGTAGCACGGCAGGTCTTCAGGATACGGCGAACCTCACCGGAGGGGAGTTTCACGGAGACGAAGCGGCCTTCCTTACCCATCAGCGTGCCGTTAGTACCGGCGGAGCGAGCGAGGGCAGCACCCTTACCTGGCTGTAGTTCGATGGCGTGAATGGGAGAACCCAGCGGCACATCGGCTAGGAAGAGTGTATTACCCGTAGTGGGTGCGGCGTCGGCGCCAGAGGAGATCTGATCACCTACCTTCAGGCCCTGCGGAGCGATGATGTAAGTTTTCTTACCATCCGTGTACTCCAGCAGTGCGATGAAAGCGGTACGGTTGGGATCATACTCAATGGTCTTGACCGTGGCCATGACTCCGTCGTGGTTACGGCGGAAGTCGATGATACGGTAACGACGCTTGTGACCACCACCACGCTGGCGGACGGTCATTTTACCGGTACGGTTCCGGCCACCACTCTTTTTGAGGGGTGCCAGGAGCGACTTCTCCGGCTTGTCTCCCGTCAGCTCGTCGAATTTGTTTCCGACGTGGAAGCGGGAACCCGGCGATACGGGCTTAAACTTCTTGATTGGCATTATTGCTCAAATTGTCCCGGTAGATCTCGGAGTATGCACTGATTCCGGAAGAACCAGTATAACAGAATTTGGAATCGACGCCTCTTTCTGCCTCCCCACCTACCGGTGGTTATTAATGGAGGGGAGGCCCGGTGCAAGCACCAGCCCTCCCCTATCGATTATGCTTCGTTGTAAAGATCGATGGTCTCACCTTCAGCCAAAGTGACGATGGCTTTCTTGAAGGCGGGAACGCGACCGCGCAGGATACCGGACTTGGTAGAACGGTTCTTGGCCTTACCCGGCATGATGGCCGTGTTGACGCGGTTCACCGTGACGCCGTAGCGTGCTTCGATGGCGTTCCGGATCTCGATCTTATTAGCTGTCTTCGCTACTACGAACGAGTAGTGATTCTGGCTTTCTGAAAGCAGCTCAGCCTTCTCGGATACGACCGGCTTGATTAAGATTTGCTTAGACATGTTAGTTGTAGTTAAGTAGCTCGGAATAATTGTCCACCGCTCGCTGAGCCGCGGATTAGATCATCGCCGTGCTTAGTTGAACTGCTCTTTCAGTTTTTCAATGGCACCTTCAGCGATGAGGACCGTACCGGCCTTCATGACATCGTAGGTATTGAGTTCGGAAACCGCGACCACTTCGCTACCCTTGAGGTTGCGGGCGGAACGGTAGACGTAGTTATCTTTCTCAGCGGTAACGAGCAACACCTTACCGGTGAGCTCCTGTGCGTTGAGGAAAGACACGTAGTCCTTGGTTTTGGGGGCATCAAACTTAAGGTCTTCTACCACTTTTACGGAGCCCGACTGGGCTTTCGTAGTAAGAGCGGAAGCACGGGCCAGTTGCTTGACCTTCTTGTTCAGCTTGATATTGTAAGTGCGGGGACGTGGACCGAAGACCCGGCCACCACTGCGGAAGAGTGGGTTCTTGATGTCACCCTTACGGCTACCACCGGTGCCTTTCTGGCGGTGTAGCTTCTTGGTGGAACCGGCGATCTCACCGCGTTCTTTTGCTTTGTGCGTACCCTGGCGCTGTGCGGCCAGGTAAGCCTTTACGGCCAGGTATACGGCGTGCTCGTTGGGCTCAACGCCAAAGATGTTGGCGGGCAGTTCTACCTCACGGCCTACATCACCGCCCTTAGCGCTTTGAACTTGGAGTTTCATGTTGCAGATATTTATGATCTACCTAAAGCCTCACCTATGTGAGTTTTAGCTAGGGGGATGATTATTTGTGGAGGATTACGGTTCCGCCTTTGGGGCCGGGAACGGCACCCTTTACGAGGATCAGGTTTTTGTCCGCGAAGATGCGCAGGACTTTGAGACCCTTGATGGTTACGCGAGTGCCACCGTCACGGCCGGCCATACGCATACCCTTGAATACCCGCGCGGGGTAGGAAGCAGCACCGATCGAACCAGGAGCACGTTGGCGGTTATGCTGACCGTGAGTAGCGTCGTTCACACCTTTGAAGTTGTGGCGCTTGACGACACCCTGGAAGCCTTTACCCTTTGAGGTACCGACAGCAGCGCAAGTATCACCTTCGGCGAATACCTCGTCCACAGTTACGGTCTCACCGAGTGCTTTTTCGATGTCCATATCGCGGAACTCAACCACTTCAGCCTTGGGGCTGGTGTTGGCGGCGGCGAAGTGGCCAGCGAGCTGCTTGCTCACGGACTTCTCTTTCTTGTCGCCGTAAGCGAGCTGGAGGGAGTTGTACTTATCCGAATCGTTGGTCTTGACCTGCGTAACTACGCAAGGGCCAGCTTCGATTACGGTACAGGCGACGTTGCGGCCTGCTTGGTCGAAGATGGAGGTCATCCCGACTTTTTTACCAATAATACCGTTCATTGGTCTTGAGTTATAGTATCACCCCTTAGCGGAAATGCCGTAGCGGGCGATAGTATTCCTCTACCCGTAGGTTTACGGGTTGGGGAACAGTTGAAAAATGCCCTCTCACGATTGCCGTGAAAGGAAGTTGATTGTGGTTACACTGACTTTACCCTGATATTTTCCGTTTTCGCGGTCTGTGCGAAAGTCTGGCGTAAGCGACCCAAAGGGAGCGTCGGCTGACTTTTGCGCAGACATCAACGCGCAAATGAAAAATAGCAGATTTTAGGTCAGCTTAACCTGGATGTCTACACCACTAGGGAGTTCGAGCTTGGAAAGCGCGTCCACCGTTTTTTGGTTGGGGGTGTAGATCTCAATCAGCCGCTTATGCGTGCGCAATTGAAACTGCTCCCGAGACTTCTTATTGACGTGCGGTGACCGCAGGACAGTGTAGATGTCTTTTTCGGTGGGCAGCGGAATCGGGCCAGTAACGATGGCCCCACTGTTCTTTACGGTCTTGACGATCTTCTCGGTGGACTTGTCCACGAGGTTATGATCGTAAGAACGCAGTTTGATGCGAATTTTCTGATTCATGCCAGTTTGTAATTTTTCAAAGAAAAGAGGTTACGCGGCTTTCCGGTAACCGTAGAGTTTAAAGACTTCCAGCCCCGTCGCGATGGCACGCGACGGAGCTGGAAGAGAGGGTTGCATTATGCGTCAGCGCCTTTAGCTTCCTTGATCACCTCGTCAGCGATGCCCTTGGGAGCTTCGTTGAAGTGGCTGAAGGTCATGGAAGAGTTGGCACGGCCAGAAGTGATCGTACGTAAGTCGGTTACGTAACCGAACATGTTTGCGAGGGGCACTTCGGCGGTGATCCGTACGGCACCACCGTTCATGGGCTCCTGTCCTTTCGGCAGGCCACGGCGGCGGTTGAGGTCACCGATTACGTTACCGGTGTACTCTTCGGGGGTGACGATGACGACCTCCATGATGGGCTCCAGCAACTTGGGGTTACACTGCTTGGCGGCGGCTTTGAAACCTTCCTTCGCACAGAGTTCGAAAGCGAGGGGCTTGGAGTCAACGGAGTGCATACCACCGTCGTAAACCTTCACCTTCATGCTGTCGATGTTGTAACCGGCCAGGATGCCGTTCTTCATCATGGACTGGAAACCGTCCTTGATTGGCTTCTGGTAGTTCTTATCGATGGCACCACCAACGATGGCCCACTCGAATTGCATGTTTTCCTTACCGGATTTGAACTCTTCGCTGTCGAGGAACTCCTGATCGGCGGGGCCGAGGGTGAAGCTCATGTCGGCGAAGAGACCAGAACCACCGGACTGCTTCTTGAGGCGCTCACGGTGATCAACCGTGTTGAACAGCGCTTCTTTGTAAGTTACCTGTGGCGCACCAACGTTGGCTTCCACTTTGAACTCACGCTTGAGGCGGTCGACGATGATTTCGAGGTGAAGCTCACCCATACCGGAAATTACGGTCTGGTTGGTGTCCTCGTCGTACTTCACGGTGAAGGTGGGGTCCTCTTCCGCCAGTTTGGCCAGGGCCATACCGAGCTTATCAAGGTCCTTCTGCGTTTTGGGCTCTACGGCTACACCGATAACGGGATCGGGGAAGACCATGGATTCCAGCACGATGGGGTTAGCCTCGTCACAAAGCGTATCACCGGTACGGATGTCCTTGAAACCTACGGCAGCGGCGATGTCACCGGCTTCCACTTTGTCAATCTGCTCCTGCTTGTTAGCGTGCATCTGGTAGAGGCGGGAGATCCGCTCCTTGTTGCCAGACCGGGTGTTCTTTACGTAAGAACCAGCTTCCAGCTTACCGGAGTAAACGCGCATGAAGGCCAGGCGACCTACGAAGGGGTCAGTAGCGATCTTGAACGCGAGAGCTGCAAACGGCTCATTTACGTCGGGCTTGCGGAAGAGCTCCTGCTCCTCGTCGTCGGGGTGCGTACCACGGACCGGCGGGATATCCACTGGGCTGGGCAGGTAAGCACACACGGCATCGAGAACGGCCTGTACACCTTTGTTCTTAAAGGCAGAACCACACATCATTGGTACAAAAGCAGCGTCGGTGACGGCGTCACGAACAGCTTTGCGTACTTCTTCAACGGTGATGGACTCAGGATCTTCGAAGTACTTCTCGAGGAGGCTTTCGTCGTATTCAGCAACAGCTTCGAGCAGTTTCTCACGCCATTCGTCAACGATGTCGACGAGTTCTTCTGGCATATCGATCACTTCGAAGGTCATACCCTGGTCGTGCTCGTTCCAGACGATGGCCTGCATGGTGATGAGGTCAACTACGCCCTTGAAACGCTCTTCGGCGCCAATGGGGATCTGCAGTGGGATGGACTTAGAGCCCAGCTTTTCTTCCACGTCTTTTACTACGCTGAGGAAGTCAGCACCGGAGCGGTCCATCTTGTTGACGAATCCAATACGGGGAACCTTGTAGTTGTCCGCAAGGCGCCAGTTGGTTTCTGACTGAGGCTCTACACCGGATACGGCGCAGAAAAGGAATACGAGACCATCGAGTACCCGGAGTGAACGGTTTACCTCAACGGTAAAGTCAACGTGACCGGGGGTGTCGATGATGTTAAATACGTAGTCCTGATCTTTCCACTTCCAGTTGGTGTGGGTAGCAGCGGAGGTAATGGTGATACCACGCTCCTGCTCCTGCTCCATCCAGTCCATGGTAGCGGCACCGTCGTGCACCTCACCAATCTTGTGGCTGATGCCCGTGTAGTAAAGAATGCGTTCGGTCGTAGTTGTCTTACCGGCATCAATGTGCGCGGCAATGCCGATGTTTCTGGTGTATTTAAGATCCGTAGCCATGGTTGGTTGGATTAGTAGATTAGGATTTAGTAGAGTAGTACGGTAGTCGGGTAGTCGGGTAGTAGCGCATATTATGCGGGTACTACCCTACTACTAGACTACCCTACTAATTTAGCGACCGTAGTGGGCGAAGGCGCGGTTAGACTCGGCCATCTTGTGCGTTTCTTCCTTACGCTTCACGGCCATGCCTTCGTTGCGGCTGGCGGCGAGTAGCTCGGCGGACAGCTTTTCGGCCATACCCTTACCGGAGCGAGAGCGGGCGAAGCGGATCAACCACTTCATGCCGATGCTCATCTTGCGCTTGGCGCGGATCTCGGTTGGGATCTGGAAAGTAGCACCACCGATACGCTTGGAGCGTACTTCGACCTGTGGCATGGCGTTGTTCAACGCGCGCTTCCATACTTCGTGCTCGTCGATCTCTTCGTTGGCGACGCGCTCTTTGATGAGGTCCATCGCTTCGTAGAAGACACGGAATGCAGTACTCTTCTTACCGGAGAGCATGAGCATGTTAACGAATTGAGTTACTACGGGGTCTCCGTAACGGGGGTCGGGTGCAATGACCCGAACTTTTGGTTTTCTTTTACGCATAGCTTAATCGCTTCAGATGGCGGGCTTACCCCGCCAAATGGCCACCTATGCTGAGGTGGCTCATCTTACTTAAGAATATTGTTGAGAAGTAGCTCGTGCAGTAGACGCTGCCGGGGGGCAAACGTCACAGTACGCGCCGGGAGTTGCCTCCTTGGATTATTTCTTGGGGCGCTTGGCACCGTACTTGGAACGGGCCTGGCGGCGGTTGGCTACACCAGCCGTATCGAGTGCACCACGGACGATGGTGTAACGTACACCAGGAAGGTCCTTCACACGACCACCGCGGATCAGTACGATACTGTGCTCCTGGAGGTTGTGGCCTTCACCGGGGATGTAGGCGATGACTTCGATACCGTTCGTAAGACGAACCTTTGCTACTTTCCGGAGGGCCGAGTTCGGCTTCTTAGGAGTGGTAGTGTAAACACGCGTACATACGCCGCGCTTCTGTGGACATGCGTCCAGGGCCCGAGAGTTGCTCGTTTCCGTGATTTGCTTGCGCCCTTTACGCACAAGTTGATTAATTGTAGGCATACGTTTATTTGCTTTATGACGCTTTCTTTTTTACCAGAGGCCTACCTCCTTCAAAAGCGAGCGCAAAGGTAAGGACTATTTTGTTTATTTCCTAGTACGCAAGCAAGTGTGAGAATTAAATTCCTTCACCCAATACGCACAGCCTACCGTGCGGCTCCCCTCGGTAGGGTCTGACCTTCCTAAATAGCTTGATACTAGACTTTTAGACGCCCTCTTTTTCCTCGGTCCTACGTTTGGCACCCGCGGCCGCGCCCTACTTCCGGACGAAACGTTTGACGACCAATTCACCCGCGATGACCGTCCGAATGGTGTAGATGCCCGGGCTGAGCGTGGCAACATTTACCGTCACCCGATCGGCGACCGGGGCAATTTGCCGAATCACCTCACGCCCACGTGCGTCCAGGACCGTCAAGACGCCCGGCGAGGAACCCGCAACGAACTGCAACTGCAGTTCCTCCCCCACCGGATTTGGGAATACCCGTACATCCGTCAATACTTTGTCGCGCTGGAGTTGGATGATTGCCGAAGTAGCGACGCTTCCGTCCAGATCTACCGTATTCAGGCGGTAGAAAGCGGTCGCCAGTGGAGAGTTATCGGTAATGGTATAAGTAGTAGCGGCGGAGGTGTTGGCCGCGGGCTCGTTGGCGATCGTTTCCCAACCTGAGGTACCGTTTGCGCTCCGCATCACCGCGAAGTGGCTAACCCCCACCTCGCTGGCGGTAATCCAGCTAATCTCATTGGTCTTCGGTCTCACCAGACCGGAGAAGTCGACCAATTCAGCGGGAAGATTTGCTTCGGCCTGAACACAGAAAACGGCTGTACCAAAGTCGTTATCCCCCCGGTCGTAAACGCGTAGCGTGTATTGTGCCCCGATAGTCATGCCTTCTAGCGTAACCGACCGGCCAGTACCGTTTACGGTTTTGCAGTCAATCTCCGTACCGCCATCGAGGCAATTCAGTTCATTGACGGAAAGGGCCAGCGTACTGAAGGGGTTCTCCTGCACCGTCACCTCCAGAGTATTAGTAGGTGCCGTAAATACGTAAAAGAGATCTCCCCCACGGTAAGTCCCGCAAGATGGATCGATGGGGTATTCGCTGGTTCCCGTGTTCCAATTTTTAGCCTCGTTGAGCAGATCGCAAGAACCCGGATCGTTAATCAGGAGGTCGCGGCTCGTGTCACAAGTCTGGTTGTCTGCGGGGCAATACACGTCCACGGTTTCCGATTTATCGCAAGCTGTAGAAATCTGGTTGAGGGCGGTAAACGTAGCCTGTCCCTCAAGTGGGAAGGCAGCGGTGGTGTCCGAACCAGTGCTCTTGAAGACCAGCGTATCGTTCGTTAAGTCATTAACGATGAGCAGGGAATCGCCGCCGCCCAGATCGAATGCGGTGGCTACCACCTGAGCGCCCACCGTTTCACATTCATCGAAAATGACGCTGTAGCGCACGAAGGGTGGCGAGCAGATGGCCTCCTGCAGACAAAAATCGAAGGTGCCCGACGAGGTCGGTCCTTCCAGGTACAAACGCAGCAGGTAAACCTGACCAAGGTTGAAGGGGCTAAGTGGATTAAGTACTTCCCGCCCCGAGCCGTTGCTTCCGATACTGAAACTACACGCTAATTCTACCCCGGAGCAACCATCGTGCAAACTGTAACCCAACCCAGTAGCGGAGCCAGTCGTTGCGATCAAATTAGCATAATCGGCAATCACGTACTCGGAAGTGGCCTGAAAACGGTACCAACCATCATCGTTATTACTCGTCAGGGCGCAGGCACTGCTGGGCGACTGCGTACGGGAGAAGTTCTGGGTGGATAGGTTGGTATAGGCACAGCCACCGGGGATTTGTACAAAGATTTCTTCCGCCTCGGCGCATTCGTCATTGCGTTGGTAGGCCTGAATGCCAAACTCGAAGGTTCCCCCACCGTCTGCGCCCTGGGTGAAGACCCGCATATTATAGGTCTCTCCGGGGATGAGTGGGGTCAGCAGGTCCACGATATCGCTACCGGTCACGCCGTCGCCAAAATTGAAGTTACAGGCCACTTCTTCGCCGTCGCACCCCGCGTAGATCGCGTAACCAATACCGGTTGATCCGGCGGGAATGACGGCGTTGCGGTAGCGGAAAATGATCCCATCGGAGCCGGCGACGAAGGAATACCACAAGTCATCGTCACCACTGGCACTGGTACAGCCAGGGGCGGGGACGGAGCCACTGGCATCCCGGGTATCAACGGCGTAGTAATTCGTGGTACCGAATGTAGGTACGGCCACCGGGGTGGCGTTCGCGCATTCGTCATTTACGGGAGTGGCCCCCTGGGCGTGTACACCGAGGGGGAGCACCAGGCCGGTAAAGGCCAGGAGGGCAAAAACGAACTTCATGTCAGTATCAGTTGGGGCGCACCCCGAAAAGTAGGTGAGGATGGCCAAGCGAATTAGTTGGGATTATAAACTCAAAAGCATCCCGAACCGCGGGAATCACCGGCTAAGGTGGCAATTTACCGGCGGATACGCCAACAAATAGCTACCAAAATGTAGCCGTCCCTACGCTTAGCCCGTGTTTATACCTTCATCTCGTCTCCAAACAGGCTTTCCACGAAGGCCTTCTTATTAAAGATCTGGAGGTGATCGATTCCTTCCCCCACGCCGATATAGCGGATGGGCACTTTAAAGGTATCGGTGATCCCGATAGCTACGCCGCCCTTAGCCGTACCGTCAAGTTTGGTCAGCGCCAGGGCCGTCACGTCGGTGGCCTCAGTGAAAGCTTTGGCCTGTTCGATGGCGTTTTGCCCGGTGGTTGCGTCCAGCACGAGGAGGACCTGGTGGGGAGCGGAGGGCAGGGCCTTAGTGACGCTGCGTTTGATCTTCGACAGCTCCTTCATCAGGTTAAACTTGGTGTGGAGGCGCCCGGCCGTATCGATGATGGCTACGTCCATCTTATTATCAATGGCGTACTTCGTAGTTTCGTAGGCCACGGCCGCAGGGTCGGTATACATTCCCTTGGAGTAGAATTCACAGCCAACGCGTTCGCTCCAGATCTTGAGCTGGTCCACGGCGGCAGCGCGGAAAGTATCGGCGGCGCCAAGGACCACTTTATGGCCCTTTTTCTGATACTGGTGGGCGATCTTCCCGATCGTGGTGGTCTTCCCTACCCCATTCACGCCGACGACCAGGATGATGGCCGGGCCGTCTCCGGTGACGGGTGGCAATTCGTAATCTTCGTAGTCCTGGGCGTTGTTCTCGGCCAGCAGTTCCACGATCTCGTCGCGCAGGATCTGGTGCAGCTCGCTGGTGTTGACGTACTTATCCTCCGCCACACGGGCTTCGATGTTCTCAATGATCTTGACGGTGGTATCCAAACCGACGTCGCTGGTGATCAGCACGTTCTCTAATTCGTCAAGCACCTCCTCGTCCACGGTATCCTTGCCGGCCACGGCGCGGCTGATCTTATCAAAAAAACCGGTCTTGGTTTTTTCGAGGCCCTTATCGAGGTCCTCTTTCTTTTCTTTATTGAAAAACTTATTGAAAAAGCTCATGCGCAGAATGCTGGTTTCCGGTTACGGTGCGGCCATTACATCATTTCGATCAGGGCGCTGCCGCAGGTGCCGGGTAAATGGGAACGGGACAAAGGTAACGCGGGGAATCGCGATATAGTTAGGGACCCAATCTGTGAAAAGAGGCTAACGACAATGGATAGTTAGGTTGCCGATGCCCTTCCGCAATTAGGATGTACTTAACCAGGAGCTACTCCTAAAATAAAGGGTCTACCCGTTAGAGCCGGCGCCACCAGCAGCCGCAAGTTGGGGCACCTCGTCGAGTAGATAATTGACGATCTGGATGGTATTGTCCAGCAAGGCCCGGCACGGCGTGGAGTTGAGCACTTCGTAGCTGTGTTTCCCACTCGTCACACCAAGGTTAAGGCGTACTTGGGCCTGGGTGCCGAAGTTCAGCAGGTCTGGCGTATCGGCGATAAGGGTTACTTGGTGGGGGTCCGAGACTCCGGCCAGGTCCATGGCCTGCCGGATTGGGTTCTCCCCCACCCCTTGTTCAGGTACGACTGCCTGAATGAGTTGGTCACCACCTAATTCCCAGGAAAGGCGCTCTAGGAGGATATTAGTACCGGCTTCGTCAAAGTCACTCAGGAGGGCGATCCGGACCTGGCGCTTTCTCAGCCAGCGGAAGGTAGCCTCAATCTGTGGGGCTAGCTCCAGGGAGGCCGTCCGCAAATGGTTACGCAGGGAACGCGGGATCCGGACGCATACATCCTGCAAGTGGAAGATGGCTAAGCGGACGGGGGGGAAACGTTCACCCCGGGTTTCAGAAAAAGGATAGGTATCAATGGACACTTCGGAAGACTTAGTGAAAGCGATTGCAAGTTGGCAAACGGGCTGAGGTAAATGCCTGTGGTGGAAGGCATCCGCAATATCGCCACCCCAACCGCCGCGCACAAGCTACTTTGGCACAGGTAATTAAAACGTAGGCCGAATTTAATACTGGCTTAATCTTAAGGTCTAGATTCAGGCGGGTCTTTGCGTTCACTTAACCTGGCCCGCCCGGTAAAGCGCGAACATTAGCCCCGCTCCTTGCACTATCATGTATCTTCGTTGCCCACAAAAGCCACCGCCTTGACTGATACGATCCATTACGACCTCGTCCACGCCGGCCCGGATAAGGACTGGGTGGTGTTCATCCACGGGGCGGGCGGTTCGTCGGTCACCTGGAAGCACCAGGTCACGGCTTTTCAGGGGGAGTACAACCTTTGCCTACTGGACCTGCGGGACCATGGATCGAGCAAGAACGTGCAGCCTCCGTACGAGAGTTACACCTTCGACATCGTAACCAACGACGTGCTCAAGGCCCTAGACGAAGCCAAGATCGAGCGGGCTCACTTCATGTCGCTCAGCCTCGGTAGCATCATCCTGCAGCGACTGGATGCCCGGCGGCCGGAGATGATCCAATCCATGATCATGGTCGGTGGCGTGTTTAAAGCGGATTGGCGCATCAAGAGCTTCGCCCACAGTGGAAAGTTCCTAAGCTACTTCATCCCTTTCCGGTGGATCTACGATTCCTTCATCATCATCGTGATGCCGCGCAAGAACCACGCCTTCAGCCGGAAGATGTACCGGCGGCAATCCAAGAAGCTCGCCCCGGGGGAATTCCTGAAGTGGCTGGGTCTGTACCGCGATTTCTTTAGCGTCGTCCGGGCCTTCTACGAACGCCCCCTGCAGCGCCCTACCCTCTTGGTGATGGGGGAGCAGGATCATGTCTTCCTTGATGCAGCCCAGCGTTACGCCGACAAGCACGCTCCCACGGCGGAGTTGGCCGTGATGCAGGGCCGTGGCCACCTTTGTAATCTGGAGGATAAGGTGGGGTTCAATAAGATCGTCCTGGACTGGTTAGGGCAGCTGCCTCGGTAATTCCGTTCGTCTCCATCTTTCCGCAATAAAGGTTCTTCTTCCGTATCAACTTTTCCTGGAAGGAGGAGGCACCCTATTTCACTGCGTTTTTGCTTCCCCCTCACCTTGCACCTGCGGCAGCGCCCAATGTTAGACTGGTACTTAGTTGAGATACCCTGAATCTATGATTAGCCACTAGCCAAGCCGGCAAAAAAGCGTCTGAAATCTTGCTGCTTGTTGGCTACCTTCGCCTGCCTAAACTTCAGCTATGTTATTGATTGCGGATGCCGGCTCGACGAAGGCGGACTGGGCCTGGGTGGCCAAAGACGGAGAAAGCTCTTACGCCCATACGAAGGGTTTCAACCCCGTCGTTCACCCCCGTGATTTGTTACAGGGTGAAGTGGAAAAATTGAGTAGCGAATTACTACCCAACCTCAAGCCGACAGAGATCCACTACTACGGCGCGGGTTGTTGGGACTACACCCGCAAGCTCCCCATCCGCGAAGTGCTGCAGGCAGCCTACCCCACAGCGGAGATCACCGTAATGCACGACCTGCTCGGTGCCGCCCGGGCCAGTTGTGGCTCCGAGCCAGGCATCGCCTGCATCCTCGGTACCGGTAGCAACACCTGTTTGTACGATGGCCGGGACGTGGTGGACAACGTAACCAACCTCGGCTTCATGCTGGGCGACGAAGGGAGCGGGAGCCACATCGGTAAAGCCTTCCTGCGGGCCTATTTCTACCGGGAACTGGACAATGACATCCGGGACGCCTTCGAGGAACACATCAAGATCGATAAGTCGGATATTCTGGACAATATCTACGGATCGCCGATCCCGAACACCTACATGGCCAGCTTTACGCGCTTTATGGGGGAGCACCTGGATCACCCCCTCGTCCAAAAGATCGTTTTTGACAGCTTCGGTGAATTCCTGGACCGCCACGTGCGCAAGTACGAGGGCCACCTGAACGTACCCGTTCACTACATTGGTTCCATCGCCTACCACTTCAAGACCATCCTGCAGGCGGCGATGGCGGAGCGTAACTTGAAGATGGGACGCTTCGTCCATAAACCCATCGAAGCCCTGGCCAATTTCCACCGGCGAACAATGCACTAAGCACCGGTCATGGTTACGGTATTTTTTGGCTGAAGGGCCGGCCCACTCGCTGGCGGATAACCGACAGTAACTAACCTTCGATTAGCTTTTACAACGGCGGTGGCTTTTATAGCTTTGCGGCTTCGCCAATCAGATACTCTGTACCATGGATAGAAAGGACATTCGCCGCATCGCCGTATTTACCTCCGGAGGGGACGCCCCGGGCATGAACGCCGCGCTGCGGGCCGTCGTCCGCACGGCTGCCTGGAATAAACTCCACGTCTACGGTATCGAGCGGGGTTACGAGGGTATGATCGACGGCCACTTTAAGCGGATGGAACGGCGCGACGTTGCCAATATCATCCAGCGGGGCGGAACGGTACTCCGCACGGCGCGCTCCAAGCGCTTCATGACGCCGGAGGGCCGCGCCCAGGCCGCCGAACACCTTAAGGCATACGACATCGATGCCTGTATCGCCATTGGTGGTAACGGTACGTTTACGGGCGCCAAGGTCTTCAGCGAAGAGCACAACGTTCCCTTCATCGGCGTACCCGGTACGATCGATAACGATCTTTTTGGCACGGACTACACCATTGGTTTCGATACGGCCGTCAACACCGCCATCGATGCCGTAGATAAGATTCGGGACACGGCGGATAGCCACAACCGCCTTTTCTTCGTGGAGGTGATGGGCCGCCACTCCGGTTACATCGCCCTACATACCGCCATCGGGTCGGGTGCTTCCAGCGTACTGATTCCCGAGGCGCAAACGAATCTGGAGGATCTTAAGAACGTCCTTAAAAAGAACAAGGCCCGCGGCAAGCTCTTCAGCGTGGTGATTGTCGCCGAAGGGCACCCCATGGGTGGCGCCGCCGGCATTGCGGAGCGCATCAAGGATGAGTTAGCGAGTATGGAGCCGAAGGTCACCGTCATCGGCCACCTCCAACGCGGTGGTGCCCCGACGGCGCTGGACCGTCTCCTGGCCAGCCGCCTTGGGCACGCCGCGGTTAACCGACTGCTAGAAGGGGAAGAGAACGTAGCCGTGGGGATCGTAAATGATCTCATCACTACCTACCCCTTCGAGGACAGCATCTACAAGGAGAAGAAGCCCGAATCCAAACTCATCGAAATGGCTTCCATCCTGGCCATTTGATTCAGGACGTTTGGCGGGGGAATTAATGTAGACTTAACCCACGCGGCCGAACGTACGGTTACTTTTGGGGGATTATTTACTTAGGCTCACTAGCCTATCCTCTTCCGCTACCCCAGAACTTTCGTCTTTATGGATCCCTCTTTGATCATCATGTGGCTCGGCTTCATCCTGGCCGGCTACGCCGTTGTCGGTAATGATTCCATCCAGACGCTGGGTACCTTTTTGTCTTCCAACGAGGAGAAGCCGTGGTGGGTCCTGTGGCTCTTCGCGGGTGGCATCCTGGCCTTTACGCTGCTCTGGGGTTGGCACACCTACGATGGCGACGTGAGTTACGGCCGCCTGGCCAAGTACGCCTTCGTGGAGGATATGCCCTGGCCCTACCTCCTGCCGCCACTGGTGCTCATGATCCTTACGCGGACGGGCATTCCGGTAAGTACCTCCTTCCTCGTACTGACTTTCTTTAAGCCCAAGGGTTTGTACGACATGACGATGAAGTCCATTCTTGGCTACGCGCTGGCCTTTTGCGTGGCCATCCTGGTGTGGCAGTTGATTACCCGTCTATTTGATAAGAAGTTCATTAACAACCCCATCACGCCCGGCGAGAAGCGTACCTGGACGGTGTTGCAGTGGGCGTCCACGGGCTTCCTTTGGGGCCAGTGGCTCATTCAGGATTTCGCCAACATCTACGTCTACCTGCCACGCGCACTGACGCTGACGGAAATCCTGGTTTCTCTAGGTATCCTTCTGACGATGCTGGCCATCATCTTTTACAGCAAGGGCGGCAACATCCAGAAGATCGTCAAGCAAAAGACGAATACGACCGACATCCGCTCGGCTACTATCGTTGATTTCAACTACGGTCTGATCCTGCTTTTCTTCAAGGAATTCTCTCAAGTACCAATGTCCACTACCTGGGTCTTCCTCGGTCTGCTGGCCGGCCGGGAGATTGCCATTCGCTACCGTTTGGAGTTGGACAAGGAGCCCAGCGACCTCGCCCGGGCAAAGAGTTTCCACTACGCCGGTTTAGGCATGAACGTCGTCCTCCTGGCCCTCATCGGTTACGTGGTTTACCTCCGGGACAAAGTGCCCGATGAAATTATCGTCGTGATGGCCGTCGCGATGATCGCCCGCGCTGCCATCGCTTACTACGAGACAATCCCCGGCCGCCTCAACATCAAGGATGCGTTCAGGGACATCGGTCGGGATCTGGCTAAAGTCTCCTTTGGTCTGGCCGTTAGTATTGCGCTGGTCTTCGTAATGCGCTTCCTCATCACCGGTAGCTTTGCCGGAGGCTTCTAGTAAGGACACCTCAATTGTTCCCCATCAAGGATAGTGCACCTTTTATCACGTAGCGTTAGCTGGGCGCTGGCGCGGGTGCAAGGTTTGGTGGGCAAGCAAACAGGACCAATTGGCTTAGCCAGGGACGGAATTATTGCTTAAGGACCCGTCTGACGACTACGCCACCGTCCGCATCTATAAGCCGGAGGAAGTAAGTACCCTTCGGCAAGTCTCCCAAACCTTCAACGTTGATTTGGTTGAGACCCGCCGCTACGCGCTCCGTACGCTGCTGTACCCGCTTGCCGGCTACGTCGTGCAGGCTGATACGTAACTCTCCACCGGACCGGGCGTAAAAGTCTACTTTAAAGGAATGGGTAAAGGGATTTGGGGCAGTGCGCATATCCGTCAAATTGGTGGTGGAACGCGTGCTTGACGCTTCTCCCAGCGCTCGGTCCGCCGCGGAAAAGAAGAATTCACTGAATGAGGTAACGACGACGTCAACGTAGTATCCACTGCCGTAGCGGCCCGCATCTTCAAAGCTGGCGATGACGCCTCCGCCCGTGTACTCGGCGGAACAATCTCCGGTGGCCACTTTCGTAACCCCGAGTTCGGAGACGCTTGCGATATTGTTTTCCATCAGGAAAGCATCCACCGCGGCCTGTGTCAGGTAACTCCTCACGCGGACCGGCCCCGCAGGTTGTACCGTGGGGTTAATGCTGATGTTCCGACCGAGGTAAGGAAGGTCATTCGGCCCGAAGAGGCGGGCACCAGCGGCGTCCTCGAAGTAGCTGACGTCCACGACTCCCAGCGGCTGGGTATTTTCGATGCTGACGATCACCTCGCCCTCCTGGTTCAGGACGTCTACGAATGCATTGGCCTGGCCCGTCCCGTCCAGGGTGATCGATTCGGCGGCGATACAGCCCGTTTCATCCGCGACCGGCAGGATTTCTCCGGCGGCCCCGATCTCGAAGACCGCGTATCCGTTGGTCCCGGCAGTGTAGACCCGGAGGTCGTACTCAAAACGGTTCTGCGGGTCCTGATTGACGGGAATATTCTCCAGGGTGATATTTACCGTCTCACCAGGCAGGCCGGCCCGGCAGGCGACGAGGGTGTCCTGCCGCTCGTCGTAGATCTCGACAACCAGGGCGGAGTCCGTACCGCTCACGGGATCAACCGTGAAGGTGTACTTGGGCCAAATGGGGCTGAAACTGTACCAGACGTCATCGTCCGCATCACCCCCGCAGGGCCCGGCTGGGTTTCCCTGGTTGGTGGCCGCCAGGGTCGTCCCCGGCACGGGATTATACCTGGTGCTGGCGCTGACGAAGTAGTTAAAGCCTCCGTCGCGATCGTCGAGCAGTGGCGGGCCGTCGTCCTCAGTGGTGAAGATCAGCCGATTACTGAAAGAGCTCACCTCCGCTCCACAAATCGCCTGGATGTTGACGCGGTAACGGGTCGCCGGTTCAAGGCCGTAGAGGATGATCTGTTCGTCCGGCCCAAATTCGTAGGTCGTATCCGGGCTGATGATCGGGTCGCGGAAAGCGTCGGCGGAAAGCACCACACGGTAGCCCGTGGCCCCGGCAATCCGGGTCGGGCGCAGGGTGGCAAATCGTTGATCTTCGGTGGCCGAGCTGCCCAGGGAGGGGGCGGCACACTGCGCTGTCAATCCGCCTGCGGAGAAAACCACTAGCAATGGGAGTAAGACGAAGTAAAACTTGTTCATGGGTACGGGTTTGCCCGTTCATGCACAAATTCACCCCAAACGTTACGGGTTTGGTCCTGTTTTTTCACCCTTTTTCTCCGCACCCGCGGCAGCGCCCAAATCAACGTAGGAAGGAACCCCAGCCAATTATTTATCGGCCTTGCCTAATTTATGTAACGTCTTTTTGATGCGCCTCGCTTTCCCCTTTTTGATGATGGCAATTGCGAAAATTTGCGGATCTTCTAGCAGTGGGGTGGCGCCTTCGTCACGCCCGAAGCCGGCAACGACCATTCCGTCGGGGCTATTGGCCGCACCGATCTCTTCGTTGCCCAGGTAGCTGATGTGGTCGCGGTGGGTATCGGGCGTAGCCTGGAGCATGCCGAATACGTAGCGAGAGTCGTCCTGGCCGAAGTACATGAGTTGGTGGTAATCGCGGTGGGTGCCACCGGTAAAATGGTCCGGAATGGCATAACTCGGTGGCGTCAGGCCAGTAGCCCAGTAGGTGGTCTTGGGCTGGTAGCGCCCACCGGCCGGGCCTTCGTAGAGGAACCAGTACTTTTTGCCCGCAGGCACTTTGGTGACGGCGAGAATGGCCCCCTTCCTGGTGAAGGACCAATTCCAGGCCCACTCCCCGCTCAGGGTTTCGGTATAGATCTTGCCGTCCCGTAACTCACTCTTGCACTTTTTGTGGCCGGGGTGCCCCGCACCGTCGTCGTCTCCCCGAAACACCAGGTTGGGAACCCCACGGTAGCTGGAGGCCGCCGAAGCGGGATACTCGCCCCAGGGCGTATCTCGGTAAGCCACCCAATCTGCCCCCGCCGGGTCGATGATGCTGGAAAAACCACCGGCCACCGGGTCATAGAGATAGGTAGCCGAGCGTGTTTCTACCTTGAGGTGGAGACGGCCGAGGTGAGTCACCTCAGTAAACTTTTGAGCGGTAGCGGAAGAACTAACCAAAAGCAGGCAGAAGAGGAGCAGGAACGTACGCACTGAACGGAGTTTTGCGAAGGAGATGGATAAAGGTGGATTAACGGACGAGGCCAATCAAAGACTGGTAATCGTCAAAGCGGGAAGTGTCGTTTTCCTGTTCGAAAAGATCCTCCCAGGCCAGTTCGCGGTAAAGGTCATCGAGGTGGCCGGCGGTCTCGGCGCAGCGTATCTCCAAATCACCGTTGCGAATGAGTTCCCAGCGCCAGTTGTAAGTGTTGCGAATCTTGCGGAGCGTTTCTAGCTGGACGCTATTTGCCTCCTCGTCACCCACCGTTTCTGCCTGGCGGAAGGCGACCTGATTGCGGGCCAGAATCTTTCCGAAGCGGATCAAGAAGTAGGCGGTATGGACGCGGCCGGGTTGCCGGTGCAACAGGGCTCCATCCTCATCAGCCATCTTATTTTGGGCGATGAAATCACCGTAGAGCGCCAGCTGGACGTCGCGGGCGTTGCGCAGCAAGTTCTGGAAGAGCCCCTTCCCCTGCCATTTCAGATCTACCACGGCTACTTCGTGGATGCCGTTGGCCTCCCGGCTCAGGACCAGATCGGCGCGGCCGTGCAGTTGCTGGCCCATCGCTTCCAGATCGCCGTGCACATATTCCTCGGAGCCACGCACCAGCCAACCGTTCTCGCGGATGGCGTAGACCAGTGACCAGGCGGATTTTTTCATAGTCCGGATGAACTGAATTCGTTCTGGTTCCTGACCGTACTGTAGCAGGACGGCACCCTGATTCCGGAAGAGCCGATCGGCGTTGGCATCGATCCACCCATCTACCTCGCTACGGGTCATCCGGTTACGGTCGCTACCAATTTCCTTAAGTAGTTGCTCAATCAAGCGGTGGGCCAGGTTACCGCGGAGGCGCCCTTCGGAGGCGATGCGAAGAATTGGCGTCCCCTTCAGCTTTAGGGCGTGGCGGAAAACGTATTTGTGCGGGTAAAACATAAAGTCCTCTACCGAAGTGGGGCTTTCCTTGTCACGTTCCGGCAGATCTCGCAAGCGTTCCACATGGAGGTGAGGGACGGGGCCTTCCAGTGGATGCAGCGGCACGTCGGCAAAGACCGGGCAGTCCAGGCCGGGTATTTGCTTGGCGCTGGTCGTCTTGTCAATGTCAATGGTAATTCGTTCGAGGGATCCTTCGGGGAAGGCCGCTTCGAGATCGCCGAGTAGTGGGTGTGGCTCGACTTCGGCGCCATCTACTCGGTCCGGTAAGCACAGCACGAGTTGTTTCCCGGCGTTAAGTACCGGCCGCATTTGCTGCCAATTGGAGAGGGCATTTTTAGTATCCGGCCCGTTGATGGCAACGTTTAATTCCGCCAGGTAGGCCACCTCGGGAGGATAGTAGCGGCTGAAGAAATAGTCCGGTTCGTTTTCGATGAAGTCCCACCACAGCACACTTTCCACACCGGGTTCAGTAGGTAGAGTTGCCGCTGACGCAGGTGCAAAGATGGCGGGCAGGGCGCCCTGCTCTTCGGGGCGGAACTGAGCGGGAGCGGGCTCGTAGATCGTCCGGACCAAGCGTTCGACGGAGAGGTAGTTGAGACCGGTTTCGGGCTGCGCATCCAATAGTTCGACGGCACGCTGGGCCTGGGCGTAGAGGACGAGCAGGCCGGCGTAGTCATCCGCGGGCCGTCCGTCGCGGGTGTCCGCGTCCCGGCGCTCCTGCCGTTCTTCACGGGCCCATTCGCGGAGTTGGAGGAAAAGGAAGCGGAGTTGAAGTTTGGGGACTGTTTCTTCCCGGCGGTACCGGCGGCGTTCGAACCACATCTCGTACTGGTCGCGGATCTGCTTGAGCTTCTTGGTGGAGTACTTCCCACGAGCTTGTTCGGCGCGGAAGAAGCCTTCGATCATGGCGCGCCAGCGGGGCCCGAACATCCCCGGCGTATCGGCCAGGAAGACGGCAATTTTCTGGGCCAGCCGGTAGTGTAGCGGTTTGCTTACGAGACTGACAAACTCCATGATCCTTTCAACCTCAATCGGTTCCCAAAGGAATGCCGTGACCAATTTGAGTACCTGTAGCGTTGGCCGGGCGAGGGAACTCGAGGGGACGCCCATGCTTGGTAGCCCTTCCATCGTGATGGCGTTATCCAGCGTTTGGTTGCGGACCGTCAGTAACGCGGACGGGCGCCAGCTTGGGTTCTCTCGCAGCGTACGGGCCAGGTAAGCCGCTAAGTGGGTCTCCCGCTGCGCGCGGAGGATGATCAGGCTGCCGTCGCCACGCAGGGATGTGTCCGCTTCGGTCGGTGCTCCCCCCCGCAGATGGCGTTGCCAGCGGTGGAGGTCGCTATTCGTGGCGGGGGCCGCAGGTTCGGGTAACTGAGCGATGGTATCGCCTACGGCTTCTAAACCGGTCAGCAGCCGCTGCGTACCGGGGGGTAACAACTCGCGGGGTTCGTTGAGTAACACGTGCAGGCGCGGATGGCGATCCTCTGGAAGGGCAGCAATGAGGCTGCGGAGACGATCGGCCTGGCCGGGTAATAAGTCCAGGTCATTGGAATCATCCAGTAGGATCCTTTCTAATTCTAAGGTAGTACGAATTCGTTCTGGCACGGCCTCCGTGGCTTCCGTTAGCAGGTCGAAGCCGCCGTCTAGCAATTCGTCGCGCCGGGAGAGTAGTTCTTCGGCGGTGGCCAGTTGGTCGGCCCGGAAGGTCTTTGCGTAGAAGGGTTCCCGTTTGGTCTGCGCCTCGTGCACGGCGATGACCTGTCGGTACTGCTCAATGCGCAGGGCAGATCGATTAATGGAGGGGGCACCCAAAGCGTAGAAGGACTCCAGGTAACGGAGAAGGATAGCGGGGCTGTAGGTAGGGATATTAGCCCGACCCGAGAGCAGACGAGGTTCGCCGAGCGTCAGACCAAGAAGAATAGTAATGCGGGGCATAACGGTTCTGGGTTGCCCTTCCGCGCTGATGCTTGCAATTTGCAAACGGACGGAAACGGGTTGTTTGGGCAATTTAGCCGTTAAGCAATAGCCCACCAAATAAGTACTTGCCCTTATCCATTTTAGGTAGCACGAGCGTGCTTACCGCTCGCTACCAATCCACCACGCAGTATCCAGTGGTGGGTGATGATGCCAGCGAGGAGTCCTGGTAGTGAAAAAAGATTTAAACGGTTCAAGGATGATGGAAGCGGCGTGGCGCTTACCCACCCATTTCCGCCTTCATGCGGGCTAGCTGCGTCAGCCAGAGGGCGCGTTGATCTTCCACCTCGTCGTCGTCCGCAAAGTCGGTGACGTGTACGATGGTTTCGCCGGTAACGGGGCTTTTGCTGATGCTGAAGTCCAGGTATTCATCGTCGTCCTCTGCGTCTTCCCACGCGAAGCGGACGGTTTGCCCTTCCTTGTCCTCGATGAGTTCAGCGATTTCGGCGGCGCCGTTCCAGACGAAGGTGTAGGTTTGGTCCATGATATCTACTTCGTCGCAGAACCAGCGGGTGATGCAGGCGGGGTCCGTCAGAAACTGATAAACCATGTTGGGGGAAGCGCGACAGATGAATTCTGAAGTAAATTTAATACGGTCCATGTGTTGTTTTGTGGGGTGTTGTCTACCCGAAGAGAGATAGCCCCGGGGTGGGGGCAATTAAAGTATAAAAGGTGAGACTACCAAAAAAACTAAATCACCCAACTTAAGCCGCTTACATGCTGTTGTTAAATAGTTGTTTGCTAGTAGCCAGTCATTTGCCCCTTGACTGCCATTACTATTCCCCGTAATTTTGCGCCCCGAATTCAACGCCTAGGCCCTCCGGCCTAGCCTACTCAAAACGTAAGGTCATATATGAGACAGTTAAAGATCACGAAGTCGATCACGAATCGCGAGAGTCAGTCACTGGAGAAATACCTCCAGGAAATTGGTAAAGTAGACCTGCTGACGCCCGAGGAAGAAGTCGACCTGGCTAAGCGTATTAAGCAGGGCGACCAGATCGCACTGGAGAAGCTGACCAAAGCCAACCTACGCTTCGTCGTATCGGTAGCTAAGCAGTACCAGAACCAGGGTCTTTCCCTTTCCGACCTCATCAACGAGGGCAACCTCGGCCTCATCAAGGCCGCTCAGCGTTTTGACGAAACCCGTGGTTTTAAGTTCATCTCCTACGCCGTTTGGTGGATTCGCCAGTCCATCCTGCAGGCCCTGGCCGAGCAGAGCCGGATTGTCCGTCTCCCCCTCAACAAAGTAGGTAGCCTCAACAAGATCAACAAGGCCTTCAGCCGCCTGGAGCAAGCTTTCGAGCGGGAGCCCAGCAGCGAAGAACTGGCCGGTGAGCTGGAGATCAACGCCTCCGAAGTAGAGACAACCCTCTCCGTCGCCGCCCGCCACGTTTCTATGGACGCGCCGTTTGTGGAAGGTGAGGACAACAGCCTTTTGGACGTCCTGGCCAACTCCGCCACCCCCGGTACGGACACCAACCTGGAATACAAAGAATCTCTCCGCCGCGAGATTGACCGCAGCCTCGGCACCCTCACGGAGCGCCAGTGTGACGTCATCAAGTTGTACTACGGTATTGGAGTCGAACACCCCATGTCCCTCGAAGACATTGGTGAAAAGTTTGGTTTGACGCGGGAACGCGTGCGCCAGATAAAGGATAAGGCGATCAACAAGCTGCGCGGTACGAACCGCTCCAAGCTGCTGAAAAACTACCTCGGCCACTAGTAATCAACTACTAGCTTGTTAATCGACAACATTGAAATGGGATGTTCGCTTACCGGCGTTCATCCCATTTTACGTTTGCGCCTTCGTCATAATGGTTTAGCCGCGTAATCCTGATCTTTACCCCATGGCCCAAAAGAAATCAATGGCGGAGTTGGAGCGCCTTTCCCCGACGGAATACGCCACCGCGCCCAAGATTCCCGTCTCCCTGGTACTGGATGACATCCGTTCGGCCAACAACGTAGGGAGTATGTTCCGCACGGCGGACTGCCTGGCCATCGAGCACGTCTACCTCTGCGGAATTACCGCTACCCCACCCCACCGGGACATTCTCAAGACTGCGTTGGGCGCTTCGGCGTCCGTAGCTTGGTCTTACCATGATAACGCTACCGAATTGATCCAGGAACTCAAGGCAAAGGGAATAAAGACCTTCGCCGTAGAGCAGACCCATGGATCAATTCAGCTACGACAATTCAGGGCGGAAGGCCATAGCCCGCTGGCCATCGTCCTCGGTAACGAGGTACAGGGGGTACAACAAAGCATCATCGACAACTGTGACGGTTGCCTGGAGATCGAGCAGTTTGGGACCAAGCACAGTTTTAACGTGGCCATTGCCGCCGGATTGGTGCTCTACGAGTTGAGCGGCCAACTGCGATAGCGCACCCTTCCTGGCCGCCCGTAACTACAATTGTGAATCGGCTGTTCCTTGACCGTAAGCAGACTCAATTTTCGCAACACATCCCGGCTCCGTGGGTTAGGTAAGCCTAACTACGCGTGCCACCCAACGATGAAAGACGAACGCCCCTACGAAACCGCCCACCTTACGGCGGAGGACCCTACGGAAGACAACTTTGCCTTTCACCCCAAGAACGTTTACCTGACGCTGGTACTCTTCAGCCTAACGATGTTGTTTCTAACGATGACGGCGGCATTTGTGTATACGCGGGTGCAATCCGACCTGCCACCCATCAAACTGCCCCTCCTGTTTTTGGTGAACACGGCCATTTTACTGGGGAGTAGTTACACGATGATCCGCGCCAAGAAGGCCTACCTGGCGGACGATACCAAGGGGTATACCAATATGCTGTGGGCGACGATGGGCCTATCCTTCTTTTTTCTGCTCATGCAGTGTATTGCCTGGTACCAGTTGTTCGCCCAGCAGATCTACATCACGTCGGACAATTCTGCAGGCTACCTCTACGTAATATCTGGCCTTCACTTTGCGCACGTGATCGGGGGTATCCCCTTCCTGGGCGTCTTTCTATACAAGGCCCGGAAGTACATGAAGGAGCCCGTCAGCGTGCTCGTTTACTTTTCGGACCCGGCCAAGCGTCTTAACCTGCGCTTGCTGACGATCTACTGGCACTTCCTGGACGGGCTGTGGATCTACCTCGTCCTGTTCTTCTTCATCAACCAATTGGTGTGGCAGTTTGCTTGATGGCGGTTGGAGGCCTGCCCCCGAAAGTCTCATCAAACAGTATTTAAAGCGCACGACTTAGGTTTCGGCGGGGTAATTTCGTGGCCATGAATAGCCTCGTCCGCATCCTGAACAACCCCGCTTACCTGGCTCCAGCCTGGCTGTACACCTCGCTGAACATTGTAATTTCTACGTGGGTGCTGTACGTCCCCGGCGTGAAGGACCGCCTGGGCCTCGATGACGGGCAAATCGGGCTGGCGCTTTTCTGCTTTTCCATCGGTTTGGTGTGCGCCATTCCCCCTTCCTCGGTGCTTTACCGAATTTTTGGTTTGGGCCGGCTCACCTTCCTATCAGTCGTTGGATTTGCTTGCTTGATGTGCTTACCGGTCATCGCTCCAACCTACGTTTTGCTCTGTACGGCCCTTTTTTGCTGTGGCCTATTTTCTTCCTTGCTGGACATTGGCATGAACTCCATCATCTCCGAACTGGAGGCGCGGGATGAAGTGAACATCATGTCTGCCGCCCACGGATTTTTCAGCATTGGGGGCGTCATTGGCGCCGGGCTGGGGAGTTTGCTATTGGACGTGTTCCCCGCCCCGATCTACCATTTCCTGACGGTCGCAGCGCTGATTTTCATCAGTCACTTGATTGCCTTCCGCTACTACGGTGATATCAAAAGCCGGGAGGCGGACCGGGGGGAAGAAGGGAAGTTTAAACTCTCGCTCATCAAACCCTTACTCGGGTTGACGGTGCTGGCCGTCCTAATTATGGGTAGCGAGGGAGCGATTGAGCACTGGAGCAAGCTTTACTTCCTGGACGTGATCAGTATCTACTCCGATAAGATCGCCGGGTTTGGCTACGTGGCCTTCTCCATTACGATGACGTTGGGTCGGTTCTTTGCGGATGGTATTTCCGAGCGGATCGGGCCTTACAACATCATCATCGGTGGCTCACTGATCTCAGCCGTCGGGCTCAGTTTTGTGCTGAGTGCTTTCTTCTGGCCGGCGCTCTTCGGATTTGCACTCGTGGGTCTGGGCTTTTCGGTGATCGTCCCC
Source organism: Lewinella sp. 4G2 (assembly GCF_001625015.1). Taxonomy (NCBI): domain Bacteria; kingdom Pseudomonadati; phylum Bacteroidota; class Saprospiria; order Saprospirales; family Lewinellaceae; genus Lewinella; species Lewinella sp. 4G2. The sequence continues at coordinate 2,266,006 of NZ_LVWJ02000014.1, read as the reverse complement.
GAGCTGTTTCGGCTGGCCGGTCGGGCGAAGGGCGTCAGTTCCGCGGAAGGGATATCCGTAGTGGCGGGGATGGGGTACGTAGGTTTTCTGGCCAGCCCGGCGATTCTGGGGATGATCTCCGACTTCGCCTCCCTCCGCTTCAGTTTCGGGGCCATCTTTTTTGCGGCGCTGGTGACGGCTACCGTTAGTTTCGTCCTTAAACGGAGGAACCAACGAGCATCCTAAGCTGCTCTTTTCGGTTACTGACCGGTCCCCTTTAATCCCTTTACCTGGCACCTGCGGCAGCGCCAGAAATTAATTGTGGGCGGAGCAAGACCAGCCTAACCGTTCAGACTTTTGGCGAAGAGACGAGAGATATCCTTGAAGGCCTTGAACTCCAGCGCATTGCCGGCGGGGTCGTAAAAGAACATCGTGTACTGCTCACCGGGCAGGCCCGTGAAGCGGACGTAGGGCTCGATCTCAAATTTCACGCCGTGGCTGCGTAGCCGATCGGCAAAGGATTCGAACTGTTCCCATTCAAGGACGACGCCGAAGTGAGGAACGGGGACGTGTTTGCCATCTACCTCGTTGCGGTGATCCGGGGCCTCCTTCTTCGGAGCGAGGTGGGCGACGAGTTGGTGGCCGAAAAGGTCAAAATCGATCCATTCCGTATCAGTGCGGCCTTCCGGGCAGCCGAGTACGGTTCCGTAAAAGTGGCGCGCGGCTTCGAGGTCATCCACGGGTGCGGCGAGGTGAAATGGCTGGATCATGGTGAGAATGATTTTATGGTAACTTTGCCCAACAAATGTAGCTTTTTGCTGCAACGTCTTCGTTAGTTATACCCTTATACTGCCAATGAGAATTCTCACCCACAACCAGATTGGCACCCACCACGCAAACCATAATGATGACTCCGTTGCAGTAGCCGAACTTAGCGACCGCCACCACTTGATCGCCATCGTGAACGGTACGGACGCGGGCGATAAAGGATACTTTACCGCAGCACTCATTGCCACCCTGCTCGAGAAGATTGCCGGAGAATTTGCCCTCAAGAATTTTGCCGAAAAAAGTTCTCCTACTACGGGTGAATTGCTACGGGAAACAATGGCTATGCTGTTGGAGGAATTGAACACCCTCCGTAGCTTACTGAACCTCAGTCAGGAAGCGCTCCAACTCACCGCGACGGTTGGTGTGCTCGACGAAACGGAGCGCAGGGCCGAACTCGTGGTGATCGGTTCCGGGATGGTATCCTGTGACGGCGAGACCATCGAGATGAGCCAGTACGCAACGCCGGACTACCTGGGAAACCACCTGAACACGGAAGAATTTACTAGCTGGTGGGCGGGCCACGACAAACGCATCAGCTGCGAGAATTGCCTCGACCTGGCCATTGCTTCCCTCGGAATTTTGACGTTTGAACCCTTTAGCCACGACCCGTATAAACCGGTCACGGAAGACGAGATCATCACTTTCCTGTTGACGCAGCGCAACGACGGCCCCGTGGAACAGATGTTCCGCCGAAAAATCATCTACATCGAGGAGAAATTTGGTCTACTGGCTACGGATGATGTCTCCGTAGTGCGCGCTTTTTTCCTGTAGTTGATACTACCGAAGCGTCCTTCAGCTTAGCAAGCGCCGTACTTACTTCCCCTTGTTGCGGCGACACTTCTCGCTGCAATACTTGACGTCTTCCCAGACCTTTTCCCACTTCTTGCGCCAGGCGAAGGGGCGGCCGCAGACCGGGCAGATCTTCTCTGGCAGGTTGGGTTTCTTATGCGCCACGTCTACTTATTGCTGAGCTCTACGATCTTGTCCATGACCTTCTCCGCTTCATCAAGTTTGGCGGCGTAGCCTTTCAGGTCCCCGTTGCGCTGGAGGGACATGGCTTCTTGCATCAGCACTTTGTGGCGCTTTTCGAGGTCTTTAGTAGGGTTCTTCTTGAAGAAATTAAACATGGTTGGATAGTTTACCCGCCTAACGTCGGGTGGCCAAAGTGGTTCTCACACTGCGGACATGGGTAATAGATCCAGAGACACTTCAGCAGGTCAAGCAGGCAGATTGGGGGTTGCTCTGATGCTGGACATTAAAGTCAGTTAAGAGCAGCGCCGCCTTAGATCATTTGCGGTACCCGTCCCGTTATTCCGTTGCAAGTAGGTGTCCTATTTCACCAAACGTATGCCTTATTCTTTGGTGAGCCCCGTAGCTGGTGGTACGCGCCCTATTTTCGCAGACTGAATAATGAAGGAAGACCCCACTCCCACAACTACGCCCCCCTCGGAGGCTCCCCGCCAGAAGCGGAGGGGCTGGTCGGTGGTGCGGAAGGTAGTCGTGTGGTTCGTGCTAGCGGTCATTCTTCTATTTCTGTTGTTCCAATTACCGGCCGTGCAGCACGCGCTGGCGGACTTCGTTACCCACCGCGTTAGTAAAACACTGGAGACGAACGTCACGGTTGGCAAGGTGCGTCTTTCCTGGTTGGACCAACTGACGATTGAGGACCTCTTCGTTGAGGATAAATACGGAGATACGCTCCTCTACGGTGGCAGCCTGGAAGCCGATTTCGACTTTCTCTCGGGCCTGGCCATTGAAAAGATCACCATCCGCGACACGCGGTTTCAGATCCGACGAGATCTCGGTGATGCGGAGACCAATCTCACCACGGCGATCAACAAACTCTTTCCGGCCAACCCCAACAAGGAAAGTAACCCACTCAACATCAGGCTTGACCACCTGGATCTGTTCAACATTAACTTCGTCCAGAACGACAGTGTGAAGGGACAGCGTTTTGATGCCTCCCTCACGTCTGGCGTCATCCGGTTTGATGCGTTGGACTTACCCAATAAGGAGCTGCGGATCTCGGACATGGAACTGCGGGAGCCCCGCTTTACCCAGACGTCCATCCCTCCCAATCCACTTCCGGAAGCCCTGATCAAACTTGACAGTATGGTGCAGGCGGCGGATTCCAATGCCCTGCGCATCCTCGTTAACAGCGTAGAGGTGATCGACGGCGCCTACACGCTCAATAATTACCGCAAGGAGCCGATCGCCAAATCGGACATCTCCGCCGTTGACTTTGCCCGTCTCGGAATGTCCAATATCGATCTGGAGTTGATCGACGTGGACTTCCAGGACGGTAATTTTTTGGGCGCACTCAAGCACCTTTCCCTCGAAGAAAAGTCCGGCTTCGTGCTGGACCGCCTGAGTGTGCAGGATCTCAAGATCACCCCTACCGAACTTCAGTTGTACGACCTCGACCTGGTGACGGCCCAGAGTCGGCTATCCGATTCACTCCGGTTCCGATTTAGTAGTTGGGATGACTGGATCGAATTCAACGATGAGGTACGCATGACCGTCAAGGTGAAGCAGAGCCGGGTGGCCGTGCGGGACGTGCTTTACTTTGCCCGCAAGTTGCGGTTCAACCCCTTCTTCCGGGATAACCGTGGTAGCCAGATCTCCATTGCGGGAGACTTCAGTGGCAAAGTCAATAACCTAAGGGGACGGGACGTGGACCTCACGCTGGACCGTAATACCCGCTTCGTCGGCAGCTTTGGTTCCCGTAACCTGGCCCGGCCCGGTTCGGAATCCCTCAACCTCGATCTGCGCCGGCTGACGACCAATGTATCTACCATCCGCAGGTTGATCCCGACGCTGGACCTTCCCCCCAACGTAGACCAACTGGGCAACCTGCGGCTCTCCGGCCGTTTCGATGGCTTCTTCACCGACTTCGTAGCCACGGGCCAACTGACTTCCGAGATCGGGGCGGCCGACTTTAACATGGCCCTCGTGCTGGACGACAACCGGCCCGCCACCTACAGTGGTGCCCTGGCCCTCAACGAATTTGACCTTGGTGCCTGGACGGGTAATGAGGAGTTCGGCAAGGTCACCTTTACCGGATCGGTCAACAACGGCGTGGGGCTGGAACCGACGGCGGCCAGCGCGGATCTTGCGGCGCGGGTAGCCAATTTTACGTTCCGGGGCTACCGCTACGAAAATGCCCTCATCGACGGCCGGTTGGAAGAGCGCTTCTTCAACGGGAGCCTCGACATATCGGACGATAATATTGACCTCAACTTCCTGGGGCGGATTGACTTTCGTGATACCATTCCCATTTTTGACTTCGACGCATCCATCAAACAGCTGGATCTGTTGGCGCTGAACCTCGGCAACAAGCCGATCACGCTGGCGGGTAATATCGACCTCAATCTACTGGGGACGGACTTCAGCGAAATGGAAGGAACCGTACTTCTTGACAGCTTCAATATCCTGTTGGACACGCTCGACATTCCTATCGACCGATTTTCCGCCGCTTCGAGCTTCAACTCCGATGGGGCTAAAGTCATCGACATCAAAAGCGACCTTCTGAATGGGCAAATCATTGGCCGTTTTGACATTGAGGAGGTTACTACCAGTTTCACGCGCTACCTCACGGAGTACTATCCGGACTGGACTTCACGCCTCAAAATCAACCCGCCACGCCGGGTGCCGGCGCCGAATCGGTTTAGTTTTAACCTGGCCATCAGTGACTCCCGTGGGCTGAATCGGCTCATCGCCCCCACCCTGGGCCCCTTGCGCGACATCAACATCGAAGGGCGTTATGATGGCTTTTCGGATGAGCTTAAGGTAGCCCTATCCGGCCCCTCCTTCGAGTTTGGTGATATTCGTACTGGGCAGTTCCTCGTCAATTTGACGGGCAATCAGGGTGAAGCGGAGGTGGACGTGGCCTTTGATTCCACTTTCGTGAAGGGCCGCCACCTACTCAACCTCGTCAAGCTGCAGAGTTTGATCGATAATGACCAGCTTACGTTCGGGCTTTCCTACGGTGCGGACGCCGACAATAAACTACTGAGCCGCATCAGCCTCGACGGCACGTTGAGCCTGCCCGACGAGCAGAATTTTGAGTTGCGCTTTGGCCAGTCCGACATCGAGATCTTCCAACAGGTTTGGACGACAAGACCGGGGAATTTCCTGGTATTCGGCCCGGACTACATTGATACCAAAAATTTCTCCTTGCGCAGCGGTCGGCGCCAGATCGAGTTAAATAAGTACGGAGATAAAGGCCTCAATTTGGAATTCCAAAATTTGGATCTCGGCCTCATTGATTCCCTTTGGAGCTACGAACCGCTGGATTTCAGTGGAGACATCGACGTCAACGTATCCGTAGCCGACGTCTTTCGGCAACAGGGTATTAAGGCAGAATTGCGCGCAGATACCTTCCGGATGAACGGTGATGATTACGGCATCCTCCGCGCTGATTTGCGGGCCGAGAACCCTAAAAGCCAGGTCGATGCTTACATGACCCTCACGCAGGATACCGCGCAACTCATCACCAGTGCTCGGTACAATTTAGCTGACCTGGTAGATAATCCGGCGCTGTCGCAGGTGCAAGGTTATTTGGATATGGACGTCGACATTGCGGGTTACCCACTGCGTTTGGCCCGGTACTGGGTGGGAGGATCGGTCTCCAATATTGAAGGCGTTTTTGACGCCCGGCTCGGTGTAAATGGTCCCACTAACAAATTAGACGTAGGCGGCTACATCGAAGCCTCCAACGGTGGAATGACGATCGACTACCTGAAGACCCGCTATACTTTCGACCGGAACCGCGTACGGATCAATAACAACCTCTTCGACCTCGCCGGTGGCCAATTAAAGGACCGTTTCGGTAACGTCGCTACCCTTAGTGGAGGGGTCACTCACGATCGGCTAAAAAACCTGGGCCTCAACGCCCGGATCGAGACCAATCGATTCCTCGCCCTTGAACTGGCCCCGGGCGATAATCCCCTCTTTTTTGGAACGGTCCTAGGGCAGGGCTTCATCAGATTCACCGGAAACTTCCGGCAGACGGATATCTACGTAAATGCCACCGTGGGGAGGGACTCCAGACTGAGCATCCCCGTAAACTACAGTAGCACCGCCGGGCCGATGGACGATATCCGCTTCGTTAATCGCGGGGTGTACATCGATGAACCAGTCCGCCAAGCCACCGAGCCTACTGGCGTCAGCCTCAATATGGATTTGACCGTCACCGAACAGGCCGTCGGCGAAATCATCTTCGATGAAGAGGTGGGAGACATCCTGCGTGGGCAGGGAAATGGCAACTTATCCCTCAACATCCCGCGTGACGGGAACCTGGAGATGTACGGGGACTACAACATCACGCAGGGAAGTTACCTCTTCACCTTCCAGCGTTTCCTCAACAAGGAATTTTCCGTTCGGCCGGGCGGGAAGGTGACCTGGACGGGAGACCCCTTCGAAGCTACCCTTGACCTAGAGGCCGACTACGAAAACCTGAGAACGCCCATCCTCAACTTCATTCAGGAATACCTCACGACGAACGCAGACCAAACCGTGTTGACCAACGCTAGCCGGGCTACCGACGTCGATCTTACCCTCAAGCTGAAAGGGCTATTGACCAAGCCGGACATCAACTTTGACCTGGCCTTCCCTAACCTGGATTCTCAGTTACAGAATTACGCGAACAACAAACGCCAGCAATTACTGCTGGACCAGAACGAACTGAATCGCCAGGTTTTCGGCCTAATCGTTGCGGGGCAGTTTCTGCCGTCGGATTTATCATTTGGAGTTTCGGATGCGGCCATCAACACGCTGAGTGAATGGTTCTCCAACTACTTCAGCTTGTTGATCAATAATCTCGTGCAAAATGCCTTTGGGGAGGACGCCTTTATCTCAGGCTTCGACTTCGACTTTGCGTACAACTCTTATCGCAACACCTCCATTGCGGACGGTGCGGACGGGCGGAGCAGTGCTTTCGGTTTCACCGTCAGTCGGGATTTTAATAACCGCTTGCGGATCAGTAATGACCTGAACGTATTTAATAACAACCAGCTGGGTGGCCTCAATTCCTCTAACACCTTTATTGGTAACGATCTGGCCATAGAATACATCCTCAACGATGCCCGGACGCTACGTCTGCGGTTCTACGAAAGGATTGAGCCGGACATTGTGAGCGCGGGCCGCCTGGAGATCGGTACCGGTATATCCTGGCGTAGAGAATTCGACACCTTTAAGGAGTTCTTCGCCTCACTCAGGCGGGACCGTAAGCGAAAGGAGCGGGAGGGCAGATAGACAGATTGGCTCATGCTTTACACCCCAAATAGTCGTTTCAATTCCGCGTCGGGAGATCGCCAGATCTGGTAAGCATCCAAATTCACTATTTCGTAGCCAACCGTTGCTAGCATCTCCCGCCTAGCACCCGCGGCAGCGCCCCCTGGTAACTGGCCATCGGGCAGATAGACCGTCTTCCTTCCGGATGTTTTGCTCGTGATTACAAGGGGCAAAAAAGTATCGCGCCAGGGTTCGTGGGCCGCAACGAAGTCAGGAAAATCACGGCGGCGCAGGTAGCGGGCAATGGCCTCGGTGAGGGGATGCGGATCGGGCAACGGGATGCTAAGACGACGCCAAAGTTCATTACCAATGGCCGCCATTTCCGCGGAATCGAATGGGGTAGCCATGGCGGCGGAGGCAGCGCGAATGAGGATAGCAGCCAGAAAGTCTGCCGATAACCCGTCGCTCAGTAACGCGGAAGTGACCATGGCATCGGACCAGTCATGGTATAAAGTTATTCCATTTCGATCAGTAAAAAGCTGTTCCCAGTTACGCAAAAACCAGTCGCGCTCGTCGGGGCTGAAGTTATTCGGAAGGGTGATCTCAAGGCTACTACCCTTTACGTTTAGATCACCCGATAGCGTAGCTACCCGACCGTCGATGGCAATGACTAAAACGTCCGTTTCAGTAGCCGCACCGGTCTGCCACTGCGGCGCGAGGTGATGGTAATAAGGTTGAACGAAAAACAGGGTGGCGGAGGGGGAACCGGCAATGGATACATGAGGGGCGGTTACCTCCGAAAGTGGGAAAGCGCAATATTGATCGGGAGCTGGTGTGGCCGAGCCGGTGAAGTCGACCCGTAAGTCCGCTGGGCGTTCGGGGTGCTCATTTAGATCAAAGACTTCTCCCGGTATTATTGCGTTGGCCTTTGGGTCTTCCGATTGACCGGCCTGGGGCTGCGTCTCCCGGTCGAGACACCGCTCGAAGTACCAGGCCGTGAAGGCAGGTTCCCACTGCTCCTGGGGCAATTCGAGCAGGGGAGCTAAGATGCGCCGCAGACGAGCTGGTTGAGCGTACCAAAAGGTTTGCCGTTCGTAGAAGGCTGGGAACTTGGGCAGGTGGGTGCGGGTCGTCCGTAATTGTTCCACGACGCGCTCCAGGATGCCCAGTTGCCGGGGCGTCGTGGCGGCGCTGGAAGTGCTGAGGGGGAGTTGGTAGAGCCCCACCTCGTCGAGGCTACGCAAAAAATCTTCCAGCCGTTGGGCCAAGTGGCGCAGGTTTTCGGATACCGCGACATCACGGCTAACCGTTTCCGGGCTTAGCGCAATGGCGGTTTCCCTCAAATGGCGGTCTAGCTGATCAATGGTGGCATTGTGGGCTTGCCATTCCGGGTCGAGCAGGACGCGATAGCTACGGATATCCTTTCCCTTTGGTGCGGCGGAGGGAGAGCGACTGGCGGCGGATTGATAAGCCTGTAACTGCTGGAGCCAATCGTTGAGAAAACGCTTCCGCTTTCTCCCCTCTAGTTGGGTAGCTTGGGTTAGTTGCGCAGAAAAGGCAGACAGTTCAGCAGCGTTCTGCCGGATAGCTTCCCGGGCCGCAAAACTTCCTTCGCGAGCGTGTCGGTTGATGGCCGTTAGGTAATCCTGTTGTAGTGCCTCGCCGCTGGCAATAAAGGCGGCAACCTGTTGTTGGATGAAGGTGGCAGCTTCGGCGGCGGATTGGTGGCGAAAGAAGCCAGTGTTCAGGTTACCGAGCCCCTGAGCGCTATCCGAGGCAGCGCTGTATTTCCGGGCGGCTAGTTGGAGGCGGTCTTTGAGGTCGAGGTACTCGGCGGCGTCAAAGGTAAAGCCTTCAGTATCCAGAAAAGGACTGAGTAAAAGGGCGGCGGAGTTGCGGCCACTCTGCAGCCAAATGCCTACCGTTTCACTAAAGGTATACTGCCCGAAAACGGTCCTCCTAACAACGACGCTGGATGGCCTATCCTGCATTTGCCTCAGTTCACCAATGCGGTAGAAGGCGCGATCCCTGGCCGTGGCATCAAAGTGGTTAATGCCTACCTGTTTACCGTCTGCGACCGCCTGACTGATAATTTGACAGAGCCACTCTTCCTTACCCAATCCCCTGAAAGCAAAATTGTCAGCGTGAGGTTGAGGATTGGGGTAGACAACCATAGATCGGGTTTAGGGAGAAAGATATTCGTGGCTAAACGCGTAAAGAAGCATTCAACTTTTCATACCTTTGTAATGTTGATTACATACTAGGTTGCGACAAAACTAGTCTTTTGGCTAAAAATTTTCTTTAAATCCGCTTCCTTATTCTTTGCTTTTGCGATTTCCTGAGTGCCCAGCCTCCTACCCAGTGACTTGCCCGATCAAATAACCGTATCTTTAGAGGGACCACGTGGTCATTCTTTAGCTATTCTTCTTTTCGCACCGATCTTTGCTTTGTAGCGTAAGTGAACGTCACACCACCTCTCATCATGAACTATGTTGCTACAATTTTAACGGACGCCAAGCAATCCATACTCTGGGTCAATAAAGACTTTGAGTACATCACTGGCTACGAACTGCACGAGGTACTGGGCATGAAGCCCGGCCAGGTACTTCAGGGCCCCGGCACGGAACCGGACGTGGTAGAAAGCATCCGCAAAGGTCTCGCTAGTCGGGAATCCTTCAAGGAAACCATCACCAATTACCGTAAGAACGGTGAGCCTTACCTGTGCCGTCTCGTCATTCATCCCATCTTCGACAAGCACGACGAACTCGTCAACTTCCTTGCTTTCGAGGTAGATCACGGCCGCACGCCCAACGACAGCGAGATCTCGGTAATGAACCTGGACCACCGCTACCGGACGAGTAGCCTACGGGGCGCTACGGAGGTTCGCCTCTTCGAACGAATCAAATCAATCGTTCAGGCGGAAAAGCTGTACCTCGACGCTAACCTGACCCTGCGTAAGCTCTCCATCCGTCTCGATACCAATACGAAGTACCTGAGCCAGGTGATCAACCACTACGGCGACTGCAATTTCCTGAGCTTCATCAATAACTACCGGATTGAGGAGGTCAAACGGCAGATTGATCGGGGAGACTACTACAACCAGACGTTCTTCGGCATTGCCCAGCGTTCCGGCTTTAAAAACAAGAGTACCTTCTACAAGGTCTTCAAGGACTTTACGGAACTCACGCCCAAGGCATACGCTGAAGAAATGGAATTGCGCCGGGCGGCTACCGGTAGCCCCAGCCGTTTGGTAACGGAGTAATTCCTCCCCAAATAATGGCTTAACGCTTTTTTAATTCGCTAAGCATCCGAGCGCTTCTATCCATCAATTTGGGTAGAAGCGCTCCTGTTTTGACGGCAAACGTTAAAATTCTTTAGCGATGAATGTCAAGCACCTGTTGGTCGTTTCGATCGTTAATGCAATTCCCAGCCACCAAAATGGAATTTAGGTGCATCTTCTTAACTCATTTTAAGAGTTGACCAACGAAGCCGCTCCTCCCCTACGTCTATAGAGCAGGCGGCGGCAAAAGTCCAAATGGTAACCCTAGATTTGAGCCAACGCACCGTAAAAGATATTCTTTAAAGTCCAGCAATAAGCACCCGTTTTGACGTCGATTACGTCGCAGCAGAGAAATGAAACAAACACCGAAACCCTTTTTTGAGACCCTTTTGCCTTGCGGCGGAAGGGTTTTCTCTTTGTTGGTCGGTCGCCAATGGCATTTTGGTCGACTTATTGTGCGTGTACGTAGGGTTTACCGGGTGTATTTCCAACCCAAAGGCCCAAAACACGTTGCTCTATTGTTCATGCTTCTACCTCTTGGAAGGTGGAACACTCATTAACCCGTTAACGACTCAACCACTAATCAACCACTCCTTATGATTTTACAAAAATGCTGTGGACTATTGTTCGCTTGCCTAATGGTAACCGGAATGAATGCCCAAAAGACGAACATTGAGTTCACCAAGTACGAACTCGATAATGGCCTGAAGGTCATCCTGCACCAAAACCGGTCAACCCCCATCGTTGCCGTCTCCATCATGTACGAAGTAGGTGGTAAAGATTCCTTCGAAGGCCGGACGGGATTCGCTCACTTCTTCGAGCACCTGCTATTTGAAGGTTCGGAAAACATCACTGAACGTGGCCAATTCGCTAAATACGTAGAAGATGCTGGTGGTGTACTCAACGCCAATACCAGCCAGGACCGGACTTACTACTATGAGATCCTCCCCAGCAATCAATTGGAACTGGGCTTATGGTTAGAATCCGAGCGTCTCCTTCACGCTAAGGTGACCCAGGAAGGCGTAGATACGCAGCGCGACGTCGTGAAGGAAGAGCGCCGCCAACGGATGGATAACCAACCTTACGGTTCCCTGCTCTACGAACTGTTCAAGCACGGCTTTACGAAGCATCCCTACAAAGATCCCAACATTGGCTACATGAAGGATCTGGAGAGCGCCGAAGAGAAGGATTACAAACTCTTCTACGAGCGCTACTACGTGCCCAACAACGCGATCCTCTCCATTGCCGGAGATATTGACATTAACGAAACCAAGAAATTGGTAGAGAAGTACTTCAGTACAATCCCCCGCGGCGCCGAGCCACCCCGTGTTACCATCGTGGAGCCGCCACTAGCCGGTGAAGTCCGCGATACGGTGTACGACTCCAAGGCTCCCCTACCCGCCCTCGTGATGGGTTACCGGACGCCGGAGCGCAACCACCCCGACTATTACGCCATCAGCCTTATGAATCAAGTACTGAGCTCCGGGCAAAGCTCCCGCCTCAATAAAGTATTGGTGGACGAGAAGCAGGTCGCCGTTCAGGCGGGCACCTTCCCAAGCTTCACCCAGGCGCCGGGCCTAGCTATTGCTTTTGCCATCGTCAAGCCGGGTACCGACCTGAAGATGGTCGAGGGGCTCTTCGATACCGAGGTAGCGAAACTGCAGAACCAACTCATCAGTGAGCGGGAGTTCCAAAAGCTGAAGAATAACGTAGAAGTGGACGCGATCAGCGGTTACGGCTCCATGTCCGGCATCGCCGAGAGCCTTGCTGATTACGAAATGTACCAGGGTGACGCCAACCTGATCAATACTGAAACAGAGCGGTTTAACGCCGTCACGCGCGAGGACATCCAGCGGGTAGCGAAGAAGTACTACAACAGTAATAACCGCGTCGTCCTGTACTGGATGCCGGGAGAAGCGTCTAAGTAAGTAGGCAAGTTGTAAGTAGCGAGTTGCGAGTAGTACTCGCTACTTGATACTTGCAACTCGATACTTAAAACTCGCAACTCGACACTCGCTACTCCAAACACTTTCAATAACGATTACAACTAACAAATGAAGAATATATTTAATGGCTTTCTTGCCCTATTACTGTGCACCTGCGTCAGCGCCCAAATGACCGCGCAGGAAGATTTCCGCAAAATGGCCCCGAAACCAGGGGAAGCCCCGGAAATACAACTCGGCGATTTTCAGGATTTCACACTGGATAATGGCCTCCAGGTCGTTCTCGTGGAAAACCACAAGCTGCCACGCGTGAGCTACCAGCTCTACATCGACGTGCCACCGCACTTAGAGGGTGACTACGCCGGTGCCTCCGGTATGATGGGCGATATGCTCCGCCGGGCGACCTCCACGATGACCAAGGAACAGATCGACGAGAAGGTCGACTTCATTGGTGCCAGCCTCTCCACTAGTGGAAGTGGCGCTTACGCAGCAACCATCTCCAAGTACAAGAATGACGTCATCAAACTGATGGCTGACGTTGTGTTGGACGCCAAATTCCCGGCTTCAGAATGGGAGAAGGTAAAGGATGACGCCCGCGCCGGTCTCAAGAGCCAACTGGGTAACCCCGATGCCATCGCTAGCCGCGTACGTCGCGTACTGACCTACGGTGAAAACCACCCCTACGGTGAGCTCATGACGGAAGAGTCGCTCGAAAAGATCGACCTGCCCATCCTCGAGGAATACTACAACACGTACTTCGTACCCAATCGCAGCTACCTCGTAATGGTGGGTGACCTCACCCGCAGCGAAGCGGAGATGATGGCCAAAAAGCATTTTGGTAGTTGGAAATCCAAAGTTGTTCCCGAGCCGGACTTCCCCATGCCCGCCGCCCCTGAGGGTACGACCGTAAACTTCGTTCCTCGCGCCGGTGCCGTACAGTCCAACATCGTAATTACCTCTCCGGTAGAGCTGGAACCGGGAACTAAGGAAGCTATCCGTGCCGACATCGTGAACCGCATCCTGGGTAGCGGCTTCAACGGCCGTTTGTTCCAGAACCTACGGGAGGACAAAGCCTACACCTACGGCGCCTACTCCAGCGTAAACGACGACGAACTGGTGGGTAGCTTCTCCGCTAACTCCAGCGTACGCTCCGAAGTGACGGATTCCGCCGTGATGGAATTTATGAATGAACTCCGCAAGATCAGTTCCGAGCCCGTTACCGCCGAGGAAATGGCCCGCACCAAAGCTCAGTTGACCGGCTCCTTCGGCCGCGCACTGGAAAGCCCCCAACGCATCGCCAGCTACGCGTTGAACACGGTACGTTACGGTTTGGACCGCGACTTCTACCCTACCTACTTACAAAAAGTAGAAAAGGCCAGCGCTAACGATTTACTGGAAGTAGCCGAAGATGTAATTCGCCCCAACAACGTCCACATCATCGTGGTCGGCGATAAGGCGGTTGCCGATAAACTGGCCAAATTTGCCGCCAGCGGAAAGGTGAACTACTACGATGAGAACGGCAAAATGGTAGACATGGCCGCCATGGCTGCGCCGACCGATGTCTCCCCGAAGGACGTCATCATGAAGTACGTTGACGCCATCGGTGGCAAGGATGCACTGGCCAAGGTGAATAACTACGCAATGGTCATGGAGGCCACCATCCAGGGTATGACCATGAAGCAGACCATGTATAAAGAAGGTGGGCAACTCTTCTCCAGCCAGACCGAAATGATGGGCCAGGTCGCCGCCGACCAGCGTTACAACAACGGGAAGGCGATGATGATGCAACAGGGCCAAATGATGCCGGAGAGCGACGAGATCACCAACGCCATGGCTGAGCAGGCCGCCCTGTTCCCCATCGCTGAGTTCCTGAATACCCCTGATATTTTGGAGGTGAGCGGCATGGAGAAGATCAACGGTAAAGACGTGATCGTCATTTCTGCTAAAAAGGCGAGTGGGACTAGCCAGCACTACTTCGACGTAGAGAGTGGTCTCCAAGTGCGCTACGTACAGCCCCAAGGTCCGGTTACGGCTACCTTTGAGCTGAGTGACTACCGCGAGGTAGGTGGCGTGATGTTCCCCTACTCCATGGAAATGACCGGCGTTGCCCCATTCCCCATCGAAATGAAGGTGACCGACGCAAAAGTCAATACCGACATCGACCAGTCGCTGTTTGAGATCAAATAATCCAAACAGATTACAAGGATCTGATTCCAGATTGCAAAGCCCCTCCCTTCAACCGAACGGAGGGGCTTTTCCTTAACAGAAAACCCCTCATACCGTGAAGCATGAGGGGCAGAAAACTCGAAAGCTTTTTCTTGAGAGACGGTAGGAATCGCCTACTAAATATTTCAATACTGGGTGGGGTCAACAATTCTTTAAACGCACGTGTACACAACTACTCGCCGTGCCACGCGGTGATAGGAAGCCCGCCCGCCACAAATAGTTGCGAAGGGTGGTACCTTTTGCCTAAGATAGGTGATTTTATTCCGAAAACAAGAATTTTTATGCCCACCAGAACCCGCGCCCAAGAATCTCGCACCGCCGTACAGCGGCTTTATATCGCCATGCGTCACCTGCTGATCCGCGGCAGTTACAAGCCGGGTGGGATGAGTGGAAAGACGCTGATGGACAACCTAATGGTCCTACAACCCGAGATATACGGGACGATTGCCGACGAGGAGCGGGTGGAACTCAACGGTCTGCACTACGTCATGACCCGCCTACCGAAGGGAATTGAGGAATGTCAGTTTTTGAAACTCATCAGCCGTGAAGGGTACGAAAACAGCCACTTCGAACCCATCGTTGCTCCGGCCCGGCGGCGCAATGCCTTTCGGATCGATAACAATGAAATGTACATCGAAATGACGCGGGGCCGCAGCGATATTTACGATATCCTCACCCATCTCACTTTCCTGTACGCCGAAGGAACGAAAATCTACCGCAACAGTCTCGACAGCAAGGGCCGACCCAAACGGGAGTGGGCCCTACTCGGCAAAATTGTGGAGGATGAACGGATTGGCCGCGAATTCAAGTTGGAGACGGCCTATACCTACCTCAGCACTTTATTGGGGCGGACGTATAACGAAGTCGTCAGCAGTTGCCAGCGGTTTGCCGCCGAAGAAAAAGTGAACAGCCTTTTCCACATCACCTACTGGTTGGGCTCACTGGCAAAGGCCGAAGAGGAGAAGAATGACGACCGAGAGATATCCTTTTCCAATACCCTCCGGGAAAATACCGGCCACCATTACCACGGCGAACTCTGGGCGGAGAACATCAAGGCAGTGCTCCTGGAGCGCAAGTTGATCGAGCGGCCCCTGCACATCATCAGCGCCAATTTGCACAGCGTCGTCAATGCCCTCTTTTCACCGGCGGCCCTTTCCGGCAAGATTAAAAACTTGAAGGGAATGTTTGAGTACGCCCGGTCCATGAGCCAGGCGGAATTCAAGCACTTGCGTCCGGAAGTATTCAAATTAGCCTTCGAGAATGGGCTGACGGAGATTGCAGATACGAGCGGCACGAACCTGGGCGTACAGATCCTCGATACGGCGGCCTTCGACCCGAAGGTGATCAGCGCCGAAATTGGATTTCGCCCCACGCGGGTGCCGGACCAGGCGCCGGTCATCCTGGTAATGGATTACGCCTTCGGCGAGCAGGCGTACGAGAGCATGGACGAACTCCTCCGCCCTTATCACGACCCCGCATCCGGACGGGTATACGACATGCCGGTAGAGAGCATCAATATCATGGGAAAGGCCGGTATTCTCGAGGGGAAGAAGGGCGACATCATGGTACCCGATGCCCACATCTTTGAAGGAACGGCGGATAATTACCCCTTCCAAAATGACTTCAGCGCCGCCGATTTTGAGGATCAGGGCCTCGGCGTATATACCGGCCCGATGGTGACGGTACTCGGGACGAGTCTGCAAAACATACCCATTCTGGATTACTTCCTCACCAGTTCCTGGCGGGCAGCCGGCCTGGAAATGGAGGGCGCACATTACCAGAAAGCCATCCAGGCGGCGACGCACATTCGCCGGTCCGTCAATCCTGATCTTAAGTTGCGCTACGCGTATTACGCTTCGGATAATCCGCTACAGACCGGCCATACGTTGGCCTCGGGCCCGCTCGGTGTATCTGGCGTGAAGCCGGTTTACTTGTGCACGCTACGCATTTTGGAGCGTATCCTGGGCGAAGCTAAATAGCCGTTAGTACGCGGAGGCGGTCACGTGCCACGGAAACGGTAACGGGGCCACTGCCCAGCCATTCGCCGTCGGCTTCACACTCTAGGGTGCCGGCGGTAGGCTGCAGGTGAACGCTGTTTAAGTGGCTGGTTCGGACACCCTTCACCTGGCCAATGCTTCCGGCATAGAAGCGCCAACTGTTGGCCATCACCTTCCAACGGGGTAGTTTTTGGGCTACCGTTAGCGCCAATTGGTGGCCAAACGGATCGGCGTGGGGCACGAATTGCATTCCTCCACCGGAATAGCGCCCGACTCCTACATTAATGGTATGCACATCGCCCTCCCAAATATCCTGGGCGCTGCCGCGGGTGCCAGGTTTTGGGGAAACGCACACAGTAGGGGGCCGATACTCGGAGAGGTAACTCAGTGCCAGGATTGGATACATCCACTGGTGACGTACCCGCTCTTCGGCGGCGATGCGGACGACTTCGGCGTCGTAGGCAAACCCCGCTACGTTGAGGAAGTAATGTTCGGCCCCCGTTTCCGGGAAGGTGAGGTGGCCAATCATTTGGCTTTGGATCGAACCACTCTCGAAGTGATCCAACCAATGGTCCAATTTGCGAGGGGTGGCCAGGGACCTCGCCCAATCATTCCCCGAGCCGAGGGCCAGCGGAGCGTAGACGACCTTACTGATCATTCCCGTTACCATCAAACCGTTGAGGATCTGGTGGTGCGTTCCGTCTCCCCCCACCCCGATGAGGTGGTGTTTGCCCTCTCGCACGGCATCCTGCGCCAGCGCCCCTAAACTGGTCGCGGGGGTGCTGACGGCAAAGGTCATACGTGGGAAAGCCGTTTGTAATTTGGGTAACAGCGTCCGCCACCGTTGTCGAGCCTTACCACCACCCGCGGCTGGGTTGACGATGAAATGCCATGCCTGAGAATCCGTTTGCACGGCACCAAAGGTCGACGAATTGAGGCTATTCGTCGTAATCGGCGTGGCCTTGCCCATAAAATTGGCACATTTGTCCTTTATACCGCCAGTATTGGCGTCAGTTCAACAGTAACGAAAGTATATGTCCACCCCTCCCATCATTCGCGTTGATAAGGTCCGCAAGGAGTACGGCGAAAAAGTAGCCGTCGATGACGTATCGTTTTCCATGCCGCCCGATGCCATCCTGGGGCTACTCGGGCCGAACGGCGCGGGAAAGACATCGTTGATCCGGATGATCACCACCATCACGGCGCCGGACAACGGGACGGTATATTTTAACGGCGAACCACTCTCCGGCTTCCACCCGACTCAGATCGGTTATCTGCCCGAAGAACGGGGACTGTACAAGAAAATGTACGTCGGTGAGCACCTGGTGTACCTCGCTCGGCTGAAAGGGATGAGCCAGGCCGAAGCCACGACAAAGGCCAAAGAATGGCTGGCTAAATTCAACCTGGAAGAGCAGTGGAAGAAGCCCGTCGAAGAGTTAAGTAAGGGCATGCAGCAGCAGGTGCAATTCATCGCCACCGTAATTCACGAACCCAAATTGCTGATCCTGGATGAGCCCTTCAGCGGCCTGGACCCGGTGAACGCCACGCGGATGCGCCAGGAAATCCTCCGTCTGCACGCAACGGGAACGGGCGTGATCTTCTCCACCCACCGAATGGAGCAGGTGGAGGAACTTTGTGAGTTCATCGTCCTCATCAACAACGGAAAGAACATCCTGGAGGGAAAGGTAGCTGAGATCCGCCGCAGCTTTCAGGATAACAAGTACCACCTCGAGTACGAAGGCACCCTACCCACGGGTATGGAGGCGCGATTTGAACTCATCAACCCCACCCCATCCGGCGTAGACATTCAGTTGGCCGAAGGGCAAGCGGGCAATGACCTCCTCCGCTACCTGCTGGATGCCGGCGTGCACATCGTGACCTTCCAGGAACTGCTGCCGAGCCTGAACGAAGTCTTCATCAAGCAGGTGAGCAGGAAAGAAGCAGGAGTCTAAAATCGAGGGTCTACCAAATAAAAAGAAGCAAATGAATAATCTCTGGCTCGTCATCAAGCGGGAATACATTACCCGGGTTCGCCGTAAATCCTTCATCCTGGCTACGTTGCTGACGCCGCTTGGGCTGGCGGTATTCGTCATCGTCGCCCAATTTATTCTGGGGTACGGCAACGATGAAAAGACCCGCATCGCGGTGGTGGATAACGCTGGTCTGTTCGAAGGCCGGGCCATCCCCGACGAGGATGGCATCTACTTCGTAAAGAGCACTGAGGACCCAGAAGTGCTTAAGGACCAGATTAAAGAAGGGGCCGAAGGTGGCTTCACGGCGGCGATCGTCATCCCCAAAATCCGGGACCCCAAGGCCAAGGATCTACGGGTGGAATACTTCAGCGATGAATCGCTCGCCATCGACACCCGACTTGCGCTGGACGGCCGGTTGGAGCGGGCCCTACGCGACTATAAAGTGGAGAAATTAGGCCTTGACCCTACTCTACTGGCCGCGCTGGAAACGGACGTCGACATCCGGACCAGTAAGATCACCGTTGAGGAAGGAGAATCCACCGACACGACGATGGCCAGCATAGTTGGCGCTGGATTGGGTACCATCATGGGTTTCATGATGTACCTCTCCATCTTCATTTACGGCATGATGGTGATGCGCTCCGTCATGGAAGAAAAGATGAACCGCATCGTAGAAGTCATCATCTCTACGGTGAAACCTACTACCCTGTTACTGGGAAAGATCATTGGTGTGGGCGCGGTAGGCTTGACACAGGTACTCGCCTGGATGGTCCTCATTCCCGGCGTAATCTTCCTGGTGAGCATTCTCTTCGGTTTTGATGCGGATTCCGCGCAACAAATGCAGGCCGCCGGCCCGGCGGGTGAAGTAGACCCGGAGGAGATGCAGTCCATGGTAGAAAAGGTGATGAGCGGGCTATCCACGCTGAACTGGTGGATCATCATTCCGTGCTTCATCCTCTACTTCATTGGCGGATACTTTATGTACGCCGCTCTTTTCGCGGCGGTTGGATCGGCGATGGGTGACGACATGGGTGAGAGCCAGTCGCTGACTATCCCGATCACCATCCCCGTGATCCTTGCCCTCTACATTATGATGGCGGCGATTCAAGCGCCGAATTCCAGTTTGGCGGTGTGGTCCAGTTTCATTCCCTTGTTTGCCCCCATCGTGATGCCGGCGCGGCTAGCGTTTGATCCACCAGCCTGGCAGATTATTGGCAGCTTGTTATCAGTACTCCTTTTTGCCGCAGGCACGGTTTGGTTGACGGCCCGGATCTACCGGGTGGGCATCCTCAACTACGGTAAAAAGAGTTCCCTGGCGGAGATGGGTCGGTGGTTATTCTCCAAGTATTGACCCCCGTTCTACGAACAAATGACATCGATCAGCCTCCCCTACCGAAGCGTACGGGGAGGCTGCTTCTTTTAGGTAACTATACTTTTACTTCCGCCCCGGGCTTGATGCCAACGTTCAGCACTTTGATGACGAAGGAACAAGTGACTTCTCCCATCAGAGTTGGTTCCATGGCAATCGTCACGGCCCGCATCACGGCCCGGTAGTCGCCAGTGAGCTGGGTGGATAAGCCGTTGGTAGCTACCGTTACACTGGGTTGGGCCCGCAGTCGATGAATAAATTCAATGATGGGGGTTTCGTAGTCGGGGGTAAGCGGGTACAGAGAAAGTTCGGCGGAGACCATGGGTATCGTTTAGAGCTTGTTTGGGATTTTTGAAGGATGGCAAAAGTAGAACATGCGATCTGATGAATAGGGATGAAAAGCCGTCAGGATTAGGGGGTAAAAGGAGCAGACCTAACTATTTTCCTTACTTTGAGAATTGCCACGCAACCATTCCCCCCTTTTTGTGGTAGGGGGGATGATGAGCGCAGTTGATCTTCGGTTACCTGCGCTCACTCAGATTTGGCTTCGTCTACTAAATAATCCTTCTATGAGATCAACACATTACACGTTTTTCCGGCAAATTGCCACGTTGCTGTTACTCTTCGCCACGTTCTCGATCAGTGCACAGATCAACCCCTGCAACTTCAGCGCCGGGGTGCTATCGAACCCGGACGGCATGCGCGTGAACACCGTATGTCTTGACGACGGTGACCCACCAGTTGACGTTGTCCGCACCGGATTCGTAGGTGGTGAGAGCCAGTACTTCATCACCACTACGGGTGGACGGATCCTTTCCGTCCCCGTCGGTGGCCCTCCGTTTGATCTCTCCGAATTTGGGACGGGATTTCTCGCTATCTACCACGTGGCTTACTCCGGTGAGCTTTTCAACGTTGGCATCGACGACAACGTCTGTATGGCCGGCGCAACGGAGTGTTTCAACTTAAGTAACGCCATCGTGGTCGTCCGCAACGCGGGAGAAGATTGCGAAGTGGAGTGTACGGCCATGGCCGGCCAAATCACCTTGGCGGACGGTAGTGGCGAAAGCACCACTATCTGTATTGATGAAGGCTCAGACTCCGCCGTAGACGTGACGCTTTCCGGAGACATTGACGGAGAGACGACCACTTTCATCATTACCGACAATACGGGTCAAATTCTCGGCATCCCCGGTGGCAATGGCCCATTCGACCTTAGCGGCGCTGGTACTGGCACCTGTTTGATCTGGCACCTGGCTTACGGTGATGACTTTACCGGTCTGGCGGTTGGCCTCAACGCCGATGGATTTGAGGGTTGCTTCAACCTCTCCAACCCCATCACCGTGAACCGCCTGCAGGGTAATGACTGCTTTGACCCCGTCACCTTTAACATCGACCTAAACGGTGTAAATCAAGTTCCCGTACCGGTGACCTCCCTGGCAACCGGCTCCGTCACTGCTACCCTGCGGGGAACGGAACTGGTTGTTGAAGGAAGCTTCTCCGGCTTGAGCTCTGATTACGATTTTAACGCTGCGGGTGGTGCTCACCTCCACCTTGGTTTTGCCGGCCAGGCTGGCCCTGTTTCGGTGATCCTTAACACCAAAGTGGATGACGACCTCCGTGGTGGCACCTTCGAGGCAGCGGAAAATACTTTCACGCTGAATGAGGAACAGATCGCCGCTATGCAGGCCCGTGGCATTTATCTGAATATTCACTCCGTGGACAACCCCGCGGGAGAGATCCGCGGTCAGGCACTGCCCGAAGCAGATACCTATTCTCGTGCTTACCTCTTCGGCGTAAATGAAGTCCCCTCCATCATCACCACTGCCTACGGCGGGGTGGCAATCGAGCGTAACGGTAACGAAATCGTCGTCACCGGCAGCTTTACCGGCCTATCTGGTCCCATTGCTACGCAGTTGGCCGGTGGGGCACACATCCACATGGGCGTCGTTGGCCGCAACGGTCCGGTACTTATTCCACTGAACTTGGATATGAGCGACGATATGACCTCCGCCATATTCCGAGCCGAGGATAATACTTACGACCTCACCGATGCCCTCGTGGAATTGATGGAGGAGAACGGCCTCTACGTCAACGTTCACTCCTCCGAATTTTTGTCCGGAGAATTGCGCGGACAGATCACCGATAATAGTACGACCAGCTTTTACGCTGACCTGAGCGGACACCAGGAACGCCCCGCTCCCGTCAACACCGACGGTAACGGCCGGGTACAGATCAACCTGACGGGCAACGAGATCACCGTATTCGGTTCCGTTGCGGACCTTTCTGACGAAGTACTCGTCAGCCTCGCCGGTGGTGCTCACTTGCACCTCGGCCTTGCCGGACAGTCCGGAGGCATTGAGTTCCCGCTGAATATCGACCTGGACGATGCTGGTAACGCTGGTGTTTGGTCCGCTGCCAATAACACCTTTACCGTTACGGACGAGCAGGTGCAATCCATCCTGGATCGCCGCTACTACGTCAACGTGCACACCCCGGCCGTGATGTCGGGCGAAGTCCGTGGGCAGGTCATGAACCTGGCCAAAGGGTACCTCGGCTCTAACCTTAATGGCCTTAACGCACGCCCCGCCGCCATCCTGACAACGGGTAACGGCTTCGTGATGTACGAACTGCAGGACCGCACCTTTAACGTAACGGGCTCCTTCCAGGACCTTTCGAGTGATTTCGACGCCAACATCGCCGGTGGTTCCCACATTCACCGGGGAGACGCCAGCCGTTCGGGGCCAATCTTCTTTGAGCTGAACGCCCAGACTTCCGCTGACCTCCGGTCTGGTGTCTACGAAGCCAGCGAGAACAGTTTCGCGATGAATACGAACCAACGAGCGCGGCTCATCAACGGAAACAACTACCTCAACCTGCATACTACCGGTAATCCTTCGGGAGAAATTCGGGGACAGATCCTCCGCGACGATAACGCCTTCCCCGAAGCCGTGGTCATTGAATCACCTGCGGACGGAGATAGCATCGTTGTTTCCTCCGGCAATAGCAACCTCGTTGGAGGCACCTTCTCCTCGGCCGAGGACCCTAACGGTGACCTAGTCGTCTACAGCGTCGAGTTTACGACGGTAGAAGGCGCCCTGATTCCCGTGACCGTACTCTACACCATTGGCCGCGATACTACGGTTGCGCGGACCTTTGACGCCGTCTACGACACCCTCATTGCTCGCGGTGCCTTTGATGGCCTCCAGTTTGACCTCCGTTACCGCATTTTTGCCGGTGACGGTAGCGTCAACACCCCGGATGAATATCGCACCATTAACCTGCTGCTGGACGGGAGCGCCAACTGTTCAGAAAACGGTGGCACCCTCGCCCTTGAAGATGGCGGTGATGCGCTTACCATCTGTGCCGGCGATGGCATTGAAGACCCCTTCAACGTGGTGGTGTCGGATACTTCCGCTACCAATTTCACTTACGTCATTACCGATGAAACGGGTGAAATTTTAGGATTGCCGATGGCCCAACCCTTCGACCTTGAAGGTGCCGGTGATGGCGTGTGCTTACTTTGGTCGTTAGCCTTCGATGATGAGTTTGAAGTACCCGCCGTCGGAGACAACGCTCTCCAACTATCGGGTTGTTTTGATTTGTCCGATAACTTCATTACGATCACTCGCCTGAGTGGTGAGGAGTGCCCCACGACGGATTGTACCGCCAGCGGTGGCGCCATCGCCTTTGCGGATTCTACCGGTGCGGAGATCACAATTTGTGCCGACGATGGTGAGGATGACCTCATCAACGTCACGGTTGAAAACGCTGAGGGAGATAGCATGCGCTACATCATCACTGACGAGAACTTCAACATTGTGGGAATGCCCCTCGCGCCACCCTTCAACCTGGAGGGAGCGGGCGCCGGCTCTTGCTTGATCTGGCACATCGCTTACGACGCCACCGTTACCGGACTTGAAATGGAAGGCACGATTGGCGGCCTCGGCGGCTGTTTCTCCCTGTCCTCCTTCCTGACGGTGAACCGCCTGACGGGTTCCGACTGCGCCGATGGCCTGGCCCCCGGCACCATTGCCATCAATGAGGTTACGGCGGAAGGTTTCGTCGAGCTCATCAATCTGGGTAACCAATCGCTGGACGTTAGCCTCCTGTCCTTAGCCAGCACCAGCGGCAGCGCCCAACTGGGTGACCTGGTCATTAACTGTGGCGGTATGATCATGAAACGTGGCGATCTACTCGTGGTAGACCTGAGTGGCTACCTCGCCGCTGACGGCGATGAACTGAGCCTGGAAACGCCTAATGGCACGATGATTTCTTACGCTACCTGGGGTACGGAAACCAACCCGACTGCGGCCGTTGAAGCCGGTCTGTGGCGTACCGATGCTACGTTCGGCGCCTTGAATACCGACCGTTCCTTGCAGCGCGTGCTGAATACTGCTACGCAAGAGTTTGCCTTCGCGGCCCCGACTACTTGTGCGGAAAATGACGCCGTTAGCGGCACTACCCTTACGCCCGCCGGCGCATCCGTAACGGCTTACCCGAACCCGTTTGCGGGAGAACTGATCGTTGACGTTCGTGGCCTGAACGCCGCCAGCACCACGCTGACGGTTCTTGACCTAACGGGCCGTACGTTGCGTTCGCAGGTACTGAATTTCCGGGATGGGAAGTTGGCCTTACCCACCGCCAACCTGGCTGCCGGCACCTACGTAATTCGCCTCGCAAATGAAGGGGGCGTCTCTACGCTGCGCGTTGTGAAGCGGTAAGTCACTGCTTGCAAACCAATGCATTTAGGCCCGCATTTCCATCCGGAGGTGCGGGCCTTTTTTATCGCGCGCCGGTCAGTTCTAGTCCGGGAGAGACGTCAATGACTGCATTACTATTAGTAAGATCCACACCATTCAGAATGGCTTCAAGATTTACGTCGAGCAGCAAAGTAAGTCCACTGCCACGCTGGGGAGCAACGGGTGCGGGGAGGGACAAGGCCAGCGGTGAGTTGGCGTAGTTATTGATGCGCAGCGTATCATCGGTGGCCGTCAGAATGTACTCCATACTACTACTAACGTAACCAAGGCCATTATTGAACCGCAACAAACCAGGTTGAACGGAGAGGGGCGCTGCCGCGGGTGCCGTGGTGGGGACGGCGGCGTCGAGGAAGTCGGGCAACCCAACCGTAGCGGAGATGCCGCTAATTGCCTGGTTATTACTCCTGAAAGTTCCGACGGTAAGGTTGGTCGTCCCGGTAACCGTCACGAGCGCCAGGTTGGCGTTGACCTCCGTCAGGACGGTATCGCCGCCGCTGAGTAAGCCGATTTCAAATTCGTTATCCGGCGTTTCAAAAGAGACGTTATCTCCCATCAGCTCGACGTCGCCGAGGTAGAAGCGGAAGCGTTGGACCTTGAATTCGTTGCCGGCGCCGTCCCGGTAGAGGCTATCAACTGAAAATGGGTCATCGCCCCAGCGGCGGCTTACCTCCAACGCGAGGTTGGGGTACTGGCAGCAGCCATCCGGGCACTGCTCGTCGGCCCGCAGATCGTAGTTGGAGGCATCCGGGTCGAGGCAGGCGATCCGGTCTTCGTAGCAGCCAGTGGCCGATAGGACGGTAAGGAGAAATAATGCAGCGGCGAGAAAACGCATATTGGGCGAGGTGGTCAGGGCTAAAGGGATACGCGAGGACGCTAATTGGTGGCCAAGGCTTGCTCCCAATCTTCAATCAGGGTAGCGACCGGCTCCACCCCAACGGAGAGGCGCAACAGATTATTGGGCGTGGCGGATGCTGGCCCTTCGACGGACTTCCGGTGCTCCACCAAGCTCTCTACCCCACCCAGGCTGGTGGCTACGGCAAAGTGCTGGAGTTTTGCGGCGACGGACATGGCCCGCTTGGCGTCTCCCCGCACAAGAACGGAGAGCATAGCTCCAAAACCTTCCCGCATTTGCTTTTTGGCGACGTCATGCTGAGGGTGGCTGGGCAATCCGGGGTATAGCACGGCTTCAATTTCGTCGTGTCCTTCCAGGAAGGTTGCCAATTGGTGAGCGCTTGTTGTTTGGGCCTGCACCCGTAACCGCAGCGTTTGGAGTCCCCGGGAAACGAGGTAACAATCCATGGGGCTGGGCACCGCCCCACCCACGTGTTGGATGCGACGGAGTTTCGCCGCCCAATCATCTTCTTGCTTAGCGATGAGGGCGCCACCTAGGACATCAGAATGCCCTCCCATGTATTTGGTGGTGGAGTGCACCACGTAATCCGCCCCCAGTGCGAAGGGCAACTGGTGGATGGGCGTTGGCCAAGTGTTGTCGACCGCGACACGGATATCACGATCATCAACCAGGGAACAGACGGCGGCAATATCGGTCACCTTAAGTTGGGGGTTGGAAGGGGTTTCCAACCAGACGAGCCGGGTGTTTTGCTGGAGGGCATCTTCAATGGCTTGGAGATCGGTCATGTCAACCGCCGTGTAGGTGAGCCCCCAATCGGCCATTACTTCGTCGAGGAGGAGGCGGACGTTGAAGTAGACGTCGTCCGGTAAGAGGAGATGATCCCCGGTTTTGAGGGCGAGGAAGAGGCTTTGGATGGCGGCCATTCCGGAGCTGAAGGCGAGGGCGTAGGCGCCGCCTTCCAACTCGGCCAGTTGTTCCTCTAGGGCTTGCCGGTTGGGGTTCCCGGCGCGGGAGTAGACGTATCCATTCTCGTAGGTGCCGTCCGGATTGCGGAGGTAAGTAGTAGAAAGATGGATAGGCGGGGTTACGGGAGGCATGGGTTCGAGAGGTAACGGTTGGAGTGGCGAGTGGCCGGGCTTCGGTAAAGGTCCGTAATTATGGTGGGTTTCGTAGCTTACGATTCGATTGAACCTGCCCTGCAAATACCCTTGAACTTTCCCTTTCGATGAGATTTACTCTTTTGTTGCTTGCCCTCCTATTTAGCACCTGCGTCAGCGCCCAGAATAGCCCAATATTTGCGGACGACCCGGCGCTGAGCCCCGACGGATCTACCCTATTCTTTGCGTACAACGGCGACTTGTGGACGGTGCCCACCAATGGTGGGAATGCTCGCCAGATCACCAGCCTGGAAGGAGCCGAAAGTCACCCAAAGGTTTCTCCCGACGGGAAGTGGCTGGCCTTCAGTTCCGCGCAGAAGGGAAACGCCGATGTTTACATAATGCCATTGGCCGGAGGGCCAATCCGCCAACTGACTTACCACACGGCGAATGACGAGATAGCCAATTGGAGCTGGGATAGCGAACGGATTTACTTCACCAGTAACCGGTATAACCGTATCACGACCTTTACCGTAGACGTGACGGGGGGCACGCCTAAACGGCTATTTGATAATTATTTTAATATTATTCATAACGTAGCCGAAGAGGCCAATACCGGCCACCTTTACTTTAATGAAAGCTGGGAATCGAGCCTCTTCACCCACCGCAAGGGCTATAAAGGCCCGTACAACCCGGAAATAAAATCATTTGACCGGGAACGCAAAAGTGTAAGTGTCCACACCACTTGGGAGGGAAAAGATATGTGGCCCATGACGGACCGTGCCGGAAAGGTATATTTCGTTTCCGACCGCGATAACGGGGAATATAATCTATACCGTCTCGATGGGAAGAAAGCAAAAAGGCTGACTAAATTTTCCACCTCGGTGATGGCGCCCAGCATGGCAGCAAACGGGCAGCAAATTGCCTTCATCAAGGATTACCAAATTCATATTTACGATACTGCGTCTGGCAAAACCACGAAGCCCAACATCACGGTGAGCAGCTACGCGGGACTTGGCCAGCCGGCGGACTTTACCACACATCGTAACATTAGCGACTTCGACGTGGCGCTTGACGGGAAGAAATTAGCCTTCATCGCCAGAGGGGAATTATTCGTTAGCGATATCGCCGGAAAATTCGTACGGCAACTGCCCGCCGGCGATGGACGCGCCACCGAAGTCAAGTGGCTACGGGGCGATTCTACCCTGATTTACACCATGACGGAGGGTGGTTATACAAACTTATTCACGATTGACGCTACGGGAAAGGGCAGCCCCGTGGCGCGCACCACGGACCAACGTAACAATCGTGGACTACAGATTGCGGGGGACACCACCCGCCTGATCTACCAGAGTGGCCGCGACGAGATCCGGCTGATGAACCTTCAAAATTTTGCCACCGAAACACTAGTGCAAGACGAGATTTGGGGCTTTCAAAATAGCCTTCCCCGTTGGTCGCCCGATGGCCGCTACGTGATGTACACCGCCTACCGGAATTTCGAGCAGGATATCTTTTTAATTGATACCAAGAATAATAATCGGAAATTGGCCGTCACGAATACCGGAGTAAGTGAGAATGTACCGGTGTGGTCACCGGACGGAAAGTATATCTACTTCACCTCTTCCCGCCACCAACCTAATTATCCACGGGGAGGTGGGGATGAGCGTCTCTTCCGCCTTCCCCTGCTACGGTTCGATGCTCCCTTCCGCCAGGAAAAATTTGATGAATTATTTGCTGGAGATAAGAAGGAAAAATCAGACTCCGTCGAAGTAAAAATTGACCTGACCAATATTATGGAAAGGCTCGAGCCCGTTGGCCCCCGCGCCGGCAGTCAGTCCGATCCTTACGTAGTGATGGACGGTGAAAAAACCATGGTTTTCTACGGCTCTGATCACGCCGGCAAACGCAGTTTCTACGTGACGACCTTTGAGCCCTTCGAAGCACCTAAAACCAAAGAGATCGAAGGTAGTGGCGTCGGCGGCGCCAACGATCTGGTGGAAGTGAAAGGAAAATACTACCTCCTGGGTCGGGGGCAAATTCAGAGCATCAACGTTGGGCAGGGCAAATTGAAACCCATCACGATTAAACATGCCTTTCGCCGTTCCCTGGCTCCAGAGTTTGCCCAAATGTTCTACGAAACCTGGGCCAACATGGAGGAGAATTTTTACAACGAAGATTTCCACGGTACCGACTGGGCCGCCCTTCGCGATGCGTACGCCCGCTACCTCCCTCACCTCACCAATCGGGCCGATCTGCGGCGCCTGACCAATGACTTACTGGGCGAGCTCAACACCTCCCACTTCGGCTTCAATTCCAACGGCAGCGAAGAGCAAACTCAGGTTGACCTTACCACCGTGGCCCTCGGTTTGGCCTTTGATCAGGACGATCCCTACCGCGTTGCTTCCATCATCGCCGACGGGCCGGCCGACCGCGCGGGCCTTGACATTAAAGCGGGAGACAAATTGGTAGCCATCAACGGCACGCCGGTCGACGAATCCATGAACCGGGAATTCTACCTGGCCCTCCCCTCCCGCGACCAGGAGGTGGCGCTGTCGCTGGTGCGAGGAAATGGGCAAGCAAAAACCGTCCGCCTCCACCCCGTATCCTACCCTACCGAGAGAAACCACCGCTACGACGAATGGGTGGACGATAACCAAGGCAGAGTGGACCGGAAGACCGACAAAAAAGTAGCGTACGTCCACATGAAAAACATGGGCGGCAGTCAGCTGGATGCCTTCCTCGACGAAATGGTCAGCGAAAGCTACCAACGTGACGGGCTCATCCTGGACCTCCGCTACAATACGGGTGGTAACGTGCACGATGCTGTGCTGCAGTTCCTGAGCCAGCGCCCCTACGCTACCTGGAAGTACCGCGGTGGTGCCGCGGCTACCCAGCCGAACTTCGCTCCTCAGGCAAAACCCATCGTCCTACTGATCAATGAACAGAGCCTTAGCGACGCTGAGGTTACCACGGAGGGCTTCAAGCAACTAGGTCTGGGCACCGTCGTCGGAACGCCAACCTACCGCTGGATCATCTTCACCTCCGGCAAGGGCCTGGTCGATGGCTCCTACTACCGTCTCCCCAGCTGGGGTGTGTACGGGCTGGATGGTCGCAACCTCGAAAAGACCGGCGTGGAACCCGACATTCGTATCGACAACACGGCCGCCGACCGCCAGTTGGGGCGGGACCCGCAGTTGGATAAAGCCATTGAGGTAGTATTGAAAGAACTTGGCCGGTAGAACTGTACCAACGATGTTTTTCCAGCAATGATTTTTTGATAACTCTGCGCCCATGCAAATCACTTTTACTTCCATTATCTCCTCCGCCGAAGACGGCACGAACTACGGCGGCGTCTACCTCAATATCATCAAGGTGAAGCGAAAGGTGGTCGCCGATTTGTTAGATCCGGACAACGCCCTTACCCGGGTCATCATGCAGATCAACGGTGAAGGGGCAACCCACCGGGCGCTGCACCCGGATGGGAATGGCAACTACTTTATTCTGATCAGTAAAGAGATCCAAAAGGAGCACCGGGTGGATGATGGCGAAGAGATTGAGATCACCCTCCGCCCGGATGACTCCAAATACGGGATGCCACTACCCGAGGAGGTGTCCGAGTTATGGGCGATGGATGAGGAGGCCCGCCGCGTTTTTCATCTATTGACCTTAGGCCGCCAACGCAGTATGTTGTACCTGATGGGAAAGCCAAAGGGTGCGGCCACGCGTGTAAAAAAGACGGTACAGATACATGAGTACCTCAAGAGCACCAACGGTGTGCTGGATTCTAAAGAACTCAACGCTTACATCAAGGCGGACAACGCCAATTGGAAATAGTACTGGCCGGCAATTGTACCTTTCCGGCCTTTCCAAGCCACGACAAATGCCTGACCCTAACCAAGATCGCTACCTCATTCCCACCGGCGGCGACGCCCACGGGGAGTTCCGTGACCGGGGCAGCAAATTCGTCGCCCGGCTGGCCCACGTGCGCGATGAGGCCGCAGCACTGGCCATCGTGGAGGAAGAGGCCGCCCTCCACCACAAGTGTAATCACCACTGTTACGCCTACCGCATCGGCGAGGGAACCGACCGCTGGCGGGCTAACGACGACGGCGAACCGAGTGGAACCGCCGGCAAACCCATCCTCGGGCAAATTGATAAGGCGGGGCTGTCCGACGTCGTCATCGTCGTTTCCCGTTACTGGGGTGGGACGAAACTTGGCGCCTCCGGCCTCATCAATGCTTACCGGGAAGCGGCGGCACTGGCGGTGGAATCCGTAGAGAAGGGTTGGCAACCCCTCGTCGGGCGCGTTGAAATAAAATTCGGGTACGAATTGATGACGCCAGTGATGTCCGCCCTGAGCCAGTTAGACCTGGAAATGGCCAGCCAGGATTTTGGGGATTCGGCTACCGTCCAGCTAGAAATTCCCCGCAGCCAGGTGGCGGATAAAGTAAAAGCCTTGAAAGCAGCCATCGGCGGAGTCTACCTGGAAGAAGTGGACAAAGAGTATACGGTAGCGGGTCTCGACATCACGGTACACTAACGAGCAACGATCGACGAAGCTTATGCCCCGCAACCACTACTCCTTCACTGCGCCTTCGGCCTTTGAATCTGCCTGAACTATTCGACATAAGCATGCTCTGGATCAGTTCTACTAGATGAGCGGAGTCAACCGTTCGCGCAGTTAATCACCGAACGACCAAAGTCCTGCGGAACGGTTCCGGACTGTTGACTATTCCCTACCTTCGCCCCCCATGGGAAAAGTAATTGCCATAGCCAACCAGAAGGGTGGCGTCGGGAAGACGACCACAGCCATTAACCTGGCTGCGAGCCTCGCTATTTTGGAGCGAAAGGTCTTACTCATCGATGCAGATCCGCAGGGGAATTCCAGCAGTGGCGTAGGAATTCCCAGCGACAACCTGGACGAAACGATTTACGACGTCCTCGTCAGCGATCTTGACGTCAACGAGGTCATTTACGAGACGGAAACGCCCAATTTGCACCTCATCCCGGCGGGCATCAACCTCGTCGGTGCGGAAGTGGAACTTATCAATCGTTTCCGCCGCGAAGACGTCATGAAGGCCAACGTCATCGACAAAGTGCGCGACGCTTACGATTACGTTTTTATCGATTGCCTTCCCAGCCTAGGCCTCATCACCGTCAATGCGCTTACGGCGGCAGACACGGTACTCGTCCCCGTGCAGTGTGAATACTTTGCCCTGGAGGGTCTGAAGAAATTGGAGAACACCATCAGCCTCGTCAAGAAACAACTTAACCCGTCGCTGGAAATTGAAGGTATTCTACTGAGCATGTACGACCAACGGCTGCGCCTGGCGAACATGGTCGTCAAGAAAGTCCGGGAGATGTACGGGCCCCAGGTTTTCGAAACCATCATCCACCGCAATGCCCGTATCAGTGAGGCTCCGAATATGCACGCGCCGGTCGTCATGATCAATGCGGGCAGCCGGGGGGCGACCAACTTCCTTAACCTGGCCCAGGAGTTCATGGAGAAGAACGAAGGTGTGTAAATGCCAGCGGCACCCTACCTATATTTAAGGAGGGTGCTCGGCCAACAATACCCCGGCGCTTGCATTAGTAGGACTCATTAAAGTATCAGGCCTTGCCCAAAAAGAACCGCAAAAAGAAGCCGGCCCCGGCAACCGTGGAGACATCCGAATCAGCGGTGGGTTATTCCTCCCGCTTTCAGTTCTTTTTGTGGATCTGTTCCTTCTTTTTCTTCGCTGCGCTCCTGATTCGTACCGACGTTATCAGCCCCTGGCCCGGTGCGGAAAGCCTTTCGCTCGGCCACGCCCTCAGCAACCTCCGGGGCTACAGTTTGCTCTCTTTTCTTTACTACCAACTCTTTGGCTACGGGTCGGCCATTGATGCGAGTACGCAAGCAGTTTGGTTGTTCCCCCGCCTGCTGAGTTCGGTTGCCGTGCTACTGACGGCCTACTTCACTTATAAATACGGCTCCCGGCTGTTTGGTAAATCAGGTATCGCACTTGGTCTGTTGGCAGCGGGGGCTTCGCTCTTTCTCCCCTTCTTCGGTAAAGTCGCTACGCCAGATGCGCTGGCGCTACTTGGCCAGACCGGGTTTCTGCTTACCGTCTTCCTAATGGGTGCGGATAAAAGCCGCAATTATCTATTGCCGGCGGGAATCTTTCTTTTTGTAGCCGGCCTGGCGGCGCCAATTTCAACCTTGGTATTTGGGGTAGCGACCATCGTCGCGGCGCGGTTCATCCTAGGTGGAGGCAAGCAGTGGTTGAGCGCCATGATCTTGGTCTCTTTGCCATTGGTCATCCTCTTGCTTCAGGGCAACCAGGGCGTGCGTTCCTACTGGTTTTGGGGGAGCCAGCCCCTGGCGTACCTTAAGTTTATCGGATACGTCGCGCTTGGGTTCCTTCCCCTCTTCGGATTCTTTTTGGCGGGGGTGCGCGACCTCTTTTATAAGGTAGCCCGGGGAGAGCAGGCCGGGCGTTTGTTCGCCGCTGGCCTCGCCATCTCGCTGCTTACCCAGTCACTCGTTTTCCCCCTGGTTCTGGCGCTTCTTGCGGGTAAGCAGATGCAATTGTACTTCAATGCGCCCAATTACCCTTGGAAGGATTGGGTGCGGGGAGGCGCCGTTATTCACCTCATTTTTGCCTTTCTCGGCGCTTTTTTCGTCCTATTGTTTGGTGGTATTTCCTTCCCCGGCGCCGGCTTCCGCGCGGCCCTCGGAATGGTAGCAGCCTACTGGATCTTCTCCCTGCTGGGCGTCATCGGCCTCTACGGAGATAAGCGTGATTTTGCCCTCGGTGGCACCCTACTGGCCGGGCTACTCAGTATTCTCTTTTTCTGGGTCCAGGTGTACCCTTACTTCGAAACGGAGCGGCAGTGGGCGGAGCAACTCGTTCAGAAAATGGAAGTCAAACTCCCCGTCTACATTAGCCCCGGCGAGGGAACGGACGTGGCGCTTCCAGCTTTATTACGGGCGGGGGTTCCGGTCGTGCAGGACAGCACCGAGGCCGATTTCATCCTCCGCTCCTGGCCCATCAGTGATTCCACCACGACGGCGGATATAACCACGACGGGGCGGGTCATCATCAGCCGCCACAATTATGGGCTCGGCCGTTAGCGAAGTAGCATCAGGCTCCCGCTGAAGCGGCGGCTTTCACCGTCCACGTACAGGACCTCCGAGGCGTATACGTAGCTTCCCGGAGGCGCCAGTTCTTCACCGATCTTACCATCCCAACCCGCGCTCAATTCGTTGGCGGGGATGTTTTCGGCTTCGAAGACGAGGCTGCCCCAGCGGTCAAACACCCGCAGGTAGGACACGGCCACTATTCGTGAAGCCCTGGTGAAGGGAGCGAAGTCATCGTTCACCCCGTCGCCGTTCGGGCTAAAGCTGTTGGGAAAGTACACTTCCCGGTTCTTCACCACCACGATTTCCAGACTATCTACGGCCACACACCCCGTATCGCTTAGGGCGAGTAAACGCAGGTTCAGGGTGGAGGTGGGCGTAAAAAGGAGATCGTCACAACCCATTTCGCACCCTGGAACGGGAGGGCTGTAGGTCAGGGAGGATATGCCATAGTTTGAGTTGGGAAAGACGGCCACTTCATCTCCGAGCTCGACCTCCAGGTCGGGGCCCAGGTCCACCACGAATGGGGCGGGTGATCCTACTTCCACCGCACCTGCGGCAGCGCATCCAAACCGATCAGTGATGGAATAGGAATACGGACCGGGCGCAAGACTATCGATGCGTCCGGCAGCGAATTTATCATCGAACGTTAAAGTGAATGGCGGGGCGGCGCCGGCAACGTCAAGCAGCAAAACGGAACCATCGGTAACGTCAGAACAACGCGTATCATTTACCTGAAAATTGGGAACCAACCCCGGATCGGGCACGACCGTCAATTGGGTGATGACGGTGCTGTCGCACCCCAGCGAGGAGATCAGATCGTCACGATAAACGCCACTCTCAGTGTACGCAGAGTTGCCAACGGGAAAGGATAAACCAGCGCAGATCGTATCGATGATGGTAAACTCCAAAGGTTGAACGTTCACCTCCACGATCGTGGAAGTAACCCTGCATTTATTGTTATTGATGTTGGAAGGTGCCGCCGCTACCAGGTAGCGAAACGGGTGCCGCCCCACGGGTAACATGGGCGCTTGGTAACGGTCCGAATTCTCTCCGGGGATGTCTTCCCAGGTAAGCCCCCCGTCCAGACTGCGTTGCCACTGAAAGGCGGGCGTGGGGTACTGGTCACCAATGATCTCAGAAATAAGAATTGGTGGGTCGCCACCCAAACACGCATCCACCGTAGTGCGGGCGCCTTCGATTTGTGCCTGTGGCCCGCAGGCGCGGAAGGAAATATTGTCAATCGCTAAGTCGTTCCCCAAACCACCCGGATTATTATTAGCGAGTGTGAGCAAGACTGAAGTTTGCCCAGGCATTGTGCTGAAAGTTAGGTCGTAAGTATGCCAGGCTCCATCCTGCGGAACGTTGTCCGTAGAATCCCGCACCACCCCATCGATAAGGAAGGCCACGTCGGGGAAAAGTCCTGGAGGCCCCGGTGCCAGAACGTTTCGAACGTCGACGGCAAATTGATATTCGGTGTTTTCGCAGAGGCCATCTACGCGCTGCTCGTAAAACTTACCCGGCGTGAAGTTCGCGTTGACGATCATCATGTACCCGTTGGGGTCGTTGCTGTTGTCGCGGAAGCGAGACCAGGTACCAAAGATGCTGTTCCACCGCGGGCCACCCGTATTGTTGGTGATGGTGTAGAAACCATCGTTTGGTGGAGGAAATGGCTGGTAGGTAAAGCCGGGAGCAATGCCGGGATCGACCGGAACTACGTTGTCCGTCCCCGAACCAAAATCGCCGTCGGTGAAGATGTTTTCCCCAAGGTTTTCGCACTGGCCGTTGAGCCCGCAGTATGCGAAACTGGTGAAGATGACGAGGATAACAAGACGCAAAGTCGAAGCAGGCATGTAGCAAAAGCTGGTGGTGCGCCAAGGTACGGCGAGGCGGAGGATTGGTGGTGTAGGCTTACGGACGCCACGCGAGTATTTATCGCTGTGGATGTTCGCCCGTCCACTTTTCTCCGCACCCGCGGCAGCGCCCACATCTATCTTCCCAAAAAAAAGAAAGGCACGTCACAAGTGACGCACCTTCCCTGAACTAAACCCCAGTTATAAAAAATTTTGGCGGAGCGAAATTGTGCAAGTGCTCCGTTTACATATGTAATATTAGGGTGATGAGGCGACTAATGCTAATTGCGAGCGGCCTTTAACATATAAGTCCTAATTATAATTGGTGTTACTTGGACTGCGCACCAAAGTCAAACAGCAGCGAAAAGCGCAGGGTATTATCGAGCGGGTTACGCTGATTGCTGGTGGGCACCAGGTAGCTGAAGTTGAGGCCAAAGATGTTGTACTTCAGGCCAAGACCAGCCGTGATGTACTTCCGGCCACCCTTCGTGCTGTGTTCGTGGAAGTACCCGGCCCGCACGGCAAATTGCTGATCGTACCAGTATTCTGCACCAGCGCTGAAGGTGAACTCGCGCAACTCTTCGCTGAAACCTTCGGGCGCATCGCTAAAGGAAGAGAAGATGGAAGAGACGGGAGATTGGTCGTTCAGGCGCTCGTTCTCCTGCTCACAGTCAGCACCCGCTACGCTACAGGGCGTAGGAACGAGCAGTTTATTGGTCTCCGCCGTAACGGTGATCTCATTGTACTCATCGAGGCGGAACGTGTAGGCTGCGCCAATACCGAGGTTAGCGGGGAGGAAGTCGCGAATGGTATCGTTGGAGTAAGAGATCTTATTACCAATGTTGGAGATGGCGGCACCGACGGCAAACGCGTCACCCTTATTGGTGTCTTCGTTGCGGTAAGTAAAGCCCAGGTCGGCGGCGAAAGCCTGACCGGCCTCCAGCACTACTCCGTCCACTTCCTGGCCGGCAGCCAAGTTGGAGTTGATGTACTTACCGGTAAGGCTGGCGGAGAAACGATCGGAGAGCTTCCGGGTGTAAGCCAGGGCAACTTCGAACTCGTTCGGGCGGCCCGTCATGGTAGGGGTACCGTTCACGTCGGTAAACTGAATATCACCCAGGCTGAAGTAGCGCAGTGAGCCACCGATGGCCTGGAACTCATCCAGTTTCTTGTAGCCGCCGACGTAGGCGAGGTAGACGTCATTCAAGCCCAGGGCCTGTAGCCAGGGCGTATACGTGGCGCCAAGCGCGGCGTCTTCCTTAGCAAAGGCCAAACGGCTGGCGTTGTAGTGGAGGGAGTTGGCATCCGCCGAAAGGGCCAGGCCAGCATCTCCCATCGCCCCACCCCGGGCATCCGGATTGATGCGAAGAAAGGGAACGGCACTGATAACGGTGTTGACGCAGGGGCCACCGTCGGGTCCAGTGATATCGTCACCGTCCTGAACACAAAATTGCGCGGAGAGGGAAGAGAAACCGAAAAGACAGAGTGCCAAAGTGCTCAGTGAGCTAAGTAAGTTTCGTTGCATGGGGGAAATGATCAGGCGCCAGGGAAATCCGTGGCTTGATGATACTGTTAAAGGGGTAAGAGGAAACGCAGTTTTGATAAGTGAGCTGATCCCTTTAAGGCTTTATTAACGGATGCTTGATGGGGCTTATTTTGAAGCCACCAACTTTATGCGGGGCAAAGGTAAAGAATAGTCAACTGCCACAAAACGATGGCCAACGGAAGGTAGAAGCCAAATCTTAGATTCGGACGGATCCCATTAACTCTTTGACCTCAATCCTTAGCTGCTCACCTACCCCCGCAGGATCGGACAAGTCATACAGTGACTCCCTCCCCTACCCCGGCTGAGCTCACCGCTCGGCAAGGTGATGATCGTTTTAGTGATGGTAGCCGGGTTGAGCCCATCATTATCAATCTGTTCCAGCAAACGCATGGCGCCGGTGACGGTGTACCCCGCGTTCTGCAGCATCCGGGCGGTGACGGGGTTACGGTCGTACGTCAGCGCTACCCCGGGCCGCAACGCGACGAGGTTACAACCGTCCGTCCACTGCTCCCGCTCCTGGAAGGGGCTGCGGCCGTCGCCGGCGGGCAGGAAACGGGCAACGGGATCGATCTCTGCAAGGATGCATTCCTTGAGGCTAAGGTAGCTGCTCGTCGTCCCATCAATGTTCCACACTTCCACGCCAGCCAGGCGGCCGCCCGTACAGATGATGGGCTCGTAGCAGACGAAGTCGTGGGCATCGATCTGGGTAAAAATGGTATCCAAATGCATGAAGCTGCGCTCGGCGGGGACGCTCACGCGCACGACCCTTTTCACCACCTGGCGCCGGAACAGTTCGTCGGCCAGGACTTTCAGGGAGTAGTTGCTCGACCGTTCACTCTCGCCAATTAGTAGTGTATCCTCATTGAGAATCATCACGTCACCTCCTTCAATGGCGACCTTTTCGCCGTCAGCGCCGGGAGGGAAGGCTTCCACGTCGTTCAGGTTGATGATGCGGCCGGCGTCCCGCAGTTCAGCGAAGGCGGGGTGGGCGAAAATCACCAGGCGGGTCAGAAAGTTCTCCCGGCTCCTGGCAGCCTTAGCCGCTTTAGTGATGAGCAAATGGTCGTTGATCGTTACGGCGATATCCCGCGTGAAGATGAAGTTGGGGATGGGGTCAAACAGTCGACGCTCTCCCGTCTCATGGTACCCCGTGATGAGGACGTCCGCTAACTCCCGGGGGGAAAGATCCAATAGTTCACCTACGAACTTTTTCGGTAGCTCTTCCCAGCCGATGATCAGCTCAAGCGCGTCTTGGGTTGCCTTTTCGTTGGCGACAATGGCTTCGGCTAGCAAGTCCGCGATCTCCAGCACACCGTTGTCACCAATGAAGCGGCGTAGGATTCGCGTAAAGACATCATGCTCCCGTTGCATCTGGGGTAGGTAGACGATGTCGTCAAACAAAAGCTCCTCCGCGCGCCGTGGAGTAATGCTGGCCGTTCCGGCGTCAGGACGGTGAATGATCACCTTTTTGAGGGGCGCAGTTTCGGCGGGTACGTTGACGGTCATGTTTCTAGTTGCGAGTGTCGAGTGTAAAGTTGCAAGTTGCAAGTTGCGAGTTGCGAGTGTTATAGTTGCGAGTGTCAAGTGTCGAGTAGCGAGTTGCAAGTAGCGAGTATTGAGTTGCGAGACTCGTCACTTGCAACTCGCTACTTTCAACTCTAAAACTCCGAAGTGGCATGAAATTCCACCTCCGGGTGATTATCCTTCGCCATCTGGAGCGTCCAGGCGGAGTCAGCGAGGTAGACGAGGCGTCCTTCTTTATCGTAGCCGATGTGTTGACGGCGGCGCTCCTTGAATTGTTCGAGGGCGGCATCGTCATCGCAAGTAACCCATAGCGCTTTGTGGAGGTTGATGCCTTCGTACTGCACCGTTGCGCCGTATTCGTGCTCGAGCCGGTACTGGATGACGTCGAACTGGAGGGCACCGACGCAACCGATGATCTGGGCATTGTCCACCTCCCGGACGAAGAGCTGGGCAACGCCTTCGTCCATCAGCTGGTCAATTCCCTTGGCTAGCTGTTTAGACTTTAGCGGGTCGCCGTTGTAAACGCGGCGGAATTGCTCGGGGCTGAAGCTCGGAATGCCCTTAAAGTGCAACTGCTCCCCTTCCGTCAGCGTATCGCCGATTTTGAAGTTGCCGGAGTCGTATAAGCCCACTACGTCGCCGGCGAAGGCTTCGTCGATCACTTCTTTGCGTTCCGCCATGAAGCTGGTGGGGTTAGCAAACTTCATCTTGCGTTGCTGGCGGACGTGGAGGTAATTCGTATTCCGCTCAAAGGTGCCGGAGCAGATGCGCAGGAAGGCGATCCGATCGCGGTGGCGCGGGTCCATATTGGCGTGGATCTTGAAGACGAAGCCCGAAAACTTATCCTCGTTCGGCAGGACCTGCCGCTCCTCCGCCGGGCGCGGCCGGGGTTGGGGGGCGATCTGCACGAAACAATCCAGTAGTTCCTTCACGCCGAAGTTGTTGACGGCGGAGCCGAAGAAGACCGGACTTACTTCCTGGGTCAGGTATTCCTGTTGCTCGAAGGGTGGGTAAACCTCAGTGATCATCTCCACCTCCTCGCGGAGTTCTTCAGCGGCGGCTTCACCTACCAATTTGTCGAGTTCCGGATCGTCCAGATCGGTAAATTCGATGGTTTCTTCGGGGCGGCCCTGTTTGTTGTCCGGCCGGAAGAGGACGAGGCGGCGTTCGAAGATATTGTAGACGCCCTGGAACCGGTCGCCCATACCAATTGGCCAACTCAGCGGCGTGCAGCGGAGGAGGAGTTTTTGCTCTACTTCGTCCAGCAAATCAAAGGCTTCCTTACCGGGCCGATCCATTTTATTAATAAAGACGATGACCGGCGTTTTCCGCATCCGGCAGACCTCCACGAGTTTCTCCGTCTGTTCCTCGACGCCCTTGGCGACGTCGATCACGACGATCACGGAATCCACGGCGGTGAGGGTGCGGTAGGTATCCTCGGCGAAATCTTTGTGGCCGGGGGTGTCCAGAATATTGATCTTCTTGTCCGCGTAGTCGAAAGCCATCACGGAGGTCGCTACGGAGATGCCCCGTTGGCGTTCGATCTCCATAAAGTCGGAGGTGGTCGACTTTTTTATCTTATTGCTCTTCACCGCGCCGGCTACCTGGATGGCGCCACCAAAAAGGAGCAGCTTTTCCGTCAGTGTCGTCTTGCCAGCGTCCGGGTGGGCGACGATGCCGAAAGTGCGGCGGCGGGCAATTTCTTTGGTCTGGTTGGTCATGGGGCGCGAAGGTACGGCGGGGGAGAGTTTTGCTTCGCAGTACTCAGTGCTCGCAGGAGCAGATGAAGTTGGGCGGACGGAGAGGCCTGCGGCGCTTTGGTTTCGCAGGAGCAGGCGAGGT
Source organism: Lewinella sp. 4G2 (assembly GCF_001625015.1). NCBI lineage: Bacteria > Pseudomonadati > Bacteroidota > Saprospiria > Saprospirales > Lewinellaceae > Lewinella > Lewinella sp. 4G2. Next base: position 2,225,582 of record NZ_LVWJ02000014.1, on the reverse strand, counting down.
TGGGGAGAAGGAGAGGCCTACGGCGATTTGGTTTCGCAGGAGCAGGCGAGGTTGGGTAGATGGAGAGGCCTGCGGCGCTTTAGTGTTGGACCTTCGGTCCGGATAGAAAATCGGTTTTGCAGGAGAAGTTGAGACAGCGAGAAAAAGTGTAGGAAGTGGTCGTGATAAATTATTTTTCTATGACCAACAAAATTCCGCGGAAGCATTTACCTTTGCGCTCCGCCACGCCGCCCTAGCTCAGCTGGTAGAGCAATTCATTCGTAATGAATAGGTCGTCGGTTCGAGTCCGATGGGCGGCTCCAGGCCTTTGGCCAGCAACAGAAAGCCCTTCCTCCGTAAAACGGGGAAGGGCTTTTCCGATGATGGGCCTTCCGGTGAGTACATTAAGTACATTCGCCGGGAGTTTATATACATCTCCGTTTAGATAGCGGTCAGTATTACCCTGTTCTTGTAGCTGCGGTGACCACGGTTGAGTTAGATACTCAGAGTGGTTGTGGTCTTTATAAGTTGGCGCTGCCGCAGGTGCTAAGCAATTGGACGGGGACTCATCCCCCGCTAAAGGCCTAACTACAAATCTTAATTAAAGTTCGTAGTAACTGCGCTGGTACCGTAACGGTAAATGGCACAGACGTCTGTGTTCTCTTTGGGCATCTTATCGGCTTCCACGTAGTAGACGCGGCCGCCGTTTTTGCGAGTATGGCGGAGTGCGGTTTGGAACAGATCCTTAGCATTAGCATCGCCCTCCTCGAGGTAGTTGACCCCATTAGTAGCTGCGTCGTAGCTACCGAAGGCTCGGCTGCCCTTTTTCACCCAGAGGACTTCTACTCGACCGTTGATGGCAGCAGGGACGATTTTATCTAGTGAAGCACCGGCTTCGCCCTTGGCAAAATTGAGGCCGAATAATTCTACATCTCTTTCCTGCTGTTCGTTGAAGTAATCACCGAGCACCACCGTTGCTTGTTCGAAGAGCTCCTGCGTAGGTACGTCGTTGACGTTACCACTGATGTAGCGATCCTCAATGAGGTGATTGTACTGATTGGCCTGGCGGTAGATAGCAACAATCTCGGTCACGCCGGCGAGGAGCAGGGGTCGCTTTTCGTTTTTGAGCAGGGTGTTGACGCCCTGGTCCACGATATCCAGGTAGGCTTTAAGGTGGCCGCTTTCTTCGTCCTTACCGGCACCATGGCCAAAGTAGGTGCCTTCGCGACCTGCGCGGCCAGCTTGATTGAGTTGGCGATCCGGATCATCAAGCAACAAGGCAGCTTCCATATCTTCTGGAATAATACCCGTGGCATCGATAAGCTGTAAGGTGCCGTCTTTGGCGATAAATAACTTAGTCCCACCACGACTAAGCGCTAATAGGAAGAAAGAATGATCGGAGTTAGAGCTCGTGTTGAGCAGCGAGTTCAATTCGAATTCAGGTCCGACCGTCACCGCCTCATTAGCAACTTCATCCAAGCTTACGAATTCAAAAATATCGTCGCCAATAAATAATGCAACGGCTTTGTCGATCTGAGTAAAATCAAAATCTTCGCTTAGGTTGGTTCCCTTGGTCAGGTATTCCATGGCCTGCCGGTCGTTCATTCCTCTTTTAGTGAGCTCATTTTTAGCTTCCTGGAGGGCATTTTTTAACCGGATGCGGTTCTTTTCACTGTCGTTGTCCTGGGCGGTGGGGACGACTAGGGATACGAGATGTTCTCCGTTTGCCTGCGCCAGGGAGTCAATTGTCTGCTGGGAAATCATGATGTGTATAGTTTAATAATGCGATAAAAAAGGCTCCCGATAGATTGGAGCAGAATGATTGTCAAAGCTTGGCCCTTCCAACCACTAATTACTACCGGGTTTCTACAAACAATGTTCGTTTTCAACGTAGAGAAGGGGACCAACGTCGTTTTGCGTTAGTCCCCTTCCCATTTCTTGGCACCTGCGGCAGCGCCAGTTAATTATGCTCCGTATTTCGGATATATATTTTATTTGGGATTGCCCGCGCGGGTAGCGCCCGATCCGCCCTTCTTGAGCAAGAAAAAAACGACGACCAGGAAAACAATACCAACGATGATCCAAATGGTAGAACCCAGGCCTTCGCCGCTTTTCGTAACTGGCTCACTGGCCTGGAAGGGACTTTCCTGATCCGCCTGCGCCAACAGTGTGGTCACGCTGAAAATGGTGGCAAGAAAACCGAAGAATAGTCGTTGAATGCGCTGCGTCATGGTATTTATTTTATTAATAGCAAAGTGGCTGCGCCGTAGGGTACGGCACAGCCACTGATTGATAAACCGCAGTTATTGCGGTATGTTTATTATGCTTTCTTGAAGAGGCCGGAGACCAAGCTGATCACCAACAGTGCCAAGAAAATGTAAAAGAAGATCGTTGCGATTCCGGAGGCGGCGCCGGCAAGGCCACCAAGGCCTAAAACTCCAGCAATAATGGCAACAACGAAAAAGATCAGGGCGTAACGTAACATGATGTATGGTATTAATTGGTTAATGAATGCCCGCTGTCACCGGACGGTGGTCGCTTAATAGTACGGAAGCAAGCATTCCCATGTTCGTTGTTAGCAGAAACACTGGTTTTGCCAGCTCCTTGAGAACCTCGTGTAGCAAAGGACGTTGGACCTGATATGCCCAAACCCACCCACGATTGCAAATTCCAAAACGTAGCGGACCCCCGACTTAAGGATTGGTTCTGCGATGTGCTCCATCAGTACCCCGCGCTAGCCGGCCGGACCGTCTACCTTCGCCAACTCAATATGAAGCGCTCGACCATGCGCGCCCAACCCGTACTGAACCGGAAGTTCTTCCGCCGGGCCACGCGGGAATACCGAGTGGACTTCAGTAGCCACCTGAAGGTGACGCAGCACGTGAAGATCCATAAAGTGCCCAAGGAGGTTGTAGTAGGCTGGTTCGCCCACGAGTTGGGCCACGTCGTCGATTACCTCCACCGCCCCGCGCTCGGAATGGTAAGCTTCGGTTTAGGATATGCGCTGTGGTCACGCTATATGCGCGCCGCCGAAAGACGGGCGGATCAAATCGCCGTCAACCACGGCTTCGGGCAGGAAATCATTGCGACCAAGAACTACCTGATGGGCCACAGCACTCTGCCGCCTCACTACAAAAAACGCCTGGAGAAGTACTACCTCTCCGCAGATGAAATCGAAGGCTTGATCGCCGCATGGGAGGATGACCAAGAAATGCCAGCGGTGGTAGAGCTGAATGAAGACGAGGGAATCGTCACCGCGGATAAATAAACGAAGTCTGGCAAAGTCCCTTTCACTACCTAGACTTTATCTAAACAGTCTATCTTTGCGCAAAACCCTACCGTTATGAGTATGCGCGTCCTTCACCGTTACCTTGGCTTCTTTTTGGCCGGCATCATGGCCGTTTACGCCCTCAGCGGAATGGTGCTGATCTACCGCAAAACGGATTTCCTAAAACAGGAAAAACGCGTGGAGGTACAACTCGCTGCCAACCTGTCGGAACGTGAGGTAGGGAAGGAACTAAAAATCAAGGATTTCAAAGTGGAGCGCAACGAGGGTGGCACGCTTTACTTCAAGGGTGGACAGTACACCGCTGCCACCGGTGAAGCCGTACAGGTCAAAAAGGAACTTCCCTACGTGCTGGGCAAAATGACCCACCTGCATAAGGCTACTACGAACGATCCTCTGTATTACCTGAACCTGTTCTTTGGCGCGGCCCTCTTCTTCTTCGTCATCTCCAGCTTCTGGATGTTCCGCCCAACCACGGAAGTGTTTAAAAAGGGAATGTACTGGACGATCGGTGGCATCGTCCTCACGCTCGTGCTGCTCTTTGTGTAAAGTGGTGACCGTACGCCCTACCCTACCCGCCATTCCAGGATTCTACGATCGTCGCCAGCGGTGATGAGTGTCTGGTCGTCCAACCACAATAAAGTATTCACGGAATTGACGTGCCCGCGGTCACGGACGACTTCGGCGACCTTTAGTAAGGTCAAGCTTCCACTATTGTAACGCCATAGTTTAACGGTCTTATCCCGGCTGGCCGTGGCCAGGTATTCTCCGTTGGGGCTGAACGAGAGGTGATTAACCGTAGATAGGTGGGCGTCCACACTAACCGTCTGGGCTGCGGCCCCGCTGAGTTCCATAATTAACAGACGAGCATCCCGTCCACCGGAAATGAGAGTAGATTCAGCTGCTCCCGGTACGCTGGCAACGGTGAATACCGAAGGCTGGTTGGCATAAACCTTCCTCAGTACCTCCATCGAATCTTGCTGTACAATATATATGTAGCCGTCGCTGGCACCAACCAGTAAAGTGCCGTCGGGCCCAGCGGTGATGCATCGCAGAGAATTAGGGCTCAAGACGCTACTCTCAACCGTCCGGCGTTGCTGGAGATCCCATTTGATGAGCACTCCATCCCCACCGGCAGTAAATAGCCAACCCGCCACTACTACCGCTGCGTACACCGGGCGCTGGTGAGCGGCCACGTGTAGGTTATGGTCATCGTTGCCAGGGTAGAGCCAGTGGACACCACCGTCCAACGCGCCGGCTACGAAGCCCCCGCTTGCTAACGTCACCAGTGAAAAGAATTTGCCGCCTTCCACGCGGGCGACTACCTGGCCGAAGTCTACGTCCTGTAAGTGCCAGTGTACGATGTAACCATCGGCTGCAGCGGAGTAGAAACCATCGGGTGCAGGCTCCAAATCATAAATAGCGCCTAGGTGGCCGTTGCGCTCGGCGATTCTTTTCAGCATAGGTAGATTTCGAACACGGTGCTTCCGCAACCGGTTTAGTAGTCAATGCCGACACTTAGTTTTTTGAAGGCTACGCTCAGTCTGGCTAGTGTTTTTTGTCTTTCCCTATCTAAACTAACCCACATGAAATATTTATTCATCGCCCTGGTCTTTTTTGCCAGTGGGTTCCTATTTCCCGCACTTGGCGCTACCGGACAATGGTTTGCAGCGGTTGCCCTCTTCTTCTTACTACTAACGCTTCTTTTCACCGCTTTCGAAACGGACATGGAAGGATACGCTTAGCACCTGCTGCTTTCCACTAAAACCAGCATTGCTTAGCCAATTTAGCATTTACTGCCGTAAGCAAATCACCCACGCGCTCATTCGCCGGGCGATTATGAACACCAAGTTCTCCTGAGCACTTCAAATAAGGCGCAATATTCGGGCCGCTATCAGTTTGGCCCGAGGTACCTTCGTTAGCGCCCAAGCGACTCTTCATGCCCATTCAATTTCACGAAACACTTAGCGCACCCGGCGAATGGGGTCTGTTCCACATTACCGAGGCTGAAGAGGAGTTGGCGGCGTCCGTCCCTCTTTTCCCCTTGGAGCAGGAGCAAATTGATCGGATAAAGGGTAGCGGACAACGCCGGGAATACCTCGCGGCACGCCTGCTCCTCCACAAAATGAGTGGCCGCCACGAGCGGGGCGAATTATACAAGGACAACGACGGTAAACCTCACCTGGCCAACTCCCACTTCCACGTTTCCATTAGCCATACGGTCAACTACGCTGCGGCGGTTGCCCACCCTGATCCCTGTGGCATCGACGTGCAACGGATCGTCACCAAGATTGAACGGATTGCCCCTCGCTTCATTAGCGATGCCGAATTTGTCCAGATCAAGAATCAACACCGGATCATGCAGATGCACCTGATCTGGTCGGCAAAGGAGGCCATGTACAAGGCTTTTGGCAAACGAGAGCTGGACTTCCGGGAACACCTTTACGTAGACTTCGGTAACTACCAGCCCGGCCAGACCACCGCTTCCGCCATGTTGCGCAAGGGGCCGACCGAAATGGTCTTTAACCTCCACTTCCGTTACCTCGAAGAAGCCGTTGTGGTAGCCTGCATTGAGTTGCGACCACCGGCAGTGCAATGATCTAGCCGGACCTTGTCGATAGGCTATTTTGAACAGGGAACCAGTTAGTAAAAAAGGCCCTCCACCCAAGTGCAGGTGAAAGGCCTCTAAAAACCACTTAGAGAATTCAAATCTTGTTGTGCCCCACCTCGAATGTTAGTTCCGGAAGGGTCAGGGCATTAATTGCTGGGTTTAGGTTGAATGCTGGGATATTCATGACTAGTGTTTAGCCATACCAACCTAGTTACAGACGTTCCAGGCCGTAGCGTTCGACGACGTCCATGATGCGGTCAGCTAGCTTAGGATTGTTGCTGTAGTTCGTACGGGCGAGGGCGGCCGTCCATTGCTGGTAGTTGACGGATTCTGCGGCCAGTTCCGGGTACTTCTCGCTGATCAACTTGCTGTGGGAACGCCAGTTCATCCAGGCATTCTCGTAGTAGGTGTTAGCGGTTACGGGGAAGAAGTGGTTGTTCTTTTTCGTAGCGGCCGTACTCTTACCCGCATTGCTGTGAATGATGGCCAGGGCCATGTTCGCTGCAGCGGGGATGCTGTACTTGCGCTCTTCCCCCTGGGCCACCTTTTCGAATCGGCTGATGTAGGCCCGTACGGCGGCTTCGTCTAATTCGTCCACGCTCCAGGCGGGTACCGCGGTTTCTTTACTGTTCCCAGTGAAGGAGGGGATCAGGCTCATCGTGGCCGTCCGTCCTTCCCCGGCACCTGCGGCAGCGCCCTCGGTAGGAGAAGCGGTGCGTTGGCTGACACCAAAGGCCAATCCTTCCTCACCCATGCTGACTTTGAAGTCAACTTGCTTCTGCGTGAAGACGAAAAGGGCAATGGCGATTAGACCTAAACGGAACCAGCTGATGCCTAGCCGTTGCATCCAGGCGGACGGAACGTATTCGGTTTGCTGCGCCTGATAGCGAGCGGAGGTGAAAGCCTGGCGACCACGGGAAGCGATGCGCCGGAAAAGGAGTGACCAGTCAATAGTGAGTACGCGGTCATTACCGGCGGTGCGCGCCGGAGCAGTGTTTGAAGAAGACATGTTCTTGAGATTTTTTTGCAACCTGCCGCCGGACAAAACTATTCCGCGGCTTCGATTACAAATATAAAACACTTTGTTTTATATCGCAAACACTTTTCAAACTTCTTCAAATAATTTCCAACACATTTGTTTTAACCTACCGGCCGTTGGGAAATACGGTCCGGGTCCTTTACCGGCCGCGGCGGAGTTGTAATAGCTCCATTCACCGCCGTTTCCTGGGCCTGTTGGTGAATTTGCTTCTCGGTTAGCACAATCTCTTCGGTAACGATCTTCACGGCGTGGTCGTCCGGCAAAATGGGATTTCCGTTTCTGGCCGCCCAGACAAAGGTGAATTCGGCTCCCAGAAATAGGATCTGGCTGTTGTAGTACGTCCAAACCAACAGGGTAATGAGGGCCCCCGCTGCTCCGTAGGTACTGCTGAAGTCACTGTTACCAATGTAGAAGCCGATCAGGATGCGGCCAATTCCAAACAAAATGGCCGTGAAGACGGAGCCCACGAGGATGTCGCGCCACCGCGCCTTGGCGTCCGGTAGGTAACGGAACATCATGGCAAAAACCCCGGCCGTGATGATGGTGGTCAGGAGCCAGGTACCGATGGCCAGTACGTAGGTCCCCAGGCCGGGAATCATCTCGGCGATCTTATCCATAAAACCCAGGACGAGGGCGTTGACGACGAGCGTGACCATCAGGAGAAAACCCAGGCCCACAACGAAACTGAAGCTGAGGATGCGCTTCATGATGAACGCCTTGATGCCGTTCTCCGGCTTCGGTTTGATCTCCCAGATCTTATTCAAACTGATTTGCAGGTTGGCAAACACCCCGGTAGCAGCGAAGACGAGCGTACCGATGCTGATGGCCGTAGCCCACCAGGAATCCCCCGAAGTATATGCGTTGGAAACAATTTCCTGAATGGTTTCCGCCGATTTGGGTCCGAGTAAACTGGCCAGCTCCCCGTACAAGCGCCCGGAAACTGCTTCTTCTCCGAAGAAATAACTCGCAATGGTGGTAGCCACCATTAGTAGTGGAGCAAAACTGAAGACAGTATAGTAAGCCAGGGCGGCCCCGAGGTTGAGGGCGTCGTCGTCGGTATAATTCTGGAATAATTCCTTGGTAAATCCCCAGGCGCGGCTAAAAATTGTATGCTGCTCCACGATAGTTTGCTTTCCCGATTTAACGGGAACCGCGGAGGCAAGTTCGTTGGAATCGTTCGGCGTACTCTAACGCCTATCGCCTAAGTTTCCTCGTTGAGGCGGCCACCGCAGTACTTACAGTGAATGGCATCGTTATCGTGGCCGTCCTTGGCGCAGTAGCGGCAGACCTGGGTATTGCGGTGCTTATCCCTATTCGTCGAACTCAACATTTCGTTGGTGACGATGCCGGTGGGCACGGCGATGATGGCGTAACCGATGATCATCACCATTGCGGAAAGGAACTGGCCGATGTTGGTCTTCGGCGTAATGTCGCCGTAGCCCACGGTCGTCAGCGTCACGATCGCCCAGTACACGGCGCGGGGGATGGAGCTGAAGCCTTCGTTGGAGCCGCCCTCCACGAGGTACATGATGGCGCCGATGATGATGACCAGCAGCGTCACGGCAAAAAGAAAGACGGTGATCTTATTCCGGCTGGCAATCAGGGCGCGCCGTAGTTGGTCCCCTTCCCCGAGAAATTTCCCCAGTTTGAAGATCCGGAAGACCCGCAACAGGCGCAGGATCCGAATAATGACGAAGGCCTGGGCGCCAAAACCGGACAGGAAGATCGTGAGGTAAGTTGGCAGGATCGCCAGCAGGTCAATGATCCCGTAAAAGCTGGTGGCGTACTTCCACGGCCGGATCGTCACCCACAGGCGCAGCAGGTATTCCACCGTAAACAGGATGGTAAACCCCCATTCCAGCACCAGAAATAACTGCCCGTAGGAGGCCTGGTAATCATCCGAACTCTCCAGCATCACCGTGATGACGCTCAGCACGATCATCACGAGCAACAGGATATCGAAGAACTTCCCCGTCGGCGTGTCCGCCTCGAAAATGATTTCGTGTACCCGATTTCTGATGCGGCGGTTGGCCATGTAGATTACTCCTTTGCGGTAAAAGTAATTGTTTTACGGCGGCCTCCCCACATCAGGTTTTGGGCGCTGCCGCAGGTGCCGGGTTTCGGACCCAGGGTAACTACCAAATGAGCACTTTCCGGCAATTAATTGGAGCACTAAGACTGAGGTGGGTTACCTTCCAGGAAGAAACTTACGGACGATGAAGACCCTCTCCCACCTAGTTACCCTGTTAATATTGCTAACGGCGTGCAATAGCCCTTCCAGCGAAGCCCCCGCCCCACCGCTTATTAAAGCTACCTCCACCAGTGAATTCACTTTTGATCTGGGTATGACTGGCGCTAAACTTGGGCCGGACGATAATTACCACGCGATATGCGAAGGATGCGAAGCCTCCCCTGCACCCACCCCAATCGCTGGGTTCAATGCCATCAAAGTAACGACCGACCAGGAGTTCAGCGACTACCTACTCAACCTGGAAGACACCTACGGGCAAACCTTCGACTTCACCAAAGCGAAATACCTCACCCTCCATCTTCTTGTGCCCAAAGGCAGCTACGTCCGCGCCATGAAACTGAACTTCCGCGACGCTGAGGGGAACTTTGGCGGTATCGGCGAAGTAGCCAATAACTTCCCTGACCAGTGGGGGGAATGGCAGACTATCGTCATCGATCTGGAGAAACAACTACAGGATTTCAAACTGTGGCACGGTGAAAGCAGTCCGCTCTCCGCAGTTGCGGAACTCTCCCTCAATCCTTACAATGCAAATCAGGAAGGTCCCCAAGCTTATTACGTTAGCCGTATCCAATTGTCGGATGCTAAGCCAGAAGGCGGAGTAGCCATGCCGCTGCTCTCCAAACCGAGCATCCCTAACCAAAGCTACACCTTCACCTTTGATGACCCCGCCGAGTTGGATCCCCTCATGGCCTACCGCGTCTTTGAAGCCTCCAACCAAGCCTTTGCGAAAGGGATCGGCGGCAACGAAACGAATGCCATCCGCATGCGGGGCCGGCCGGAACTGAACAACATTGCCTTCCTCCCCATCGTCCAGCAAATGAATGGGCAGCCAGTGGACTTCACGAAAGTGAAAGAGCTGTTCTTCGATTACTACCTCGAGCCGGGCGGTGACGACTTCGACGGCGCCACTCTTTACCTCACCAGTGAGCACTGGAACGACATCCTTATCGATCCCCGGGCGTACACCGATTTCGTAGCGGGAGAATGGAGGACCGTCCGCTTACCCATTAAGGATGTCAACCTCAGCGTAGCAAAGGGTGACGGTGACTTTCTGGACGCCGTCTACGAATGGCGCCTCAACCTGAACTTCCGGGAAGACGAGAAAGACATCACGATGTGGCTGGACAATGTGGGCTGGAAGTAGACCCATTCAGTTCCTCACCTTTGACGGATGTGACGGATGTGACGGCTGCACGGCTCATTAGGATTCCCCGAACCGCCCAGGATACTTTGTCTCGTGTCTTCCGCGTTGATGATGCCATGACGAAGCTACGTGCCTTTTCCCTTCCCCTTTTCCTCGGCTTATTCGTGCTACTATCGTGTGGCTGCGAAACCGACATTGTAACCGGTGAACCCGTCTCCGGTGATTCGACGGTCATCACTACTGTAGAGCCAGTGGACGAACCGCCGACCAACACCTTCTCCTCCCAACAGTTACGAGCGCTAGAATTGGTCAACGATATCCGGGCCGAAGGCTGTCGCTGCGGTACTGAGCAAATGCCACCCGTGGCTCCCCTCGCGTTGGCTCCTGCCCTCAACCGCGCCGCCTACGCGCACTCCACGGACATGGCCCGTAACAACAAGATGCAACACCAGGGTAGCGACGGGTCAAACGTCGGCCAGCGCGTATCCAGCACGGGCTACGAATGGCGGGCAGTAGCCGAAAACGTCGCCTGGAACCAACCCGACGTAGCGGCCGTGGTCACTGCCTGGAAGGGAAGCCCCGGCCACTGCCGCAATCTGATGTCTTCCACCTACACCGAAATGGGCTTCGCCGAGCAGGACCGGTACTGGACGCAAGTGTTTGCACGCCAGCGCTAACAGTCATCGCTCGTTCCGGGTGGACTACAAAAGCCAATTAAAAAAGCCCTTCCGAAATTGATACGGAAGGGCTTTTCTATGAGGCCGAAATCCAAAGAGGTCCGGCTTTAGGCGAGGTGAATTATATCACCATGCCTGCGGCAACCGTCTCGTTAGTCCCTTCGTCAATGAGGATAATGGAACCAGTGATGCGGTTTTTGCGGTAGGCATCCGTGAAGAGGGGCGCGGTGGTCCGCAGCAATACCCGACAGATGTCGTTCATCTTCACTTCCTTGTTCTCTTCGTCCCGGTGCAGGGTATTGATGTCCAGACGGTAGCGTACGTCCTTGATCATACAACGCGCCTCTTTGGTCGTGTGCATGATGGCGTACTTGCCGCGTGGCTGCAGGGGCCGCTCGTTGAACCAGCAAAGCATTACTTCAACGTCCTGGCTTACGTCGGGCTGGTTGTTCTCCCGTACGATCATATCGCCGCGGCTGATGTCGATGTCATCCTCCAATAATAGGGTCACGGACATCGGTGGGTAGGCTTCCTGCAATTCCCCGTCGTAAGTATCGATCTTGGCGATGGTGGAGGTGAAGCCACTGGGCAGCACCGTCACTTTATCTCCCTTCTTAAAGACGCCACCGGCAATCCGTCCGGCGTAGCCCCGGTAGTCGTGGAACTCATCATTGTAGGGGCGGATAACCGTCTGAACCGGTAAACGACAATCGATAAAGTTATTGTCCGAGCCAATGTGAACGTTCTCTAATGTGTAGAGCAACGTAGAGCCTTCGTACCAAGGGGTATTCTCGCTCCGCTCGACTACGTTATCACCCAGGAGGGCAGACATGGGGATGAAGTCAATATCCTTAACGTCCAGTTTGTGGCTGAAACTCTGGAAATCGTCCTTGATCTTCTCGTACGCCGTCTCGTCAAAGTCCACCAGGTCCATCTTGTTGATACAAACCACAATGTGTGGGATCTGCAACAGGCTCGCAATGAATGCGTGGCGGCGGGTCTGCTCCACTACTCCCTGCCGGGCATCCACCAGGATGAGGGCGACGTTTGCCGTAGAGGCACCGGTCACCATGTTCCGGGTGTACTGAATGTGGCCGGGCGTATCGGCGATGATGAACTTCCGCTTGGGGGTAGCGAAGTAGCGGTAGGCTACGTCGATAGTAATTCCCTGCTCACGTTCCGCCTTGAGGCCGTCCGTCAAAAGTGCCAGGTTAACGCCTTCCTCACCCCGTTTTTCGGAGGTTTTGGTAATGGCTTCGTACTGATCCTCAAAAATCGATTTGGAATCATAAAGCAGACGGCCAATTAGCGTAGACTTACCGTCATCAACGGAGCCGGCGGTGGTAAAGCGGAGGAGTTCGGTATGGTCGGTATTCATAGTCGTTTAGTATGGTAGTAGCGTAGTCTTGTAGTCGGGTAGTATGGTAGTCGGGTAGTACCTAGTAGCGTAGTTTGGTAGTCCGGTAGTACTTACTGTGATAGTTAAATATTCTGATGGAATCCAAGCGCTGATATCCGGACGAAGAGCGAAGCGATGAGCATCCAAATGCGGTAGCTAAATCAAAAATCGCATATCACCAATCGCATATCACATATCTAGAAATACCCTTGCTTCTTCCGGTCCTCCATCGCCGTTTCCGAGCGCTTATCATCGGCGCGGCCACCCCGTTCGGTTTGGCGGGCCATGGATACTTCGGCGATGATGTCTTCCAGGTTGGAAGCTTCGGAGCGCCAAACGCCGGTGGTGGTGATGTCACCGATCGTGCGGCAGCGGACCATCAGCTTTTCTACTTTTTCTTCGGGCCGGACGGGGATCAGGCCACCCTCGGTAGCGAGCAGCATACCATCGCGGTGGAGTACTTCCCGCTCGTGGGCGAAGTACAGGCTGGGAAGCTCGACTTTCTCCATGGCGAGGTACTGCCACACGTCCAGTTCCGTCCAATTAGAGATGGGGAAGATCCGGAAGTGCTCACCGTACTGCTTGCGGCCGTTGAAGAGGTTCCACAGTTCGGGGCGTTGGTTTTTGGGGTCCCACTGGCCAAACTCGTCACGGTGGCTGAAGAAACGTTCTTTAGCGCGTGCCTTCTCTTCATCGCGGCGGCCACCACCCAGGGCAGCATCGTACTTACCGTCTTCAAGGGACTTTAGCAATACGGCGGTCTGCAGGTAATTACGGGTAGCGTTGAAGCCAGTCTCCTCGCGGACAAGCCCGCTGTCGATGGCCTCCTGGACGGATCCGACCACCAGCTTAGCGCCGGTCTTTTCTACGAGGGCATCCCGGTAGTCAAGCGCCTCCTGGAAGTTGTGGCCCGTATCTACGTGTAGCAGCGTAAAGGGAATACGAGCGGGGTAAAAAGCTTTTACCGCCAGGTGTACCATCAAAATAGAATCCTTACCTCCACTAAAAAGCAGAACGGGATTTTCAAATTGCGCAGCTACTTCCCGGAGTACGAAGATGGACTCGGATTCGAGCTCACGCAGGTGATTGAGTTGGTAGTTTATGTTAGACATCGGTGGTCGGTTATGCTATTCTCAGGCTTGGTTATGGAGGGGGCTTCAGCTCCTCAAGAAACCAATTGATTGTTTATGGTATTCACGAGCTGGGCAGCGGCATCCTCAACGGTGAGGTCCGCCGTCCGCAGATCTAAAAATGGGTCTTCCGGAGCCTCGTACGGGCTGTCGATACCCGTAAAACCTTTGATTTCACCCCGGCGGGCTTTGGCGTAAAGCCCCTTCACATCACGTTGCTCACAAATCTCCAACGGGGTGTTGACGAACACTTCGTAAAAATCCTGCAAACCAATGATCTTACCGGCCATACTGCGGATCTTCCGAGTTGGGCTCACGAAGGAGCACATGACGATCGCGCCAGAAACGGCGAAGAGTTTAGCCACCTCGGCGATTCGGCGGATGTTCTCCTGCCGATCCTCCAGACTGAAGCCCAGATTATTACAAAGGCCGCTACGGATGTTGTCACCATCCAGCAACACAACGTGATGGCCGGCATCAAAAAGCAAGCGCTCGGCGGCGGTAGCGATGGTAGACTTACCACTACCCGAAAGCCCGGTTAGCCAGAACACTCCACCAACGTGCCCGTTACGTGCCTCCCGTTCGGAACGGGGAACCATGCGATCAAATACGGGGTGAATGTTGTCGGCCATATACGGAGCTGGGGGGGCTTTGCTTAAAAGTTGTGCAAAGATAGGGCGCGCAGCCCTACCCTACCTACCATTCCGCCCGGTTTAAGCATGGACCATTCTTCATATGAACTATCCTTCATCGCTTCTACCACAACCGGATCAACCGCCCGGCACCTAGAATATCAACAATCCGCTCCCCAATACTTGGCCTTCCAGAACGGCCGTGACGACAAATGTCCCTCGCAAGTCCGTCCGGTACCGCCCGGCGAATGCACCGTCTCCGCGAGCGGTCAGAGTAACGGATTCAATGCGCCTCCCCAACGTATCGGTAATCAATAACTCAACTGCCTGCGCTGAATTTTCGGATGGGCCCATCATCCAGATGTCCCGCACCTCCGGTTGGTAAGTGAACCGGTACGGTGCGCCATCAGCCGGCGTGGTGACGGAAGTGCTATTCTGATAGTCGTAACCCAAAAAGTCAGCCCCACCCCGTTCGTGGAGATTCGTATCGAAATCGAAGAAAGCCGCGTGCTCTTGGTGTGAACCCTGTCCCCACGGTGTAAAACAGGTGGAGGATACCCAAGCCGGCTCCCAGTAAAGGACACCCAATCCTCCCCGGTCGTATACTTCCTGAGTCAGGTCAATCAGCCACTGCCGTTGGTTTTCGGTGGTCGCCGGTGCGTATCCGGATTGCACGGAACCGATGATGTTGTCCGCTGAATCATTACTGTCCATCGTCCAGATGTAGCCCGTTTCGAAGATCATTACCTCCTTACTATAGGTACGCTTCAGATCGGCGATGATCTGCCCGGTCCGCTGAATCGTCGTCGGTTGGTGCCAGGCCCAGTAGTAGGATAGGCCAATGACATCAAAATCCGTAACGCCGTGCTCCTTAAAGCCGGCAAAGAGCCACCCAGCATTCTCTGGCCCGGCCACGTGCAGCGCCACCTTGATCGGTGTTTCGGCTTCCGCGCTGGCATCCCGCACGGCCTTAATCCCCCGGTTGAAGAGGGCGGCATTCCTTGGCCAGTCCAGTACAAAACCGCTCGCATCCGCCACTTCGGATTGCAGGATGCCCTTGTTGGTCTCGTTACCCACTTGCACCATGTCCGGCAAGAGGCCTTCGGCGTGCAACTCCAGCAAGGTGCTATTGACGTAGTTGTATACGGAATCACCCAACACCTCGGTATCGTCCACCACCTCCGCCCAGGCGGCGGGGACGATCTGCCTACTTGGATCCGCCCAAAAGTCCGTCAGGTGAAAGTCCAGCAGTACTTGCATTCCCGCGGCTTTGGCCCGGCCAATACTCTTTTTCACATCATTTAAATCACTGTAGCGCCGCCCGGCATTCAGCGTATCGTACCACGCGGGCGTGTGCCACAGGCGAAGGCGGACCATCCCGGTTCCGGCATCGGCAAAGATTTCATAAGGGTCCTTTTCTTCGTTATCCACTTTGTAAGTCACCCCGCAATCCTCCATCTCATTAACGTAACTCAGGTCCGCGCCAGTCAGAAACTCTGATTGTGCGGTCAGGCATAGGTTACTAAGTGTAGCCAAAACAAGGATGAGAACTCTCATGGTATCGGACGTTAGGTGTCAAATAAAAAGGGCGCTGCCGCAGGTGCAAGGTAAAGGGTAGTACGGCAAAGGATAAATCCCCCGGCCAATTACCCATTACTTCGCACCCGCGGCAGCGCCCAGATGAAAGAACGGCGGTCCTGCCTAGTTCTTCACGATCGTGTATGTCGGAATCGCCTGCTGGAGATTCATCGTGACGGTATAGTTGCCAGATTCGGCGATGGCAATGTTAGCTCCACCGAAATCGAGGGTACCGTCGGCATCGTTGTCACCGAAGTCCGTATCCCAGGCGTCGTTGGCGCGGAACTTGAAGGCGTAGTCGTTGCCATCGGCATCCTGCCCGCCAAGAAGATCGAGGGTGATGCTGAGGGTACCATCTGCCTCGTTGAAAACAAGATCGGTATCGCTATCCCAACCAGTCGGGGTACCGCTACCGATGATGCCCCAGGACGTGGCCGTTTGGGTAAATGAAAGGTCATTGACGTTGAAATCCAAGTAGTGGAATCCAGTGCCGGGGGATACAAGGTTGTCACCGGGGGAGGTCAACACACCTTCTTCACCGGATGCGCCAAAAATACCGTTGTCCCAGTTCGCTTGATCGGTGATCTTGTACTCAGAACCTTCGTTGCCAAAATTGACGAAACCACGGTAAACACCATTGTCATCGATGGAATAAAGACGACCAACGTTATCCGCGCCGGGCGACCAGCCCTGGTACGCACCGGGGACGTAGTACTGCGGGAATTCACGGGCAGCTTCGAAGGGCGTTACTACGAGAGTTGTTACGCTGGAAACGGTTTCGTTGCCATCCTCCGCGCGGCCGACGAATGCCCGCACGCGGGTTTGGATCTCGGTGGGGGTACCGGGAGCTACCTCGCGGCCCAGCAAAAAGCTGTTCACGGTAGCGTAGGTAATGGAGCCGTCAGTAGCCGTCGTGCTGGGCACCAGGCGGATGGGGTCAGCGAAGTCGTTTCCCGCCAGGTCTGCTTCCAGGATGTAATTGACGGCAGTAGCAACGCCAAAGTCGGCGGCGCTCCAGGAGAAGGTGGTCATATCCTCACCTAAATTCTCTTCCGTCACGATGAAAATAGCACCATCTTCCGGGGCGGAGATAGATGCGGCATCACCAAGGCGCAGCACGGGGTCACGGTCCTCATCCGCACAGGACGAAAATCCGAAAACCAACATGATCGCCAGCAAATAAATTGATTGCTTAAACATGATATTTATTTTTCGATCGGGGGGCTGGCAATGATTTACCAGCCCCCTTGATCGGATGATTTGAATTAGTAACCCTCGTTCTGGGTGAGATTAGGGTTAGCACCGATATCGGCGGCGGGGATCGGGTATACGTTGCGGAAATCCGCGACGCCGGTTCCCTCAGGCGTACCACCTTTGAGCGGCCATACGTAATCACCGCTGGTGAAGAGGCCGAAGCGGACGAGGTCCGTGCGGCGGTGGCCTTCCCAGTACAGCTCGCGAGCGCGCTCGTCGAGGATGAAGGGCAGATCAAATTCGCTGCGCTGAACGTTGCCGGATTCACCACCGTAGGCACGCTGGCGCAAGCGGTTCACGTACTCGAGTGCTAGATCGCTGTCACCATTACCCCCACGGAGAACGGCTTCGGCATACATCAGGTAAGCGTCTCCGAGGCGGAAGAGCATGAAGTCCGTATCGGGGAAGGTCAAATCAGCACCCACCGTACCGTCGCGGGTTACGTTCTTGAACTTGGTAATGGCGTACCCTTGCGTGAATTCAAACACGTCGTCAATCTCGAGGGTCTGGCCTTCCGTAAAGAACATCGCGCGGCTATCGGAAGCCGGGACGTCGATGCTGTAGGTGTAAGCCTTGGAGCTGTTGAGGAACAAACGGATGCGGTAAGTGCCACCCTGTACGTTAGGAATGTTGGCACCGTTCACTTCCAACGTACCGTCCGTATCGTTGTCACCGAAGTTGAGTCCCCAATCGTCGTTGGCGCGGAATTTGAATTCGTTGCCCGCTGTCAGTGGAGTGGTAATTTCGAAAGCTTCGATTTCAGCGTTCCAAGTCATGTCCTGGTCGCTGTCCCAACCGCCGAGGGTTGCGCTACCGATGACGCCAAACTGCACCTGGTATATGTTGGCCGTCATGGCCGCCAAGTCGATCTCGGCGCGGTAAACGCCGGGGCCTTCTACGGAGAAGTTGCCACCGGAGGCGGAGACATTTCCGTCACCATCAATACCGAATGAATCATCCCAGGTACCACGCGCTACCTTGAATTCGTAGGAATCCAGTCCTTCGGGGAAGTAGATGAAACCAGTGTAAGCATCAGGATTGTCTGCGTTGTCAGCCACGAGTACGGTACTGTTGTCCTCAGGGTTCCAACCTTGGTAAGCACCGGGGACATTCAGTACGGACAGGCTAGTTGCCATATCCACGGGCTCCTGTACCACAATGCCACCACCACCAACGGAGGGGAATTTTTCTACAAGGGCGCTGGTCGTGCGGGTACCACCCCAGCCACCGTCGAGGCCAAAGGCGAGCGGGTCCATGGAACCCCCGACCGCCGCGTGGGTAATAAAGGTCATCCCACCCCAGGTGCGGGTGAAGTCACCGTCGAAAATGATGGGGAAGATCACCTCGGGGCTAGTGTTGTTGTCCGCTACGTAAAGGTTAGCGTAGTCAGGCTCCAACTCGTAGCCGGCGTCGATGACGCGCTGCGTGTACGTCACGACATCATCGTAGCGCTGGGTGCCATTGTAAACCTCAGCGTTGAGGTAGAGCTTGGAAAGCAACATCCACGCTGCGGCTTTGTCAAGGCGGCCGTAGTCATTCATGCGTGGCTCGGCGAGCTCACTTTCTACGGCGAGCACTTCGCTCTCTACGTAGTCGAAGAGATTGTCTGCGTTGATCTGCTCGGGGAAGAAGGCACCGACGGCATCCTCTTCGGTTACGAATGGCACGTTGCGGAAGAGATCCAGCGCGTGGTAGTAACTGAGGGCGCGCAGCAGGCGGGCTTCGGCACGGAATTGAGAAATCTGATCGGCGATACCGGACTGGCCGCGGCTGTTCAGTTTGTCGTCCGAAGACTCCCGAATGAATTCATTGGCCAACGTGATCTGGTAAAAGATACGGTTGTACATGGCCGTGATGAATTCGTTGGAGGGCGTCCAGTCCATATCCTCGTAGTCGTGGATATTACCGTCGTTCCAGGCGATGACCGCCTCGTCCGTGGGGAGTTCCTGGATCTTCCAGTACTGGCGGAGGTAGGTAGAGAAACCTTCGTCAATACCGGCAATATCCGGCTGCCCGGCGGGGCCCTGCTGGCCACTGAGGGCAAGACCAGCGTAAAGCTTGGCCAGTACCTGCTCGTAAGCTTCGGGGCTGTCGTAAACGACGTTAGCCGTTTGTACATCCTCGTCCAGCGGGACGGTGTCGAGATCGTTGAAACACGCGGTGAAACCGGTCATCAACAGGAGCAGCAACAGGCTGCGGGAGAGTGTTCCTAATTTTTGCATGATAGTTTACTATTAGAAGCTGGCACCTACTCCGAAGAGGATGGTGCGGGCTCGTGGATAAATGTTGTTGTCAATACCACCAAATACTTCCGGGTCGATGCCCTCGTAGTCAGTGATCAAAAGTGGGTTCTGCACCGTGATGTAGGTGCGGATGGAACTTCCCTCACCGATCAGGTCGGCAAAGTTATACCCCGCAGTGATGTGGTCGAGTCGGAAGAACGACGCATCCCGTACGTAGAGGTCAGAGAAATACTGGGCATCGTTGAAGTCCACGTCGCGAATGGCGGGGATGGTGTTCGTCAGGAAACCGTTGCTATTCGCCAGCTGGCTGTACAGCGCGCGGTTGGAGAGGTTGTTGTCGTACACGTAGTTACCGAAACTGGCCCGGCCCGCGAAGCTGAGGTCGAAATTGTTGTAGCGGTAGTTAGCCGTCAATCCGAGGAAGGACTGAGCAGCGGGGTTCTCGTAGCGGTACAGGTCATTTTCATCAACGGTGCCGTCACCGTTACGGTCCACGTAAACGCCTTCGACGGGGGTACCGCTTTCATCGTACACCTGCTCGTATACGTAGAAGGTATTAGGTGCAAAGCCCACGCTGTGGATCTGGATGTTGTTACCTACACCACCGGCGATACCACCGACGGGGACGCCGATGTAGTCAGGGTCTTCCGTTGCAGTCAGGCGGGTAATCTCCACTTGGTTGACCGTGAAGTTGGCACTGAGCGAGAGCGTACTCTTCTCGGTACTGATGGCATCACCGGAGAGGGCAAGTTCAAAACCACGGACTTCCAGATCACCTACGTTAGAGGTGATGAAGTTGGTCAGATTCGTACCGGCGGGTACGGGGATGAAGTTCAGGAGGTCGGAAGTCTCACGTTGGTAGACGTCCACCGAACCGGTCAGGCGGTCGTTGAAGAAACCGGCGTCCACCCCAAAGTTGAGGGTAGTGGTCTCTTCCCACTTGAGGTTAGCGTTGTAGCCTTCGGGGCGCAGCGTCGTAATGAAGCGGCCACCGAACGGGTAACGAGCGTTCTCCTGGCTACCCAGGTACTGCGCCTGTGAGGGGTAGACACCACCCACTTCCTGCTGGCCCGTCAATCCATAACCGACGCGTAGTTTCAGGAAGTTGAGGCCCTTCAAGTTGTCGTCCAGATCGATCAGGTTGTAGCCCGCGGATGCACCAGGGAAGATCTCGGCGCGGTTGTCCGCATTGAACCGGGAAGAGGCATCACGGCGGAGGGTACCGGTCAGCGTGAGGCGATCATTGAGCGTCAGGATGGCCCGGCTGAAGAGGGAAACCAGGAAGTACTCGCTGGCGGAATCGTCCATCTCGGGGTCACTACCGTCAAGGTCGGAGCGCATGAAGCTGTTCTCGCGGTAGAAGTTCTGCCAGGAGTAACCACCCATGATGTCGAGGCGTACGCCATCGGTCAGGTCATCCGCGTAGTTGAGGTAGGATTCGAAGAGGTTCGAGGAAGTCTCCCCATCGTACTCGCTCATGAAACCACCGGAACCACCAGCTTCAAAGGCGAAGGCGGCATTGTCGGGGATCATCGTCGTACCATCGCTATTGCTGCGGTCCGTGGACATATTCACGTTCGCGCGCAGGGCGGGCAGGAATGGCATGCGGTAATCCGCCGTAAAGTTGGCGATGTAACGCTGTACGTTGGAGTCATCGTCCCGCTGCTCAAGAAGAGCTAGGGGATTATTCGGCGCTAACGTATTGGGATTAGCACTACCCGTCTGCGGAGTAAAGTAGTAACCACCGAAGTCGTTCTCCGCCCGCACGGGCTGAGTGGGGTCGAAGGCAGCGGCGGCACCGATGGCACCCCGGTCCGCGAAGTGGTTGTCAGAGCTAATGCCCTTGATACCGGCGTTGATCTGGAGTGTATTTTCAAAGAAGCTCGGGCTCACATTCAGACCGTAGGTGATACGGGAGAATTGGTCCGTCTTCAGGACGCCTTCCTGGTTGGTGTACCCAACGGATACGCGGAAGGGTAAGGACTTTATGGCACCACTCAGGCCCACATTGTGGTCGTGGAAGAGGCTGTTCTGAAGCACTTCATCCTGCCAGTCCGTATCGGCCTCACCGAGGAGAGCAGCCTGCGTGCTTTCGGCGCCGAAGCGTTCTTCGATGAGCGCGCGGTAGTCCGCAGCGTTCAGTACGTCCAGCGTTTGGATAGCGGAGCCAACGCCCACCTTACCGTTGTAGCTGACGCGGAGGTCGGCGCCGGCCTTACCCTTCTTGGTGGTGATGATGATGACACCGTTGGAGGCGCGCGAACCATAAATGGCGGCGGCGGAAGCATCCTTCAGGACCGTAAAGGTCTCGATGTCGTTCGGGTTGATGAGGTTAAGTGGGTTACGGCTACCGTCCACGCCACCGGTGGGGAGGGGGACGCCGTCAATGATGATCAGCGGATCGTTGCTCGCACTCAGCGAAGAGCCACCACGAATGCGAATAGCCGCGCCACCGCCGGGTGAACCGTCCGTGGTGATCTGGACACCAGCCACCTTACCGGAGACAAGTTCCTGAGCGGAGGTAACGGCACCCTGGTTGAATTGGGCACTGCTGACCGTTTCTACAGCACCGGTCACTTCGTCGCGTTTGACGGTACCGTAACCGATGACGACCACTTCTTCGAGGTCCTGGCCGGAGGTCATCGCCAGGTTGATAACGGACTGGCCGTTGATGTCCACCACCTGATTGGAGTAACCGGTGTAGCTGAACTGCAGCTGGGTTACACCAGCGGGGACGGTGACGGAGTAGTTACCGTCGTAATCGGTCACCGCACCGGTGGAAGTCCCCACGGCGAGGATGTAGGCACCAATCAGCGGGTCCCCGCTATCGGCGTCCGTGAGCGTGCCCGTCACCGTGCTTTGGGCGACCATCAGGTGGCTGACCAATAGCAAAGCGAACAAGACCAGCCCGCGGGGCATGATTTGTTTTAGAGTAAGCTTCATGTACTTAGGATTGAATTTTGGAAAACAGGGTGTACGCGCATGACGTAGAAAATCGGCCGCAAAAGTAAGGAAATTTGCAAACCATTGCACATAATACGCGCATTCCGGAATTCATACCCTATGTTGGAACCGAAATTTGGGGGGTAAGTTGGCTGGCCGGCCGTTTTCCACAGCCCTTGTTCAAAAAAAGCGGAGGCCTTATTTGATTAGGCTGAACTACGCCACGATACTTTACGTAAGTTTGCCCAAAGCCCAATCACTTATGAAGTTCAGCGTCTCCTCTTCCGATTTGCAGAAGAAGCTCACCCTTGCCGGAGGAGCCATCAGTTCCAATCCCGTCCTACCGATCCTGGAAGATTTTCTCTTCAAGATTGAGGGTAGTACACTGACGATTGCGGCGACTGATCTGGAGACCAGCGTCATCACCAGCATCGAAGTCAATGCGGATGGTGACGGCACGGTGGCCGTTCCCGCCAAGATCCTGATCGATACACTTAAGGCCCTGCCCCAGCAGCCGATCACCTTCAGCGTGAACATGGATACTTTCGGCATCGAGATCACCAGTGCCTACGGTAAATACAAACTGGCGGGAGAGAACGGGGAGGACTACCCCGATATTCCTACCCCGGAGGAGGCGGATGAAGTAAGCCTCTCAGCCCTTGCCCTCTTAGAAGGCATCAACAAAACGCTATTCGCGACGAGCACCGATGAACTTCGCCCAGCCATGACGGGCGTGTTCTTCCAGGTAGATTTCTCCAAGCTGGTGATGGTAGCTACCGACGCCCACAAACTGGTGAAGTACGCCGTAAGCGACATCACGGGTGAGGTAACGAGCCAGTTCATCATTCCCAAGAAAGCCCTAAACCTGCTTAAGGGCGCTCTCCCGAGTACGGACGAGCAAGTACAGGTCAACTTCGACAAGGCCAACGCTTTCTTCACCTTCGGTGACACCAAGATGGCTTGCCGCCTAATCGATGCCCGCTACCCCGATTACAATGCGGTCATTCCGGTAGACAACCCGAACGAATTAATGATCAGCCGCTCCGACCTGCAGCAGAGCCTGAAGCGGATCGTGATCTACGCCAACAAGACGACTAACCAGGTTATCCTGAACATTGCCGATGGCAGCCTGACCGTCTCCGCGCAGGATTTAGACTTCAGCAATGAGGCTACTGAGCAACTCTCCTGCACCTACGATGGCGAGCCACTGACGATTGGTTTTAACGCCAAGTTCCTCGTAGAAATGCTGGGCGTGCTGGAGGGTGAAGAAGTTCGCCTGGAGATGTCCACCGCCACCCGGGCCGGTATCCTCGTCCCTACGGAGCAAAACGCGGGGCAGGACATTATGATGTTGGTGATGCCGGTGATGCTTTCTAACTAGATTTTAGAAGTTGGACTTTCGATTTTAGACGCGTGACAGCTGACGGCTAGCATTATGGCTTATTGTGCGCCTGCAGCACTCTTTCCAACCGTCAATCTCATTCCGTCGTAGCCGCATTCTACGCCCGTGGGTAATTCCGGGTTCACCTCCGCTACCCGGCCCATCCGGTGGCTGAAGTGGATGAGTACGTTATGGTCGGCGCCGATGTCCTTTATATAGGTTAGCGACTCCGCCAGGGAGAGGTGGCTGTGTGTTCCGCGCCGGTTCAGGCTGGAGATGACGACCGTTTTTGCCCCTTTACACCGCACCTGCGTCAGCGCCGTAAGCTCCTTTACGTCCGTCAGGTACACCAGGTCGTGCCAGCGCAGGCCAATGATGGGGAGCTTGCCGTGGGTAACCTCCAGGATTTCCACCGCCCCGGACCCGAAGGGGATAAAGTCGCCAAAATTCACCTCCCGCACGTCGAGGCGGGGAACGCCGGGGTAGTCCGTGAAGGCGTAGGCAAAGCGGCTTCTTATATCCTTAGCTACCCGCGGCAGACAGTAGACGGGCATGTCGATCCTTTGTTTGAAACAGAAGGGGCGGACGTCATCCAGGCCGGCCGTATGATCATTGTGCTCGTGGGTGAGGATAAGGCCCGCCAACTCTTGTACGCTCGCCCGTAGCATTTGAGTGCGGAAGTCCGGGCCGGCATCGATGGCCAAATGTTGGTCCCCTTCGGAGAGCAAAGCGCTGGTCCGCAACCGGGTGTCGCGGGGGTCAGCCGACCGGCAAACGGCGCAGTCGCACCCGATGACGGGTACGCCCTGGGAAGTGGCGGTGCCCAGCAGGGTTAAGTAACAATCAGTGATTGGGGAATGGATTGAGGATTATGACGGCAAAGTTACGCTAAAAACAGGCCAGTACCGCGGTAATTCCCCCACCTTGCATTTGGGCGTAACTAACTGATTTGTAAAGAAATAATGTAAAAAGATAGGCCACTGTGCGAAAGATTACGATATTTGCACCCCCTTAGAAATCAGCCCCCAACAACAACAAGATTTAGCATGAGAAAAGCAGATATCGTAGCCAACATCGCCGACACGACGGGCGTACCTAAAGTGGACGTGCTCGTCGCCCTCGAAGCCTTCTTTAAAGAAGTGAAGGGTAGCCTGGCGGACGGTGAGAATGTCTACATCCGTGGCTTCGGCTCCTTTGTCGTCAAGAAACGTGCTAAGAAAGTGGGTCGCCACATTCAGGAGAACCGCGCCATTGAAATCCCCGAGCACTACATCCCCTCTTTCAAGCCCGCCAAGATCTTCGTTGAGCAGGTGAAGGACAAGGTAACGGCCCTGCCGGAAGACCAGGAGTAAGCTCATAACCGGTCGCCCCGGCTACCCGCCAACCTTTAACCCCATGGGAAAAAGCCAGTACATCGCCATTGCCATCACCGCGCTCCTCACGCTGGTGACCTTTCAGTTTTGCAGCGTACAGCCACCCGATTTGGAAGAAGGTTTGGTAGCCCGCCCCTCGGCGTCTACCGGGTTGGAAAGTTTAATTCGGTCGGCGCGCGCCAGTCTGACTCCGGCCCAAATGGCGACGCTGGCCAGCCTCGAAGAGCGCCTCGAAACGCAGACGGACGACGGCAAACGACGGGAATTGCACGAGCAACTCGCTGGCGAGTGGTACCAGGCTGGCCACCCGGCCATCTCCGGAATCTACGCCCGCCGTATTGCGGATGATACCAACACGGGTGAGGCCTGGTCCATCGCTGCCACGACGTTCACCATCTGCCTCCGCCAGGAAGCAAGTGATGAAAAGACCCGCCAGTTCTGCGCCGAGCAGGCGGTGGAAGCCTACCAGGCAGCCATCAGTCTGGAGCCGGATAACGTGGACAACCGCATCAACCTTGCTCTCACCTATACGGATGCGCCCTCTTTAGCAAACCCGATGAAAGGCATCATGATGCTGCGGGACATTGAGAAGCAGTATCCAAAGGAAGTCCGGGTGTACACTACCCTCGCACAGCTGGCCATCAAGACCGGCCAGTTTGAAAAGGCCGCGCAACGCCTCGAAAAAGCGGTGGAACTCACTCCGGAAAACCCGGATGCCCTCTGCCCGCTGGCGCGCGTCTACGAAAACCTCGGGAATCCCGAAAAATCGGCTATCTTTGCGGCCCGTTGTACGGCAGTGCTCGAGCAGAGAACCGCTAAAAAGCAACAATAGCTACCCTCCGGGTGTACTATATACGTGCTTCGGCACTTCGTCAACCATTTTTCATCACCCTAAACGACTAACTATGCCGTGTGGAAAGAAGCGGAAGCGTCATAAGATTGCTACCCATAAGCGGAAAAAGCGTCTGCGCAAGAACCGCCACAAGAAGAAGAAATAAGTCTTAGCGACCTAAAGGGCCACACGTTCTCGTGCTAGCCCTTTTCTTCGTGAATGAATTAACTACCGATATCCGGCCGGCTTTGGGTTTATTCCCCGAGCCGGCCGCGAGTGGTAGTATGCCCTTCGCCCGTCAGACAACTGGCCCACTGATTCCTTATCGAAACGGAGTAAACGAACTCCTTATCAAATCCAAGTTTTTCGGACGTACGTCCCTCTAGGTTTAGGTTTTGCGCCCTTACGTTACCAATTAAGAACACCTACTACACTAACACGCAACACCAAGGCCAGATACGTCGGTCATTCAATTTTCACTTCTGCCACGGTAGCCCGAGCCCGATTTAGGTTCGCTACTCCATTCTCCAAGATCTTTACCCCGGTCAGGTTCCCTTCTAATTATGGACACCACGGCCTCGGTCAACTTCCCCCCAGTGCAGAGCTGAAAGCGATCAGATTGCCGTACCCCCGTCCATCCACCGCGTATCCGACTGAACGGATCACCCGCCAACTTAACGGGTGCCACTCGCGGACGCTGCCTTTTTCCCGTGGCCAGCATCGCCACGTATTCCGGGTTTGTATTCCGTTTCCATTTGATATCCAGGGCCACTAACGGCTGCGTTTGACCGTACTACCCGGTACACTCTAAATTATTTGGTTGAGCCCCCTTGCGCCGCTTCCGATCACTGCATCGCGAAGGGCCAAACGTGTTTTGGGTACCTACCCAACGCCGGACCCGCAAGAGACCGGGCCTTCCCCCTAAACGCTAACTGGCGTGGAAAAAGAAATGATAGTATCCTCCAGCGGCTCCGACGTTGAGGTTGCGCTGATCGAAAACGGTCGGCTCGTAGAGATACACAAACAAAAAGCGACCGACCAGTTCATGGTTGGTGACGTCTTCATCGGCAAGGTCAAGCGCGTCAGCGCCCCAATGAATGCCGCCTTCGTGGACATTGGCCACAAAAAGGATGCCTTCCTCCATTACACCGACCTGGGCCCACGCGTCCGCTCTCTCCAGAAATGGTACCGCGGTGCCGCTTCCAAGAAGCAGAAAACGGCACGGCTAGGTGATTTCCAAATGGAAAAGGAGATCGTGAAAACCGGTAAGATCGACGAAGTCCTGAAACGGAAGGACACCGTGATCACTCAGGTACTCAAGGAGCCCATCAGCACGAAGGGGCCCCGCCTGAGCTGTGAGATCACGATTCCCGGACGCTACATCGTCATCACGCCGTTTAACCAGACGGTCGCTGTTTCCAAAAAGATCAGCACGACGGAAGAACGGAAGCGTCTGCTCGTGTTGGTCGAATCTATTCGCCCACAAAACTTTGGGGTGATTGTCCGCACTGCCGCCGAGGGTAAGGGCGTAGGCGACCTACTCGAAGAGATCGAACTCCTCATGGCCAAGTGGGAAGAGATCTACGAAGCCGCCCAAACTGCACAAGCGCCCGCGAAATTGCTGAGCGAGGTGGACAAAACCACGGGCCTCCTCCGTGATTTGCTCACCCCGGACTTCACCAAGATTGTGGTGGACGACAAGGCGCTCTACGAATCTGCCCGCAAGTACGTCACCGACATCTCCGGGCCCCAGCGCGCCGGTATTGTCCAGTTACACAAGAGCAATAAGCCAATCTTTGACGTCAACGGCGTCACGAAGCAGATCAAGAGCAGTTTTGGCAAGACGGCTACCCTACCCTCCGGCGCCTACGTCGTCATCGAGCATACGGAAGCGATGCACACCATCGACGTCAACAGCGGCAACAAGATGCCGAGCCAGAACCAGGCGGAGGCCGTCTTCAAGGTCAATTCCGAATGCGCCGAAGAGATCGCCCGCCAGCTACGGCTACGGGACATCGGTGGCATCATCGTCATCGACTTCATCGACATGCGCGACGCCGAGCACCGCAAGCAACTGCTCGCCATCATGCGCAAGGCCATGAAGAACGACCGCGCTCAGCACACCGTGCTCGGCCTCAGCAAGTTCGGTCTGATGCAGATCACCCGCCAGCGGGTCCGCCCCGAGGTGAAGATCACCACCGCCGAGAAATGCCCCACTTGTGGCGGCACCGGCAAAGTCAACGCTACCCTCCTGCTGACGGATGACATCGAACGCGACCTCAACTTCATCATGGAGTCACGGCCCAAGGCCAAGCTGAAACTCAAGGTGCACCCCTTCATCGCCGCCTACCTCAAGCGTGGCATGCCGAGCACGCAGATGAAGTGGTACCTGAAGTATTACCGCTGGCTCAACATCGTGCAGGATAGTGACTTCCCGATCACGACGTTCAAGTTTTATGATGGGGATGATGAGGAGATTAAGCTGAAATGATTGGCGATTCTCGATTCTCGATTGGCGAGGACTGATTTAGCTACCGCACGGCTTTGTCGCACTGCGTGCTCCCGCAAGTGCTTCAGCGGTAGCGATCGCGAAACAGCAACGCAGTTATCAAAATTCGATTGACGATTTGCTGCGCAATACGTCGTACTCTCGATTCTCGATAAGTAAGGACTGATTTAGCTACCGTACGGCTTTGTCGCACTGCGTGCTCCCGCATTTGTCACAGCGGTAGCGGAGCGAAGCGACTGAACCAGCGGCAGCAAATCAAGAATCGCCAATCGAGAGCACGAAGTACTGCGCAGCAAATCGAGAATCGAGAATCCTCAGAGATATTCCAACAACAACCCCCTAAGCCGCTTCTCTGTAATCCCCCGCTCCAGCTCGCCGCCTTTGCTGAAGGAGATCTTGCCGGTCTCTTCGGAGACGATGAAGCAGACCACGTCGATCTTTTCCGTTACGCCGACGGCGGCGCGGTGGCGCAGGCCTACCGATTTAGGCAAGTCCTCATTTTCGGAGACGGGGAGGATGGCGCTGGCCCTGGTGATGCGCCGGTTTTCTATCACGACGGCGCCATCGTGCAGGGGGCTTTCTTTGTGGAAGATGCTCACCAGCAGTCCGTAACTGATGTCCGAATGCAGGGCCGTGCCGCCGGTGATGACCGTGGCCGGGTCAGCCTCCTGGGTGCAGACCAACAGGGCACCGGTTTTGCTGCGCGCCATCCGGAGAAACGCCCGGCTGATATCTTCCAGTTCGGGGGAGTTGGCGTGCACGTCTTCCTCCTTTCCGAGCAGGCGGCCCCAAACTGAATCCCGTTGCTTGAGGGTGTTCGTCCCCAGCAGCAGCAGGAAGCGGCGCACTTCCGGTTGGAAGATGATGATGAGACTGACGAAACCGATGTTGATGAACTGGGTCAGGATGCTACTCAGCAGGTCCATCCCGAGCGCCTGAAACACCTGGTAGCTCAGGAAGAGCAGGACCATCCCCACGAAAATATTCAGGGCAATACTTCCCTTCAGCAGCCGGTAAAGTTGGTACAGCAGTACCGCTACGATGAAGATGTCCAGGAAATCCCAGATATCCACCGGTAGGAAACCAATTTTGAAGAGGAGTGGTAGCACGGCCGCAAATATAGGCACGCGCGTGGCCGTATATTCGCCCCATGCTTTTCCGCCCTTCAACCAGTCGATCCTGTCTTCCCATCCTGCTTTGCGCGGGGATTTGGGCGCTGGCGCAGGTGCCAGGAAATGGGCAAGCATTACGGACGACGGCCACGGGCGAAAAGATCATCGTCCAACCGGATGGGTCCGCCCGCTACTTTAACGACGGGCAACCGGTGACGGGGGCAGCTGGAGACGATGCAGCCTATACCGTCCTCTCCGTCAACATCGAACCCCTCGGTGATGCCCTCACCCCGACGGAGGCGGACCTCCGCCACATCGCCGAACGCCGCCTCAACCTGGCGCGCACTGCATTATCCTTAGCCAGCACCCGCGCCAGCGCCGCAACGACCAACAGAGAACAACTGGAAAATGAAATGGACGCCGCCCGCCGGGCCGGTAACCTGACGGAGCTCTCCGCCCTCAGCCGCCGCTTCAATTTGGCCAAGGATTTGGAGATCAAGGCCCAGGACGACGAGGCCGACGCCCAGCAGCAAGTCGGCGTAATTGAAGGATTGTTAGAATCCGGCAAGTTCGTGAAAGCTTACAATGAAGACCGCCGCCGCACCGCCAAACGGCTGGAGTCCGTAGATCGACCCACCGGGCAGGACCGCACTCTATCCCTACTCTACCCCAAAGAAGCGGAGTTCACGGGCTACGGACCAGCCAAAGCAAGGGACGGAATCCGCGAGCCCCTCCCCTGCCGGCAAGTCCCCGCCCCCAAGGCAAGCAATGGAGCCCAACCCCAGACGCCGTTATTACCCTTCTTCAGCTTCACCGAAGAGAGCCTCCGTCCCTTTCTGGAAGGAAAAGAATACCTGACGGCCTCCGCGTACGTGAGTCGGGATCAGAACCAATCTGCATTTCTGCATTTGCAGTTTGGATTCAGCAATGCCGTAGCGCGAAATGCCTACGGGACACTGCCCCAGGGACCTTCACTTAGTATCCACTTTTTGGATGGCCGCAGCCTCGTCCTTTCAGGAGAACGGGAGAGTGTCGGCATCGTCAACCACCTCCAGCAAACCCTCAATTACGACGTCGACTACCCACTAAAGCGCAACGAGTTGAGTACGCTGCAGCGGGAAGCGATCGATTACGTTCGGGTATTTTGGGCCGGGGGGTACGAGGAATACCCCATCCTGCGGGTGGATGCGATTAAGCTACTGTGCCGCTGTTTATAGGCTAAAATAGAAGCCGGCTTATTGCGCTGACTACAAGCGAGCTACTCTTCCGTCGCCTCAGCGTCTGCTTCAGTCGTATCCTCCATGGCGTTGAGGCGTTCGAGGACGAGTGGGGTGATGTCCATCGCATCGGCGCCCATCAGCAGGCCGCTGCCGCCACCTTCGTTGAAGATCATGTCGTAACCTTTCTCGTCGCGCAGTTCGCGGAGGATGTCCTTCACCTTGATGCCGAATTCCGTCTGAAGCCGCATCTGGTCTTCCTGGATACTACCCAGCGCGATGTCCCGCTGCTGCATGATCTGCTGCTCCTTTTGGGCGATGCGCTGCTGTTCCGACTTGATCTTATTCGGCGTAAGGAGACCCTGTTGGGCCTGGTTTTGGAGTTTGCGCACTTCGTTTTCCAGGGCAACTACTTCCTTCTGGATATTCTCCTGTGCCGCGTTGGCGTTGGTTTCCAAGCGGTCGAGTTCGGTCGCCAGCGCGGTGTAGCCGTTCTGCAGGCTATCGAGGCGGATGAAGACCAGGTTGAGCCCCTGGTGGCTAGCTGCATCCGTGGTGGTAGATGCAGACGCTGCATTTTCTTGTGGCTGGCAGCTGGTGAGCGTGGCCAGAGTTACGAACAGCACGGCCGGCAACAGGGTGGATACGAAACGAGTCATAAGATTTCAAATTTGGGCCGCAAAGATACGCTTTATCAGCGTGGGCAAGTGCGAGCGTTTACCTTTGCGTTTCTTCATCCGTACCCCACAGTAAACCAACCCATGCAAAAAGAAAAGTGGCTCATCGTTGCCGCCTTTTTCACCACCTATTTTGTGTGGGGATCGACCTACCTGGCCAATTACTGGGCCATTGAAACTTTGCCCGTTTTCGGGATGGGCGGTGCCCGTTTTCTCACGGCCGGGGTACTGTTGTGGATCCTATCACTTTTCTTTGGGGACCGCGGCACGCCGACCCTGCGCCAGTTCCTTAACTGCGGTTTGATTGGGATACTTTTCCTGACGATGGGTACCGGTACGGTCGTCTGGGCCCAGCAATGGGTGCCTACCAGTACGACGGCGCTCATCATCGCTTTCGAGCCCCTGCTGGTGATGCTCATCATGTGGTTGGTCTTTACCGAGCGGCCCGGCCCGAAAGCGTTTATCGGTGCGGCCGTCAGCATCGGCGGGATGTTTCTGCTCATCAACCAACCGGCTACGCTGACGGGGGACGGCGCCTACAAGGGAATTCTCGGTATCCTTTTCGGGATGGGCTGCTGGGCCTTCGGCATGACGCTGACGCCGAAGCTGGACATGGGAAAAAATAAATTTCGGGCCACCTCCATGCAGATGCTGGTGGGTGGGGCCGTGCTACTCGCCTTCAGTTTTGCGGCGAATGACTGGGACGGCTTTGCGGTGGAGCAGGTAAGCCTGAAGTCCGCCCTGGCCTGGGTGTTCCTGGTGCTCTTTGGCGCGATTCTGGCTTTTTCCGCTTTCAATTTTTTGTTGTCGCGTGTCAGTCCGGATAAGGCGGCGACGAATACCTACGTCAATCCAGTCGTTGCCGTCGTGTTGGGTGCTTTGCTGAACGGGGAGGTCGTCACCAAGCAAACCATCCTGGCGGGGGTGGTGATGTTGGCGGGCGTATACTTTATTCAGACGGCTACGGGGAAGGCGGAGGTCCCCGACCCTTCTTCCGCGGAATAGGTCATTGTCCAAGACAAGATCACTAAAGAGGGCTTCTACTAATGTTCGTGAATTCGCATAGCCCTCTCCCACGGCCCCTCTCCAAAGGAGAGGGGAGACGTCACAGGCGTATCGTGGCTATTAGTGAAATATACGCAAGTCCTAGCCCATCCGCGCTTCGTAGTCCTGGTAGCTGAAGGAGCGCCGGTGGAGTTCCTCCCCATCGGCGTCGAGTAATACGATGTCTGGGTGAGGGACGCCGTTGAACATCGTCGTTTTCACAGTGGTGTAATGGGCCATGTCCTCAAAGATCAGGGTATCGCCGGGGCGGACAGGCTGGCGGAAGTAGTATTCAGCGAGGTAATCACCGGCGAGGCAGGACATCCCACCAAGTCGGTAAGCGTAGGGGTAAGTGGGGTCTTCCGTCGTGCTGGCGCCGCGGATCTCCGGGCGGTAGGGCATTTCCAGCGTATCGGGCATGTGGCAGGTGAAGCTCACGTCGAGCATCAGGGTTTGGGTGCCGTAGTTGTTCACGATGTCCAGCACGCGGGCGTTCAGCGTTCCCGTATTCCAGAGCATGGCGGAGCCCGGTTCCAGGATCACCTCCAGGTTCGGGTAGCGTTCGCGGAGTTGTCGAAGTGTCCGAACCAACTCATCCACATCGTAGCCGGCTTTCGTCATTAGGTGGCCGCCGCCGAGGTTGAGCCATTCCAACTGGCCGAGATAGTGGCCAAACTGGGCTTTGATCCTTTCAATCAGTGTAGCCGTTTGCGCTGCCGTAGATTCACAGAGAGTGTGGACGTGGAGACCCTTGAGCCCTGGAGGAGGCTTAGTCGGAAGATTGGGCAGGGTTTCACCGAGCCGGCCCCGGGGGGAAGCTGGGTTGTAAAGGTCCGTAGCGACGGGGCTGTATTCCGGGTTGACGCGAAGGCCTACGCTTACGGAGGAATCCTCCCACTGAGGACGGTAGCGTTCCAGTTCGGTCAGGCTGTTAAAAGTGAGGTGGCCCGCCAGCGAAAGGACCTGGTCGAATTCCTCCGGTACGTAAACCGGGGCGTAAACGTGGGGGGCCTTCCCGAAGTGCCGTTGGATGAGCGTCGCTTCGTTGAGGCTGGAGGCCGTTGCGCCAGTCAGGTATTCCGCGAAAATGGGGAAGGCGGGCCAGTAGGCGAAGGCCTTGAGGGCGAGGATGATCCGGACGTCGGCCGCGGCGGCTACGTCGGCGATCAGTTCCAGGTTTTTGCGGATCCGGTCTTCGTGGAGTTGGAATTCAGCCATTGAGATATAGTCTTTTGCCGGCAGCGTACCCTTGTTTATTCCCCATTCGCAAGGCACCTGCGGCAGCGCCCAAATTTACGGTGGTGCGCTTATTAGCTTTGCTAAAAATTTGTACCATGCCCATCACAACCAGAGACGCTGAATTGAAAGATTTGCCCGCCATCCACGCGCTGGTGGCGGAACTGGCGGAATACGTTGGCCACCTGCCAGATTTCACGGCTACGATCGCCGATTACGAAAGGGATTTTGCGGCGGGCTACTTCAAGGCCCTCGTAGCTACGGAGGAGGAAAAAGTAGTAGGCATGGCCCTGTACTACCTCACTTACAGCACCTGGAAGGGCCGCATGATCTACCTGGAGGACTTCGTACTGGACCCGGCCTACCGCCGCCGGGGCATCGGACAGCAACTCTGGGATGCACTATTGGAAGTGGGTAAGCGCCACGAATGCCGCCTTCTGAAGTGGCAGATCGCCGATACGAATACCGAAGCGCTGAAGTTTTACGCCGCCCAAAACGCAGAGATTGAAGATTGTTATTTGAACGGTAAACTGGCGATTAAATAGCACTCCCGCCGGGCAAACCTGGCGGGCTGGCGGTCCGTTCATGAGGTATAGAAATTCACCCAAATGCTCGGTGGCTCAGGCTGCGGGGAAAAGACCCAAGGATTAAACTGGCGGGCCATCCCAGATCGGCGGGCCGGAGTTATCTTTGCGTTAAGATCTAGAATAATTATGTCAGAAATCAAGCAAGCCGGTATCAAAGGCTACGTAATCCTGGGCGCATTCGTTGGCCTGATGCTCTTTACCATCCTGGTTGTTTACATCTACAAAGCGAACCAGGAGAACGTCCCGGCGGAGCCCCAACTCTACGGAGCGCTGCTGGACGGAGCACGGTCGCTGATGCGCGCGTAAGCCCCCTACCCCATGCCCGAGCCTGGCCCTTTATTTCGAATTCCCCTACTGTTTCTCCTGCTCTTTCTGGTCTCCGCCTGTATCAATGATCCGGCGGAAGTGGCGGAATTGCAGCAACGCTATGAGCCCAACGTTGAGGTGGCCTCCGGGGTGCGAATGATCTACAGCGACTCGGCCAAAGTGCGGGTGATCGTGACAGCCCCGACCATGCTGAATTACGTCGACCAGGCCAAAGCCCGGCAGGAATTTCCCGATGGCCTACACCTCACCTTCTTCGATGAATTGCAGGACACCAGCTCCACCCTCATCGCAAAATGGGGCGTGTACCACCAGCGAACCAGCAAGATCACCGTGCGGGACAGCGTCGTGTGGCAATCCGTAGATCAACAGCGTCTGGAGACCGAGGAGTTGAACTGGGACGAGAAGAGTGGCCGCATCCACACAAACAAATTCGTCGTGCTGCAGCAACCCGATTACCTGATCACGGGCTACGGGTTGGAAGCGGACCAGGCCTTCGAGAACGCTAAAGTGCTGGAGGTATCCGGCCGCATTCCCCTCAACCGACCGAAGGACCCATAAGCTATGCTCACCTTCGCCATCATCGCCTTTTTGTTTCTCTCCGCCCTGTTCAGTGGTTCGGAGATTGCCTACGTGAGCGCCAACAAGCTGAAGGTAGAGCTCAAGAAGAAGCGCGGTACCGGCCAAAGCCGCATCCTGGCGAGTTGGTACGAGCGGCCAGCCGATTTCTTGAGCGCCATGCTGGTGGGGAATAACATCGCGCTGGTGGCCTTCACCAGTCTGATTACCGTTCCCATCACCACGCTGCTCGCAAGCTATACCGGGATAACGGGAGAGCTTACGTTATTACTCGTAAATACCCTCATTATCACATTAATCGTGCTGATCTTCGGGGAGTACTTACCCAAAACACTCTTCCGCCTTTACGCCGATGACGCCCTGTACACCCTGGCCTACCCTATCCGTGGCCTCGCGTGGTTACTCTACCTACCGAGCAAGATCATGACGGGCGTGAGCAACCTGTTGCTGCAACTCGTCTTTAAAGAACCCGGTGAAGACCTGGATAACGTACTGACCCGTCTCGACCTGGAGAAATTCGTCAACGAAAGTGGCTCGGGCGACGAAGAACCCGGTGGTATTGATACCAAGCTATTCGGGAATGCCCTGAACCTCAACAACGTCCGCCTGCGCGACTGCATGATCCCGCGAAATGAGATCGTCGTGATTGACGTCAACGCCACCATTGATGAGTTAGAGGAGAAATTTCGCGACTCCCGTCTGAGCCGGCTTTTGGTCTACAAGGATGACGTTGATGAAATTCTCGGGTACGTCCACCACCACCAGCTACTCCGGATGCCCGAAACCTTGGCGGATATCGTACTGGACATCAAATTCCTCCCCGAAGTAGCCCGGGTAACTGACGTATTACACGATACAATCAAAGAGCAACTCAGTATCGCTTGCGTGGTGGATGAGTTTGGCAGCGTAGCCGGCGTAATCACCATGGAGGACATGCTGGAAGAGATTTTCGGCGAGATCGACGATGAGCACGACGACGATACTTACGTGGAGGAAGAACTAGAGGACGATCGCTACCTTTTCAGTGGCCGCCTGGAGGTCAGTTACCTCAATGAAAAATACGACCTGCAGCTGCCTGAGGCAGATTACCACACGCTTTCGGGTCTCGTCACCGGCGTAGCCGAACGGGTACCGGAGCGCAATGAACTCATTGAGATTAAAGGCTACCGTCTGATCATGGTGGAGGTTTCTAATACTAAGGTTGAGTTGATTCGGGTGGAGAAGGAGGAGGATTAGGGTTGGTGCTTTGGTATTTTAGTGCTTTAGCTGCGCTGCTACTTCGTGGTGGTGCTTTAGCTACGCTGCTACTTCGTCGTGGTGCTTTAGCTGCGCTGCTACTTAACTTTCGGAGTAAATTTTAATAAACGAACTTCTCTTGGAGCAATTGCTGAATTACATCGCAGAACTACCCTTATCCGTACGCATGGCTATCCTGCTGGGAACGGCTTTGTTGATCAGTACCGTGGTGGTTATGGTCACGTATCCGATCCTGAAGGCGACCGCAAAGCGGATCAATAGCGTATCGCTGGACAAATTTTCTGACCGGACGCGGTCCAGTGTCTTCTGGATTCTTTCGGCCGGGCTCACGCTGATCTTTTGGAGTACGTTGACGCCGGAGGCTGGATCGCCCGAAGCGGCTACCTTCCCGCTATTCGTGCGCGGGCTCCAGATTCTGGTAAGGACCTTTCTCTACGTTTTCATTGCCCTCTTCATCATCCGGGTCGTGAACGTGGGGGCCGATACGATTCGTCACCACTACGCGGCTGAGGATGGGAACAACTTGCGGGAAAGGAAGATCCTTACCCAGTTGCAGTACATCCAGCGGGTAGTCGGGATCGTCGTGTTCATCGTCTTCGCGGCGCTGATCCTGATGCAATTCTCCGCGATGCAGAAGCTGGGTACTACCCTGCTGACGACTGCCGGGGTTGGCGGCATTATCATTGGTTTGGCCGCCCAGAAATCCATCGCTAATCTGCTGGCAGGTTTTCAGATTGCCTTTACGCAACCCATCCGAATTGACGATGCTCTCATTGTGAACGGGGAGTACGGCTGGGTGGAAGAAATTACGTTGACGTACGTCACGATGCGTTTGTGGGACCAGCGGCGGCAGATCGTCCCCCTCCAAAAATTCATCGACGACACTTTTCAAAACTGGACGCGGACGAACACGGAACTCACCGGTACGGTGCTACTCTACGTGGACTACACCTTCCCCGTCCCGGACCTGCGCGAAGAGGTTACCCGTTTCCTTCCTACCCAAGAATTGTGGGATGAGCGCGTCAACTCCGTCATGGTGACGGATAACAGCGACCGCGCGATGACTATCCGTATCCTCGTCAGCGCCAGGAATGCGGGGGATACGTTTACGCTACGTTGCGCTACCCGGGAGCACTGTATCAACTGGATCCAGGAGAATTACCGGCACTGTTTACCGCAGAACCGGGTGGCGGCGCCGCTTACACCAGGTGGTGGGGCTACGTTGAGCCAGAAAGTGGGGACGGAGGAAAATTAATCGCTCTTTAGCGAAGGGCGTTGGTGAGGTCGTCTACTAAATCATCCGCGTCTTCGATGCCCACGCTGAGTCGGATGAGGGAATCGGTCAGTCCCACCTGAAGGCGTTGTTCGCGGGGGATGCTGGCGTGGGTCATGGTGGCGGGGTGGCCAATCAGTGATTCGACGCCGCCCAAAGATTCGGCCAGGGTGAAGTAGTGGGTTTTCTGCATGAGGGCGGAGGCAGCCTCCATAGTATCCACTTTCAGATCGAAGGAGACCATGGCGCCGAAATCGCGCATTTGCCGTCGGGCGAGGGCGTGGCCGGGGTGATCCGGAAGGCCGGGGTAATAGACATGGGCAACGCGGTCGTCACGCTGCAGGACTTCCACGATCCGCTGGGCGTTCTGGCAGGCGCGTTCGACACGGAGGTGTAGTGTTTTGATACCGCGGAGAACGAGGAAGCAATCCTGTGGGCCGGGAATGGCGCCGACTGCGTTTTGTAGATAGTAAAGCCGTTGGGCAAATTCTTCGTTGTGCGTGACGACGGCGCCCATCACCACGTCGGAGTGGCCGCCCAGGTACTTTGTGGCGGAGTGGAGTACGAGGTCAGCCCCCATATCCAAGGGTTGTTGGAGGTAGGGGCTGGCGAAGGTGTTGTCGATCACGGACAGGAGACCTTTCTCTTTGGCGATTTCCGTGAGCGCGGCAATGTCCACCAGGTTGAGCATGGGGTTGGTGGGAGTCTCGATCCAGAGCATTTTGGTGGCATCACTTACCTCAGCGGCCACGGTAGTTGCGTCCCGCATGTCGATAAAACGGGATTTGATTCCGAAGCCTGCGAAAACGGAAGTCAGGAGACGGTAGGAGCCGCCATAGAGATCGTCGCTGGCCAGTACTTCGTCGCCGGGGGATAGTAGCCTCAGGATGTTATCCATGGCGGCGAGACCGCTGCTGAAGCAGATGGCGTGCTTACCATTCTCTAGGGAAGCCAGGTTACTTTCGAGGGCACTGCGGGTGGGGTTCTTGGTCCGGGCATACGCGTACCCCTGGTTCACGCCGGGTGCCGACTGCGCGTAGGTAGAGGTTTGGTAGATTGGGGTCATCACCGCGCCGGTGGCTGGGTCCGGGCTGAGGCCACCGTGGATGCATTTAGTGGCGAAGTTGGGTTGGTTCTGCTTGGACATGAATATTGGTATAGTGCTTTCCTATTCAAAGATGATGGTCCTAAAGCTACGTGACCGGTCCCGTTTTATCCCATTGCATTGCACCTGCGGCAGCGCCCTCACTGCTTATTGTGCAAGGTGTACGGCTAATTCACGCAATAAAGTGGGCGGGCGAAGAAAATTAGGAGGAGGCAGCAAAATGCCAATGAATTCGGGGATCGACGGGTAGAATGAGCCACTAAAAAAGGGTTAAAACCGGCGTTAAGTGCGCGTTAAAGCAAGGTTTACCCAGGGATAGGG
This sequence comes from Lewinella sp. 4G2, assembly GCF_001625015.1. Lineage (NCBI taxonomy): Bacteria > Pseudomonadati > Bacteroidota > Saprospiria > Saprospirales > Lewinellaceae > Lewinella > Lewinella sp. 4G2. The sequence continues at coordinate 2,186,589 of NZ_LVWJ02000014.1, read as the reverse complement.
CTTGTATAAGTGAAAATCCTTTCCCTATCTTTGGTCCATCACGAAGCGCAGCGTTTTGCGCCGACAACTCACTACTAAAGCGATTTATATACAGCAACGTCTACACTAACTACGCCGATCACTTTTAGGCCGGCGGCCCCCCGGGAATAATCCCCCCAATGCATTCAAACGTTAGTCATGGACATCAAGTCGCTGAATGATCAGGAACTGATCACGCTTTACCTTTCTGGAACGGACCGCGCTTTTGAGGAACTCCTCGGTCGCCACCAACAGAAAATCTACACCTCCATCTACCTGTTTACCAAGGACCACAGCCAGGCTGAGGACATCTTCCAGGAGGTATTCATCAAGATCATCGATACCCTGCGCAAGGGTAAGTACAACCACGAAGGCAAGTTCCTGCAGTGGGCCATGCGGATCAGCTACAACATGTGCGTGGATTCCTTCCGCCGCAACAAGCGCCGCCCCATCGTTGGCCAAACGGAAACCTTCGACATCTTCGACGTGCTCCAGAGCTCCGAGCGCAACGCGGAGGCCGACATGATCCGCAGCCAAACCCACGACAAGGTGCGCGGCCTCGTCGATGCCCTCCCGCCCGAGCAGCGCGAAGTCGTCATCCTGCGCCACTACGCGGATATGTCCTTCAAAGAAATCGCGAAGTTGACCCGCGTCAGCATCAATACGGCCCTGGGCCGGATGCGTTACGCGCTCATCAACATGCGCAAAATGGTGGACGAGAAGCAGATTGCCCTGCGGTAATGTTGCTGGGATTACTCTTCCCCCTCTTTTAATAAAAAAGCCCTGGCTGCGTGAATTCGCTGCCGGGGCTTTTTTAGTCTGCAGTCTTTAGTCTATAGTCTGCAGTGCCGCTACTACAGACTGCAGACTATAGACTTAAAAATTAAATAGTCAATTCATCCATCTGTTTCAGGTATTCACTGACTACAATATTTTCACTAAACCCTTCGGCAACCCGCCTTCGGCCGGCCTGGCCCATTTCGGCTAGTTTTTGTGGCTGTTTTAACGCGGTTTTCATGGCATCAGATAAGGCCGACGCATTGCCTACCGGTACCAGCCAACCTGTTTTTTCGTGATCGATTACGGAACGTACGCCGGGGACGTCTGCGCCAATAACCGGGCGCTCCATGGCGCCGGCTTCCAGGAGGACGCGGGGGCAACCCTCACGGTAGGAGGGCAGGACGACTAGGCTAGCGGCACTGAGGTATGGTTTCACATCGGCTACCTGCCCGTGGAAGGTGAGTTCGGGGCGTTCTTTCCAACCGCTCACTTCTTCGGCGGAGATGGCGGCGGGGTTTTCCTGATCCAAGTCTCCCACTACGTGGAAAGTCCAGTTGGGATGACTGGGGGCTGAGCTCGCTGCGGCAGTCACGAATTCGCGAATGCCCTTGTCCTCAAGGAGGCGACCGACGAAAAGTATTTGGTGGTCTTCTCCTCCGGGAAAGGGAGTCGGTTCGTAAGCCGTGACGTCGAGGCCGGAGCCGGGGATAACATCTGACCGTTGCTCGGACACCAATCCCTTTTCCAGGAACAACTGCCGGTCATCCGGATTATGGAAGTAGGTGAAGTCTCCCCGTTTCAGGGCCAAACGGTATAGGGTGCTGACGAGGGCACCACCCCTACCCTTCCCCGTGTACGCGTAGCCGAGGCCAGTAAGGGTAGCGATCGTACGGGTAGCCGTACCCACCGCCGCCAGCGTCCCGTAGATCACGGGCTTGATGGTGAATAGGAAGGCAAGACTCACACCGTACTTACGGTAGTGATGGCGTAGTTCCAATACCAATTGTAGATCCTTTCCCGGGTTGCGGCCGGAACGGGAGAGGTGGTGGAGGGGAATGAAGGTGGCGTTTAAATCCGTCAAATCCGCGGCGTGATCGTCGGCGGGAGCCAACAGCAACACTTGGTGACCACGTTCCGCTAGGGCGTTGATGAGGCCGCGGCGGAAGTTGTGGAAATTCCAGGTTGCGTTGGCTACTAGGGCGACGGTGACTCCTTGCGCAGCACTAGCCTCAATGTTTGGCGGCGCTTTCCTCAAGCCAGGATATTATACAGAATCTGCACCGCCAGAATCTTCCCGATCAGCACCATCGGCAGTAAGCGGGTGTAGCCGATGGTGGGGTAATTGTTCCCAGCTTGTTCCTGGGCGAAATCGAGAACGGCGGGTTGGCTACCGACCATGCCGCCGAGAAAGCTGAAGGGGATCTTCAGCATTCGGTAGCCTACGATCAGGGTGGCCACCGTACTTAAAATGGCGATGACGCCGCCGGCCAGGAATACCTGGTATCCAAGTTGCGTTTGAAGCGTCTGGAAAAAGGTTTGGCCGGAGCGGATCCCTATGCCCGCCAACAAGAAGATCAGGCCAACCTGGCGGAGGGTGAGGTTGGCGCCGTAGGGCAAGGTCCAGAGGATAGGGCCGGTACGGCGGAGTTGTCCCAGGACCAAAGCGACGATCAACGGGCCACCGGCGAAGCCCAGACTGAAGGTATAGCCTCCCGGCAGCGTGATGCTGATCATACCCAGGATCAGTCCCAGGGCGATACCCAACCCGAAGCTGAGGAGATTGACGCGCGACAGGGCCTCGTAGCTATTACCAAACACTTTGAAGAGGGCCGGTAGGTCATCCCGGTGGGCCACCATGAGGATGCGGTCGCCAAGCTCAAGGGTGGTATTCCCAGTAGCGAGGAGGTCCATATCTCCACGTTGGACGCGGGTGATGAGGAGGTTGAACTTCTCCTGGAGGTTGAGGCTCGCGATGGTCTTGCCCGCAATTGCGTCGTTGGAGATGAAGATGCGGCGGACGTCGAATACCGTCCGGTCGTGGGTAAGCTGATCCGCGGCGGCGGGGCCTACGTGTGCGGCGGCTTCGGTGATGGCTTCTTCCGTCCCGACCAGGACGAGTTTGTCGCCAGCTAGGGGGATGGTATCCCAGTTGGTGAGGGTGGTCTTTCCGTCGTGTTGGATGCGGCCGAAGGCGACCCTTACGTCGTGGCCGCGGCGGAATTCCCGGAGGGTTTTGCCGGTGATCTCCGGGTGTGCCACCACGTAGGTCCGGCTGGTCAGTTTGCTGCCGAGAGGGTATTCTTTGGAGAGCTCGTCGGCTTCTTTTTGGTAGTCCACCCCCATTGCCTTCTGCAGGAGGACGATCGCCAGCATCACGCCCAGCACTCCCATGGGATAGGCGAGGGAATAACCAACGACGGCTTGTTCGCTCATCCCTTCCGCTGCACCTGCGTCAGCGCCCACTGATTGTTGGATCGCGTCGAGCAAACCGGCCAGCGCCGGGGTGTTGGTACTTGCGCCGGCATAAAGACCGCTCGTCAGCGCCGCATCAAAGCCCAGGCCGCGGCCAATGACGTAGGCTAACACTGCCGATAACAATACCGTGAAAGTGGCGAAATAGAGGTCGCGAAAACCGTGGCGGCGGAAGCTGGCGAAGAAGGCGGGCGCGGAACTCAGGCCCACCGTATACACGAAAATCGCCAGCCCGAGGAAGATGATGAACTGCGGCACCTTGAGGTCCGGGCTCAGCCCACCAAACGCCAGGCCGACGAAAAGAACCGCCGCGACGCCGAGCTTGAAGCCCCGGATCTTAATGTCCCCTATCCCGTAACCGATTGCGATGACGGTGAATAGGAGGAGAAGGGGGGATTGGACGAGGGTTTCGATCATGACAGGGAGAACGCACTAGTCGTCACTTCGGCGCGCCAGGCCGATGAAATATCCGGCCGCTTTCGCAATCCGGTAACGGTGGCCGATGCTATTTGGCGCAAAGGGGAGCAGCAGGAAGCTGTAGATGAGCTTGGCCGTGAGCCCCAGGGAATGAATCAGAGCGGGGCGTTCTCGGCCAAGGTGCATACTGGACAGGAAGATGCGTTCCACGGCGTAGTCGGGCGTCACCATTTTGGCGGTGACGTAGTGGTCCACGGCGGCGGCGCGGACGAATACCGGTTTCACGCCGTTCTCGAAGAGTCGCAACTCGGCGTCCATTTCCTGGCCGCGCGCGCCCGATTTGGCGCCGGGCCCGAAGGCCGCGTTGAAGCCACCGATGGCGGCCAGGTCACCCGCGTGGCAGGCCCAAACGGCACCCATGAAGAGCTGGAATTCGGTGAATTCCCGGTAGTCCTTACCCTGAGAATTGTCGATCATTCTGGCGGAGGGCGGGAGGTGGGAGCGGTGTTCGGCCTTCGGTTCTACTTCGTAGTCGGGGTACAGCACGCCACCGAAGTAGTGGCCGGGGCCATATTTGTCGTGGGCCTTTTGGAAAGCAGTGATGATGCCGGGGCGGACGGCGACGTCGTCGTCGAGGAAGATCAGCAGGTTATCATTTCCGATGTCCTTAATGACTTGGTTCAGCGCCAGGCTCTTGTTGCCGCGTTCGGTTTGGGTGAAGCGGAGGTTGAGTTGTTGCGCGTATTGCTGCGCGATTGCTTGTGATACGTTTGACCCATTTTCTACCACGTGCACTACCGTACCGGTTAGTTCTTCTCCGAGGGCGGCGATGCTTTTTAGGCAGCGGCTTAGGAGGTTGGGGCGGTTGTGGGTTGGGATGATTAGGTGGGTTGGCATGGGGGTATTCTCTGCTGCTTCAGGTCGTGTTTAGCGGTTGTTGTAGTGCGAATGTAAGGCTGTGGTTTCCCGGTTCCCGACCTCCGGCCGGGATTTTCAGTCATTTCTTTTGTAACACTTCTTTTGTGACCAAAAGAAGCAAAAGTCTTGTCCTGTAACCGTGGCTTAACGCGATTTCTCGGCGCAAAGGCTAAAATCTGCAAACTCGCCATCCGCCTTTAGCGCTGCACTTCATTCAATTGATTGCATAATTGTGTGGGTAAAGCCTTAATCATTTGCGTGCTCGAACAATGCAGATTTCTTTACGCCTTTCCGCCGAGAAATCACTACCACGGTTAAGGGACGAATTCAGTCCGGGGGGATAAGATATCACGTCCAAAATCTAACGTCTAAAATCTAACGTCCCAGCAAGTCATCGATACTTTTTAAGAAACTCGACATTAACTGTCCACGGTACAGAATTCTGCTGTTTCCAAGTATTAATTAAATTGGATACGAATGTTTTTAAGGTGGGTCCGTTATCGTTCCCGAAGGTGGCACCTGCGGCAGCGCCCGTGATTATTTCATTTAATTCGACATCGCCCGGGCCATTGACGAGGGCGAGGATGGGGCGGCCGGTGGCGAGGTAATCCCAGAGCTTGGCGGTAAGGACGCCGTAATAATTGGGGGCGGACCAATTCATCATTAATAATACTTGTGCCTCGCGTTGCATTTTTTGCGCTGCCGCGGGTGCAATGGAAGGTTGGATATCCAGGCACTCCTGCGGAAGACCGCGCATCATTTTTTGGAATACCCCGCCATCTTTTCCCCGGTACTTAATGCAGAGTTGGTGGGGCTGGACGGCACCCTCTGCCAATAATTTTGACAATACTTGAACCAGGGGTTCTGCGGACTGCAAACCGGGATACACGCTGCCGGTGTGGACAATGGTGAATTGATCGGATACCGGGGCAGTGCTTGCTGGCGGCAAGGTGAGTAGTGGATTGTAGCGGACCTTGATGTTGGAGTGCCAGCCCCGCAGCTGTGCCCGCTGGCCGCGGGAGACGCACCAGACTTCATCCGCCGCCGCGATGACGCGTTTGCCCCACCAGGTTTGGAGGTTGGGCGACCAAACATCCTGGCGGATGGGATCGACGGGGAGGTCGCGGAAATCGGCGACCCAGTGGAGGTGGGGGTAGCGGGCTTTGAGGCGTTTAGCGACTAGGTGATCGGAGTAGGGGCGGAAGGAGGAGAGAAGGTGAGTGATGCCTTCTTCTTCCACGAGTTGGCAAGCCCGGACAAAGGCTTTGCGCCGGTAGATCGGGCCACCATCATCAAAAAACCAAACTAAGGGGAAGGAGTGGCGGAGGTGGCGGAGGTGGGCTTTCCACCTGGGCTCTCCGGACTTTGCGACGGTGCCCGCCGGGGAATCGGGGGATACGGCCGCGCGCAGATCTCGGGCGGGTAGTACCGTCGTCACCACGCCGGGGATGGTTTCGCCCGCGTAGCCCCGGTCTAGTTGGATGGCGAAAACGCGGTCGTAGTTATTCAGGGCCTGCTCGGCGAGGTAGCGCAAGCGGCGGGTTCCGGCGGCTGGCCGGGGGGGGAGGGTTTGGGAGATGATTAGGAGGGTTGGCATAATTACGGGCTAACACAACTTATACCTACCTGAGAGACTGACTCCCCTTAAATGCAAATTTCTTCTTGCGCAATAAGCCATTCGGTGATGCCTTGCATAAAAGGTCCTAAGTCGCCGTACACAGGTATACCGGGGTGGAATTTCTCCTGTTCACTTAAAGCTTCAAGTGTTCAATGTCCCGCTGCGCCTTCTCAAAGTCGTTATGCTTGCCAATATCAAGCCAGTAGCCCAGGATGGGGAAGTGAGTCACCCGGTGGTCGGAGGTGTAGAGATTCTCCATCAGATCCGGAGCACTGTACCGGCCCGTCGCGGGCACCTTAGCGATATGCTCTTTGCGGATGATGTAGATCCCGGCGTTGGAGTAGTACGTGTAGGTGGGCTTCTCCTTGAGCGCTTTGATCAGATCACCTTCGGTCTCGATTACACCATAGGGAATTTCTACTTCGTAGGGCACGGTAGCGACGGTCATGTCCGCTTCTTTCGCGAGCATTTCCGAAAACATTTCTTCGAGGTCAATAGTCGTCAGCAAATCTGAATTCATGACGAGTACGTAGGGATTAAATATCTCCTGGATCTCACTCACGGCGCCAATTGTTCCCCGCGGTTCGTCTTCGGTGACGTAGGTGATATTCATTCCACGGTCGCTGCCATCACCAAAATAATCGATCAGCTGTTGGCCGAGGTACTTGATACTGATGGTCAGGTTGACTACGCCGAATGACCTGAGCCTTTCAATGTTGTGCTCGATGATGGGCTTATCCCCCACCTTCAGCAGCGGTTTTGGGGTATCAAGCGTCAAGGGTCGGAGACGGCTCCCTACCCCACCGGCCATGATTACTGCATCCATCGGCAGAAAGGAGCGTTGCTTGCGGAAATTGATGATGTCCACAATCCGGTTTTCATCGTTGATGACCGGTAATATCCTGAAGTTCTTCTCTCGCCATTCCTGCATTTGCTGCAGGTTGAAGGTCGAGCGGCGAAACGCTTTAGGGGCAGCCTGAACAAACTCCATCAGGGGTGTTTCCAGTGTCAGGCCGTTGATCAAGCCGCGGCGGATGTCTCCGTCGGTGATGGAACCGACCAAGATATTTCTGTCTTTGATCAGAAAAACAACAGCATCGGAAGCCAGTTTGTCGAGGCGGGCAAGGGCCTCCCTTACGCTAGCTGATTGCGGTAATAGGTGGCGTTGAATACTATTAATCATTGGCTGCTTTTAGGGCCGCGACAATAGCGGCAGCTGCGGGGCTATCTTTCCGGTAGACATTATCCCCGGCATAAAGAAAGCCTTTTGTCCTGAGAATATCGACAGCTGACAAGATGGCTTGTTCGTCTACTTCTACGTCGATGAGGTTTGGGCTTCGCATACGGCCGTCCTGACGGTTACCCAAATTGATGGCATATTTACCGAAAGAAGCGGCCTCAATGATTCCACTGGAAGTATTGCCCAGCAGAAAAGCACAGTGTTTCATGGCGGAGAAGTACCCCTTTTTACCGAAATTCTCGATCGTAGTTATCCGATCATTATCATCAGCCAAATTATTGAATTGTTGCCGAAGTACTGAGCCCATGGTATCGGCGTTCGGCATGGTAATCACTACCGGATACTGACCAGAAAGTCTAGCTAATGCACTACAAAGGGCCTCTCCGTACACCTGGTTCCGTTTAGTGGCAACGGTTTCGGGATGAAAAGTTACCAGGATGGGTGGCTCCGAAAAGTCCGTTCCGAAAGTTGGAAGCATTTCTTGCGGTTCAAAGAGTTCCATTTCTTCCAGCCCGTCCAAAGCCGGCGCACCAACGTAGTGCACGCTCCGTTCGCTCCCAATAAGCTCCGTGACGCGATCTGCGTAAGCTGCAGTTGCGGTAAAGTGAGCGGTGGACATCACCGTGATGGCATGCCGAAACTTATCATCGATTGCTCCCAAAGAAGTCTCTCCGCCGTGAAGGTGCGCCACCCGCAGGTTGAAAGGGACGGTAGCTGCAACGGCGGCGAACATCTCGTAGCGGTCACCCAACGCAATGACCCAATCAGTGTTATCGGCTATTTCCGCCCAGAGGTCGGCAAATTTACGGGTGGCTTCCCCCAGCATCCGGGCAATGCCGGCGGGCGAGTCATCGCTTGGTACCGTTTCAACCCTTCCGGCTATTTGATACCCATCGAGCTCAATCGCGGTGACAGTATATCCATGCTCTTTTGACAAGTGAGTACCAGCCACCACCAATTGAAGATCAATCGCAGGGTCAGCTTCCAAGGCTGTCAGCAGGGACGCATAGATACCATAATCCGCACGGGAAGTGGTGATGAGCCGAACCGTCATCATCTTATCCTTACTGGTAATCACCCAAAGCAATTTTGGTGGCCGCGGCGAGGGGGCGGCTCAGCGAGCGACCAATTAACTCTTCCATACGCATGGGCGAGATACCGTCTCCAGGTCGCATCATACTGAGGTCGGCTTCCGTCAGGACGTGACCCTTCGGGAGATCCTTACTGACGAAGATGGATTTCCTGGCGATGGGGATGTTCTTCCGCTCCGAAGAGGAAGGAAGTTTTTGAGTTGAGCCCAACGCAACTTCGATATTTCGAATGGCGCTGACCATGGCCTTGAGCTCATTCGGTTCCAGGCTAGCTCGATGGTCGGGGCCTTCCATAGTTCGGTCGAGGGTGAAGTGTTTCTCGATGCAGACGGCGCCCATGGCTACCGCTGCGATGGGCACCTCAATGCCCAGGGTGTGGTCCGAATAGCCCACCCGTACCCCGAAGGCTGTCCCGATGGTTTGCATGGCCCGGAGGTTTACGTCCTCCATCGGGGTAGGATATTCAGTGTTGCAGTGAAGAATGGTAATTCGTTCCCGGTCCTGACCTGCCGCCAACATCACGTTCAGCGCTGCTTCGATATCCGACAGGGTGCACATACCGGTGGAGAGGATGACCGGCTTTCCTTTAGCGGCGATTGCCCTTAGGTAAGGAAGATTCGTCATTTCGCCCGAGGGAACTTTATACAAATCAAGTCCCAACTCTTCCAGCAAATCAATGCTATCCAGGTCAAAGGCGGTACTGAAGAATTGGATTCCTTTTTCCGAGCAATAGTCAATCAACAATCGATGGGTATCCGCATCGATCTCCAGTTTTTTGATCATTTCAAACTGGGTCTCCACCGCATCGCCGGTATTGGCCACCTGGTAGTCCGCTTTGGCGGCAGCCTTACTTACCAGTTTCTCCGTCTTGAAGGTTTGAAATTTCACGTAGTCAACCCCCGCGGCAGCGGCAGCATCAATTAGCTGCTTAGCTAGCTCCAGACTTCCGTTGTGGTTAACGCCGGCTTCGGCGATGATCAATGTTCTTTGGCGTTGACTCATTTACCTTAGTTTAATGATCCGGGCGGGATTACCCACCACGGTGGCGCCAGCCGGAACGTCGCGAATAACCACCGCTCCCGCACCAATGATGACCTTTTCGCCCACTTTAATACCTTGAATAATACTAGCGTTAGCCCCCACAAAAACGCTTTTCCCCAGCGTGACATTTCCTGCCAGTACTGACCCTGGGGCCAAATGACAGTAATCCCCAATCTGGCATTCGTGCTCCACAATCGCACTGGTGTTGATAATTACGCAGCGGCCAACTACGGAACGCGCGTTAACCGCAGCCTGCGGGAGTACTTGCGTTCCAGCTGCCAATGAAGCGGAATCGGAAACGTAAGCAGTGGGGTGGATAATGGGCTCCAGTATCTGCCCTCCCAAACTGCTTAACTGTTCATCCAGGCGTGCCCGAATAGCATTGGTACCCACGGTAATGCAAAGTGGGTGTTCCCGCAATAACGGTTGGATTTCGGGGGAACTTTCACTCCCCAGGTAAGGCAGCTTTTCCGCGAAGTCATCGCCTGAAGAATCGTCCAAATATCCTTTCGGGGAAAAGCCAAGAGATTCCAGTAATTCCCGAACGACTAGGGCATGGCCACCCATGCCTACCAGGATTGGTTGTGTATTTAGGTCATTGGTTCCCATTACATTTTTCCGTCCAAACTCTTCCCCGTCTCGATATGCGCAAAATTTGGTATCCGTTCTGCAAGGGCACCAACGATGTCTGCTTTCGTTACGGTGGGGCGGTCCATTAAATCCTGGATCTCTTTAATCAACGGACTAAGTTCTTCCCGATCCCTGCGGGCGGCGTTTTTCACGAAACCGAGTTCGGCGAAACGTTGGAGGTCCACCTCTTCGCCGGGGGTATAAAATTCTTCAAAGCTTTTTTCACCACTCGTCGTGGCGGGGTGGAATAATACGGGGTATTCCGTACTGCTTGCCCCCATGCTTTGCACCCGCGACAGCGCCTCTTCCTCCGTCTCACAGTAAAGTGGCGTGAAACCCTGGACACGCAAAAAGTCTTCGCCAATGCCGCTAAAAGTGATCATCTGTTCCTCGCCCAATTTGGGGAAGAACACCTGCCCCGTTTCGCCGAGAATACATGCGATAAGACATAATTGGCCGGACTCATCCGGGCTCACGAAATAACGCTTGACGTTGGTCGGCGCACTAAGCGGCTGACGTTTGTTGAGTCGCTCCAGGAAGCCGGCGGGGAGGCTGCCATTGCTGAATGCGACGTTAGCGAAACGGGCGGTAGTAACGGGGAAATCGCGACCGTAAGCCAAAATAACTTCCTCCATTAATTTCTTACTCGCGCCCATCACGTTAACGGGATTGGCCGCTTTGTCCGTACTCACGCTGAAGTAGCGCTCGGGCTTATATTCTAATAAAAGATCAAGTAGATCCTTCGCTTTGAAGACATTATTATTCAACATCGCTTCGATGCTGAAGCGGTCTTTTTCGCTCCGTACGTGTTTGTGCGCCGCGAAATTTGCGACAATATCAAAGCCGCCATGGTGGCGGAACATTTTTTCAAATACCGGCGCGCCGAAGTCCATTGGATACGTCAAATAATCAGCTGGCACGTTAAATTTACCGGCGGAACGGAGGTCTCGGGTCAGTTCCGTCAGTCCATTTTCATTGGTATCTACCACTACTAATTTGGCGGGGTGAAATTGCAGCGCAGCCCGGATGAATGAACTTCCTATAGTGCCGGCGCCACCAATGACGAGCAGTCGCTTGCCATCAATGCGCGCCGCCATGGCGTCGTGGTTCTCGGCCAGGTCACGGGTAAATAGACTTTCGTCCCGCCCGGTGACGTATTGGTTAATAAATGCGTGTAAATCGAAGGAGGCCATAGGCTTAGCTAGCGTAAAAATTTTTGATGGTGGCCACAACGGTAGCCAAATCCGTCTCGGTTAGGTTGCTGGAGCTCGGTATACTGATGGCTTCCGCGTGGAGCTTACTACTCTCATCACTGACGTGATAATACCGGTAACCATTGTACATCGGGAGTTGATTCATAGGCGTCCAAAACGGCCGGCTTTGCACACCGTTTGCGTTTAGGTAAGTAAGCAATTCTCGCATCCGACTGGTCCGGAAAGTGAATAACCAGCAATTGGCGTCCACCCCATCCGTAATTTTTTGAAAACGAATGTCCCCTACCCCAGCGAGTTCACTCCGGTAATATTCGTCAATAAATTTCTTGGTCTCAATTATGCCAGATAATTGTTCCATTTGCGCGACACCCACGGCAGCCAGGATATTTACCAGGCGGTAATTATACCCCACTTCATCGTGGAAATAGTCGAGCGGATCCGTTTTGGCCGTGGTGGTCAGGTGCTTAGCGCGGGCGGCTAAATCAGCATCATTTGTAAAGATCATTCCTCCGCCGCCAGTGGTGATGATTTTATTTCCATTAAAACTACTCGTTCCGAACAACCCAAAAGTTCCGGCGTGTTTACCGCGGAAAGTCGAACCAAGCGCTTCCGTGCTGTCTTCAATTATCGGGGCGCTGACGCGGGTGCAAAGTTCGGATAGGCGGGCCATGTCACACATATTCCCCAGTACGTGGACGGGCATGACGGCCTTGATCGTTTTTCCATCAGCTTTGTGGATAAGACCCTGGTCGGTGAGTTCGCATTCCTCCTCAAAGAAGCGTTCTAGGACGTCAAGATCCAACTGCCAGGTAGCGGGATTTGTATCCAGCAGAATGGCCTCCGCCCCCGTGTAACTGATGCTGTTCAGCGTCGCTACGAAAGTGATGTTGGGGGCGATGACCAAGTCACCAGGTCCGACTCCGGCAATAATTTGCGCTACGTGAAGGGCTGCCGTACCATTCATACACGCGATGGCGTGGCCGGCCCCGGTGAAGCCCCGCACCTCGTCCTCAAACTGATTGACGAACTTTCCGGCGGAGGAGACCCACCCAGTATCGAGGCACTGCTTGACGTAGGCCCATTCGTTGCCGGCTAGGTTGGGGATGGAGAGTGGGATCATGGGGAAGGGGTGGAGTTGCCGTAAAGGTAGTTCAGGAGGTGGGAAGAGCGCACTTTTTGGCGAGCTGATAAAAGCAAACGATGTAATGTCTATCTAATTCACTGGCCCGCCCTTCGTAAGCCCTAGGTATCGCAGTAGTATTTAACTTTAGTGCGTAGATCGACTTTTATAGTGCCGACATTGCTCATCAGTTTGGTATCTTTTCAAAGAAATTGGTAAATGAAATTGCATTGCTCTCTACCATATCATATGAAATCCCGCGGCGATCTTCCTCCACTGTACGCTCATTTCAAGCGACAAGTGTAAGAAAATTAGATCATATCAAATCTAACTACTCATCCCGTAGAAAAGCCACTACGGAGCATAATCAAAGAACAACCGCAGCCTATCCGGGGATACAAAACTGCTATTTAAGCCACTGATCGCGATAATGCTTTCCCCTTCAAACACCTGGTTAAGGTCCAAGCTACGGCCGCCGGTGATTGAGGCCTCTCGGCCGGTAGTACGACCTACTGCGGTTAGGTTGGCGGCATTGGGGCTGGGTTTAATTACTTTTCTTTTGGCATCCAAATCCAGGTAAACGAGCCCGGAAAAGGGTTTTGATAGCCTGAGCGATTGCCCCTCCCAAAATCGTACTTCCTCAGTGATTTTCAGGGCATACCGGCCTCCGCGTGCGTGGCATTTAAGGCGCAGCGTCCCACCTCGCGGTACGGGGATTCGCAGTGTTTTTGCCTGCTTGTTATTGGTGGAAATTTTCTCGCTGCGTACCAATTCGCCAGAATCCGTAAAGAAGTCCAAAGCGATGAACAAGTCTGATTTTCCTAATCCCGTCGTAGTGATTTGGGTGTTAATAAAGCCATCACTATCAATATCCTGCAGGCCAAATTCACTACCACCACGGAGGGACAGCATCGGTTCACCAAGTCGTTCATCGGGAAATTTCGCTTTGCCTACGGTAGCCATTTTGGGCGCTGCCGCGGGTGCTGTGCCTGGATCAAGAGTTGCAAATAGGTTCCGCACTGCACGGTCGTCAAGCTGAGGGCTGAGACCTGGACCCTTTGGAATACTGATCGCATGCGTTTTACGCAGCATATTTCGGAAGTGGCGCGCCAGGTGTTCGGTATTGACCATCATCCGATCATCAATGCTACTAGCGTAAGCCAGCAAGCTTTCAATACCGGCAACATCGGCTGAGCCGGAAATGCCGAGTGCGCGGTCGAGATAGATCACGTAGGCCATTACGTCGGCGATTCGTTTTTGGATTGCGGGATCGTTGCGGGTAAGTGCGTCAGCCTCATTAATGAGCTGGACGCTAAGTTGCAAATCCTGTTTACCGTTAAAACCGTACCATACGACATCGTATAGTTCACGCATTTTGGCGGCGGCGGGCCCGAAAGCTAGGCGGAAATACTCCTCCTTTACTGCATTAAGATCGGCGTTGGGCTCGGCCAATAGTTTAGCCGTCAGGTAGTGCCGGTAACCCATGGCCCCGCCGGAGTAGACCGATTGTTCACGATAAAGTTGGTAGCCATATTTTGCCCCGGTCTGAAGTAGATCCACTGGGGTAGCTGGGGCTGGAAACTGAACCCGAACTTCCTTCGCTTTCGGCACTCCGGAATAGGTACGTAGCCCCAAGTAGTCCAAGCTGGACCGCCCCCATTGTTGTAGCAGATTTTCCGTTGATCCGGTGTATTGGAACCAGCCAGTAACGACCGTTACCGCTACGTTCGGCTCCAGCGGGAAGGAAGGTAAATCACTGTGGTGGGTATAGGCTAGCAGGCTAGCATTAGCCTCAGGATGAACCGAACTGAGATGTTTGGCCACTTCATTTGCTGCAAAGAACACCTGATCGCTGACGGAGCTACCTTTTCGATAAGGCCGTTCGGTGAAGCCCCCCCGATCGGTAGGCTCTACGGAGATAAAGTAAGGCGGTGGTACGTCTGCTGCGATCAGCTTGCGCAGGTTCTTTTCCGCATCCGATTTCATCAATTGAATGACACCCGGATGGGTGTAATCCAATTTCATTTTCTTGTTGTACTTGATCCGCTGGCCATTGACAATGGGCCTCCATTCAGGATTCGATTCAATCTGATCACGGTAGCGCTTGTTGAAAGTAACTCCGTAGTGTCCGAGTTGCACGTTGGTGATGGAGTAAACTCCATTCTGTTGCAGCCACTCACCATAGGCTGGCAGGCCGTTTATGCTACGGCTACTAAAGATTTTGGCGTAGGGAAAGGCATTGCTACCGGTGAGGTTGATAGCATTTAAGTCTTGGCTACTAAGCTTGGGAACAATTGACCAACCCGGCGCAGGATGAAGATATTTGAAACCTAATTCGCGGAGTAATCCGTAAGCGGCATCTGCCAGGAGTGATTCATTGCGGGCTTTCACAACTATACTATTGCCTCCCCGAGAACTTACCTGGTAAGCTACGTTGGGTGGCAAGGAGGCATCAACGGCTAAAACCAGGCCCTTCCCAGCAACGCGCAGCTCATCCGACCGAACAACTTCAACCTCCAGCCCGGCGGAGGTCAGCGCTTCACTAAGAATACTAATAGCTTGACCGTTACTTGCCATGGAACTAGCCGGAGCTGTTTCTATCACTTGTTTGGCACAGCTCCCGAAGCCTGAAATCAGAAGGACCAAAAATAGGTAGCAACGCATGTCTGTTGGTTAGTGCCACATTGATAGGGAAATGGCTGTTTCCATCCTCTCAATCAGTATCGCAGTACGGATTGGGTTGGTTCGGTCTGTCTTTGCACTTGTTTTGAACGGCCAGGAAACCATTGGTCGTAAATCGTGCTCAGCTTATTATCTGCCGGATTTCGTCAGTATCGAGTCGAATAATTCAATGAGTTCGCCATTGATGGTTTCAATAGAAAATTGATCCTCCATCAGCTTGCGGCCGGCCCGGCCCATGGCCAACAAATCTTCCGGATTTGCCAGTATGATGCGCTCCATAGCATTGGCCAAGGCTTCGGCATCTTTGACTGGCACCAATAGCCCATTTTCTCCGTGATCCACTACTTCCCGGCACCCAACGTTGTCAGTGGTTATTATGGGTGTTGCCATGCTAGCTGCCTCCATCAACGTCCTCGGGACGCCTTCCCGGTAATACGAAGGAAGAACGACGCAGGTCGTTTTTTCGATGAAACTGGCAACATCGTCGGTCGAACCCAGGTAGTTGATTATTCCTTCGACTTCCCATTGGTCAAGGTCCTCAAGACTTACGCTCGTAGGGTCTTGCGGATTGACGAAGCCCAAAATATTGAACGCTACGTCCGGATACTTTGCTTTGAGTGTTCGAGCAGCAGCCACGAATTCTCCTACCCCCTTCGGCCAAAGTAGCCTTCCGATTAAAACAAAGGACCTTTGCCCAGTAGGTAGTGGTGATTTTCTAACAAAATTTGCCGTATCGATTCCTTCCCCCCTTAAGACCTTCGTAATACTACCGTTAGGTACGATTTTATTGGTTACAAAGATATCCCGGTCGTCACCATTCAAAAAAAGAACTCTTTCAGGTTTACGAAAAGCGTATTTGTAGAGGCTTTTAGCCACCTGAGACCTGACGCTTCGTTCATTAAAAATCTGCCCAAGCCCCGTAGTAATGGCTATACTCGGGATACCCAAACGAGCAGCGGCGAGGGTTCCGTAGATGTTGGGTTTAATCGTGTAATGGACGACTATATCCGGCAAAATTCGCCGGTAGATCTGTCGAAAAGCTCTCAAAGTAGTGAGATCAGCCAGCGGATTACTACCCTTGTTATCAATCTTAATTGGGTGAAAAGTAAAGCCGGTTTCTTCCAACCGCTGGCCAAATTCATCGGCTGGAGCGACGATGTGCACCTCATAATCGTGCTCACGCAGGAGCTTGAATAGCGGCATGCGAAAATTGTACATGCTCCAGGATGTATTACCTACTAGAACGATTCGTCTACTCACCAATAATCAATTTTGCGTCTCTCCGTCCAAATCCCTCAAAATAGTTATTCGATAATGCATCAAGTTGGCACGGTGTGGCTAACGGCAAACGCTTTACTCATTTGTCCCTTCCAACTCAATTGCTCATCCGCGTGGCGGTACAGGGCAACCTGCCAATTGGGTTGTTGGTGGAGGTCTTCTAACCAGCTCACCAAATCTCCGACGGGTACTGGGGAATCGTCGTTGGGGATGTAGCGGACGAAGGTAAGCTCTTTCGGAAATGAGCGGTCTTCCGCAGACAGGAGTTGGGGTACGCCAAAGGCGCAGTACTCACGAGTCTTCAGGGAACTATCCGTGAATAGTTCTACGCGGTAGCGGGCGATGGTGCCAATCCCGAGATCCATGGTTTGGATGATGTCGTACAAGTCCTTCCCTACCCTGGGGCTAAGGAAAGTGGTCTTTTCGGTAAGGCCAAATTCATTGGCCAGGACTTTGAGTTCTTCGAACACATCCCCCTGGGAGATAATGGTCAGGTGGACGTCGCGTTGGTCTTCCGTTTTGTGGTCGAGGTATTCCTTCATCCCGCGGATTACCCGATCGTACCCGTGGAAACGTTCCAGGTTGGCGGCCAATCCGATCATGCGGAGTGGTCCGGTTTGCTTGCCCATCTCCCTGGGACCCGCGGCAGCGCCCTCATCAATAATACTACGAGCGAGCGCATTTTCCAGCAAGATGGGCGTATGACCAAAAATGGATTTCGCGGGATAAAAAGAAATGACTTCATCGTAGTATTGACCCGCTTTGTTGGCGTAGTAGCTATCCAGGAAGTGGTACGCCCTACCCTTCAGCCCGTTGAACTCGCGGGTGTAGGGATACGTAGGCACCTCGCAGTAAACGAAGGGATTGTGCTCAATCGCTGCGACCATTTTGAGGAAGCGCAGGTAGGCCGGCGTGGGGACGTGGTAGCGTAAATAAACATGGCTGAAGCGTGCCAAATTGCCTATTAATTTTGCGACGTGGTCGTAGTAGCCCCACTGCCTAAATAGCGGCCGTTGTTTGGGTAGAGTGAATTGTTTTTCCTCCCCGTCGCCGTTGGTCAACAGCAGGCCGTCGCCATGGAGGTATAACAACTGGGCCTCGTAGCCGAGCGCACGCAGGGCTTGCAGTTGCCCGAACACCTTTTTTCGGATACCGGCGTTTGGCATGGTATCCAGCAAAACGGGCGTAAGGTAGAGTACGCGTTTAAGACTGGCCATGCGGGAATTCTTGTTGAAAGCGCGCCCAATCGTCGCCCAGATAATGCTCCATAAGCCACTCTCGATCGGCTACAGAAAGACTTGCGGGGCCGTCTCCTCCTCCGCTATATATGAGCTTTTTCAGACCAAGACCGATTAGCCATTTGCGGAATTTTAGCAAGCCCAACTTGCGGCTGAGCTGGTTGAGTTTGGAGACTAAAGAAGCTACGCCGTAGCTCCGGGGCACGCTGGCTTCGTTGACTCTCCCACGTAATTCATCCGGTACCGGTTTAAATTCTATCCCCGCGATGGTGCAAATCTGGCGGGCGTAGTCATCCAGATCTTTCATGGACGTTAGGTGAAGGAAGTGAATCCTTTCGGCACCAAATGCTTGTTGCCAGGCGGTCGTGTGTTCGTAGTACCGGGAGGCGTCCTCCAAATTTTGCTCTTCTACGGCTTTCCGGAAACCAACGTGGGCGGGAATGAAGCCATAGCGCTGCTCATGAAGGTAACTGGAGAAAGTGCGCTTCGCCGGGTCGCGAACGGACACCACGATGGAGCTTTTCGGCGCATATTCCTTGATACGTTGGCGGGCTTCCGCGCTGGCAAAATAGGTGGGGGCTACCTCAACCCGTGTATGGTCGGGCTCGGCATTTGTGTAAAATTTTACATACCAGGGCAGGCCGTTATCGTAGAACTTGTCGAAAAACATGGTTTCCTTCAAATCTTCCGGCAGCGCGACGCCGCCGTGCCAGCGTAGGTAGGCGTCTACCCAGCTGGTCCCTGCTTTTTGGGGGCCTACGAAGAAGATCATGTGGGATTGGTGTTAATTCGCGCCCGATTTGACTGCTGCCTTTTTTCGGCTTCATAATAGCGGGCGGCTACTACCCCTAAAACAATTACAAAGAGGGGGAATCCAGGGATCTTGTAACGACACAAGGCACCAAATGTAGGAGAAAAAGCACCAGTAATGGTAAGAAATATGAACGCGAAGGTGAAACAGAATAGTAGTACTGGATCCCGAAAAATCTGTACGAAGAAATTGATCACCGCAGTACGTAATAAAAGCAGGGTGGTGACAATTAGCGTAGGGAAAGATTCGAAGAAAAGAATCAATGGACCGACGCCATTGACCTCCCACGGGTACGGCCTAAACAGAGAGACGTTGAAAGCGGAGAAGAGGAAGTAAAAGAAGCCCGCCGGAGTAAGACTAATCACCGGCAAGGCGTAACCTGACCCAGTTTCATCTCCACGGTTACCCGAGATTAAGTATTCCAAACGGAGGGCTATTGAAGCCGGATTGTATCGGTCCAACCCAAGATTCAGGAACCCGACAACTCCTCCAATCAATAAAAGTAGACCTAATACAATGATAGCCGTCTTTGCGAACTTCTTCATGATGCCAGCCCTTAGCGGTACATCGAGCGCCGCGAACCAGTAAACACCGAAAGCCAGAAGAAAGGCAAAGAGAATATAAGCTTTGATCAAACCCAGGATAACCATTCCAAACAGCAACATTGACCATCCGACTATTGAACTACCGAACCGATGGATCTGAAAGCTATAGTAACAGGCGAGCCCCAATCCAAGAATGCAAAACGGATCCTTGAAAAGATTAGTACTGTAAAAAACGACCGTTGGTAAAAACAGGCAGGCGATCGCCATTATTTTCCCATACTGCGGATAGACTTGATAGAAAGTCTTGTAGAGTAACCAGGAGCCAATGAACGCCAGGAACGTGCAGAGAAAACTAATTCCCAGGTAACTCCCTGCAGTTATTGCATACAGGAAAAATCCGATCCTGATGATGATGGACGTACGTAGATTTTCCCAGAAATAGTGACCCGTTAATTGCTGGGCTGCTACTGAATAGTCATCGTAACTGGTTAGAATAATTTCCAGCGTCGTAGTGGGGTCTACGAAAAAGTGCTCTACCATCCTACCCGCGAATAACACGTAAGTCTTCGTATCCACTCCCCACGAGGGGACGATGTAGTCCGTGATGAGAATCCGGGTTATACTGGCCAGCAGCCGAGCGGCTAATGCAATCCAGAAAAACTGGACGAATTTTGCACCGAGTGCCTTCCTGTCGCGCTGAACAATCAGTGCTCCCAATAAGATGATCACCAGTAGGACCAGTGGAGCTACCAAAATATCAATGGGCTGTAAGAGCTTATTTCCCACCTACTTAAAGAGATTTGCCCATTGTGTATTAGCAAAATGATCCTGTAGCTCTGAGTAATTCGCAATGCGGGAGGCAATCGAGCCCCGCTGCTGCTTCTTGGTAGGCGGAGCAATCTGAAGGGGCGTCACCCCAAGGAAACGTTGTATTCTTGTCAGTGCTGCCACGGGCTCCTGTACCAGATCTTCGTAAGTGATGTGGTAAACCTCTCGGTCGGCAAAAGCCTCTCTAAACTTATTCTCCCAGACCTGAGTCCGCTCAAAATCTTCTTGGCAGGCTTCTGGATCAACAGTAATTAGCGGCGCTATCACCCGTGGCGTATCCTTTTTCGTTGACCATGCCTGTGTTTGCTCCACCACGGACCTGGAAAGGTGAACCGCCAGTTTATTCTCCCTGGTCAAGTGAATGTACTTGCAGTTCTTCATTCCGTGCAAAAGAGAGAACACAAATTCAGGGCTACCATCTAGTGGATGATAGTAGAAAATCTTAAAGCCAGCGGCCTTCACATTACTGGGCTTATTGGAGAAATAGTTCAGAAGTACTTGTTCCTCCCTACGGCCTAGCAGACGATTAAGGATCTCGCCATCCATCTCTACTTCTGGATGCAGTCTCAGCGAGTAATCAATTAGCGTAGACCCAGTGCGGGACCGACTAACCACCACGAAAGGTTGATAGTGTTCTTTACCACCCCGCTTGAGGCCAGCCCGTATGGCTAAATCCATTACCGTGTACCGCAACTGTTTGAGCGCACGTAGCCGCCTAACTAGAGTCAGAGGCAATTCGACACCAAGGACCTTCATCTAGCTCGTTTTCATTGCATTCCGGACAGCTCTGGCGACCACCAGACAGGTCACAGATATGATTAGCCCAATTATTGCTCCAATGGCACCAAATAAGACGGGACTAGTTCGATCCCTTCCTAACGGAAAGATGGGTAGATCAATGATTTGAAAGGAAGGGGTGATGTTGTTGAGTGTATACCGTGCAAGTTCCAGGTTTTTAATAATCTCCAAGTATTGAGCGGTGTTGATCTGCAATTGGCGCTCAAGCTGCTTTAAACCCACTTCACTTCGGCGCAGGACCAAGTCATTGCCGCGGTCCCTACTGGATGCCAGGGTAGCTTCAGTTTGCATCACCAAGGTTTGAATGCTATCTGTTCGTTCCTGGAGACGGTCGACAATTCCCTGTTGTTTAGCAATCGAGTTTTCGACGTAAAAATCATCCAGCACGCTGTAAACAATTTCGGCCATTCTGGCTGAAAGCTCCTGACTCGGAGTTCTAACCTCAATTTGGTGGATCCCAGTGAATTCATCAAAAACAAAGAGAATCATAGGTTCACCGTCGGCGACGCTGGTAAGCAAGGCCGCGAGGCTTTTAAGTACAATATTGGACTGCAGGTCATCTTCTTCGATCAAAACTTCCGAAAATCCTTGAAAGGTAGACAGCTGTGGATTATCCTTCCAACTGGTATTCCTAAGGTCGTACAGATTAATGAGGTGATTAGCAATAAAATCTTCTTTCCCGTCTATGCTTACTTGTGTAAAGAGTAACCTCTTAACGATGATTCTCGATTTAGCGATCTTTTGTAGGCGCGCCAAGTTCAAACCGGACGAAGATTGAGTGCCCCCCAAACCTAGCTGAGCCAAAACTCCACCACCAGCAAATCCCTCGGATTCAGCACCAGCTACAGAGAAAGTAAGTTGAGCAATGTAGGGAGATGGTGTAGTTACCGCGATGTAAACCATTACACTCGCAATACCCACTACGAATAAGAGAACCACGTACCATTTTCGTAGAAGGTATCCACCAATGGCTGCCACCTCATGGACGAGGTCTCGAAAGGTAATAATTCCATCCGAAGCTTGGTTATTTTCCATAGATTGGGATTACAATTTAAATAGTTACTAGTTTCACCTAGCCTTACAAAGGCTGCTGCTTATAAAGGCATGCAAGGTTCAGTAAAAAGCGTTTTGCTTTCGGTTTCTGTGTATGCATCAAAGTAAATGGGTACTAGGTCTGGGTTAGCCAAAGCATCCAAAATTCGCAATAATATAAGATTCTGACAACTAGGCCCGAATCGGTGAAAGTACGAAATAGCAACTTCTATGGTCAGTCTTTGGTGTTTTGATTAAAGGCCCTGTAGGTCTTGTAAGCTAATATCTTGCTTCATAAACAATTGTCGGTGGGATTGGATCCTTTCTTTGGTCCAGTTCCACCATTTAATAGTTAACAGTCGATCAATTATATCCTCGTCAAATCGGTACCCAATTACTCGCGCGGGAGAACCAGCGACAATTGCATAGTCCGGCACATCTTTTGAGACAACGCTGTTAGCTGCAACGATGGCACCATTTCCAATGGTGACACCACTGAGAATAACGCACTGGGTTCCAACCCAAACGTCATTCTTAATTTCAACTGCACCTTTGGATTGTATAAAGTTGTCTACCCCGTTAGCATCATTGAATACGTGCCTACTTATGAAGAATGTCGTGAGTCCCTTATAAGCATGGTTGTACTCTTGGATAGATACGTTGCGAGCGATCGAGCAGAACTGTCCAATATTCACCGGAAAAACACTTGCAGATATATCTGTATTGGGACCATTAATGATAGTGTAGCGTCCAATATTTACTGGAGATTTTGCAAGTATCCTAACACCGTGGATAATCTTGACATTCTCACCTAGGGATACCTGACCACTGAATTTGCTATTCGTGAGAAGAGCCGCCTTCGAGACATCAGCTTTTCCCTGGAGGGAGATTTGATTGATTTTCTCAAACTGGAACTTCAAATAGCCAAAAATAGATTTTCTCCTACGCATGAGCTTGCTTTACCAGGTCTAACAGAACTTGACTTGGAGAGATAGAGTGTGAGTTATGAGTAACTGTAGGGGTATCTAATATCTCATCCAAAAGTTCATTTAACGAATTGCCTGTATCTAATACGAGAGCTTGCTTTTGCTTTACCAGATCCGAATAGACTTTAGCTCCTCTATCGTGAAGTAAAATCGTCTTAACCCCTAAAATGGAGGCTTCGATCGCCGTCCCTGAATAATTTGTAAGATGAACTGAGGAGGAGGAAAGCGACAAAGGAAGCGGGCTGCTGAGAGCGGATTCCAGCTCTACCTTATCCCACACTCCTTTTGCGGTCAGATGCTTTTCAATTTCCTGTATTTGAGCCGCATCTTGCCGTGGATGCAATCGTACCACCCACATTAAATCGTCTCGCGATCGTATGCAATCTATTAACTCGTCGAAGAACAATTGTATCGTGGTTAATGGCTGAATGGTGTAAAGAACCTTACTTACTCCTGAATTTTTAGTCCGTGCCGCCACATCTCCACGTAAATCACGCCAATACTCGACCCATGGATTCCCGCCGATTACGACAGCATGAGCAGTTTCCCTGGTCCAGTCAGATAAATTTTGGCTGCTATTCTTGTCCCAGGTCCAAAAGATATCCGGGAAGACATTGAATCCTTTTGAAGGAACATTATACCACGCAGAATACGTAGCATTGCGCAAGGGGCCATGCTGCATGTCTACCGTAAGAATTCCCTGACGTTTTGCAGCATAGACAGCAGCCAGGCCGTCATTACCGTAGAAGTACAGGCAAACTAAAACTTTAGGCTTCAGATCTTTAAATAATTTACCGTACTGCTGACTACGCAAATGAATATTGAAACTGGATAAAACGTACTTTTTCAGCGTCGAACTACTGAGTTCTAGCTGTTCCTGAAGCTTCTCAAAAACTACCTCAACGTCTGGGAGCAATAGAAAATCCTTCCACCAGTCCTCTGCCATTCGTTTCCTTCCCACTTTTAGTCCCAGTTGGGCAAAAACATGCAAAGACATGGTTCCGAAAAGTTGATCAAACGCACCCTTGTTGCATCGCATTGCTTCTTTGTACCCGTACTGCAAATACGTCGTGTGAAGTTGCTGTGTTAACTCTTCTTCTAGTAGTGGCTCGAAGAAGCGATTGTAGGGTCTGTTCTCCATCGCTACCTCGTGGGAGTAACTACCAAGGAAGGCAACGTCAGTGGCTGCAAGGTTCCTTTTGGTAACCAGATATTCTTGTAGCCCCCAAGTAAGCATCCGAAGCTTTTCCATCGGGGGTCTGTCGACGACTTGTTCCGATGAAGCCAGCCCCCTTCGGGCGATTTCGTGTCCGATTTTGATCCTGAGAATGGGCCAAATATGCAGACCGTGAAGCTCCCAACTGGATACCCTATAGTTTTTTTCCAGTCGTTGAAACATGGCGATTGCCTCAAACCTCAACGTTGAAGATTGCTTGTCCAGCCCTGTACTCATCCGAACTTATGGTTAAGACTTTTCCGATTAAAAACAAGGAACATGGTCATTGCCCCCAGAAGGATAATGCTTATCCAAAATTTATATAGTATTTCTAGCTCAACTGCGAAACTAACTATGATCGAAGTTAAAACAATGACCCCTAACCAAAAAAGGGGGTAGAAGTTAGCTCGATGTACTTCTTTAATTTTAGGGATGAAATGGCCGGCAAATCCCATGTACATGAAAGCGACAAAAGTAGTGTATGCTGCGACTTCAAACCCATATATTGGAATTAAAATCAGGTTGAGTATGACATTCAACCCTCCCGCAATGAAGCTTACCCGCCACAACAGTTGTGTCTTTTCCAGAAAGTACAGTTTATTTAACGCTCCCGTGTACATAGGGCGATAGTTATATGCCATCACTATGACGATTGCTAGTGGGTAAGCTTCTTTCAATTCTTCGTTCTTGATCAATATCTCGAATATCTCCCGGGACCAGAGCGCGAATATGAAAGTACCACTAAGCACAGCTATTTGCAGGGCAACAATCAAGTTCCGAGCAATTTCATCCTTGCCTTCCTTGTAGGCTTTCAGCATCATTGGAGCTACGGCTTTATTCGCCCCCGTCGTGAGTGCCCGGAAATAGCCACCAAACTTCGCCGCCAGATTATATATGCCCAGATTGGAAGTACTGACTTGTAGTCGGTCCATTACGATACGGTCAGAACTATCCAGCAGATAAGCAGCGTAAGTGTGTGGGATAGTCGGTAAAGACACATTAAGTGCCCTTCGTATGGTTCTCCTTTTAAAGTTGAAGATGGGTCGATATCCCAGTTTGACGTTGATGACATACCAATAAGAAGCATTCATCAAAACAGTAACGATGAAATTCGTCCAGGCCCAACCCAGGTACCCCATTTTCAGGTGAGATATGGTGTATACGCTTAAGCCTACGGTCAACAACCCAAATAACGTCGTACGCACCACAATAGGGACAGGACGCTGATTAAGTTGGTAGTAGTACGTCCCCAAAAGCGAAGTGGGTCCGAAGAGAACGTTTGGCGCAAGCAGGAGAAATATCAGTAATAGGGTATGTTCCTGAGCTTCCACCGGCATTACGAAGTAGAGTAAGCAGCCGACGATCAGGCCGTAAGGCAATGCCCAAAGTAACAACATACCATAGATCTGCCGCCAAAGCCACTTGTACTGCCGGGGCATCTTGAAGAATGCATTTGACAATACAACACCCATCCCCAAAATTGCTAGTGCCTGTAATGCCCCGGTGTAAGCCATCAACACACCCCACACTCCATAATCAACTGTTGTTAAGTCTTTGGTTATGACTGGCAGCGCCAGAATCCCCGCAATGCTAGCCACCTGAGGAGCAATAGCGTAGATTAAAGAATGTGAAAAGAGCTTTTTTAGCATCGAGGACTGAGAAGACATAGATCAAGCCTGGCTTGACATCTTCCAAAAAAGCGGCTTAGCAAACTGCTGCCTTGGTTGTAAACTACAAACGCTCCATGCGGAACATAATTATAGACAAATACGTGTTGGAGAATAGACCCACTCCTCGAGCCTGTACAGCTTTAGGCATGGGATGCCAATATAAGCTCTAGTTCATTCGATACTAATTCGTTGCCGGAAGGATTTGGGTGATACCCATCATCAAAAATGGTAAAATCGTACCTGGTTGAATCCAAAGGATAGATCAAAGAAACAAAATTGAATTTACGGCTCAAGCCTTCGTAAACCTCGTTGTATGCCTTCACACTTTTGACTATACCAGGATTTAGTTTGACCATATTCTCGTCGGGATGGGGAATTCCAATTATAATGACTTTCTCAACATTTATAGCCTCACACCTTGACAAGTAGGTAGTCCAGTTGTGCTCAAATTTACCAATGGAAACGTAAGCTTTTTTTGGGCTCTTACTTCTGATCCTCTTCATCAACTTGATGTAAGGCTTCCTAAGGCTTCCTGGCATGTGTTTCACGACCTTATTCTCTATTGAATAGAACAACCTTGGTGCGCAATCGACAATCCCTAGGTTTGTAATGACTATATTCGGTTGATAGTATTCCAGACAATCAGATCCACGTGGAGTTTTGGAGTTGTCTCCACCTCCTCCTGATTGCACCAGAACATTAGTCGTGGTGGAGCGTCTAAAAACGGTTATGAAGTCCCAAGCGGGAAACCTAGTCTTAACTTTTTTAATCCAGGTATCTTCGTAACCATTACCGTGGCCTGGCAAAGCCAGTGAATCGCCGATAGCAATTACCTTTTTCTTTGCGCCCATTAATTAATCGTAATTATGTCACTGATCGTTGGATAGCTCAGTTCTGATCTATGATGATGCAGGCTGTTTTGAATGTACTTTAATTGCTGTGTAGACAGGTTCGTCTTGTATCGCCTTCTTATTCCTGAATTGGTGTTAATATCCGAATTAGGCTTCCAATTATGACTGCTGAAGGTGGGCTTAGTCAGTACTTCATTCCACTCGATACCGACTAAATCTACCAGCTGCCTCATAGTGGATGACGTATCTTCCACTAGGTCTTCGTACCGAATGGCCTTGTACATTTCAGGATATGCTCGGCTTCTTTGTTTTACCACGTCATAGGAGTAGGCCCAGGAAACAACTGCCTGAGCAAGCGTCAAACCAGGATCGTTCCTCAAAGCGGACTCGATTTGAAAGACCGGGTCACGAATCAGTTCAAACACGACCATACTGTCAACGTTTTGCATCAAAAATCGAACACTATCCTCACCCGGGTATTTCTCGATTCTGTGCGCCCTTTGTATAGCAAAAGTCGATTTCTCATCGGCTCCTTTTTGACTGATCCAGGCTTTTTGTATAGACTCGTAGTACCCGTAAACAATCTTATTGAGAGACGAATGGTCCCTTAAAACCTCAAAAAATGAAGTAGCAAATAGCTCAAAATCAAAGTCAAAAGGATAGTGATCCTTTGTCCTGGAAAAAGACAGCCCACTAATTGCCCCCCGGATGATGTCCTGAAATCTAAATACAGGATTGCTGGAGATCAAACTTAGAAGTTGGTAACTACTCTGACAATTCTTCAGCTTATCCAAATATTCAGGATCTTTCTCGAGTACACCAACGATCCCAGTCTCAATTGGCATTGCAAAAATCTGGGGATGAGAGTCAAACAATCGTAGTAAGAGTGAGGTACCGCTTCTCCATAGTCCTGTGATGAAAATATTATTCATAGCATTATCTTCTAAGCTTTCGGCCATTTCGTGATGCCCCATTTGCAGTACAACCAAAAGGTCTTTTTACTATCAGGCTTGCCCTTCAAGCTATACTTTTTAAGGATTAATTTAAGGCCCAATATCAATCAAGTGATAGGCGTCCACCCAAAATCACAGGGCTCTTACTCAAGGCCTTAACGGATAATTTAATGTTCGTAAACCTTCCAAGATTCTGACGTTACATTCTATCTATCAGCAGGATGGGTATTCTAAAGCCGACTAAGCGCATCAATTCCATCTATTCTCGGAGTCTCTAACAAGAACTGATCTCCAGCCCTTTCATCAGCTCGGAAACCAACCTGAATTCCTAATTCATTCATCAATTTTAGCGTGTACTTATTGTATGAGCCGGACGGGTAAGCAATCGAAACGACTTCTTTACCCGTTATTGCCTCCAAGTGGTTCTTGTTATTAAAGTACTCCTCGTACTGAGTTGAGTCATCCAGTATTTCCATCTTCGTTGGATGTGAAACGGAGTGAAGACCGATAGTATGTCCATCGTTACTTAGTTCCACCAGTTGATCCTTCATTATCCAAACACTTTCAGACAGTTTTTCGATGGTAGTAAACTCAGCTATCAACGCATCCATGATACGGTTGTAGGCACTACGTGAAAGTATTAAATCCCGAATGTACCTGAATCTTCTTTCATTTCTAGAATAGAAGGAGAATTGAGACAAGTACTCTTCAGGAAACTGCTCCAGGATCTTTTCCACGTCTTGCTCTTGCTTCATTTTCGCTAGAAAATGCTCAAGGAAGTCATCAAAGCTGGAAAAAAACTTGGATCTAAAGAGCCTGTATATTTCCAATCTTGGTGTTTCTCCAACGTACATGCCGGAATAGATGAAAAAGAATGCTTTTACCCCGTATTCATCCATCACCTCCTTAGCAATACTGTACTGACTCCTTATTCCGTCATCAAAGGTCAGGCATACGTCTTTGTTCGTCAATCCGCCATGTCTCGCTTTTTCGATCCATTCATCTGCATCATTCAGATAGTATTTTTCCTTAACTCGCTCTATTATCCGCTTGAAATCTTTCTTCTCAATCGATCCTGGCAGAACAACTGCTTGCTTATCTGCTGCGTCATGAAAGTGATGAAATAGTATTCCCTTTGCCATAGAGTGTAGTTTGTGAACTTGCGTAGTAGTAGTTGGAATTAGGATGTGTTATGACTAACCTCGTAGGTTGTCTTAAAGTGCACTCATTTCTGTAGTCTTAAAATCCTGCTACCGCAACGCAAGCATTTTGAGTACCACTTTGGACACCTGATTTGGTTTTGCGTGATGTACGCTGGTCTTGTGCACCTCATTAGGATATAAGACCAAAAACATTCCTTTCCTAAGGACAACCTCATCCTTCGCCTCTCCTACAAAGAGTTCATAGTCATCGGCATTCACGTAAGGCTTCGAACTCTTCATACTCTGAATGTCATTTACGAATACCATTTCTTCTCCTTCTAGGATGAGGTGCACATCAACATATTTACGGTGTGCTTCCCACAAACACTCGCCTTCATCCTTAGTGTCATATTCCAGCCGGATTCCGAACAAACTGTCGTCGCTCGCTATATCAAATTTTCCCCTTTCAAAATGCTCCGTATCAGTCTTGGCATTTTCCTTAATGGCTGCCCTCAAGTCCTCTGAGAGAGCATATCGGTCCAAATTTTCTACTTTATCGATGATCATACTTAGTTTCTTTTGCTCAACATTTCTAAAACCATGTCTTTATGTTCGGTATAGAATGTATCAATTCTTTTTATTACCTGTGGATCTAACGCGAGCTGTTTCCTCATGGCGTTGATCTTCAAAATTTCAGGCTTCCGTTTCAACAACTCCGCGACTTCGAAATACGAAGGCGTGTGCGCATTTGGAAAGTTGCTGTATATCTTCTGGATCATCTGATAGTCCTCGATGTAATCCGTGGTAATTCTGACATCACCGATGTTAAAAGCGGGCGATACTTCGATCTTTTTCACCCTGAATATGTCCGGCCGGTTGATCAGCATCCCCCATATTTCAGTATCTACTTCCTTTTTGACCTCGCAAATAACCTTCAAGGCCTTCGTGTTTAAGCCGTAGCACGCGCATCCAATAGGCAATCCCTCTAGGTATACAAAGTCATAGTGCCCCGTCCTCAAGCTGTCTGCAATCAGATTTGCATATTCAATAGAAAACAGTGGGTTTTCCCCCGTGATGTTTACGAAGCAGTCCATCTCAAAGAAGTCGGCAGCATCCGCTAATCGCTTCAGTACGTCTTCTTCACTACCCAGAAAGTAGTAGATATTATTTTTCAGGGCGAGATCTGCCAAAGGTCGATCCTGTGGATTAGTCGAAGTACAGAGTACAATATCGTTGACGTAACTAACCTGCTTAGTACGATCGATGACCCGCTCTACGACTGAGCGCCCTCCCAAATCTTTCAACAGCTTGAGCGGTAGTCTGGAGGACTTCAACCGCGCGGTGATCAAGAAACCAATATTCATCTAGCTATCGGTATTTTTAAATTGAGAGATTTCGTTGCTTTGGTACACGTACTCAACGTTTGAATAATCAATGAAGGTATCTTTGTCGATTGTTGTAGCTGCCTTTAGGCCAATTAGTTTGGGGAGGTCCAATTGCTTCAATGGTGCACTTTCGTTCGTTCTTTTAAAGGCAACATCCTCGATGCTAACTGTCTCGCCTTTCTTGATCTCTCTTCTGGCAACAATGGCCTTTTTCATTGGTCCTGTGTCACCGTATTTCTTCTCCGCGGCTGACATTCTCAAATCATTAAACCCGTAGGCAGCAACAGCTTTACCTAAGAGACGCTTAACATTTCTCAATTGGTCAACTGACACTGCTGCCTGAGCATCTATTCTCTTTTCCCCAAATGCATGGGTGAAGTGTTTTTCAAGCACGTTAAATCCTGCGGCTGCTCCCATGACACTAATGGCCTCGTTATCAGGGTCCGCTGGATCAGTATGATCGGCGTACCCGACGGGGAGATCAAATAGGCCGGCAAGCAACCTCATCTTGGAAAGATTGATATCCTTGAAGTCGGTAGGGTAATTTTGAAAGCCATGCATTAAGAATATGTCCGTTTTGCCTCGATTTCTCAAGAAGTCTACGGCATACTGAATCTCCTCGATCGTCGACCCTCCCGTTCCTAAGACCACCGTCTGCTCAAACTTAGCCGCTTCCTCCAGTAGGAAATAGTCATTTAGGCCAGTAGCATGTAGTTCAATCGCCTTCACCGGAATTGCGCTATCATTGACCCATCTCAAACTTGCTACATCGTTACAAAGCAATATTAGATCCAAGCTTTGCTCAATGACGTTGGGTAGAACTGTAGACCAATCGTTGGCGCTCAGACACCAGGGGCGAATAACTTCAATTGCCTCATGATTAGAAACCATGTAGTCATCAAGGTCAATCGTTAGGTGGAATTTCATGGCGTCAACGCCTACTTCTACGGCATTCGCTATAAGCTCTTCCAGGAAGGGCACGTCACCTTGATGATGAAAGGCTGTCTCTCCAATTAAATAGGGTATTGTATTCGGTATCATAGTTTAGCGCTTTGGGTGTTTGGTGGCTAATTGCGTTTCCTCAAAGCCGTAGGTTCTACAGCTATCTACTAAATATTACTGTACTGTCAAGAATCAACCCACTAACAGCCATAACAAATAGCAAAAATACATACCGCTTCAGCAGCAAGCACATTCCAACCGCAACCACCTCCTGAAGAAGGTCCAAATCTTGATGATTCCGTACCTGGCACTTTGATTATTCATCAGTCGTAAGTTACGTGATCGCTCTGGACGATCCTAAATTTACTAGAGGCCCTTCGTTAGCCAGGAATGGCCAAGCCCCGCAAAAAATCCCCTACTCTTGGCGGCGGTAATTTTGGCTTTTAAGACATCTTCGGGCTGGCCAGTTATCTCACCCTTGATTTTTGCGCCGTAGCTAAGTACCAGCCGCGCCAGTTCTCTTCCAATAATCGTCGGCGTCTTACGCCGGCTACCCGCATAAGTAAACGTTTTCGTAAAACGATCCACCAGCCATTCTTCCGTCAACACCTTTGCGGGCACGTAGTGCTGCACCTCCGCTCCAGGGACGTACACCGGCTTTATTCCGGCACTTACCAGCCGGCGCATAGCGTCCGTTTCCTGCCCACGAATACCTTTCTTGGATCCTGGACCGACTTGCGGGTCAAAAGTGCCGTTGGTCAGCAGTACGCTGGCCAATATCCCCCAGTTAGCACCCAGCATGGTACTACGGTCCTTACTGATGTCAGTAGGCTCCGTCCATTGAGGAAGTACGAAGCTACCAGCGCTCTCCGGTAAGTACTTTAGTAAGTACGGAGCAGGCTCTTCGTCGTAATAGCCACGTACCGGGCCACCGTAGAAATACTGATCGCCAAAGGTAGCGATGGCTTTCACGTACGCTGTAATGATGCCAGCGTCCAGGATAACGTCGTCATCAAAGAAGAGCAAGAAAGTATCCGAGGCCGTTTCTTTGATCACTGCATTGAGCGCCGCGCTTTTATTCCCCTGCTCCAGGTGGCGGTACTTAATGGGGAAGGGAGCACCTTCGTACCGGGCCACTAGCTCTTCCGAAACGTGGCTACCATTTTCCACGACCGTAGCGGTCAACTTACCCTCCAGGCTTATTAAATCAATCACCACCAGAGAGTCCAACAATACCTTCAGCAGGTCGTTGCGCTTATGCGTGGGGATAATGATGTGAAAATTCATGTCTATTAGTGGCTCAGGAGACTCCTAATCCAAGCGATCAACCAGCAGGATCAAGCTGATTGTACTCGTAGCAATAGCGATCGTATCACGGGCAAATTTGCCCCAATCCACCTTTTCGCGTGGCTCAGTGCGGACGCGCCGCTCCCTTTTCTTGCGCTCCGGCCGCTCCGAAACGGAAATAATGGAACCAGGGCGGATATCCGGATAGTTGTTAAAGAACAAGAATCGCTTGGTGGCCTTGACCTCACCATTTGGATATTCTACTACCGTAGACCGCTTCCAGGCATCATCCGCGTAGCCGGCTGCATAGTTCTCCACGTACCACTTCGCATCCTTCTTGCCGTCATAAGCAATATTGATCCGGTCGCGTCGCAACAGCGAATCGATATAAATACTATTGGCCTTTGTATTCTGCGTGTTGATCCTTACCAAATCCCTGGCACGGGGAACGGTCAAAATATCACCGTCCTTTAGCACGATATTGGAAGCAATGTTAGAATTGCTCAAGGCTTCATCTAGCTGGATGACAATCAGGCCTATCTGAGCATCTCGACGGAAAAGCGTACCTCCGGGAGGAAAAGCGTCGGGTGTTATACCTCCAGCCTTTGCAATTAGATCCGTCAACCGCATATTGGCAACGTCAATGGCGTACTCCCCGGGGTACTGAACTTGCCCTTGTACCTCAACCGTACGGATGGGCTCAAAACCTGGAATCCTACGGACCACCAGCACATCGTAGGGCTGCAAAATAAAATCAGGATCAGAACTACTTAGGATATTAAAGGTAGAATCCACCACCAGCGTGGTCGTCAGTGTCTGCGTCGCCTCATTGTCGAAAGTTTTCAGTCTAAAGACGTCAATCTTATCCAGTGCCGCGGCGGGAGTAAAGCCACCCGCCAGTACAAATAGATCGTCCAATCCCAGAGATGGATCGTATCGGTAAGTACCCGGGTCGCGTACCGCCCCACCCAGTTTCACTTCAAATGGATCGGTAAAGCGCTCGCGGCTATATACCGTCACGGCATCACCCGGGAGTAGCTCAAATTGTTGGTCTTCAGTGAGAGAAAGGCGGAGGTACTGCCGCTCCTCCCTATTCTCGGGTGGGGTACGGACGACGATGACCTCATCGGCAGCATTTCGCTGTAGCCCACCACTCAATAGGATTAATTCTTCTAAGTTCAGGCCACCATCGATTGGGTAGGCAATGGTATCCACCGCGCGTACGGCACCGGCAATGCTTACCTCCCCTCCGTCCAAAAAGGACGCTTGGGTAAGGATGCGTAAGCGGTCTCCCTTCCTCACGCTAATATTAAGATCGGGTGAGCCATCCGAAAGGTTTAGTTTTTGTAGTGCAAACGTGCCATCATCCTGTGCACGGTAGACGAAGGCCACATCACGGCGCGCTCCGGGGCGTAAACGAGCGTTTTCGACCAAATTGCCGATAGTCAAATTTTCTTCGTAGGCAAAACGGCCTTCTAGCAGGACAGCACCCTCTACCGACACAAACTCATCAAGTGGGTTTTCTACTTGTGGGACGATGACTCTGTCACCATCTTGCAGCCGAAACCCTGGGTTTTGCTGCAGATCAACGTTGATCGTTTTCAGCGTTCCGTTCGTGTACCGTGTCACTCGAATGGCTCCCGTCTCCGCTCTGGCGGTGGCCCCACCAGCAAAAGTAATTAGGTCACTTATCCCTTCTTCCGGCCGCATTTCATAGAAAAGTGGGCGACGGACGCCGCCTTCAAGTTCGACCAGTATCCCCGATGGTGGTACGAAGATGGTCATTCCGTTTCGCAGGAAAATCTCGGCGGAGGGCTGGGGATTTCGCAAAAAATCGTAAACGTCAATTACGGTTGTGTTGCCGCCATCGATGACCTGAATGTTCCTCACCGTACCGTTTTCTGTTGGCCCGCCGGCGGCTACAAGGGCATTAAAAGCGGTATTTACTGATGACAACGAGTACGTGCCGTTACTCTCCACTTCGCCAAATATATTTACCGCAACGGCGCGCGTACGCTGGACGATAATACTTAGCTGCCCCCGCTGAAAAGTGTAGAACTGCCGTAATCTTCGTTCGAGCAGTCCCTTCGCCTGGTTGATGGTCACTCCTTCCAGAGTAAGCTTAAGCCCATTCGGGAAAGTGACAAAGCCATCATCCCCAACGGTGAGCAGGAAGTTAGATTGGCTGGCTCCAAAGATGGTCACGGCCAATTCATCTCCCGTTTGTAGGGGATAATTGTCCGGGGCGGTTATATTTTCTCCAGCTTGATAAACCCGCAGGCTTTTATTGCGAAAAATATCATGCCCGTAAATAGCACTTTCCGGTAACTCCTCCTGGGTAACCTCCACTATTTCAACGCTAGTTTCCTTCGTGCCCTCGCCATCACCATTCTCGGTGGTAGTCACCTGGACTTCCGGGGCCGGCGCCGCAGCTTCTCGCTCTAGCTGGATCTCCCGAATGATCCCCTCAATTTGCGGTCTGGCTGCCACTAATTGTTCATTAGTTAATGCGTCCAACTCAATTCCTTCCGTCTGCAGTCGCCGGCGAAGCTCCGCTACGTCCACATTGCGCGTTTCTAACTCAGTCAGGAGCGCAGCACGCCCATCAATCGCCGGAGTTTGCGCTGCCGCAGGTGCCAAAGCGAGTAGGGTAAAAAACAATAGGAAAACTCTGATCATCATTCGTTTTCTTTAATGGATAGGTGGAGGCGCGAGGGAAGGTGGCTACAGCCGCCAAATGGTTTCCCCCTGGGTCAACTCATCCCGGGAGTAGATACCCTTTAGGTCGAACAGCATCAAATTACCGTTGCTGATTCCCCTGAAAAAGGACAGGTCGTGGCCTTTAAACTCATCGTGCGCCACGGCTACGACGATGGCGTCATAATTTTTACCAATCTCATCCACCATCGTCAAACCATATTCGTGGGCAACCTCGTTCGGGTTGGCGTAAGGGTCGTACAAATGCACGTTCACCCCGTAATCCATGAGCTCCCGTACGACGTCCACTACTTTCGAGTTCCGGATATCGGAAACGTTTTCCTTGAAGGTGACCCCCAGCATAAGGACCTTGCTTTGGTTAGGGTTTTTATCGACCTTCAGCAGGTGCTGTACCAATTCTTTGGCGATAAACCCCGGCATCTGGTCGTTCACCCGGCGGCCACTGGCAATGACTTGGGGATCGTACCCCAGTTTCACGCTCTTATGCAATAGGTAGTACGGGTCTACGCTGATACAGTGGCCACCCACCAGACCGGGCCGGAATGGAAGGAAATTCCACTTGGTGCCGGCTGCCTCCAGCACGTCCTGGGTATCGATTCCCATTTTACTGAAGATGACGCTGAGCTCGTTGACGAAACTGATGTTCACGTCCCGTTGGCTGTTCTCAATCACCTTGGCTGCTTCCGCTACCTTAATGGTCTTGGCCTCGTAGAGGCCGGCGGTAATGACCTCGCCATAAACACCCGATACGATCCGGAGTGTTTCGGGGTCACTCCCACTCACAATTTTTAAGATATTGGCTACCGTGTGTTCTTTATCTCCCGGATTGATTCTTTCAGGAGAGTATCCCACCCCAAAGTCCTTCAGGTAGGTTAGGCCACTCTCTTTTTCGAGGATCGGGACGCAATCCTCCTCCGTGCAACCGGGGTAAACGGTGGATTCGAAAACGGCGATATCCCCCTTCTTCAAAACCTTGCCCACCGTTGCCGAGGCACCGAGTAGAGGCTTGAGGTTGGGCGTCCGGCTTTCATCTACCGGCGTGGGCACGGCCACAATATGGAAGGTAGCATCCGCCAGGTCTGCGGGGTCCGAACTAAAAAGGATGTCCTTATTATCAAAAGCCTCCGGTTCTAGCTCTTCACTGGGGTCCTGCCGGTTCCGCATCATTTCTACCCGGGGGGCCGATATATCAAAGCCGACTACGCGGAATTTCTTCGCCAACTCTAGCGCCAGGGGCAAACCAACGTAGCCAAGACCAATGACCGATACGGCGGACTTCCTGTCAAGCAGGTCCTGCAAGCGCTGCGGGGTCATTTCGGTGGAGGTGGTTCCTTTATTGAAATGCATTCAGGGGCGTTTTGGGTAAAGTCAAAATCTGTTAGCTGTAGGCAGCAACTGAGAAGGGGCCTCTATTTGACGGCCTCCAAAAAATAAGGTAACGTCCGCCGAAGGCCCTCCGCCCGGCTGACGGTGGGCTCCCAGTCCAGCACCTTTTTCGCCAGACTCGCATCCGGGCGGCGCTTTTTAGGATCATCTACCGGCAGTGGACGGTGGTCGAGGTAAGCGGCTTTATTCCCTACGAGTTCAAGGATCTCTTTGGCAAAGTCCATGATGGTGATCTCGTCACTGTTACCAATGTTGACCGGCTGGGGGTAGTCACTCAGCAGTAACCGGTAGATGCCTTCAACGAGGTCATCCACGTAGCAAAAGGACCGTGTTTGACTCCCGTCCCCAAACACCGTAAGGCCTTCACCACGAATGGCCTGGCTAATGAAAGCGGGCAGTACCCGGCCATCGTTGATGCGCATCCGCGGGCCGTAGGTATTAAAGATGCGGACGATCCGGGTCTCCAAACCGTGGTAGGTATGGTAAGCCATCGTCATCGCTTCCTGGAACCGCTTGGCTTCGTCGTATACACCCCGTGGGCCAACGGGGTTAACGTTGCCCCAGTAGTCCTCCCGTTGGGGGTGGACGAGCGGGTCGCCGTACACCTCACTCGTACTGGCGATGAGCATCCGGGCGCCCTTCGCTTTAGCCAGTCCCAGCAGATTGTGGGTGCCGAGGCTCCCTACCTTCAAGGTTTGGATGGGCATCTTCAGGTAGTCAATCGGGCTGGCGGGAGACGCGAAGTGGAGGATGTAGTCCAACTCACCCGGTACGTGCACGAACTTACTGACGTCATGGTGGTAAAAGGTGAAGTCCTCGCGTGGCATCAGGTGGGCGATGTTGTCCATCGATCCCGTCAGCAAATTGTCCATTCCGATTACCTCGTAGCCTTCGGCGAGGAAGCGATCCGACAGGTGGGAACCCAGAAAACCGGCCGCACCGGTGATGAGAACTCTTTTCATAGCTGGATTTAACTGTCGGTCTGTAACCGGGCCAGCTCGCGAAAGCCGGCGGATGTTTCTAAAAGCGCCGCAAAGGTACCAATTTGGTAACCACCCCCCGGCTCGAGGAACAGGATCTGGTCCGCCTCCCGGACGGTCGCCAAGCGGTGCGCTACCACGACGGTGGTAAACTGGCCCGCCAGGCCACGTAGGTTTTCCCGGACGATCTCTTCGCTATTCGTATCGAGTGCCGAAGTAGCCTCGTCGAGCAGCAGCAACTCCACGTTACGGTAAACCTCCCGGGCGATGGCCAGGCGCTGCCGCTGGCCACCACTGAGTTGAAGACCGTTGATACCGATCTCTTCGTCAAGCTCCTTCGGCAACTCCCGGACGAAACCAGCGGCATTGGCCAGTTCGAGCGCCCGCCAAACTTGCTCCCGGGTGGCTGTAGAATCGACATCCCAACAACTCACGTTATTGAACAAAGAGTCGCTGAAAATCGGTGGTTCTTGTGTGACGTAGCCCACCTTTCGGCGGTAGCTTGCCAGATCTACCTCGGTAAGGTCCTGGCCACCTACGAAGAGCTGACCGGGGGCAACCGGGTACAAACCCGCGAGTACGTTCGCCAGGGTGGTCTTCCCTACCCCACTTTCTCCTACGATGCCCAGACTGGACTTCGCCTCTATATTTAAGGTCAAGTTTTCCAGTACTTGCTCGTCCTTAAAGGCAAATTGGAGCTGGCGGAGTTGAATCCCCGACCCAGTGGATTGAAACGTGCTGCCCCCTTTAGCTTCCTGACCTTCCCGTAGCTTAAGTGACAGTGCCTGCATCCCATCAATACTGCCCGAAAGGCCAAGGAAGACGCCGTAGCTGTTTTGCACGCTCACCACGTTATTGAGGCCGCGGTAAAAGAAGAGTAAACCCAGGACGAGCTCACCGAAAGGAGCCCCGAAGTATTTTACTTGCACGAGAATAGCAAAGACCACCAATCCAATCACCAGTGGTTCCCGCACGCCGGCAGAAATGGCATTGACAAGGCCCACCTTACGTTGCTGGGTCTCCAAATTCAGGATGGCCCCCTTCAAATGGTCTTTGTACTGATTGATAAGGTCGGTCGCTTTCAGGTACTTAAAGTTGTTAATACTCTGGATCAGTAATCCCTGCAAGTTGGACATGGCAGCAGTGATTTCCCCTGATGCCCGCTTTGATAGGCGGTAGAGATTCTTAAATAAGAAACTAGCCACAACGCCAAGCAGAATAACCAGGAGCGCGAACCCTGGGTTAGCCAGATAGGCCAGTATCACGTAAACAACGGCCATGGCGGCGTTTTTCAGCGCAACGAAATACTGTTGGTAAGCCTGGTGAATCCTCAGCACTTCAGCGTTAAAACTGTTCTGCAGGGCTCCGGCATCCATTTTCGCAAAATCGAGGTAGCTATATCCAGCTAGGAGGTCGACGTTGATGTTGCGCAGCCGTTTAGCAAAACGTTTATTCAATTGCACTTCGTAGTACTGCACCAGAAAACGGATAATGCCCTTCGCCGTAAAGAAGCCGAGAATTACGAGGAGGACACCGGTCAGATTAAAGTCCACTCCAACTCCCTCCAGCCATTCAACTACCATGGCGAGCTTTCCCAGATTAGCGCCTGCATCCGCCGTAGGGGCGGCTATTTTCTGCAGTAGTGGGATGAACATGGCCAGGCCAATCCCATCCAGTACCGCTACCAACAGGCTACCGGTAAACGCGAAGTACAGGGCGTTACCCAGGTAGCTTCGAAAAAACTGGAAGTAGCCAAATAAGTCTTTGATAATTGTCTCAATGCTCAGGCTTGGTCCCCCAACAACCCAACTAAATATTTGCCATACCCGCTTTTCACCAGCGGCAGCGCAATAGCACGCAAAGCATCGTCGTCGATCCAACCCATGCGCCAGGCAATCTCTTCAATGCAGCCGATCTTGAAGTCCTGGCGTTTCTCGATGACGCGTACGAATTCCGCCGCATCGTGAAGGCTCTCGAAAGTACCAGTATCGAGCCAGGCCGTTCCGCGAGCCATGACGCCAACCTCGAGCTCCCCCATTTCCAGGTACTTGCGGTTAACGTCGGTGATCTCGTACTCACCGCGGGCCGAGGGAGCAATATTTTTAGCAATTTCCGTAACGCGATGGTCGTAGAAGTAAAGCCCCGGCACGGCGTACCTGCTCTTGGGCTTCGCGGGCTTCTCTTCGATGGAGAGTGCCTTTTTATTATCATCGAACTCCACCACGCCGTACCGCTCGGGGTCGTGGACGGGGTAAGCAAAAACGCGGGCGCCAGACGTGATCTTGGCGGTCTCCTGCAGCAATTGGCTCAGGCCAGCGCCGTGGAAGATGTTGTCCCCCAGCACCAAGGCCGCCGGGCCACCGGCAACAAAATCCGCGCCGATGACGAAAGCCTGGGCGAGGCCGTTAGGTACCTCCTGCACGGCGTACTCAAAGCTGCAGCCTAGTTCCGATCCGTCTCCGAGTAGATTTCGAAAGGCCGTATTGTCCTCCGGCGTCGTAATGATGAGCACCTCCCGGATACCAGCCAGCATGAGGATGCTGAGCGGGTAGTAGATCATGGGCTTATCGTAAACCGGCATGAGCTGCTTGCAAACCCCCTTAGTAATGGGGTACAGGCGCGTGCCGGAGCCGCCGGCGAGAATGATTCCTTTCATTATCGGAAGTCTGGGTTTTTAGCGGTTTGGTGTGACGCCTTTTTCTTTAGTCGTGTATTGCCACTGGGCAATATTTTGTTTCGCAGGAGAGGTAGAGATTTAGAGTATGAGAGTGTAATGAGCGGTGACCTGATCCAGTCTCCTCTAGTTCTCCCCCACTCTACCTCTCCTGCGAAATTTGCGGCAGTGCGGCAGCTCGGTTTCAAGAGTGCATTGATGACTTCTCGCAGGAAGAAGTAGAGCATTAGAGTACGAGAGTGTAGCAAATATTTATCGGTCTAGCGACTCTTTTCTTTAATCGTGTATTGCCACTGGGCAATATTTTGTTTCGCAGCAGAGGTAGAGATTTAGAGTATGAGCGTGTAATGGGCGGTGGCCTGATCCAGTCTCCTCTAGTTCTCCCTCACTCTACCTCTCCTGCGAAATTCGTAGCAGCGTGGTAGCGCGTGTCAACCGGAGCTTAAGCATCACCATACATCTTTTCGTAATACTTCTGATATGCTCCGGACGTAACCTGCTCCATCCACTCCTCATTACCCAAGTACCAATCAATAGTCTTCTCCAACCCTTCCCGGAACTCCAGACTCGGCGTCCAGCCCAGTTCGTTCTGTAGTTTGGTCGCATCGATCGCGTAACGCATATCGTGCCCCGCGCGGTCCGTGACGTAGGTGATGAGGCCGGCGCTAGTGCCCGGGTCGCGCCCCAGTTTGGCGTCCATTACCTCGCACAACAGGTGAATTAAGTCGATGTTGCGGTACTCATTGTGGCCACCAATATTATAGGTCTCGCCGTGCTTTCCCTCATGCAGGATGACGTCGATGGCCCGCGCGTGATCCTCCACGTACAACCAGTCGCGCACGTTGATGCCTTTGCCGTAGACGGGCAGTGGTTTCAGGTGTTTGATGTTGTTGATGAAGAGTGGCAGTAATTTTTCGGGAAACTGGTAAGGGCCGTAATTATTCGAGCAGTTACTCAGTACGATCGGCATCCCGTAAGTATGCCCCCAAGCCCGCACGAGGTGGTCGCTACCGGCCTTCGAGGCCGAGTAGGGACTGCGCGGATCGTAAGGAGTCGTTTCCACAAAGAATCCGGTTTCGCCCAGCGAACCGTAAACCTCATCGGTACTCACGTGGTAGAAAAGCTTCCCGTCATACTGGCCGTTCCAGACTTCTTTGGCCGCCTGCAGCAGCGTGGCCGTCCCCATCAGGTTGGTCTTGACGAATACGAGTGGGTCCTCAATGCTACGATCCACGTGGCTCTCTGCGGCGAGGTGAATGATGATGTCCGGGTTGTAGACGGCGAAGACGCCCCTTACTTCTTCCAACTCGGTAATGTCCGCCTTGACGAAGCTGTAGTTGGGCGCATCGGCTACGTCGGCCACGTTTTCCAGGTTGCCGGCGTAGGTGAGGGCATCCAGGTTGATGACTTTGTAGTGCGGGTAGTTTTTTACCAGCCGGCGCACCACGTGGTTACCGATGAATCCGGCGCCGCCGGTTACGAGGATTGTTTTTTCTAGTTGGCTCATGCCGCGGTTACCGTTGAGGGTTCAGTGATTTCATCGAGCCAGCCGGCGAGGCGTTTCACGAGTTCGGGGTGGCTGTAGGCTTGGATGCCCTTGCCACCAACTTCCGTGGCTTCTCCCTTCCGAAATGCCCGGTCGGCCCGGCGCAGCGCCTCAGTTACTTCAGCTACTTCGGCGTCGTAAGCAAAGGTTTGCCCACTCTCGGTTTCGTTCAGGATACCGGCAACGTCGCTGTTGGTTGGCCCAAAATTCAAAACGGGCCGGCGCGCCGCCAGGTATTCAAAGAGTTTACCGGGGATGCGACCCTGCGCATTATCCTGTTGGTTCAGTAACAGTAAAAGCCGGTGGGAATCCACCATTTGCTGCAAGGCTTCGGCTCTCGGGACGTTCCCCGCGAAGTTGACGATGTCCTCAATGCCGGTAGCTTCCATGGCCTCCTTCACGCGGTAGTCGACCTGCCCGAATAAGCGCAGTTCAAAACGATCGGCGAAAGTGGGATCGGCTTCCTTCAGCGTAGCGATGGCTTTAAAGAGTACTACCGGGTTCCGGTCGTACCCCATAATGCCCAAATGAATGAGCGTAAATTTTTCGTGCGCCGTGCGCTTCAGATGGGCAAAATCCTGGGGGTCGTAGCCGTAGGGCAGCACGCCGACATTGCGGGCACCAATTGCCTCCAGTTCTTTCTTCCAGGTAGGGCTAACGATGCTCATCTTGGTAGCACCAGCGAAGGCTTCCTGCTCCATCCGCTCGTGTTTGCGGCGGCCCCAACCGGTAAGGTTGAGGAGTTGGTAATAGTCGACTTGCGTCCAGGGATCCTGAAAATCCGCTAGCCAGGGGGTGCCCGTCGCATTACTTACGAGGTTAGCGATTCGAGTGTTCGTGTGGGGTGGGCCATCGCTAAATATAGCGTCCACGGGGCGCTGCCGCAGGTACTGAGTAAGGAACGAGACGGAACTCTTGATCCAGGTGGCGCGAGCGTCGGGGATGAAGAAATTACTACGGACCCAAACCGCCAGGTTATGCTTCCAGCCGCCGTCCTTATCGTCGGTGTAGAAGATATTATTGACGTTCTCATCCGCCGGTTTCCCTACGAATTTCTTGTACAACGCGTAGGGCTCCCAAATGGGTTGGCGAATGATTTCCAGTCCCTCTGGCACGTCCTTTTCATTGCTCGGGTCGATGGTTGGATAATGAGCATCCTTCGCGGTGTAAATCACCGGCTCCCAACCGTAATCCCGCAAGTACTTGGCGATCTTGAGGCAGCGCAGCACGGTGATTCCCCCACTGGGTGGCCAGTAGTAGGTGATGATCAATACGCGCTTTTTGGCTTTCATTCTAGGGTGGTAGCAGGATAGCTCAAGAGCTACCTGACTATCCGTAGTAAGCTTTGTACCAATCCACGAATGACTTGATGCCCACATCGAGGCTCGTCTGCGCGCGGTAACCGTAGTCTCGCTCCAGTGCCGTGGTATCGGCGAATGTTTTCTCGACGTCGCCCGGCTGCATACCTAAGTACTCCTTCTGGGCCACCTTACCAAGGTGTCGTTCCATCGTCTCGATGAACTCCAGCAGGCTGACGGGGCTGCCATTACCAATGTTATAAACGGTATTGGGTGTTCCCTTCCGCTCCGGGATGGGCATGGTCAGCACCCGCCGTACGCCCTCCACGATGTCGCCCACGTAGGTAAAGTCGCGCGACATCTTTCCGTGGTTGAATACCTTAATGGGCCGGTCGTTCAGGATGGCATCACTGAAGAGACTGTAGGCCATATCCGGCCGGCCGTAGGGTCCGTACACCGTAAAGAAGCGCAGCCCCGTGGTGGGGAATCCGTACAAATGGCTGTAGGTATGAGCCATTAACTCATTACTGATCTTGGTAGCCGCGTAAAGGCTGACGGGGTGGTTAACCGGGTCCTTCTCGTTGAAGGGTACCTTTTCGTTGAGCCCGTACACACTACTGGAACTGGCGTAAACGAGGTGTTCAATTTCCTTGCGCCGGCAATTTTCCAGCAC
Organism: Lewinella sp. 4G2; assembly: GCF_001625015.1. Classification (NCBI taxonomy): domain Bacteria; kingdom Pseudomonadati; phylum Bacteroidota; class Saprospiria; order Saprospirales; family Lewinellaceae; genus Lewinella; species Lewinella sp. 4G2. Next base: position 2,143,111 of record NZ_LVWJ02000014.1, on the reverse strand, counting down.
GTTGACGAACCCGGTCACGTTTGCGGCTACGTAGGCCTGGGGGTTGGTGATACTGTATCGCACGCCCGCCTGCGCGGCGAGGTTGCAAACTTTAGTGATGGGGTAAGTATCAAAGAGCCGCTGCATACCACGGGAGTTGGTCAGGTCCAACTTGCGGAAGGTGTAATTGGGAAAGCGGGTACTGACTACCGCCCCACCCTCTTCAACGGACTTCCGATCGAGCCCGGCTTCTGCTAAACGGTCCCGCTTGATCTGGGGGTCGTAGTAGTTATTCAGGTTATCGATCCCAATGATCTCGTGGCCGGCCGTAGCCAGCGCATTAATGAGGTGGTGGCCGATAAAGCCCGCCGCTCCGGTTACTAAGATCATTGGGCGAAAAAGCTTTGGTGAAGGCATAGGCCTCCGGCGTCCAAGCGTCGAAGACGCTCACCCCTAACCACCCGGGTGGCACGTAAATCCTTACTGATAATCGGCTTGGTGATCCTACCAAAGAGGTTTTGTATTCTCCGTGGAATGGCTTTCCGGCAAGGGCTGGTCCGATCCGATGACCGCCAAAAGACGGGGGTCGATCTCGCACGTAGCCAGGCAGGCCCCGAGGCCACCCAGAGAAATGATGAAACGTTTCTTAGATTTTTTGTCCTGGTACGTACCGCGGACGCCAGCCAGTGGCCCGGAAATAATTTCAACCGGTGTGCCCGGTTTGAAGGCAAACGCTTCCTCCACTTCCACCCAGTCCAGTTGCCGGTCCGTACTTAGTTTTTTCAGCACCTCGATCTCTTCGTCCAGGACTCGGCGGCGGTCCCGCCCGAGGGTAACAAACCCTGCGGTATAGTGAGCTTTACGAACGGTCAGCTCTTCCGCCAATACGATGCGTACGAATACGTATCCAGTCAAGAGGGGCAGCTCTCGACTAACGGTTTTGCTGGCGTACTGGACGACCTTTTCCCGCAAAGGGATGTAAGCCTCGATACCTGCTTTGCGCAATTCCTGCACGGCCCGCTTCTCGTGGCGGCTGGAGGTTCTGACGGCAAACCAACGCTTTTCCGTGACGTGCAGATCGTCCGTCCGGGAGGGGACGCGCGCGCGCAATCGGTGGTTTAGCGTAGTGATAGTTAAGGACATTAAAGGTAGAGAGCTGGTAAGCGCGAAGGTAGCAAGAATGAGCGGGACTAAGTCCCTGATCAGGTTACGGCATTCGCTACGTCAAACGCAGTAATAACCGTGAAATTGGTTTGCAAATGTAGTACGCCCGGCATTAACTTTGCAACTCAAAGTTCTTTATGACTAAGAAAATCTCGACGCCAATCAGTGACCTTCGGGAAATTCGCTCACTCATGGAGCGGTCCCGGTACTTCATTGGTTTAAGTGGTCTTTCCGGCATCTGCGCCGGTAGCTTGGCGTTGACGGGTGCGTTGTTGATTACCGCCTACCAGTTTGCCGCCGGTCAGGATGTAGTATTTATCAACCGCTCGCTAAGATTAGTATCCGAACATCCGTGGGGGATTGCTCCCCTACCCTTCATTCTGGGCGTGGCCGCTACCGTTATGGTGGGTTCTTTTGTGGGTGGGTACTACTTCACTTCCAAACGGGCCAGCCGGCTCGGGCAGGTTATTCTCGACGATAAAGGGTACAAATTGTTCTTCCACCTGCTGGTCCCCCTCGTTGTCGGCGGCGTATTCTGCGTTGCCCTGATCTACCACGAACACGGAGGGCTCATCGCGCCGGCAACCCTTACCTTTTATGGATTAGCCCTGCTCAACGGTAGCGGTTACGCTAAGGAAGAATTGAGCACGCTCGGCTACGTGATGGTCATCCTCGGCCTCATCTCCTGCTTCTTTATCGGCTACGGCCTTCACTTTTGGGCCTTCGGTTTCGGGGTCTGCCACATCATCTACGGTGCCTGGATGTACCGCAAATACGACCAAGCATGAAAGACGTTAGCATTAAAAATCCCGCCATCAACATCGGTGGCCTCAATAAACTTTTCAACCACCGTACGCGGATGGGCATCATGGCCCTGCTGATGGTCAATGAGTGGGTAGAGTTCGTCGAACTTCGCAAAGCACTTAAGTTGACGGACGGCAGCCTCGCCTCTCACCTCAAGGCGCTGGTCAAAGAGCACCAGGTGCAGGTCGAGAAGAAGTTTGTCGACGACAAGCCCAAGACCAGCTACCGCGCCACCCCGGCTGGCCGCAAGGCCTTCGAAGCACATTTAGCGGAACTCGAAGCTTTCATCAAGCGCATCGATAATTAAGCAGCCAATTGGGGCGCCCCGATTAAGTACGCGACTCACTGCGTGTCGCTGCCGCAGGTGCCCCGTTAATTGGCAAGCAACAAAAACATCACTTTACCGACTAAAAAATTCCAATCCTATGGACCATAACTTTGAAATTCAAAGCACTACGCAAGGCGAAACAGCCGCCATTGCCCCATCCCTTTCCAAGTCGCTGATTGCCACTCTAGGCCTGGCCGCAAGCTATGCCTTCCTCTTCTTCCATTACGAACTGGGCCTGAACGTACTCATCTTCGACACTCTCTTGTTGTTGACGGCCCTCCGCTTACGACCGGACCTGCCTAAATACCGAAGTTTCCCGTGGGTAACGGGCGGACTGCTCTTCAGTGCAGTGGCAGTCGTTATCGTGAACTCCCCGGCCAGCCTAGTGGCTCACCACATCAGCCTTTTGCTCTTCGTGGGGTGCGTGCAAGCTCGGGAACTGCGCTTCATTTGGTTTGGACTACTCCTGGGCTGCTTCCACCTTACCGCAGGACTACTGCCCCGGCTGAAAAAATTCCATAGCAACCACGACGCTTCCTGGACCACACGCTTCTATCGGCAACTCGGCCCCGTTCTGGCAGCACTGATAATTGCCACCCCTTTCTTCCTTTTCTACCTGCTCGGTAACGCTGCCCTGGGAGATCTCTTCGGCGAGATCAGTCTATACTTCTCTGACGTTGAGCTTTCATCTACCCTTCTGCCTACACTTTTACTGATGCTCCTCGGGGCAGTAATAGCGACGGCTACGCTTGTGAAGACGCGCAAGTCAAGCCTCGTCGACCTACAGGCCGGGTTTACGGATGAATTAGCTCCCCATCAGTCTGATTTCGAAGTACTTCTACCTCCCTTCAGGACCTATAAAAAATTGAAACGGGAGGCACGTCTGGCCATCTCTACTTTGGCCATCCTCAACGTTTTGTTACTGACCGTTAACCTGGCCGACCTACGTTACGTGTGGTTGAGTACGGACGAGCTGACCGCCGCCACCCTCAGCCAGTACGTACACGCGGGTACGACTCATCTCATCGCCTCCATCTTCCTAGCGATGGGTGTCATCCTCTACTTCTTCCGGGGGAGCCTCAACTTTCTCGCTACGCCGGGGCTGAAGCCACTTGCCGTCGCCTGGGTGGCCCAGAATTTCCTCCTGCTCCTTTCCGTTGGCCTGCGGAATTACCATTACGTGGATGCTTACGGCCTTGCCATTGGTCGAATCTACGTTTTCATTGCCCTCCTGATTTTGGCGTTTGGACTGCTCACCCTCTACCGAAAGGTAACTCAACAACTTAGTCTGACCTACCTGCTGCACAGCAACGGGATGGCTCTCTGGTTGAGCCTACTACTCTTCGGCGCCATCAATTGGGCCGGGGTGATCACCCGCTATAACCTGAGCACCCAGGACACTACAGAGATTGATTGGGATTATCTCTATTACGGTTTCGGCGGCCGCAACGACTTCCTCCTCTATACCCACCCCAAAGCCATTGCCGTAGACGTAGTTGGCGATAAACGCCGCTACACGAGTACCTATCGCTACGCAGACTGGCGTTCCTGGAATTACGCCCAGTATCGAGTTAACCAAATGGTCCCCCATCCTAACGTGTGGCGTTAGCGGGCTCCTAGCTGAAACCACTCTTTGGTACCTTTCCCTTGGCTTACGATACGCGGGTCCCCGGCCACTCCTTCGTCAGCAAGGCTTCGAGGATGTTCGGGGCCCGGCCATTACCAAGCAGGACCGGGATGCCCTCCCGGGCGGTTTCCCCCGCAATCCGCAGCTTCGTTGCCATTCCGCCGCGGCCAAAGCTGGTCTTGGCTTCCTGCACGAAGCTGTGCACGGATTCATCCGCCGCCGCCACTTCGCGAATCAGTCGGCTCTCCGAAGCGTCGGGCGGGCCATCGTAGAGCCCGTCCACGCTGGAGAGGATGATTAGGGCATCAACCTCCAGCATCCGTGCGGCAAGGCCAGCCAGTTCGTCGTTATCCGTAAACATGAGTTCGGTGACGGACACCACATCGTTCTCGTTCACCACCGGCACGATCTGATCGTGGAGGAGCGCCCGGAAGCAATTCAGCATATTGTCGGCGTGGAGTTCATCGCGAAAGTCTCCTTTCGTGGCCAGTACTTGCGCGCACAATAATTGGTGGCCCGCAAACAATTGGCGGTACAACTCCATAAGCCGTACCTGACCGATAGCGCTGAGTACCTGCCGGCGGGCGACGTCGCCGAACTCCTCCCCGACGGTCAATAGTTCCCGGCCCGCCCCTACGGCTCCCGAAGAGACCAGTACAAGGGAAACCCCCGCTCGCTTTAGCGCGGCAATCTGATCAACCAAATGGCTGATATTCGTTACGTCCAACCGGCCGTCGGGCCGTGTCAGCACATTAGTACCTACCTTGATTACAACGGATCTATACATACGCCAGGCGATCGGGCTCCATGGTATTCATGGCCCTTTGCAGCGGCGAAGATAGAAGACGAGCCAGTTTTATTGCTGCCCTAATTTGTAGCGAGCTCCTACGCGTAATTGGCCAGTATGGATGCGATCCTGATAGGGGCCTAAGCCAATTTTTTCCGGATTGAGGTAAACGGCGCGGCCGAAGGTTGGCGAGAGATAAATACTGCTCCGGGGCGAGAGAATGCGCTCTACCATGAATCCACCACCCAGGTATAATCCCGAATTTTCGAACAAGCCACCACCCTGGAAGATGCCAAGGGTTGGGTCCGTCAACTGGCGCAGGTCCTTACGGTCAACGGCGTTACGACCGCCACCACCGCCGGGTAGGAATTCCGCGGCGGCCGCACCACGCTCTTCCCGCAAATTAAGCGCTTGCACGATCTCATCGTCATCCACAAAGAAGGAAGACCGGGCGATCACGGAAAGGCTGGCGGAGGCCTGTGCGCTCCAGCGCCACTTATCACTCTCCGCAAATACCTGGGTGAACGTCAGGGGCACTTCCACCCGCGCGTAGTTAAAGCGGCTGTAACCATTCACGGGCTCGAAGATCGGTAGGTCCTCCTGCAGGTACCACTTCAGGGCCGTAGGGATGTAACTGGTTTCACTGTACACCGCCCCAATTTGGAAGCGGGATTTACCCTTTACGGATTCCAGCTGCAAACCGTAGGAACTACCCTGGGTAAAGCGGTTATCCGCCAATACTTCGAGATCGTAGACGGGAATGTACCGCGTGATGATCTGGTTCACATCGAAGGGCGAGGCGAAGGCATTCAGGTAGATACCAGATGCTTTCGGCGTAACCTGCGCCGGTTGGGAAGTGATCAGAATCTTCCGCTCGGGCACTGCTCCATCCCGTTGCAGATTGGGCAGCCCCAGACCGGGCACCAGCGCCGTCGCAAGGAGTATGGGCCGGTTATTCAGTCCTGTGATTTGGGCAGCCGTCTCGGTTGATTGGCCTGCAGTAGGTAGCAACTCCGGATTGCCTACGCGTGTACCGACAGCATCTTGCCCTTCGGTTATTGGTCCAGCAGCGTTTTCAGAAGCTGCTAAGCTTGCTATAATATCAGAGTGGTAATTCTCCGCGGCACCATCTTCTGAATTTCCAACGGACGATGGCATATACCGAACCGCCTTCGTTGATTCTGTCGCTGCCAGATCGACGGTGGCAATGGGGTTGACGCCCTGACCTTCAAATTGCACGTCAGCTCGTGTGGGAACATCAGCGTCCACGGGGAAGGCGTTAAGATTTTCTGTTCCCGTAGGGCCAAAACGCATCAATAACAACAAGAAGCTGGCCATCAGGGAAAGCTCGGTGATCTTCCAGGCCGTCAGGCAGTGGATCCGTTCTTTGATGAGTTCCAACCGCGCAGCCAAAGCCGCCCATCCTGTGGCCGGCCCGCCGGGTTCCAGGCTGAGTTTTTCCTGGACAATGGCATCTACCTCTTCGGCCGTTCTGGCGTCTAGTTGGTCAGCGAAAGCCATCCAGGCGCCGGGGGCGGGGGTGGGTTCCAGACCGCGTAGTTTTTCGGCCAGGCCCGCGTCTCCGGCGGCAGCGTCGAGGCGGCGTTCGAGGGTGGCCCAGCCTACCGGCGCGGCAATGGGAAGTTGACTTAGTGCGTCGCGGACGAGTTGGTCCTCGGGCGGGTTATCCAGGGCATCCTGCAGGCGGTTCCAGGCTGCCGGGGTAGCGGCTGCGGGAGGTAGGTTCTCCAGCCCTTGGCGCACCAGGTCGTCGAATTGTTCGTGAGTATCCTTCATACGGTTAGCGGCCGGGGGCGGTCAAAACTTTTTGCAGTTTACCCCGGGCTTTTACCAGGTTCGAGCGGCTCGTGGAATCCGTAATGGAGAGCTGTTCGGCGATTTCCTTGTGACTGTATCCCTCCACAACGTAGAGGTTGAATATGGTCCGGTACGTGGGTGGTAACTTTTGTACCGCGCTGAGGATCTCCCGGGCGCCGAACTGTGCGAACACATCCGGTGCATCCGATGAGATACCGTAGGCGCTATCCAGATCCTCCGTACGGCGGCGGCTATTGCGCCGGTACTGATCGATGGCCGTATTCACGGTAATCCGGCGCATCCACGCGATGAGCGCGGTACCGGATTCGTAGCGACCAATTTTTTGGAAGATCTTGATGAAACTCTCGTGCAACAGATCCAACGCTTCGTCCTCACTGCCGGCATAACGCTGGCAAATGGACATCAAGGCTCCGTAGTACTCTTCGTACAGCACGCGCTGGGCCTGCCGGTCTCCCCTCGAAAGGGCATCGACGAAGCTTCGCTCATCATTGTGCAGTATTGCGGTATAGTCCATATTCGGGCGGGTCTGTTGCGGACCGTAAGATAAACGGTTTACCCTACCCCTTCGCTGCTCCGTGCCGACTTTTCCGGGGTTTAACAGCCATTTAGACCCATTCCCGGACATTGCAAGGGCGCTGCCGCGGGTGCTAGCTAAGGATCAAGACGTAAGGACCAGTCCACTAACCGCAGGAATTATCCCTTAGCCCAGTGCCGATCCGGATCGCTTGATCCCCAACTTTCCACCTGCGGCAGCGCCCCAGTAAAAGCTGAAATGTTTACCTAGTACCGAATAGAAACGTCGTAACTATCGGCGTTGGATCCGGCTACGTAGTTGACGCTGGTGAACTGAACGAGGTAGTAGGTATCGCCCTTGCGGACGGCAAAGACTTCGCCGTTATCACCACCACCCTGGATGGGGAGGGACACCTCTTCGGTACCATCCGGATCGCCAAGAACGGTAACAAAGTCAGTACCCGCAAGCGCCGTGCTGACGGATGGATCCTCAAAAATGGCCTGGATGGTTTCCTTCAAATCCACCTCACCAAAAGTGATGCCGTCGCCAAACATGGAAAGATCGGCGGCGCGCACAGTAGTGCCGTTGACTGAGCTGATCTGGGCGCGCCAGTTCTCGGTACCCGGAGCAATGCGGTCGTCGATACCTTCATCCTGAATCTCAGCGTCGGGGCTGTCGAAGGCTACGGCGATGCCATTATCGAGGTCAAGCCCCCCGTTAAGCTGCCCGGTAGCGTTGAAGAAAACACCCATAGTATCCAGCGTAAGCGCCGTCCCGGGAGGTGTATCAAAGGTGATGTTGATGGAGACTTCGCCTACGCCGCCGTCGACGTCCGTCGTCTGGAAAGTGTAGGTCCGCGTATCAGTAGTGGTATTTTCTGGGGAAATCTGGTAGCGGTAGGTTGCGCCGGACATCTCGCCCGTGGCGAACGTCAGCGGGTTCATTGCATCTACGTTGCCACCGTTGATGGAGAGCTGAGAGGCGTCCATCACGTTACCGTCTTCGAGGACGGTCAGGCTCTGCAAGTCAGTACCCGTGGAGGTGCTCCGGACGCGGACGTTGAAGACACCGCCGCGGCTCAGTACCGTAGCATCACTGCTCACAAAGCCGTCTTCAATGACGAGCTCCACCGTAGGGGCGGACTGCACGTAACTGATGACGAGGAATTCAGAGGCTGCGAGATTATTTTCGTCATTAACCGTAAAGCTATACGTGGAAGGCCCGGTAACCTGGGCGGGGTCCCGCAGAATTTCGATTTCGTAGGTAAAACCGGCGGCATCACTCCCGAAGAGAAGAATAGGGTTGTTGGCCGTTTGGCCGGTCCTGAAGTTCAGGCGGCTAGCGGGGACCAATAGGCCATCCTGCTCGATACGGAGATTATTGAGATTTGCGTCTCCGGTAGTGGCCGTCAGATTGACGATAAAGCTTTCTTCGGAGAGGTCGAGTTCCTGGTCCACGTCAATAATGCCGGCACCGGAATTCAGCCGCAGCAGTGGTGGCAGGGTGACGCCACTGCCGGGCGTCGTACCGTCGTCACAGCCGGTGGAAAAGAAAATGGCAAACAAGGCCAAGAGTGGTAAGGAGAGGCGTACTATTGAGCGCATAACTAAAGGTTGATTTGTGGGAATCAGTTACGTTGATTAAATCGATGGCTGAGCAAATGCAGGATAAAGACCTGCTGCCCAGCTGGCAATTTCAACGATTATTTCTTTCAGATGTGCGATTACACCACCATTATCTGACGGGGCCGGGCACGAAAAAAGCCACTTCCGAGGTTGATCCCCCAAAAGTGGCCTTTTATGTAGCAAAATGAGTTAGCGTACTACCTACTTGGCGGCAGTTGCAGCGTCGCGGAAGGCCTGAATCTTGGCCTGGTCCGGATCTTTGTAACGGCGGCCCACAGTGTTGAAGATCTCAGTGATCTTCGAGTTGCTGGCTTTAGCGGCCTGAGCAACGGTAGTGATACCGCCTGCCTCGAGGGCTTTTGCAAGTGCTGGGCCTACGCCGTTGATCTTCGTCAGCGGGCTAGCCTCAACAACTGGCTTGGTGCGGGGGCGGCCACGGCCACGCTTTACGCCGGCGGGAGCTGGCGCAGCTTTCGGCTTGGGAGCTGCCTTGGTGGCGGGCTTGGCGGAACTTTTAGCAGCCGTTTTCTTGGCGGCAGCGGTTGGCTTCGCGGTTGCTTTGGTGGGCGTTGCCGTAGTCTTGTTTTTGCTACCGGCGGGGCGTCCACGGCGCTTGGGTGCGGCGGGCTTGGCCTCGCTTGCTTTGGGGGCAGCACCACCCTTGGCCTTCGCGGCGGAAGTAACGGCTGCGGTGGCGGTTGTTGGGGCAGACTTGGCTGGGGTCGCTTCGGCCGTTGCTGGCTTAGGTGCGTTCTTGCGGGGGCGGCCGCGGCGGCCCGTAGATTTAGTGGCTGGCTTGCGGGTGGTTTTGGCGGCAGGTTTTTTCTGATCCATAACCTTCGCTTCCGCTAGCGTTAGCGCACTGGTCTTTTCGGAAAGGGCTTTTTGCAATTCGACTACCTCTTCCTTGAGCGCTGCAATTTGCTGGTTGGCTTTTTTCAGGTCCTTGCCAGCTTGCTTGAGCTCCTTTTTGTGGGTTTTGCGTAATTTCTTTACGTCGGCGGAATTTGCGAGAAAAGCTTCTTGCGCAGCGTCAAATCGTGAGATCAACGCGGCGACTTCTTTTTTAATATTAGCCATTTGCTTTGAGTGAGTTAAAAAATTGGTTTAGCCAGAGTACCTAGTTTGAATTAGGCACTAAGCCTTGCATCAAAAAAAATACCGGGTGGCGTAAGAATAGGTACGGTTGTTGTTTGCTAATAAAAATCCCGATTTAAGTTGGCACAGGCTTATGCCTCATGCAACCTAAATGTGCAACGGGGATGTAGCTTAAAAAGACGATCTACGAAAGGTATGCCAGACATCTTTGGTTGTATAGCTCCGACTGAAAATCTAGCATTCATTTTGCAGCGATACGCAAATATATACCTAAATTATTAAACGCTGGTATTCTCCACGTGAACCCGGCTCTTTTCGAAGATCTAAAATTGATACCCTTTTGCGGTTTCATGTATTACCACCCGTACACCTCTATTGACAACAGTGTAATTACGCTATAGAGCGCTCGGGGGATCGTCGTTAAAAGTTACGCCGGTCATCCCCCCAGTGCAATTTGCCCCGTAATGTATCCATAAAGCTGATGCCGGGTAATTCTACCAAATGCAGGCCAAATTTATTCTTGCGCACCGCCAGGTTATGCACGGAGGTAATGGTTTCGAATCTACTATCCAACGTACAGAGAAAATTCTCGGCGCGGCCCTCTATCTCAAAACTGACGATGGCGTCATCCGAGATAATGATCGGCCTTACGTTGAGGTTATGGGGGGCAACGGGTGTAATTACGAAATTACCACTACCCGGAAAAACAATGGGCCCACCACAACTTAAGGAATACCCCGTTGAACCCGTCGGGGTGGCAATAATAATACCGTCCGCCCAGTAACTATTTAAGTAGGCTCCATTTACGTAGGTATGAATGGTTACCATGGAAGACGTATCCCGCTTCAACAGCGTACAATCATTCAGCGCATAAGGCGTCTCGCCGAATACTGGCAAATTACTTTCCAGATAAAGCATATCCCGCCGCTCCGTACTGAACCGACCACGGGAGAGTAATTCCAATGTTTCCCGCAGTCTGCTCTTTTCAACGCGGGCCAGGAATCCTAACCTCCCCAGGTTAATGCCCAGGATGGGGATCTTGGTATCCCGCACAATGGTAGCCGCCCGCAGAATGGTACCATCCCCCCCCAGGCAAATGAACATATCAAAATGCTTGATACGGAAATCAAGGTATCCCCCAAAATTGCCAACGTCCTTTTTAAAGGTGATGTGGGGACGAATCTCTTCCAGGTAGGGGCCGTATACGTACGTGGAAAATCCATTATCCGCCAGCAGATCAAATAGATCCTGAATGACGGGCACGTCCTTTTCTTTCAGGACCTGGCTATAAATGACGACTTGCATAATATCGGTTCTACCGCCCCTGCACCATGTCTGGCCGGCCGCGTAAGGTCTGGAGAAAGATCAAAAGCTCAGTTGTAAAGCTAAGAAAACCCCGTCTTCCCCCAGGTGATTGCGGTTATACTGCACGCTCCCTACCATATCGTAGTAAAGAACGGCGTCAAACCCGGCGCTCACCCCCGTTAGCAGGGTATTATTTAGTCGGTTCGCTTCACCGGCGAACGGGGCGTTGGCAAATCCTTGGTTAGCCTGCACGGCAAATAGCACCCGGATTGGTATTTGCCGGAAAGCATCGATGAATACCCATTTGCCGAGATTCACTTTCGTCCGGAATAACTCCCGCCGGATGCCAGCGCGCCAGATCAACATATCCAGCCCATCCACTACGTAAAATTGGTACCCCACAATGCCATTGCTACCGAACCCAATGGCCCTATTTTCCAGAAAGGGTTGCTGGCTCCGGATAAAACTATACTTCGCCCCCGCCCCTACGTTGATGCTGTACTTCTCATTGAGGGGAATAAATTTTGAATAGGTGAGGCCGGCCGTTAACCCATCGCGTTCACCGGTAATCCCCAACCCGTCCTTATCGAGCGTAGCGCGGAGGAAATAACCACGCCAGGGGTAGTTTCTAACGTCCCGCCGGTCATCCGTAAAGGAATAGCGCAGGGAAGCGAATTCCTGAGAGCTGCGTCCACCACCAAAGAATTCCGGGTTTAGGATGGTAGCAATCGTATCCGCAATTTCACTGCTTTGGTACCCTGCCGTCAGGGAATGGCTTACGTACAACCGGCGGCGGTAGGTCAATTTTACATCCACCGACTGCTGCTCGTAGATAAATCGATCTTCCAAGCGTACAAATTCCTGGCGGTTCCCCACCGTGAGGTAATTCTGTTCCCGCTGCTGCCGGTACCGATAACTTGCTTCGAGGCCGAGGCTTCCAGCCTGATTGATGTATGGGTGGCGATAGCTTAATTCGTATAAGCGGCGGTACCCCGTTTCGTAACCAATCTTTAATCGGTCGCGCCTGCCCGTGAAATTATAGTAGGTCAATTTAGCCCCGATATTCACCCGGTCCAGCGACGCGTTCATTTCGTTGAGCCATACGTTAAAATTCCGGTCCGCCAGCGAGAATACTGGTACTGGGTATAGGTACCAGGTTTCTCTGATCTGTAATTCCAAAGCGATCTCGTCGGCGTTGAGGGTATCGATCGCAATATCTACGCTGGCGAATAAACCGGTATTCATGAGGGTGGCGTAGCTCCGGTCCACCCGTTCTCGGATTTCCGTAGAGGGAATCCGAGCGCCCCTTTTCAAGCCCATCTCCCGGAAGATGACGCGCTGCCGCGTCCGCTTCTGTCCGTTAAGGTATATACCGACTACCTGTACGGAATCGGATAAAACGATGGTATCCCTTTCCGATGTTTTGCTTACGGTCGCTATTGATGCTCCCCCACCCTGCCCCACCAATGGGGCCAGGTAGAGACCGCAAAAAGCCATCAGCAGAATCCGTAGAAGTGCAAGCATCGCCGCAATAACGTCAATCCTGCACTAATGATGCCCGTTCGCCTCCCGCAGTTTGACGCCGGTCTTACTTGCTCAGGAATACACCTACCAGGACCAGAGCGACGGCGGGTAACTGCCAAAAGCTGAGGGCTTCCCCATCCAGCAGGCCCCAACTCAGCGCCACCAGCGGAATGATGTAACTCACCGTACTGGCAAATACGGCGCCGGAGCGTTGCACCATCTTGAAAAAGATGATACTCGCCAGCACGGTACTGACCACGGCCAGAAATCCTACGTAAGCCAGCGCCCACCAACCCGCCCCATCCGGCTCGCTCATTACCGTCTCCGGCACGGCACCTGCGCTCAGCGCCCAGATTAAAGCGGGCACCCCAACCAGAAAAAAGCTGGCCACCGTAATCGTAAGCGCCGGCGTTTCTTTGAAGTAAGCCCCGACTAAATTAGAACTGGTCGCGTAGCAAAAACACGCCAATAAAATGAACCCGGCGTAGGCAAATTGCGTCGTCTGCCCCGCTTCTCCGGGGGCGGACCAAGCGAGCAAACCAGCCCCAACCAGCCCGAGCAATACCCCCGCAAATTGCCGCCCACCACCGGCAGTTTTGCGGAATAAAAAGTACGCTACGATGAAGGTGCAGAGCGGCGTCAGCCCACTCAACATCCCCGTCAAACTGCTACTTAATTCGGTTTGCGCGAACGGGAAAAGAAAGGAGGGCAAACCCGTTCCGGTTATCCCGATGACGATTAATAGCGGTATTTGCCGCCGCGTTATCTTTCTTAAGTGGGTAACGGCGAGCGGTAATAAGGCCAGGGCGGAAATACCCAAACGCAAACTCGCGACCTGTGCGGGCGTGAATACGTCCAATCCTTTTTTAATGAGGATATAACTCGTTCCCCAGATCAAACTCAGCCCGATCAGGGTCACGTAATCTATCCATCCGGGGCTTTGCTTGGTATTCACGGCGGCGAAGGTAAGCCACCCCACCCCAGCGGTAGTCTATAGCCCGGAAGACTTCAGCGTTTCGAGGGCGTCGCCTTCGCCACGTACCAGGAAGTAAGCCTCCAGTTTAGGGTCCTGCTCAATTAGCGCCATGGCTTGCTCCGGCCCCAGCACCATGCAGGCGGTGGCGAAGGCATCGGCCGTCGCGCAATCGGGCGCGAGTACGGATGCACTCAGTAAGCGGTTACGCTCTACCAATCCAGTTTTCGGATTGATGGTGTGGCTGAAGGTCTCCCCACCCACTTTATAATAATTCAGGTAGTTGCCGGAGGTCGCGATGGCCCGGTCGTTACTCAGCGGGAGGGTGCCCGCGAGGGCGATTTTTGCCTTGTCTTCGTCGGGCAAGCGGATGGCTACCGTCCAGGCTTGTCCGTTTTTGGTTCCGCCACCGCGCATTTCCCCGCCGACGTCCACCAGGTGGTCAGGCCGGCCGCTGTTCTTCAGTAGTTGGGCGATCAGATCTACCCCGTATCCTTTGGCGCTGGCGTTTAGATCGAGTTGTACGCCGGGGTACTTTTTGCCGAGTTGCTGGCCCTCTAATTCAAGGTTCTCAAAACCCACCAGTGGGAGTAGCCGATCAATCTCCTCCTGCACTACTTCCGCCGACTGCCGCGGTTGGCCCGTACCGAAGCCCCAGTAATTCACCAGGGGGGCAATGGTGGGGTCGTATGCGCCTCCGGTCGCTTGGTGGACGATCCGCGCCAGGTTCAGATTGGGGATAAAGTGTTGGGTGCCTTCCAAATTCACCCCCTCGGCTTCCCGGTTGAACACACTCAATTTACTCTCGGGCACCCACGCACTGAGCTCCAGATTATACGCATCGAGCAAGCTGTCAATGCGGGCACTCAATCCCGACAGGCTATCACCGAGGTAAGTGATCTTGTAGTAAGATCCCATGGCCCGGCCGCTGATCTCCCATTTTCGGGGTTGGCTATCCACCACAACTTCCGCGGGGGCGCTGCCGCAGGTACACAGTAAAAGGCAAGTAAACAGTAGGATAATTAATCTGAGGACCATCCGCCAAAGGTAGTACGAAGCCCACTCAACGGACGGTATTTCCGTGCCTGGATGGAAAGAGCCGTATTACAAAAAAGCGCGAGCCAGAACTACTGGCTCGCGTAAAACACACACTATAAAAACCCATATTTCAGAGTTAGGACACCACCGTAACAGATTACCCCCGTTAGCAAAAACTTAAGGTGTGGGATCGATGCTACCGGCATCCCGATGTAAGTATCTAACCCCGCCGGAAACACCGCCCTCAGTTCTAGGTTAGGCAGAGTGTACGTTTATCGCAACGCATTCGTGTCTTAACTATCGCCAAAGCTCTTTCCCCATGCCCTACCTACCCATTGAAGATCACGCCGTTATCGGCAACCTCCACACCATCGCTTTGGTGGACACTCACGGGACGATCGACTTCATGTGCCTCCCCCGTTTCGATTCTCCAACGGTATTTGCTAAAATCCTAGATGACAATAAAGGCGGCGACTTCTCCATCACCGTAGCCGGGGAGGATATCCGCCACAAACAACTCTACTTACCTGGTACGAATATTCTCTTGACGCGCTACCACAACCCGACGGGCATCGTGGAGGTCACCGACTTCATGCCCATTGCGGAAGAGGAGCAGGACTTTGCCATTTACCGCCGCATCAAGGGAGTGTACGGAGACCATGAACTGACCATCGACATCCGCCCACGCTACGATTACGCACGGGAGACTTGTACCGTAGAAGCAAAAGAAGACGGTTCCGGCTACCTGATGCACGATCCGTTGGGCAATCAGCCTACCCTCTTTCTGGCCACCACCGCGGAGTTAGACGTAGTGGATGGCGGTCTTCAAGCAGTCGTCTCCCTAAAGGGTGGCGAGAACATTGATTTCCTGCTTACCCTGGATGAGGGCCAGGAATACGTCAACGACTTCCTCCCCGAATTTGAAAAATGCCGTAAGTACTGGACGGCCTGGTCCAACCGCTGCAAGTACGACGGAATGTGGAAGGAGTCCGTCGTGCGGTCCGCGCTGGCGCTGAAGCTTCTTACCTCAAAGCACTTCGGCAGTACCGTGGCTGCCGGCACTTTCGGCCTGCCCGAAACCATTGGGGGCGAACGCAATTGGGATTACCGCTTCACCTGGATTCGTGATTCCGCCTTCACCATCTACGCCTTCTTGCGCCTGGGCTACACCGAAGAGGCCGAAGCTTTCGTCGGTTGGATCAAAGAGCAGTGTATGGACAACCTCCAGCTCATGTACGGCATCGACGGGCGGAAAGAACTCGAAGAGATTGAGCTGGACCACCTCGAAGGCTACCGCAAGAGCCAACCCGTCCGGATCGGCAACGGTGCCTACGACCAGACTCAGATGGATATCTACGGCGAACTCATCGATACGATCTACCTCTACAACAAGGCTGGTGGCAGCATCACGATGGACTTCTGGAAAAGCATCTCCACCCTGGTTGAGCACGTAGTAGACAATTGGAAAACCAAGGATCACGGAATTTGGGAAGTGCGGAGTGGTAAACAACGCTTCCTTCATTCCACCGTTTGCTGTTGGGTGGCGATTGACCGCGCCATCCGCATTGCGGAGGACCGGTCCCTCCCCTGCCCCCTCGTAAAGTGGCGCAATGTGCGCGATGAAATTCACCAGGACATCTTCGAGAACTTTTGGAATGAGGAACTACAAGCCTACCCCCAATTTCTCGGCAGTGATACCGTGGACGCCAGCGCGCTGCTGATGCCCCTCCTCCGCTTCGTCTCCAGCAAGGAACCCCGTTGGATCAAGACCCTCGAAAAAATTGAAGAGCAACTGACGGCAGACGTTCTCGTGTTCCGGTACCGCCAGGAGCACGGCGCTACGGACGGTCTTGAAGGGGAGGAAGCTTCCTTCACCATCTGCTCTTTTTGGTACGCAGAATGCCTCGCGCGCACTGGGCGCGTCGACGAAGCCATTGTAGTAATGCAAAAACTCTTGGGCTATGGGAACCACGTCGGCCTGTTCAGTGAAGAGATAGGGATCCACGGCGAGCAGCTCGGTAATTTCCCTCAGGCCTTCTCCCACCTTGCACTGATATCGGCTGCTTTCCAAATCGATAAGCAGTGTCAGGAGTCATAATTACTCCCGGTGATTTACTCCTAAATGAAAGCCCCTCCTCGATCTAAATCGGGGAGGGACGAAAACAACACTTGAACAAACAATTCTTGAAATCAGAAGCCAGCATCAAACGAGCCATCCGATTGTAATCGCAAGGTAGCACATTGGGCTTTTATTCGGGCATATCGTATGGTGAAATTTTACTATTTATGTCTTTTCGACATACATAGCACGGCTGTCAGGCATAGAACCGTACTATCCGGCCCCTTTTTGTACTGAACTGCCACCCTTTATTCTGCATGATTGCCAGGATCGGCGGCTACAGCTGCGGTCGCTACATTAGCATTCCCGGTTGAACTTGATGGTAACGTAACGCTAGCGTTCAAATCTCCCAAACGTACGCCGATAAAGTCGTGCCCGTCACTACATGCGGTAGGGTTCAGGATACTGATCTCCTGACTGGGCTTCCCCTGGCCGGACCAATCCGCGGCAACAAAAACCCAAGGGTTTGTCGCCGGGTAGAACCGTTCGTTGCCGATGATGAGCCCCTGCAGGAGCATCATATCCTGAAGATTGATCAAACCATCCTGATTGACGTCCGCGGCTAATAGCTGAAGTGGATCCGTCATCGCGTGGATTCCCAGGATGTGGCTGCGTAGGATCAACATATCAATAGTGCTGAGTCCTTCCCGGCGGTCTGCTGCTGGAAGAGTCGCACTTAGGGTGTAGTCTTTATTCAATTCACCCGCCAATTGGTAGGTACCGAAGCGGCTGGTGACGGAGGAAACTCCATCGCCCCGCTCAACGGTCACTAATTCCATCGCTACTCCCGTGCGGGTTACGATGCGTCCGTTCAGGGTAATGTTGGTACCCACCTGACAATCCTGGCAAACCTGATTCGGATCAGTTACGCGTACCGGGACGGTTCGTACCTCCCAGTTTTGACCGCCAACGGTTCCATCAGGTTGGACGGCCAGTGGGTTGTCAGCTCCATCCCAAGCGTAGACTTCCAGCTCAATCCGGTAGCGATCATCACAGTTCAGGTAGATATCTACCAGTTCTGGATCCGGCGTCTCCCCCTTGCGATTCACGGAATAGGTTAGGTCATCGTTACAAGTTGACTCTCCACGCAGGACCAGATCGATGGCACTAACTTGTACTGACGCTACCCCACCGTTTTCGGGGAGCAGATCAAGTACGTAGGCGCGGTCTTCGCGGGCAGTAAAGGAAGGTGCGTTGCAATCCTGCACGGCTACCTCACGCGTTTCGGTGGCCACATTACCGCAAGCATCCGTCAACATTACCGTCAACTGGTGGCTACCGAGTGGTAGTGTCGTTTCGTAAGCGAAACTGGGATAGGTACCGGTCAGGGTGCCGAAGTCCTCCGCGTTTCCGTCCGTGGAACCGTCTCCCATCAAATCGATTGCAAGGCTGATATTTCCTCCCTCGCCTGCGCAAGCGTTTACGGCCTCAAAGCCAATCGTGAAGGTTGATTCACAGTTGGTGGCTTGGGCGCAAATAGTATCCGGGACCACCACGGCTAGTTCAGGCGCGACATCATCCTGTACCCGAATAAGTTGGGTGTAGGTATAACGACCGGTCAGGTTCACAGACAAGCTCCTGAGGTAGCCGGCAGGGTTATCGCCACAAGTACCAGCGGCTGGCAAGCCATTCATCATGGAAGTATCGACGTCAACGTAAGCCGCGTCAGGAGTGCGAATAAGGTAAATTGGTGCACTGCCTGCAACGACCGAGCAATTTTCGTCCCGCGCAATCACCGTTGCGGGGCTAGTTCCATCCCACTCGCACCAACTCGTGATGGTATACGTACGGCTTAAGAAGCGGCAATCGTCCTGACCTGGCGTAAGTTCTTCGTCTACGAAGGTTACGGTAATTGAGTCACAAGCATCCCCGAGTACATCGGGCGCCTTGGCATCCGCCGCGCAATCGGTGATTACATCTTCCGGCATTACGATCACGTAGTCAAGTGAAGGGACTACCGTAATGTCCTGAAAGAAAAGATTTCTGCTCAAGTTGCCGTTCTGGTCCCGCGCGCGGAAGGAGCGGCGAATGACTTCAGGGTTACAAGCATCACCCGCAATGATGGGAGTCAGTTCCGTAGAGAAGGCGGCACAATTGTCGATCACATCTGGCACCCCGAAGAGATTGGCCAGCTGTAGCGTATCCGTGGCATCAAAGCCATCCGGAAGGTCCGCACAACTGATCGTTACGTCATCCAGACCAGTGCAGTAAGGGTCGGTTTGGTCAACTACTTCGACGATTGTAGTACAAAAGTTTTCATTCCCCACGGCGTCCGTAACCTGCATCGCTACGGTGGTGAATTCACCAGCATCTTCACAGTTAAAGGTGAGGGTGGGAGTGTAAGGCAGCAATACACTATCCCCATCAACGCGGCGGATGCCTATTTCTCCGAGCGCACAATTATCGTAACTACCCAGATCTATCATTTGGGTGCTGATCCAAACTTGTCCGTTGCCGGCGATGGATACGGTCAGATTACCCCGGCACACGGCGATCGGGTTTTCCAGATCGGCGACCCGGAAACGGCAGTACCGGCCCTCGATGGTTTCCGTTGGGTGTTCACCCGTAAAGTAGAGCAGGTAATCTCCGGCGGGGAGGTCCGTAATCGTGCGGTCATCGCCATCAATCAGCGTGAGGAAAAGGATGCTGTCCCCAGTTTCAGTGATGCGGAGAACTTCCGTCGTGAAGGTCCAGCCCATTGTGTCACAAAGGCCATTCAGTTCTACTTCCGGCAGTTCAATGGTAGCGGTACAGGCGTGTTCGTCCATGGGCCAAACCATGATGTCCTCATCAACGATTGGGCAGTAATGGTTACTGATGGGGCAGGTAAAGAAAGCCTGGCCTTCACCCTGTAGAATAAAGGTCTGGGTGAAAACAGCTTCGTCGTCGGAGCATTCTCCAGTCACTCGCCAGCGGCGCACCACGACGGTTTCACCCGCTTCATTGGTTGATATGGTGTCCCCAAACGTAACCGAGAGTTCATTCACCTGATCACCCGTCAGTAGCACGGGGCGGCCATCGCGGTAGACGATTGGGTAGCCCATCACATCCGGCGAAGGAGCACCATTGTCGAGCGCCAGATAGTCTTCGTCGCAGCGGAAACGGTAATTCGCCCGCGGCCAGATCACGTCCTCGGGGCGCAATACGTTTATGGAGAATACCTGTTCGCAAACGTCCGTCAGCACGGTATCACCGATCGCCAGATCAAAGCGCCGGATCATCTGGGCGCTGGCGCAGGTGCCAAGCAAGGTATCGCGAATAAGGAACTCCCCCGTACCACAGAGATTCGCTACGGTGGGAAGACCCAACGAGTCCGCCGAAGACCGGCTACCAAACCATAGGTTGATCTGGTCCGCAGAAGTTAGGAAGTTGAATTCAGCTTCAGCCGTAGTCGTTTCTAATGGGCTGCCATTGGCCGAGCGCACCCGTAGTGCGCCCCCCTGAGCGAGGACGGCAACGTACGTGAAAGCCGCATCATTCCCGGAAGCCGTAGTGGAGGTAACTAATGAGAACACTTCTCCGGGTTGAAGAGCAACGGTTAGGTGCCCGTAAGCTACCAATCCAGCCGGGACCAACTCCGTTGGCAATGCGGGAACGAAACCAGTAGTTGGTGATCCAGAAGTCGCCAAAACGCTGGCCAGGAGATCACACGTCAGGGTGGCCTCTGCCTGCTGCGCAAAGGCGGCGGCCGTGAAATCTTGGCCGGACTCGCCGTAGAGGTAGAGCGTTATCACTTCACTACCGTTCTGATTCAATGCGGCGGATTCCAAGGTGAGACGACTGGTCCTGCGGTTACCGCCGTCGACTTCTTCACCGAGGTAGCAAGTTCCCTCTTCCCCCGCACCTGCGGCAGCGCCAAATGTTTGGACGGACATTGGGAATCCTGTACTGCTAATGGGCTGTGGACACTCGAAAGTGACTTCAGGAGATGTGATAGCACCGGAGGCTGAACAGGTGGGCCGGCCGGCTTCGTTGATGGTGAAGTTGAGGGAAGCACCGCCCTGGTTGAGCTGGCCGATGGGCACGTAAACACCGTAGGCGCCGCTGACGCCCGTGCTGGATACCCACTCGGCGGAACCGGGATTGGCGTTCGTTACCAGTACCTCGATCTGCAGTTGGCCGCTAAAGGATTCTTCATCGTCCCGGCAGGTCAGTATCACGTCATCGATGGCGATGGCACATTCGTTCGAACAGGTAGCCGGAGATTCAGGCAGCGTAAATGAAGTGAAACATCCAGGGCCACCCAGGTCAGTGATTTGGTAAGTGAAGTCATCACCAGTTATTCGGAGCGGGCCAATCGTGTTGACGGCGCCGTACAAGTAGGCGCCCATACCATCAACGCTGTAAGCAACTGACGGAGAGTTAATGCTCGTAACCTGAAGGTCAAAAGTGTACAGATCGTCAGAGGAATCAAAAGGCGTACCGTTATTAAAACAGGTGATGTTGGTCGCGACCGGCGTCAGGATACATTCGTCGGAACAAGTCGGCGGTGCTTGCACGGTAGCGGCGATGGCACAGTCCGGATCGGTAACGTCCTGAAAGTAGAAGTTAAGGTCTCCGTCGCTGATGAGGAAGGGACCGAAAGTGTTTGTGACCCCGTATTCTCCCGTTAGGCCAGACGCTTCATCTACCCAGCTGTCACCACCATTGATGCCAGTGACCACCATGGTAAAGGTGAAGGAATCGTCCGTTGGATCAGTAGAAGTGCCCTCATCGAAGCAATCCACACTGATGATGTTAACGCTGGTGATAGCGCAACCATCGCTACAGGGCGGTGGGGCGACCACGGTGACGGTTTCTTCGCAACAGTCGTAAAACAGATCGGTAAAGGTCAGTTCTAAATCGCCATTAGAGATCAAAAAGGGACCGAGTTCGATCACGTCCCCGTAGGCGTACTCATTTCCTGCGTAGGTGAAGCCAGCGCTGTTATCCCCGGTAACTAATACGGATGCCGTGAAGGTATCATCCGACATATCGGTGTCCGTACCATTATCATTGCAGGTAACGGAGGTGACCGTAGCGTCCAGGCTACAATCGACCGTGCGGAGGACGTAGGTACTCGAGCTGGTACAACCTGCGATGTCCGTTACGGTGACGGAATAGGCACCCAGATCAGTAACCACAATGCTGAACTCTCCGGCAAATTGTGGGAGGGGACCGTTAGGCCCAGTCCAACTAATGCTTTCGACGGTGTTACTGCTGCTGACGGAAATTTCGAGTTCCGCTTCGGCCCCGGGGCAAATGTCATCCGGTCCATCAATTGTTACTATTGAGAAAGGTACGTCGAGCTCGCTGGTATTGAACGCATAGGCAAACCACCAGGTATTAAGCGTATTGCGATCCCCGTAGCCGGTAGTTTCACTGTCGATGATGATACAGTCGTCCGAAGCATTGGCTTCAAAATTAGTCCAGGTACGGCAGTCATCGGTCCGGCACTGGCAACCATTGAGTTCAACTTTGGTGCCTCCTGTTCCGGGGTCCTCGACGATGTTCTCGTCATCGTAGTAGATGGGCGTATCGCTACTCACGCTACAAGCGGGGCGAATAGGTTCCAGGCAGAAGCCGTTGCGCATCAACTCTCCGTCGTAGAGGGACCAGTGTTGGACGCCTTGTGCAAATCTTAATTGAATATCGAATAATGCACCATCAGGTACAGGGTTGCCATTACCCATCAAGCCATCCCATGGCACACAATCCTCGAGTGGTCCATCGGGCCCGGAGGCGTAGACCAGGAAGCGGTCCATATCTTCGTCAAAGATTCCATTTTGATTGAAGTCGAGCAAAATATCCAGCTGGCCGGGCATCGATAGCGTAACCGGGATACACAGTTGGTCATCGCCGGCACACTGGAGGCGGCCGGTTGTTGTGGCCTGGCCACATTCCCCATCCGGGAAAAGGGCAATGTCGGGTTCCTCCAAAAAAATGAGGTGTTCCGCCGCATCATCCGTAGCGTTGATGAAGGGAACGGATTTTCGGTCTTCAATCAGGTCACCAGTAGTGCCCGGGCCTTTCCGGTTAAAGGCCAGGTTGAAGGATAGGGGTTGAAAACCGGAGTCGGTAAAGTCGATCCGGGTAACGAACCCGCCGCTCGTGTAGGAGTAAAATTCCGTAGATAGCTCGGCGCCAAAGGAACAGTAGGGCTGAACCGGTTTTACTTCTGGTACCCGGAAGGCCCAGTTTTTGGAGTAGACACGTCCGGTCTGAACATTACCATTATTCGCGATGGTAATGTCCCACAGGCCGATGTAGCGCGGTCGATTTCTGGTTTGGTCAAATTCTACGTAGTACTCACCCGCCTTAGCTGGAGTAAACGTAGAGTAGTCAGTCATGGCGTAACCTCCGGGGTTCAGGTCTTGTGGGCCGGCAGCAGCCTGGCTGAGGTTTAAGAGATTCTCCGTATTGGAGTTGATGGTGAAGGGGCCAAAGACGGTCTCACCGGTGGCCGCGCTCCGTACCCGAAATCGGTACTGACCCAATGTTTCTTGGGTACCATCAGCCTTGAACCCTCTGCCAAAACCGAAGTAGACGACCTCGTTGGAGGTAGCTACCCTGAAGTTGAGCCTACTGGTTTCCGGGCCATTGTAGCTCGCGAAATCCCCAAAGGTTTCCTCACCTACGAAAAGCATTACGGGGTCGCTGTCCGGCGAAGCAAGGTTAGCAGTACCAGCTCCGTACAAAGAACCTAGCGACAACAGGCTCACTATGAGCACATTGAAGAAGATCGCAAGCGACCTGCTGGCACGGTTAAAGTTGTAAAACATGATGTGTTTGTTCAAGTGGAAAGACAACAAGACCAAAATCAACTCAGAGAGAAGATCCAACTAACTGATAGAAGTCTGTGACTGACAGTGTAAAGACGTGTAGAATAAAGAATAGTAACCTTGAAATCCTATAACGGTACAAAAGTACGCATAGAATTTGTAAGTCTTTACCACCCTGTATGGGGTTGTCAACTTGTTGTTCTTTGACTGCAAGCCATCAATCTCTATTCACCGGATGCTGATAAAATATGATGTTGCATCCCCTCCCCTTTTTGGGAGTATACTCGAACTGCTAGAGGTGGTTTTCCATCATCAGTAGGTAGTAAAACGTAGTACAGGGAAGCAGCTATCGCTACTTCCCCGTACCTATCCAATGCTCAGTTTATCCTGAGCTTACTGTGTGGCCCTACTGGGTCTTGATCATTGTCCGAGAAAGCGTCTGGTCTTTGAACGAGAGCGTGTAGATCATGGTGCCGGAAGCGAGATTATCGCCGTCAATGGTTACAGTATGTTGACCGGCTACGAAATCACTCTTCACTTCGCGGAGTACCCGGCCAAAGAGATCGTAAACACTAAGCGTGGCTTCACCCGCTTCTGGGAGGGTAAAAGTGATCTGTGTTTGGTCGATGAACGGGTTCGGGAAGTTCTGCCCAAGTTCAATACCTAGTTCAAGCACTTCCTCTCCCACTCCAGCAACTCCAGGAGCTACCGTGACCGGTGCCTCCGTGAAATTCAGCGTGAGGTCAAGTACCTCTTCATCACCGACGGTATAAGCTTCGGTGGGCGTTGGTGCATTGCCCAACTTGAGGATCTCACTGAGTTCACCAGTTGTCGATGCCTTGAGCGTCAGCGTGAACAAGACTTCATTACCCGACACATCAGCGTTCAGATTGGTCCAGTTGGCGGAAATGATTCCGGCATCCATCCGTAACAGTCCTAGTTTAGCTTCGGGAAGCAAACCTGGCGTTACGTCGAGGATTTGGAGAGCATCCGTAGCTAATCGCAGGGAGAACTGCATGCCGGCTAGTGTCGTCATGTCCTGCATCCGTACGGGTACTTCTAAGGTAGCGCCCCGCTCAAACTTCACGTTCTCAACGTTAATGGGGTGCGTACCGTTGTCGGCGCGCCCTACCCGACCATTGATCAGGATGCCATCCGTAGAGTAGATCTCAACTGAGTTGTTGAGGTCACCCATCTTGATGGCTACGAAGTCATTGTCGTAGGTACAGCTTGTGATGTCATCCAGAACGATCTCGCTCGGCGCATCCTTCGTCAGTCCGATGTTTGCGTTCGTCATGGCATCCATGTAGCTGACCGGGACGAAGCGCCAGACATCACCCGCAGGCAGAGTCTGCGTATTGCCGAGAATAATGGAGCGCATGATAATCCGGTCAAGGATAGTCAGCGTACCACTATTGTTCAGGTCAGCCGCCATGAATACGTGTGGGTCAGTGATGACCGTCAGACCAAGTAAGTGGCGTTGTAGGATCAACTCATCAATCGTAGTGACACCATTTGCGATATCATCTTCGAGGAATGGAGTGATCGTGTAATCACCTGGCGTAGCGTCGGTCATTGCGTAATCACCCTGGTCATCAGTGAGATCAAGACCGTTCTGCGTGCCTTCGAACTCGACTTCTACATTTGGTACAGCGATGCCATTGGATAGCTTAATGTTACCACCGATGGTGATGCTACCGTTTCCTGCACAGTTATTACAGACTGCATCAGGATCTTGTACCAGCACCTCAACGGTACACATCTTCCAGTTCGGACCGCCAATAGATCCATCAGGTTGTACAGCATTCGGGTTGTTCGCCTGGTCCCACATGTAGACTTCCAGTTCTACGCGGTAGCGGTCGTCACAAGTGAGCAGAACGTTGGAAGCTTCAACATTGGCAGCTTCACCGATCCGGTTGACTGAGAAGCGGAATGCTCCGCTACAGTCTTCAATGTTGCAGCTAGCGAGCACGGCGGCATCTACCAGTACGCCTTCCGTGACGGTTTCGCCATCAGTGGTAGTAACTGGTGTATCGAGTACCTCCAGGTTAGCGACGTATCCATCGAAACAGATCGGATCCGGGATTGAACAGTCGATCACGGAGAACGGAATCGTTTCTGAGGTACCATTGTCACAACCATCTACGTAACGCAGGGTCATGATGTGGTCACCAACCGGCAGGGAAGCTTCGATAAAGAAGTTCGGGAATGTGCCCTGAACGACGAGGTTCTGTGGGAGATTCATTTCCGTGATTCCGTCACTGTTCAGATCGATGAGTACGAGCCAGTTGGCACCAACGGTAGTACACTCAGCTTCGAGCGTGATTGGGATGGTTACCATCGCCTCGCAGTCATCACCTTCCGTCGTACAGAATGCTTCGGGCACCGTTGGGACAAGTACCGGAGTGGTGTTGTCATCGATGGCGATCCGTTGCGTGTACGTCCAGGCACCCGTATTGGTGAAGGAACGCACGTAACCGGCGGGGTTAGCATCGGTACAAGCAAGCTCACCAGCGGCGGGCGTGTTGTTGGTAAAGTCAGCGTCTACGTCGACGTAGGTCAAGCCACCATTTACGTTGGCGTAAGTGATGGAGGTGCCGTTGGCACCCACACAAGCCTCATCACGGTTAATGGCTACTGGCGTGTCGCTATCGGCGTTGAATACACAGTTATTGATCACCGTGTAGGTACGCTCGATAACGAGGCAAACATCACCGTCCTCATTGGTCACTTCGCCTTCCACATCAACAAATGTGATGGAGAGATCAGCGCAACCACCACCAATCACATCGACACCAGCCAGGCTTTCGGTACAGTCCGTCACCAGGTCGGCGGGGAATGCTAGCGTGAAGCCAGTATTAGCGTTAATCGTAATCAGTTGGGTGAACTCCTGAGCGCTCACGTTACCAACTCCGTCGACGGCCAACCAGCGGCGCAGGATAGTTCCGGATCCATTACAAACGTCGAGGTTGGTGACGGGCTCCAGTTCGATTGCGCTAGCAGCACAGTTGTCGATGACAACAGGCGTACCGAATTGTGCTTGGAGAGCGAGGGTATCGCTACCGTCAAATCCGGCGGGTAGGTCAGTACATTCGAGTACGAGGTCTTCCAGACCGGTACAGTAAGGCAGCGTATTGTCCACAACTGAAGCGCGAGTAGTACAGACGTTTTCGTTTCCGGCCAGGTCAACTACGCGGAGCTCAATACGAACGATTGAGCCAGCGTCGTTACAGTCTACCGTAGCGAATTCATTCCATGCACTCCAAATTGGTGTATCCAGCGTATCTCCAGTAATTGGATCCACGAGAATTTCACGGCGGACCAGGAGGCTGTCTACGCCACAGTTGTCGTAGCTACCCAGGTCAATCATCTGGCTGTAGATGCGTGCGAGGCCGTATCCACCGACACTGATATTAATATCGCCAATACAGATGGCCGCGGGCTCCTGCGTATCCGCAATGCGGATGATGCAGTCGATAGAGCTAGCATTTCCACAGTCGTCCGTTACGTCGTAGCGGATGGTGTAGTCGCCAGCCCCTAACTGAATGGTACGGTCAGTTGCATTTGCGTCGAGTACAAATGCAACATCGCCGTTGGCATCCAATATCGTGGTCACAATGGTGAACTCATCGGAACAGGCATCGGTCACTTCGGGAAGTGGCACCTCGAAGGTGGCGACACAATCGAAGGCGTCCATTGGGAAGAGCATGATGTTCTCCTCAATAACCGGGCAGTAGTGATTGCTGATCGGGCAAGAGATAACCGGAGCAGTTTCATCGACAAAGTTGATGGTCTGCGAGCTGGTTGTTTCCTCACCAGTACAAGCATCGGTGGCCGTCCAGGTACGGGTTACCGTACGGTTTCCTGCACAAGTTGCGTCGTCGTTCTCCGTATCCACGTAGGTTACGGTGATGTTGTCACAAGAACCGTTTGGAATCGACAGAGAGTCGGTGAAGGCCGTAACCAGGTAAGGAGATCCGGTAACAGCAATAGTAGGATTGCCATTGTCATCAGTGTCCGTAAGCTCATCATCACACGTGAAGTTGAAGTCACCCGTGGGGAAGACAACATCGGTGATTTGTGGAGCGCGGATAGTGATAAGTTGCTTGTCGCTAATCACTTCACCATCGCAGGAGGTTACCTGGAAAGTCCGTTCGATCACGACTCCGTCACAGGCATCATTTTCAATGATGTTATCTACGAAAGAGATTCCGGAGGTTCCACAACCCGTGACGGTTGCGTTACCCGTAAGGTCGGTGCTACTCGTCACGTTGAGGATTCCATTTATGTCAGTACATACCAGGTCGGTGTCATTAACCTGGTCTACGTCAGCTGGAGCTACAACCGTGACCACTGGCGCCTCGAGAGTAATTGTTTCCGTACACTCATCGTCAGCAGTATCCGTGATGGTAACCGTGATGGGGCGGCAAGCGTCCTCAACAGTCACAACGATTGGTACACCATAGGTTCCGGTTCTTCCACCGGCAAGGGTGAAGGTTCCGCCAGCGAGAGCACCAGTGTTGTTGACCTCAATGGTTACCGTGTAACCGCCATCAGCCCGGTCGCGGCACTGTGCCGTACCAATTTGGGTGATAGTGATATCACACGGAGGAACGGAACAAGCATCCGGAGCAGCAATGGCCAGCTCGGTCGTACAATCAGCGTTAACCTGATCGATGATTTCGAGCAGCACATCTGTACCTACCGGAAGCGTGAGCGTAGTCGGCTCATTGTAGGCACCAGTGAAATCAGAACCTGCTATCAGCCAGCCATCTGCACTGCCGTTCTCAGCGGTCACGATGATGGTTGCGGTGAAGAAGTCATCACTTGGGTCATCATTCGTACCCGCATCATTACAGTCGGACTGAGTGATAAGGGCAGCATTGATCTCACAGTCTCCACAAGGCTCGGTTGGAGCGGCGAAGGTGATCGTCTGCTCACACTGGTCGGTGAACTGAAGATCCATGAAGGTTACGGTTGCATCACCGTCGGCGACGGGGAAGTCAATTACCACGATGGAATCCGCGGAGTTGTAAAGACCAATTAGCGTAGTTCCGTCCGGAAGCGTAGCCATGTAGCCAGCTCCTCCGGATGCAGCGGTGACTCGTACCGTTACGGTAAAGAAGTCGTCAGACGGAGTAGCCGTACCGTTATCGTTGCACTCATTGCTGAGTTCAGTCACGGTAAGGCGACATTCCGTACAGGGGCCCGTAGGTTGTACGAAGAAAGCGCCTACATCGGTGCACGTAACGTCATCCGGGAAGATGTTACCGTTGACGGCAATGTCAGCGGGTGCGGGGCCAAACGTTTCTACCACGCCGAAAGTACCGGTAGCAGTTACCGGACCGTCAGGCAGGTTGTAGGTAATTGTGTAAGTACCACTTGCACCAGTAGCCAACAATTCGAAGATGTACTCATCATCGTCCGGGTTCGTTACCGTACCGTTATCCAGACAGGTAGTTGACACGATTTCGATGTCGAGTTCGCATTCCTCATCCGGGACGGAGCATGGAGCCGGTACTTCGACACCGAGGTCGAAGCCACAAGCGACATTTTCAGCGTCCTCTACGCGGAACACATCAGTAGTAATCTGATTACCGTCAGCATCGAAGATCGGGAAGCGACCGAAGACGTAGGTCTGACCGTAGAGGCCAACACCGGCGACTTCGCCAGTCGCTACATTTCTGATAATGTACCCGTCGGGGCTGATGTTATCACCAGATCCCGTTACGGTAATCGTCACCGTGTACTCATCATCCAGTGGTGATGGGGTGCCGTTGTCGAAGCATTCCGTAGAAATTACGGTTGCTGCCAGCGTACAATCATTGGAACACGTCTCGCCCGGAGCCTCCACCGTGATCGTTTCGGCACAGCTCAAGTCAGAGCGCGTAGACCGGACGGTGATCTCAGCCACTCCGTTAACGGGATCGTTGAACGGACCGAAGCGAGTAACACCTGGGTTATTTGCTCCGTTGCCGCCGGGTGAGTTGGAGGTCCACTGAGCGACGTTGCTCAATTGAACATCAACATCGGCGTACCACACATCGTCGGAGAAGATATCCGGCGTGCCGTTGTCATCACACTCAGTACCAAGGAGAGTGAGTGTTACCTGGCAGTTATCAGAACACGTCAGTACGTTGTCTGTCACAACCGGGCGAGCTACGTAGCTACAACCTGGCGTCTCATTGTCGCGTGCCATCACCATGACAGTCATGGTTCCAGAGGAACTTGTTTGGACGTCTTCAGCAGTGAATGGGCCGACGATCACTTCGGTTCCGTATGTGCCGGTGGCAATTTCGTTACCATCCGCATCGAATACGGTGAATCCGGAAGAAGTAGCGTTGAGCGCTTCTACGGTAAATCCGAAGAAGAAGCCATCGTCGCTGTCGTCAAATGGCGTGCCGTTATCGTCACAGAAAGGTTCGGTAGTAACGCTACCCGTGATCAGACAATCATCGGAACAAGGGAAGGTCGGCATGAACGTGATCACCGTTTCACAAGTGCTGTCCTCAGCATCCGTGATGACCAGTTCAACTGGGCTGGTATTGTCACCATCCTGAAGTACCGGCAAGCCGGAGAAGGTGAATTCCTCGCCGTAGTTACCCGTCGCGATGATAGCGTTGCCGTTGTTGTCGGTCTGGTTGATCGTCCACTGCTCGGAGCTGTTCTCACCATTCACCACGATGGTGAAGCTGTAAGTGTCGTCCGAGACAAAGCGGCCGGTGCCATTGTCATCACAAGCGGGTGCCTCAGTGATCGTCGCATCAATCTCACAGGGGAGATTTTGGAAGAGACCAAGGTCAAGCGTCAAGTTTGATTCATTACCGTTGAGGGCTACCGTTTGGGTGGTGATTACTCCCGCAACGTCAACACCATCGCTATCAATTTCATCGCTTGCGTTGCCATCTACATTAGGCGTGGTCACGATGTAATCGGGAGGCAGATTGCTGAAGGTTACGAAGTACTCACCGTTTGGTAGGCCGGTGAACAGGTAAAGACCATTCTCATCGGTAGTTTCAAAGCGTCCGGTTGAAGTACCGTCACCATTGAAGAGTTCGACGAGTACACCGGGTACTGGAGGCTCATCGTTAGCTCCCGCTCCAGGGCTGGTGGCGGGGCCACCCATTGGATCCTGGAGACCGTTCTGGTTGAGGTCAATCCAGACGTAGTCTCCAAGTTCGTTACAGAGCTCGTCGAGTTCTACTACATCGGTAGTCAGAATAGAAGTACAACTTCCATCCTCGTTGGAGACGGTAACGGAGTAGGTTCCACCATCCAGCGTGGTGATTGTAGCGGTGGTCTCACCGTTACTCCAGAGGTAGGTGAATGGCCCGTCGCCACTTACCTCAACCGTGAGTTCACCTACACCAGAGTTAGTACAGATCGTATCCGGCTCGATCGCAGTAGTAAGTACTGCAGCGGGCATGATGGTGAAGATCTCGGCAAAGGCACAGTCGTTGGCGTCACGGATAGTAACGGCGTACTGTCCAGCGGTAAGACCTTCACGGTCTACTACGTTGTCCATGCCGTCCAGATCGGCCCAGTCCACCGTGTACGGAGGTGTTCCTCCGAGGATGGATACGTCGATTGCGGCAGTATTGGTTTCGTTACACTCCAGTTCAGTAGTGACGAAGGTTGCCGTCAGTACTTCCGGTGCAGTTACTTCACCTTCCGCGATGGCGGTACAGCCATTGGCGTCGGTTACCGTAACCTCGTAGATACCTTCGGCAAGATCCGTAGCGGTTGCGTTGGTAGTGCCATTGCTCCATACGTAGGTGAACGGTTCAGCTCCACCGTTGGGAACGGCCGTCAAAGCAGCATCAGTGTTACCCGCACAGTCAACAGATGCATCCTCCACCGTTGCGGTGAATACAATGCCTTCCTCGATGGTGTAAGTAGCTTCGATACTACAGTCGTTAGCGTCGGTCACTACTACGGAGTAGGATCCAGCGCTCAGGTTTGCCTGGTCCTCTTGCATAGCATCTACGCCAGCGCCCGTCCATGCATAAGTATAAGGAGGCGTTCCTCCGGTTACCGTGATGTCGATAGTGCCAGAGGCATCACCGCTACAGTCCACATTAGACGTTGTTCCTTCGATCGCGAGAACATCAGGAGCAGTTACGGTACCAGTAGTGATGGTTGAACAATCTTTAGCATCGGTTACGGTCACTGTGTACTCGCCGGCGGTGAGGTCCGTGACGGTAGCTTCGGTAGCCCCATTACTCCATGCGTATGCGAACGGTTCAGTACCACCGGTTACCATTACCGTGAGTGATGCGGTGGCATCATCCGCACAGCCAGTCGTAGCATCAGCTACCGTAGCGACGAGGGAAGTGTTTTCCTCAATCACGATGGTAGAATCTGCGGTACAGTTATTGGCATCCGTGACGGTGACGGAGTAGCTACCCGCGGTAAGGTCGGTTTGGTTTTGAGCGTCAGCTACAACACCGTTACCCGTCCATACGTAGGTGAATGGTTCGACACCACCGCTTGGGGTGAGCGTAATAGATCCAGTCGCGTCGCCTGAACAGTTGACATTCTCTACTGAAGCGGAGAGTTCGATGGCAGCCGGTTCAGTAACCGTTCCGGTACCGATGATTTCACAATCATTGGCATCAATCACGGTTACACTGTAAGTACCTGCCGCGAGATCTGATGCAGTGGCGGACGTAGCACCGTTGCTCCAGTTGTAAGCGAATGGCTCCGTGCCGCCAGTTACCGCAGCAGTGAGGCTAGCGGTTTCATCGTCGGCACAGTCTAGGATAGCATCAGCTACTTCAAGCGTGAGCGCAGCTGGCTCGGTAACATTACCGAAGGCAGTCGTCTCACAATCATTAGCGTCAGTGATCGTCACCTCGTAGGTTCCGGCAGTCAGATCGTTAATAGTAGCAGTAGTGGCGCCGTTGCTCCAGTTGTAAGCGTATGGCTCGGAACCACCCGATACCGTAACCGTCAGATTACCCGTGGCATCGCCAGCACAATCAAGCATAGCGTCAGCTACTTCTGCAGACAGAGAAGTGTTCTCTTCGATAACGATGGTGGAATCGACCGTACAGTCGTTAGCGTCGGTTACGACTACGTCGTAGGTTCCGGCGGCTAAGCCCGACTGGTTTTGAGCGTCGCTGACGACACCGGCACCAGTCCATACGTATGTGTAAGGCATTTCACCACCCGTGACCATCAGTTCGATGGTGCCGGATGCGTCACCATTACATTCCACATTGGTAGTGGTCGCGGCGAGTGTAAGTGCAGCTGGCTCGGTCACCGTGCCGCTAGTGATGAATTCACAGTCATTAGCGTCGGTAACGGTTACCTCGTAGGTGCCAGCAGCCAGATCAGAGATCGTTGCGGTAGTCCCGCCGTTATCCCAGCTGTATGCGAATGGCTCCGTGCCACCAGCTACAGTTGCGGTGAGGCTTGCCGTGGCGTCGCCGGCACAATCTACCCTTGCATCAGATACAGTAGCGGTAAGTGCATCCGGTTCGGTAACCGTACCGGAGGTTGTTGTCTCACAGTCGTTGGCGTCAACAATAGTTACCTCGTACGTTCCGGCGACCAGGTTGCTGATCGTAGCGGTGGTAGCACCGTTACTCCAGTTAAATCCATAAGGTTCGGTGCCACCGGAGACGGTAACGGTAAGGCTAGCCGTAGCATCGCCTGCACAGTCAACAGTAGCATCGATAATTTCCGCTACGAGAGAGGAGTTTTCTTCGATCACGATGGTTGAGTCTACCGTACAATCGTTAGCGTCCGTTACTACAACATTGTAGCTACCAGCGGCCAAGTCAGACTGATTCTGAGCGTCCGTAACGACACCGTCACCGGTCCAAGCATAGGTGTAGGGAGCAACACCACCCGTAACGGTGAGGTCGATCGTTCCGGAAGCCGTTCCGTTACATTCGACATCGCTGGTAACGGCAGTAAGCTCGATGGCATCCGGCTCGGTGACGGAACCTCCACCAATAATCTCACAGTCATTAGCATCCGTAACCGTCACGTCGTAGGTGCCAGCAGTCAACTCACTGATGGTAGCGGTTGTAGCGCCATTGCTCCAGTTGTAGGAGTAAGGCTCGGTACCACCCGTTACCATAACGGTCAGGCTAGCCGTAGCATCGCCCGCGCACTCAACGGTAGCGTTAATCACTTCAGTAGTAAGGGCATCAGGTTCGATGACACTACCGGAGGTAATTGTTTCACAGTCGTTAGCATCAGTGATGGTGACATCATAAGTGCCAGCGGTCAGCTCCGTAATCGTAGCGGTTGACGCGCCATTGCTCCAATCGTAGGAGTAAGGCTCAGTTCCGCCAGTTACTGAGGCAGTCAGACTAGCCGTGGCATCGCCAGCACAATCAACGGTGGCGTTAGCCACTTCGGCTACTAGTGCAGCGCTCTCTTCGATAACGATAGTGGAGTCCACCGTACAATTGTTAGCATCCGTAACGACAACGTCGTAGCTACCAGCAGCTAATCCGGTCTGGTTTTGAGCGTCACTAACGACACCAGTTCCAGTCCAAGCGAAGGTGTAGGGCGTTTCACCGCCGGAGACCGTCAATTCGATGGTGCCAGAGGCCGTGCCATTACAATCAACATCGGAAGTTGATACCGTGAGGTCAAGCACTTCTGGTTCGGTTACCGTACCATCCGTAATGATTTCACAATCATTGGCATCAGTAACGGTTACACCGTAGAGGCCAGCTGCAAGGTCAGTAACCGTTGCGGTAGTGGCACCATTGCTCCAATTGTAGGAGTAGGGCTCCGTTCCGCCATTGACCTCTGCAGTAAGGCTAGCCGTGGCGTCACCCGCACAGTCAACGGTAGCATTGGTGACTTCAGCGGTAAACGCATCAGGTTCAGTTACACTTCCGGAGGCAATCGTTTCACAGTCGTTGGCGTCGGTGATCGTTACTTCATACGTTCCGGCAGCCAAGTCACCGATAGTGGCGGTGCCAGCACCATTACTCCAGTTGTAGGAGTAAGGTTCCGTTCCACCCGTGACGGTCACATTGAGGCTTGCTGTCTCATCACCGGCACAAGCGACGGTAGCAGTAGAGACCTCCGCCGTAAGGGCATCAGGCTCGGTTACACTACCGGAGGTAACGGTTTCACAATCGTTAGCGTCGGTGATCGTCACTTCATACGTTCCGGCCGTAAGGTCAGTGATTGTTGCAGTAGCTTCTCCATTGCTCCAGTTGTAAGCATATGGTTCAGCACCACCCGTCACCGTTACGGTGAGAGATGCAGTGGCATCGCCAGCGCAACCGACAGTAGCGTTGATGATATCGGCCACTAGTGAAGAACTTTCTTCAATGACAATCGTGGAATCCACCGTACAATCATTGGCGTCAGTTACAACTACATCGTAGCTGCCCGCGGCAAGACCAGATTGATTCTGAGCGTCTGCTACGACGCCAGCACCCGTCCAGCTGTAGGTGTACGGCAGGACACCGCCGGAAACTACGAGATCAATTGTTCCCGTTGCGCCGCCATTACAATCAACGTCTGTCGTCGTAGCGGCAAGTTCCAAGAGAAGTGGTTCAGTAACCATCGCAGTGGTTGTAGTCGTGTCACAGCCGTTAGCATCGGTTACCGTAACACCGTAAGTGCCGGCGCCAAGGCCAGAAACCGTTTCAGTGACGTCTCCCGTGCTCCACAAATAGCTGTAAGGTGCAAGACCTCCAGTTACCTCAGCGGTAAGCGTAGCGGTCTGATCACCGTTACACTCTACCTGCGCATCCATGACAGTGACGATTGCATCACAGACGGGACCGGCAATTGCAGCGTCGATAGAATTATTAGTCTCACCGACTGCCAGCGTAATTACGGGTGTAATACCGGTAAGCGGATCAGCGTCACTATCTAGTTCATCATCACCGGCGTTTGGCACGGTCCAAAGTTCACCGTCAGGTAGTACAAATTGGACGCTGTAATCACCAGCGCTTAAGCCAGTGAATGCATACATACCATCCTGATCAGTAACTACCGTATCAATAGGTGATCCAAGAGAATCGAGGAGGTAGACGGTCACGCCTTCTACACCTGTTTCATTATCATCCTGTAGACCGTTGTTGTTGGTATCCGTCCAAACGTAATCTCCGATTTGGCCTGGGGCGCAGTCACCGTCAATAAAGATGGTGAGGGACTCAAAGCGGTAAGAGAAGCATTCAAATGTATCTTCGGGAACGAAGGTGATGATCACTTCAAACTCTCCTACCCCAAGGGCGAAAGGATCGATATTCGATGGATCTACTTCAATGGTATCGGCGGGTCCGTTTACTGATGTGGGTATAGCAATTTCAGTGAACAATTCACCTTCCATGCCTTCGAAGTCCGTAACGTCGATTTCAATTACTACCGGCCCAGCGTAGAGACAGAATTCCAGCGGAATCCCGACGATCTCTATCTCTGGGTAAGAGCAGCGGTTGTCGATACGGAGTGTATCTCCGCCGGTGTTAACGATAGTTACCTCGTAGCCTACGTCCTGTAGGTGGATGAAGTCATACTCGAAAGTACCGGGGCCAATCACTCTGGTTTCTACCGTACCATCATCTTGTGTAACCTGGTAAGTACCTGGCGTGAGTTCAGGGATAACGGTTCCAATTGGAACTGGCGTTTGGAATTCAGTTGACGTAGCTACATCGAGTAGGATCATTCCGGACTGCTCCACAATGGTCCAAGTATCACCGGGGATACCGTTTACTTCGACTACATCGGTAAAGCGTCCGTTCACTGCGTTAGTAGCATCGTTCAAGCAATTACAAGGATCGGAGATCTCTCCATCGAAGCTGCGTACGAAGCCAATATCCCAGGTCAGGTCACTTTCGTTCGGACCGAGGTTAATTACTTCGGTACGTCCAGTTACGCGAATGACGTCACTATCGAGTTCATCATCACCACCCTGGTTTTCGATCGTTACCGTAAATGGCTGGCCCTGGGCAGGGACTGGTAGGCCATCGGAGGTTACGTAGTAGTCACCATTCGGCAGGCCAGTGAACAGGTAGAATCCGTCTTCGTCAGTTGTTTCGGAGCCGACGAGTACGTCATCACTTGTGTAGAGGTCTACAACCAGGCCAGCAACCGGCATCTCAGGAGCACCTGACATAAGGTTGTCCTGGATACCGTTTTGGTTAGCATCGAACCAAGCGTAATTACCTAGTTCGTTGCAAGCCAGTTCAGACTCTACAACTTGAGCGGTTACTTCAACGCTACAGGCGGACATTTCATCCGTGACCGTAACGGTGTAAGTGCCCTCTACCAAGTTGGTAGCAGTCTGCTCCGTTTGTCCATCGCTCCAAAGGTAAGTGTACGTGCCACTGCCGACTGCTTCAACCGTGAGCTCACCCTGATCTCCAGCACCGACACAAATAGTGTCATTGGCGACACTAGCTACCAGTGTGGGTGCGGGGGCGATCACGATATCATCTTCGTAAGTACAATCGTTAGCGTCGGATACTGTAACTGAGTAGGTTCCCGCAGCTAGGTCAGTTCTCAGTGCAGGGTCGTCCGTCCCATCAATATCTGCCCAGTCGATGGCATAAGGCTCAGTGCCTCCGATGATGGATAGTTCGATGATACCTGCGTTCACCTCGTTACATTCCAGTTCCGTGATTTCTACAGTTACTGTCAGTACGGGTGGTTCAGTTACCGATGCCGTTGTTTCCGCATCACAGCCGTTTGCATCAGTAACGGTAACACCGTAAGTACCAGCAGCTAAGTCGCTGATGCTCGGGGATGTTTCACCATTGCTCCATACGTAGGTGTAAGCCTCCGTTCCACTACTGGTCATAGCGGTAAGGGTAGCGGTGGCGTCACCGGCACATTCGACGGTGGCATCGACAACAGAAACAGTCAAGCCACCAGGCTCAGCCACTGTTCCGGTTGTAACAAATTCACAGTCGTTTGCATCGGTCACTGTCACTGAGTAGGTACCAGCCGTCAGATTTTCTGCGGTCGCAGTTGTCTGTACGGGGATGGTAGCCCAACGGTACGTGTAGTCTGGAGTACCTCCTTCAGCAATTACCGTAAGGGTGCCATCAATGGAGCCTTCACAGTTTGCGGAAGTGCTTTCAACCGTAGCAGAGAGTGGAGCTGCAGGTTGAACGATAGTTGCCGTGTCGAGTGAGGTACAGCCGTTAGCGTCCGTGACGGTGACTATGTAATCACCTGCGGTCTTATCACTAATCGTAGCAGTTGTCTCTCCGGAAGACCAAGCATACGTGTAATCTTCCGTACCACCCGTGGCAGCAACTGTAACCGTACCTACATCACCGAAGCAAGGTAGGGTATCGTTTACTACTTCTGTTTCTAGGACGGTTGGTTCAATGAGCGTGACGGTAGCGGTATCTCTACATCCGTTTGCATCCTCAATAATGGCTTCGTACGTACCGGCACCGAGGCCAGTAGCGGTTGCACCCATTTGGTTACCCGTAGCGGCATCCCAAGTAATTGAGTATGGCGCAGTACCGCCACTTACAGTAACCGTGGCAGAGCCATCTTCGGCTCCGTTGCAGGAGATACTTCCATCAATATCCGCATCAGCAGCAACGCCTTCAGGACCATCAAGAACGGTAACCGTAGTCTCGAAGTCATTCTCGATCATTGTGATGAATTGGTCACCGATGTAGATATTGAACATCTCCGTGGCGATGTTGGTCCGTGTCTCGTCCAGAATCACGGAGTAGCGGTAAGTCCACTCTTCCATATCATCCAGACGGTTGTTCATGTTGACGTCCGTAGACTCAATGAACTGGTCCTCGACGTTGGGGAACATATTGTCCGTCAGCATTACCCGGCGAGCATTGGTACCTGACGGGCCGTTGATCCGGAGGAAAATCGAGTACTCGACTTCCGTTCCTGCACAAACAGTATCCTGGCTCGCCACTTTCTCTACGTTAAATTCAATACCTACGTAGTTCGAAGGATCTGAATCAGAGACCGGGCTACCGGATGGGTTGCCAAACTGATCGACGGGTTGTCCAGTCGCAGTTGCTTCGTTACGGTAGTTTGGATTAGTAGGTTGAGCTGGTGCCGATGCATTAAGCGTGGTACATTCTCCTACTGGCAGGTTCATGATCGTACCAATGAATCCTTCACGGTCATCGACAACATCTACATTCACCAAATCCTGAGTTCCGTTGTTGCATACGGTGTACTCCCAAGAGACCGTAGCACCTACCTGACGTACGTAAACGTAAGTCGGAACTCCCATTGGGTTGGCTGGATTGTACGTATCCGCATCCATGAACATACCGCTCATCGGATCGAAAGTAGCCTTCTCGATTTCAATGCTGGGAGTTTGATTGATCGTGACGGTAGTTTCATCTTCATCGTCGTCCTCAACGCCATCGTTAAAGTCATCGTCGAAGTTTCCACTATCTGGGTCCGAGTCAACATCATCGCCATCATCTTCAGTAATCTGAGCGTAGTTCGTCAGACTTGTTCCAGTGAAGGTCGCATCAATAACGTAGGTAATGATGATCGTCTCGGTCGCTCCCTGAGGTAGAGAGGCGATCGTGAAGGTGCCATCATTATTGTTGGTTACGTTAGGATTTGAGGTCATAGAAGTAAACACTAATCCTGATTGTGGATCATCCGTCACCTCAACCTGAGTAGCATCCAGACTTCCTTCATTGGTGACTACGAGTGCGTAGAATACAATGTTACCAGGCTGGAAAGGCCCACCATTCAGTGTCGTCTTAGTAAGGGATAGATCATATACCTGATCTACCGTGATCGTCTCATCGTCCTGATCATCTTCAGTCGGTACGTCGTTGTCCGGCGTAGAGTCGTTGTCGTCACCATCATCTTCCGTGATCTCGGCTACGTTCGCAAGGCTCGTGCCCTGGAAGGTTGCGCTGATCTCGTAGCTCACGTTGAAGGTCAGGCTTTCACCCTGGGCCAACGTGTTGTTGAGCGTGAAGGTGCCGTCGCCGTTGTCCGTCACGTCACCGCCGTTGAGGCTGGTGAATGTCAGGCCAGTAGCCGGGCGATCTTCTACTACTACCAAGTTGGCGTCGAGGCTACCGTCGTTCGTTACGACGATATCGTAAGAAACCGTAGAGCCCTGAGCGTAAGGACCGGAAGAAGTGACGGACTTGGTGAGGGACAGGTCGTAGACCTGATCCACCGTGATCGTCTCGTCGTCCTGATCGTCTTCAGTCGGTACGTCGTTGTCCGGCGTAGAGTCGTTGTCGTCACCATCATCTTCCGTGATCTCAGCTACGTTCGCAAGGCTCGTGCCCTGGAAGGTTGCGCTGATCTCGTAGCTCACGTTGAAGGTCAGGCTTTCACCCTGGGCCAAAGTGTTGTTGAGCGTGAAGGTGCCGTCACCGTTGTCCGTTACATCACCACCGTTGAGGCTGGTGAACGTCAGGCCGGCAGCTGGGCGATCTTCTACTACTACCAGGTTGGCGTCGAGGCTACCGTCGTTCGTTACGACGATGTCGTAGGAAACCGTGGAGACTTGGGCATAAGGGCCGGAAGAAGTGACTGATTTGGTGAGGGACAGGTCGTAGACCTGATCTACCGTGATCGTCTCGTCGTCCTGATCGTCTTCCGTCGGTACGTCGTTGTCCGGCGTAGAGTCGTTGTCGTCACCATCATCTTCCGTGATCTCAGCTACGTTCGCAAGGCTGGTGCCCTGGAAGGTTGCGCTGATCTCGTAGCTCACGTTGAAGGTCAGGCTCTCACCCTGAGCCAACGTGTTGTTGAGCGTGAAGGTGCCGTCACCGTTGTCCGTTACATCACCACCGTTGAGGCTGGTGAACGTCAGGCCGGCAGCCGGGCGATCTTCTACTACGACCAAGTTGGCGTCAAGGCTACCCTCGTTCGTTACGACGATGTCGTAGGAAACCGTGGAGCCCTGGGCGTAAGGACCGGAAGAAGTGACGGACTTAGTCAGGGATAGGTCGTAAACCTGATCTACGGTGATCGTCTCGTCGTCCTGGTCGTCTTCCGTCGGTACGTCGTTGTCCGGCGTAGAGTCGTTGTCGTCACCATCATCTTCCGTAATCTCGGCTACGTTCGCAAGGCTGGTGCCCTGGAAGGTTGCGCTGATCTCGTAGCTGATGTTGAAGGTCAGGCTCTCACCCTGGGCCAACGTGTTGTTGAGCGTAAAGGTGCCGTCGCCGTTATCCGTTACGTCACCGCCGTTCAGGCTGGTGAACGTCAGGCCGGCAGCCGGGCGATCTTCTACTACTACCAAGTTGGCGTCAAGGCTACCGTCGTTCGTTACGACGATGTCGTAAGAAACCGTGGAGCCTTGGGCATAAGGACCGGAAGAAGTGACAGACTTGGTTAGGGACAGGTCGTAGACCTGATCTACCGTGATCGTCTCGTCGTCCTGGTCGTCTTCCGTCGGTACGTCGTTGTCCGGCGTAGAGTCGGTATCGTCACCATCATCTTCCGTGATCTCGGCTACGTTCGCAAGGCTCGTGCCCTGGAAGGTCGCGCTGATCTCGTAGCTGACGTTAAAGGTCAGGCTCTCACCCTGAGCTAACGTATTGTTGAGCGTGAAGGTGCCGTCACCGTTGTCCGTTACATCACCACCGTTGAGGCTGGTGAACGTCAGGCCAGCAGCCGGGCGATCTTCTACTACTACCAGGTTGGCGTCGAGGCTACCGTCGTTTGTTACGACGATATCGTAGGAAACCGTGGAGCCTTGGGCGTAAGGACCGGAAGAAGTGACGGACTTAGTTAGGGACAGGTCGTAAACCTGATCTACCGTGATCGTCTCGTCGTCTTGATCGTCCTCCGTCGGAACGTCATTGTCCGGCGTAGAGTCGGTGTCGTCACCGTCATCTTCCGTGATCTCGGCTACGTTCGCAAGGCTGGTGCCCTGGAAGGTCGCGCTGATCTCGTAGCTCACGTTGAAGGTCAGGCTTTCACCCTGGGCCAACGTGTTGTTGAGCGTGAAGGTGCCGTCACCGTTGTCCGTTACATCACCACCGTTGAGGCTGGTGAACGTCAGGCCAGCAGCTGGGCGATCTTCTACTACTACCAGGTTGGCGTCGAGGCTACCGTCGTTCGTTACGACGATATCGTAAGAAACCGTGGAGCCTTGGGCATAAGGACCGGAAGAAGTGACAGATTTGGTGAGGGACAGGTCGTATACCTGATCCACCGTGATCGTCTCATCGTCCTGATCATCTTCAGTCGGTATGTCGTTGTCCGGCGTAGAGTCGTTGTCGTCACCATCATCTTCCGTGATCTCGGCTACGTTCGCAAGGCTGGTGCCCTGGAAGGTCGCGCTGATCTCGTAGCTCACGTTGAAGGTGATTTGGTCCCGACGTACAAGAGTATTGTTTAAGGTAAAAGTACCATCACCGTTATCAGTTACATCTCCGCTGTTGAGGCTAACGAAGGTTAGTCCGATGGCTGGACGATCCTCGACAACAACCAAGTTGGCATCAAGATTTCCGTCGTTAGAAACAGTAATGTCGTAGGAGACAACAGAGCCTTGAGTGTATGGGCCAACAGATGTTACAGACTTATCTAGTGATAGGTCATAGATGGATTCGAACAGTCCTGCATCTACCGTTTCATTATTCTCTCCAGACGAGAGAACTACTGACTGGCTGAGTCCAGAGACAGGATCAGCATCACTATCCAGAGTATCATCACCAATATCTTGAGGAGAACCTTCAAATCCTGTAGGTGCTTCAAATTCTACTACGTACTGCTCGCCAGGAGTCAGGCCGGAGAACTCGTACGCACCATCAGTATCGGTGGACGTGGTTGCTACCACATCATCGTTCTCATCAAGCAGGTTGACGGTTACGTCTTCGATACCTTCTTCACCGGCATCTTGGATACCATCCAAGTTTTCATCGAGGAAGACGAAGTCGCCGATTGATGCAGTCTCGTAGAAACCAGCGTCAATCGTCTCGTTGTTCTCGCCAGACATCAGGACTACCGTCTGGCTTAGGCCAGTTACTTCGTCAGCGTCGCTATCTGTAGCGTCATCGCCTTCATCTTGGGGTGAGGCTTCGAAGCCAGATGGAGCGACAAACTCGACCACGTATTCCTCACCAGGGGTGAGATCCGTAAACTCGTAAGCACCATCAGCATCCGTGGTAGTCGTGGCAACTTGAGCGCCATCGACCAGTAGATTAACGGTAACGCCTTCAATGCCTTCATCGCCTGCATCTTGCTGCCCGTTAGCATTGTCGTCGAGGAAGACGAAGTCACCGATAGAAGCCGTCTCGTAGAAGCCAGCGTCGTTCGTGTCGTCTTCTTCCCCACTCGTGATCGTGATCGTACCCGTTTGACCCGTTACCGGATCAGCATCGGAGTCGGTTGCGTCGTCGCCACCAGCGTTTACCGGGCTAGGCTCGGTTCCGGCGGGAGCTTCAAACTCTACCACGTAGTCACCAGGAACAACGTCCGTGAACTCGTAGGCGCCGTCGGCATCAGTAGTCGTGGTTGCGACCACATCACCGTTCTCGTCAAGCAGGTTGACGGTTACGTCTTCGATGCCTTCTTCACCTGGATCCTGAACACCGTCCGCATCCTCATCGAGGAAGACGAAGTCGCCGATCACACCAGTTTC
Organism: Lewinella sp. 4G2; assembly: GCF_001625015.1. Taxonomy (NCBI): domain Bacteria; kingdom Pseudomonadati; phylum Bacteroidota; class Saprospiria; order Saprospirales; family Lewinellaceae; genus Lewinella; species Lewinella sp. 4G2. The sequence continues at coordinate 2,100,080 of NZ_LVWJ02000014.1, read as the reverse complement.
GAAGTAACCGGCGTCGATGGTCTCGTTGTTCTCACCACTTGTGAGGACGATAGGCTGGCTCAGACCAGTCGTCTCGTCGGCGTCGCTATCTGTAGCATCGTCGCCTTCGTCCTGTGGAGAAGCTTCAAACCCAGCCGGAGCAACAAACTCGACCACGTACTCTACACCAGGTGTGAGTTCGGTGAACTCGTAGGCACCGTCTGCATCCGTGGTAGTGGTAGCTACCTGAGCACCATCTTCCAGCAGGTTGACGGTTACATCTTCGATGCCTTCTTCGCCGGCATCCTGCTGCCCATTAGCATTGTCGTCGAGGAAGACGAAGTCACCGAGCGAAGCGGTCTCGTAGAAACCAGCGTCGTTCGTATCGTCTTCTTCTCCGCTCGTGAGCATGATCGTACCCGTTTGACCGGTGATTGGATCGGCATCGGAGTCAGTTGCATCGTCGCCACCAGCATCAACTGGGCTAGGTTCAGTACCCACGGGAGCTTCGAACTCAACTATGTAATCTTCACCGGGGGTGAGATCCGTAAACTCGTAGGCACCGTCGGCATCAGTCGTAGTGGTTGCTACTACATCACCGTTCTCGTCAAGCAAGTTGACGACTACGTTTTCGATACCTTCTTCACCGGCATCCTGAACGCCGTTCGCATCCTCATCGAGGAAGACGAAGTCACCGATAGAAGCAGTCTCGTAGAAACCAGCATCGATTGTCTCGTTGTCCTCTCCGGACATGAGGACTACCGTTTGGCTTAGGCCAGTCGTTTCGTCAGCGTCGCTATCCGTAGCGTCATCACCTTCATCTTGGGGTGAGGCTTCAAAGCCAGCTGGAGCGACAAACTCGACCACGTATTCCTCACCAGGAGTCAGGTCCGTGAATTCGTAAGCACCGTCGGCGTCCGTGGTAGTCGTGGCAACTTGAGCGCCATCGACCAGTAGGTTAACGGTAACGCCTTCAATGCCTTCGTCGTCAGCGTCTTGCTGACCGTTAGCATTGTCGTCGAGGAAGACGAAGTCACCGATAGAAGCCGTCTCGTAGAAGCCAGCGTCGTTCGTGTCATCTTTTTCTCCACTCGTGATCGTAATCGTACCCGTCTGGCCCGTTACCGGATCGGCATCGGAGTCAGTTGCGTCGTCGCCACCAGTGTTGACCGGGCTTGGCTCGGTTCCGGCAGGTGCTTCAAATTCGACTACGTAATCTCCAGGAATTACATCCGTGAACTCGTAGGCGCCGTCGGAATCAGTAGTCGTGGTTGCGACCACATCACCGTTCTCATCAAGCAGGTTAACGGTCACGTCTTCGATGCCTTCTTCACCTGGATCCTGAATACCGTCCGCATCCTCATCGAGGAAGACGAAGTCGCCGATCACACCAGTTTCGAAGTAGCCAGCGTCGATGGTCTCGTTGTTCTCACCACTCGTGAGGACTACTGTCTGGCTTAGACCAGTCATCTCGTCTGCATCGCTATCAGTAGCGTCGTCGCCCACGTTTTGTGGAGCGGTGCGGAAGCCGGTTGGAGCTTCAAACTCAACTACGTACTCCACGCCAGGCGTGAGTTCGGTGAACTCGTAAGCACCATCAGCATCCGTGGTGGTCGTTGCCACCTGAGCACCGTCTTCCAGTAGGTTGACGGTAACCGCTTCGATGCCTTCTTCGCCAGCATCCTGCTGACCGTTGGCATTGTCGTCAAGGAAAACGAAGTCACCAAGTGAAGCGGTCTCGTAGAAACCAGCGTCGTTCGTGTCGTCTTCTTCGCCGCTCGTGAGCGTGATCGTACCCGTTTGACCGGTAATTGGATCGGCATCAGAGTCAGTTGCATCATCGCCACCAGCATTAACTGGGCTAGGCTCAGTACCCGCAGGAGCTTCGAACTCCACTACGAAATCTTCACCGGGGGTGAGATCAGTAAACTCGTAGGCACCATCAGCATCCGTCGTAGTTGTTGCCACTACATCACCGTTCTCATCAAGCAGGTTGACGGTCACGTCTTCGATACCTTCTTCGCCGGCATCCTGAACGCCGTCCGCATCTTCGTCAAGGAAGACGAAGTCGCCGATAGAAGCCGTCTCGTAGAAACCAGCGTCAATCGTTTCGTTGTTCTCGCCGGACATCAGGACTACCGTCTGGCTCAGGCCAGTCACTTCGTCAGCGTCGCTATCCGTAGCGTCATCGCCTTCATCCTGAGGAGCAGCTTCCAAGCCAGCAGGAGCGACAAACTCGACTACGTACTCCTCACCGGGAGTGAGATCCGTGAACTCGTAAGCACCGTCAGCATCCGTCGTAGTCGTGGCAACTTGAGCGCCATCGACCAGTAGGTTAACGGTGACGCCTTCAATGCCTTCGTCGTCAGCGTCTTGCTGACCGTTAGCATTGTCGTCGAGGAAAACGAAGTCACCGATAGAAGCCGTCTCGTAGAAGCCAGCGTCGTTCGTGTCGTCTTCTTCACCGCTCGTAATGGTGATCGTACCCGTCTGGCCCGTAATCGGATCGGCATCGGAGTCGGTTGCGTCGTCGCCACCAGCGTTTACCGGGCTAGGCTCGGTTCCGGCAGGTGCTTCGAACTCTACTACGTAGTCACCAGGAACAACGTCCGTGAACTCGTAGGCGCCGTCGGCATCAGTAGTCGTGGTTGCGACCACATCACCGTTCTCATCAAGCAGGTTGACGGTCACGTCTTCGATGCCTTCTTCACCTGGATCCTGAACACCGTCGGCATCCTCATCGAGGAAGACGAAGTCGCCGATCACACCAGTTTCGAAGTAACCAGCGTCAATGGTCTCGTTGTTCTCGCCGCTCGTGAGGACTACTGTCTGGCTTAGACCAGTCGTCTCGTCTGCATCACTGTCAGTAGCGTCGTCGCCCACGTTTTGTGGAGCGGTGCGGAAGCCGGTTGGAGCTTCGAATTCAACCACGTACTCTACGCCGGGCGTGAGTTCGGTGAACTCGTAGGCACCGTCGGCATCCGTGGTAGTGGTTGCTACCTGAGCACCATCTTCCAGCAGGTTGACGGTTACGTTTTCAATACCTTCTTCGCCAGCATCCTGCTGACCGTTGGCGTTGTCGTCGAGGAAGACGAAGTCACCGAGCGAAGCGGTCTCGTAGAAACCGGCGTCGTTCGTGTCGTCTTCTTCACCGCTTGTGAGCGTGATCGTACCGGTTTGACCGGTGATTGGATCAGCATCGGAGTCAGTTGCATCGTTGCCACCAGCATCAACTGGGCTAGGCTCAGTACCTGCAGGTGCTTCGAACTCAACTACGTAATCTTCACCGGGGGTGAGATCTGTAAACTCGTAGGCACCATCAGCATCTGTCGTAGTGGTTGCCACTACATCACCGTTCTCGTCAAGCAAGTTGACGACTACGTTTTCGATACCTTCTTCACCGGCATCCTGAACGCCGTCCGCATCTTCGTCAAGGAAGACGAAGTCGCCGATTGTTGCAGTCTCGTAAAATCCAGCGTCAATCGTCTCGTTGTTCTCGCCGGACATCAGGACTACCGTCTGGCTTAGGCCAGTTACTTCGTCAGCGTCGCTATCCGTAGCGTCATCGCCTTCATCTTGGGGTGAGGCTTCCAAGCCAGCAGGAGCGACAAACTCGACCACGTATTCCTCACCGGGAGTTAGGTCCGTGAATTCGTAAGCACCATCAGCATCCGTGGTAGTCGTGGCAACTTGAGCGCCATCGACCAGTAGGTTAACGGTTACGCCTTCAATGCCTTCGTCGTCAGCGTCTTGCTGACCGTTAGCATTGTCGTCGAGGAAGACGAAGTCACCGATAGAAGCCGTCTCGTAGAAGCCAGCGTCGTTCGTGTCGTCTTCTTCCCCACTCGTGATCGTGATCGTACCCGTTTGACCCGTTACCGGATCAGCATCGGAATCAGTTGCATCATCGCCACCAGCGTTTACCGGGCTAGGTTCGGTTCCGGCGGGAGCTTCAAACTCTACCACGTAGTCACCAGGAACAACGTCCGTGAACTCGTAGGCGCCGTCGGCATCAGTAGTCGTGGTTGCTACCACATCACCGTTCTCATCAAGCAGGTTGACGGTCACGTCTTCGATGCCTTCTTCACCTGGATCCTGAACACCGTCCGCATTCTCATCGAGGAAGACGAAGTCGCCGATCACACCAGTTTCGAAGTAACCGGCATCAATCGTTTCGTTGTTTTCACCACTGATGAGGACTACCGTTTGGCTAAGACCAGTCGTCTCGTCAGCATCACTATCCGTAGCGTCGTCGCCCACGTTTTGTGGAGCGGTGCGGAAGCCGGTTGGAGCTTCAAACTCAACCACGTACTCTACACCAGGTGTGAGTTCGGTGAACTCGTAAGCACCGTCGGCATCCGTCGTAGTCGTTGCTACCTGAGCACCATCTTCCAATAGGTTGACGGTAACATCTTCGATGCCTTCTTCGCCGGCATCCTGCTGCCCATTAGCATTGTCGTCGAGGAAGACAAAGTCACCGAGCGAAGCGGTCTCGTAGAAACCGGCGTCGTTCGTGTCGTCTTCTTCTCCGCTCGTGAGCGTGATCGTACCCGTCTGCCCCGTTACCGGATCGGCATCGGAGTCAGTTGCATCGTCGCCACCAGCATCTACTGGGCTAGGCTCAGTACCGACAGGTGCTTCGAACTCAACTACGTAATCTTCACCGGGGGTGAGATCCGTGAACTCGTAGGCACCGTCAGCATCCGTCGTAGTCGTTGCCACTACATCACCGTTCTCGTCAAGTAAGTTGACGGTTACGTCTTCGATGCCTTCTTCGCCGGCATCCTGAACACCGTTGGCATCTTCATCAAGGAAGACAAAGTCGCCGATAGAAGCCGTCTCGTAGAAACCAGCGTCAATCGTCTCGTTGTTCTCGCCGGACATCAGGACTACCGTCTGGCTCAGGCCAGTCACTTCGTCAGCGTCGCTATCTGTAGCGTCATCGCCCGCATCCTGAGGCGTAGCTTCTAAGCCAGCAGGAGCGACAAACTCGACTACGTACTCCTCACCAGGGGTGAGATCCGTGAACTCGTAAGCACCGTCAGCATCCGTCGTAGTCGTGGCAACTTGAGCGCCATCGACCAGTAGGTTAACGGTGACGCCTTCAATGCCTTCGTCGTCAGCGTCTTGCTGACCATTAGCATTTTCGTCGAGGAAAACGAAGTCACCGATAGAAGCCGTCTCGTAGAAGCCAGCGTCGTTCGTGTCGTCTTCTTCCCCACTCGTGATCGTGATCGTACCCGTTTGACCCGTTACCGGATCAGCATCGGAGTCGGTTGCGTCATCGCCACCAGCGTTTACCGGGCTAGGCTCGGTACCGGCGGGAGCTTCAAACTCTACCACGTAGTCACCAGGAACAACGTCCGTGAACTCGTAGGCGCCGTCGGCATCAGTAGTCGTGGTTGCGACCACATCACCGGTCTCATCAAGCAGGTTAACGGTTACGTCTTCGATGCCTTCTTCACCTGGATCCTGAACACCGTCCGCATCCTCATCGAGGAAGACGAAGTCGCCGATCACACCAGTTTCGAAGTAGCCAGCGTCGATGGTCTCGTTGTTCTCACCACTCGTGAGGACGACAGGCTGGCTCAGACCAGTCGTCTCGTCAGCATCACTATCCGTAGCGTCGTCGCCCACGTTTTGTGGAGTGGTGCGGAAGCCGGTTGGAGCTTCAAACTCAACTACGTACTCCACGCCAGGCGTGAGTTCGGTGAACTCGTAAGCACCATCCGCATCCGTGGTGGTCGTTGCCACCTGAGCACCGTCTTCCAGTAGGTTGACGGTAACCGCTTCGATGCCTTCTTCGCCGGCATCCTGCTGACCGTTGGCATTGTCGTCGAGGAAGACGAAGTCACCGAGTGAAGCGGTCTCGTAGAAACCAGCGTCGTTAGTATCGTCTTCTTCTCCGCTCGTGATTGTGATCGTACCAGTTTGACCGGTAATTGGATCGGCATCAGAGTCAGTTGCATCATCACCACCAGCGTTAACTGGGCTTGGCTCAGTACCCGCGGGAGCTTCAAACTCCACTACGTAGTCACCAGGAACAACGTCCGCGAACTCGTAGGCACCATCAGCATCAGTCGTGGTTGTTGCTACTACATCACCGTTCTCGTCAAGCAAGTTGACGGTCACGTCTTCGATGCCTTCTTCACCGGCATCCTGAACGCCGTTCGCATTCTCATCGAGGAAGACGAAGTCACCGATAGAAGCCGTCTCGTAGAAACCAGCGTCAATCGTCTCGTTGTTCTCGCCGGACATCAGGACTACCGTCTGGCTCAGGCCAGTCACTTCGTCAGCGTCGCTATCCGTAGCGTCATCGCCCGCATCCTGAGGCGTAGCTTCTAAGCCAGCAGGAGCGACAAACTCGACTACGTACTCCTCACCCGGGGTGAGATCCGTGAACTCGTAAGCACCGTCAGCATCCGTCGTAGTCGTGGCAACTTGAGCGCCATCGACCAGTAGGTTAACTGTTACGCCTTCAATGCCTTCGTCGTCAGCGTCTTGCTGACCATTAGCATTGTCGTCGAGGAAGACGAAGTCACCGATAGAAGCCGTCTCGTAGAAGCCAGCGTCGTTCGTGTCGTCTTCTTCCCCACTCGTGATCGTGATCGTACCCGTTTGACCCGTTACCGGATCAGCATCGGAGTCGGTTGCGTCATCGCCACCAGCGTTTACCGGGCTAGGCTCGGTACCGGCGGGAGCTTCAAACTCTACCACGTAGTCACCAGGAACAACGTCCGTGAACTCGTAGGCGCCGTCAGCATCAGTAGTCGTGGTTGCGACCACATCACCGTTCTCATCAAGCAGGTTGACGGTCACGTCTTCGATGCCTTCTTCACCTGGGTCCTGAACGCCGTCCGCATCTTCATCGAGGAAGACGAAGTCGCCGATCACACCAGTTTCGAAGTAGCCAGCGTCGATGGTCTCGTTGTTCTCACCACTCGTGAGGATGATAGGCTGGCTCAGACCAGTCGTCTCGTCAGCATCACTATCCGTAGCATCGTCGCCCACGTTTTGTGGAGCGGTGCGGAAGCCGGTTGGAGCTTCAAACTCAACTACGTACTCTACGCCAGGCGTGAGTTCGGTAAACTCGTAAGCACCGTCAGCATCCGTGGTAGTGGTTGCCACCTGAGCACCGTCTTCCAGTAGGTTGACGGTAACCGCTTCGATGCCTTCTTCGCCAGCATCCTGCTGACCGTTGGCATTATCGTCGAGGAAGACGAAGTCACCAAGTGAAGCGGTCTCGTAGAAACCGGCGTCGTTCGTATCGTCTTCTTCACCGCTCGTGAGCGTAATCGTACCAGTTTGACCGGTAATTGGATCGGCATCAGAGTCAGTTGCGTCGTCGCCACTAGCGTTAACTGGGCTTGGCTCAGTACCCGCGGGAGCTTCAAACTCCACTACGTAGTCACCTGGAACGACGTCCGTGAACTCGTAGGCACCATCAGCATCAGTCGTGGTCGTTGCCACTACATCACCGTTCTCATCAAGCAAGTTGACGGTTACGTCTTCGATGCCTTCTTCGCCAGCATCCTGAACGCCGTCCGCATCCTCATCGAGAAAGACGAAGTCACCGATAGAAGCCGTCTCGTAGAAACCAGCGTCAATCGTCTCGTTGTTCTCGCCGGACATCAGGACTACCGTCTGGCTCAGGCCAGTCACTTCGTCAGCGTCGCTGTCGCTTGCGTCATCGCCCACATTTTGTGGCGCGGCACGGAAGCCGGTCGGAGCTTCGAACTCAACTACGTACTCTTCACCTGGCATTAGGGAAGTAAACTCGTAGGCACCGTCAGCATCAGTGGTAGTCGTGGCAACTTGAGCGCCATCGACTAACAGATTGACCGTTACGTCTTCGATGCCTTCTTCGCCAGCATCTTGCTGGCCGTTGGCGTTGTCGTCGAGGAAGACAAAGTCACCGATGGCGGCAGTCGTAAAGAAGCCAGCATCGTTCGTATCGTCGTCCTCACCACTCGTGATCGTGATCGTACCCGTCTGGCCCGTTACAGGATCAGCATCGGAGTCGGTTGCGTCATCACCACCAGTGTTGACCGGGCTTGGCTCGGTACCGGCGGGTGCTACAAACTCTACTACGTAGTCACCAGGAACCACGTTCGTGAACTCGTAGGTGCCGTCAGCATCCGTCGTAGTAGTTGCTACCACATCACCGTTTTCGTCAAGCAGGTTAACGGTCACGTCTTCGATGCCTTCCTCGCTTGGGTCCTGAACGCCGTCGGCATCCATGTCTAGGAAGACGAAGTCACCAATAGAACCAGTCTCAAAGTAGCCAGCGTCGATGGTCTCGTTGTTCTCACCACTCGTGAGGATGATAGGCTGGCTCAGACCAGTCGTTTCATCAGCATCGCTGTCCGTAGCATCGTCGCCCACGTTTTGTGGAGCGGTGCGGAAGCCGGTTGGAGCTTCGAACTCAACTACGTACTCTACGCCAGGCGTGAGTTCGGTGAACTCGTAAGCACCGTCAGCATCAGTGGTAGTGGTTGCTACCTGAGCGCCATCTTCCAACAGATTAATGGTGACATCTTCGATGCCTTCTTCGCCAGCATCCTGCTGACCGTTAGCGTTGTCGTCGAGGAAGACGAAATCCCCGAGCGAAGCGGTCTCGTAGAAACCAGCATCGTTAGTATCGTCTTCTTCGCCACTCGTGATCGTAATCGTACCGGTTTGACCGGTAATTGGATCAGCATCGGAGTCGGTTGCATCGTCGCCACCAGCGTTAACTGGGCTAGGCTCGGTGCCGGCAGGTGCTTCAAACTCTACTACGTAGTCACCAGGAACAACATCCGTGAACTCGTAGGCACCGTCGACATCAGTAGTCGTGGTCGCCACTACATCACCGTTCTCGTCAAGCAGATTGATAGTCACGTCTTCGATGCCTTCCTCGCCGGCATCCTGAACGCCGTTAGCATTGTCGTCGAGGAAGACGAAGTCACCGATAGAAGCAGTCTCGTAGAAACCAGCGTCAATCGTCTCGTTGTTCTCTGCGGACATGAGGACTACCGTCTGGCTCAGGCCAGTCGTCTCGTCGGCGTCGCTATCAGTAGCGTCGTCACCCACGTTTTGTGGGGCAGCACGCAAGCCGGTCGGAGCTTCGAACTCTACGACGTATTCCTCACCAGGCATTAGGGAAGTGAACTCGTAAGCACCGTCAGCATCAGTTGTTGTAGTTGCTACTTGAGCGCCGTCGACCAACAAATTGACCGTTACATTTTCGATGCCTTCTTCGCCAGCATCTTGCTGGCCGTTGGCGTTGTCGTCGAGGAAGACAAAATCACCGATGGCGGCGGTCGTAAAGAAGCCAGCATCGTTCGTGTCGTCTTCTTCACCACTCGTGATTGTGATCGTACCCGTCTGGCCCGTTACCGGATCAGCATCGGAGTCGGTTGCGTCATCGCCACCAGCATTGACCGGGCTAGGCTCGGTACCGGCAGGTGCTTCAAACTCTACTACGTAGTCACCAGGAACAACATCCGTGAACTCATAGGCGCCGTCAGCATCAGTGGTGGTAGTTGCTACCACATCACCATTTTCGTCAAGCAGGTTGACGGTCACGTCTTCAATACCTTCTTCGCTTGGGTCCTGGATACCGTCGGCATCCATGTCTAGGAAAACGAAGTCACCAATGGAACCAGTCTCGAAGTATCCAGCGTCAATGGTCTCGTTGTTCTCGCCACTGGAAAGAATTACGATCGGGCTTAAACCGGTAATCTCATCCGCATCGCTATCGGTGGCGTCGTCACCAACGTTTTGTGGAGCTGTGCGCAGACCCATGGGGGCTTCGAACTCAACTACGTACTCCGCGCCAGGCGTGAGTTCCGTGAATTCGTAGGCACCATCTGCATCCGTGGTAGTCGTTGCTACCTGAGCGCCATCTTCCAGTAGGTTGACGGTCACCCCTTCGATGCCTTCTTCGCCAGCATCCTGTTGGCCGTTAGCGTTGTCGTCGAGGAAGACGAAGTCACCGAGCGAAGCGGTCTCGTAGAAACCAGCGTCGTTAGTATCGTCTTCTTCGCCACTCGTGAGCGTGATCGTACCAGTTTGACCGGTAATTGGATCGGCATCGGAGTCGGTTGCATCGTCGCCGCCAGCGTTAACTGGGCTAGGCTCAGTACCTGCGGGAGCTTCAAACTCCACTCCGTAGTCACCAGGAATTACATCCGTGAACTCGTAGGCGCCGTCGGCATCGGTGGTGGTCGTTGCTACCACGTCGCCATTTTCGTCAAGCAAGTTGACGGTTACATCTTCGATGCCTTCTTCGCCGGCATCCTGAACACCGTCCGCATCATCATCGAGGAAGACGAAGTCACCGATAGAAGCCGTCTCAAAGTAACCAGCGTCGATGGTCTCGTTGTTCTCACCGGACATCAGGACTACCGTCTGGCTCAGACCAGTCGTTTCGTCAGCGTCACTGTCGCTTGCGTCATCGCCCACATTTTGTGGGGCGGCACGGAAGCCAGTGGGAGCTTCGAACTCGACCACATACTCTTCACCGGGGGTGAGGGAGGTGAATTCGTAAGCACCGTCTGCATCCGTGGTAGTCGTGGCTACTTGAGTGCCGTCGGCTATCAGATTTACAGTCACGTCTTCGATACCCTCTTCGCCAGCATCTTGTTGGCCGTTAGCGTTGTCGTCAAGGAAGACGAAGTCACCAATTGCGGCGGTCTCGTAGAAACCAGCGTCGTTCGTGTCGTCTTCTTCACCACTCGTGATCGTGATCGTGCCCGTCCGACCTGTAATTGGGTCAGCATCAGAATCAGTTGCGTCGTCGCCACCAGCATCAACTGGGCTAGGCTCGGTTCCGGCGGGAGCTTCAAACTCTACCACGTAGTCACCAGGAACAACGTCCGTGAACTCATAGGCGCCGTCAGCATCAGTAGTCGTGGTTGCTACCACATCACCGTTCTCGTCAAGCAGGTTGACAGTGACACCCTCAATTCCGTCTTCAGTTGGGTCTTGGATACCATCTGCATCTTCGTCAAGGAAGACGAAGTCGCCGATTACACCAGTTTCGAAGTAACCAGCATCGATGGTTTCGTTGTCCTCGCCACTCGTAAGGACGATAGGCTGGCTTAGACCAGTCGTTTCGTCGGCATCGCTGTCCGTAGCATCGTCGCCCACGTTTTGTGGAGCGGTGCGGAAGCCGGTTGGAGCTTCGAACTCAACTACGTACTCTACGCCAGGCGTGAGTTCGGTGAACTCGTAAGCACCGTCAGCATCAGTGGTAGTGGTTGCTACCTGAGCGCCATCTTCCAACAGATTAATGGTGACATCTTCGATGCCTTCTTCGCCAGCATCCTGCTGACCGTTAGCGTTGTCGTCGAGGAAGACGAAATCACCAAGTGAAGCGGTCTCGTAGAAACCAGCGTCGTTCGTGTCGTCTTCTTCTCCGCTCGTGAGCGTGATCGTACCGGTTTGACCGGTAATCGGATCGGCATCGGAGTCAGTTGCATCGTCGCCACCAGCGTTAACAGGGCTAGGCTCAGTACCTGCGGGAGCTTCGAACTCTACTACGTAGTCACCAGGAACGACGTCCGTGAACTCGTAGGCGCCATCAGCATCAGTAGTGGTCGTTGCCACTACATCACCGTTCTCGTCAAGCAGGTTGACGGTCACGTCTTCGATGCCTTCTTCGCCGGCATCCTGAACGCCGTCGGCATCCTCATCGAGGAAGACGAAGTCACCGATTGATGCAGTCTCGTAGAATCCAGCGTCAATCGTCTCGTTGTTCTCTGCGGACATGAGGACTACCGTCTGGCTCAGGCCAGTCGTCTCGTCGGCGTCGCTATCAGTAGCGTCGTCACCCACGTTTTGTGGGGCAGCACGCAAGCCGGTCGGAGCTTCGAACTCTACGACGTATTCCTCACCAGGCATTAGGGAAGTGAACTCGTAAGCACCGTCAGCATCAGTTGTTGTAGTTGCTACTTGAGCGCCGTCGACCAACAAATTGACCGTTACGTTTTCGATGCCTTCTTCGCCTGCATCTTGCTGACCGTTAGCATTGTCGTCAAGGAAGACAAAGTCACCGATGGCGGCAGTCGTAAAGAAGCCGGCATCGTTCGTGTCGTCGTCTTCACCACTCGAAATGGTAATCGTACCCGTCTGGCCCGTTACCGGATCGGCATCGGAGTCAGTTGCATCATCGCCACCAGCATCAACCGGGCTAGGCTCGGTACCGGCAGGTGCTTCAAACTCAACTACGTAGTCACCAGGAATAACGTCCGTGAACTCGTAGGCGCCGTCAGCATCCGTCGTAGTAGTTGCTACCACATCACCGTTTTCGTCAAGCAGGTTTACGGTCACGTCTTCGATGCCTTCTTCACCTGGATCCTGAACACCATCGGCATCCATATCTAGGAAGACGAAGTCGCCAATGGAACCAGTCTCAAAGTAACCAGCATCAATTGTTTCATTATTCTCGCCACTGGAAAGAATAACTACTGGGCTTAAACCGGTAGTCTCATCCGCATCGCTATCGGTAGCATCGTCACCCACATTCTGCGGAGCAGTGCGTAGTCCGAGAGGGGCTTCGAACTCAACTACATATTCCACACCAGGCGTGAGTTCGGTGAACTCGTAGGCACCGTCAGCATCAGTGGTAGTCGTTGCTACCTGCGCACCGTCTTCCAGTAGGTTGACGGTAACCGCTTCGATGCCTTCTTCGCCAGCATCCTGCTGGCCGTTGGCATTGTCGTCGAGGAAGACGAAATCACCAAGCGAAGCGGTCTCGTAGAAACCGGCGTCGTTAGTATCGTCTTCTTCGCCACTCGTGAGCGTAATCGTACCAGTTTGACCGGTAATTGGATCGGCATCAGAGTCAATTGCATCGTCGCCGCCAGCGTTAACTGGGCTTGGCTCAGTACCTGCGGGAGCTTCAAACTCCACTACGTAGTCACCAGGAATTACATCCGTGAACTCGTAGGCGCCGTCGGCATCGGTGGTGGTCGTTGCTACCACGTCGCCATTTTCGTTAAGCAAGTTGACGGTAACGTCTTCGATGCCTTCTTCGCCGGCATCCTGAACACCGTCCGCATCATCATCGAGGAAGACGAAGTCACCGATAGAAGCAGTCTCGAAGTAACCAGCGTCGATGGTCTCGTTGTTCTCTCCGGACATCAGGACTACTGTCTGGCTCAGGCCAGTCGTCTCGTCGGCATCACTGTCGGTTGCGTCGTCGCCTACGTTTTGTGGGGCGGCACGGAAGCCAGTGGGAGCTTCGAACTCGACCACATACTCTTCACCGGGGGTGAGGGAGGTAAATTCGTATGCACCGTCTGCATCAGTGGTAGTCGTGGCTACTTGAGTGCCGTCGGCTAACAGATTTACAGTTACGTCTTCGATACCTTCTTCGCCAGCATCTTGTTGGCCGTTAGCGTTGTCGTCAAGGAAGACGAAGTCACCAATTGCGGCGGTCTCGTAGAAACCAGCGTCGTTCGTGTCGTCTTCTTCACCACTCGTGATCGTGATCGTACCCGTCCGACCTGTAATTGGGTCAGCATCAGAATCAGTTGCGTCGTCGCCACCAGCATCAACTGGGCTAGGCTCGGTTCCGGCGGGAGCTTCAAACTCTACCACGTAGTCACCAGGAACAACGTCCGTGAACTCATAGGCGCCGTCAGCATCAGTAGTCGTGGTTGCTACCACATCACCGTTCTCGTCAAGCAGGTTGACAGTGACACCCTCAATTCCGTCTTCAGTTGGGTCTTGGATACCATCTGCATCTTCGTCAAGGAAGACGAAGTCGCCGATCACACCAGTTTCGAAGTAACCAGCATCGATGGTTTCGTTGTCCTCGCCACTCGTAAGGACGATAGGCTGGCTTAGACCAGTCGTTTCGTCGGCATCGCTGTCCGTAGCATCGTTGCCCACGTTTTGTGGAGCGGTGCGGAAGCCGGTTGGAGCTTCGAACTCAACTACGTACTCTACGCCGGGCGTGAGTTCCGTGAACTCGTAGGCACCGTCGGCATCCGTGGTAGTGGTTGCTACCTGAGCACCGTCTTCCAATAGGTTGATAGTCACATCTTTGATACCTTCTTCGCCGGCATCCTGCTGGCCGTTAGCATTGTCGTCGAGGAAGACGAAGTCACCGATAGAAGCAGTTTCATAGAAACCAGCGTCGTTAGACATATCCTCTTCTCCACTAGAAAGGGTGAAAGCAAACGTCTGGCCGGTAGTCATATCGGCATCAGAGTCTCTTTCATCGTCACTACCGACATTAACTGGTGAAGTGACGGTACCAAGTGGAGTAACAAATTCAATGATGTAATCTCCGGGAGTGACATCTCTGAATTCATAGTTACCGTTTGCGTCCGTTGTGGTTGTTGCAACCACGTTTCCGTTCTCATCTAATAGATTTACGGTAGCGTCGGCAATGCCTCGTTCACCAGGATCTTGGATACCATCAGCATTTTCGTCGAGGAAAACGAAGTCGCCAATTACTCCTGGCTGGAAGAATCCAGCATCAATAGTTGGATTATTCTCTCCACTCATTAGGGTAACAGTCTGGCTGAGACCGGTTGTCTCATCAGCATCGCTATCAGTAGTGTCGCCTCCTACATTTTGCGGAGCCGCGCGCAAACCGGTTGGAGCTTCAAATTCAACGACATATTCTTCACCGGGGGTAAGAGAAGTAAATTGGTAAGCACCGTCAGCGTCGGTTGTGGTGGATGCCACTTCGGTGCCATCGACCAAAAGGTTAACCGTTACATCGTCGATACCTTCTTCACCGGCATCTTGCTGACCGTTTGCGTTATCGTCGAGGAAGACAAAGTCTCCAATAGAGGCCGTCGAGAAGAAGCCTGCATCATTGGTTTCGTCATTTTCACCACTAGCTAGGATGATTGTGCTTGTCCGTCCGGAAATTGGATCAGCATCGGAATCTTTAGTATCGTCGCTTCCAACGTTCACTGGACTAGGCTCGGTGCCGGCGGGAGCTTCAAACTCCACGACATATTCTACCCCTGGTGTAAGATCAGTAAACTCGTAAGCGCCGTCAGCATCTGTTGTGGTTGTGGCTACCTGAGATCCATCTTCAAGCAGGTTGACAGTGACATTGTCAATACCTTCTTCGGTCGCATTCTGTAGACCATCAGCGTTTTCATCGTGGAAAACGTAGTCACCAATAGATGCAGTTTCGTAGAAGCCTGCATCCACCGTATTGTTTGTTTCACCAGTAGCGAGGATGATTGTTGGAGAAAGTCCGGTGTTTATGTTGGCATCGGAATCAATCGTATCGTCATTACCCGTATTGGCGGGGCTACGTTCCAGACCAGCTGGAGCAGGGAATTCAACCTGATATTCAACGCCTGGAACCAGGCCGTCAAATTCGTAAATACCGTCGTTGTCTGTTTGAGTTGTCGCTACAAGCGTCCCTTCAGAAAGCAGGTTAACAGTCGCATCTTCGATTCCTACGTCCATGGCATCTTGCTGACCATTGGCGTTTCGATCTAGGAAGACCAGATCTCCGAGCGTTGCACACTCCTTATCGTCTACGCCAAGTTCAAAGGTTTCTGAGTTTTCACAACCCTTACTGTCCGTAACAACCACCTCGTAGGTAGTGGTGGATGATGGAGATACCTCAATGGCATTCTGAGTAGAGATTACCGTCGAAGAGCCAGCTACCGTCCACACATACGTGTAAGGAGCTGCGCCACCGTTGACGGTTGCCGTAACGGATGCGGAACCACCTTCACAAAGCGTATCGTTAGGATCATCGCTAGTAACAGTGATAGACGGAAGCTCATTCACCGTGACGGTTGAGGTCGCTTCATCCGTACATTCCGTGACGCCGCCATCAGAGCTGACGGAAGTAGCAGTTACCGTTACAGTGTAATCGGTAGTTGTCTGGGGAGATACCTGGATAGACTGAGTCGTTTCTCCAGTAGACCATTCGTAGGAGATCGTACCATCTCCTCCGGTTACGGTTGCGGTGAGGGTAGCGGTAGCTCCGAGACAGATCTCATCATCATTTACCTCAACGGAAGGTTGAGGCAGGACGGTGACCATTACTACGTCGCGCTCAAAACAGCCATTGGCGTCAGTCACACGGACGAAGTAATTGTGTACACCAATCGTTGACGGAGTTACCGTAAGCTCAGTAGTTGTACTCAGAATATTGGATGGGGCATCAGCTTTAAACCATTCATAAGTGAAAGGCATCGCCGTAGAAAAGAATACGCCTTCTACCAAAAGGGTAGTAGACTCTCCCTGGCAGATAGATATGTCATCACTCAGATCCGGAACCGGAAGGGGATTTACCGTAACTGTTGTATTTGTCTCACCTACACATCCGTTTGCGTCCGTTACCGTAACGCTGTAACTAGTGGTAGCCTGCAGGTTATCAATAGTAACTGAACTAGAGGTAGCGCCAGTGCTCCAAGCATAAGTAAATGGAGCTTCTCCGACGGTGACATTAGCAACGAGGGTCACATCCTCTTCCTGGCAGATCGTTTGGTTAGGAACCGAAACAACCGGAAGTGGGTTAACCGTTACCGTAACTTCATCGGTACTTATACAGCCGTTAGCGTCGGTCGCAGTAACGGTGTAGGTCGTTGTTTCAGTAGGCGTCACACTTACGCTCGCACCCGCGCCAGCGCCCATATTCCATACGAATGAAACGGGCATAGTTCCGCCAGCAGAGGTTGCCGAGATGGTTGTACTACCACCAACGCAGATCTCTACATCGTTTGAGGCAGTCACTGCAGGGCCTGATTGATCGATAAGCGTAGCGTCTTCGATGTCGATCGGGCAATTAGCATTACCCCAACGAGCAAATAGGTCGTAGTTGCCAGCGCTAAGTCCGGTAATGGTGATGCTTTCCTGATCAACTGAGGTTGAGTAAGGATACGTGACACCTCCGTCAATGCTAAAGGAGATACTTACTCGGCTTGGGTTATTCACAAAATTTACCGTAATGGAGCCATTGGCCTGCGTACAGGTTGGATCCACGGTAGAGATACTGGTCACTTCAGGTTCGTCAAAAATGGTGATCACTTGCTGATCTTCATCGGTGCAACCATTGCGTGTTGTGGTCAAAGTGGCCGTTGAGGCACCATTGCCATTCTGACTCGCGGGTAGCGTGTAGGTTACCACGTGAGGGCCGGCACCGGTTGCGGTAGCTGGGCTGGCGTTGATACCAAAGTCCCAAGTGTACACCGTGCCACCAACCGTAAGGTCTGCTTCAAAAGTCACGGTTTCGCCCGTACATACTGTAGCGGGGACGGCTGAGATATCCGCAACTGGCTGAGGCTTAACCACGATGCGACCGGTAGCTTCTCCTTCACAGCCATTGGCATCAGTGAAGGTTACAGTGTAGGTAGTAGTAGCGCTGGGGCTGAAAGTTGCCGAATTGCTCGTACCACCATTGTTACTCCAAACGTAGGTGAATGGCGCGTCGCCAACTACGGGGACGGCAGTAAGCGTGGCGGACTCACCGTTACAAATCGTCTGGTCGGCGATTGTGGCGGTGGGATCGGGCTTGACGGTTAACGTCACCACGTTACTAATGTCCTGGTCGCAATCCGTGCCGGAGCAGCGCAGGTAAGCACGGTACTGGTAGGTACCCGCCGCGAGCGTTCCGTCGGTGGTAAAGGTGTTACCGGTACCACTGACCGTAGACCAAGCGCCGCTCGTGCCCGAACGGAGTTGGTAGCGAACATCCTGACAATCAAGGCCACCGCTTGGGCTAGCCGTGATAGTAGCCGTTTCGCCAAGACACAGCACATTATCGCTCAGGCTGATGGTTACTTCAGGATCTTCCACCACTTCGATGGTGATCACATTAGAGTTGTCATTGTTACAACCGGTGCCGTCGCAGATGTACTGCGCACGGACCTGGTAAGTACCGGGAGCGAGGTTTGCGGCCGTAGTGTAGGTAGGGGCGTTCGCTACCGTAGCGAAGGAACCGCTCGTACCACTACGCTGCTGCCAACGAACGGCGCGGCATTCGAGGCCACCGCTAACATCGCTGGTAAAGTTGAAGGCACCGCCTTCACAGACTTCGTCATCACCGGTAATGGCGATGGTCACTTCAGGATCGGGTACTACCGTTACAGTGACGTTATCGGTAGAGGTACAGCCGTTGGCATCCGTTGCCGTGACGGTGTAAGTAGTGGTAACCGTGGGGGATACGGTTACGCTAGCACCGTTGCCGGCGCCGTTATTCCAAGTGTAGGTGACCGTACCGGTTCCGCCGGTAGCAGTAGCTGTTAGGGTAGCATTGCCACCGACACAGATTGAGGTAGCACCGGAGGCTGTTGGGCGGGGGCCCAGTTCATCCGTTAGCGTCACGGGTGAAAGATCGACTGGACAATCTGCATTACCCCAGCGTGCGCTTAGGGTATAAGTACCTGCATCCAGATCACTTACTGTGTAACTTCCACTTGCAACCGAAGCATTGTTATCAGAGAAGCTTCCACCGTTAATGCTGAATTGGATATTGGACCGTCCATCCTGAGGGCCAAAAGAGAAGGTGATGGTACCATTATCTTCTGTACAAGTAGGATTAGTAGACGTCACTACCACATCGGGAGTTTCCTTTACGTCGAGGGAACCGGCGTCCTCTGCGGTACATCCCGTGGATTTGTTGGTGATGGTCACTGAATAAGTTCCTTCGTCAGACAGCTGTGCATCAGTAACCGTGATGGTCTGAGTAGATGCACCCGTACTCCAAGCGTAATCGTATTCAGAGGCAGCGCCAGGATTCGGCGTTGCGGTAAGCGTAACATTGTCGCCTTCACAGACTGCAGCGTTAGCGACCGTGACTGTAGGAATCACGTCAACTGTTTTGGTGACGGGAGTAGACCAAATAAATGGACACCCACCAGTGCGGCGCGATCCGCGGCGGTACTGGGTAGTCGCAGTGATGGCTGCAGGGTCATAGCTAGCACTTGTGGCTCCACTGATGTTGGACCAAGAACCGGAGGTACCGGTTCGGGTCTGCCACTGGTAGCGAGTGGATCCGCCCTGTCCTCCGGTAGGAGCAGTCCCAGTAATCGTAGCTGGGTCGTAAGGACCGCATTCGGCCTCGTTGCCCGTGAGCGTTCCAGGGTTGGTGTAATTATCAATTACGTTTTTAACCACTACGTTAGAGTAGATCCACGGACAATCAGTCGCGTTTCTGCGAGTTGCTCTACGGTAGTCAGTTCTAGAGGTGATGGGGCCAGGGTTAAAATTCACACTAGTGGCTCCAACGATGTTTACCCACGGGCCGGATGCGCCGTCACGTTCCTGCCATTGGTAACGGATCGAAGCTCCGCTACCACCATTAGCGGGAGTGCCAGTAATTTCTGCGGGATCGTAGTCCTCACACTGAGCTTCATTGCCCGTAATAGCTCCCGGGTCGGTGACATTTTCACCGACGGTTTTGGTCACTACGTTTGAACCAATCCACGCACATGCGGTGGCATTGCGGCGTGCGACGCGGCGGTACTGAGTGGTAGCCGTGATCGAGCCTGGGTTGTAGTTCAGGCCAGTTGCACCGGAGATATTGCTCCAGGCACCACTAGTACCGGGGCGCTGTTGCCACTGGTAGACGATAGCGGGGCCATTGCCGCCTGAGGCAGCCGTGCCGGTAATGATTGCGGGGTCATAACCACCACACTGGGTTTGATTGCCCGTGATATCACCCGGGTCAGTAATGTTGTCACTAACAGTTTTAGTCACTACGTCCGTTTCAATCCACCCACACCCGGTAGCGTTGCGACGAGCGACGCGACGGTACTGCGTAGTTGCCGTGATTGGGCCGGGGTTGTAGTCCAGGCTAGTCGCGCCAGAGATGTTGCTCCACGCACCACTCGTACCAGGACGCTCTTGCCACTGGTAGACAATGGCGGGGCCGTTGCCACCGGAAGCAGCCGTACCGGTGATGTTGGAAGGATCATAACCACCACACTGGGTCTGATCGCCAGTGATGGCTCCAGGATTAGTGACGTTATCGCTCACCGTCTTGGTGATAATGTTCGTCTGCGCAAATCCACAGCCGGTGCCACGGCGGGCCAGGCGGCGGTACTGAGTAGTTTGGCTGATCTGGCCGGGATCGTAGCTCACGCCGGTCGCTCCAGCGATAACCGTCCAGTTACCGGAAGTGCCGGGGCGGCTCTCCCAGGTGTAGGCCAGTGGGAACTCAGCGGCGCCACCGCTAGCGGGCGTGCCGGTGATGATGGAAGGATTGTAAGCTCCACACTGCGTTTGGTTTCCGGTAAGGGCACCGGGTGTAGTTGGCTGACGCTTAACCGTTTTGGTAACTACGCCAGAGAAGATGAACCCACAACCACCCAAGCGGCGGGCGCCACGGCGGTACTGCGTCGTTTGCGTAATGGGGCCTGGATTGTAATTAGCGGAAGTTGCACCGCTGATGTTTACCCAGTTGCCGGATACACCGACGCGTGACTGCCACTGGTAGCGAATACCGCCACCAGAACCGCCAGTGGGAGCGGTGCCGGTGATAGTAGCAGGATCAAAATCATCACACTCCGTTTCGTTGCCCGAAAGCGCGCCGGGGTTCGTGATGTTATCGGACCCTCCGACGGTGACATTTGGTACGTCAACCGGACATTCGGCATTGCCCCAACGCGCCCACAAATCGTAGGTGCCAGGTGCCAGGCCGGTAGCGGTGAAAGTTCCCTCGTCGTCATCGGAAGAGTAGGGGTAAGTATTGCCGCCATCGATACTGAAGGAGATACCAGTACGAGTAGGCTCATCCACGAAGGAGAAGACAATCGTACCATTATCCGTATCACAAGATGCGTTGGTAGCGGTCGCCGTTACCTGAGGTAGTGGGTGAACGGTCGCCGTTACGATGTTGCTAATGATGTAAGGGCAGTTGGCACTACGGCGAGCTGCGCGGCGGTACTGAGTTGTTTCAGTAATTACACCAGGATTGTAGCTTGTTCCGGTTGCACCAGCGATAGTTACAAAAGAACCACTGGTACCCACGCGAGACTGCCAGATGTACTGGATGGCAGCACCCGAGCCACCAGTGGCAGCGGGGCCAGTTAGGGTAGCGACGTCGAGTTCATCACAACCCGCCTGATTGGCGGAGATCACGCCAGCGTTGGTGACGTTATCGATTACTGTTTTGGTGACTACGCTACTGTAGATCCAAGCACAGCCCGTAGCGTTGCGACGAGCCAAGCGGCGGTACTGAGTAGTAGCCGTGATAGGACCAGGATTGTAGTTTTGTCCAGTTGCGCCGGATATGTTAGTCCAACTTCCAGTGGTACCCGTACGCTGCTGCCAGAGGTAACGAATGTTTGGGCCATTCCCACCAGTTGCGGGCGTACCCGTAATATTTGCGGGGTCGAAACCTTCACATTCGGTCTCGTTGCCACTGATAGCTCCGGGATCATCTACATTGTCGCTCACCGTTTTGGTAATGACGTTTGATTCAATCCAAGCACAGCCAGTAGCATTGCGACGAGCGACGCGGCGGTACTGAGTGGTGGCCGTAATGGGGCCGGGGTTGTAGTTCAGACTAGTGGCGCCAGATATATTGCTCCACGCACCGCTTGTACCTGGGCGTTGTTGCCATTGGTAAACAATTTCAGGTCCATTGCCACCTGAGGCAGCTGTCCCTGAGATGTCAGATGGATCGTAATCGCCACACTGAGTTTGATTACCCGTAATGTCACCGGGGTTGGTGATGTTGTCACTCACTGTTTTCGTTACGACATCCGTGCCTACCCATGCACAGCCAGTAGCATTGCGACGTGCGACGCGGCGGTACTGCGTAGTAGCCGTGATCGGGCCAGGGTTGTAGTTCAAGCCGGTTGCACCGGAGATATTGCTCCAGGTACCGCTCGTACCGGGGCGCTGTTGCCACTGGTATACAATTGCAGGGCCGTTGCCACCTGAGGCAGCCGTGCCCGTGATGTTCGCCGGGTTGTACCCACCACACTGAGTTTGGTTGCCCGTAATATCACCTGGCTCAGTGATGTTGTCACTAACGGTTTTAGTCACTACGTCCGTTTCAATCCACGCACACCCAGTAGCATTGCGACGAGCAACGCGACGGTACTGCGTAGTTGATGTGATTGGACCGGGATTGTAGTTCAAGCTTGTTGCACCGGAGATGTTGCTCCAAGCACCGCTCGTACCGGGGCGCTGCTGCCACTGGTAAACAATGGCAGGGCCGTTGCCGCCGGAAGCAGCCGTACCGGTGATGACAGAGGGATTGTAACCACCACACTGCGTCTGATCGCCAGTAATGGCTCCGGGATTAGTAACGTTATCGCTCACCGTCTTGGTGATGATGTTTGTCTGCGCAAATCCACAGCCGGTGCCACGGCGGGCCAGGCGGCGGTACTGAGTAGTTTGGCTGATCTGGCCGGGATCGTAGCTCACGCCGGTCGCTCCCGCGATAACCGTCCAGTTACCGGAAGTGCCGGGGCGGCTTTCCCAAGTGTAGGCCAGAGGGAACTCAGCGGCGCCACCGCTAGCGGGTGTGCCGGTGATGATGGAGGGATTGTAAGCTCCACACTGCGTTTGGTTGCCAGTAAGTGCACCGGGTGTAGTTGGCTGACGCTTGACCGTTTTGGTAACAACTCCAGAGTAGATGAATCCACAGCCACCCAAACGGCGGGCGCCACGGCGGTACTGCGTCGTTTGCGTGATCGGACCGGGATTGTAGTTAGCGGAAGTTGCACCGCTGATGTTCACCCAGTTGCCGGATACACCGACGCGTGACTGCCACTGGTAGCGAATACCGCCACCAGAACCGCCAGTGGGAGCGGTGCCGGTGATAGTAGCAGGATCGAAATCATCACACTCCGTTTCGTTGCCCGAAAGCGCGCCGGGGTTCGTGATGTTATCGGACCCTCCGACGGTGACATTTGGTACGTCAACCGGACATTCGGCATTACCCCAACGCGCCCACAAATCGTAGGTGCCAGGTGCCAGGCCGGTAGCGGTGAAAGTTCCCTCGTCGTCATCGGAAGAGTAGGGGTAAGTATTGCCGCCATCGATACTGAAGGAGATACCAGTACGAGTAGGCTCATCCACGAAGGAGAAGACGATCGTACCGTTATCCGTATCACATGAGGCATTGGTAGCGGTCGCCGTCACCTGAGGTAGTGGGTGGACGGTGGCCGTAACTATGTTGCTAATGATGTAAGGGCAGTTGGCACTACGGCGAGCTGCGCGGCGGTACTGAGTTGTTTCAGTAATTACACCAGGATTGTAGCTCGTTCCGGTTGCACCAGCGATGGTAGTGAAAGTACCGCTGGTACCTACACGTGACTGCCAGATGTACTGGATGCCAGCACCCGAGCCACCAGTGGCGGCTGGGCCAGTTAGGTTAGCCACGTCGAGTTCATCACAACCCGCCTGGTTGGCGGAGATCACACCAGCGTTGGTAACGTTATCAATAATTTTCTTAGTGACCACACCACTCTCAATCCAAGCACAACCCGTAGCATTACGCCGTGCCACGCGGCGATACTGAGTAGTCTGGGTGATTGGACCAGGATTGTAATTCAGACCAGTTGCACCGGAGATATTACTCCAGGCTCCACTCGTACCGGGGCGCTGTTGCCACTGGTATACAACGGCGGGGCCGTTGCCACCGGATGCAGCCGTACCGGTAATGACGGCGGGATCGAAATCTTCACATTCCGTTTCGTTCCCCGTAATTGCGCCGGGGTTGGTAACATTATCGCTAACTGTTTTGGTAATTACTCCAGAGTAGATCCAGGCACATCCCGGTGCGTTACGCCGCGCCAAGCGACGGTACTGCATAGTCTGAGTGATAGGACCAGGATTATAGTTAGCACCGGTAGCTCCTGAAATATTACTGAAGCTTCCGCTTGTTCCCGTACGTTGTTGCCATAAGTAGATAATGGCTGGGCCATTACCGCCGGTGGCTGCAGTACCCGTAATTACGGCGGGGTCGTAACCACCACACTGAGTTTGGTTGCCAGCAAGCGATCCAGGATTGGTGACGTTGTCACTGACTGTTTTAGTGATGTGATTAGTCTGAGAGTAGCCACAGCCAGTGCCGCGACGGGCGAGGCGGCGGTACTTAGTGGTCTCCGTAATCTGCCCTGGGTCATAGCTAACCCCGGTGGCATTCGCGATAGTTACCCAGCCGCCGGTAGTGAGACTCTGCCACTGGTAGGTAATTGGGAATTCGCTGGCACCACCACTAGCGGGCGTACCGACAATAGCGGTTGGATTGTAAGCACCACACCGTGTTTCGTCTCCCGTCAAACTACCAGAATTCGTTGGTTGCCGCTTAACAGTCTTTGTTACTTCACCAGAATAAATGAAACCACATCCACCCGTCCGGCGTGCGCCACGGCGGTACTGGGTAGTTTGAGTAATTGGTCCTGGATTGTAGGAGCTAGAGGTAGCGCCACTGATGTTTACCCAGTTGCCGGAAGTCCCAACTCGAGACTGCCACTGGTAGCGCGTTGACCCGCCATTGCCGCCGCTGGGGTTGGTACCGGTGATGTTAGCGGGGTCAAAATCATCACATTCCGTTTCATTCCCGGTTAGGGCACCAGGGTTAGTGAAGTTACTGTTTACGGACTTGATAACTGTGTTAGAAATAATCCAAGCACAGCCAAGCGCGTTTCGCCTGGCTACGCGGCGGTACTGAGTTGTAGTAGTAATCTGACCCGGATCATAATTAAGACCCTCCGCACCCAAAATATTTACCCATTGGGAGGACGAGTTTGGACGGCTTTGCCATTGGTAAATGATAGCGGGGCCACTTCCACCGGAAGCAGGTGTACCGTTGATCTGCGCTGGGTTAAAGGGTTCACACCGAGCTTCGTTAGCGGAGATTTCACCGGGGTTGGTAACGTTATCGCTGACGGTTTTCGTAATTACGTTGGTGTTTACCCATCCACAGCCGGCAGCGTTACGACGCGCGCGGCGGTAGAATTGAGTAGTCGCAGTAATGTTACCTGGGTCGTAGTTCGCACCAGTTGCACCGTTAATAATTGCCCATGCACCAGAAGTACCGGGACGAGAGAGCCACTGATAAACTACTCCGGGGCCTGATCCACCACTAGCGGCAGTACCCGTGATTTGAGTAGGGTTATAAGCTCCACAACGGTTCTCGTTCCCCGTGAGGGTGCCACCATTGGTGAAGTTGGTACTGACCGTTTTCGTAATGATATTATTCGAAGCAACCCAAGCACAGGCGCCCGTTCGACGTGCCAGACGGCGGAACTGAGTAGTTTGAGTGATCTGCCCAGGATTGTAGTTAGCACCCGTTGCGTTATTGATATTAGCCCAACTTCCAGAGGTGCCATTGCGGCGCTGCCATTGGTAGGAGATAGCCGCCCCACCACCGCCGGTAGCCGCAGCACCGGTGATGTTCGCTGGGTCGTAAGCGCCACACCGCGTTTCGTTGGCGGAAAGATTACCACCGTTTGTTACGTTCTGAGTGACCGTTACGGTAACAACATTAGAGGTCTTGTACGCACAGTTAGCATTCTTGCGGGCCTGGCGGCGGAACTTAGTTGTCGTGCTCAGCGCGGGTGAATCGTAGTTCACGCCGGTGGCTCCACCAATATTCGTCCAGGCACCGGAACCTACCTGCTTCTGCCAGCGGTAAGAAACACCAGCTCCGAGGTTGGTTCCAGTGAAGGCCGCGGGATTGAAAGGTGCACATCCAGACTGGTTAGCCGCAATTGTGCCCGCATTAGGTACGGTGGGGTACACATCGACCCGGATAGCGTCGGTGGACTTACAGCCGTTAGCGTCCGTGATAGTTACTGTATAGGTAGTCGTTACGTTAGGGGATACATTTTTGACCTGGCCGCTTCCCAAGCCATTGCTCCAAGCGTAAGTGTAAGGGGCTTTACCACCGGCACCCTGGGCGGTCAGTTTCGTAGTCGCATCTTCACATACCGGACCACAAGTGTCGTTGCCGCCGAATTGGGGAAGTGTGCTGCTGTTTAGTTTTACGTTGAAGTCAAGATTGGCTCCAGCGTTGGCAATGATATTAGTGTTATTAGGCTGTTGAAGGATGGTGTAGTTTGCCCAGCTAGAGAAACCGAAGACATTAGGGTTCAGGAGATGCCCACCGGTTCCAACCTGGAAGTCAGCTCCTTTCTGGAAGACATTCATTTTAAAACCAGCCAGCGCATTCAGTCCGGTTACATTACCACTGAATTCTCGGTAGTAGTACCAATCAGGCTTAGCGGCGGTGGCGCAAATTTCCAGTTTAGGCGAATCACCAACCGGCGTCTGGCTACGCCCCGTCATCACCACGTCGAAGCGCAGCTTGAAGTTGGCATTTTGCTGGTTGACTACGTCAAACTGAAGACGTGCAGAACCATTGTTATACTCTTTAAAGGTACCGTTGATTGCGCGGTAGTATTTACCCTGAACGTCATTCAGTTGTCCGGGGAAAAGTCGGTAGGCGTAAAACGCGCGCAAGATGTTACTTTGTGTATCATCCTGACAACTCCGGGAATCGTTTTGAACCGCTTTCGACAGTTGCTCATCTCCGCAGTAGGCAATGACAGTGGGACCGTCATCCTGGCTGATCATTACGTTGTCTAGCGTAAGACCGCAGGGACTACCTATATACTGTACCACGGGAGTGTAAGTGCCGACAGTAACGTTATTAAAGGTATAGGAACCAGCGCTGAGGTTAACCCGCTGGCGGGTTGCACCACCGGTAATACTCAGATCGATCTGCGTGAATTCTCCGGAAGGATCCTCGTCAAAGAAGAAGGTGATGCTACCGTTGCCATTACAGGTGGCATTAGAGGTAGCGATCTGAACGTTGGGAGCGCGGCGGATATGTACGTCCCGCGTGCCACCATTCGTCTTAAAGGAATCTTCACAAGCACACTTGATGAAGCGACGGTACCAAGTGGAGCCAATGCCACGCGCTGGGGGATTGTAATCCTCACCAGTTGCGCCAGGAATATTTACCCAGTTTCCACCCATCGTGGCTTTCTCTTGCCACTGGTATTGAGGCTGGCCTCCGTCGGAACAAGCCCCACGGGTCATGTCAATCACTGGCGCGTCGAAAGTCTGGCCATCGGCTACGCACACAGTGAAGTGACCGGTCAGGAAGGAACCTGGGTCCGTAACGCTACAACAATTTAGCTTACCGTAATCAAACTTGCCATTACAGTTCAGGCGCTCGTGGGCCGGATTGTTACAAGATGGGTTAGATGAAGTAGCTGTAGTTGAGGTTTGGTAGGTATCGTCGCCAACCTTAACGTAATCGATAGCTACGTTGAGGTCACAACCGTTGTTACCATCGTTGACAAAATGTAACTCTACGTCAGACCCAGAAGTGAAGTTATTGTAAGTAAATTCCTGCCATCCAGTCGAGAGCACGTAGGTACCAACTGCATTATTGTTGACGCGCAGTTCCACTCGTTCGTGACCGCAATCACCCTTGGCGCGGAAGGAAAGAATACAATCCGCTTTGTTCTGTGGGCAGTCTACGTCCGCATAAGCCAGACCTGCAATAGTATAGGACTGACCGTTTTCACCATTAGGACCACGACCATTACGGGTATCAATTTCAACCTCAATTTGGCTGGCTCCCCCAGGTACATTAGGAACGGAGAGTTCCAGTAGGTCAATACAACAGGGGCCACCGCCGTCAGTAAATGTCCAGGCTTGAGTAGCTAGCTGGACGCCGTTGACTTTTGCGTTAAGACGTACGTAACGACCATCAAGGGTGATCTCTGAGAAGGGGATACGAAGTTCAACGTCACGCGTGAGCGTAGACGTAGGAATGTCGATATTAAAGCTAGCAATACTGTTATAGCCAGTGAGGGTCGTAAAAGTACCAGATCCGGCAACGTTCTGATTGACGTTTCGGAAAGCAAAGCTGGCGAGTGACTGAAGGCCGTGGTTATTACTGTAGTTGTTGCTACAATCCCCGGGAAGGGCGTTGTGCCGGACCCAGGAGACGCCGGTTGGGATCAAACCCCGATAGACGTGGAAGCCGCTGTTACCGTTATTGGTCAGCAAGACCTTTTCGAGCAAGTAGTAGCTACCGTTACTAGCCAGCACGGAAGTACTTGACCCAGGGTTATCCCCTTTGTAGACTACCTCGACGACGACCTGGTACACGTTGCCGCTGGAAGGAATGACCGTTTCGGCCATTGGGTTAGCGGAGCAATCGACGTCACTTACGTAGGCGTCCACCGTTTTCCCTTCATCACAAGTAGCCAGGAAATCGGTGGGAGGGGTGCCACCGTCGATAATGGTACCCTTATCCTGAAAACAAACCAGGTCGACCCAGGAATTATTATTAGTAGAATGGTCGCGGTAGAAGTAGACCTCAGCTTTTGCGGTCTCGGCCGGTGACACGCCATCGAGGCTATACAGGTTATAGCCGCTCTGACGGCTTACGACCACCCGTTGCGAAGAAATGACCTGATTATTCGACTTTCTAAATTTGACGCCCACTTCCATAGTGCCCTCGCTGGAGTGGTTTTTAGCGTAGGCTGAAAAGCAGAATTGGCGATTCGCACCGAGATTGAAAGTTTGAGAAACAACGTCACCACGGCTGTCTAATTTGACCGCCCAAGAGCCATTGTATACGTATTCGTCAGCCTGACCGGAATTGATAAACTTTGAAGCCCCACCCAAGTACCACACATTGGAACGTTGCTCAAACCCACGGTCACTCAGTTTATTGTTCTGGCATTGTGTGCTGGACTTCACAAGCGGGTCAGCATCCACCAGTGGCTTTCCAGTATAGGGCACGTCATTGTCCGGGAGCGATTCGGATGGATTTTCTTCTCCAAAAAGCATAGCTCTCGTCATCACCATCAACTTCTCCATCTCCACAACGGTCGCACCGTTGAAGCGAACCACCACATCGTCAAACTGACCGTTCTCTGGCGCTTTCCACATCGCCAGGCCGTCAGTATTGACTGGTAGCCGCTTCGAGAAGGGCTCTCCGTTGAACGTTGCGGAGAAAGTGACGAAGTCACCCGCACCACCGGAAGTTTCGAACCGTACGTAGTCGTCCTGCGCACCAGGCCGGCTTTCATCCACCGCCATGAACTCGTAGAAACTGGCGACACTTTCGTTAAGCTCGGCGGCGGGAGCAATATCCTGCGCGGCTGCGTTGTTCTCGGTTTGCGCGTCAAGGCCCGTAAAAACGGACAGACAGGCTGCAAACACAAAAAGCAGGCGAAGGGCCTGCCGACGGAGTACCGTAGGTTTCATACTAGAAGAGTTGTGTAGACGATGTGGAAAGTCGTTGTTGTTAAAGTCGATGTTGTTCATGTGTCTCAATACATCCGGACAAGCCCGGCATTCGCAGTGTAATCGTAGAAAAACCGTGAAATTAATCTGACTAAGTTGGGCTTATGAGTTGAACCAAATGCCCGTGCCGTGTTTCAGAGATTACCTGTTCTAAAAAATTCCGTACGAAGGTAACAATAATATGCTACCCTTACAGGTCGTGGGCTAGATAACCAATTGTTGCCGTTGACTTTTGTACAGTTGCTTCTTTCTGGAGACGGGGTCCACTTACTTTAGTCACCCGATAAGCGCACAATTCTCACAATAATCTGTACGTTTTTAGCGGCGGCCAAACATCGTTTGGTACCATATATTAAAAATCCACATAAGTTAAAATTTCTTTTAACGCCCTGCTATTGGTACCCTTTCGCCTGTAACTCAAAGAGTTCGGCGTAGCGCCCACCCCGGCCAGTCAGCTCCTCGTGGGTACCCTCCTCCAACAAACCGCCGTTCTCCAGGAATAAAATTTTATCGGCCATTCGTACTGTACTGAAGCGGTGGCTGATGATGACGGCGCTTTTCCCTTTGATGAGTTCGGTAAAGCGTTCGAACACTTCAAACTCCGCCCTGGCGTCCAGAGCACTAGTCGGTTCATCGAGGATCAGCAGGCTGGCATCGCGGATATAGGCTCGGCTTAACGCTACTTTTTGCCACTGCCCGCCGCTCAGATCCATAGCTCCGGCGAAACGGCGGCCAAGCAGCTGGTCATAGTGCTCCGGCAAGCTGGCCACCACCTCAGCGGCCAGCGATTTCTCGGCGCTTTCCTCGATCGCTTCCTGGTTTTCCAATTCCTGAATTCGGCCTACGGCAATGTTCTCCCGAGCGGTTAGTTGGTACCGAAAAAAGTCCTGAAAAATCACCCCGACGTGCTCGCGTAGCTCTTCCAATTTATACTCTCTCAGGTCTCTACCGTCAAGTAGAATGCGGCCTTCAGTGGGTTCGTACAGTCGGGCCAGCAGTTTCACTAGCGTAGTCTTACCCGCTCCATTTTCACCCACCAGGGCGAGCTTTGTGCCAACAGGCAAAACGAACGACAAATTCTTGATTGCATACCGCTCCGCCCCCGGATAGCGGAAGCTGACGTTTTCAAATTGCCAGCCCTCAAGGATGGTTGCTGGAAAGGATGTAGCCCCCTCCAAATCCTTAATGGAAGGCACGATCCGAAAGAAATCGAACAGGTCCTGGAGGTAAAGTGCATTTTCTCCAATGGTAGCCACTCGTGAAAGGATCGTCCGTAAACCCTGCTGCATCCGGCGGAAGGCGCCCGCGAGGAACGTCAACGTACCCACGCTGATCTGCCCGTTCACCGCCTGGAGAATGATCAGGACGTAGGCCCCGTAGTAAGTGATGGAACTGATACCGCTGAAGAAGGCCCCCCACCCCGCCCGATTGACGGCCAGTTTGCGGTTGGCGTAGTAATACTTCATCGAAAGCTCGTCGAAGCGATTGGTGATGAAGTCCGCCAAACCAAAGATCTTTACCTCCTTGGCCGTGATGTCGCTAGCACCCAGGTAGCGCAGGTAGTCCAGTTCCCGGCGTTCGGGCGTCCAGCTACGCGTCAGGCTGTACTTGCGTTGGTTGAAGTAGTTCTCCTGGATGAAGCTTGGAATCACCGCCACGATAAGTAGCAGAATGAGCCAGGGGTTAAAAGGAATGACGGAAGCACCGAGCACGACAATGGCGATCAGGCTTTGGAACTGCGCCAGGAGTTGGCTCATCAGCGTGCTCCGCCCCGAAGTTTGGCGGCGGGCGCGCTCCATTTTGTCGTAGAACTCCGCGTCTTCAAACTGGTAGAGGTCCAACGTCGCCGCATGGCGCATGATGTCGACGCTGGTCCGGTTGCTGATCAGATCGGTCAGCAGGCTGTCAACCAAGGTAATGGCGCGGGAAAGCAGGTCCGAAGCCAGCGCCAGGGCGAATTCCACGGCCACCATCTGCCACAGGAAGTCGAGGTCGCCACCACCATCCAGTAGCAGGATCACTTCATCGATGATCAGCTTTCCCACGTAGAGAATAGCAGTGGGCAACGCCGCCTGCAGTATCCTCAGCAAAATGTTAGCCAGCGTAAGCCGCGCATCCGCCGCCCAGATCAGTTTGAGAAAAGGGGGAATGTTTTTGAGCGCCGCCGCCTGTTCGCGCCAGGTAGGTGCTTCCTGCTGGTCCTTCCCCTTTCGTTGCTTCGCCATGCACTCGTAAAGCGATCAGCCGCCGGAAAGGTTGCTCATCGCGCGGGGTAGGCAAGCGTGCAAAAGCAAATTTGGGCGCTGCCGCAGGTGCGATGCAAAATGAAAATGGGCGGAAGACCGGCCGAAACCATGGTCTACCGCCCATTCTAAAAGCGTAAACTTGAATTACCGGAATTTATCCAGCAAAGCGATTAGGGACGCTTCGCCAATTGGTCCCGAATCTCAATCAGAATGTCCTTCTCAGTGGGGCCGGGGTCCGGAGCGGGCTCCACCACCTTGGGTGCCGTCATCTTATTGTAGCTGCGGACGATCATGAACACAATAAAGGCTACGATCAGGAAGTCAATCACCCGCTGAATGAAGATACCGTAGCGAATGGCTGCGCCTTCGGTGACGGTGCCGTCCGCCGCAACGACGTCCGGAGAAAGCTGGATGGCCAGTTCTGTAAAGTCAACACCGCCAACTACGAGGCCTACGATGGGCATAATGATGTCCGCCGTCATGGAGGTAACGATGGCGCCGAAGGCTCCGGCGATGATGACGGCCACGGCTAACTCGAGCACGTTGCCCTTCATAATGAAGGCCTTGAATTCCTGTAACATGGTATCAGTTTTGTGTAGTGGGTTGAGAGCAGCCCCTTTACTACGGTTAAAAGTTCCGTATAAAACTAATACTACACCCGCCAAATAACAAAATGTAGTCTTACGCTGGCCGCGCCTCCCCTACCCTATTCACCCGGCACCCGCGGCAGCGCCAGATGCTCCTAGCCAGCACGTAAAATGGTTAGCGAAGCCGATCCGCGCTGCGCACCAGTTTCTCGTCCTTATTGATGTTTGTGCGAGCCAGCCAGGCAAAAACGATGGCTAACAGGGGTAAAACGAGGCCAAAATCCGGCGTAGCGTTACCAGCAGCAACGTCGGAAAAGAACCGGAAGGCACCGTAGGCAGCGCCAATGAGGACCAATACGATACCCGCCAAAGTCAGGTTCATTTGCAGCTTCCGGTTGTTAAAAAGAAAGATCGTCACCAGTAATAAAAGACCAGCTAAACCGAATACGCCCAGCAGGACCGGGTCATCAAAAAGCGTAAACTGCGCATCGGCAAAGAGAGTGCTTTCCGGTACGGGAGCTGCCGTATCCGCTGCGTCTGCCGCGAAAAGGCCAAAGACGGAACCCGCGCCGAGAAAGAGAAATACGGACTGAATACGTTGGAGCATGGCAGTAAATTTTGGTTTGGCCGCAAAGATAAGCAGGTGGCCCTCCGCGGAGGAACCACCTGCTTAGTGTTTCAATACTGGAAGTTGTAGCGCGTTAGACTAGAAGTTGATCACCACCGGCAAACGGCACTGAGCCTTATTCATCTGGCTCATATCCCGCAACAACTCAAAGTGCTGGTAGTTTTGCTCGCCCAACTGCTTGCGTACGACGGAAGCACCAACGGAAGGCGGCAACGCGTCCTCCCCAAGGTAGGTTTCAATAAGTTGTTCGATGGGCGACTTTACTTTCGGGTACTGGCCCACGGAGATATCGTCCTGATCTAGGCCAGCCAGAGTGGCGGCGGAGGCAATGGCATCGTCCAGATCACCCAGCCGATCGACCAGGCCGATCTCCAGCGCACGTACGCCCGTGTAGACCCGGCCACCAGCAGCGCGGCGCACCTGCTCTTTGTTCATTCCCGGACGGCCTTCGGCAACGCGGTCCAAGAAGGTCTCGTAGATCATTTTTGTGCGGTCCGTCAACACCTCCTTGGCGCCCTCCTGTAATGGACGGAAGGGGCTGAAGGCGTTGGAATACTGAGCGGTATTAACGGTATCGAAGTTGATGCCCAACTTGTCGTTCATCAACTCGTCCACCATGGGGAACATGGTAAATACCCCAATGGAACCAGTAATGGTGGAGGGTTCGGCGAAAATTGAATCCGCCCCGGCAGCGATGTAGTAACCACCACTTGCGGCCACGCTGCCCATGCTAACGACGAGCGGCTTGCCCGTATCCTTAAGCTTTTCGAAGGCGTACCAGATGTTTTCGGAGCTGCTCGCACTACCACCGCCACTGTTGACGCGGAGAACGACTGCTTTCACGTCATCATCCTCAGCGAGTTTGTCGATGACCTTGACGTAGTTCTTATCTCCGATACCACCGGGCTCGGCTTTACCGTCAATGATGGTGCCTTCGGCGAAGAGGACGGCGACCTCATCGTCCTTGCCCTTCAGCTTCTTCAAACGGGCGTCGAAGTAGTCGTCGATTGACACCCTCTCGATCTTCTCGTGCTTTTGGAGGCCCAAGCGTTCGCGGAGGCGGGCGTCCACCTCATTGCGTCGGAAGACGCCATCAATCAGACCTGCCTCAACGGCTTCCTCGCCACGCCAGCCGGTTAGCTGGTTCGCGAACCCACGTACGGTGGCGGGTTCGAGATTGCGAGTTGCGGCGATGTCTTCGCTCATCATATTCCAGAGGCCAGTCAGGTATTCGCGGGTCTGGAGGCGGTTGGAGTCGCTGATCTCCGTCAGGCGGTAGGGCTCCGTGGCGCTCTTGAAGTTGCCGGCGTAGAATACCTCGAAGCGAACACCGATCTTGTCGAGCATATTTTTATAGAAGGGGATCTCGGCGCCAAGGCCGCGGAAATCCACCACGCCGAGTGGGCCAACGTATACTTCGTCACCGGCGCTGGCCAGGTAGTAAGCATTTTGCTCGTAAGCGGGGGCGTAGCTGACGACGAACTTGCCCGCCGCGCGGAAGCTCGCTAGTGCTTCCCGAATTGCCCGGAGCTTAGTGAAGCCGCCCGCCTGGGTCATACTGTTCAGGTAGATGCCTTTGATGTCATCATCCTTCTCCGCTTTCTCGATGGCCCGGACGATGTCGTGCAGGCCCAGTGCGCCGTCGCTGTCCAACTCAAAGGAAAATTGATCCATGGGTTGGTTACCCGTTAGTTCGGGGACGGTAGTCAGGTCCAGTTCCAGCAGGGAATTGGCTTTAATTTCGGGCTCCTCCTTGTCCGCATTGGCCAGGCCGGCGATCACGGAGAAGAACAGGAAAAACAGGACGCCGAGCGCGAGAAGGGTACCGAGGCAGGAGCCGAAGAGGATTTTAATGAAATTGGGCATAATCTTAATTTAATGCTGACGCAAAGAAACACCAGGCCAGGGTGAATGACACCCCGTTTTCGATGAACGGTCTCTTTTTATGGAGCAAAAGAGGGCATTTGCCGTTCTGAAGCCTATGTCCCTACGCAAAAAGCGCCCCTATCCCGGAAGACCAGGATGGGGGCGCCTTGTGGTTAGCCAAATGTCCTTATCCAAATTACCGCACGAATCGGATTGTCTGACCGGCAGCATCCCGCAGCACGTACTGACCGGCGGCAAGGTCCGCTACGTCGATGGAATGCACGGCTTGGCTCTCTACTGTGGCTATGCTGCGCACCTCGCGGCCCGCGGCGTTGTAGATCCGTAGTCGACCACCATCGGTAGTAGCGGCATTCCGCACGTTGAGCTGAGAAACTACCGGGTTAGGATAAACACTAATGGACAGCTGCTCACCCCCGAACGAGATCTGGCGAACGGGGCTCCGGTGGGCACTACCGTCAACGTCCACCTGAGTAATGCGGTAGTAGTTATCACCGGGGAGCGGCTCTTCGTCGTAGAACAGGTAATCAGCGGATTCGGTGGCACTTCCCGTAGGAGTTACTTCCCCAATTGGTTGAAAATTGGTCCCGTCAGCGGAGCGTTCCACCAGGTGGTAATCGGCGTTCACCTCGTCGGAGGTGCCCCACGTTAGGGATACGTTCTTGGCACCTGCGTCAGCGCCGAAATAATTCCACGTCAAGGGTAAACTGTTTCCGTTTACGGCGGAGAAACTCACGTAATCACGTTCCTCCGGGAAGTCGCCGCCACAATTAATGACGGGCGGGTTATACTGCAGGGCAAGATCGGCAACGAACTGGGCACCGGCACGCGTGTCGGGGCTGATCTCGCGCTGCGTGGTGCCGTTGGTGGTGCGGAAGGACATCACTTCCGCGGGGTCCGCTACGTGCTTGAGCTGGTGGACGTGGCCAAATTCGTGGAGAGCCACGCTTTCAAAGTCCGTACCGAAACCCTGGCCGGGGCCGAAATTGTAGTTGACGCTGCCACCGAACCCGTTGGGGTTGCCGGGGCGGCGGAACAGCACGTCGGCGCCGATGGTCTCGAATTCGCTGGAACCGCAGGCGCTGTAATAGCTAAAGGCGATGCCCACCGTTCCGGACCCCAGTTCGCGGTCAAAATCATAGGCATCACTTCCGTAGGAGACGATGTTGACACCGTCCTCGCGGGCAGGAAGTTGAACGGAAGTAGTGCCTTCCAGGTAAACACTGAAGTCGCCGGCTACCTGCCACGTCCGGATGGCCCGTTCGAGGGCGGCACGGGCGGGGCCGTCGTCTTCGAGGGAGCGGCCGCCGTTGGCCGTAGAGTTGTTGACCGCGAAAGTGTAGCCACCGTCGCCGTCGGCCATATCATCAATCAGCAGGGGCGTCACGACGCTGCCGTTGGATATCCTGAGGTTGGTCACCGCAAAATCCACGTCGATGGTGGGGCTGGCGCCGGATTGAGCGCCCGCTGCCGTCCGCACAATCACTTGGCCGCTACCCGCTTCGGACACCACCCGTACGCGGATGCTGGTATTGGACCAGGAAATGATGTCATCCGAACCCGCGCCGGTGAAGGAGCCGCCGGGGCCATCGTCGGGGCTGTCAAAAAACACGGCGCCACGGGTGGCTCCGAAATTGGTACCCGTCAGCGTAATCACGTCGCCAATACCGGCGCTTACGTTGCGCGGCGAGATACCGGTAATGCTGGGGTTCATCATTTTCTCAGTGGCCGTCTGGGCCCGAAAAGATCGTTTGGATACCTGCGTCATCGGGACGTCCAGGCCGAGCACTTGCACCAAGTCATCCATTCCTCCGATTGTGTCGGTTCCGTCCAGGAACATGCCGATCCGGCGGTCGTAGGGCAACAGGCTTTCGTGGACGGCTACGGGCTGGAGCATTTCGCTGCCATCTACCCGGTCACCGACGTAGCGGCGTAACATGAAGAGGCCTTCGGCGTCGCCGATACCGCGCAGGCTAGGATAAACGATCAGTTGCTCTTCGTTGATCCGGCCGCCCATGGTGAAGAAAAAGAGGGTATCAATCACCTCCCGGGGTTCTTCACGGTCCACGCTGATGCGGTCCACCGCCAGGGTATGTTTGGTGTAGATCTCGCCGTAATTGTTGAAGAACGGCTCGGATTCCACCACCTGGCCAATGGCGAGGACGTCACTGTCTTCCAGCCGTTCACGCAGTTGCATGGGGCTGTAGCACTGGGCGGCAAGAAAGGTGGTGACAAGGGTAAACGTAAGAAGTAGGTAAAGTCTAGTCATTTGGTTTTGCTTGGTAGGTTAGCTCAAACTGGCCCGCACTCGTGGGCCGAAAAGTTGCTAATGGAGCGGGAGACGGCGCCTCAATGTTCGTAGGTACACGGAATTTCACGGTCGCCCTGTCGCCCCCCGACTTATCTTCGCCCGTCCCAAATCGCCTTCCCGCCAATGCTCACCACCGCCCGCGACATCTCCATCGACACCTTCGATTACGACCTGCCCGACGAGCGGATTGCCCGCCATCCCGTCGCCCGGCGGGACGCCGCCAAGCAATTGATCTGGCACGGTACCTACGGCACGCACAAAATCGCAACGGTGGCTGATTTTCCCCGGCAATTGCCGCCCGGTTCCCTCGTCGTGGGCAACAATACCCGCGTCATCCACGCCCGGCTGTTCTTTCCGTTAGCGGAGGGCAAGCGGCCCATCGAGATCTTCTGTTTGGACCCACTTGTCCCCGTCGATCACGCTCAGAATTTAGGGGCGCGGACGCAGGTGCAATGGAAATGCCTGATCGGTGGCAACCGCCGCTGGAAAAGGGGCGCGCTAACGCTGGACGTCCCCCTCAACCAAGGATCGGCCCAGCTAATGGCGGAAAGGATCGAGCGCCAGGAAGGGACCTTTACGGTAGCCTTTTCCTGGTCTTCCACTAAGGACGCGAACTACACTTTTGGAGAAATCCTGGAGGCCGCCGGCACCCTACCCCTCCCCCCCTACCTCGGCCGGGAGACCGAAGCGGCCGACGAGGAACGGTACCAAACCGTATTCGCCCGCACGGAAGGCTCCGTAGCCGCCCCTACGGCCGGCCTCCACTTCACCCCGGCGGTGATGGCAGACATGAAAGAGCGGGGTATTGGCTGGGGCGAAGTACTCCTCCACGTGGGTGCGGGGACGTTCCGCCCGGTATCTACCCCTACCCTCGGCGGGCACGATATGCACCGGGAGACCTTTTCCGTCACCCTGGAACTACTCGATCGATTGATCGCCAATTACGAATCCGGGAAGCCCGTCGTAGCCGTCGGGACGACCACCCTCCGCTGCCTGGAGAGCCTGCACTGCCTCGGGGCGGAAAGTCTGCAGGGAACCAGAGAAGATGGCAGCCGTGACTTTACAGTGGACCAGTGGGCCTTTGAGGATGAGTTCACTCGCACGGCGGCCGTGCTTGATACGTTCACCGCCCTGCGAGGATTGATGGAACGAGAAGCACTCACGGTAATTGGTGGACAAACCGAAGTGCTGCTCTCTCCCGTCTCCGGCGTCCGTACCGTCAGCGCATTGATGACCAACTTTCACCAGCCGAAGTCTACGCTGCTCTTAATCATCGCCGCCATCGTGGGGGAGGACTGGCGGAAGCTTTACCAAGTAGCGTTGGAGCAGGACTTCCGCTTCTTGAGTTACGGAGACAGTTGCCTCCTGTGGAACAAGTAGGAATTCAGGACAATCGATACCAAGTTGATAAAGCAAGTAGTCGGGAACTTCTTTAATCGTCTCTAACAAGCTTCCCGACTGGGTTCCCAGTGCCTACTCCCGAATCAGTAAGACTAACCGTTCACCAGTCTCAGCGCGCATGCGTAGGCGCAGACTGTCTGCACGAATGAGGTCGACTGCGACTACGTAGGGTTCATTACTCTGGCCCGTAGTGTCCTGCGCGTAGAGGTGGCCGTTTTCGTGTCTCCAGGTGCCGGCC
The DNA here is from genome assembly GCF_001625015.1 of Lewinella sp. 4G2. NCBI lineage: Bacteria > Pseudomonadati > Bacteroidota > Saprospiria > Saprospirales > Lewinellaceae > Lewinella > Lewinella sp. 4G2. The sequence goes on along the minus strand of NZ_LVWJ02000014.1, from coordinate 2,061,595 downwards.
TCCCGGTACTTAAGGGTGGAACGGTAGTCGTAGCGTTGGTCGGGGTGAAAGGTGAAACCGATCTCGGCGGGGTTGAGCGCCAGGGTATCACCGTTCTCCAGTACCTCAACGGCTTCCCACGACCCAATCAGGGGTGAGGGCTCCGTGGAGCAGGTAACGAGGAAGCAGCAAAGTAATATCAGGGTGAAGGCGGGTCTCAGCACTGCTAGAACAACGTTTCAATGGCGATGAATACGGCGGCGCCGGCGGCAAAACCGATGAAGGCCAACCAGGCGATCTTCTTCAGGTACCAGATGAAATCGATCTTCTCCATTCCCATGGCGGCCACGCCCGCGGCGGAACCGATGATGAGCATGGAACCACCCGTACCGGCGGAGTAGGCGATGAAGTGCCACAGGGTATCGTCAGTCGGGTACACATCCAAACTGTACATACCCATGGAGGCGGCCACCAGCGGTACGTTATCAATGATTGCGGATAGGAAGCCGAGGATGAAGACCACCCAGTTCTGGTTGGGGATGGCGTCCTGAAGTACCTCAGCGACGGCGCGGAGGGCACCAACGTCACCAACCGCAATCGTTTCGAGCGCGCCGACGGCCATTAGGATGCCGAGGAAAAAGAGGATGGAGGACATCTCAATTCGGCTCAAGGCGCGGTGGGCGGAATAGGCTTTCTTACGCTCCTCGGTGAAATTCTCTTCTGGGTGGATGTATTCCGATACTAACCAGACGACACCCAAACTGAGCATCATCCCCAGGTAGGGAGGGAGGTGGGTGAGTACTTTGAAGACGGGTACGAAGACGATCATCCCCAAGCCAAGGAAAAGCATCGTTTTACTGGAGAGCAACCGTTCTTCGGGTTCGGGGACGCCTTCGTCGGACTCCAACTCCGGGGTCATGATCTGCCCTTTAAAGGGCTTCAGGACGGTCGTAGCGATGATGAAGGGCAGCGCGAAACAGACCAGGGAAGGAATAATCAGGTACTCCATCAGGCCGGCTACCTCCACGCGGCCACCAATCCAGAGCATAGTGGTCGTTACGTCACCAATTGGTGACCAGGCCCCGCCGGCATTAGCCGCGATGACGATCATGGCCACGTACCAAATCCGTAGTTCACGGTCCGGAACCAGTTTCCGCAGGAGGGTGACGAGCACGATCGTGGCCGTCAGGTTATCAATAATGGCGGAAAGGATGAAGCCCAGAATGCCGACGATCCACAGCAGTTTACTCTTGGAACGCGTGTTGATGTAACCCTTGAGAATGTCGAAACCGCGGTGGAGATCTACAATTTCGACGATGGTCATCGCCCCAATCAGGAAGATGAGGATCTCGGCCGTTTTTCCTAAATGGTGGAGCAGGTTGGCCATGAAGCCTTCTTCGGCTTCGTGGTAGGCTTCGCTGCTGTGGTCCAGCAACATATTGGCCCCTTCGTAGAGGTGCTCGTGGCCATCCACGACGTTGAGACTGCCACTGTGGAAACCCAGACTGATTAGTGCCCAGCAGATGGCACCCATGAGGAGGGCGGGGACGGTCTTGTCCAGCTTAAGCGGGTGCTCGAAGACGATCACGAGGTAACCGATTACAAAACAGGCAATGACCGCTGATAACATAGTAGCTGGGTGGAAAGCGGAAACGACGAACGCGTTTGCTTAGATGACGAAAGCTGAGTAAAAAACAAGGGGCCGGCAAACCAAAGGGTTCGCAGGCTAGACGCAAAACTGCAAAATCCACAGGAGAGAACCAAACGGATGCTTCCACTACCTAAGGTGAACAACCGCGTGGTGTTCACAAAATGCCGCCCCCCGATCAGACAAAATTATTTTTTGGCCAATAGGTGTCAGGAATAGCTCAACAACGATCAAACGTAGTCTTCCCCAAATTCCTGTTCGGCGCGGGTACGGAGCGCTTTGATCTCCTGCTCCCGATTACGCGGATAAACCAGGAGCACGTCACCTTCGTCGATAACCAACAGGTCATCCACTCCACCCACTACGATCAGCTTCCCTTCCGGGCCGCGCACGTAGCAGTTGTGGAGGTCTTCGGTTACCGACCGGCTGGCCTGGATCACATTCCCATCGTCATCCTTGGGGCTTTCGTGATACAGCGCGCCCCAAGCTCCCAAATCTGACCACCCAAACTGGGCGGGAATGGTGTAGATATTGGTGGCGTTCTCCATGATGGCATAATCCACGGAAATGCTGGGCGTTTGCGGGTAGAACTCGTCAATAAAGGCCTGTTCATCGGCAGTATTGTAGCAGCTCGTCCCCTGGCTAAGGAGGGCGTAGATCTCGGGGGCGAATTGTTCGTAGGCGTTCAGTACCGTGGCGGCGCGCCAGACGAAGATGCCGGCGTTCCAGAGGTAATCCCCACTCGTGAGAAATGACTTGGCCGTGGTCAGATCAGGCTTCTCGGTGAAGCGGCGAACGGGGTAAATCCCATCATCCCCTTCTTCCCCGAGAAATTGGATGTAACCGTAGCCGGTGTGAGGGCGGTCGGGCGCAATCCCCAGGGTAACGAGGACGTCCTTTTCGGCCGTAAAGGCCAGGGCTTTATTGATGTTGTCCGCGAACAGCATCTCATTGAGAATAAGGGCATCGCTCGGTGCAATCACGATGTTAGCATCTGGATCGATGGCCCGCAGTTTAAACGCAGTATAGGCTACGCACGGCGCAGTGTTGTTCCGGCTGGGCTCACACAAGATTTGGTTGTCCGTCAGCTCAGGTAGGTGTTCGAGGACCTGGGCCTGGTACTTAGCGTTGGTCACGATGAAGATCTTATCAGCCGTTGTCACCTTCAGAAAGCGTTCGAAGGTAATGCGGAGCAGGCTGCGGCCATCGCCGGTAATGTCCAAAAATTGCTTGGGGCGGACTTCCCGGCTGGCGGGCCAGAAGCGGGAGCCAACGCCTCCGGCCATGATGGCTACGTAGGTGTGTTCGTTCATTGGTTCATTGGGTTTTCGTTGGTCAAAAAAGCTACCGTACACAAAGGTTGAGGCTAACAACAGAACTTCATCCGCGTGACAGCGCGCAAGCTACTGCCTGCGCCACAATTCGTACTTCTCCGTCCGTAAAGGCACCCGCGTTCCGGTAGTATTTACGGAATCCATCGGTACGATAAAGTACGCGTAATCTTTTGCGGTGGACTGCGTAGTGTCCAGCGAAACGTTACTGATCCGCGCGAAGTAACTGACCATGTCCCGCGCATCGCCCACTGCGCCAATGGTAGCCCCTGCGGGCACCACGGCATTCATTTCGTCGATATCGTTGAGTACCACGCGGTCCCGACTGTTTACCGCGCCCCAGTGGCGGGTGGTGTTTATGGTAGCAGCCACCGCGAGCAAGGCAGTGCCGATCACGAGCGCCAATTGCCACTTCCGGCTCAGCTTCAATTCATACAGATGCGCTGCCGCGGGTGCGATGAAAAGGGAAAAGCCCAGGGCGAAGTAGGCCATCGACGGGAGCAGGTAGTAAAAGGATTGTTTCGGACTAATCGCCAACGGAAGAAATGCAGCCAGGGCGAGCGTCAGGAATAGAAAGGCGGCTTTGGTGGAAGGGCTATCCACTCGCCAGGTGGCCCCCTTTCGCCGTCCGGCATAAAAGAGCAGGGCTGAAATCACCACTGCCGGTAAAATGATGGCCAGCCCCTTACGGATGATGTACGTACGGTCCGCGCGGTGGTGAGCCATGTGCGCGTATTCCGAGTTAAGGCTGGACAACACCTGCGTGGAGAAGTAATCCCTCAGCGCCTCTGCCGGCGCCGCGAATTGGAACAGGACCACGTACAGCCCAACTACGGCAAAAACCATCAGCAGCGTACAGAAGAGGGCTTGGGCCAGTGACTGCCGGCGGTAGATCAGCCAGTGGATTCCGTAAAAGGCGAGGGGGAACAGGCCCACTACTCCTTTCGTCAGCGTGGCTAAAAACACCAGCAGGCCAGCCGCAAAAGCCAGCGTGTAGGTCAACCTTGGTGGGGTATTCTCCCGTAAACTTAGCAACCCTAGGTATACCGCCCCCAGCGTAAAGGCTGTCATCGTTGGCTCCAGGATATTGGCCGCGTAGAAATGGTAAACAACCTCGTTAGCCAGCCAAATGGTGAGTGGAAGAAACCAAATTTTGGCCAGGCCGGGCCGGTCGCGCAGGGCTTCTCGCCATAGTACGATCATCAACCAGGCGGAGAGCAAAAAGACCAACAAAGTGTAAATCCGTTCCGAGACCAGCCCGTCTCCAAAAACCCGAAAGACGAGTGATTGGAGGCCGAACATCAACGGAGGATGGGAGTGAAAATCATAATTATGGACCTCACTCAATTTCGGGTTCCAAAAGGTACCGATGCCGTTAGCCAGGTTTTTGGAAATACCCGCGTAGGCCACCCCGTCAGTGTACATACTCCGCTCGACGATCTCAGACCCTACAAGGAGGATGGCCAACAGAGCAGGAAGGAGAAAGAATAGGCGTTTAGGGTTATCGGGCATAGCTACGGGTCGGCCACCAGGCGACTACGAAGGTAGCCAATTCACGTGCACTGCTTACTGAATGTTGCCCCGGCGATGGTCCACTCCATTTCCGAACGCACCAGCAAACACCGCCCGGAAACCTACGTTCCAACGAGCAACCATTTACCCGTCATGACCCAACATTACTTCACGCTCTTCCTTATCCTCTTCCTCAGCACCTGCGTCAGCGCCCAAATGACGCCAGAGGAACGGCCGGACATCCGCAATTACGACCCAAAAACGGAGAAGGTATACGCCGTCAAACCATGGTTGGAAGGCGGCCTCGGCCTCGGGGGGATGATCGTATCCACTACCCTGATCGACCAGCTGCGAAGCAAGGATAAAATTGATTTGAGTGAACTGGACCGCGACGACGTACCGGGTATTGACCGTTGGGCCTTCCCCGCCAGCGCCGAGCAACGGGAGGACGCCGAGGCTTCCAGCGATATCTTTTTTAATACCTCCGTGCTGCTACCGTTGACCTTATTCATTGATAAGAAATTCCGGAAGGACTGGGTGGACATCACCGCCCTGTACATTGAAACCCACGCCCTGAGTAGCCTGACGTACGCCGCCTCGCCGATGGGGCCCTTATTTATCGACCGGACGCGCCCGGTGGCCTACTACGAAGACGTCGACGACGGCCTGCGCGCGACCGGCAACAGCCGCAATAGTTTCTTCAGTGGCCACGTGAGTACAACGGCCGTGGGGACCTTTTTCTTCACGAAAGTCCTCTCCGATTACAACCCGCAGTGGAGTGGAAAACAGCGCGCCCTGGCCTTTACACTGGCGAGCCTACCTCCTGCTTTCGTAGCAGTGCAACGGGTCCGCGCCCTGAAGCACTTCCCCACCGATACGGTCGTGGGCATGGGCGTGGGCGCTTTTTTCGGCATTATGACGCCCCACCTGCACAAGCGCTGGCAGATGAAGCACCGGACGCGGCTGAGCCTCGGTGGCTCCTACCACAATGGCACCGGCGTAGGGGGGATGACGCTGACGTTTTAGGAGGAAGACTAGTCTATATATTTTGTTGTAACCCGTCGCTTTGTGTCCCTCTCCCCCCGGCCCCTCTCCGAGGGAGAGGGGAGAAGTAAGGAGTATGGTTTTAAATAATTTGCTGCGTGTTACCTTTAATCAACCGATGAGCCTAATACGATTTCAACGATCCGTTCCCGCTCGTCGCGGACGATGGAGAGTTGGACGGACTGGCCAGGTTGGTACTTCTCCAGTTCCAGGTAAAGCTCCGTGGTATTGGAGATGGGCTGACCGTTGATGCCGGTCAGAATATCCCCCAAAATCCAGTTGCCCCGTTGGTCCTGAGACAAACCCCGCAAACCGAAGCGCGCAGCGGAGGCGTTGGGATCCAATTTAAAGAACATTAGGCTCCCCCCACGTAACTGGCGGAACTCGGCGCCAATGGTTGCACGCCGCACCTCGCCGTAGCGAATGAGGTCGGGAACGACGTAACTGACGACATCAATAGGAATAGAAAAGCCGATACCGGCCGAAGCGCCGCTCGGGCTGTAAATGGCGGTATTAACCCCAATCAGTTGTCCCAGCGAGTTGATGAGCGGGCCACCGGAATTACCGGGGTTAATGGCCGCATCCGACTGGATCACCCCCTTAATCGGGACGTTAGACTGGCTGTTGATCTCCCGCCCCAGCGCGCTGACGACGCCGGTAGTAAGGGTCTGGTCCAGGCCAAACGGGTTGCCGATGGCGTACACCGCCTGCCCAACACGGATATTGCTCGAGGTACCCACAGGAATGGGCCGCAGCGCTTCCATCGGCGCGTTGATCTTGAGGACGGCGAGGTCCTTTTCCTTCGCGACCCCGACGAGGGACGCCTGGTAACCGTTGCCGTCGGCCAAAGTCACGATGGCCTGGGCCGCACCTTTAATAACGTGGTAATTGGTGATGATGTGGCCCCGCTTATCCCACACGAAACCCGAGCCGGAGCCGGAGGGCACTTCCGTCACGTCGCGGCTCCAGAAATTGCGCTGGCGCACCTTAGTGGTGATGTAGCAGACGCCGGGGCTGGCCCGTTCGAAGAGGTTGATGGTGTGGAGTTCGGCCTCGGTGTAGGCGGCAATTTCCTCATCCGTGAGGTCCGGCGCCTCCGTTTCGGACAGCGTCGCAGCTCGCGTTGCGGAGCCCGCAAAGCGGTTACTGACGTTGAGCTGGGCGGAGGATTCGTCCTTACCCGGCAACCATTCCTGTGGCACCAGGTAGGCTCCGGCGACGAAAGCCGTGAGGACAATCAAAAGCGCAGCAAACAGGTTTTTCATTCGTGGGGGCATTAGCTACCCCGTTAACGAAAAGCGGCCTGTTTTTGTTACCGCGCAGGTTCCATGAATTCGCGCAAATCCCTCCAAGAATAAGGCTACGCAACGATGCCCATCCGGCCGAGGTCGAGGTCCATGCGCTTTCCACCGGCGGCGATGGAAGCGTAGATGGCTTCGCAGATGATCATGTCACGTTTGCCCATTTCGCCGGGGGCGAGGTTGGGGATGCCTTCGAGGATATGGCGGGCGAAGCCGTCCATCTGCAGTTTCTGCTGGCTCTCGTGGGGGAAGCTGATTTCTTTTCCGTCGGAGGTCATGCCCGCCAGCGGTCCGTAACCCGTGGCGGGTTGGAGACCGTACCAGGCGTTCGTATCCGTAGCCACGTGCAGGCGGTTCGCGCTGACGTTGTGGCTGGTAAAAATGTTTCCGATAACGTCGCCCGGAAAGGTGAGTTGGGCGGTGACCGTTTCGTCGGTATCCTTGAAATAATCCGGCCGGGTCGAGAACTCCTGGGCGCTCACCGAGGTCGGGTTCTGCCCCGTGGCGTAGATCGCCGCCTGGATAGCGTAAACGCCCATATTCAGCAAGGCGCCGCCGCCAGAGAGCGATTTATCAAGCCGCCACTGCCCCGGGTTGGAGGTGGAACGGTAGGCTGCGTCCGCCTGCACGTAGAGCGGTTTCCCGTAGTCGCCGGCCTCGCGCAAACGCTTGATTTCCTGGGTGTAAGGTTCGTACTGGAGGCGGTAGCCCATGCCCAGTTTCACGTTGTTGGCCGCGCATGCGTCAATGATCGCGTCGCACTCCTCCACGCTGACAGCCATTGGTTTTTCGCAGATCACGTGTTTGCCGGCGCGGGCGGCCCGAATACAGAAGTCGGCGTGCATGGAATTTGGCAGGACGACGTAGACGACGTCGATAGCGTCGTTGTCTTTGATGGCATCAAAACTGTCGTAGTTATAGACGTTTTCGTCGGGAATGCCGTACTCCTTTTGCCAGGTGGGCACCTTATCGGGGCTACCCGTCACGATACCGGCCAGGTAGCAATGCTGGGCATCTTTAAGCGCGGGGCCGAGTTGATTTTTGGAGTAGCTGCCGAGGCCAACGAGGGCAATGCCCAGTTTTCCTTCTTTGCCGGCGGGGTTGGCGCAGGCCTGGGTGGCCAGTCCGGTCAGGGCTACGGCGGAAAGGCTGGTGGCGAGGGCTTTGTTGAATGATCTGCGGTTGAGCATGGGTTGTTTTTTGGCGCTGGCGCGGGTGCTGTGAAATTGGGATTAAAAATAGGTTAGGAAAGTTATGTTGAGTTATGTCAAGTCGTCGGACGATGCCAAGAAAATTGCGGTGCAATTTTCCTGGTGAATCGTCCGACGACGGGGGAGTCTAGGTCGTCGGACGATTCACTGGTGATTTTGCAGCGCAAAATTGCCAGCATCGTCCGACGACTGGGGGGAGTAAGAATTCAAACTTAAGGTGTAACTAGAAGAGGTTTTGAAATCTAGAGCTAGTGAATAGGTAACTACTGTCGCTAAGTCGTCGGACGATGCCACGAAAATTGCGTGGCAATTTTCCTGGTGAATCGTCCGACGACGGGGGGAGTCTGGGTCGTCGGACGATTCACTGGTGATTTTGCAACGCAAAATCGCCAGCATCGTCCGACGACTGGGGGCTCGAAGGAACTATTACCCATGAAATTCATACCTTCAATTATGTTAACATTAAATACAGTATACCACGTCTACAATCAGACGAACAACTCTGAAAAGTTATTTAAATCAGACGACAACTATCTCTACTTCATCAAGAAGATGAGGAAGGAATTGCTTCCTGTTTGTGATATACTCTGTTACTGTTTAATGCCTACTCATTTTCACATCCTACTGGTACCGAATGACTATGGCTGTTCCGACAGTACGGTACAGCGTCCGGCATCGTCGGGTGAGGCCGAAGGCGTATATTTTCAGCAACAATTCAGTCAAAAAATCAAGGTATTACTTAGTAGCTATACAAGGGGGTTTAATGCACAGCACGGCCGAAGAGGTAGCCTATTTCGCCCTAAAACAAAAGTTGTTCCAGTACACAAGATGTATGAACAGAACTCATTTTCATTACCAGACACGGCGACACCACAGAACTTGAAAGCCTATCTAAAAACCTGCTTTCACTATATCCACGACAATCCTGTGAAGGCAAACATAGTTGACCATTCAACTAGCTGGCCTTACTCTTCTGCGTTAGATTATTTTGGGCAGAGGGGAGGTACGCTTTGCAATTATTTCTCGACTGAGAAATTAATTGGAATACGTAGATCTAACTCTAAAGCTTGAAAGTCGTCGGACGATTCACTGGCGATTTTGCAGCGCAAAATTGTCAGCATCGTCCGACGACTGGGGGGATTAAGAACTTAAACTCAAGGTGCAACCAGAAGAGGCTTTGAATTCTGGAGCGGGTGGACAGGTAACTACAATCGTTAAGTCGTCGGACGATGCCAAGAAAATTGCGGTGCAATTTCCCTGGTGAATCGTCCGACGACGGGGGGAGTCTGGGTCGTCGGACGATTCACTGGTGATTTTGCAGCGCAAAATTGTCAGCATCGTCCGACGGCTGGGGGGATTAAGAACTCAAACTCAAGGTGCAACCAGAAGAGGTTTTGAAATCTGGAGCGGGTGGCTAGGTGAATACTGTCGCTAAGTCGTCGGACGATGCCAAAAAAATTGCAGCGCAATTTCCCTGGTGAATCGTCCGACGACTGGGGGGGTAAGGATTCAAACTCAAGGTGCAACCAGAAGAGGCTTTGAATTCTGGTGCTAGTGAATAGGTAACTACTGTCGTTAAGTCGTCGGACGATGCCAAGAAAATTGCGTGGCAATTTTCCTGGTGAATCGTCCGACGACGGGGGAGTCTAGGTCGTCGGACGATTCACTGGTGATTTTGCAGCGCAAAATTGCCAGCATCGTCCGACGACTGGGGGGATTAAGAACTAAAACTCAAGGTGCAACCAGGGGAGGTTTTGAATTCTGGAGCGGGTGGACAGGTAACTACAATCGTTAAGTCGTCGGACGATGCCAAGAAAATTGCGGTGCAATTTCCCTGGTGAATCGTCCGACGACGGGGGCTACCCTTCCAGTACCGCCTTCAATTCATTCAACTTCATCATGCATTCGATGGGGGTCATGGAATTGAGGTTGACTTCTTCGAGCATGGCTTTTAGTTTGCCGGCCGTCGGGTCCACCGTTTCGAAGATACTGAGTTGGGGGGCGGGTTGGGAGAAGTTTTGGGTCTGTACTTTTGGTGTAGCCGGTCCGTTGCGCGTTTCCTTTTTTTCCGCACCTGCGGCAGCGCCCGCATTATCCGTACCCAAATGATCGGCGTCGATGTGTTGGCTTTCTAATTGGGCCAGGATATCGGTGGCGCGGTGGACGATCTCCTTCGGCATACCCGCCATCTGGGCGACGTGGATACCGAAACTGTGGTTGCTACCACCCTTGATGAGCTTACGTAAAAAAATGATTTTCCCCGCGTGTTCCTTGATGGCGATGGAATGATTTTTAATCCGCGGCAGTCGGTCGGCTAATTCATTTAATTCGTGGTAATGGGTCGCAAATAAAGTCTTGGGGCGGGCGCGGCCGTTGCTGTGTAAATATTCGGCAATGGCCCAGGCGATGGATATACCATCAAAAGTGGACGTACCCCGGCCAATTTCATCCAATAGAATTAAACTACGGTCAGTAATATTATTCATGATACTGGCCGTCTCGTTCATTTCGACCATAAAGGTGGATTCGCCCGACGAGATATTGTCGCTCGCCCCAACGCGGGTGAATACCCGGTCGACCAATCCGAGGCGCGCGGATTTGGCCGGCACGAAACTGCCCATTTGCGCCATTAAACTGATGAGCGCCGTTTGGCGGAGGAGGGCGGATTTACCGGACATATTGGGCCCGGTGATCATGATGATCTGCTGGTCCTCCGTATCGAGTTTAACGTCGTTAGGTACGAACTGCTCCCCCACCCCGAGTTGCTTTTCGATGACGGGGTGGCGGCCCTGTTCGATCTCGATATCCTGGGTATCGTCGAGCATCGGACGGCAGTAGCGGTTGCGGTTAGCGAGTTTGGCGAAACTCAGTAGGCAATCGAGCCGGGCGAGCTGGGCGGCGTTGCGCTGGACGGGGCCGATGTACTGCTGGAGCCAGACGATGAGCTCTTCGAAGAGCTGTTCCTCACGCTCGACGATCTTGGATTCGGCGTTGAGGATCTTGTCCTCCAACTCCTTGAGTTCTTCGGTGATGTAGCGCTCGGCGTTGGTGAGGGTTTGCTTGCGTGTCCACTCAGGCGGGGCGTCGTTCTTGTGTTTGTTGGTGACCTCCAGGTAGTAGCCGAAAACGTTGTTGAAGCCGATCTTTAGGTTGGTGATGCCCGTCCGCTCCGCTTCCCGTTGCTGGATGGCGGCGAGGCGGCCCTTGCCATTGCGGGTGATGTCGCGGTAGTCGTCCAGTTCGGCGTCGTAGCCATCGGCGATCACGCCCCCCTTATTCAGGTTGACGGCGGGGCTCTCCTTGACCTGTTGCTCGATGGCTTCGCAGACGGCGGGGAGGGCGTCAAGCTTATCAGCGATCTCTTCCAGCAGGACGTTGCCAGAGCCGGCGATCAGTTCCTTGATCGGTTCGATGGAGCAGAGGGCGAGCGACAGCGCCCGAACCTCCCGCGGGTTCACCCGGCCGAGGGGCACCTTGGAGATGAGGCGTTCGAGGTCGCCCATTCGTTGGAGGGCCGCGTCGAGGTCCTGCAGCAATACCGGGTCGGCCACGAAGGCGCTGACTACTGAATGGCGGTCGCGGATGGCCTTCCCGTCCAACAACGGCAGGACGACCCACTTGCGTATCAGCCGCCCACCCATGGGGGTGACGGTGTGGTCCATTACCTGGACGAGGGGCACGCCGCCGTCGTGGGGGCTGTGCAGTAGCTCAAGGTTGCGGATGGTGAAGCGGTCTAGCCACACGTACCGGTCGTTGGCCAGGCGGCTGATCCGGGTGATGTGCTGGAGGTTTTTATTCTGGTTGGTATCCAGGTAATGGAGGATGCCCCCGGCGGCGATCTGGGCCTGAACCATGCCGTCGATGCCAAATCCCTTTAGCGTAAGGGCGTTGAATTGCTTGAGAAGCTTTTCCTGGGTGTAGTCCTCGGTAAAGATCCACTCGTCGCGGGTGGTGAGGTAGAAGCGGTCGCCGAAGCGCTCGGGGAAGTCCTTTTTGTGTTCCTTGCTGATGAGGATCTCCTTGGGGGAGAAGCTCTGGAGGAGCTTATCGACGTAGTCTGCCGCTCCTTCGGCGACGAGGAATTCGCCGGTGGAGATATCGAGGAGGGCCAGCCCGAAGAGTTCCCGTTTTCCGCCGCGGTAGGCGACGCAGGCCAGGAAGTTATTGACCTTGTTTTCGAGTAGTTTATCGTTGGTGGCGATGCCTGGCGTAATGATCTCCGTCACGCCCCTTTTGACGAGTTCTCCCTTCACCGGTTTGGTGAGTTGTTCGCAGATCGCGACGCGGTAGCCGGCCTTGATGAGGCGGGGCAGGTAGGTTTCCAAACTGTGGTAGGGGAATCCGGCTAATTCGACGTCGGAACCCCCGTTATTCCTACTCGTTTGGTGGATGCCGAGGGTGGTGGCGGCGCGGATGGCGTCCTCCCCGAAAGTCTCGTAAAAATCACCTACCCGCATGAGCATGAGCGCGTCGGGGTGCTTGGCTTTGGCAGCGTTGTACTGCACCATCAGCGGGGTGGTTTTGTTGGATTTTTTCTTGGTTTTGGCCATGTGGCGAAGGTAGGGAAATGGGAGAGAATTTCGGGGGCGCGTTCCAGGCCTACGGCATCAATTTCGCAGGAGTTGGAGAGGTTGGGGAGGCCTGCGGCACTTGTTTCGCAGGAGAGGTAGAGAGTGAGAGATAGAGAGTCTGGTTAATTTTTTTTGTGCGGATTGCCAATTTTCGCGATATATTTTTTGCTTCGCAGTACTTCGTGCACGCAGGAGTCGGAGAGGTTGGGGAGGCCTGCGGCGCTTGTTTCGCAGGAGAGGTAGAGAATGGGAGATAAAGAGGTTAAACCACTTATCACAACCCGCCCCGAAGGGCCGACTTGCGTAGCGGTGGCACACCGTCAGGTGGCCCACTCTACTCGGTGCCTCCGGCGGTTCCTGGGGAGGAAGAAGAGGATTTTGAGTATCTGAGGTCTACTGCTTGGCTTCAGTCTTTCGGCAGATTTAATGATTGCTGGCGCAATTATTTCGCAGGAGTCGGAGAGGTTGGGGAGGCCTGCGACGCTTGTTTCGCAGGAGAGGTAGAGAATGGGAGATAAAGAGGTTAAACCACTTATCTCAACCCGCCCCGAAGGGCCGGCTTGCGTAGCGGTGGCACACCGTCAGGTGGCCCACTCTACGAGTTAGACCGGAACGACCTTACCTCGGGTTTTCGTCACCCCTAGTCGCCCCAATGACAACCAACCACCCCAATTTTTCCGTACCTACCGTATGCATTCCAGCCTTCCCCAGCATCCCTAAGCGACACCACCCAGTTTATGAAGCTACGTCTACCCGTATTCCTGTTGTTCCTTTTCCTATTTTTTGGCACCCGCGCCAGCGCCCAACGCGCGCCGGGGGTGGACACGACCTTTCTGTTTCCGGAACGGACGGAGCGGATCTACGCCATCTCCGCGAAACTGGCCCGACAGCTGGTGCTTGGGGAATTGCCTGACAACGAGCTCCCCGAATTAGATGCGCCGCTGCCACCGGGCGCTCTCCGGGATACCCTACGGCCCGGGCACTACCTGCGTGCGGCGATATACGGTACGGAAGTGGATTACCAGTATTTCGATACGTATGCGCACACCGTGCAAGTGGACGGCGTGAAGGGCAAATTTGAAGCGCGGATATTTGACAAAAATGGAAAGAATCGCGCCGACGCTACGGTGCTGGCCGATGATAAACGCGTGCGATACGATAAGAAGCGGCAAGCTTACGTGCGGCGGGACTGGCACATTGATTTACTGACCGTAGTGGTGGACACCGATACGTTGCTATACCGAATTACGGAAGATATCGACAAAACCAAGGTCGGGTGGTTGCTCCGCCGCGCCCGCTACAGCCTGCCGGGGCGGACGATCGCCTACCCTTACGTGATCGGGCGACGGACGTATAAATACGTGCAACACGGTTTTCGTTGGGGACAGTGGCGGATTCATAACTACCCACTTAAGCGGTACATCTACCCGATTATAAATCCCCGCAATGCCATTGGCTACGTCACCACCAGCCAGCCGAAGTACCGGCCGGGGGATACCCTGCGGGTGAGTGCCTACGTGGCCTCGCCGAAGGGCCGGCCGCTGGGGGCAGATTCGCTGGAAATGGTAATTCGGAAACAGGGGTCTTACGCGCCCGTGTTAATCAAAAATATTCCCCGTTCGGAGAAGGGGCGGTATACCTACGCCGGGCCCATCGACCCCAACTGGACGTTGGACAAACGCTACACCATTTCTTTCGATCGGGAGGGTTTTATGAAGCGGGACGTCAACGCCGAGATCAGTTTTCAGCTGGAAGATTACGAGTTGGCGGAGTACGAACTGACGGCGGAGGCCTCCGAGGAAACCCGTTTCCCCAACTCCGCGTACGTGGACGTGGTGGCCGAGGACGTCAATGGCCTCGCCCTGCCGGACGCCGAGCTCAGCCTGACCCTTTATTTGGATAAGTTTACGGCTGCGGTGGATACGGCGGGAAGTATTTCCTTGCCGGATAGTTTGATCACCATTACGCAACCGACGGATAACCGGCGGGAACACCGGCTGGTCCTGCCCGACAGCCTCTTTCCCGTAGGCTATGCATTGTCTGTTTTGGCGGAAGTGCAACTAACCGGCCCTTCCGGCGAATACCAGGAGCAAAGTTTGGAGATGACGATTGACCGGCGCTACGCCCAAGTCGCCACCATCAACGTGGCGGCGGATTCGCTGAAAATTCAGTTGCGTGGCCGGGGGGAACCCGCCGCTACGAGTGGGGAATTACTGAGGATATCGCCGCGTTTGGATACTGTGCGGGAGGTGGTTACGCTGCCTTACTCGGAGACCATTAACCATTTCTTATATAAATATGAATTTCAATTTGGAGATCAAATTGTTAGCCAGGATTTATCCGAACTGCGACCCGCAACAAGTTCACCAGCGGCCTGGTCAAGAGATACAATAAAAATACATATCCCCAACCCTCATAATCAGCCACGGAGTAATTGGCAACTGATAAGTGGGCAAGGGGTAAAGAACGAATTGTACATGTGGGATGGAGATATGAAGCACCAACGTTTCTCCGGCTTTCCACCCGGCAAAACCTACACCCTCCAATACCAGTACCTCGCCGGGGGCGTCTGGCGAACGGCCTCCTTCACAACTACCTCTCCGCGCTACGACTGGGAAACCGAACACCCCAACGTACTGAACCTGGAGATGGAGCAACCGGAGGAAGTCCGCCCCGGCGAGACCGTGCGGGTGGCGGTGAAAGCGACGGACCACAAGGGGCGACCGGCCCAAAACGTGCGCCTCAGCGCGGGCACCTACAACGCGCGTTTTGAAGATTCTCCGGTTACTTTACCTACTTATATCAAAAAAAGAAAGCGGCAGCGGCGCCGGCAAAAGTATGCGTTGGCGACCTATAAGCGTAAATTCACCGGGACCGCCTCAAGGTGGCTTCTCGAGAATGCTGGAATCGATACGGCCGCCGTTTACCGCCTCCGCTACCCTACGCCGGAGTGGACGTTGCGACGCTCCATTGATACCCTTTTGCCGGACAGTGCGGCCATCGCCCATTTTGCGCCATTTATTATGGAGAAAAGCGCACCTATCGCCATCCGCACCGTTTACGCTGACGATCGGCTCGTGTATTGGTACCACCCGAATATCACCACCCCTTATTCCATTCCTTTGAATACGGGCTGGCACGATATCGTCCTCCGCACGGATGAGGCGCGGTATGCCAAAAAACTCCATTTCAATGCTGGCGAGCAACTCGTTTTAAGTTTCGAGCGGGCGCTGCACGCAGGTGCCGGGTGGAAGAAAGATGCGATGCCGGAGTGGGAAGAGGGGGAGATTGAGGAATTGTGGAAGCGGGTTTTTGCGGTGACCAAAATGGAAACTACGGCCGTTTACAACTACCGCACCAAGAGAAATGAAATGTTCCAATCCGGGACGGGCCACCACTATCAAGCCCATTCTCCACTCGGCTTAGCTACTTATTCTGACCTAATTGAATTTCACTTTCCCTACGGTGGAAAGGCGAATGTCCCCTTTGAGCCAAAAGCTGTATATAAGGTCAGAATGGATCGTGATCGTCTCTATTCACTTGAAAAAGAGGAGGTTGCACGAATGCAACGCCAAGTTGTAAGGAATGCCATCCAATCTCCCGGACTTCCGAGATATGCCTTACCAACTCCAATCTTACCCAAAAGCGGAATTGCACCGCTGAGTACGAAGAATTTACCTAAGCTTACTCCTGCGATGGAGAAGTCGCGCATTCAACTGCTCAATCTACCGGATACAATCAGTGAGATAGTTATTGCTCCGACCTATCAAAACACGCTGTACAAGTTCGAAGGCAGCAAGATAAATACGCTGCTACCCGGCAGTTACTTCTTAATATTTAAAAATCAAAATGGCAACCTGTACGCTACTACAATTACTACCCGGCCAAATCAACTGCTATTAGTTGATTTCAATAAAGTCGGCCTTGATATATATATCCCGCCACTACCCTCCGAAAATTTAGAAAGCAAGCACGTCCCTGGTGATACACTGACCGAGCAGACGCAAACCTTTATTGATTTACCTGACGACTTTGATGGTGCGGAAGTTAGTGGTTACGTAATCAATGAAGATGGGATACCACTAATTGGAGTTACTCTTCTTGTTGACGGAACAACGCGTGGCACCGTTACCGACCTGGATGGAAAATTTAGCTTAGATCTGCCAGCAAAGCGACACATTATTCTAGTCAGCTATCTCGGCTATAAATCGACGGAGATTGACGTAAGGCAGATCTATTCCAATTCGGATGAAATCCTCATCACATTGGAAGCGGACTGGGCTAATCTTGAGGAAGTGGTTGTGGTAGGATACGGCACCACACTGAAAAGGGATATAACGGGTTCAATTGTTACTATCGCCAGCAAAGCTGCCGGCGTTAAAATTATTGAATCTGGCAACATCAATATCCGAGGTTCCCGCACCAACACCACGACTTATTACGTCGACGGTGTAAAGGTAGATGAAGCACCAAATATCCTCATCCGCGGCGCCACCAGCCTACCCGCCGAAGGGCTCCCTGTTTTCATCGACGGCATCGCCCAGGAGCTACCCGTCGATTTTGCCGCCATAAAGGGCATCGTCGAACTCAACGTAGAGAACGGGACGGTTTACATCACCACCAACAACCCCGCCAACCTACTCCCTCCCGCAGACGCAGAGCCCGACGTGCGGGAGTCTTTTGCGGACCTGGCCGCCTTCATTCCTCACCTCGCTACCGATAGCCGGGGTGAAGCGGCTTTTGACGTGACCTTTCCCGACGACATCACTGCCTGGCAAACCTACGCCGTGGGGCAGGACCGGCGGCGTCGGATAGGTTTCACCCGTAAGCGGACCAAATCCTTTCTCCCCCTCCAGGCTCAATTGTACCTCCCCCGGTTTTTGGTACAAGGGGACGAGAGTGAAGCCCGTGCGCTGGCCATCAACCGGACGGGGAGCGACCGAACGGTGCGTCTGGCCTTTAGTGGGGATAACATTGAGCGATCACGGCTCGACACCGTACTCCAAACTTCCATCGCCAAAACGTTCCCCATTCGTGCGGGGGAGACGACGGATAGTTTGCGTTACCAATTTTCGCTGGTGGCCTCCCCTACCCCCGCACCCGGCACCCGCGGCAGCGCCCAAAACCAAACGCCAACCAGCGACGGTGAGCAACGCGATATCCGGGTGTACCCACGGGGTACCGAGATGGTCGCGGGAGAACGCTTTATGCTTGGAAAAGAAGGCCTCCGCATTCCGGAAAACTACACCCAAGCCGGTCGCGGAAACCTCCAACTGACCATCGTCGGTAACCGGCTCGAACAACTGCTGGGCGACCTGGAGTACATCACCGACTATCCCTACGCCTGCGCTGAACAGACCGCCAGCCGTCTGCTGGGTCTCCTCGCGCTGCGGGATATTCGCCTGGCCGAGGGCAAAGCCTTTAACCGGGATCGCGACGTCCGGAAAATGATCAAACACCTGGAAAAACTACAGCAGCCAGATGGTGGATTCGGGTGGTGGGCAAACTCTACTTTCTCCACCGTCTGGATCACCCGCCACGCCTACCGAGCGCTGAGTGCGGCGGAGAAAAGTTACCCGGTGGCCCATCTGGAACCCGTTCGCCGCTACCTTTTTTCCGAGCTGCCAACCATGCGGCCGAACGACCGTCTCCAAACCCACCTCGTACTTGCCGAAAATGGCCGCCCGCCAACCCAAGCCGAAATGGCGACGGTGGACACGATTACCATTAAAACCGATTTCCAGCTCCTCGCCGTCAGCCGTCTCCACCAATTACGCGGGGATACGGTGGACGTCACCAGAATCCTGGACAGCGCCTCTACCCACCAACTGCAGGGCCGGTATTGGGGCGAGCGCGGCCGCTTTTTCTACCGCGCACCGCTCGATAACCGCCTGAACGCCACACTGCTGGCTCACCGCATCCTGCGCAAGACCGGCGCTACTGAGGCCGCCGACGAAGCCGTGAATTACCTCCTCGGCCAGACGCCTAACGGGAACCGCCCCGGCAGCACCCCGTTATTAGGGACGAATACCCTAGAATCCGCCCGCCTGGTGGCTGATCTCCTACCGGACCTGATCGAGGAAAGTGAAACCCTGCGGCCGCCTACGGTTACCGTGCGCCATTCGGGCACGAGTGAGGTGGTGCGGGAGTTTCCCTACGTCGCTTCCTTCTCGCCGGACGCCGCTCGTTCCCTCGAGCTGAGTCGCGACGGTGCCGGACCCATCCCCGGCGCCTTCTACCAACGCTACTTCGAGCGGGAGGCCAAACCCACCGACAACGGTTACGCCATCTCGACCCAACTCACTGACGCGCGCGGCCGCCCGCTGGATGCGCTAACCAAAGGCCAGACTGCCTATCTGCAAGTAACCGTCACCGCAAAAAAGGATGGGGAATACGTCCTCATCGAAGCCCCCATCCCCGCCGGTTGCAGCTACGCGGACCGGATGGAGGCGAAGGGTAGTTACGCCGTCCACCGCGAATATCGCCGCGACCGGGTGGCCATCTTCTGCGACCGGTTGCCGGCGGGGGAATACACGTACAAAATTGCGTTGGCGCCGCGGTTCAGGGGGGCGTATACGCTGAACCCGGCGCGGGTGGAGTTGCAGTATTTGCCGGTGGTGAATGGGAATGGGGGGATTTTGTCGGTACCGGTGCGGTAGGTGCCTGCGGGGGGGGGCTTGCCTCGGGCGGTTCTGCTTGCCTCCGGCGGTTTCAAGGGAGAGAGAAGAGGAGGTGGAGTTTCTGAGGATTTTGGTTTGGTTCTAATATTTTCTGAGTTTCTGAGGTTTGCGATATCTATTTCGCAGGAGCCGGAGAGGTTGGGGAGGCCTGCGGCGCTACGTAACTGCCCGCCCCGAAGGGCCGGCTTGCGTAGCAGTGGCACACCGTCAGGTGGCCCACTCTACCCCGCCGGTGGCCGAGTCTTTCGGATAATCTGTTTTGCCTCCGGCGGTTTCCTAGGGAGAAAGAAGAGTTTGTAGAGTTGCTGAGGATTTTGGCTTGGTTTTAATATTTCCTGAGTTCTTGAATTTTGCGATATCTATTTCGCAGGAGTCGGGGAGGTTGGGGAAGCCTGCGGCGCTTGTTTCGCAGGAGAGGTAGAGAGTGGGAGATAAAGAGTTAAAATTACTCGTCACATCCCGCCCCGAAGGGCCGGCTTGCGTAGCGGTGGCACACCGTCAGGTGGCCCACTCTACCCCGGATCCGGGTTTTCGTTAAATTTATCAAGTATTCATGATCCTCACTCTATCACCAAAATATTCCAAAGTCTAAAATCTAAAATCCAACGTCCAAAATCTAAAATCTAAAATCCAACCTCCAAAAAACCCCTACCTTCCAAACCCAACCCACACACCATGCCAACCTACCAAATCCCCTCCGAAACCGGGCCGCTCTCCCTGCGTAAATCAACCCGGCTGGTGGGCTTAAAGAAAACCAACGAAAACGCGGAGGTTAAGGCCGTCAACGCGCACGTAATTCCTAATTTGGGTGGGTTTGAAGTGGTGACCCTGAGCGGGGAGGAAGACATCGATAAGGCCCTCGACGTAGCCCGGGAGGAGGACGCCGTGGCCGTCGGCACCCACATCTATTTTGCGGAGGGGGACAACCGGCCCGTGGTGCCCACCGGCGTGCTGTACGTAGAGATGGCCGAAGGGGTTGGTACCGAGGAGCGGTCCGTGATTTTCGACGCCTTTGCGCTGGAAATCCTGGAGGAGCGGGAGGATGGCACCATCGTCTGCCAGGTCACGCCAAAGAGCCCGAATCCGTTGCGGGTGGCCAGCCAGCTTTCCCAGCTGAGTATGGTGCACCACGCTTACCCCGATCTGGACGTGCCCCTCGATCAATACTTCGCCGAGCCACGTGATGGTTTACTCCCCCAGGCCTGGCACCTCGAAAACCAGGGGAGCCTGCGGGGCGTGCCCAACTTCCCCCTCAAGCAGGGGGCCGACGCACGGGTGAAGGCCGCCTGGCGCCTACTCGGCAACCTCGGCGATCCGAACATCACCGTGGCGGTGATCGACAATGGTTTTGATCTCGCCCACCCGGATCTGCGGGGCAAGGCCGTCGCGCCACTCAACATCTCCAGCAATTCCAATCAGTTACCCACCGGCTCGCGGTTTGGGGACCACGCTACGCCCTGCTCCACCGTTGCCGTCGCGGCGGCGAACGGTACAGGTCTGGTCGGGGTGGCACCCCTCGCCCGCTTGATGCCACTCCACGGACTCACCTACTCAAAATTCCTGACGGAGCGCATGTTTAGCCACTGCATTCGCAACGGGGCGGACGTGATCAGTTGTAGTTGGGGGACGATCGACGCGCGTTACCGGCCGGATTCGGAGCACGCGCGGTCCGTTCGCAAGGCCGTCACCCAGGGCCGCGGGGGGAAGGGCTGCGTCGTCGTTTTCGCGGCTGGTAATGAGGGGCGGGATACCGTTAATTACTACGCCACCCTCCCCGGCGTCATCGCAGTGGGGGCGAGTACGAGTTCGGATACCCACGCCAGTTATTCCAACCGGGGGCAAGGTCTCAGCGTCGTCGCACCGTCAGATGGCGGGTGGCCCATCATCGCCGGGCGGGCGAGTTGGGATGCGGGCAATACCCGGCAATCCGGCGCGCGGCGGTACTACGTGGACGGCCTCGACCGGGGCGTTAACTACAAACACTTTGGGGGCACGAGCGCGGCCACGCCCCTCGTCGCCGGCATCTGCGCCCTCATGTTGTCCGCCAATCCTCAGCTTACCAGCGTGCAGGTAAAGTCCATTCTTGAAGCCACGGCGGATAAGATTGGGAACCGTTGGGAGTACGACGCGCGGGGTTACTCCACCAAGTTTGGTTACGGCCGCGTCAATGCGGAACGAGCCGTTACCGAAGCGTTGCGGCTGCGGAATTCCGGTGGAATCTCACAGCCAGCGCCTCCTGTTCCCACTCCCCCCGCACCCGCGCGAGCGCCCAACTCGTCCCGCATTGAATCGGGGCCAGCGCCCAAACCTACGCCGGCCCCGGCACGCCCTACCACGCCCATCCGCATTGGCAATGGTACCGGTTTGTACCGCTTCAGCGTGCGCAACCAGGCGAAGACGGGTTACGGCCTCCAGATGAGCGTCCTGGCCGAGCTAGCCAACGTGTTGCGGGAGGTGGAAAGCGCCGAAAAACAGTACGGCTTGCCCGTCATGGTCAGCATCAGCGAAGTAAATGGGCGAACGGCTTTCCGCATTTTGCTTGGCCCCTTCGCGACGCGGGCGGAAGGTATTCGGGCGCGGACGCGGGTGCAAAGCGTAAGTGGACGGGAGCCGTGGCTAAGGAGCCTCAGCAGTCTTTAGAACAGCGCGGAGAATTAAGAGCTTGTTCGGATTTTTGCTTCCTGAGAAACAAGCATTTACGGACCTGGCGTTATCAAAAATTACTTACTTAGCCCGCTAGGTGCGTAATTTTTGATTTAGCCAGAACCATAAATCATTGCTTCTCAGTTCTCAAAAATCCCAAACAAGCTCTTAGTACAACAACCAGATCAGCAGGATAATGATGCCGATGGAGAGCAAACCGATGACGCGGTACTGATCCCGCTTCTCCTCCTCCGCCCGGTGCTGTTTGCGCTTCTCGTTGAGGGGTGTGGCGGCGTCCCGGTTGATGCGGCAGTCGTAAGTATACTGGTCCGGGCCGGCCGTTTCGATGGCGACTTCGCAGAGTTCCTGGTCGAGGAAAACGGAATATGTCTTGGCTTCCTCCACGCTGAAATCGACGGCCACCACCTTGTCGTTGCAGTGCACGACGACGTGGCGGTCCTTATCCCCGTGGAAGAGGCCGATGCGGTAAATGATCCCGTTTACTCCGTTGATGCTCCAGGAAAGTTGTGGCATGCTGACGTACGACTCAAAAGGTGGGGAAATAACTGTAATTCAATATCCACCAATAAATAAAAGGCCTAAATCGATAGGCCGACGACGTACGCGCGACCCACCGCAAATTCAATGGGAAAATATAGAATATTGTTGTTCACCACCAAATTTTAACGGCTGGTCCTTAATCGCTACGAAAACAGTGCCTCCGGCTCGCGCAGCCCGGCCCAACTGCCCTCGAGTTCCAGGACGGCAAAGCGGGTGAACATCTCCTCCTTATACCACTGCCGCTCGCGGGTGAGTTTGACGACCTCCTTGTGGTGGTCGCTGCGGTAAGCAAAGGCCTGCATGGCTTTACCTGTCTTCCAGAGGCTGAAGGTGGCCTGCATGAAGATCGGGTACTCCCCCACCCCGATGCTGAGCAGCCGCTCCGGATGGTCGTACACCGAGGCGGAGGTCTTCGGTACGTAGCGCCAGAAATCGGGCAATTTACTCGGGTGAATGGTCGCCCGGGTGATGACCGCCACCGGCGCGGAGGGGTCGTAGGCGTCACGGTCGGCCACGAAGGGGTTGCCGCCGCCCCATTCCCCGTGGGTCATGGTGGGGAGAAGGTGGACTGTCAGGCTTTCCTGGCACCGTTTGCGGGCTTCGACGTACCATGCGTTGCCGCCAAAGAAGTCATCCGCTGCCGCCCGGCTTTCCCAGTGGCCGAGCCAGGCGTAGACGCCCCAGTTGGGGGATACGCTGAAGCCGTTGCCACCGCCGCTCCCCATCAGCCGGCCGAATTGCAGTCCCGGCGTGGTGGCCAACTGAGCGGGTGCCAGGCCCATCTGGCTGAGGGCCCAGAAGCGGTTCCGGAGGCCGGCGTAGTTGAAAAGGGTGAGGGTCGTGTGCAAGCGGCGTATTGGTCTGGGGCGGGTAAATTTACGGCGGAGGCGCCGGGGAAGGTTTTCAGCGGGGACCGTGGCTAACATTTACCGGTTTTTTGTCGTTCCTTTGGCGTAAGCAGCTTTACTATGGCCGATCAGATGCAAAAAGATGGAAAGTTCGAATACCTGGAGACGGGTGGTTCGGGCCCGCCCCTCGTCTTGCTCCACGGGCTTTTCGGGGGCCTCTCCAACTTCGGGGCCCAGATCGAGCACTTCCGAGACCGCTTCAACGTCGTCGTACCCACCCTGCCCATTATGACGCTGCCCCTACGTAAGGTATCCCTCGCCGGCCTGGTAGCCCACCTTCACGATTTTGTGGAGCACAAGGGTTGGGAGCAGATCCACATCATGGGCAACAGCCTGGGCGGCCACGTGGCCATCCTGTACGCGCTGGACCACCCCGAAAAGATCGCTTCCATCATTCTGTCGGGCAGCTCCGGCCTCTTCGAGAGCGCCATGGGCAACAGCCTGCCACCGCGAAAGAACTACGAGTTCATCAAGAAGAAAACGGAGAGCACTTTTTACGACCCCGCCGTTTCCAGTAAGGAACTGGTCGACGAAGTCTTTTCTACGGTCAACGACCGCAACAAGGGCATCCGCATCATCATGACGGCCAAATCCGCCGTTCGCCACAACCTGGCGCATAAGTTGGATGGCATCAAGGCCCCTACCCTCCTCGTATGGGGTAATCAGGATACCATCACCCCACCCTTCGTGGGGGAACAGTTCCAGGAACTGATCGAGAACTCTGAGCTGCACTTCATCGATAAGTGCGCCCACGCGCCGATGATGGAAGTGCCGGGCGAATTCAACGCGTACATGGACGACTTCCTGACGCGGGTGATGGAGGAGCGGCCGGTGGTGGCTTAGGGCTATCAGCCAATTAAATTATTCAGCTTAAAAATACTGGCCAAAGCCTACCACTACCCCGTTCGCGCGGCGGTCGGTCACGTCGACGCCGTAGTCGATGCGGAGGACGGCGTTGTGGGCCTTCAGGCTGATGAGGCGAACGCCGGCACCAAGGAAATGGCGGACGGATTCCCGTTCCCAGAGGTCGGCCAGTTCGCCGCCGGGGGAGCGCCAGGTACCAAGGTCAGAAAAGCCGACGAGTTGGGCGGCGAAGCGTTCCCTACGGTCGCGCCACACGGAGTAGCGGTACTCCAGGTTAAGGACGAGTTGGGCCGTGCCCCGGTCGATCCGGTTGCCGCTGCCACGGATGTTAAACTGGCTATCCAGCACGAACGGAGCGAAGGGAGATTCGTTGTTGCTGCTGAGGCCCGTCCGCAGCCGCAGGGCGAGGTTGGAGCGGTTGCCCAGCAATTGGAAGTACCGAAAATCGTGCCAGGCGATCAGGAAGTTGTCGTTGCCACCGACGGTGCGGACGGCCTGGACGTTGCTTTCGTGGTGGGTCCCTTCCAACCGTTCGGCGAAGCGGTCGGTCCGGTTGCGACTGTAACCCATTTTGACGAGATACTTCTGTAGACTCACAAAATCGGGGCCGGGTGTTTCCAGGTTGCCACTCTCAATTTTGCGGTACTTTTCCCGGAAGGTCGTCAGGCCGAAGGTGAGCGACTGGCCAATGGTTGGGGCGAAGCTGACGCCGGCTCCGAAACTCTGGTTGCTGTA
The DNA here is from genome assembly GCF_001625015.1 of Lewinella sp. 4G2. Taxonomy (NCBI): domain Bacteria; kingdom Pseudomonadati; phylum Bacteroidota; class Saprospiria; order Saprospirales; family Lewinellaceae; genus Lewinella; species Lewinella sp. 4G2. Next base: position 2,036,607 of record NZ_LVWJ02000014.1, on the reverse strand, counting down.
CCGGTAATCCACGGCCGCCTCCGGGAAGTAGACCGGTTCGACGGCGGCGTAGCGGCGGCTTTCGAGGCTGTAGCCCCAGCGGGAGCCGCGGTAATTTTGGTTGCGGAGTAATACCAGGTAATTGTGTTCCCCATCATTATTCTGGTAAAAGGCAGTTAATTCCTGCCCCCGCCCCCGGAAGTGTATGTCGTTAAATCCAACCTGGTAATAAGTATTCCCCCGCACGCCACCGATACTGAGGATGGGGAAGATCGTCCGGCTTTCCTCTACCGTCCAATTTACCAGGGTATCGGCGGTGCCGTCCTTATTTATTTTGATATCCAATTCCCAGCGCGCGTCGGTAAAAGCCGGCAGATTGACGAGCGTTTGCCGCATGGCATCCAACTGCTCGGTACCGGTATTTTTGGAGATATCCTGTAGTTCGTTTTGGTCCGTTAATTCGAGGTCGGTCCGGGCGGCGATATATTGCACCCGCGTCCGCGCCAGATTCGTAAAATCGTGCTGGATTTGGGCGCTGACGCAGGTGCCCAGCAAAAAGAGCAAGCAAAACAGGACGGGCCGTAACACGGGAAGGGGAATTTTGAGGTGAGGAGAAGTCCCGTTTACAAATTGAAGCGCAAACCAAGATTGACGGTGCTCGCATTACCATCGACGCTGCTCAGGAACTGGTTATCGAAGGCCGTGTACAGCAACTCTAACTCCAGATTAGGCGTAAACTGGTATTTCGCGCCGGCGCCCAACTGGTAGAAGTAATCGGGCTCCGACTGCCAGTACGGCGCGTAGCTGGCCAGACCGTAAATGGTGGCTTTCGGCGTGGGGAAGTAGCTGACGATACCGGTAAGGGGCGTGGAGAAGCGGTTGATGCGGCCGGCTTCCTTGGAACCGATGTCCTCCAGGTTGAAATCGACCTCGGCGAAGAAGCTGAAGTTATCACCAATCGGGAAGTCATTAAAGACCTGCGTGAACCAGGTGGGGCCGTCGAAGTCGACAAAGCGGCCACCGTTTTCGGCACCGGTCAGGTCATCACCGACGGGGATCCAAAAGGCAGATTGAATGGAGAAGTTGGGCAACTGATTGAAGGGCGCAATGCGCACCTTGGGGCCGATCGTCGCCACGGTCGTGCGGGAGTAATCGCCACCGGAACGCAGCACGTCGAAGTTGCTGGCCAGGCCCTCCTGGTCGTACCGCACCCGCCGCACCCGAACGTCGAGGCCCACGTTGATTCGATCAGAGACACCATAGATGGCCGACGTAAGGCTGGTAAAGAAAGAAGACCGCTCGTTGGCGGCCTCCTGACTGTAAAGGTTGTTGAAGATCTTGACCTCCACGCTGCCCTTCGGGATGGTGGAAGAGACGACGTAGCGCGAAGCGTTGTTGCCGCCGCCGCTGCTGGGCGTGGCGTCCGTGGCGGTCGGCGTTTCCACGGAAGCGCTGCCGGCGGGCTTGTTCAGCGACCAGTCGTACGGGTAGTAGGAAACGGTGGCGTTGGCGGCGATGGGTGCCTTGCGGTACTGATTGATCCAGTTGACGACATTGGTCTTGCTGCCCCCGAAGTCGGCCTTGTACCAATCAAAGATCTGGCTCAATTGCGCCGTCGACCCGCTGGTGCGGATGAAGGTAGCGTCGTTGAGTGCGGCCTTGGTTTGCTGATCCAGTTGCGCCTCCAGCTTACCAGCCGTGTAGGCGAAGTTGGTGATGGGCGGGCAACCGGTGGCCCCACAAACGAGGACGAAGTGCAGGCGGGCGTCGTTGTATTCCTTCAGTAAAAGCTCTTTTTCGAGCTGGTTCAGCGTCAACTTACGACCGCCGACGGTCTGCTTCTTGCCGTCGAAAAATCCGCTGACGTCCATCACTGATTTGAGCGGGTAATTTTCTAAAGCCTGATTGATGACGAGGATATTGTAAGCATTAATGAGGTAAGCCTTACGCTCGTTGCCAGATAAAGAGCTCAGATCGACGGCAGCAATTTTAGCGACCAGGGGATCGATAGCGCCGGAGCTTTTCAAACTGGCGTAATCAACACGTCCGGATTGAACGTGCTGCTTAAAGAGCGCATCCGCATCAGCAATAAATGATTGGGGGGCCGCCGCCGCACTAACTGAAGTAAAAGCGAAGAAGGCGAGTAAAAGGGGAAGAATTGATCTAAACATGAGTGGAGTATTTTATTTGTTTTCCAATACTCCAAAGTTGGGGGGATGGCTGCGTGGGGGGGTGATGGATTCTTCCTGGGGGGTTGGCGATTATTCCTTTTTGGAGACTTTATACGTTAGATTTTGGATTTTAGACGCGATGTGCCTTTACCTGCGGTCCAGACTGATCCCGCCAAATCACTGTGATCCCTCCGGTATCGAAAGTCTCTAATAGCCCTGAGTTGCTATCTTGCCAACCATGCCCAAATCAAAAAATACCACCCCAGAAATCCTGCGGCCCCACGCGGAAACGGCCTACGCCCACGAGCTGAAGGCCCTCGCTGCTCAGGACGAATTCGCCCGCCCAACGGGTTGGAACCTTTCGCCCCGCGCCGTCGTCACCTACCTGTTGGGGGATACCCTGGCGGACGGGACGGAGATCACCCCCAAGTACTTCGGGGAGCGGCGGATCATCGAGGTAGCCGTATCGAGTTTGGTAACGGACCGGGCCCTACTCCTCGTGGGCGTACCCGGCACGGCGAAGACCTGGGTATCAGAACACCTGGCGGCGGCGATCAGTGGGGATTCCAAATTACTGGTGCAGGGTACGGCGGGGATGAGCGAGGACGCCCTCCGCTACGGCTGGAACTACGCCCGCCTCCTCGCCGAAGGGCCGAGCGAGGCCGCCATGGTGCCGAGCCCGGTCATGGTAGGAATGCAGACGGGGAAGATCGTCCGCCTCGAAGAACTGACGCGGATACCGAGTGATGTGCAGGATGCGCTCATCACCATCCTGTCGGAAAAGCTACTCCCGGTGCCGGAGTTGAACCGGGAGGTGCAGGCCGTCCGCGGCTTCAACGTCATCGCTACGGCGAACGACCGAGATAAGGGCGTCAACGAATTATCGAGTGCCCTCCGGCGGCGCTTCAATACCGTCGTAATGCCCCTGCCGGCGACCCTGGAGGAAGAGGTAAGGATCGTCACCGACCGCAGCGGTGCCGCGGCGGCGGGTATGGAGTTGCCCCCCATCAAAAAAGACGTAGCGGACGAGATCACCCGCCTGGTGACCATCTTCCGCGAACTCCGCAACGGCCGCACGGAGGACGGGCGGACGCAGGTGAAGCAACCATCGTCCACTCTCTCTACGGCGGAGGCCATTTCGGTCGTGAACCAGTCTAGGGCGTTGAGCCACCACTTCGGTTCCGGCACCCTCGAAACGGAGCACCTGGCGGCGAGCCTCACTGGTGCCATCATAAAGGACCGGGAGCAGGACGCTCCGATTTGGCGGGAGTATTTGGAAGTGGTCGTCCGCCAGCGGAAGGGGTGGGAGGATTTGTGGGAGGTTTTGGGGTAGGGGTTTTGGATTTTAGACGTTAGATTTTAGATTTTAGACGGGGAGGATTGTGAAAGAAATTAGTTTTTCTACCCAAGCCGGACGCTCTCGGGACCTCCTGCGTCGGACGCCACGAGGACCTGATGAAATGGAAAAGTTGCTAACGCCTTACCTCCCTCCAAGGACCTCGTAGCGTGGTCAAAGCGCGCGCAGCCAGCTTTGAGCTCCTGCGGGCGTTTGGCCAGGCAAGTAATAATTCACCCAAGCCGGACGCTCGCGGGACCTCCTGCGTCGGACGCCACGAGGACCTGATGGAATGGAAAAGTTGCTAACGCCCTACCTCCCTCTAAAGACCTCGGAGCGTGATCAAAGCGCGCGCAGCAAGCTTTGAACTCCTGCGAGCGTCTGGCCAGGCAAGTAATTATTCACCAAGCCGGACGCTCGCGGGACCTCCTGCGTCGGACGCCACGAGGACCTGATGAAATAGAAAAGTTGCTAACGCCCTACCTCCCTCCAAGGACCTCGTAGCGTGGTCAAAGCGCGCGCAGCCAGCTTTGAGCTCCTGCGAGCGTCTGGCCAGGCAAGTAATTATTCACCCAAGCCGGACGCTCGCGGGACCTCCTGCGTCGGACGCCACGAGGACCTGATGAAATGGAAAAGTTTCTAACGCCTTACCTCCCTCCAAGGACCTCGTAGCGTGATCAAAGCGCGCGCAGCAAGCTTTGAACTCCTCCGAACGTCTGGCCGCCGCCCGTCTAAAATCTAACTTCTAATGTCTAGTGTCTCATCTAACCTACTCCTCAATCATAATCGGTGTATCGCCACCTGGGACGATCACCTTCGTATTGGGCGACTTCGCCAATTCGAGGTAGGCTTCGAGGGCTTTGAAGCGGAGGATCTCGGGGGTGAGGCCTTCGGCGATGATGAGTTGGGCGTCGCGGGTGCCCTCCGCCTGGATGCGTTGTTGTTCGGCTTGCTGGCGGGTTTGCTGGAGGACGAACTGCATGCGCAACGCTTCCTGTTCCGCTTCCAGTTTTTCCTCGATGGCGCGGGCTAGGTTTTCCGGTAATTGGATGGATTTAATGAGGACGGTTTCCAGCACGATGCCGCGCGGGGCCAGGTTTTTAGCCATTTGTTCGCGGATGGCCTCTTCGATGATGGCCCGCTCACCGGTGTGCATATCCTTGGCGAAATACCGGGCGGAGACGTCCGCCGCCGCCGACCGGAATACGGGTAGGATGACGGATTGCTCGTAGCGCGGTCCGATCTGCCGGAGCAGGTCCGTGGCCTTCGTCGGGTCGAGCGCGTAGAGGATGGAGATGGCCGCCCGGATGTTGAGGCCTTCCTTGGAGGGCAGGTGGAGCTCGACCTCCATGTTTTCCGTCCGCGTACTCACCTTACGAATGGTCGTCGTGAACGGGTTATAAAAGGCCACCCCCTGGTCAACGGGCCGCTCGCGGTATTTCCCCAATTTCCGTTTCACGCCCACCTGCCCCTCGCGAACGACGGTACAACTGGATAAAAAAGAAATAGTGAGAAGGAATAGGGTAAAATAGGTAAATCTTACTGGCATGGTGTATTGGGTTTTCACTAAAGTAAGCGGCGATCGTGCGTTTATTTTATGATTTTAATTCATTTAGGGGTTTGGTAACTCAGGGTGTTTTGGGAGTGTTAAGAGAACAAAGTGCTTACGGTTAATGGCTATTTACTATTTAATTATCGATATGAAAATAATTAGTTGGCGCTGCCGCAGGTGCGGGGGAAGTTTGCCCGGGCCACCTCTAGTGTATCGGACGGCGCACAGGCCGACGTACTTTGACCCTCCCATCAATGACCGGGCGGATGAGTGGATGGGAAGTAGTTCTAAATCGGTGGTTGCCCCCCTCCTCTAATCCACTTCTTCAGCGCACTAAGCCCTTTCGCAAAACAAACTTCCTAAACTTTCAGAAAAAATTGAAAGTTTGTGATTTCGCCCGTAGCTTTGCCGTGCAACCAATCGAAACGACCATGGCAAATACCTTTCTCTACGACGACGCCTGCCCCATGTGCAAAGGCTACACCAGTGTTTTCACGACCCTCAACTGGAGTAAGCGGAAGGGCTTCAGCACTCTCCGCCCCAAAGAGTGGCCTACCCTGGACATCGACCGAGGCCGCCACGAAATCCCCCTCCTCGACGAAGAGACGGGGGAAGTCCGGTACGGGCTGGATGCGATGACTACGGTTGTGGCAAGTGCGCTGCCCCTCCTGAAACCCCTACTGCGTCACCCCTATTTCCTTGCCGCCCTCAAGCCCTTGTACTGGCTCATCACGTACAACCGCCGGGTGATCGCCGGTACCAAACCACCGGCGACGGGCTTCGATTGCGCTCCGGACGTACACCTCGGTTGGCGGATGACTTACCTGGCACTTGTGCTGATGACCGTGTTGGCGCTGGGCCTCCCCACCCTCCCGCTGGCGATCGGCTTTGGGCTGTTTCTCACCACTGGGTTCTTCCTCCACCCAGAGCGGCTGGACTTCCTGGGCAACTTCGCTACGGTGGTGCTGGGTGCCACGCTGCTGGGTGCCATCCTACCGGATAGTTGGGGGATTGGAGCGGCCTACCTCTTCGCGGTTTGGGAGGGGTGGCGACGCTTTGGTGGCTAGGCAGTCAGGGCTAAGACTACCGCCTTAAAATTCATCGTTGCTCCGCAGGATCTCCTCAAAGGTCATGATGCCAGACTTGAAGAAAGCGTAATTGATCCCGCCCCAGGCGAGCCCCAGCAACAGGTGGATGGTTACCCACGAGCCGGTTTCGTGCATCAAACTGAGCAAAAAGCCAGCGATACCGTAGATCACTACGCACAGCGGAATCACGAAGAGTTCCTGCTTGTGGGTGTTGGGCTCGGCCTCCTCCATTTCTACCGCTTCCTTCCGCCGGCGGAACAAGCGCAGGGGTAACAACAGCAACTCCTTGATGAGCTCCAGAAATTCCCCCACCTGAAATATCAACCCGTAAATGAGGATGCACAGAAAGGGCAGCACGTAACTGGCCATTGTGGCCAGCCCCGTCGCTTCCGGCAAAAGCTGAGTAACGAGAAGGCTGGACGCCCAACTGAATGCCATCCACGTACCGGTGGCGATGAAGAAGTGTTTGAGGCTTTCGCGCATTGGTTCCTGGGTATACGGTGAGCTGCTTCCAATTAGCCACCTTGCTAAGGAAGGATCGTGAGGTCGAAGATAGTGTTGGCGGGGAGTTTTGGGTTTACGGAAACGGTGAGGGAATAGTAAAAATGCTTGTTATGGTAAGTCAGCCGAGGGAACAACGAAGACCCGGAGCGGGAGTAGAGTGGGCCACCTGACGGTGTGCCACCGCTACCCTGGCCGGCCCATTCGGGACGACATGTCACGCAGCGCCGCAGGCCTCTGATTCTCTTTTGCTCTACCTCTCTTGCGAACAAATCTCACGCAAGCAAGCGCCGCAGGCCTCCCCAACCTCTCCGACTCCTGCGAAACAAAAATGTTGGTATAAAATCTCAGTATCTCTATCTCCTCCTCTTTCTCCCCTGCAACCGCCGGAGGCAAACAATACCGCAAATGAACCCGAAAACCGCCAGAGGCCCCTACCCCACCCAGTAAGCCACAAAAAGCACCAGGCACCACCCCAGAAACACCCGCAAATCCATATACTGGCCGGGCAAGATCCGCGCCTTCCGGTAGAGGAAATACATCAGGATACCCTTATTGATAATATCGGATACGACGGTGGCCAGGACGATCCCCCAAAGGCCTAAACTTGGTACCAGTAACCAGCTTAATACAAGGTTCATCACCAATTCCGAGAAGCTGAAGAGCCAGAGCCCACGGGTATACCCCAGAGCGACGATCACCGGCATCGGGAAGAGGAGGCGGCTCACGGTGATGAATAGGTACAGGCGGAAAAGTGGTAAGCCCTCCGCAAACAACTCCGTAAAGACCGGGGCCCACCAGAAGGGGGCCGTTACCATGAGCAGTAAGGTACCTGCGAAGATCCAGTGGAACAGGCGGCGGGAGGAAGCTTTGAGTTGGGCCAGCCCGCTACCGACGCTTTCCGTCAGCCGGGGGAGGATAACGACGATCATGCCGCTCGTTACCGCCGTCACAAAGGGAATGTCGCGGGCACCGTAGCGGTAGAGGGCGAAGATAGATTCGTCGTCGCCGTACCAGTAATTGACGAACCAGGGGTCGAAGGCCGTTACTAGTCCACCTACCGTTGCGTAGAGGATCAAGGGGCCGGCGGTGGTCCACAGGTCGCGGAGCCGGTCCTTGTTTTTCCCATTTTTTGGCACCTGCGGCAGCGCCCGCCTATCTCGTATTTGGTCCGCCAATAACCAACCTACGATGAGCAAACCTTTACCGCCCGCGAAGGCCGCCAGCCAGGCCAAGGAGTCGCTGAGCGTGCCGCCAAAGTAGAGGGGCAGCAGGATTGCCAGGACGTAACCGAGGCCAGAAAACACCCCAAAACCGGCCAACCAAAAGGGTTTACCGCGCAATTGGAGGAGTTGCTCAAAGAACAAACTCGGCCACTGAGTAGCCAGAAAAACGAAGAACCAGTACCAGCCTTCCGGCGGCGTACCGAGCCTTAGCAACCGGAACAACCACTCGTGCAAACCCGCCGCCACGCCGAGAAGGGCCACGCTGGTGAGGGCAATGGACGTGAGGACGCGCCGGGAATAAACCGTAGCGTCGAGGGTTGTGCGGACGGTGACGAGGTAGGCCTGCAACAGGCCACTCAGCCAACCAAAACCGAGGATGTAACCGACGTAGAGGAGACCTTCCCACTCACCGATGATATCGCGGCCAAGGCCGAGACGGGGTAACGCGAGGGCCACCAAAATGATGGCGCCCTGCCGCACTACCTGGGCGAATTGCCCGGCGCGAATGAGCGTGGAATCAGCCGCCACTACCGGCTCAGGATTTGATGAGCTCCTCGTGGTGCTCGACCCGCATGCCGTATTCTTCCATCTCTTTCAGGACGGGCTCGTACACCTCCGCCATCGTGGGTATGTGGACGCCCTTGGACTCGATCTTCCCCTCCGCGATGAGGCGGGCGAAGATGCCCATGGGCAGGCCGACGAGGCGGGACATGGCCGTATCCGTGGCGTCCTTTCCCGTCATGGTGAGGTTCGAGGTATCGCGGTACGTGCGGCCATCGAGTTCGTATTCGATCTGGTGTTGCATGACGATGAGGTCCTTATCCTCGGACTTGAGTTGCCACTTTTTAAGCAGCAGGTCTTCGAGGATGAGAGCTGGAGTCGCGTCTTTAAGTTTGATGCGCTTTTTGCGGAAGAGCCCGAGCCAAACGAGACGGTTCATTACGTCCCCATCAGTATCGAGTTCCAGCATTTGGGCGATGCGGTCCTTGACCGAACCGGGGCCGCTCGGGGCGAGGGCCTCCATGAGTTCGTGGTAGGTGATCTGGTCGCTATTGAGGATTGGGAAATCCGCGTTGGTGAGGCCGATCTGGACGAGGGCGTTCCAGGCGTCGCAGTAACCCGGGTAGCGCAGGGTGCCGCGCAGGATGGTTGGGATATCATCCAAACCATACTGCTCCCGGTACAGGAGACTGTCGCGATTGGCGTAGGCTTCGAACTCGCCGAGGCCGTCTACGTGGACGTCCCACTGCCGGCCAAAGACGCGCTGGTAAGGGAGAAATTTGAGCTTCCCCTTGTTGAGGTATTGAGCCGTGCCCTGTCCGGCCAGGACGACGTTGCGGGGGTTCCAGGTGAATTTATAGCCCCAGGGATTATCGTTACTCTCGGGGGCGATGAGGCCGCCGGTGAAGGAGTAGAATGCGGTGATCTTAGCCCCCATTTCGCGGATGGCGTTGATGCGCTGCATGGCCGTCATGTGGTCGATGCCGGGGTCGAGGCCCATTTCACCCATGAAGATGAGTTCGCGACTACGAGCCTCGTCGCCCAAGCGGTACAATTCCTGGCTTACGTAGCTGGCCGTGACGAGGTGTTTCTTGAGGCGGATGCAGTCTTGCGCGACCTCGATGTGGAGGTGGGCGGGGAGCAGGGAGATGACGATGTCGGCCCGGCTGATGAGGTCGTTGCGGTCGTTCTTCTTCGTCACGTCGAGCCAGGCGGTGGATCCCCGTGGGTGGCCGTTCACCTTGGCGGCGGCGGCGTTCGGGTCAGCGTCGGCCACGGTGACGTTCCAGCCGAGTTCTTCGCTTTTGGCGAGGCAATAATTGATAAGGGCGGTGGAAGATCGGCCGGCGCCGATGATCAGAATTCGGGAAGACATTGGTCGTGGTTAACTGGCTGGGGCGGGTGAAGGTAGGGATTAGTGCGTAGTAATTGGTGGGGAAGTTGGGGTGTTGGCACCCCGGTGGAGGTGCCGCCCCAAATTTTCCGACCATGCCTAGCTCAGCTACCGGTACTTCACCGTTTACGCTTCCATTCAGCCTCAACGAGGAACGTGATTGCCACGAACGAGGATGCCTTCTACTGGCCGGACGCCACCTTACTTTGCCGGTCCATCTGCATACGGGTTGCGGCGTCTGGGCGAAGGGCAGCTGCTGCGTTGTTACGCTTGGCGCTGAGTCCAGCCGGTTGTGGCACGGCGATTTCAGATAAGGCGACAACATTAATTTCCACCCTTTTACTACTTAGATCAATAGACTCATTGTAAACATCCGCAGCGATGAGGAGGGTTTCCGTATCGGCTTCCGTACTGGTGGCAACGTCAGGAAGGCTTGGGATGGCATCGCTGATACTTCGGTAAGTAACTCCGGTGGTTTCATTGCGCACGCGGATCGATCTCGGGGTATACCGAACGCCGGTGTTGTTCGGGATTATTGTGTTGTAGCTGTATTGCACAAAGTCAGCCGTACTCCCTCCAGTATTCTGTAATCCTACAGTTGCCGAGGCTCCACCGTTTCCAGGACTTACTCTATCCTGAACGAGGTTCTGGTAAAGCATATCAACAACTCCAGTCCCCTCGTATAAAACGATTTGAAAGTTTAATTCTTGCCCAGTTATTATATCCTGGAAATAACTGTATTCGTTATATTCGATCACCCACTTGCGGTTTGGAGCCGTACCAATCAGCTTCTGATAGATGCCCCGCGCCGAGAGATTTCCATTTCCGTCCAGGTCATCATTCAAGACAAGGATAGCTGCATTAGTCCAATCGCCACTGGGTAAAGGGTCGTTTCCAAGATTTAGGTAATCATCGGCGAAGAATAGGCCACCGTTCGTACCGATACTCACGTCTGAACCAGCTACGTAGGTAACGCCGAAAAAGGTGAAATCGAAGGGTAGTGCGACCAGGCCATAGTCGTCGTCCTCCTTAGAATTAGGCACCTGCGTTGCGCCCGGGTCATTCCCTAACTCGACGTAGGCGGCAACACCGATCTGATCATCAATGGTGTACGCCTGAGCAGAAAGTGTTGCGGTACCCAGGCACAGCGATGCCATACAGGCCGCGATGAAAAATCTTAACATGATAAGTTGTTTTTGAGCAGTGGAAAGCGTCTACGGAATCGTTTTCAGCTAAACGGGCGGGCTCAAATATAGTGAATGGCGAGCGTACACGGCAGATTATCACGGGCAGATACCCACAAATTCGGAAGCGGAGATCAACCCACACCCTAGACCCACGAATCATGTTTTCAAACGGCTACGTTGACCTTTCAACCAAGCGTAAACCCTACCGCCGCAACACCAACTTCCGGTACCCCGTCCGCCCACTCATCGGGTCACGTAGCTGCACGAGGTAAACGCCGGCGGCGGCGGACGTCAGGTTTAGCGCCTCACCGGCACGCACTTCACGGCGAAGTAGTTCGCGCCCGGTCTGGTCCATAACAATAACGGTTAGTTGCCGGCCCAGCGGATCTTCCAGCCGGACCCAATCGGTCGTCGGGTTGGGATACAACTGGACTTGGGCACTCAATGCTTCGCCGGTGGAGACCGTACCATCCTGCCCGTCACAATTCTCGTCGATACCGTTGCCGGCCTCATCGATGGCGGCGGGGTTGATGGATGCATCCTGGTCATTACACTCGTCGTAGAAGTTGAAGCCGTCTTCGTCCTCGTCGAGGAACTCCACGATGCTGGACTGGACGGTATTCGTAATAATGGGACGGTTGAAGTCGAAGTAGATGGCCGCGGTATTCTCCACGTCACCCATTACGAAATCATCTAGTAAACGGACGTCAAAAGAGAAGAAGCCATTACTTTCTACCGGGCTGCGGGTGCTATCGGGCAGGTTGATCTCGTCAAAAGTGACCGTTAGTTGGCCGTTGTCGCCCAGGGCGTAGCGGTACTTATGGCTGGCCGCGACGGGGCTGAAGGTAGTCAGGTCAAACTGCGGCCCGAGTTCATCTTCCAGACGCACCGTGGTGGCGAAGTCGTTGCCCGTATTCTGAAAACGGATGGTGTAGGTCAGCGTCTCATCGAACTGGGTATAGTTGCTCATCGACGGTTCTGCCCGGCTGGGGCTGACCAGTTTGTCATTCGGGTCGATTGCGCAGCGGAGGTTAGGAGCGTAGTCAAACTCGTCCTCCACTTCGTCATCATCGTTGCTAATAGCGCTCAGGTTGTATTCGACGGGCGTACCCACCCGGTCTTCGTTTGGCTGACGGATTTGACCGAGGTTGGTCCAACTCTGACCGGCCTCCAAAGTGACGCTTTGCCACGTCAATACGTTCTCCTCGGAGACGTCGGGCTGAACGGTGAAGCTTTCTACGGAGGCATCTTCGTCCACACTCAGGGTGACGTCAAAACTAGCCGCAACGCAACCGGTGTTGGTGACGGTTGCCCAAACCGGAACGGTAAATCCACAGCGGACAGCCCCCGTCACGAGGTGGGCGTTTACGCTGCTGTTCGTTGCCTGCCCGGAAACGGAGAAGATGATGTTTTCGCTATTGCCCGGGAAACGTTGCTCACTCTGGTTACCGTAGCAGTCATTCCGGCCGAGGTATACTTCGGCGGAAGCAGCGTCCTCGACGACCATCAGAAATTCACCCTGAGCATCCGTTCTCACGCTCGTACGGCGGCCATTAGTTTCCGCGTATACGAGTACGCCATTTGCGGATGGTTCATCGGCGTCCTGGGTACCATTTTCGTTGAGATCGAGAAACACTGTGCCCTGGATACTATCCAGGTCACCACCCAGGGAGAAGTAGTAGATCTCATTGCCGAACTGTCGGCTAATTCCATCAAAATAGACCTGGTTCCCGACGCTCAGCCATTGTTCATTGTTGTTAGATAAAAAAGCGTCGGGCATGCTGATGAGGTCACCCGTCAATGTATTAAACACATCAATCTGGTTCTCCGACGAGTTGACGCGGTCTCCCCTACCGATCAGATAATGGCCGAGTGCCTCACCAAAAGCTACGTCTGCAGTTTCTGTTGTTACCCCGTCGGTGATGGCAACCCCTACCCTACTTGGGTAAACGACGCGGCCGTCACTGAGCGTGGCGAGTTCCCGGATATCTTCTTCGCTCTCCGTGCTTAGCTCGCCGTTTCGGGTATCAATTTTAAGTAGGCCCCGCATCCAGGCACCGACGAAGAGGTAGTCACCTACCAAAGCTACTTCTCTAAGGAAATTGCCATCGAATGGGTAGCGGTAAACGCGGCCGTCACCGAGGTGCTCTACGTAGATCTCTGCGGGTTCTCTGAGTGGCCCCATCTCCAGAATCAACCAATCGCCCGCCAGGCGGACGTTTCCGATGTCGGCGCTATTTGGCCCGGGGTTTAGGTCCCGGAAGAATTCAGCGCCGTCCGGGGTGCCGTCCGTCCGCCAGAGCTCCCACCCGGTATCATCAGCGACGGCGGGGAGGTAGATGAGACCATTGTGGACCACCATTTCGCCAAGACTACGATTGCTTCCAACGTCCGGCCCGGGGGTGAAGATTTGCACAATTTCTGCCGTCGCTGGCCCTTCCAGTTTGACCCGGCAGAGGTAGATGATGTCGCCAAAGGACCGGCGCATTCGGAAGTAAGCGTAGCCATCCAGCACAACGGCATTCCCTAGTATTCTCAGGCCAGTGATGGGGGGAGCAATCTTCTTATAGTCACTTATCTGCGGCCCCAAAAAAGTGTACAGCCCATCCCCGTCAGGGAGTTGGTCCAGTAAGTAGTCTCCCAGAACGAACGGACCAAAACCTTCAAATTCTGTTCCCTGGGGTGCTACTGGAACGGGCGTGGCATCGGGCTGGCTCAGCGCATAAAATTGGCCCGGCCCGGCTCCATTATTGCTATATTCTACGTAGTAGAGATAATTATCCGTTGCGTAATGAGCGTCCGTTAACGAAGACTCGGTGATGTCGAATAAATCAATTTCTACCTCGTAGTCGCCACCCTCCAAGCTGAAGATGGCCTCCTTGGAAAAAGCCTCATCAGCGATGGCGTAGTTGTTGCCCTCCTGACTAAAGAAGAAGGGGGTAAAGTTATTCGTATACTCCTCGAGGGCGACGATGGGAAAGGTCTTGACTTCCCCCGTCACGGAAGCACTTCTAAAACTGAGGGTAGTTCTGAAGAAGGTTGGATCCAAATCCGAAAAACCGTTGTAGTAAACGTGGTCCTCACCCGCAAACAGTCGGGTTCCGTTTAGGGTATCAAGGACTACGGCAGTGGGGCTATTGACGCTCATCAGCCCGAGGCGCCCCAAGTTGTTGCTGCGCATGGAGGCGAAAAGGTGGTTACCGACGATGACTTCGCCGCCGAGGAACTGCAGGTCATCGGGAGCAAAAAGCTCCGTCGTCACGCCGTTGTTGACCGCGATAATTCTCGCCGCCTGACCGTTCTCTTCTACCTTGACAAAATAAGTACCGTCCGCGGACTGCCCGATCAGTTTAGGCCGCCAGAAGCTGGTCAGGTTACGCGGCTCGTGGGTGAACAACTCGGTAATACCGTTGGCGTTGACCAGGTAAACATTCCGGTTGGTGCCTCCCCCTCCACGAATTACCGTTTCTGTAGGCACGGTGCCCGGGTGGGTAGAGCTCGGGAAGGGCGCGTTGACGATGATGCCATCCTGCGGGCCGGGGCCGTAATCGGTCAGCCGCATCGTGCCGGCGGGGGTGCCGTCCGTTTCCCATAGTTCGGTACCGTGGGCGGAAGAGGTGTATTTGAAGAATATTTTCTCGTCCGAGGCGGCCACGAAGTAAGTAGCTTCATTATCGGTGAAGGGTAGTAACTGGATGGCACCGTCCCTCGTCCCGTCGGTGGACATCAGGTTACCGTTCTCCAAAGAATAAACGAAGCGGTCTCCAATGGTGCGGCCAGCAATCGGGTCAGTTCCAAACACGTCGAGTTGTACGGTTCCTTCCTCCGTGTAGTCCGTCACCCACATTTCTCGGAAGGAGGTGATGATACTTCGATCACCAAAGGGGAAGGTGTGTAAACTGATTTGCCGGCCGGTAAAGCGAAAGCCGTCATCCCCGTCCTGGCTGATGTACGTCCCGCCATTGGAGCCAGGATACAGAAAATGGTCGCCATCCAGCGGATACGTGACTTCGTTCGGGTTGACAATAGTCTTGATTGTCCCGTCCCGCAGATCCAGTGTTTCTACGGTAACACTGTTGCCGAATCGGTCATCATAAACCACGTAGTTGCCGTGAATCCCGATCAGCTCAAAATCGTCCGGGTCCAGGTTAAGTACTGCGCGCTCCTGAAATGCGCCGTCCTGAAAAGTGTAGAAGCGTACCGGCCCCCGTCCGGGCGAGTTCAAATCCCAGAGGATGAACAACTCCCCCAACTCAGTAGTGTGCTGACTGTGTATCCGGGTGATGTTGCGCCCTTCGGCGTTGACGTCGATCTTGTCAAATTCAAGACCTGGAAAGGGGGTAGACTGGCCCGCAAGGCAATTGCTCAATAGCAGACATAGGAAGAGCACGAATGCGTTGAGGTGTTTCAAGGGAGATGTGTTTTGTAATAGGGAGAGTGAAGATAGGACTTTGTGATTTTAGACGTTAGATTTTAGACGGGATACCTAAAGACCTGGAAGTTATCCGTCCCTTAACCGTGGTAGTGATTACTGGAGGGATTTTAGACGTTAGATTTTAGACGGGATTCCTAAAGACCTGGCAGTCATCCGTCCCTTAACCGTGGTAGTGATTTTCGGGTGGAAAAGCGTGAAGAAATCTGCACTGTTCGAGCACACGAGAGATTGAATAAAGGACCACAGAATTATGCAACCGAAAAGCTTGAGCTCAAAGCGAACGACGATTAGCGAGTTGGCAGATTTTAGCTTTTCCACCCGAAAATCGCGTTAAGCCACGGTTACAGGACAAAGCTTTTGCTTCTTTTGGCTACAAAAGAAGTGCAAGACGGGAGAAGAGTCAAAACCCTTTTTCCCAAAAAATTAATTGTTTAAAGGGGCATATTCCGCTTCAGGCGCCCTCTCTCCCAACCCCTCTCCAAGGGAGAGGGGAGCAGCCATTCCAGCAAATTTCAGAAATTACTACCTAATTAAATAGCACCAGGCACCATCTAAGATCCAATGTCTAAAATCTAACGTCAAAATATCATTTTAATTCCCAAATATCCCCCCGCTCCAACAAAAACCCTAAATCCCCATCCAAATCCTTTTGCCCACCACTTACCTCAAAAACGAGATAAGTAAAATCAGTAGTCGGAAAGAAAATATCGGTGGCTACGGCGAGGCCATCATCGAGAAAAACCTCGGCGCTCGTCTTATCAAACAAAATACGAATGTCCATCACGGAATTATTACTGGGTCGGTCCAGAAACGTCAACTCTTCGCTGGTAAAATCTTCGTGGAATTCTCGCAATCCTGCCAGGTCGCGGCTGGTGAAGATCCATTTGCCCTCTTCCATATTCCGGTCAAAACCAAAGCGGTAAAAGTTCTTATTGTCAGCGTCCGTCAGCGTAAAGTAGAGCGCTTCGGAATTGCTGTGTAAATCCACCGAAAAATTAAGTTCGAACACCCCGGGGTGAGCCAACTCGCTTAAATCAACCGTCGTGATGCCATCTTCCAAATAATCCGTACCGAGTTCGATCTTCTTCCCCCGGAGGCGTTCCAATTCCTTCACCGGCGCCTGGTGGAGGCGGTAGCCAAAGTCGGGGTCGTTGTACAAACGCAAGTTGCGCGGTACCGTCATGGCGCTGCGCCAACCTTCGGTGGGCACGTCCTGAGCGTACTGCCAATTGCTCATCCAACCCATTAAAATGGTGCGGCCATCGCCATCCGGCACGTCGGCGAAGGTGACGGCGGCGTAGTTATCGCGGCCGTGGTCGAGCCACTTGGTACCCGGTTTGTTGTAGCTGGTTTCCTTCAATTTGGTGAAGGTTTTGCCGTCCCAATTCCCCGTATAGTAATAGGTCGCCGAGCCCCCACCGTTGGGGTTTCCACGGCCGGTACTGACGATGAGGACGTATGCTTCCTCCCCCGTTTCTTCCACCGTCATGGGGATGAGTTCGGGGCACTCCCAGACGCCGAAGTGTTCGGGTTGGTCCTTCCCAAAACTGCTTAAGTAGGTCCAATTCACGAGGTCCGGCGAAGAGAAGAATTCCACGTGGTCGGCGGCGGCGAGGACCATGGTGTAAGCTTGGGTTTTCTCGTCCCACAGCACCTTGGGGTCCCGAAAATCCTTCGTCCCGCGGTTGGGAATGACGGGGTTACCGGCGTACTTCGTCCAGGTCCGCCCGTGGTCGTTGCTATAGGCGATGCCCTGGGTTTCGTAGTCGGCCCGTCCGGCCTTTTCGCCCTCGATATCGTGGTAGGTGAACATGGCCACCATCGCCGGTTCACCGTCCTTCCCGAAGGGGCTTTTTTGGGCGTGGTCTACTACGACACTACCCGAAAAGATGTAGCCTTTTTCGTCCGGGTACAACGCAATCGGCAGGTGTTGCCAGTTCACCAGATCGGTGCTGATGGCGTGGCCCCAGTGCATCGGTCCCCACCGGTTGCTATCGGGAAAATGCTGGTAAAATAGGTGCCATTCGCCGTCGTAATAGACCATCCCGTTTGGGTCATTCATCCAACCTTCCAGCGGCGTAAAGTGGTATTCTGGCCGGAAGCGCTCGTCGTATTCACCGGGGTTATAAGCCTCCGTGGGTAGGTTTTCGTAGTAGCCGGGGGGCGCGTGCTCGTCGGCGTCCTGCAGCATTTCCTCGTCATATTCAGCGGGCGCTGTCGCAGGTGCAGAGCCATTGGAAGCGGACGGGGTCTCAGCCGTTGGACTTCCGCAGGAATACAGGGAGAAGACGAGCGCAAAGAACAAGGTAAACCGCATGGGGAGAATGTTGGAGTGATAAACATCCCCAATATCCACATATCAAATCATATGCTGCTGATTCCAGTTCAAAAATGTCTACGGGACCAAATAGCTTTCCACCGTGAACTCGAAGCCCGCCACGCGGGGATCTTCCTCAAAACGAAACTCGGAGGTAACCCGTTCCCCGGAACCCAGGAGGGGGATGATGATTGTTTTCTCCACGTCCTCCGGCTCGGCGGGCAACGTACCCTTTACTTTAATTAAATGAAGCCCCATCCCTCCGGTGTTTATCACCTTAAAGGGGACGACCCATCTGCCTTCGCGTTGTTCGATATCCGCCACCTTGTATTCTACGTTAGCGCCCGCAGGAGCAGTAGGTTGAATTGCCGCTACGAGAAAGTAAATGAGCAAGCCGAAAATGACAAGCAGACTAACACCCCGGATTGTCCAGGAAAGAATGGTGGGCGGAGGGGTTTGCTCGTTAGGTGATTGGCCCTGCTCATCCGAGTTGTCCTCTTTATTATCATTAGCCATTACGCAATATTTAAGTTGAGAAAGCTGCGTAACTGGTGTCCGGTTACGAATAGATGATTTAAATCACGAGCCGCCCGGCGGACCCACCGAGCGTGGTTGCATAGCCCAATACAACCACCCACGTAGCGGACAGATTAAAGGGCGTATCTCCGGATAGATAACCGAACATGAAGAGCAGTGCGGCGCTGGCGATTAGGGAGACGGAGTAACAGATTGTCATTTCAGCCCATTCGGGGCCCAGAATTGTACCCTCATCATCCTTCTGTGTTTCGAAGTCCGTCATGAAAACCATTAGGTAACTCACGAAGAGAGAGAATAGAATTAAACCAATAATCTGCCATGCATTGATGGAGGTACTGATCACCGTAGGCTCCTGTGTGGCGCCAACATTGAAGGCGAACATGATGCCTCCCAGCAGGCAGGCGATGAGTTTCTTCTTGTCCTGCGACCACCCTTTGGTTAAGTCCCGATCTCCACCTGCACTAAGCTGGCTCTTGGCCAAACTGGCCCCGAACCCCGTCGGAACGGACGTGATGGCAATGCAGGAAATAATCACGCTCCAACTCATTTGGTAAGTAAGTTGGTCCGTCAGAAATAAGGTTGCGGCGCTGGCGAAAAGCCCGATGCCGATGCTTTCAAGGGCATCCCACCAGGGCGATTGCCGGGCGGGTTTATCCTTAAAGTTACTATAGTAGCAGTACCCAACGTTGAGCAGGTATCCTACCAGGATGATGGATAGCATCAGGTAAGGCGGGATTGACCGCGCACGCGACCACATCTCCATCGTATAGTGTAGCGGGAGGGCTAAAAACAGCGCCCCGCAAAGGCCACGCGAAAGGTCACGGATCTCGATCCGGTACAGTTTAGCCGGCTCGTCGTCGTACTGAACGACTTTATCGAGGGGGGAGATGTCTATAAGTTTGGCCACGCCCTTGCAACGGCGACTGGAAACAGTAGTTCGAACAAATACTTTTGTTAGGTGAAGTATGTAGTGTGTGTTGTTAGGAGTAACAAAATGTGGCCGCCCGATTTATTAGTGAACGCTCGGGATTAATGGCAGGAAGTTAGACGTTGGATTTTAGATTTTGGACGGGCTACCTGAAGAATGCTGGAGGGTTTATTGGCGTGGCCTGTATTGAATAAGTACTTGGGGGAAAGGCGTTTGAGGATATTAGACGTTGGATTTTAGATTTTGGACGAGAGACCTAAATCCGTGGGAGGTTATTCGTCCCTTAACCGTGGTAGTGATTTCAGCGGTAGAAAGCGCGAAGAAATTTGCATTGTTTGAGCACGCGAATGATTAAAGCATGACCCACGAATTAAATGCAAACGGCAGGCTTAAAGTTTGAAACAAAAGTTAGTTGGCGAGTTGGCAAATTTTAGCTTTCTGCTGCTGAAATCACGTTAAGCCACGGTTACAGGACAAAGCTTTTGCTTCTTTTAGCTATAAAAGAAGTGGTAGATAAATACCTAAATCAAAATTTGATTTTAGCCCGTCGACTATGCACTTAAATGGCCGCAAAAGTGTACCTCATCGCCCAAACAAATACCCCCAAGGAATCACAAACGGCAGCACCAGTACCCAAACCACAAAGAAATTGGCCATGCCCTTGGGGTAAGGGAGGTCGTTCTGAAATGCCGGCAGGGCTACGAAAAGTAACCAACTCCCTTTATAGATCAATTGGAAGAGTAGCACCACACTCATCCGCTGCGGGAAGAATAAACCGGCAATGGAGAGTAGGAAGATAGCACCCCAGAGTGCACCCACCAGACGGATGGTTTCCGAGTATTCTACGGTATTCTGGAATACCGTAACTAAAGCTGTGCGGGGGAAGAAGAGGCTCGTAATGCTGATCCAACCCGCAACGAGGATGTTGGCAGCGTAGATGAGGTAGATCATAAGGCCGTGGCAATTTTACTTACGTTTTCAACAATACCAGGTAGCATTGGGCGAAACTTCCGACCTAGTATCCAGGTGAAGAGCGGGGCCGAAAGGCCGGCGAACCAGACTTCGTGGGTGATCTTCCCTCCCGGTCCACCATCAGTTGCTGGAGCGTAGGAGCGCCGGACAAACAATTGCCCTAAAGGTAGTGGTGTCAGTACGGTGTAACTGGATTCTGGCATTGCGGTCACGATTTGGAAGGCCACCTTACGGCCATCCGTGACCAGGGTCCCACGGGCGCCGGCTTCGAAGGGGCCGTCCAGCTCGGCGGCGGAGAGGCCTTCGTCCCAATTTTTCCAGTTGGCTACGTCGGACCAGACCCGCCAGACAGCGGCACTACTAGCCGTAGTGGTGACGCTGTGCCAGAAGTGGCGATTGGTGGGTTCAGCTGGTCGCTCGGGTGGGGAAGTCTTACTAGTAGGCATAAAAAGTAACTAGGGTTGTTCAATGGCACGAAGGTCATCTCTCAAGTGGCCTACGCTGCTGCACCCAGGTTAACTTCTACCCGCGGCGGCGATCTTTTTTCGGATGCGACTTAGCGATTGGGGTGCAATACCTAAATAGGAGGCCAGGAACTTGAGTGGGACTCTCTCCAGTAGTGGGTCCCCTGTACTAAGGAGGGTTCGGTATCGGTCCTCAGCAGATTTACGCTGGAGGTCGAGAAGGATCTCTTCGGTAAAAAATTGTACCTCCTGGGTAAGGGCCCGCACGAAGGCGCTCCAACCCGGCAGGGCAAATAGGGACTCAACGTCGTCCTTGGAGAGTTGCCACAGCATACCGTCCTCAAGAGCAACGATGGATTCTTCCGCCGGCTGGCGGGTGTTAAAGCTGCGCTGAGAAGTGAAACAGTAGGGCGCTACGGTGAAGAACTTGGTGACCTCCGTTCCGACATCGTCCACTGCGTAGCGCATCAACCCCCGTTCCAGGAACCAGACGTGGCGGCATACTTTTCCTTCCTGTAGCAGTACATCGCCGGCAGTAATCTCGCGCCTAACGAGGAGGTCCGCTATCCGTGCCCATTCCTCGTTCGTGATCGGTTGGTAGCGATGGATGAAGGCGCGGTAGGGGTGCATGGTGGCGGGTTGGAATAGCAACAAAGGGAATACCTGAGCGTTACGTAAGGAGTTCCAAACAAATTTACATCATGGCCTTAGTCATCTCGGACACCTTACTAGAGAACTTAGACACTACGGCAAACAATTTGCTCATCGACCTAGCCTGCTTCTTGTACGAAAAGCAACAAATGAGCTTTGGTAAGTGTCGGGAATTATCTGGCTTAAATCATCTGGAATTCCAAAAGGAACTGGGCAAAAGAAAGATCTTTCAGCATTACGATGAAGACGATTTGAAATCTGATCTTGAGAACCTGGGAATTGACCTATGATTGTAGTCAGTGACACATCAGCCATCAGTAACCTATACCAGATTGGACTAATCGATGTACTGAAAGACCTTTATGGACAAATCGTAATATCTCCGGGTGTTCATCACGAATTGTCAAGAGTACAAGCACAGGCAGATTTTCTTTTTGAGACTGATTGGATTATCGTAAAACACCCCACTGACCAACTCCTACTCAAAAAGTTATTGGATCAACTGGACCTTGGAGAATCTGAATCCATCGTCCTGGCAATAGAGTTAAAAGCAGAGTACCTGATAATAGATGAGCGGTTAGGAAGGAGCATTGCCACTGAATACGGTATCCAGATCACAGGAATTTTAGGCGTGCTAATTCAAGCAAAAAAATTAGGGCTAATTGATAACGTCTCCGATAAAATTACCGCCCTCAGAGAGATTGGATTGTGGCTCAACGATAAGTTGATTAAGCACGTCCTTGATTCATTGGGAGAAATTTGAACAACCTCTCGTTCTATACGCAGCGAGCATCTGTTTTTTTGGCATCAACTGCCTACGCCTCCTCCTCAAACCTAACCTTCTCATAAATATCAGCCAGCCTCAATTCGCCTTCAACGCTTTCGAGCGGTACGACGGCGTCCAGCCCCTCGTAATGGTCCATCTTCATCAGATCATTACGTCTGCGGTAAATGGTGACGCGTGGCTGCTCCTGCTCGATCAGGATGTATTCGTGAACGGATGGAATTGACCAATAAGCACGAAACTTTTCGGAGTTATCGTAGCCCGCACTTTCTTTGCTGGTTACTTCCACAATCAGTTTTGGATTAACGATCGCACCGGTGAGGTGCTTTGATTCAACGTACTCAGGGCAGGCTAAACCAGCGTCGGGGTAGAAGTATTTGCCGCGGGCTTTTACTTCTATTTTCATTTCTGAAGTAAATGGTTCGCAAGTTCCAGTTTTTCTCGTTACATCACGTAATACTCCGTGAGCATTACTGCAAATCCTGGTATGCTGTATCGTCCCGCCCGCCATGCTGAAAATCTCGCCATCGATGTACGCATAACGCATATCATCCCTTCGCTCGATGGTGAGGTAGTCTTCGAAAGGTACTTTAGCTAATTTTGGTTGTCCCATGGTCGTTGGTCTTAGTTGCTAAGATAGGGCATTTTGTCACTCCACCTACCCTCAGTCCCATTGCTGCGCACCCGCGGCAGCGCCCCGAATTGAGACTAAGCCCAGCTAGAATGCACGAGCCACAAATTGGAAAAAACACCTCTGCTACGGCCCGCCCTGCCAGATCCTGATCGCGACAAAAATCATGACGTTTACGTGTTGCTTTGCCGCAACCCAATCACCGGGTGGGAGTTACCTTTGCGCCTTCTCGTAAAAACGTAATTGTATGCCCGCTCTTACCCCCCGCCACGACCAATTTGCTCACCGCCACCTTGGTCCCGACGCCGGAGAGCTGACGGCCATGCTGGACGTCGTCGGTGTCGAGTCCCTCGACGAACTGATGGAGCAGACCGTGCCCGCCAACATTCGTGACCACAAGGCGCTGGACGTGCCCGCCGCCGTGAGCGAATACTACTACCTACAGCACCTAAAGGGGATTGCGGCTAAGAACAAAGTCTTCCGCTCCTTCATCGGGATGGGCTACTACAATACGATAACGCCGAGCGTGATCCTGCGCAATGTGTTCTCTAATCCGGGTTGGTACACTCAGTACACGCCCTACCAGGCGGAGATCGCCCAGGGGCGCCTGGAGTCGCTGCTGAACTACCAGACGATGGTGAGCGACCTAACGGGCCTCCCCATCGCCAACGCTTCCCTGCTCGACGAAGGCACCGCCGCCGCCGAGGCCATGACCATGTTCTTCGCCGCCCGCAACAAGCGTACGAAGGGCGATGCCGTGGCAACCTTTTTGGTATCTGACCAGGTGCTGCCCCAGACGATCGCCGTCCTCAAAACCCGGGCCGAGCCACTGAACATTAAGGTGGACGTCCGGCCGGTCGCTGGCTTTACTTTTGGTAAGGAAGAAGTATTCGGCATCCTTCTGCAGTACCCCGGCGCCAATGGCCGGGTAGAGGATCATCGCGCAGTGGTTGAGCAGGCCAAAGCTGCGAACGCCTTTACCATCGTAGCGGCGGACCTACTGGCATTGACCCTCCTGACGCCTCCCGGAGAATGGGGAGCGGATGCCGTCGTCGGTAACTCCCAGCGTTTCGGGGTACCGATGGGCTTCGGTGGGCCGCACGCCGCCTACTTCGCTACGACGGAGAAATACAAGCGCCAGATTCCTGGCCGCATCATTGGCGTGAGCCAGGACCGCCACGGGAAGTATGCCCTGCGCATGGCTCTGCAGACGCGGGAGCAACACATCCGCCGGGAAAAGGCTACATCCAACATCTGTACCGCCCAGGCACTGCTGGCTAATATGGCCGGCTTCTACGCGACCTACCACGGCGCGGAAGGCCTCAAGGCTATTGCGAAGCGGACCCACCACTTCACCGCCCTCTTCGCCGATGCATTGACGGCCGGTGGATTTACCCTCGCCGGAAATGAGTTCTTCGATACCCTCCACGTGGAGGCCAGCCCCGAAAAGGTGGCCCAGATCAAGGCGCGCAGCCAGGCGGAAGGGTACAACTTTTACTACCCCGTTGAAGGTGGTATCCGCATCAGTTTCGACGAAACGGTTGCGACAACGGACCTAAAGGCCGTCTGCCGCATCTTCGGTGTCAACCTCGACTACCAGGGAGCCAATCTGACTGAAGACGGAGGTATTGAGGGCGTGGAGGATCGCCTTCCCGCCAGCCTGCTCCGGTCGTCAGACTACCTGACCCACCCCAACTTCAAGAACCACCGGACGGAGACGCAGATGATGCGCTACCTGAAGCGCCTGGAGAATAAGGACCTCAGCCTCTGCCACAGCATGATCCCGCTAGGTAGCTGTACGATGAAGTTGAACGCGGCAACGCAACTGATTCCTGTTTCCTGGTCCGAATTTGCGGATCTCCACCCGTTCGCGCCGATTGCGCAGGCCCAGGGCTACAAGCAGATCTTTAGTGAACTGGAACGTGATCTGGCGGAGATCTGTGGCTTTACGGATTGCTCCCTCCAGCCCAATTCCGGAGCTAGTGGTGAATACGCGGGCTTACTTGTCATTCGGGCTTACCACCACGATCGGGGCGACTTCCACCGGAACGTCGCCATTATTCCTGAATCCGCCCACGGCACCAACCCCGCTAGCGCCGTCATGGCTGGTATGGAGGTCGTTGTCGTAAAGTCCGACGAAGCGGGTAACATCGACATTGAAGACCTCAAATTGAAGGTGGACGAGAACCGGGACAATCTCTCTGCGCTCATGATCACTTACCCCAGTACCTACGGGGTATTTGAAACTGGGGTAGTCGAGATCTGCGAACTCGTTCACGAAGCTGGTGGCATGGTCTACATGGATGGTGCCAACATGAACGCTCAGGTTGGCCTGACGAGCCCGGGCCGGATTGGCGCGGACGTTTGCCACCTCAACCTCCACAAGACTTTTGCCATCCCGCACGGCGGTGGTGGCCCCGGAATGGGCCCGATTTGCTGTAATGAGAAGCTTGCGCCCTTCCTGCCCGGGCACCCGCTGCAGGAGACGGGTGGGCAAAAAGCCTCGACGGCTGTCTCTGCGGCTCCGTGGGGATCGGCTTCCATTTTGCTGATCAGTTACGCATACATCCGGATGCTCGGTGCGAAGGGCTTGAAGGCGGCTAGCGAATACGCCATCCTGAACGCCAACTACATCGCCAAGCGGATTGAGAAGAGCTACACCGTTCTCTTCCAGGGTGAGCAGGGCCGCAGTGCGCACGAACTCATTATTGATCTGCGCCCGCTCAAATCCGTAATGGGTGCGGCGGACCTCGCCAAGCGCTTGATCGATTACGGCTTCCATGCCCCCACCCTCTCCTGGCCCGTGGCCGGTACGGTGATGATCGAGCCCACCGAGAGTGAATCTCAGGACGAACTCGACCGCTTCTGTGATGCGCTGATCGCGATCCGCGAAGAAGCCGACGCCATTGCGCGGGGAGACGCCGATGCAGAGGATAACGTGCTGCTCAATGCTCCCCACACCATCGCGGAGATCTCCGCTGATGAGTGGACGCACGCTTATTCCCGGGAGCAGGCAGCCTTCCCACTACCTTACTTGCGGGAGGGGTACAAATTCTGGCCTTCCGTTGGCCGCGTGGATGACGGGTACGGGGACCGGAACTTTATTTGTACTTGCCCGCCGATTGAGGCGTATCAGGGGTAGTAGGGGCCCCGGTTTCGGACCTCCGGTCCGGATGCCAATACTGGAGGCCCGACCTCTGGTCGGGCTAATTTGGAATATTGATACTTATCAAGTAGTCACTAACGCATTATTACAATTAGATCACCAAGAGCGATCTAAAGCGCTAACCCGACCGGAGGTCGGGTCTCCATATACAGTCCGGAGGGAAACGAAGTCACACAATCCGCCCAACAACTTCCCCAAACTCAACCCGCAACCCACCCCGCTCCATCCATCCACGGAAAGTCACCGTATCCCCATCCTCAATCCACCGGCGAATGGTACCGTCTTTTAATACGATATCCTTCCGCCCACCATCGCTTAACTCTAATAAAGAGCCGTAGCTCATGGCGTCTTTACCCGAGATCGTTCCTGACGCCAATAGGTCGCCGACGCGGACGTTGCACCCGTTTACCGTATGGTGAGCCAACTGCTGCAGCATATTCCAGTACATGTATTTGTAGTTGGAACGGGAGATCACCGTCGGCTCCCCACCGGCGGGGGTGAGGGTGACTTCCAGGTGGACGTCGTAGTTATGATTGCCTTCATACTGTAGGTAGTCCAGTACTTCCGGATCTTGTTTGGGGCCGGGAACGCGGAAGGGTTCCAGCGTCTCGTAGGGAACAATCCAGGCCGACAGCGTAGAGGCGAAGTTTTTACCGAGGAAGGGGCCCAGGGGAACGTACTCCCACTTCTGGATATCCCGCGCGGACCAATCATTGAAGAGGGCTAGTCCAAAAATGTAGTCCGGAGCTTCGGCGGTGGAGATTGGCTTTCCCAGTTCCGAATCCTTACCGATGATGAAACCCATCTCCAACTCAAAATCCAGCCGGGAGGTGGGTTCGAATTTTGGCGCGTCGTAGTGGTTCGGCTTTACCTGACCGTGGGGCCGGCGGATGTCCGTCCCGGAAACGACGATGGAGGAGGACCGCCCGTGGTAACCCACCGGGAGGTGGCGCCAATTGGGCAGCAGGGCGTTTTCCGGATCGCGGAAGAGTTTACCTACGTTCGTGGCGTGCTCGATACTGGAGTAGAAGTCTGTGTAATCCCCTACCCTTACCGGGAGGTGGACGGTTGCCGTTTTCCGATCTACCCACAGGGAAGGGTCAGCTAAAGGGCCGGCGCCCGGTTCGTCCAACCAGCTTTGCACCTGCGACAGCGCCCCGTTGGTGATCTCCTTGCCGAGGGCGATGAAGGGATTGAGGTGGTCCTCGTAAAAGACGCTGACGTCGAAGTTGAAGAGACCCAATTCGGCGACGGCCGCCATGTCGAGGATGTGGTCGCCGGAGGCCAAACCCACGCGGGGGGATTCGTTACCGTTGGAAAAAATACCCCAAAGGAGGGCGTGGCTGGAGGATTGGCGCATGGGGATTATCTTGTCACGACAAAAGTAATGGACGAGCACTTAGTCTTTCCCCCCGTTTATCCGTTACCGTTACTGAACGGCCACCCCGCCGCTCCGAAGCCAAGCAAAAGTCGCCCTAACCATGCCCATCTACCACCACCTCGGAAAGTTCCCGCAGAAGCGCCACACCCAGTTCCGCCAGCCGGATGGCTCGCTATACCACGAGCAATTGTTCGGGACAATTGGCTTTGACGGCATGTCCTCCCTTCTCTACCACCTCCGTCGGCCAACGCAGGTGAAGGATATCGTAAGTAGTGTGGACGTGACGCCCAAAATCGCCGAAGGCAAGCACGTGAAGAGCCGTAAAATGGTGGGCTTCAACGTAGCGCCGGCGGATGACCTCCTGGAAGCCCGGAAGATCCTACTCGTCAACGACAGTGTGGCCATCGGGGTAGCAGCGCCGCGGCAATCACTGACGGATTACTTCTACAAGAATGCGGATGCCGATGAGATGATTTTTGTCCACCGCGGCACGGGTACCCTCCGCACGCTCGTGGGAAATATCCCATTTGAGTACGGGGACTACCTCATTATCCCCCGCGGAATGATCTATCAGATCGAGTTTGACGGAGCGGATAACCGACTGTTCTTCGCCGAATCCAAAGACCCGATCTACACGCCCAAACGTTACCGCAATCACTTCGGGCAACTGCTGGAACATTCCCCCTTTTGCGAACGGGATCTCAAATTACCGCAGGACCTGGAGACCCACGACGCGACGGGAGAATTCCGGATGAAGATCAAAAAGCAGGGCGTACTTCACGAGTTGATTTACGCCAGCCACCCTTTCGACGTGGTGGGCTGGGATGGCTACAACTTCCCCTACGGGTTCTCGATCCACAACTTTGAACCGATCACGGGGCGCGTCCACCAGCCACCGCCGGTGCACCAGACTTTTGAGACGAAGTCATTCGTCATCTGCTCCTTCGTACCGCGGTTGTACGATTACCACCCGCAGTCGATCCCGGCACCCTACAACCACAGTAACATCGATTCGGACGAGGTGCTTTACTACGTGGATGGCGACTTCATGAGCCGGACCGGTATTGGGCCAGGTTACATCTCCCTGCACCCCGGCGGCATCCCCCACGGCCCGCACCCGGGGACGTACGAGGGCAGCATTGGCCACACCGGCACCGAGGAATTGGCAGTGATGATCGATACCTTCGCTCCGCTCAAGATCACCGAAGCGGGAATGGGGATTGACGACGGTAAGTACTACCAATCCTGGCTGTCTTAGCCATTCTACTTCACCCTTATTCCGGGTGGAAGCCATCTTTCCTTTCTCCCGTCAGAACCCTTCCGAGTACTCAGGCCTTTACCCTCTATGCGAATACTCCCTCCGCTGGCAGCTTGCCTCTTTTTCCTATTGCTTAGCACCTGCGGCAGCGCCCCCGAAGGTGGGGAGGTGCAGACGGCCGACTTTTTTGACCTGAAGGGATACATCGCTGCGGAGGTGGAACGGCTGAATGGCCAACCGCTGCGCGTGCACAAAACCATCACGCTGAACGGAGAGACGGAGGTGAAGATCCTGGACGATCTCGACTACGAAAAGGACCTTGGCCTCTTCGCTGGGGCAGACATCAACCGCAATGCGTGGGTGGATAAGTACGCGACCGACGTGCAACAATTGAGTGGCCAACACCGAATAACGCAGTACAAAGCCTTAGACTCGACGCTGACGACTCAGTTTTTGGAAGTGGAAGAGGAACGTGGGCAGACCATCCAACTGAAGATCATCCGGAAAACCGGTACCGTGCTTTCCAAGGGGCGCAGCGAAATGATCTACCGGCCGGTGCTCGGCTACATCGTCACGACCAAGCAGGAGAACCGATTTGGCGACGACGTGGACGCGATGGTGCGCGTGGAATGGTAGTGATTAGATGGGCTGACCGCAAAAAAAATGAGGCAGAGCCACCACAGCTCCACCTCAGCCCTAACCAAATAAAACCAAATTAAAATCTGAAAGTGGAGGCGAATTACCCCCTTACTTTCATTTCAAAGATAAGTACCCCCAGGGCGCTTTTCCGAGTGGTCGCATCAAAAATTTCGCTTGGCAAGACATTGGCGGATTGAATCAATCGTAGAATATTAAGTTGCCGAGAGCAGAATTTGAGGAATATTCATTTGCACTGCGGCTAAAACGTAAAATCTACCAATTCGAATATTTAGCCTTTGTTTCTCCATTCAGAACTTCGGCAAAACAATGTTCCGACCAGTAATTGAAAAGCGACTTTAATTCTAAAGCGCAGTTAGGTGCAAACGCCATCAATATGACCAAGCTCCAATTCTCGTCGGCGGGCCGACAACTTGCCATCGTAAAAACGGCTGTTTTCATACTCGTATTTTTTAGTGGTGCAACGCAATTAACCGCGCAGCAGAGCGATGCATTTGCCCTCAAAAAGATCCACGATCAAGCCCTGACCGAAGGGGATTGCTACGATTGGCTGCGCCACCTTACTAAATCCGTCGGCCCACGCCTATCGGGTTCCGCCGGGGCGGACCGGGCGGTCCGGGATATGAAAGCGCTGATGGATACCCTCGGTTTTGACCGCGTTTACCTACAGCCCTGCACCGTCCCGCGCTGGGAACGCGGTGCTCCGGCTACGGCTAGCGTCATCAGTGGCCCCAACGGTTTGGCGCCTAAAGCGCTAAGCGTCGTCAGCCTGGGGAATACGCTGGGCACCGGGCCGCGGGGCGTCGCCGGGACGGTCATCGAAGTACGCGGGCTGGACGAACTGCGTGCTCTTGATCGAGCCACTGTCGCCGGAAGCATCGTATTTCTTAATACACCCATGGACCCCGCCCTCCGCAACACTTTTGCCGCTTACGGAGCAGCGGCCGGCTCCCGCGTTTTCGGTCTCGTCGAGGCCGCTAAACTTGGCGCGGTTGCGGTACTCGTCCGCAGCCTGACGACCCGGCGCGACGATAATCCACACACCGGTGCGGTGGCCACCGAAGAAGGTGTGGACCGCATCCCCGCTCTCGGCCTGAGTACCAATGATTCCGACTGGCTCTCCGCCCAAATCATTCAGGGGGAAGTGAAAGTTGAGCTTAAATCCTACGGGCGCGACCTGGAGCCGGTAACGAGCTACAACGTGATTGGCGAAGTGACCGGTAGTGAATACCCCGATGAGATCATCCTCGTCGGCGGCCATCTCGATAGCTGGGATCTCGGCGAAGGCGCTCACGACGATGGCACTGGGGTCGTCCATGCGCTCCAGGTCTTACCCCTACTGGAAAAAATCGGCCACCGCCCGCTCCGCACCTTTCGCTGCGTTTTGTTCATGAACGAAGAGAACGGCCTCGCCGGTGGCAAAGCTTACTGGAAGGCCAGTGATGAGGCCGGGGAGTTTCACCTCGCCGCCATCGAAAGCGACCGGGGCGGGTTCACACCACGCGGCTTCAGCGCCCAGGGGCGAGAGGATGTATTCACCAGCCACTTCAGCCGCGTTAATGAGTGGCTCCCTTTATTAGAACCTTACGGCCTGGCCTTCCAACGCGGAGGCTCCGGCGCTGATATCAGCGGGCTCATCGGTCAGGGAGGGCTACTGCTTGGTTTTCTACCGGACTCCCAACGCTACTTTGATTTCCACCACACGAACGTGGACGTCTTCGAAGCCGTTAACCAGAGAGAATTAGAATTGGGCGCCGCCGCCATCACTTCACTTGTATACTTAATCGACCAACATGGCCTCCGCTAGTCAGACTTCCGTACAACTCCACGAGCATGTTTTCGAGCCGTTTCTCACCCCGGAGATGATCCAGGAGCGCGTGACGCAACTCGGCCAGGAGCTAGCCTTTCGCATGGCGGGCGGCGAGCCAACCTTCCTCATCATGCTCAAGGGCGCCTTCGTTTTCGCGGCCGACCTCATTCGTGCTTCCCGGCTGAACGGTGAGATTGGCTTCGTCCGCACCCAGAGCTATCGGGGCACGGAGACGACCGGCAAGATCCGCATGCACCTCGCCCCGGAGCCCGCCCTCGTTACTGGTAAGGACGTGATTTTGATCGAGGACATCGTCGATAGCGGCTACACCATGCAGGCTTTTTTGCCCAAACTGGAGGAGCTTAACCCCAATTCCATCACCCTCGTAACCTTGCTCCACAAGCCGGAGGCGCAGCAGGTGGACGTCAAAATCGACCTGGCGGGATTTGTGATTCCCCCCAAATTCGTCGTTGGTTACGGCCTCGATTACGATGGGATTGGCCGCCAATTGCCCGGTATTTACCAAATTGCCGAAAATTTCTGACGTGGCCCCAAACCTCACCGTCCGCCCCCTCACCGCCGCCGATAATGCCGCCGCCGCTGCGGTCATCAAAACCGTCATGCCCGAGTTCGGCTGCGTCGGCCCGGGCTATTCCATCGAAGATCCTGAGATGGATGATCTCTACGGCACCTACTCCAAACCGCGTAGCAATTATTTCGTCGTGCAAGATCTGGGCGCTGCCGCGGGTGCCGGGGAAGTGGGCAAGCAACCAAGCCCCCCTCCAGGTAAATTGGTAGCTGTAGCCGGGTACGCTCCCCTAACCGGTGGTGACCCCAACGTCTGTGAACTCCGCAAAATGTACGCCCTCCCCGAAGCCCGCGGATTGGGCGTCGGCCAGGCCCTTCTCCAACAATGCCTGGAAGGCGCCCGGAAAGACGGGTTCAAAACGATGTACCTGGAGACCGTTACCGCCATGCGGGATGCCGCCGCCTTCTACCAAAAAAATGGCTTCCGCTACGTGGAGGGGCCAATGGGCGCAACGGGCCACTCGGGTTGTGATTTGTTTATGGTGTTGGATTTGTGAGGGGCGGTCACTAATGCTCGTGGATTTAATTACGGTTCATGCCGGACGCTTGAAGGACTCCAAATTTTACTTGCTTCGCTACGCAAAATTTGGCGACGCTCCAAGGACCTGGGGGAGGCGGATGAATTAAAAAACTACGGTAATGCAGGTCCTTGGAGCGTCCGACGATAGGAGATCCTCCAAGCGTCCGGTCCCACTGGTTAATGTAAGCCCTGGGCTCATCACCCAATCCGCCCCGCAATCAAATCCCCCAATTCATTGGTGCCCACCTGCTGCGACGGGCTCAAATCTTCCGTCCCCACCCCGGACGCCAGGGTTTCGTTGACGGCATTGCGGATAGCATCGCCTTCCTTCACCAGCCCGAGGTGGTCCAACATCATGGCGGCGGAAAGGATGGTGGCGATGGGGTTGGCCCGGTCCTGCCCCGCCCCTTCCGGCCAGGAGCCGTGGATGGGCTCAAACATCCCGACTTTCGACCCCACACTACTGGAAGGCAGTAACCCGAGGGAACCCGCCAGCACGCTGGAGGCATCGGATAGGATATCCCCGAACAGATTGTCCGTTACGATGACGTCGAATTGGGCGGGGTTGAGGATGAGTTGCATGGCGGCGTTGTCCACAAACATGAAGTTGAGTTCTACGTCCGGATAATTGGCGGCCATTTCGCGGGTGATCTCCCGCCAGAGCCGCGAAGATTCCATCACGTTGGCCTTATCAACCAGAGTGAGTTTGCCGCGGCGTTTGCCGGCGACGTCAAAACCGACTTTCAGGATGCGTTCGATCTCGTGGCGGCTGTACACGCAGGTATCGTAGGCGGTATCGCCACCATCGCGGCGGCCCTTATCACCGAAGTAAGTCCCGCCCGTGAGTTCCCGCACGACGAGGATGTCGACGCCCTTCATGCGTTCCGGGCGGAGGGGGCTGAGGTGAGTCAGTTCGTCGTATCCAGCGACGGGCCGGAGGTTGGCATAAAGGCCGAGCTCTTTGCGGAGGCGCAGCAATCCCTGCTCGGGCCGCACCTTCGCTGTGGGGTCATTATCAAACCGGGGGTGACCAATGGCGCCAAAAAAGATGGCGTCCGAGCGCTTACAGAGTTCCAGCGTTTCGTCCGGCAGGGGAACGCCCGTCTGGTCGATAGCGGTAGCCCCGACGGGCGCAAAATCAAAGCGGAATTTGTGGCCAAATTTCAGTCCAACCTGATTGAGGACTTTAATGCCTTGGTTGATGACTTCGGGGCCGATGCCGTCTCCGTCGAGGGTGGCGATGTTGTAGTTGGGCATGATGGTAAGTGGGGTAAAATAAGTGGGATGCCGGAGCTATTCTTCGTGCTCGTTGGACGCCGCCCTGGCATTCACAAAGTCAAATACGTAAAGATAGGTCTCGTCGTAGGTGTAGTACATCAGATGGTTCTTTCCGATTCGTTTGTACCGTTTTGGCTTATCTGGTTTGTTCGATTTAGATAGGTGGCCGGAGCCAGGGTGGCTAAGTAAAACCTCAACTTTTCAATTAAATTCTTGCATGAACGCCGTTGCGCTTGCTCGAGAGCCCTGGGTAAGTCTGTAATGAAGTATTTCGGACAGTTTCTCATCCGCAACGTCTTCAATTTTGAGGATCAAAGCCATTTCTCATACTTATGCTTGATGTCATCCCAATTTTTAAAGTTTTCGTGCCGGCCAGAAAGCGCATCATCTATAGAATTAGCGTGTCGATTTTCTTGCTCTTCTGTGAGGTCTAGTTCCTCAGGGCCTCCTAAAACCGCTTCACGTTTTGCGGCGACAAAATTAACGACATCTCGAAGATCTTGCTCACTAGTAAGATCCTGAAGCATCTCCATGATTTTCTGCTGCAATGGATTAAGTCCCATGACGATTAATTTTATAAGCTAACGTAGTGACCAAGTTACGGGTTGTGCCAGCAACCGTGCCATCGCCCGCGCTAACTCTCGCTACGCCAAACTAAAATCCACCCGCGCCGCTTCAAACGCATCGATCTTTTCCCGCTGGCTCAGTAAGTAGTCAATATCGTCGTAACCGTTGATGAGGCAGGTTTTCTTATAGGGGTCGATCTCAAAAGAAGTTACCGTACCGGTTGCTTCGTTGGTAAATTCTTCTGCTTCCAGGTCCACCGTAAAGCGGGCGGCTGGGTCGCGCTCGATGGTCTCGAAAATTTCGTTGAGCACCGCCGGCGTCACGACGAGCGGCAGTATACCGTTGTTGAGCGCGTTCCCCCGAAAGATATCCGCGAAGTAGCTGGAGACAACTACCCGGAATCCGTAGTCACCAATGGCCCAGGCAGCGTGCTCCCGGCTGGAGCCACAACCGAAGTTGGCACCAGCGACGAGGATCTGCCCTTGGTAGGTTGGGTTGTTTAGAACGAAGTCCGCTTTCGGCGATCCGTCCTTATTGTACCGCCAGTCACGGAAGAGATTTTCCCCAAATCCCTCCCGGGTAATGGCTTTCAAAAAGCGAGCGGGAATGATCTGGTCCGTATCCACATCCTCAATGGGGAGGGGGACGGCGCTGGAGGTGAGTTTTTTGAAGGGGGTCATTGGGCTATGGGATTAAACAAGTTCGCGAACGTCCGTCACCCTACCCGTCAGGGCAGCGGCGGCGGCGGTGAGGGGGCTGGCCAGGATCGTCCGCGCCCCCGGGCCCTGGCGGCCTTCAAAGTTGCGGTTGGAGGTGGACACGCAGTACTTACCCGCCGGCACCTTATCCTCGTTCATGCCGAGGCAGGCCGAACAGCCAGCGTCGCGAAACTCAAAGCCGGCGTTACGGAGGACGACGTCGAGCCCCTCCAGCTTAGCCTGCTTGGTCACCTGCTGAGATCCCGGCACGACGATGCCCGTTACGCTGGCGGCGATCCGTTTACCATCCACCAGTTTGGCGACGGCCCGCAAGTCTTCGATCCGGCTATTGGTGCAAGACCCGATGAATACGTAATCGATCGGCATCCCTTCCAGCTTGATGCCCTTCTGGAGGCCCATGTACTTCATGGCTTTGGCCAATCCGGCGTCTCCGTGGAGGGAGCTGTGCTCGGGGATCGATTCCCCAACACCCATGCCCATACCAGGATTCGTGCCGTAGGTCACCATTGGGGTAATCTCTTCCGCTTTGAAATGGTATTCACTATCGAAGGTGGCACCCTCCTCGGTGGGGAGGGTTTTCCAGTAGGCGACGGCTTCGTCCCACTTCTCTCCCTTCGGAGCAAATTCGCGGTCTTTCATGTAGTCGAAAGTCGTCTGGTCGGGAGCGATGAGGCCACCGCGGGCACCCATCTCGATGCTCATGTTACAGATCGTCATCCGGCCTTCCATACTGAGGGCGCGGATGGCCGAGCCGGCGTACTCCACAAAGTAGCCCGTGCCACCACCGGTGCCGAGAATGCTGATGACGTACAGGATGATGTCCTTCGCCGTCACGCCAGCCTGCAGGTCTCCATCTACGTTGATCCGCATCGTCTTGGGCTTCGTGAGGAGAAGGCACTGAGTTGCCATCACCTGCTCTACCTGGCTCGTGCCGATGCCGAAAGCTACCGCGCCGAAAGCGCCGTGGGTACTCGTATGGCTATCCCCACACACCATCGTAATGCCCGGCCGGGTAATGCCCAACTCCGGCCCGATTACGTGGACGATCCCCTGGTAGGGATGGCCCAAACCGTAAAGTTCAACGCCGTATTCCGCGCAGTTCTGGGTCAGCATCGCCACCTGCTTGCGGCCGAGTGGATCCTGGATGGGTTTATCCTGATCCTTGGTCGGTACGTTGTGGTCAGCCGTGGCCACGATCCGGTCTTTCCGCAGGAGAGGGATGTTTCGCTTGCGCAGTCCGTTGAACGCCTGGGGGCTGGTGACTTCGTGGATGAGGTGGCGGTCGATGTACAAGACCTGGTTGCCACCGGGTACTTCAGTGACGACGTGGGCATCCCACACTTTATCAAAAAGGGTTTTTGGCATAGCGCATATCGATTTAGCGGAGCTCCTATTGCCCTTCAGAAAGGGTGGGCCCGGGGGTACTATTTCCCCAAGGTCACAAAGTTAACCAGTCCGTTGCGCTGACAAGAGTCGGCTTAAGGTCGATTTACGAAATCAAGCCAGTAAAACGCCGACGCCTCCCGCTCACTCCCGCTCCATCTCCACCACCATCCCCGCTTGCATCAGGGTCATGGCCGCGTTTTTCGGATCAAACTTGAGGCGGATACCCGCAGCCGGGTACACAAATTCATTCGGCGCATCCGGCGTGAGGGGGAAGGCACCCTGGCCCGTCGCCCGCCCGTGCAGCTTACCGCCTTCCAGGGAGATAGTGATCTTGAGCGGAAAACCATCGCTGGCGTAAGTACCGAGCAAATCGCTCACCGCATCTTCCGGCAGGTCGGCCACTGGCTCCAGGTTAGGAATCGTGAAAGGCTGGCCGAAGTACACCGTCAGTGCAGCCAGCATCACGTCGTTGCTTGGTAGGCGGACACCATTACTCAAGTAGGTGATCGTCACATTCTCCTCGGGGAAGTGGGCGGATAGCGTTTCGAAACCTTCGATGCCGCCGTTATGCCCGTAAGCCACTCGCTTACCGAAGGGGAAGGTGAACAGTCCCTGGCCCAAGTTATCACGCAGGAGTTTCATCTCTTCTACGGTGGCGGCGGGTAGCAACTCGCCTCGAAGGAGGGTTCCGTAGAAGGTATTCAATTCGGCCGCAGTGGAGGTGATCGCCCCCGCCGCGCCGGCCGAGCTCATGGCCCAGGGCTCGGCCACTTCCCACCCATCCCCCGTTGAGTAGAAGGAGTGGACCTCTCCTTTATTGCTGTCAATCGCTCCACCATAATAGGTATGCTCCAAGCCTAAAGGCAGGGTAACGTAATGGGCCAGTAATTCCGGATAGCTCATCTCTCCCACCCATTCGGCAATGTAACCTAGCAGAAGATAGTTTGAATTGGAGTAGGCGACGGCCGCGCCGGGTTCGAAGTCCGGTTGGCCCTTCCGCATCAGCTCCAGGAAAAACTCGGGCTCGTGGTGTTCGCCAATCCAACTTTCTACGTCGGCCGCCGCGGTATAGTTAGCGATACCGGACTGGTGGCGCAGGAGGTGATCCAGCGTGATCCGGTCCGCATTGGGGATATTCGGGTAGTAATCGGCCAATTTCTGGTCGAGCGCAAGGCTTCCCTCCGCGGCAAGTTTGTGGATGATCACGGCGGTAAAGGTCTTGGTGATGGAGCCCACCCGGTACGCATTGGTCGGGCTAGCGAGCACCTGCCGGGCCGAATCCACGTAGCCAATGGCCCGGGCGTACACTTCCTTTCCGTCCTGAAAAATGGAGAGGCTGCCCATGGCCTGGTCATGGTGGGCGAGGCTGTCGAAATAATTATCGAGCAGGGCCCGGTCAAAAGATTGGGCGTTCAGCGTCATGGTGCAGGCCAGGTTTAGGGTGATAAATAAGGTCAGTAGGTGTTTCATAGGCCCAAGTTGCGCCGAGCGCATTCGTCACCTTTGCTTCCTTCGATCAATCCCGGGCTTTTCTCGACGTCCGTACCTTGGGGCGCTGCCGCGGGTGCGGAGTTTTGGGATCAAGTAACAAGGACCTGTCCCTTCACCCATTACCCTGCACCTGCGCGAGCGCCTAAACCTGAATGTTGAAAGAACTACCTAATATGTTGAACCGAATCCCCCTCCTGCTCCTGATCTTCCTCCCCCAGTTCCTCGGTGCGTGGGGGGCGAACGGCCACCGGATCGTAGCCAAGATCTGTTACGATAACCTGACACCGACAGCCCGCCAACGGGTGGATGCCGCGATGGGCGACAACCTCCTCGAACAACTGAGTACCTGGCCGGACTACATCAAGGCCGTAAAGGGTTGGGATTTTGCCAAACCCTGGCACTACATGACCGTGAATACCGACCGCACGGTACAAGACGTGGACGCCAGCAACCGCCAACGACCCGCCGTGGACGACGTGCGGGAAGGCATTGAACTCATGCTGGGCGTCCTGAAAAATGACCGCGATTGCCGCCAAAAACTGGAAGATCTGATGGCCGAAAACCGGGTTGAAGCCCTCGCCGGCTCCCTCGATGCGACGGCCCTGGCCTTCCTCATTCACTTCGTGGGTGACGTCCACCAACCCATGCACGTGGGGAAGAACCGCGACCTCGGCGGCAACAAGATCAGCGTGCTGTATTTCGGCGACCGCTACAACCTCCACTCCGTGTGGGACACGCAGATCATTGAGCACGAACGCCTGAGCTACACTGAATTTGCCCGTTTTGCCAGCGTCCACAACCGCTCCCGGAAGACCGAGTGGGAAAATGACGACCTAGAAACCTGGATCCAGGAATCCATCGACCTCCGCGAAGACCTCTACAACACCCTCTATAACCGGACGGACCGAGATACTGGCCTCCCCGAATTTGGCTACGATTACCAACACGATTACTTACCCGTGGTGGAGGCTCGGTTGGCGGCGGCTGGGTACCGGGCGGCGGCGTTGTTGAATGGGGTGTTTGGGGGTTGAGTCAAGATGTCGATCAGCAAAACGACCGTTTTGTCGATGGGTAATGGCAAAAATCAGCCATTTTGCAATCGCGCATCGACAATTTTAAGTATTTTTGCAATCAGTCGTTTGCAAAATGCTCGAAAGACTTTACAGATTAAGCGAAGATGCTGTCCGTTCTACCGACACGGACTTTATTCGCCCGTTGTACCACACGATAGACTGGGATAGCTCCCTTAATGCCTTGCTCGGTGCGCGTGGCGTTGGTAAAACCACCTTGCTATTGCAACGCCTGCAAGCGCTGGATCTACCACCATCCGAAGCCCTATACGTTGATCTGGGCGATTTACACTTTCAACGGAACCGGCTGCTAGAGTTCGCGCAAGAATTTAGAGCGCAGGGAGGGCGGTACCTGTTTATCGACGAAGTGCACCGCTACGGGTTCGGTGGAGACTGGGCGCAGGAGATCAAGCAGATATACGACCTTTATCGCAAGGATTTAAAGGTGACTTTCACCGGTTCCTCCGCCATTCGGATCCTACAACAAAAAGCGGACTTGAGCCGCCGTGCAACCCAGCATAGAGTGGCCGGTCTATCCTTCAGGGAGTACCTAATTTTGGCGAAAGGCATCCAGGATCTACCGGTTCTATCCGTTGAGGAACTGCTGAAAAATAGTGTGGAAACCGCCAGGCAAATTCCCGAGCAGTTCCATTTTCGACCACTGGAGCATTTTCGGGATTATCTCGATCTGGGTTACTACCCATTTAGCCTGGAGGGCACAACGGGCTATATAAGCAAGCTCAACGAGTCCGTGCAATTAGTACTGGAAAGCGATATTCCCTCCGCGATTGATTCCGGGGAGGCTGATTACGCCAAACTAGGTCGGTTACTTTACGCAATTGCCTCCTCCGTTCCGTTCAAACCGAACATTAGCAAACTGGCGGAACGCCTGCAAATGAGCCGCGAAACGGTGCTGAAGTATTTGAAGATGCTCGAGGAAGCCGACCTGGTCATTTCGCTCAGGGCAGTAACCAAAGGGGTAGCGGCACTGAGTAAGCCAGATAAAATCTACCTCAACAACACGAACTTGATGCGCGCCTTGGCTCCGGTTGATGTGGCGGTGGGAACCCTTAGAGAGACTTTCTTCATCAATCAACTTCGCCACCTCACTTTCGAGAAGCACATCCTGCCCACGGAGATCAAATTACCAAAGGCCGGAGATTTTACCCTCTTGCGCAGAGACGGCACCTATACATTTGAAATTGGCGGCCCGAGTAAAACAAGAAAGCAAATTGGTACAGACGTCAACTCTTTCGCGGTAGTTGATACCGACGTGACCGACGATCCGCATCGAATTCCGCTCTGGTTATTCGGTTTCCTTTACTAAGCCGCCGAAGCCCCCACCAACTCCTCCAAATCCGCATCCCGCACCTCCTTCAACCGGTCCGCTACCAACAGGAACTCCTGGTAAAGATCATCCAGCTGAACTTTGGTGACGTTGTGGCCCAAATTCTTCAAACGGTAAGCCAAAGCCGCGCGGCCGGAGCGGGCCGTGAGGACAATCTTCGACTCATCCACCCCAACTTCCGCCGGGTCGATGATCTCGTAAGTATCGCGACGCTTGATCACCCCATCCTGATGGATACCGGAGGAATGGGCGAAAGCATTATCCCCCACGATGGCTTTGTTGGGTTGGACGACCATGCCCATACTCTCACTCACCAAGTGGCTGGTCTCCAGCAGTAGCTTGGAGTTAATGTTGGTGTACAGCCCCAAACCTTCGTGCTGGCGCATGATCATGACGACTTCTTCGAGGGAGGTATTCCCCGCCCGTTCGCCGATGCCGTTAATGGTACACTCAATCTGCCGGGCACCACCCTGGGCGCCGGCGATGGAATTGGCCGTAGCCAGGCCCAAATCATTGTGGCAGTGCGTACTGAGCGTACACTTATGGATGCCATTTACATTGTCGCGCAGGAAGGCGATCTTATCGTGGTATTCCTGGGGCAGGCAGTAGCCAGTCGTGTCCGGAATATTGAGGACGGTCGCACCGGCGTCCACCACGGCCTGGATGACGCGGGCGAGGAACTCATTGTCCGTGCGGCCAGCGTCCTCAGCGTAGAACTCTACGTCCTCCACGAAGCTTTTGGCGTGCTTGACGGCGGCAACGGCCCGCTCGATGATCTTCTCCGGCGTCGTGCGGAGTTTATACTTAATATGGTTGTCGCTCGTGCCAATACCGGTATGAATTCGGGGGCGCTTGGCGGTGGAAAGGGAAGCGGCGGCAGCCTCGATGTCCTTCGCTACGGCACGGCTGAGGGCACAAACGGTGGGCTCCGTCACGGCGCGGCCAATCTCCTGGACGGACTTGAAGTCGCCCGGGCTAGAGATGGGAAAACCAGCTTCAATCACGTCTACACCGAGTAGCTCCAGTTGGCGGGCGATGACGAGTTTCTGCTGGGTGTCGAGCTTGCAGCCGGGCACTTGTTCGCCGTCACGCAGCGTAGTATCGAAAATTTGAACTTGGTTGCTATTCATGGCAATGCCGCCCTTGAATGGTGGGCGTAGCTATCTTTGTTGGCACCCTGTTACAATGGTAAGGAAAGGGGCGTACATGATCGTGGTTAGTCAGGGAATATAAATGTAAGGGTAAGCACCCGATCAAAACGAATCCCTAAATCCCCTATCCTGAGGCCTAATGACGTACCAACCGATGAGCGCCTAGCTTGCAAATTACTGATTTCCAATAGTTTACCCGAATTCAATATACAATGCCAAAGCAAAAAACTGATGACTTACTGAAACTTGTCGCCAGCCTCAATCGGGCCGAAAAGCGGCATTTCCGTCTTTTCGTCAAACGTAATCAGCAAGCCAACACCGAGATCCTCTTTTTGCAGCTTTTTGACATCATGGAACGGACGGGTGAGTACGACGAGGAATACCTCCTGAAACGGATTAAAGGCATCAAAAAAAGCCAACTCTCCAACCTGAAGGCCCACCTCTACAAACAACTCCTCACCTCCCTGCGCCTCCTGAACCGTAATAAGGACGAGGAAATCACCCTGCGCGAGCAGATCGACTACGCACGCATTCTCTACAACAAGGGCCTTTACCGACAGGCGCTGGACGTTCTCGACAAAGCAAAGAAGAGAGCCCTCACTGCCGAAGTCAATACTGTCGCCCTCGAGATCGCCCAGTTTGAAAAATTCATCGAAGGCCAGTACATCACCCGCAGCATTGAGGGCCGCGCCGAAGAGCTTAGCCTGCTGTGTACGGAACTCACTAAAAAAATCAGTGATACCGACGCCTGGAGCAACCTGGCCCTCCGCCTTTACGGCCTCTACCTGAAAGGTGGTCTCGTGAGTAACGAGCAGGACTTCTTCATGGTCAAATCCTTCTTCCGCGGGCAACAACCCGCCGGGAATTACGAAGACCTCGATTTCTGGGGCAAGGTCTACTGCTGCCAGGCCCACAGTTGGATGCACCTCATGTGTCAGGAACGGCCCCAGGCCTATCGCTACACCGAACGGTGGTTGCAACTCTTCCGGGATAATCCGAGCATGATCCAGATCAATCCCCCCCTCTACCTGAAGGGCATCCACAACAAGCTGGCGAACCTCTTCAGCATGTGGCAGTACGACAAGTTCGTGGATGAGTTGGCCCAGCTGGATCTCTTCCCCCACCAGTTCGACCTCACCAACAACGTGAACGTACAGGGGCTGTACCACCTCTACCAGTTCGACCACCAGATCCGCCGCCACTACATGGAGGGGACCTTCAAGGAAGGGCTCGGCCTCGTCCCCCAGATCATGGAGGTAATGAAGGACGACCGGTACAACTGGGACGACCACCGCAAGATGATCTTCTATTACCGCATCGCCTGCCTCTACTTCGGTAGCGGGGATAACGATACGGCCATCGATTACCTCAACGAGATCATCAACCAGCGGAGCCCGAATTACCGGTCGGACATCCAGGCCTACGCCCGCATCCTCAGCCTGATCTGCCACTTCGAAATGGGCAACGTTCAACTCGTTGAGTACCAGGTGAAGTCCGTCTACCGCTTCTTGGCCAAGGTGGAGCACCTCCAGGAAACCCAACAACTCATCTTCCGCTTCCTCCGCCGCCTGCCCCGGACGCGGGAAGACCAATTGAAGGGCGAATTCATCAAACTGAAGGAGAAACTGGACCGCGTCAAGGAAAAACCTTTCGAATCCCGTCCCTTCACCTTCCTCGACATCCCCAGCTGGTTGGAATCGAAGATCAAGGGCGTGACCGTACAGGAAGTCATCCGCCAAAAATTCCTGGCGGAGACGGCGGAAGTGGCGCAGTAAAGCAGTTAGCGATCCTGCCGGACTTTGACGGAGCGCTTCCATTTTGAGTCCGACCTAAAGCTAAAAAAGGCTCCCCATCCAGCAGGAAGGGGAGCCTTTTTTAAGGTCCGGAGCAAAAGCAGTCCTACCGCTTCACGATCCGTACGACCTGCCGTTCCGCGGCCTCATCCGTCACTACGAGTTGGTAGATGGCGGAGGGAAGTTCGGTCAAATCAATATCAACGCTGCCATTCACGATGCGGCCGGTCCGGACCACCTGGCCCAGGGCCGTCAGCAGTTCGAAGTCTGCGTCACCAGCCGTGCGGACGGTGACCACTTTCGCCACCGGGTTAGGGAATACCTGGACGGTGCGCGCGCCATCCAAGGTGACGGACCTGATCTCAGAGTAATCAGTACTACCATCCAGGTCGTTCTGGCGGATACGGTAGTTGTAGAGCATTCCGGCGGCTACGTCGGTATCGGTGTAGCCGTAGCTAGCGATGCCGTCCTGGCCAACGCGGGCTACCTGGCCCAGCGATTGCCAGTTACTGGCTGCATCAGTACTGCGTTCTACGGTGAAATCAGCGTGCGCATCGTCCTGCACCACGGACCAGTCCAGTTGGATGGCTTTGCCGGCCACCCCAGCCTCGAAGGACAACCACTCCACAGGGAGGCCCCGAGGATTATCCGCCGCGAAGAAGTTACGGGGGCAGGACTCTAAAATCGTTCCGTCATCTAATTCGGCGAAGAAAGTCACGGAGAAAGCATCACCATCCTCAGCGCAAGCGCCAAAACCAGTCTCTACGCCAGGCGTAATCTCCATAGGGTTAAAAG
Source organism: Lewinella sp. 4G2 (assembly GCF_001625015.1). Classification (NCBI taxonomy): domain Bacteria; kingdom Pseudomonadati; phylum Bacteroidota; class Saprospiria; order Saprospirales; family Lewinellaceae; genus Lewinella; species Lewinella sp. 4G2. Next base: position 1,992,976 of record NZ_LVWJ02000014.1, on the reverse strand, counting down.
CGCCGTTTCCAACACTTACTACGTAGGTGTAACTAACCACCGTTTCCGGCCCGGGGTAGGCTTCAATTTCAAATCGTAGATCCGCAACTTGGCCATTGGTACTTGCACAACCAAGTGTCGAAAGGATCTGATACTCCTGGTCCAATCGCGGCTGCACAATCGGAATGGGATCCGCCTGCAAGCTCAGCACCAACTCAATGGCTTCCGTAGCCATATTCCCATCCGTAGCCGTGATGATGATGGAGTAGTCACCAGCTGCCAGGGTTTCCTCACCGTCGAGGGTGATGAGGGCGGATTCCCCGTCGGCCAGCGTGCTGGTGTTGAAGTTGAGGACCAAGCCGGCGGGCGCATCCGTTACTTCCAGGTTGACGGGCCCGGTCAGATCACCGTTGTTGAACTGCAGGATGAACTCGTTCTCCGTATCACGGCCTTCACATTCGAAGAGGGGGGAACCCGTTGCACTAAGCGTCGTACCCATGGGGACAACCACGCCGAGAATGATGTCTACTTCACAGGTCGTCTCTCCATTAGGTTCGGCCCGGACGGATATGGTGAATGGGGTGCCATCGGCAGTTGGGCCAAAAATTACGCTAGTGCTCGTTTGGTTGGGATTGTTAATGCCCAAATTACCGAAAGTGGTTTGCACGATGTAACCAGTAGCTCCGGGTACGGCATCCCAACTCACCGGAACAGTACTTCCACCGTTTATATCATCCGGAATGACGTCGCCTTCTTCCGGTTCGTTGATACCAAAGTCACCATCGATCGTCAGTTTGAAGGGCAGCTGCTTAGTGTTGGCGAGTGCATCCACCGCCTGGATGTTGAAGTCGTAGTCGCCGTTCGCCAGGCCGCTGATGTTACTCAGGGAGACCATCACCGGAATCTCGGTAGCGCCACCGGCAGTGAAGGTGACGGTGCTGGGATCCACGGTTGCCATTACGCCACCGGGCAGATCGATGGCGGAGAGGTTCACCGCGCCGACGTAACCCTGGAGGGCTTCTACGTTGAATTCGTAGCCCGTCAGCGGGTCATCGCCACCACAGTTATCCAGCTCAGTCACTACTCCGGTAAGGCTATAATCCGTTTGCTCAATTGAGAAATCAGCATCGCTGACGTCGTAGAAGATGTTGCCATCACAGCGGATCATGAGGCGGGCATCGGTTTCGGTGACCTGGGGGGCAATCACGGTGGCCGTACCCGTATTGGGGAAGGTTCCGAGGGATTGGTCGAAGGTCACCCCGCCGTCGGTAGAAAGCACGAGCTCTACCATCGTACAGTTGATGGGTGTACCGTCGGTTCCGGCTACGTTCCAAGCTACGGGAACTTCGTCGCCCGCAGGCCAGGCTTCACCGCCATTTGGGTTCGTAACCGCGTAACTATCACCCGTATCAACGGCGTCAATCGCTACGGTTTCCTGCACCGTACAGCCGTAGCCGCCGGTGGCGCCGTCGCGGACCGTCACGATGAAGTTCATCATCCGGGCGCGTTGGGGTAGCACTTCCCATTCAGATCCGGAACCCGTCACGACCGTCGCTAACGCGGGGAAGTAACGATCCGTTTCGGGGACGGGTGGGTAGGAGCGGAACAAGGGGCCGTCAGCCTCAAAACCGCTGGGTACGCCGGATACAGGTGTGCTACCGGAGTCGAATTGCTCCCAACAGTAAGTAAGGGCTTCTCCGTCAGCATCCGTCGCGGCTGCGTCGAGCACGAAAGGGGTATTGATGGGGATGGTGTAGCTAGGGGCAGGCACCGTCACGACGGGTTCCGTATTCACCGTGCTGGTGATGACGGCACAGCTGGCGCCCCCACCCATCTCTTCCATGTAGGCAGCCATCTGCTGGATGGAACCGGCGTGGTAGTATGGGTCTGAGTTCAGTTGAATGTTGGCCGCAACGCCGCAGATACCAGCGTAGGCCTGGATGGTCGTACCACCACCGGGTTCGTAGGCAAAATCCGACTGGCGGGTGGCACAGTTCTCGTCGGTAGAGTTAAAGGTATGCGTCCCCCCAAACTGGTGGCCAATCTCGTGGGCGACGAAGTCGATGTAGAAGGGGTCACCGACGGGGTTCGGCAGGCCGGTTACGCCGCGGGCCTTGAAGTTCGTTGTACAGGGGGATCGCAAACTGGCGATACCACCACCGCCGGTGCTGAAGACGTGGCCAATGTCGTAGTTCGCCGTACCGATCACGGCGTCGGTCGTGGTCTGGTTTTCAGTGAGCATGGTGTTACCGCTACTGTTCGTGTAGGGGTCAGCGTCCACGTCGCCGCTGTACACCAATTCCACGCCACCACCGGCTACGGGTAGGTTCATGATGTTGAGCTGGATGGCAAGGTCCCGCTTGAAGATCTGGTTCACGCGGTCGATGGCCGTCATCATCTCGGCGATCACGTCCGCTTCGTTGGCGGCAGTAGGCGTCGGGGGGGTGTCTCCGTTGTAGGAGATGCCGGCAATTTCGTTGAAGTACTCCGCCGTACAGGCCAGGGCCAGGCGGTATTCGCGTAGCTGGCAGTCACCCACCATTTTCACGTCGCTCACGAGTTCACTGAGTTCGTTGATCAGGTCCTTATCGGCCGTCGTTTCACAGGAGAATTCGCCGAGGGGCAGGGGCACGTCTGCGGTGTAGAAACTTTGGTAAACCGACTGGTCGCGTTGGTAAACGGGTTCCACGTACCAACGGCCTTCTTTACCCCCGAGGATGCTGGCGCGCAGTCCCTGGACCGTCCACGTAAGGGAGATCTGGCGATAGGGTGCGTCCACGTCCCAGCCATCCGCCGTAACCGCTTTGGGGTATCTGGCCTGCAGTTCGGGGCTGATCATCTGGTAGCGAACGATGCGGAAGCGGTGCAGCTCACCGTCGGGCGAAGGCAGGGAGAGCACGAGTTCTTCACCCGACCCGCCAACGTTATAGAGCGGTGCATTACCAATGCGTTCACCGAGCTGGGCGGCGTCCGGTAATTCGTAGTAGCTCGCTTTTGCCGGTTGAGCGCGCGGGGAGAGATCCGTACTGGCGGGTGAATTCGCTGCCGTGAATGGCGCGTACTGGGCGGTCATCAACCCACTACAGAGTAGCAGGCAAAACAGGTAAATATGCTTCATGAGAAAGACTGTGTCAAACTGAGGAAAAGCCACCGTAGCCAACAACAATTCCGAAGCGATCAGACCAAACAACTACCGGCCCGGAGGCCAGCCAACTCTACCAATTGAGTAAATCTCGAAGTATTACAAAGCAGGTCAAATCACCTCGGTGGGGTGTAACCACGGGGCATTAGGTCAACGAAGTTAACAATATTGCTACGAATAATTGCTTGCCTATCAACACGGTACCCGCGTCAGCGCCCGTATGTATCGTATTGTCGGATTGCGGGCAGTAACGGAACTTTACGCAGAACGGGCAACGGCTAGCAGCCTCTCGGTCAATAAGTTGGTAAGCCGTCGATTTACCTCACCTTCATTTTCCACGTAATACTGCATTTCTTTGGTGGTGAAACCGCCAATAATAATGCCGAAAAGTAAGCCCCGCAGGCGGTTATCGCGCGCCACGAGCTCCTTCACCTTCGCGAAACGGGCAGCCATGGCGGTGCTGCTGAAATTCACTTTGCGTTTCTTCAAAAAAAGCCGGAAAGCCGCTACGAGCAGATCGTTTTGCTGCTTGGCTACGGGGCGGAGCGTGTCGTTCTGAAACTGTTCTCCGGGCGCTGCCGCAGGTGCCAGGGAAAGGGTTGGGCGCAGGGAGAGCCGTTGGGCGTCCGTCATAAAATGAGCTGTTTGATCACTTATGTGGGACGCGACGGCGGAAAAAATGTTGCGGCGGGGTAAGCCAAACGACGCGCACGTATATATAAGGACGGGGAAAGAAGCGTCTTACGTAATAATTTCCGTTGTATCTTCGCGCACCCAAAGGGCCCTCCTTCCAAAGGCGGGCCTTCCTTTGGCTATTTAGTTAACGAAGAATCACTGAAAGACCCGCCGTTCACGGTGGGCATCTCGCTAAAGCATTTTGCAATATGGCATTGATTGGAAGAATTAGAAACAACCCGCTGATCGTCCTCCTCTTCATCGGAGGTGGTATTGCGCTCTTTATCCTCTCGGAAATGACGAGTGGCGCCAACGGCCCCATCGGCCCCGTAGAGCAGATCATGGGCCGCGTTGGCCAACGGGAGATCGACCGCAACGACTTCGAACGCACGCTAAACGGTGCTTTCAGTGGCGGCGACGCTTACCAGAACCGGGATAACCTCTGGCAATTCTACGTGGACGAGGGCATCCTCGCCGAAGAAGCCAACGAGATCGGCCTCGCCGTAACCGAAGAAGAAGTACGCGACCTCGAGTTCGGCCCCAACCCGAGCCCCGTCGTCCGCCAGAACCTCTCCGACCCGCAGACGGGCCAGCTGAACCGTCAGCTACTTACGCAGATCCAGGGCCACATCGAGAATGCAACCATCGATGAAGCCATCGAAAACGGTGAACTCAACCCCAACATCCGCACGATCTGGAAATACCAGCGCCGTAACGTGGTAACGAACCGCCTGCAGGAAAAAATGGGCGCCCTCGTCACGAAGGCCATGTACGCGCCGAGCTGGCAGGCCCAGACTTTCGCCGACGCCCAACTGGGCAACCGGAAGATCGCCGTCGCCAAAGTACCCTTCACCGCCCTCGGTGCGGATGACGCTACCATCACTGACGCCGACGTACAAGCCTACATCGATGAGAACCAGAGCGTATTTAACAACCCCGAAGAAACCCGCGTAATCCAGTACGTGACGTACGACGTGGAAGCATCCCCCGAGGACGTAACCAAACTCCGTACCGACCTCGAAGAGATCGCCGCCGACTGGCGCGCCGACAATAGCGTGGATGGCGACAGCCTCTTCGCCGTAGCCAACGGTGGCACCTACACCGGCAACTACCAGCCCCGCACCCAGATCGGTGAAGAAGTAGCCGACCAGGTACTCGAAACCATGGCCATTGGCGACATCTACGGCCCTTACCAGCAGGATGGCACCATGCGCCTCGTGAAACTGGTGGACCGCGTAGTGATGTCCGACAGCGCCAAGACCCGCCACATCCTCATCAGCGCCCAGACGCCCGAGCAGTTCGAAGCTGCCGACGCCAAGGTGGATAGCCTGATGACCGTCCTCAGCCGCAGCCGCCGCAAGTTCGCCGCCCTCGCCGAGGAGTTCAGCGAAGACCCCGGCTCCAAAGACAACGGTGGTGTTTATGAGAAGGTCCTTCCCGGCCAGTTTGTCCGCCCCTTCGACGCCGTACTCTTCCGTACTGGCGACGTCGGTAAACTGTACAAAGTCCGCACCTCCTACGGTGTCCACCTCGTGGAGATCATGGAGCGTAGCCGTTCAACGAGCACCCGCGCTAAGATCGCTACCGTAGTGGAGCCAATCGTGCCTTCTTCCGAAACGGAAGACCTCCGCCTCGCAACGGCCCAGGAATTCATCAACGGTAAGTCCTCCATCTCCGCGCTCGAAGAGTCCGGCCTGGACGTGTCGACGACCAACCCACTGCGGATGTCTACCTACAACCTCCCCGGCCTCGGTACTGGCCAGGAAGTAAAAGACATGATGTGCTGGGCCTTCGCCGCTGACGCGGGTGACCTCAGTGGTCGCGTTTACCGCTTTACTGATCCTCAGCTTTTCTACGAAAACAAGTACGTCGTAGCAGCCGTGAAGGAAGTCATCCCCGCCGGTGTTGCTCCCGTAGCCGCCGTGAAGGAAGCCGTTACGCCACAGGTACGCAACCGCGTCGTTGGCCAGAAAGCAAAAGCTGACTGGGCGGGTAAGTCCGTAGCTGACGTTGCCGCACAGTACGAAGTGAAGGTCGATTCCGTAACGACGAACCCTAGCCTTAACAGCCTGCCCCTCGTCGGTGCCGAGCCGAAGGTGATCGCCGCCGCCGCGAAAGCAACCGTTGGCCAGCCAGTAACCGTAGTGGGTAATACGGGCGTCTTCGTCATCGAAGCGACTACAGACGCTGCCGGTGGTACCTCCGGTAGCCTCCCCGCCGCCCGTACGCAGATGAACAGCCGCACGCGTGGCCAGGCCGCCGGTGGCATCCTCCCCGCCCTCCGCCTCGTAGTGGACGTAGAAGATGACCGCGCCAGCACTGACTGCCGCTAAGAGCAAGGAGCAACTTCCTTAGTGAAAAGCCTTCCGGAAATGATTCCGGAAGGCTTTTTTAGTGCTCCGACTCTATTTTAGGGTCTGTGCAGTTCCTACCGGACGCTCGCAGGAGCTCAAAACTTGCTGCGCGCATTTTGACCACGCTACGAGGTCCTTAAAAAGTAGTAGAATATTAATCAATTTTCAACCCTCTCCAGGTCCTCGTAGCGTCCGACGAAGGAGGTCCTGCGAGCGTCCGGCTGAACCACAATCCCGCAGATTAATCAGACGCTCGCAGGAGCTCAAAACTTGCTGCGCGCGTTTTGACCACGCTACGAGGTCCTCAACAAGTGGTGACAATCTAATCAACTACCAAATCTCCAGGTCCTCGTAGCGTCCGACGAAGGAGGTCCTGCGAGCGTCCGGCTGAACCACAATCCCGCAGATTAACCGGACGCTCGCAGGAGTTCAAAACTTGCTGCGCGCGTTTTGACCACGCTACGAGGTCCTCTACAGGTGGTGATAATCTAATCAACTTCCAAACTATCCAGGTCCTCGTAGCGTCCGACGTAGGAGGTCCTGCGAGCGTCCGGCTGAACCGAAATCCCCACAGATTATTCCCCCACCACGAACCACAATCATTTAAGTCACCCAATTTCTCTTAAAATCCATTTAAACCACCGTTAACGAACCCGCAAACCGGGTGCGGGGGCTGGTTTCGTTAAAGATTTCGCCGCTTCTTTACGACGTATTCAACCCGTTAACCCGCGTACTTGACTTGGCCTTCACACTCCCCCGGTACGCACTACACCCTTGAGACATGACCCGTATTTTTATCTTCCTTATTTGTATCATCGGCTTCCTCAACCTCAATGCGCAGGACGCCATCTCGTCGGAAAAGAACGCTGATTACCTGACGCAACGTTTTACCAGTATCCAGACTAACCTCCGGGCCATGGAGGTTATTCACGAACGCCGGATTGGCGAATCATCTTACACCATGCAAGTAGTGGGTGGCATTTCCGCTAACCCGATTGCCGCCTTCACGCCACTACGCTGGTTCAACGGTACGAACCGTACCGCTTACCTCTACGGGGGTGCTGAGGGCCGTTATTACTATAACCTGGCCAAGCGCGCCGCTAAGGGCAAGATCACTTCCAACAACAGTGGCGGCTTTCTGGGCTTGCGCGTCCTGCGCCGCACCGGTTATACCCTTTTCCTGGACGCTGACGAGGGGGACGACCGGAACTTCAGCGCCCGCACTTACGTCACCCCTCGCTGGGGTATGCGGGAGCAACTTTCGGACCACCTTGACCTTGAAATTACGGCGGGTATCGACGTCAGCGTTGACCGGGCGAGCAACGCCAATGGTTACACGGTGGATACCGGTACCAACATCACTTGGCGGATCGGATATCGGTTCTAGTAGCCGGGGGCGTGGCTTACCTTTGGGCTACTCCTCAATCCCTTACGCTTTCCCGCATGAGAACCCTTTTGCTCGCCCTGGCGCTCGCTGCCTTTCTTCCCCTGACTGCACAACTGGACTGGGTGGTGAACCACCCCGGCACCATCACGTACACGCTCGATCTGGAGAACGTCCAGCAACACGAGTTAAAGATCACCGTGGATTTCCCGGCCGTCTCGCCCGGCGTATTCACACTGCGGATGCCACAGGCCAGCCCGGGCCGCTACGCTCAGCACAATTTCGCCAAGAACGTTTACGACCTGAAGGCTTACGGCGCTGACGGGCGGGAGATCGCCGTCCACCCCGGCGACATTGCCGAATGGCAGGTGGCGGGGCACGGTGGGGCCGTCCGGCTTACCTACACCCTTTTCGCGAATGGTGGTGACGGTACGTATTCCGGAGTGGATGACCGTAAGCTGCACCTCAACATGCCGGCCACGTTCATTTACGGGGAGGAACTCAACGACCGGCCGGTCTTACTGAAGATTAAGGAGGGTCAGCGGCCGGATTGGTCCATGGCCAGCCAGTTGGTCCCGGTTACTGGCCCATCGGTTGGCACCCGCGCCAGCGCCGCACCAAACTACTATTATTTCTACGACTCCCCTACCCTGGTGGGGACCATCATGCGCGATGCCTTTACCGTAACCAACCCGGACGGAAAAACCCAGCAAATCGAAGTCGCCATGATGCACGAGGGCACGCGGGAGGAGTTCGATGACTACGTAGCCTGGACGGAAGCGACCGTACTGGAGCAACAAAAGATCTTCGGGGAGTTGCCCGAATTTGACTACGGCCGCTACACCTTCCTCTGTGCCTACAACCCCTGGATTGGCGGCGACGGCATGGAGCACCGCAACTCCACCATCTGCTCCGCCCCCCTTAGCCTGGCGGATGCCGCCGAACGCCTAATCGGGACGGTAAGCCACGAGTTTTTCCACTGCTGGAACGTGGAACGCATTCGCCCGGCGAGTTTGGAACCCTTCCATTTCGACCACGCCAACCGGAGTGGGGAACTGTGGTTTGCCGAAGGGTTCACCAGTTATTTTGATGACCTGACGCTCGTCCGCGCCGGCATCCTCACCGCCGAAGATTACGCGGAGGGCATGACGCGGCAACTCAATTACGTCCTGAACAGCCCCGGCCGGAACCATCGCGGCCCAATCGCGATGAGCCAGCAGGCCCCCTTCGTGGATGCGGCCACGGCGAACGACCCGGATAATTTCGGTAACACCTTCGTCAGCTACTACTCCTACGGCTCCACCATCGGTTTAGCGTTGGACCTCGAACTCCGCCGCCGCGGCAAACGCCTCGACGACCTGATGGAACTTATGTGGACGCGGTACGGCAAGCCGGAGATTCCTTACCACATTCGCGATATCCAATTGGCACTGGGCGCTGTCGCAGGTGACCAGGAATGGGCAAGCAGCTGGTTCGAACGCCACATCTACAATTCCGAATTGCCCGACCTAGCGGTTGGTTTCGCCGACTACGGATTCACCCTCCGCCAAGCTGAACCGGACTCAGTCGGCTTCTACGGTCTCCGCCTCCGCGAACGGGACGGTACGTTGACGGTCGCCCGCCCCCTCCCGGAAAACTCCCCCCTCTACGCCGCCGGCCTGGACCGCGGTGACGAGATCATTGCCCTTAACGGCACCAGCATCGCTTCGATGGAAGATTGGGAAGCTGCCGTTGACCAGTTGAAGATTGGCCAAGCCTACACCCTCAAGTTTGAGCATTTGGGTCAGGAAAAAGAAGGATCCTTTACTGCCGTCGCCAGCCCGGAATTGATCCTGGAGGTTGACGAAAAGGTGAAGAAAAAAGTGGCCAGGCAGCGCGCCGCGTGGTTGGGTGCGCAATAGACTATCTTTTCTTTCCACTGCAACTCGATGCATGGGTTAAATGACTTTTAGCGCATTGGGGTGCGTGCCCCTTACTTTTACCCATAAAGCTTAAAAGCAGTCACCCATGGCCACCTTCTACCAAAAGATCAGCGCAGAACTCACCGATTTCATCCACCGGCAGCACATCTTCTTCGTGGCTACCGCACCGCAGGAAGGTCGCGTCAACCTCAGCCCGAAAGGAATGGACTCCCTCCGGGTGATTGACGAGCAGCGAATCATCTGGCTGAACCTGACCGGAAGTGGCAATGAGACGGCCGCTCACGTCCTCGAAAACGGGCGGATGACGCTGATGTGGTGCGCCATGGAAGGAAAGCCCTTAATCCTACGGGCCTACGGAACGGCAAAGGCTATTCATCCCGGAGAGCCAGGTTTTGAAGAGTTGGCGGACCAACTCCTCCAACACCCCGGCGCCCGGCAGATTTTTGATCTTCAAATAGAGGGCGTCCAGACGAGCTGCGGCTACGCGGTTCCCTTTATGGATTTCCGGGAGGAACGGACCCGCCTCGTAGAAGGAGCGGCGAAACAGGGGCCGGCGGGGATTCGTAAGTACCAACAGGCGAAGAACCGGGTGAGTATTGATGGGTTGCCGACTGGGTTACCGAAGTAGGTTTTGGTGCTTTAGCTTCGCTGCTACTTCGTGGTGGTGCTTTGGATTCCCAACCGCCCCAAGTAATTTGGATCATTCTGTTCCTTTAATGGGTATTACTCTTCCCCTAGCAAATCAGGTCGGCGGTCGCGAGTGCGTTGCTCGGCCTGGGCTTCGCGCCATTCTTCGATCTTGGGGAAGTTGCCGCCGAGGAGGATATCCGGTACGCGTTGGCCGCGCCATTCGGCTGGTCGGGTATAGACGGGGGGAGCGAGCATATCGTCCTGGAAGGAATCGGTCAAAGCACTGGTTTCATCGTTGAGCACACCGGGAAGGAGGCGACCGATAGAATCTACCAGGACGGCCGCGGCCAGCTCTCCACCCGACAGGACATAATCGCCAATGCTAATTTCTAACGTCACGTAGGTGTCCCGAATACGCTGATCAATGCCCTTGTAGTGGCCGCAGATCAGGAGTAAGTTCTTACCCAAACTGAGTTGATTGGCCCGGGTTTGCTTGTACTGTTCCCCGTCGGGGGTGAGGTAGATGATCTCGTCGTATTCACGGGTCGCCTTCAGCGCATCGATGGCGGCGGCTAGGGGTTCACAGCGCATGACCATGCCGGCGCCTCCCCCAAACTGATAGTCATCCGTACTCCGGTGCTTGCCGAGGCCATACTCCCGCAAGTCGTGAATCGCCACCGTTAGCAGTTCCTTGTCCTTCGCCCGTTGCATGATGCTGTGAGAAAGTGGAGACTGCAGCAGCTCGGGAAGGACGGTGATGATATCAAAGTGCACGGCGTAAATTTTAAAGAGGATGCCTATCTATTGAGAAGTAGAAACGCTTAAACTTGGTAGCTGATCAACTCCTCACTCCCGCCTTATACCGTATCCAGGCATTATAAAGCAACCGAAACGGCATGACGGCAGCCGTCATGATGGCCCAAACGCCAAAGAGCCGGTACTCGGCGTGCATGTAATTGTCTATGATCGTCCGGGTCTCCCAGGGGAGGTGTTTGACGAGGACGTCCGGCCCGTTTTCGTCGAAGTGGATGATGAAGTAATTAAACCACTGCCCCATCCAAAAAATGAGGGGAATCAAAGCCAGCGTAATGGCCGCCTGCAAGTAAAGCTTATCCCGGAGCCAGCTGATGTCCAGCAAGAAAAGGTAACGCGTCAGCGTAATGGCAACCACTACGTATACGAAGTTGGGCAGAAAAAAGGGGAACTCTGGCACCTTCGTGTACAGGGGCAGCAGGATCAGCGCCGCCAATACGATGGTGAATCCCCACCAAAGGGCTTCAAAAGTGAAGTGAGAACCACGCGTCGTCGCCGCCATATTAGTGGATTAAACCACAAACATACGGCAGCCCCGCCGAGCCTCGTACGAATGGTAAGGGAATAGAACCGATCGGGGGCCAGTGGCGTTCCAGCCCCACAACCATCACCATGTACCAGTGCGAAAAACCCAGTGATTTACTCGAGCAGCTACGGGCCATGCCCATGTTCGAACACCTTGAGGATTCCTCCCTCGAGTGGCTCATCGAGCACAGCAAATTCGTCTGTTTTGATAAGGATGAAATCGTCTTTGAAAACGACGCCCCCGTAGAGTACATGGACATCATGCTAAAGGGAAGCTACCTCATCCGCCGGATCCAGGATGGCCGCAACAAAGAAATGGGTGTCTGGGAGGCCCCCTACGTAATGGGCATCCTCCCTTTCAGCCGCATGAAGAAGACCTCCGCCGAAGGCCTCGCCCTGGAAAACGTTCAACTACTCCGCATTCATAAGGATCAGTTCGTGGAAATGGTCAACGTCAGTTACGACCTCGTCCAGAGCTTCGTGGGTATTATGACCGACCGGGTACGCGACTTCCAGAACATGCGGCTGATGGACGAAAAACTACTGGCCCTCGGTAAGATGAGCGCCGGGCTCGCCCACGAACTGAACAACCCCGCCTCCGCCATCGTCCGCTCCAGTCAGGAACTACACCGTCACCTGGGCCAGACCCCGGAGCGCTTTAAGAGCCTGATGACGATGAACGCTACCCCGGAATCCGTGGACGTCGTCAACGAAGTGCTCTTCGATCGGATCCGCAATTGCTCCGACACCTCCGACCTCAGCTTACTGGAACGTGAAGACCGCAATGACGAGCTGGAAGACTGGTTCGAAGACCACGGCATCGACGATGCGGACGAAGTGATCGACACCTTTATCGACTGGGATTTTAAAACGGAACATCTGGACCGCATCGTGGAGGCCATCCCCGAAGACGCCATCCGTTCCGTCATCTGGTGGATTGAAACCAACCTCACCACCGAAGGCCTCGTAGGTGAAATCCAAACCGCCAGCTCCCGCATTGCAGAATTGATCGCTTCGATCAAGACCTACAGCCACATGGACAATGACGCCAGTATGGAGTTCAAGGATATCCACGAGGGTATCAAGTCCACCGTAACGATGCTCAAGTTTAAATTCAAGCAGGGCAACGTCAAACTGAAAAAAGAGCTGGGTAAAGATCTCCCCAACATCAAAGTCCTGGAAGGCGAGTTGAACCAGGTCTGGACCAACCTGATATCCAATGCACTCGACGCCGTTGCCAAGGATGGCTCCGGAAAGATCGGCATCCGCACCTACCGCCGCAGAGATAACCTCTGCGTGGACGTCACCGACAACGGACCGGGCGTACCGGAGGACATCCAAAGCCGGATCTTTGAGCCCTTCTTCACCACCAAGGGGATTGGGGAAGGCACTGGTATGGGCCTCGATATCGTCCGCAGCGTCCTCAAGCGCCACGGAGGTTCCGTTTCGTTGGAGAGTAAGCCCGGTTCGACCTGCTTTCGGGTATGTTTCCCTTTGTAGTTTTAGGTATTCGTTTCAGCACAGTCCATTTCTTACCGTTACCTCCCTTTAATCCAACCCATGGCTGACCAGCAAAAACCCATCATCATTTCCGTGGACGACGACCCCCAGGTCCTCCGCTCCCTCAAACGGGACCTGCGGAGTCACTACAAGGCGGACTACCGGATCATCTCCACTACGAGTGCCAGCGAAGCGCTCGAAGCAATTGAGGAACTCAAGAAAAAGAACGAAACCGTAGCCCTTTACCTTTCCGACCAACGGATGCCGGAGATGTTGGGCGTGGACTTCCTGGAAAAGGCTAAGGTCTTCTTCCCAAAAGCCAAACGGGCGCTCCTAACCGCCTACTCCGACACCCAGGCCGCCATCAAGGCCATTAACGACGTCCAGCTGGATTACTACCTCCTCAAGCCGTGGGACCCGCCGGAAGAGAAGCTCTACCCCGTGCTCGATGAATTGCTCGAGGACTGGAAGCTAACCTTTCGCCCTTCCTTTCAGGGGATTCAGGTGGTGGGCTATCAGTATTCGCCGAAGTCCCACAACATCAAGGACTGGCTGGCCGCCAACCTGAAACCTTACCAGTGGGTAGAGGCCTCCAGCGACAAAGGCAAGGAACTACTAGAGTTACACAACTGCGATCACAAGAACCTACCCATCGTCATCCTTGAAGACGGGTCCTCCCTATCTGACCCTAAGCTTCCCGACCTCGCCGAGAAACTGGGCATGAGCGCAACGGCCAGCGAAGACCTGTACGACGTAGTGATCGTCGGAGGTGGCCCTTCCGGGATGGCGGCGGCCGTCTACGGCGGTTCCGAGGGCCTCAAGACCCTGTTGATCGAAGCCCGCGCACCCGGTGGCCAGGCTGGCTCGAGTAGTCGGATTGAGAATTACCTCGGCTTCCCCAGCGGGCTATCTGGGTCCGAACTTACCCGGCGGGCGATGGCCCAAACCTTACGCTTTGGGGTGGAGATCGTCAGTCCTCGTTCGGTCGAAGATATTCGGGTGCAGGATACCTACAAGATCCTGACATTGGACGACGGCTCGGAAATTAAAACCCGTTCCGTCATCCTTACCACCGGGGTGCAGTACCGGAAACTCCCCGCCACGGGCGCGGATAAGTTCAGCGGCGCCGGCGTCTACTACGGAGCCGCCATGACAGAGGCCAAAGCCTGCCAAAACAAAAAAGTCTACGTCGTAGGTGGTGGCAATTCTGCCGGGCAGGGGGCTGTCTATCTCTCCAAGTTTGCCGACGAGGTCCACATCCTCATCCGTAAACCGAATCTCACCTCCAGCATGTCCAGCTACCTGATCGATCAGATCGACGCCACGCCGAACATTACCGTGCACGGCTTTCGGGAAATCCAGGAAGTGCGCGGCCAGGACGATCACATCGAGGAACTGCTCATCCAGAACTTAGAGAAGGAGGAAACCTTTACCGCTGAAGCTGATGCCCTTTTCATCTTCATCGGCGCCCGTCCGCGTACCGATTGGATCGAGCGCGGCAGCATCCTGACCGACGAGCGGGGCTTCGTCGTTACGGGGCGGGACATCACCAGCTCCGCCAAAAACAGCAAGGCCTGGACGCACGACCGGCCACCCTACCTGCTCGAAACTTGCCAGCCCGGCATTTTCGCGGCGGGAGACGTTCGCTCCGGGGCCATGAACCGCGTTGCCTCGGCCGTGGGGGAAGGGGCGATGGCGATCAAGTTTGTCCACCAATACCTGGCAGAGGTTTAGCGCTTTAGCGTCGTCGTAACTGTTACCGCTTCGTGGAGTGTCCGGTGCACTGGGCAGCGATCGGCGATTTCTAGTAAGCGTTGCAATTGTTCCTCAGTAAGGTCCCCGCGCAGCACGATGGTCCGTTCGAATAGATCAACCTTGCCGGCTTTTTCCTCCACTTCCTGCAAGTCCGTCGGGTAATCCTTGCGGTGATCGATGTGCACTTCCACCTCTTCCACCGGCCACTTTTTGCGGCGGGCGTACATTTGAATGGTCATGGCCGTACAGGCGCCTAGACCTGCGGATACCAATTCGTAGGGCCCCGGCCCGTAATCGTTACCTCCGATTTTCTCCGGCTCATCGGCAATTAACTGGTGTTGGCGGACCATCACTTCCGTCGTAAACCCTTCGTCTCCGAGGCGGACGGCTACTTGTTTCTTAGAGCGCAGGGGCGCTGCCGCAGGTGCAATGATATAGCGGGCGGACCACCCTGCAATGACGTTACCCGCGTAATGCGCATCGGCTTCCTCGGATAGTAAATGGTCGGCCCCATCCAGAGAAACGAAAGACTTCGGATGATGAGCGGCTTGGTACAACTTGGCAGCCTCTTCGATGGGAACCGTCCGGTCCTGCGGGGAGTGCAAAAAGAGAAGGGCGGCATCCAATTCCTTGATCTTTTCCTCAACGCGGTGGGCCTCCAGGTCTTCCAAGAATTGTTTGGCAATTCGGAATGGCCGCCCTCCAATATCGACGGTGGCGGACCCCTCCGTAACGATGGTCGCCAATTCTTCCTTGAAGTGGTCACTTACGTGGGCGGGAGTAAAGGGAGCCCCGATCGTGGCGACGGCTTTCACCGAGTTCAAACGGTGGGCTGCGCACAGCACGGCCGCCCCACCCAAGCTGTGTCCTACCAGTAATGCGGGAGACAAATAGTGTTCGCCCAACCACTCCGCTGCGGCGAGTAGGTCCGAAATGTTCGTCGTAAAGTTGGTATCTACGAAAGCGCCCTCACTACTCCCTAAACCAGTGAAATCAAACCGCAGTACGCCGAAACCCGCCTGGTTAAGCGCCCGGCTGATGTTACGTACCGCCGCCAACGAGCTTGAGCAAGTGAAGCAGTGAGCGAAGACCGCCCAGGCGAAGGGTTCCCGATTGACGGGCTGCTCGATGCGGGCGGAGAGCTCCTGGCCGCGGCCATTTGGAAACGTGATACGGGAACTTTTCAAAACAATTTGTGGTTAAATTAAAACATTTTGTTTGATCTGACCGACCTAACCCTTAGTTTTGGTAAAATTCACGCGACCATGAAAAACCAACAAACCCAGTACGAAGAACCTAAAGCAACGCCACCAGTAGTGGACCCAAGCAGCGATAAACCACCGGAACGGGAACGGATCCGCGATCTGTTGGTCGTATTCGTCTTCTACCCAATCAGCCCGACTAAGCGGATTGAGGAGGTAGCCGAACGCCGGCCCTGGCTTGAGTTCCTGGCCCTGCTACTAAAAGCAGCCCTGGCCGCCTACGCCATTTACGAAGGCGCGGGGGGTGATTGGGCGAGCTAGAACACTTGCCCTTTCGGTAAGCTAGCGATTATTAAGCGCTTCCAGGTAACCAAGCACGTAAGTGAGGGGGGCATTCCAATTCAGGCAGATCTCGTTGCTTGCGTAACTTCCTTCCTGATCGGTCCAGCTCTGCATGGGGGCGGCGCGGGCGGGGTAAGTGGCCCAGGCAGCATCCTGCTGTTTGGGGTTCGGGCCGCCCGAAAGAAAGCCGGGGAAAGGCTCAGCGACGTCATCCGCAATACTGGGCCGGTGGTGGATGAACATTGGCGTCCGGTCACCGAAGCCCGTTACGTAACTGTAACCGACTGCGTTGTGGCCAAGAACATAGTCTACGGATGCTTGGATCATATCCCGGTATTCGGGTTTAGGGTCCAGGCGATTGGCAGTGGCCACCAGCATGGCTGCGTTGAGGACGTCTGAATTACTCCCCCAGTTAAAGACGGATATTGGTTGATGAAAGGGTAGCCGTTCAGCTTCGGCAACGAGGCTATCCGCCGTGGTAAGAATGTCTGCCTTCGCCCGGTCGTAGACTTCAGCGGGCACCCCGTCAGGAAAGCGCGTAAGGGTAAAGAGCGCCATCTGCCCCATGAAGGTCTTCCAGCCGCCGCCCGCTCGGAACGGGTCGCCGGGGTAATCAGCCATAAATGCGTCGAGGTACTTTTCCTCCCCCGTCGTGATGTACAATTCGGCTGCTGCGAAAGCCCGTTCACTACTCCAGTCCGTATCCCCGTACTGGCCGGTGGTGACGTCTTCCGGGTTAGTAAAACCCATCTCCGGGTTTTCGACGGCCCAGGTATAAGCTCTTATTGATGCCTTTAGGAGTGTAGCCGCGTACTTATCGTCTACATCCGTCCATACGCGACTTGCCTGGGCGGCGGCTGCGGCAAAATTGAGGGTGGCTTCGGTGGATTTCCCGATGATGTACCGCTGCTCCGTCGTTTCCTCCGGCATGATCATCTTATCGAAGTTCAGAGTCGTCAACTTGTGGAACATCCCGCCGTCGCGGTCCTGCATGGTCAGGAGCCAATCCAATTCGTAGCGGAGTTCATCGAGGTAGTCCTCTACCCCGTTGGTGCGTTCGGGAACTTGCAGATCACCTTCCCGGATCTGCAGGCCGGCGTCCTCCCGCAGGGTAAGGTATTGCGCCAGGGGGAAGGAGGCGTTGAGGACGTACTTGCCGTAGTCCCCCGCATCGTACCAGCCGCCGGGGCTGGAGGTGTAGCCCGTCCGGCCCGATGAAGGGTGGAACTTTACCCGGGTATCCGGATGACCAGCCTTGCGGGCGTAGGGGCCAGCGAATTCTTCGGGAAGGTCAATACTCATCCGTTGTAGGTAATTGGAATGCATGGAACCCAACAAGGCTTTCCGGTAGACACCTTCCCGCACGTCGAACTCGTGGGAGTAGCCCACTCCCGGCACGTAGATTCGGTAGCTTCCCTCGGCCGGAGCGGGGGTTTCTACGTACCAGGCCTTCACCCCACCTAGTTCGGACCAATCCATTAGTTCACCCACCTGACCATCCGCAATGATAACCTTGCCCTCTTCCGCGGTAACGTACCAGGCGGCGGGTTCTTCCGCTACGGGGGCGGGTTGGCCATCCGGCAGCGTATCCGTCGTGCCCTCCCATGCGATGATGCTGAAGCGAAGCGTTGAGTTAGGGTAGATCCCCATCTGATTTAGCCGAATACGGTCGCTGGCCATTTCCTCTTCTCCCATTCCCGGTGGTAAGATGTCTTCCGTGGAGGCGCACTGGAACAGACTGGCAAGGAGCAAACAGAGTACGAATAGCCTTGAGATCATTGATGAGCAACTTTAAGCTACAATGTAGCAATTGCCAGGTGCTCTCCAGGGAAAGAACTAGCGGACTAGCCAGACAACTAGCTCAAATCATGATTTTCGGACAAGCCCAGTGAAACGATAGCCCACCAACGAAAAATGCACCTCCCGCAGAAAGCGAAAGGTGCATTTTTGAATCGAAGATCAGATAGTAGCTATCCGGTACTCCTTAGTAGCTCCAAAGATCCTGCTCGTAGTTGAAGATCTCCTGCTTGATGCGCTCGGCTTCGAGGAGGCGCTCACGGCCGGAAGTGAGGTAGTTATCGATCCGGCGATCGAGTACGTTACTTTCCTTAATGATGTAGCTGTTGAAGTAGCGGGCTTCGAATACGTCCTCCCAGCTACGGTTAGCGGCGTCGTTTCCGAAAGCGTAAGCTTCTTCGTTGGCCAACATCTGGCGGGCACCGGGGTAGTAGACCCAGAACATGGGCAGTTCGTAAAGTAAGTTACCCATCTCGTCAAACTGATTCTTCAGTGGGGCGATACCGAGGATGCGTACCTGCATGGTGCTGCTCTCCTTATCGAAGAACCAAATCTCCTGGATACGGTAGCGGCGGATGTCTTCGGGATTCAACTCACGAGCGATGGGCTCGTAGGTGATGTTGAAGTCCTCATCAATTACTTCGACGGTATCGATACCACCGGCGAGTGCGGCGCGGTCAGCGTCTTTCAGGGGCACTTTGAAAGCGTCACTGATGGGGTCGTACAGTTGGATTTTGTTGCTATCGGCGGCTTCCAATAGTACGGTGATCAGCGGGCGCTCCGGGTTAGCGAAGGGCATATTGATCTTTTCCCGCACGTCCAGCACGCGGAAGATCCGCTTGGACCACATGAGGTCAGCTTCCCGTACGTGTTCGTAGGCCAAGATCTTGCGTTCGTTGACCATAGTGCGCTCAACGATGTCGTTGACGGGCGTCAGGAACTGATCGTTGGCGGGGTCAGTGGGGTCGCCCTGGCCGGGGAGGGAAATACTGTTGGGGTTGCTACCGGTAGGCCCTGGGACCTGTGCGGAAAGCGTTGCGGAGACACAGAGTGCCAACGTAAGTGCCAATTGAAAAACTGCCTTCATGGAGGGGTTGATTGGAAGAAAAAGAGCTGATTCGATAGATCAAACGCCACAGCACCAACGCGTAGTGTGAGCACCGCGGTAAATTAACGAGCCTCCGCCCCGAATCATCGGTGGGCGAAGGCTCGCAAATATCCGCTTTATTAGGTCAGCAGCCAAACTGGCCACAACACCTTAACGGTTTACTGTAGCTGGAACGCGATAGAACCCAGTGCGCGGGGGCCCTGATCACCGGGGCAACGCGCCTTAATGTTGTTGGCGTAGAAGCTGTCACCCGGACGAGCACGAGCGATGAGCTGCTTGGACTTTTGGTTGAAGGTCTGGCCAGCGTTATTACTGATCAGTGGATCATCCCGCTTGGGGACGTACACCAACTCATAGCCGGCGATTTCACAGCGCGCATCAAAGTCAAAGCTTTCGAGTTTAGCGAAAATACCTTTCTGACCTTTGAATTGCGTAATTGGAATCTTACCACCCTTAGAGTTACCTACTACGGGAACCGGGTTGGGAATGCGCTTCACGCGGAAGGGGAAGGTGCCGAGATTCTGCCCTTTGGCAGAGACAGTTACCGTTGCCTCTCCCTGGCTAGTACCAGTGATAATAAACTTGCTACCACTACCAGATTTTTTCTGAGCTGCTCCGGATACATTTACGCGAACATCACCGGAGGGTACACCTGCGGCAGACACGGTAAGCGGGTTTTCGACGCCCATGTAGAATACGTTCATCTTGTCGGCGGATACGGCGACGGAGCGCTGACCCACTTCGTAAGTGAACTTGCCTTCACCACGTGTCACTTCACCCGTGAGTGGGTTCGTTACGGCAACGGCGGTGCTGATTGACTTTTGGCCTGATCCAGTTCCAGTAATGGAGTAGTCAGCAGTACCGTCAGCGTTCAAGCGAAGTGCCTGACCGTTTACCGTAAGGCGAACGTTACTTGGATCCAGACTTGAAGAGTAAGAACCTACGGATACCTTGGCGTTGATCTTCTCACCACTAATAACGTAGCTACGGTCCGCAGAGAATACCGGGAAGAACTTGTCAATTTCAATCGTACGGCCACCCGCGAGGCTAACCATATCGTTAATCATGTTGGCTTCGGTTGACTTCAGGTCAGACTGAATCTGAGACAGCAGCGGAAGCACCGCAGCAACGGGCATGTGGCCAAACTTGTAGTCGGCCCAGCTCTCCTTTTTATCGGCAGCATTTCTCCACTCCTCGTCATCAACCGCCAATGGCATATTGTTCTTGACGTTGTTGATACGGGTCTGGATTTCAGCTTCCTGCAGACCGAATGTTTCACCGTGCTCGGTGAGCAAGGCGGAGTAGGCAGCAATTAGTTCGTCGGCTGTGCGCTGGATCTCATTTTTCAGGTCTTCGCCCTTACCGGGTTCACCACCTGCTCCATCTTCGCCGTAGACGAGGACACGGGTAGGGACATCCTTGTTCTTCTTGCCCTTGATGACTCCGTTTTCGTAGTCTTTGTAATCGCCTTCGTCAAGCTCATTATTGTTATTGCCAGAAAGGTCAATCAACTCGTTACTAAGGTCAGTAACGTAACTAGATAGTTGATCAGAGATGGCACGAACGTTAGCAATGGCCGGCTGGATGGGGCGGAATTTTGCTTTAGAGTCGTCCTTCAACAATCCGTCGAGACCTTCAACGGTGCCTTTCAGCTGCTCATTGACGGTAGCGATGGAATTTTTATTTCCTTCATCCAGGGTGTGAAAAGCATTCATCACCTCGGCGGAAACGTTCAGGGCCAGCAGCGCCATCAGTACCAGGTACATGATGTTGATCATTAGCTGCCGGGGTTCCTTTGGAATTGACATATAATATATATTAAGGCTCTGGGCGAAGAAGTCGCACTTCCCACACCCGGAGTATAGTTTGTAATTGGAGAGTTGTTGAACCCCATTTCTAAATCATCGTACGCGGAGCAAGATGATTGTTTAGAGACGGATAGCGTGGTTCACTTAGGCCTGAGGCGCGCGCATGGCGCTGATCATGTTACCGTAGACGCTGTTGAGCGTGGTCAGGTTGCCATTCAGTTCGGCCATGTTCTTCTTGTAGGTCTTCGTGTCCTCGGCGGTAGCGGCGAGGTCAGCCATGGCTTCGTTGAGCTTGGCGTAGAAGTTACCCATCTGCTTGATCTGGGCGCTGGTTCCGGAGAAGTCAGCTTCCTGTAGTGCCTTAAGGCTACTCATGCTTTTCGACATGGTTTGGAGCTCAGTCAACATACCGCCGAGTTGCTGCTCGACGACTTCGCCGTTGAGTTGAGCGGCGGGGGTAGTCATCACACCAGTACCGGTAGCGAGGGGCTGCACGTCAGCGTTGTAGGAAGAAAGACCGGGGTAGAGTTTATCCCAGTAGTAGTCCGGCTCAGGGCCGAGAACGCCGAGGAGGAGGAAGAGGAATGCTTCTACACCGAGACCGATCGTGATGAGGTCCCAACCTTCGGGCAACCACGCGGGGTTTTCCCAGGACTGGATTTTGTAGAGGGCACCAAGCATTACGATAGCGGCGCCGACACCGATGATGAAGTTCTTAACGTACTTAAAGGCGGGGGACTTAGTTAGAGCCATTATATTAGAGCGGTAAGTTTGGGAGAGATGATGAAAGAAGACTTTGGTCTCTTACCCGTTTAAAAATGAGGTTTTGTTCTCTGTGGCCAACACCACATTAACGGGAAATTAACTACCGTTAAGGCCGCGGTATTGTGAGCGAACGCGAAATTATAACTTTGAGGCCGAAATAACAAAAGTTTGTCGCTCGCCACACTTGCTCCGTAGATTATTCGGAGACCACTCCAACTACCCTATTGCTAAGCGAATATTCGCTGCTATGGATAACCGTTTATTCTGACGGCCATCCTTTCGTACGGCAAAACTTTCCCCTCAGAAAATGAAGGTTCATCAAAACCTCCTTCTTCCACTTAAACATGGCTTAGGACCGCCTCAATTCCATCAGGCCGCATTCTGCTTGCTGTTGTAGATCAATTTTAGCCCCGCATCGGTGATCGATTTGGCCGTGCGCCCGAATAACGTAGCGATTCGTTCCGCATCATTGGTATAGCACATCGTTTCGATCAGGAGAGCATGTTCCGCGCGCGTCCACGGCTCGTACGCCCTCGGGTAATTCTTGCGGGCGCGGCGTTTAAATTCCGGCAATTTGTCCGTCGGGCGCGCAAAGCCCAATTTATCGATTTCGGTCTTCAATTCCAGCGCTTTTTCGTCCGTCAGTTTGTCGAAACGCTCCTCCCGAAAGAAGGGTAAGTCCAAATGCGGCGACCGTTCCTTTTTTGGTTTAGGTGCTATTACACCCGAATTAGCAAAGAGAGCGGAGTGGCGACGGGCAAAATCCGCGATGGTCTGGATAATGTAGCGTTTGCTGTATTTCGCACGTAGCGTCCCGTAGGCAGTCACAGCCTTCAGGTTCGCGTCAGCGATCGAGCGGCTCCCACGGAGCACGCGCACCAATTGCTCCGGCACGGGCTGGTAGCCGAGGGCCACCAACTCTCGGTGGGTCTCCAGCAGCAAAGTATCTGGTATACTTTCGTTACTCGCGCTACCCTCCGTAAGTACCAGTTTGAGTTCGGAGAGGGCTGCACGAACGTCCGGCACCGCGATGGAGGAGGTAGCCAGATCAAAAGGGTGTTGGGTAGTAGGGTCGATGCCTCCTTCGAGGTCCGTTACAATACGGAGTAGTTGCTGTGCTTTCATGTCTGTAGCAGAATTAGCGGGTGATTTGATGGCACAAACATCAAGCCGCCCCCAAACGGCAGTAGTCAAATAAACGTATACTTGCGAATAAATACGTATACAATTAGTTATGAGCCGATTTATCCAATATCACGCAATAGCGCGGGTTCCTTTCCACAGATTATTATGAAGAATAAGGTCATTGGTCCCCGACTATCCTTACCAAGCCCTGCCTTCGGTAGAAAGCGGGACGAGTTTGGGCGCTCGCGCAGGTGCAAAGTAATTAGGACTCACACTCCCCCACGCAAAAAGGCCGCTACGCTGAACGTAACGGCCTTTCTACTAAATTGGCATCGGTAACGGAGGGGGTCAGATGATCAGCATCGCGTCGCCGTAGGCAAAGAACTTGTATTTCTCCTTCTGGGCCTGGGCGTACGCTTCCAGGATGAGATCAATGCCACCGAAAGCACAGGTGACGATGAACAGGCTACTCTTCGGCAGGTGGAAGCTCGTCAACAAGTGGTCGGGGATGTGGAACTTGTAGGGAGGGAAGATGAAACGGTTCGTCCAACCCTCGTTCGTAGCTAGCAAGCGCTCAGCACTGACGCTGTCCTCACAGGCACGGAGGGCAGTGGTACCGACGGCGCACACCAAGCCACCATCCTTCTTAGTAGCATTGACGATGTCTGCGGCTTCCTGAGTGACCTTGAAGTACTCAGCGTCCATTTTGTGTTTGGACAGATCTTCTACTTCGATGTCGCGGAAAGTCCCCAAACCAAGGTGAAGGGTGATCTCGGCTTTCTTGATGCCCTTCAGCTCCATCCGCATCAGTGTCTCACGGCTGAAGTTGAGGCCGGCGGTGGGGGCGGCGACGGCACCGATCTCCTTGGCGAAGACGGTTTGGTAGCGTTCGGCATCCCGGCTATCGGGCTCCCGCTCCAGCACTTTCGGGAGGGGGGTATTGCCTAACGAGTGGAGGATCTTCCGGAACTCATCGTTCGGCCCATCGTAGAGGAAACGGATCGTCCGGCCACGGCTGGTGGTATTGTCCACTACTTCGGCGACGAGACGATTGTTGCCCTTCTTGTCGTTGAAGTACAGTTTGTTACCAACGCGGATCTTGCGGGCGGGGTCCACCAACACGTCCCACAGGCGAGCCTGAGCGTTGAGTTCGCGCAATAGGAAGACCTCGATACGGGCCTGGGTCTTTTCTTTTAGCCCATACATACGGGCGGGGAAGACCTTGGTATTATTAAAGACGAGGGAATCACCTTCTTCGTAGTAGTCCAGCAGATCGCTGAACATTTTGTGCTCAATGGTGCCCGTCTCGCGGTTAACGACCATCAGACGGCTGTCGTCTCTCCGCTTGGTAGGCGTTTTGGCGATCAGTTTATCGTTGAGCTCGAACTTGAATTGTGATAATTTTGTCCTCATTCCCTGTGGGGTTCTGTTGATTTTCGGAAAGGCTACGCCCGGATGAACGGGCAAAGGTAAAGGATTCTCTACGTTTGGCCGCCCTCCTGGGGGCATCCATTTAATAAGGCTTGGGCGCTAACTAAAGTTCTATCCACTAAAAAGCATTGTTCCCCACCTTCATCCCTGCGGATGGCCCATTCGTCGATATGCGGCCGTCAACCTTGGGGTAGTACTTACCTTTAAGGTTACGGAACGCCCCCTACACCGCACCTGCGGCAGCGCCCGCATAATTCAGTTATAAATGGGTGCTTCCTAAACCATCGTCCCCTTCTGGTGATTGATCTTACCAAATTGGAATAATCCCCCCCGCCATGCTTTTTCTGAAAGTCTTCACCGAAAGTGTACGCCAGGCAATGGCGCAGTTGGCGGGTAATAAACTGCGGGCCTTCCTTTCGCTACTTGGTATTTCGATCGGGATCTTTTGCATCATCGGGGTGCTTTCGGCGGTTGATTCGCTCGAGGACAGCCTGAACGGTAGCCTAGCTAAACTGGGCGACGACGTGGTGTACATCGATAAGTGGCCCTGGAAGGATAACAGCGGCGATTGGTGGGAATTCTTCCAACGCCCCTACCCCGACCACGACGACTACGAGGCGCTGAAGAAAAATATGGCTACCGCCAGCCTCGTTTCGTACTGGACGGTGCCCGGATCGAAGGCCCTGAAATACCGCAAAAACAGTGTGGAAGGCGGCTACCTCTTCGTGACGACCTACGAAATGGAGCGCATCTTCAATATTGAAATTGAAAAGGGTCGTTACTGGACGCCAGGCGAATACAATAGTGGGGCGGATAAACTGATCATCGGCGCTACGATTGCGGACGAGTTATTCGGCACCATCGACCCCATTGGCAAAATGGTGAAAATGGGTGGCCGTAAATACCAGGTACTCGGCGTCTTCAAGCCATCTGGAGGCGACCTTATCAACCCACTCGACTTCGACGATGCCATCGTAGTGAGCTATACCAACGCCGCGCGGTTCATCAATCTGAAGAACCGCAATCAGTACGGTGGCACGGTGGGCGTCAAAGCAAAAGATGGCATCACGACCGCACAGTTGCAAGATGAGATCCGTGGCGTCATCCGCGCCAACCGCCGGCTGCGGCCCCGGGAGGACGACAACTTCGCCCTCAATGAACTAAGCATGATGGCCGATGCTTTGGGCTCCTTCTTCGGCGTACTGAACCTGATGGGCTGGCTCATCGGTGGCTTCTCCATCATTGTCGGCGTGATCAGTGTAGCCAACATCATGTTCGTTTCGGTCAAAGAGCGGACCGGTTTGATCGGGGTCAAAAAAGCCCTCGGTGCCCGACAATTCGTGATCCTACTGGAGTTCCTGACGGAGTCCGTCATCCTTTGCCTGATTGGTGGTTTGGCCGGGCTGGCGCTCGTGTTTATTGGCACCAGTATCCTGAACAATTTCATGGAGGACTTCTCCATCGTGCTCTCCCTCAAGAACGCATTACTCGGCATCGGTCTTTCCGCCGCCGTTGGCGTTCTGGCGGGTGTGATTCCGGCGAGCCAGGCGGCAAGTATGGACCCGGTGGAGGCGATGAGGAGTTAGTCGGGTAGTACGGTACTACCCGACTACCCGACTACAATACTACGCTACTAAAAAAGTCGCTACCCAATTAAGGATAGCGACTTTTTTAATCGAGTCGTAAAGGTGTTAATCTCCTCTACTCCTGTACCAGTTCCAACTGCATCTCGTGCGTCACTTCGGGGTGAAGCTTGAGGATGAGCGGGTAGGTACCGATCTCCTTCGCGTCTTCCGGAAGGTTGATCTTCTTGCGCTCAACGGTTACGCCGAACTGCTCTTCCAGCTGCTGCTTAACGGAGAGTTCAGTGATGGAACCAAAGATACGGCCAGTTGCTCCTGCCTTGGCGCCAATTTTGACGACCTGGCCCTTGAGTTTCTCGGCGATCTCTTTGTAAACGTCCAGGCGCTTAGCCTCTTGTGCATCTTCGCGGCGGATCATCTCGTTCAGACGGCCCATGTTGGACTCATTAGCGATGATGGCCAGGCCACGGGGGAGGAGGAAATTGCGGCCGAAACCGTTCTTTACCGTGATTACTTCGTGCTTATCGCCGACTTTATCGACGTCTTTCAGCATAATTACTTTCATGTTGAATTATGTTGTCCCACTCTTTCAGGGCAGTGCCCTATTGGAGTAGTGGTTAGTTATTAGTTGCGAGTATTAAGTATCGAGTTGCGAGTGACAAGTCTTGCAACTTGATACTCGCAACTCGAAACTATTTACTTCAAAAGGTCCGTCAGGTAAGGCAACATGGCCAGGTGACGCGCGCGCTTGATGGCCGTGCCGATCTTGCGCTGGTACTTGAGGCTGTTGCCGGTGATGCGGCGGGGGAGGATCTTGCCCTGCTCGTTCACGAAAGTGAGGAGGAAGTCAGGATCTTTGTAGTCGATGTACTTGATACCGTAACGCTTGAAACGGCAGTACTTTTTTTTGCGTCCGCCAATCTTTGGATTGGACAAGAACTTGATGTCATCTCTAGATGCCATGATTGTCTAATTTAGGGGATTAACGAATTACTCTTCTTCTTTGAAGCTTTCGGCGTCGCCGGAAGGAACACCGGAGAGCTTGGGCGCGTCGGCCTTCTTACGGCTGATGCCGTGGGCGGCGGGTTCGTTCTTGGCTGGCTTGTCCTGCTTCTTGCGCTTGGCCTTGCCGATCTTGCCGGCACGCTTGTCGGCGTTGTACTGAACGCCGTACTTGTCGAGGCTAACGGTGAGGAAACGGAGGATGCGCTCGTCGCGCTTCATACCGAGCTCAAAGTTGTTAAGGAATGCACCATTTGGAGCGGTGTACTCTACGCTGTAGTAGACGCCGTTGCTGCGCTTCTTGATGTCGTAGGCGAGGGTGCGGAGGCCCATCTCGTCAACGAATACAATCTCGCAACCTTCTTTCTGAAGGGTGTCTACGTACGTCTGAGCCGTCGACTTAATGTCTTCGGTCGACAGCACCGGATCTACGATAAAAGTTGTCTCGTAATTTCTCATATGGATCAGTCGTACTGATTGAGGTGAAAAGAATTGGTTAAACCCAACACGGGGCCGGAGCTCCGCGCTAAGGGGGTGCAAAGATAAGGAAAGTTTTATTAGCCGGCACCCCTTTCTACGGTGCCACCTGATTCGCGGTTCCCCCCAAGCTTACGGACAGAAATCTGCGCTCCGGCAAGTACGCCTACAAACGGACAAACTTTCGGCAAAATCCGCAACGCAAGGGATTACCTTGGGTTACGCATTCAAATGAGCACCCAGTGAGACAACTTTTACGGCTTTCCCTATTACTCTTTTTCACCACAACGTTTTCACTCAGCCTTGCCGCCCAGGAGATCTGCGACAACGGGATCGACGATGACGCCGACGGGCTGGTGGACATTCGGGACACCACGGATTGCAGCTGCAATCTGGAGCCCAACGTGGAATCGATCTTCCCCAACCCCTCCTTTGAAAACTTTGATGGCAATGAGGATGGCTGCACCTCCAGCCAGACGGGTGGCCTACCCGACGGCCCGGGGCAGGTTGACTGTTTGGTGGGCTGGATCAAAGCAAGTGACGGCACGACGGATTCCTGGAATGCCTTCACCTACTCCGGCAACCCACCGTTCTGGCCCGTATCCATCCCACAACCCTTACCGAGTGGTTCCGGCGTAGCGGGCTTTTGGTCCGGCGTAATGGACCGAAACGACTTTGACCGGAACGGCCGGCAACGCAGCTTTACGCGCGAATACTTTGCCGCCTGCCTCAAGGATGGTGGCGGACTCACCGCCGGAGAACCTTACCGGCTAGCTATCAACGTCGGCTACGCTGAGGAATCTTTTTTTCCCGCCGGGCCCGAACCCGTTGCCCCGCAGGATAGTGGCCGCGTGAGCTCCCCGCCGGTTGCTCCCCTGGCCATCTACGGCATTCGGCGTTGCGATCAGGTCCGGTTTGAAGGAAGAGAATGTGTAGAAAACAGTGACGCACCGGGATGGGAAAAAATCACCGACTTTACCGTTACCGGAACCCCCGGTAGTTGGACGGCGGCTACGGTTGACTTCACTCCTTCCACTAGCTACGAGGCCATTGCCATCGGAGCCAATTGCGATGACAACCTTTTTGAGGATCGCCCCTCCTGGCGCCATTATTATTTCGTCGACGACATTCGCATAAACACCGTCGAAAACTTTGAGACCTTTGAAAACGGTGGCTTCACGCCCGGCCCCGTTTCCGTACAGGGAGAGAGCATTTGTGACGACAACATCGTCCTTACGGGCACCGCGGCACCCGGCGCCGGCTACCAGTGGTACAAGGACGGGGTGGCCATCGTCGGAGCCACCAACCAAAGTTACCGGGTCGTCCCCGGCCTGGACATTGATGGAGACTACCAGTTACGGACCACCGTCGCCGCCGGTTGTGTGATTTCGGACCCCGTCACTATCCAGCGCCCCATCATTCCGGCGAATGTCATTCGGGACAGTTTCGCGCTTTGTAGTGACCAGACTAGCGTTGTCATTAGTGCAGCTTCCAATTTTGCCGCCAACTACGAATGGAGTGATGGCAGCACCGGCCGCCGCTTCGAAGTATTTGAGCCCGGCAATTACGCCGTAACCATCAGTACCGCTTGCGAGCGGACCATCGAGGAATACTCCGTCATCAGAGACGGGGTGCCCAATTTTGAGATCGTGACGGAAGGGCAGGATTGCTACGACCCCAATAACCCCACTACGTTTACCGTGATCACTAACTGGGATATTGGTTTCTTCTTCGTCTTCGCTGTTTTTGACGACGGAAGTAGCGACTTTATCGGCGCCGTGGAAGCGGCACCGCTTACTATTGACGTACTCCCCTCTCCCTTAATTCGCTTTGAAGCGGCATTTGATTGTGGCGACCCCATCATTCGGGAGATTGACTTACGTGACCTCTCCCCTACGTTCACAGAAGATATTACGCCCATTTCCTGCCGCAATACGGATGGCAGTATTTCCCTGACGCCCGATTTCACCGAAATGGCCACCTACCAGTGGATCGACCCGGGGGGAGATACGCTAGTAGGGGAAACTAGCCTCAGCCTTTCCGTTACTGAGCCCGGCATTTACACGCTGGTCACCACTACCGAAGCGGGTTGTGAGAACAATACCCTGCACCGGGTTACGCAGCAGGCAACGACCGTAAACCTTAGCGCCGAGGTACCCGTCCTCACTTGTGCTAACCCAGAGGATACCATTCGAATCAGTACCGACGACCCCGGCCCAATTACTTACCGTTGGTTTAACCCCGACGGCGAAGAAATCCCGGGTGCTACCACGGCTAACCTGCCCGTCACGGAAGAGGGGAGCTACCGCCTTGAAGTCAGCTACGGCGTCTCCTGTACCCAACGGAGTAACTACAATGTGACCTTCGACGAAGTAGCCATCAACTTTACCGACAATGATCCTTCCGTAGACTGCCTCAACCCCAGCACGGAACTGGTGGTAAGTACTGATTTTGGCGGTGACCTTAGCTACAGTTGGTTAGACCCGGACCTGATGGTCATCCCGGGCGCCACTGATCTTACCCTACCCGTCGTTGCTGCCGGAAACTACACGCTCGTGTACACCCTGAATGGAGGCTGCACGCGGGAGCGGGTCTTTACCGTGCGCCAGGAAAACCAACAAGTGACTTTTACTCCTTCCCTTCCTGATCTGGATTGCAGTTCACCGACGGGCGAACTCAGCGTCACAACCAGTTTCACCGAACCCGCCACCTTTCAGTGGTTCGGGCCGGATGGCGATGCTATCGCTGGTGCAAATTCCCTTTCGTTGAACGTCCTGGAGCCTGGAAACTACCGGCTCGAAACCACGCTTGCGGGCGGGTGCGTGGAACGGGAGACCTTCACCGTCGGCTTCACCGATAACTTCAGTGCGGCCGTCTCCATCAGTAGTTCGGACTGTGAAGATGTGCACGAACTAGGAGCCATCCCCACCCTCGGTTCCGCTCCTTACCAGTACTCCTGGCGGGATACTTTTGGGGTCGAGATCACGACCAACGAAAGTGCCGCCGGGCTGGCTTCCGGCGTTTATGACCTCCTCATTCGCGATGGAGCGGGTTGTGAAGACCTAGTCCGGACGACCGTGGACTCCGTCATCGGTTTACGCCTCGATTCTGTCGTCCCTTTCGCCATTTGTACGGAGACGGGTGGCGTGCTGGCCACCAACGTCAGCGGTGGCACTTCTCCTTACGTATATGGTTTGGAGAATGAAACGGGCGGTCTTGATTCGGACGTCGCCGTGGCCGCGGCAGGAGACTACGTCGTCACCGTCGCCGATGCGAATGGCTGTACGGTCACCAGTGAGATGGTTACCCTGCGGCGGCCCACGGAGTTTGAGATCGAGATCGGAGAAGACCGTTTGCTTAAGATCGGCGAACCCCTCGAAATCCGTACGCTTACCGCACCGCCCGCGGATCAAATCCCCGGGTTACGGCTGAACTGGTTCAGTTCCGGGGATACGCTTTCCTGCCGTGGCTGCCTGGACCCCATCGCCGTGCCTACCGGCCAGACGACCTACATCCTCACGGCAACCAGTAACGAGGGTTGTTTCGCCAGCGATACGCTGAGAATTGCCGTAGATACGCGGTCGCCCGCTTTCTTCCCGACGGCCTTCAGCCCTAATGCTGATGGGGTGAACGATACCTACGAGGTCTTCCCCGGTATCGGCTACGACGCGGTGGATTACCTGCGCATCTACAACCGTTGGGGTGCCCTCGTGTACGAATACGAGCCCGGCCAACCGGGTTGGGACGGGCGGATCAACGGGGAACTCGCCGGTGCGGGGACCTACGCCTACATCAGCGGATTACGGCGGCTCGACGGTGAACTCATTGAATTCTCCGGCACCATGATGTTAATGCGATAAGGCCGGCTATTGAGTAGCTATTATGCTACCCAAGCAAGCATTATTTAGGTCTTCACTTATTAGACCTGGTATTCCAGTTTAATACCGCTCCTCCAACCAGGCTCCGATCACCTCCAAAGCAGTGGGATCGAAGGTAGTTTCGATGGTGCCATATTCGTTCGGTGCGCCGGTGTCGGCGGGTTGGAAGAGGTGATTCAGGTCGGGTAGCGGTGCTATCGTCGCGTCCTTGTTTTCGTTGCGGGCCATAGCGATGCTGATGCCATTCAGGTTTTGCATGGCATCCACCTGAAGGTCTTTTAGTCCGTTGATGGCCAGGGTTGGGATGGTCATTTTTTCCAGGTAGGGGGTGGGGTCCATTGTGATGAAGTTCCGCATCCAGGGTTGGGCCATAGGTTCCACGAACTGAGCATTAAAAGCTTTCGGGTCCTTAATGCTGCGCTGCAGTGCTTCCGGCAGGTGCATCATTTGCCGTTCGAAGACGCCGTAGAGTGCTTCAATGTATTGGTCCGTATCCAGCGCTGGGCTCTCCTTGATGAAGGCGTAAGCAGCCCGCCAGCGTTTGTCGTCCAATTCGATCATACTACTTGGCATTCCCATGCTTTGGCCCACCGCCCGTCGCTGGCTCAGCATCAGACTGTCAATGGAGACACCCGGGGCGGCCAGTAGCAGGGCAAAATCCAGTTCGCCCGTTTCCGCGGCTACGATCGGGGTGATCAATCCGCCTTCGCTGTGGCCGGCCATGCCTACGTCCACCCTTTTGAAGTCCTTGCGCCCTTTTAAATATCCTACCGCGGCACCTGCGTCAGCGGCAAAATCGTAGGTAGTGGCGGTGGCATAATCTCCCGTGCTTTCGCCTACGCCACGGTCGTCGTAACGGAGGACGGCAAAGCCCTTCCGCGTGAGGTAATCGCTCAGGACGAGGAAGGGGCTGTGGTTGATCTGGCTACCCAGGAAGGAGTTACGGTCTTGCGGGCCCGAGCCGGAAACGAGAATGATGGCGGCGCGTGGTTTACCCTTAGTGGGCATCGTCAGCTCGCCGGAGATCGTCACGCCGTCGGCGCCTCCGGGGAAGGTGATGGCTTCGCGTTGGTAGGGAAAATCAGTCGGCTCCTGGCTGCGCTTCACCAGAGTGACCGGGCCATCGCTGATGGGAAATCCGTCCGGCCGGTAGCGGGTGAACTTGATCGGAAAATCGACCTGAGCCTGGTTGAAGACGCCCTGAATTTCTTTGCCATTCAATACGCCGGAGAAATCCGCGCCCATGTCCGCAAGCGCAAATTGAAAGCGTTGGCCGTCAAAAGAAACCGACGAAAAGGGGAAAGCCGTGGGCGATTGACTGGGGCTTTTCAGGGTACCCGCCAATTCGCCGCCTTCGTCCTGCAGGTCCAGCGCAAGTGGCAATTTAGTACCCATTGCATCCAGGATGGCGTACCACTTTCCAGTGATCTGGGCGCTGCCGCAGGTGCAAAGGAAGAGGGCAAGAAAGGTGGTGGATAAAATTCTACGCATAGCCCCAAAGGTAAGGTTTGGACTACAGCTGGAACGTAAGTGGCCAGCACGAGCCACCAATTGTTGGGTAGCTGACGCAGCCTACCGCACCTCGTAGGTAAACTGGCCTTCTCCCGCCTGTACTATACCCGTCAGCGGATTCGTCACCTTAACGGAAGTGTTCAAGGTCTGCTGCCCCGGTTGGCGGACGATCGAGATATAGTCCGCCGTCCCGTCCTCATTAAAGTGCAGGCGCTGGCCGTTCACGCGGAGGTCCACGTTATTGGGGTTCAAATTTGTCGAGTAGCTGCCCACGGCTACCTTGGCGCGCAGCGTGTCTCCCCGTGCGTAGGAGCAAGCGTTGGCGCTGACGACGGGGAAGAAGGCATCACAGATAATCGTTCTACCCGCGTGCATCGAGGCTAAGTCCTCTAAAAGATTGAACTGCAGCGTGAGTAAGTCAATCGTCACCAAATCTACGGCCAGATCACGTGGTAATTCTTCGAGCTCATCCCAGTCCCAATCTTGGAATTGTTGCAATTCCTTGTTGTACCTGGATATCCGGAACTCAATATCATCGGGGTGCAAGTCGTAATCCTTTCCGTAATCACGTAGATGATTAGTAAGATCCGTAACGAAGCCTTCCATCTCCCGGTCCGCCGCCCAGTGGTAGACTTCCTCGCGCGTGAAGCGGGGCCCAAAGGCACAGCGGATGCCCATATCGTAATCTCCGGCTACAGCCTCGTCGAAGGTTTGCCTTACTTCTTTCGCACGTTGGAAGATGGTAAGCATCGGTCGCCACAACGCTTTGGAATCATCCAATAGCTGCCGGTCGGTAGCGCGGTGCAACTGCACTAATTGAAGCTCCAACAGTTCGATCGTAGCCGCGTGGGTAGCTTCAGTTTGGCTGGTCACCGTCTCCAGTTGCCGCTCCAACGAGCGGACGTGCCAACTACCAATTAGGAAGGTGCCGACAATGGCGGAGAAGAAAAGGGCCAGGGTATACTTCTTGGGAATCAGGGCAGCCATGAGTACGGGTGTGTGGGTTTGACTAATTAACCCTGCGCACCACCGTTGGATTGCCCTTTAAGATTCCTTACAGTACGAGTAGGTTGCAACCCCGCACGTCGCTCGCGTCCAATCGGCCCAGGACTTCAAAGGTGCCGTCCTCCCCCACCCTACCCAGGTCGTCCGTGGCGATGAAGGAGATGGTATCCAGGTTGGCCAAGTCCGTAATGTTGATGGCACCGGCCCGGCCGGGGGCCAGGGTGGTAAAGGGATCGGTCACGTCCCGCGTAGTAACGGACATGGTGGGGGCCGGGTAAAAGATGCCCGCCCGCGGCGCGTAGGCCTGGCTGAGGAGTTCCGTCATCCCGTACTCGCTGTGGATGTGGGCTGCAGCGAAAGCTTCCCCCAGCGTACCGTGGAGTTCTGCACGGGTCAACTCTTTGCGGCGGCCTTTCATCCCACCCGTTTCCATGATAATGGTGTGGCCCAGATCTTGCGAAAATTGTTCCGCTAAATCCAGAAGGGCAAAGCTTACGCCGATCAGCAGCGGAGGTAGCGTGTCGTTCTTTAGCGACTGGAGCCGCGCGGAAAGGCCAGCCAGATCATCTAGAAAAAAGCCGGACTCTTCCCGTCCGGATTCCCGGATAAAGTCGTCCGCCATAAATACCAGGCTCGATCCAGTCCGCTCCAGGTAGGCCGGCAGGAGCGCCAGGACAGCCCGATTTCGCAAAGAACCGTATTGCAGTTCGAAGGCCCGGCGGGCGTTTTGGCGGTACCAGGCTTCTGCGCGGAGGGGGTGGTGGCTCGTGGCCGCGCCGGTCGTCCCACTACTCGTAAAGGTGCGGGTGGGCTGCCAATCCGCCCCGGCCCGCAAGTCGTGGGTCTTAAATAAGGAGATGGGTAAATGGGGAATATCGGTCGCCACAGTGACGGAGGCGGCGTCGCGGCGCAACAAATCGAGGTAGCGAGCGTAAGTAGAGTTGTACCGTGCCTGGTAGCGAAAAACATCCAGGGCCAGTTCGGAAAAGGTTTCCCGGTTCACGGCTCGAATCCTCGCCAGTAAGGATTGCCGGAGCTCCTGGTTTCCCGTATTTTCGTCGTGGTACGGCACGCCCGTCATAACGCCCGGGGGCAAAAAAAGTCGCAGCGCTTGCCCCGCTTATTTCTCCAGCCCTATGCGTAATTATCTCCTTCTGCTCCTTCCCCTTCTTTTCGTGGCGGCCTGCGTCAACCCGCCGGAGTACCCCATCGAGCCGGTCATCACCTTTGAGGGAGTTAACAAAGTGAGGATTAAGCAGGCCCGGTTGGATTCGGGGCCAACGGATTCTTTGGAGATCCACTTCAGTTTCACCGATGGCGACGGTGATCTCGGTGGCCTTGCCGACGACAGCATTGACATCTTCTTGCAGGATAGCCGTTTACCCATTCAGACGCCCTTCAAGATCCCGGCCATTTCGCGGGAGGGCACGGGCAACGGGATTAGTGGAGACATCTTCGTCACCGTCACCAACAGCGCCGGAATTTGCTGTATCGTCAACGGCGTTTTGTGTGAGCGGGACCCACGTTTCCCGACGGATACTTTTTCCTACTCCGTACAGATCCGCGACCGGGCGGGTAACCTGAGTAATAAGATCCAGACGAACCCGATTGAGATCCTTTGCCTCGAATAGGTCGCAGCGCCCCCTTTATTTACTGCTTTAAGAATGGGAAAGTAAACCAATGGGCCTCCTTCGTACTTTCACCGGTATGAAGTCAATCTACATTCTTTGCCTTACTCTATTTAGCCTTTCGCTGTCGGCCCAAACCTACGTTACCGTAGAACCCCAGACGGGTACCAGCCGACTTGCGCTGTCCTTTACGGCTGGTCGCAATATTCCCTACAGCGTAGAGAATTATAAGATCACCTACAATACGACGGATGTATTCGGGCAGCCTACGGTAGCCAGTGGTTTGCTGTGTGTGCCGGCTGATCGAGGCCGCTTATTTGCTCTGGCAGTGTACAACCACGGCACGGTAGCGGGCCGGGAGCTCGTCCCCAGCCGAGAGGGCATCACCGAACGCTTCATTCCCCAGGTCATGGCGGGAGTGGGTATGATCACCGTAGCGCCAGATTACCTGGGTCTGGGCGACAATGACGCTCCCGTTCACCCCTACGTACACGCGGATTCCGAGGCCAGCGCCGGTCGGGATCTCGTAGCGGCCGCCAAGCAGTGGCTCGACGAGGAGGAGATCGACTACAGCGACCAGTTCTTCATCACTGGCTACAGCCAGGGTGGCCACGCTACCCAAGCCTTGCACCGCGACGTACAGACGAACCCCGGCCCCGATAGCCTGAAGGTGACGGCCGCTACCCACCTTTCTGGCCCATACTCCATCTCGGACGTG
Source organism: Lewinella sp. 4G2 (assembly GCF_001625015.1). Lineage (NCBI taxonomy): Bacteria > Pseudomonadati > Bacteroidota > Saprospiria > Saprospirales > Lewinellaceae > Lewinella > Lewinella sp. 4G2. The sequence continues at coordinate 1,956,916 of NZ_LVWJ02000014.1, read as the reverse complement.
ATGCGCGAGACGCTCTTCGCCGAAGGACAGGCCACCCTGCCGGGCTACATCGTGTACACCTACATTTCCTACGATTACGTGTACGACCTCTTCGATGACTTCAACGAGATCTTCGCCGATGAATACGTTGGCAATGTGGATTCCTTCGCACGTGGGCTGATTGACCTCGGTGCCTTCAATACGCGGCTGGAAGAGCAGATCGCGGAGAACAACGCCAGCCTCGCCGATCTCCTCCAGGATTCGATCGCCACCCAACTGATGACGGCCGACCCTACTTCCCCCACTTACCAGGCCTTGCTGGATAACGACACTTACGACTGGGCTCCGGAAGCCCCCACCCTGATGTACTACTGCACGGCGGATGAGCAGGTGCCCTTCCGCAACGCAGTACTGGCCGACTCCGTCATGACGGCCAACGGATCTACCAGCGTGGATTTGCGTGATGGTGGCAACCTCACGCACGGCGGTTGCTTGCTCCCCGCACTCAACGCAACGCTGGATTTCTTCATCCCGTTACTGGACTTGCAAGTGGTTGGCCTTGGTGACGTGGTGGACTTACCGGAAGTTCGTCTATCTCCTAACCCCGTTGCGCTGGGTAGTCGTTTGCGCCTATCCGGTCTTCCTCAGCGGGAGTATGCATTCGTACTGTACGACCAAACCGGCCGGGAGACGGGCCACGGCGTCACGTCGGCAACCGGCGAGCTGCAAGTGCCCACTTCACTTACCCCCGGTATGCAGATCCTACGGGTTCAGTTGGCCGACGGCACCAGCCTCGTGCGGAGGTTCTTCACCAAATAAATCCAGCTGATGCAGGAGAATACTGAACGGGAACCAGAGAGCACGCCGACGGAAAAAAATAAACCCGCCGACGCCATGGCCGGCAAGGTCAAGGAAACCTACGAGTGGTGGAACAACCTCGCGACCATCAACGAGGAAGACCCTTTGTGGGTGGGCGCCGCCAAAATTGGCGTCCGCTTGTTTGGCATTCTAATTCTGCTGGCCCTCTCTCCGCTCATCCTGGTCGGTTTCCTCATGGCCTTCATTGCCGCCGCGTGATGTTGAAAGCTTTCCGACCGGTATTTTGGGTTTGCGTTGGTCTCTTCTTGGTCCACCAATTGCTACAGAAAGGACTAGGCATCGACGTACCCTTCTTCCACGCTTACCTGGATCCCTTCCTTAGTATCCCCGTCATGCTGGGTCTACTCACCGTAGAGCGCCGCTACTTATTTGATCGGGGCCGTTTAACGGTGCTCGAAACGGTGATCAGTACGGTATTCTTGGCAGTCATTTTTGAGTTCTTCTTCCCCCGCTGGTCCGACGCGTTTACGGCGGATCCTTACGACTACATTGCCTACGGGCTTGGTGGGCTGGTGTTTTACTTTTTCGTCAATCCACGGCCCCGGGCGGCTACCCCGTGATGTAGTGGGGCAACCTATCTTGCGGGCTGCATGGACTTTGCCCCGATCATTCTTACCCTAAAACTAGCTACCGTCACGACGGTACTGCTGTTTTTCGTAGCCCTTCCGCTCGCGTGGTGGTTAGCGCGTTCGAAGAGTTGGGCGCTGCCGCTGGTGCAGAGTTTGGTGGGGATGCCACTGGTGTTGCCCCCTACCGTCCTCGGATTCTACTTCCTGCTGGCGTTCAGCCCTACGAGTGGATTGGGAGGCTGGCTGAATGAGGTATTCGGCCTTCGCCTGGCCTTCTCTTTTCCGGGTCTCGTCATTGCTTCGATGGTCTACAGCCTACCCTTCATGGTGCATCCGTTGCAGGCGGGCCTGGAGGGATTACCCCAATCCATACTGGACGCCAGCTACCTGATGGGAAAGAGCAGATGGGAAACCCTGCGGCGGATTGAGCTGCCTAACATTCGTCCGGCCCTACTGGCGGCCGTAGTGCTCTCTTTTGCGCATACGATTGGAGAATTTGGGGTGGTCCTGATGATTGGCGGCAACATCCCGGGTGAGACGCGGGTGGCCTCCATCGCGATCTACGACGAGGTAGAGTCGTTGAATTACGCCGGCGCTCACCTTTATTCCCTGGTGCTCTTTGCGATCTGCTTTAGCATCCTATTGTTCGTCTACGCCATCAAACCGCGGACGTTGCGCCGCCTCGTCCCATGATTCGGGTTGATTTGCACAAACGATTATCCGGTGGTGCGGGCCCGATGGACCTTGCCGTACAATTCGAGGTCGGTGCGGAAGAAACGCTGGGGATCTACGGACCCTCGGGCGTAGGAAAGACCTCCACGCTGCGGATGATTGCCGGTTTGCTGGAGCCCGACGGCGGCCGCATCGATTTCGGTGACGAGACCTGGTACGCTGGGCGGACACTCACCCCGCCCGCCGCACGGGGGATCGGTTTCGTATTTCAGGATTACGCCCTGTTCCCCAACCTGACGGTAGCGGAGAATTTGCGCTACGCCAGCCCTATCGCCGACGACCCTTACCAAGATGAATTACTGGAATCTTTTCAATTGCTGGGGCTTAGCGACCAGCTCCCAGGCCAGCTTTCCGGTGGGCAGCAGCAGCGGGTGGCGTTGGCCCGAGCGTTGGCCCAGCAACCCAGACTACTACTACTGGACGAACCACTATCCGCCCTGGACGGCCAACTTCGTAGTCATCTCCACCATCAACTTCTCCGGTTACGGAAGCACCGCTCCTGCCCTACTATCCTGATCAGCCACGACGAAGATGAGTTACGGAAGTTGGCGGACCGCATTCTCGTCCTGCACGAAGGGAAGGTGGTCTTCTCGGGTAGCCCGGAGGCTTACTTTAAGCGGGAAGGGCAACTGATCGGCTACGTCAGTGAGCTCAGTACTGGTCCCTCCGGAATGCGCCTGACCGTACGTTTAGGGAGCGATGTGTTCACGGTTGATTGGCCGGCGGCGGCTCCGCTTTTGGAGGTGGGCGTAGCCGTCCATCTTACTTTCTCCGCTGCGGGTATCCAAATTGAAAAAGCTACGTCCTAATTAGCGTAGGCATCACCCTTAGTGAACGCTTACGATGTCCGACTAAACTATCCACCTGCGTCAGCGCCCAAAAGAACGTTCTGCCGGAAACGTTGACCAGCCACGGTGGGGGCCGTACCTTTGCGGCCCAAACCCAAAAACCCTTCTGAAATGGGCCCCGAAGCTTACGATAAACTCTGGAAATTAATTGGTCTTCGTTACGCCAGCCACCCCTGGCACGGCATCGAAATTGGCTCCCGCGCACCGGAAATCCTGACTTCATTCATTGAAGTAATCCCGAGCGATACGGTGAAGTACGAGATCGACAAGAAGTCTGGCTACCTCAAAATTGACCGGCCCCAGAAATTCTCCAACATCGTGCCTGCCCTTTACGGATTCGTACCGCAGACTTACTGCATGGACCACGTGGCGGAGTACTGTATGGAGCAAACTGGCCGTAAAAACATCGTTGGCGACGGTGACCCGCTGGACATTTGCGTACTCACCGAACGGGAAGTGACCCACGGTAACATCATCGTGAAAGCGCGTCCCATCGGCGGTTTCCGCATGCTCGATGGTGGTGAGGCGGACGATAAGATCATCGCCGTACTCGAGAACGACGAGGTGTACGATACCTGGCGCGACGTAAAGGACCTTCCCAAGTCCATCCTCGATCGCCTACAGCACTACTTCCTGACCTACAAGCAACTGCCGGGCGAAGAACCGAAGTGCGAAATCACCGATATCTACGGCGCCGAAGAGGCCAAAGCCGTCATCCAGGCCAGCCGCGAAGATTACCACGAGCACTACGGCAACCTGGAGGACGTAATGTCCACGACGCTGATGGAAGCTATGAGCTTCGGGCAACGCCGTGACCGGGTACTGGACGGACTGTAAAGACTGAATAGGAAGGACAGGAGAGCTGGTGCTAGAAACCAATTACGGATCCTTCCGCCAGCACGAATACCCGGTCGCCCGCCCGGGCCTTAACCTCGGCGCAGCCGGTGAACTCCCCAAACGCGGGGAGGATACCAGCTGTCGGGCCAAAGAAGAAGGCGGGTAGCTTCATCCCGTTGCCCGCTACATCGATGAGCCGCACGCAGGGGTGGATGTGCCCGTAGATGTTGTAGGTATCCGCCGGGATTTGCTCTTCCTCCAGTGGGTGGTGGCTCAGGCAGAGGTTACCGAGGACGTAGATTTCCGGCAACATCTTCATACAACTCTCCGCGTAAGCACTCTCCGGTAGGATATCGTGGTTGCCAGGGACGAGTTCAAAGCTGATGCCATCGTGCTCGCAGAGGTAGTCGCAGAACATCCCCCAGACGTGGTTGTGGTCGCTGTGAAAGAGATCCCCCAGAAAGAGGACGCGCTCGGGCCGGCAATCTTCGATGAGCATATCCAGGCGGCGGAAGTTGACGTCCGCAACTGCTGGAGGGACGGGAATGCCCGCTTTACGGAAGTGGGCACCTTTCCCCAGGTGGAGATCGCTCAGTAGTAGGGCTTTTTCGGCCGGCCAATAAATGGCCTTCTGGGGATGCAAAAGCAACCGATTACCGTTGATGTAAACTTCCTCCATAATCGGTGGCAAAAGTAGCTCACTGGCCACAATTTGTGGGAAAATATTGGTCCGCCCTACGTCGTTTTATTTTTCAGCAATTTTGCGCTCCCCTGCGCCTTGTCAAATCTTCTTCATGCTTCGTTTACTGGTAGGATTGTTCTGTTGTTGCCTCCCCGGTTTGGCCTGCGCTCAGGCGGATGGAATTCCGTTTAATCTGGACCAACCTACCCTGATCAGTTCCTTGCCCGCCGAGTTGGAAGAGATCAGCGGGCTTTCCATGGCGCACGATCGGGACGATGAATTGCTGGCCGTGCAGGATGAGGAAGGGAAAGTCTACCGCATCAACGCGGCGGGGCAGGTACTCTGGGGCATCAACTTCTGGAAAGACGGAGATTACGAAGGCGTGGAAGCGGTGGGAGAAGATATTTGGGTGTCCAAAAACACGGGCACTCTTTACCAGATCACCCGCGCCGGTCAGCCCGACCAACACGTAGAGAAGTACAATACCCGCCTGAACGAAGAGAACGACGTTGAAGGCTTAGCCTACGACGCGGCAAGGAACCGACTATTGCTGGCCTGCAAACGCGACGCCAAGGACGACGGGAATGACAAGGACGGGCGGTACATTTTTGCTTTCGATCTCGAGAGCAAGTCGCTCATTGAAGACCCCGTTTACAGCATTCGCCGCAAGCAGGTGAATCAGTTCCTGAACCAGATGGAGGCCTGCCCGCTACGGCAGTATCTACTAGAGTTTTTCAGCGAGGAGGAGAAGTACGACCTGGCCCCATCTGCATTGGCCATTCAGCCGGGGACGGGTAATCTTTACCTGGTATCCTCCCACGGGAAAGTCCTGATGGTACTATCACCCGAAGGGCGGCTGCTGAACGTAGCGAGACTTCCCAAGGAATTTTTCCCGCAGCCAGAGGGCTTGGCTTTTGCTAAGGATGGCTCACTCTACATCTCCACGGAGGCCCGGGGGAAGGCGCGGGCGCGTATATTTCGGCTTCCGCTGATTCGATAGCCACTACAGCCTCCCTCCTTTGCGCCAGTTTAAAAAGATCCTGATTGTCCGTTTTTCCTCCATCGGGGACATCGTCCTGACGACGCCGGTCATCCGTTGCGTGAAGGAACAGACCGGGGCGGAGGTACACTTTTTGACGAAAGCACCCTTTGCCAGTATACTGGAGGCTAATCCTCACGTTGACCGGGTTATAAGCATTAGGAAGGATCTATCCGAAGTAGCTAAACAGTTGGCCGAGGCGGGGTACGACGGTTGTATCGACCTCCACGGTAATTTGCGGACCCTGGAGCTGAAGGCCCGGCTCGCCCAACCCTTTGCACCGCACCCGCGGCCGCGCACGAAGACATTTGACAAGCTGAACTACGAGAAGTTTTTACTGACGCGGTTCAAGATCGACCGGATGCCGGACGTCCACATTGTGCAGCGCTATCTGGCCGCAGCGGCGCCCTTTGGCGTCGTGGACGACGGGAAGGGGCTTGATTATTTCATCCCCGAGAAAGACCGGGTTGATCTAAAGGAGGTGGGGATTCCCAACCGCTACGTAGCATTCGTCATCGGAGCGGCCCACGCCACCAAACGCCTGACGGAAGCGCAAATGCGGGAGTTCTGTGAAGACCACGACGAAGCGATCGTGCTACTGGGCGGCCCGGCGGAAAGAGAAATTGGAGCGCGGTTGTCAGCTGGACTGGATCATGTAAGCAACGCTTGCGGCGCTTTTAATCTGGCGGGCTCCGCAGACTTGGTCCGGCAGGCCCGGGTGGTACTGACGCACGATACGGGCTTGATGCACGTCGCGGCTGCCTTCAAAAAACCGATTGTAAGCGTATGGGGGAACACCGTTCCTGCATTGGGGATGTACCCCTACCTGCCCGGACAGGAGGGGCTGGAAAAAGAAAGGCGGCAGGAGATCCTGGATCTCGACTGCCGCCCCTGTTCAAAAATTGGATTTCAAAAATGCCCTAGGGGACACTTCAGCTGTATAAAAAAACAAAGCATACGTGAGATAAGACGAGTTGTTAAGTCCATAGACTAAGTATATCTCGGGGGGGCGGCGAAGCAGGAAAACCGTCCTCGCCGCCCGCAAAATTCTCTAGCGCGTGACGGTAAACCGCTTCACCTGACCATCTCCCGTACGCAGGAGGTAGGCTCCGGAAGGAAGACTGGAAACGGATACGCGCTCACCACCGGGGTTGATATTACCCTTGAGCAGTTCACGCCCGTTGATGTCGAGCACTTGGTAGTTTACGGTTTCGCTAGCACCGGGGACGGTGACGCGAATCTCAGTATCGGCCGGGTTGGGAGCGAGCTGCAAGCCCGTGCCTTCAAACTCGGGCAGACCGCCATTTTCCTGCAGGCTACGCGCGTTGTTACACGGCTGCCCTTCAGTGAGGGTGAAGCTGCGGAAGTAGCTGTTGCCATCCTGGCTACCAATATCCTGGTCGGCGATGAAGAAGATGTAGTTCGTCAGACCGGTGTAGAACTGGCCGACAGGAACTTCGTAATACGCCCATTCGCCGGAGCCGTCGTAGTTATTGAAGTTGCTGATGCCCCAAGCCTGGGTGCCATAGAGGCGGAAGCTGTAGCTGGAACTGATGACCTGGTTGTTATCAAAACCGAAGCCGTGGACTTCACCCTGCTTGGTAGATTTGAAGTAGAAGGATACCCAGGTATTCGCCGTGATGTTGTAGTCGTAATCAATGGCTTTCCAAGCGTTGTTTTCCAGGTAAATGGTAGAACCAGAATCCTGCACTTCAACCGTACCGTCATCCTGGTTGGTACCGTAGCTGATGGGTGGGTAAACGTTGAAGTCGAACGCGGGGCAATCAACGTCGTTGTCGTCGCCGTCGCCGTCTCCATCGCCGCCGTTGCCTCCTGCGCCGTCGACACAGAAATCGCGGATGGAACTGAATTCGAAAGTACCGTCGCCACCTGCAAGTAGAGTACCGTCCGAGCTAGTGAGCTGGTAACTTCCGTTACCGTACTCGCAGCAGATGCCGTCGCCGTGGTCGTCCATTACCTCGAGCAGGTAGCAACCGTCGGGCAAACAGATATTCCGGCGGACGATCGTCTGGCCTTTTGCTTTTTTCTCGTAGGGGCCACCGGTCGTAACGACGAGGCCATTTTCGGTTCGGATGGCCCAGGTAGTTTCCATACCGAAGTCATCCAGCGTGAGGCGGAATTCTACGTTGCGACCGCCGGGGCAGTTGGGGTCACCGCCGTCGCCGCCGCCACTTCCGTCGCCGCCGCCGTTACCTCCGTCACCGTCTCCACCGCCGCCGTTGCCATCGCCACCGCGGTTGTCACAGTCATTGTTCAGACAACCCTGAGAAGCGGATACCCGGCCCTGAATGACGGAGGAAGGCTGAGGCCCAAAGCCGCGGTTGAAGTTAATACCGATACCGGGGCGTAAGTGACAGTAGGACATGATCGTTCCACCGCCTTGGGGGTAACCGGGGTTGGGGCAACTACCCTCCGTGCCACCGGCACAACCGTCGATGGCCGTTCCGTTACCGTTCCAAACACAGGCGTGGGTGTGCTGAGAACCCAACTGGTGGCCAATTTCGTGGGCCATTACCATCACGGACCAGGAGTAAGTAGGTACGTTAGCGTAGTTGGAGTGCACGGAGGCAAAACTCATTTTGTTATCCGGATTGAAATGGCATAGACCATTTAGCACGGCTACCCCGCCACTCGCACCGTAGGCGACGAGGTGGGCCAGGTCTCCGTTGAAGGAGTTGCGGTAGGCCTGGAAGCCACGGAGATAATCCAGACTGGAAGCACCGCCGTAGGGGCTGGGGCTATCCCAGGCAAACATCTCGCTGATGTAGAGATCCACGTTGATGTCATCGTAAAGAATGGCTACCTGGTTGAAGATGGCCGTTACGTACTGGGAACCGGCGGAAACGCCGCCCTTGTTCTGGACGATGTCGTAATCGACCTCCATGTACATATCCACACAACCGACGGAAGTACTTTTTTCGGTCACGTAGGCGAGGTCCTGATCGCTGTAGGTTCCCCCGTTATCATCCGTAGCACAGTCAAGCTCCTGGCGTTCGGCCAGTTGGTCGTCGGGGAATATGATGTAGGCATCGGGCTGGCCGGCTGATTTAGTGATGTTTTCGACTTTACCGATGGAGAGGCGTTTGCCGTCTGCCATATCGATGGTACCCATCATTTCATTGTCGAGCAAACTGAAGGCCACTCGGCTGTCAGGCTGGCCGACTACTTCGCCGATGTAGTGGTAACCAAGGTGGATATCGGTAGCGAAGGCGCCAGTGGAGGCCAGGCGGACCCGGGCACCATCGCGAATAATGTTATTGCGCCGTAGCTTCAGTTGCAGCCCTGCGGGAGTTACCCCATTTGCGGGGATGTCCAGCGTCCAGTCTTCGGGTGCGGAGTCTACCAACTGAGCGTAGGTCTCGGGGTCGGTTTCCATTCCGGCAAACGAGGCGAGCTCTTTGGCTACTGCCTGGCTGGCGACCGACTTTTGAGAACTGGTAGAAAAGATGCCCGTGGGGGTCTTGACTTCCTGAAGCGAAGACATTTGGGCACTAAGCCCCCAGCTGGCGACTAGGAGCGCCAGGAGCAATAAATAATTTTTCACGTATGGTAAGTTGACGAATTGAGTAAATGGGATGAAAGAGATATATAATCGCGTCTCTCCCGGCTTCAGCGGTTCGCCCATCAACGTCATCTTCGTTCAGTCGCTCAAATTCTCGTCCGGTTCTCCCGGCCGCAATGCCTTTGGGGCATCAGGGCTAAGACCCTTAAAAAGGGTGGTGAAAAGAATATGTGAGCTAAACACACGATGTAAACGTGGCCAGACAGCACCACCTCGTTCGAGTTCGACACGCTGAAATTGCGGGAAGGGCCCTACCACGCAGGCTGAATGCGGCGCGGGGACGGGTACCAAATCGAAAGAAGTAACCAACAATGTAGAAAAGGGGTAGCCTGAGGAAGTGAAAGCGAAAGCGATAAGGCGTGGCTACCGGTGTGTATTCAGTAAGTTCCAGTGCATACGGCCTTCGTGGTCACTGGGAGACCAGCCGCATGTCGGAGATAAGTGGGGGACCAAAGTATTGGGGAACGACTGAATAGTGCGCTTTCATTCATGCAGGTAAATTCGATGCTGTACAGCAGCGCTGTTAACATCGGTGCATGGACGGAAGGCTAAAGAGCTATCCAAGACTACCCCGGTTGCAGGGCGGCCAAATGCGTTACACCTATTTGATCATAAAAGCCAGCCAACGGAGCGCTTACGTGTCAGGAAAGGATGACCGAATTCGAGTCTCATTTATCCGCCGCGGCAGCAGCCGAAAAATGAGCAAGTTTGGAATTCGGCTCGTCATTCTGAACCTACAGCGAGCCCCTGAGGGGTCAATCTGGTGAGAGTAAAGGTAATGTTACTACACGGACTACCTAAAAAATTTGGAAAAATCTTTGTTGAAAACGCGGATAAACCCCGGAAACACTGGGCTTTATACAACAATCGCCACCCGGTTTGTCCGGATGGCGACTGCTGAAAAGAGGTAATTATGGTCCCTTTAGCTAGGGTCGAACCGTAATTCCTGGAGGACCACGGACCCACCCTGTTTGGCAACGTAGACGTAAACCCGGTAGCTACCCTTATCGGTAGAAAGGGTACCGATACAGTACTCCGCGTCGTCAGATTTGGAGGCGCCCTGGTGGACCTTACCAAAGTTCGTCTTCGAAAATTTCTTGTAAAAAGCTTCTAATGCCGCTCCGGCATCTGCCTTACTGTACATGTCCTCTTCGTCGAGAATGCTGAGTTCAACCTCGCTACCCATGGCAGCCATGAGGCCCCGGACATCCGCCGAACCGACTGCTTTGCAGACACTTTCCAGGGAAACCGGCGTCTGATCTACGGCCGGCGTACCGGCGAAGAAAAGACCTGAGATGAAAAAGAGTAAGAGTTTCATAGTGGTTCGGATTAATACACCCTGAAGAACTGACGCTTTTTCAAGGTGCGGTTGAAACCGGGGTTGGTAGACTAACGTGACTACCAAAGTACGCTATTTGGACGTTCCCGCTCACCCGCGGTCACAAGCACAACGGCCGCAAAACGATGGCCGAAAGGGCCTAATTGTGAAGATCCCGTTAAATAACGGAGCTGACCTCCCTTTAAAATCACTTCAGTAGAATTGGAAAAGGGAATAATTGTGAACGGATTGCAGGCAAGACATGGCTATAGACATCTTACAGCCATCCTTTAAGTCAACGCATTAAGGATAGCAGCTTACCAAAAGATTTTAACACCCCGTGCCGCTCATTCCCCTCAGCTCAGGCACAAAAGGTCGAAGTAAACGTGTTGGGGAAGGTCGACCAACTCTGCCGCGGGAACTGGTGGCATCGCCAGTGCGGAGAAGTGAATGTCCCGCACGTAAGTGTAGAGCAATTGATAGATCTCCCCTCTTTCACTGATTTCTCCGGACACATATAGCGGGTGGCGATCGGGGAGCATCCCGCAGTGCTCGTAGGCCAGCAGGACGTAGTACAGTGCATCTTCCCGGCTGGTCACCTCAAAGGTGTTGAAGAACTGTAGTGATCCGGCCCGGTGTGCCGCCACGAAGAGTTGCCGCCCGCGGATGTTTACCGAAACGGCGGCTTCCCCCCGCCGCAAACTACGGGTGCGCCAAGCGGAGAGCAAGCCTCCGGCCAGGTGCCGGCTGTGTAAGGTGCTAACGCTCCGGCTCACGGCTTCCAGACGGTCTTTATTGACGGCAAAGAGGAGATGGGCATCAAGATCGTTGTACCACTCCTCCAGTACGGCATCCTCCAGGCCCAGCAGGGTGAGCTGCTCCAGGTAGGTACGCTGGTCATCAGCCAGGTAGAGCTCGCGGGGGACGAGGGTCACCCTCGGCGTGGACCAGCCCAGGATGACGTTGCCGTAACCCTTGGTAGATAGCTGAGGGCTGTTGTCGACAAAGCCTTGTACGGCGGCCGGCAGGTCACCTTGATGTTCACTGGAGAGTTGGGTACCCGAATACGCCAGGAGCCGATTGTGTTGCCGATCCCTGATGGTATACGCAAAACTGTCCACCCCCGTAAGGATGGACAGTTCGTAGCGCTGCGCGTCTTCCGGGCGGAAGGCAGCGGATTGTAAGTTGTAATTGTCTAGTTCCAAGAACCTGCGAGGGTTGGCTTCGTAAGGTCGCCGAAGTAGATGGCCGAGTTGGGCTCGTAGTTCTGGTCGTAGCGCTTGTAGCGCTCATCGGCGTACTTACCCATGAAGGTGGACTGGCGCACACCCACCTGCACAACGGGAACGTTGGTAGACTGGTAAGCAATGTTCTTGGCTTCGATGTCGAACTTGACTTGTCCATCGGTGTAGGGCACGACTTCAAGGTCTTCTAGTTTGATACCAAGACCGGGGAAGGTGTCGCGTAAAGGGATGTAAGTCGTGTCGTACGTGACCTCGGAGCCGTCGGTGGCATCCGCATCACCCAGTACTTTGATGGATAGCAAATCGCCTTCGCGCAGTACTTGCTTGAGGGTGTCGAAAGTCGGGGCAAACTCACCCGTGGATTCGCGGTAGAGTTCCTGAGCACTACGGATCATTTCCAGTTTCGCAGTGACGGCATCCTTGCGCAAGTTCCGCTGAGCGTCGAAGTTGATGGGCTCCTCAATGCTTTTGTAGAGGAAGAAGCCCAGAACGAAGGCCAGGAGGAGGAAGAGTAGGCTAAAGACTGTACGCATTGCTAATCGATAATTTGTGCAAGTATAAAACTTTCTGAGCATCCTTTGGATGCAAATCACCGGTAGTTTGGCGGATGGGCTTCCGTTAGTACCATATTTATCGTCGTTAACGGTTTAATTTTGGCCGGTGGCCGTGTTGTTGAACAATGCCAGGCCTCACTCCTTCCAACCAAACTACCCACGCAAAAACAATACTATGCAACTTAAAGTAGGCGACAAAGCCCCCCTCTTTACCCTCCACGCATCCGACACCAAAGAAGTGTCCCTCGCGGATTACGCTGGCCGCAACGTCATCGTTCTCTTCTTCCCCCTGGCCTTTACGGGCGTTTGTACCGAAGAACTGTGCACCATGCGCGACGCGTTGGCGGACTTTAACGGTATGGACACCGACGTCGTCGCCATCAGCGTCGATAGCCCCTTCACGCTGGCCAAGTTCAAAGAATCTGAGAACCTCAATTTCCCCTTGTTGAGCGACTTCAACAAGGAGGTCAGCCGCCAGTACGGATCCCTGTACGACACCTTTGTCTTCGGGATGGAAGGCGTCTCCAAACGTTCTGCTTTCGTCGTCGATAAGGAAGGCATCATTCGCTACGCCGAGGTCTTGGAGTCAGCCGGAGATTTGCCTAACTTTGCGGCCGTAAAGGAAACATTGGCTAAGCTATAGTCGTTTCCATTTACGACTAAACCTTTAATTAGTAGCATGTTATACGCTAGCTCCACGGACACCGACGTACTCTTAGAAGAAGACGTAGACGTAAGCACCGGCAAACCCGCCGACCTTGTCGTTTACAACGATGATCACAACACCTTCGAGTGGGTCATGAAGACCTTTGAGGAGATCCTCGGCCACACCTCCGTGCAGAGTGAGCAACTCGCGCTGATGATTCACCTCAACGGCAAGGCCACCGTCAAATCCGCCGCCATGGCTGAACTGCGCCCGAAGCGAGAAGCCCTCGTGGATCGTGGCCTGTCCGCCGTGATCGAAGGCAGATAGCAGTATGCCAAATAGCTAAGGGCGTAGTTGGGTAGTGGCTTCCACACTCAACTACGCCCTTTTTATTTCACCAACCCTCACCTTCGCCCAACGCTGTGCTCTTCCGCCTCCACCCTGACCATCCGGAACTCTTTCCCGACCCGCAGGCCACTGCTGGCGACGGGCCGGCCTGCTTTGGAGGTGACCTGAGCCCCGAGCGGTTACTGACGGCCTATCAACTCGGCTACTTCCCCTGGTTCAGCGAGGGAGAGCCCATTCTGTGGTGGAACCCGGACCCACGATTCGTTCTTTTCCCGGATAAATTACGGGTCAGTAAAAGCATGCGGCCCTACTTTAACCAGCAGAAGTACACCGTCCGCTACGATACCCGGTTTCGGGACGTCATGCAGCACTGCCGCGCCGTTTACCGGGAAGGACAGTTTGGCTCCTGGATCTCCGATGAATTGGTGGATGGCTTCGTAACCCTTCACGAGGCGGGGTACGCCCACAGCGTGGAAGTCTACGAAGGCGACGAACTCGTCGGCGGGCTTTACGGCTTGGCCATCGGTAAGGTATTCTTTGGGGAAAGTATGTTCCACCTGCGGCCCAACGCCAGTAAATTTGGTTTCATTACGCTGGTCCGTGACCTACAAGCCCAGGGTTTTCGTTTGATTGACTGTCAGCAGGAAACCGCCCACCTGACCAGTTTGGGTGGCCGAAACATTCCTCGTTCTACTTTTCTTGAAGAAGTGGGCCTCATTCAGGAGGATCCCACCGAGCGGGGTAAATGGGCCTGAGAAGAACTGGGCCTTCACCACGGTATGAACTGAATCCATATCCCGACGCGGAAACTCCAACCTCTCTCCGTTTAAGGCGTTTGTATTTTCCCCAACCAATTACCCCCTGCCTCAATTCTTTCTTACTCAAACCGGACGCGAAGCCCTCGACGTTCCCATCACTAGCGACCGGCTACACGTGCGCCAGTACGGGACCGGGCGGCGCATCATGATCTCCCTCCACGGCTTCGGCCGCAACGGGCGGCGGATGGAGCGTCTGGCGCTGGCGCTGGGGAATCAATTCACCACGTTCGCGCCTGATCTGCCCTTCCATGGGAAATCCGAATGGGTACAGCAGCGCTACCGGCCACGGCAAATCGCGGCCTACTTCAACGCGCTACTTTCGGACTACCACGATCGCGAAATCTTTTTGCTGGGGCACAGCCTGGGGGGGCGGATACTGAGTAACGTCCTGCCATTTTTGGAACACCCAAACATCAAGGATTTCGCCCTTGTTGCTCCCGATGGCGCGGGCGGGCGGTATACCAACTGGATCGATACCCTACCCCACTTTCTCATCAAGCCCCTCGCCAAGCTTTCCGAGCGTCCGCAGGGAATTCTGAAGCTCAGTAATTGGCTACGGAAGCGGGGAGTGATCAATAAATATTCCGCCGAATACCTGTCCTACAACCTCAAGGATGGCACCTTCCGCCGGCGCTTGGCGGGGAGCCTGCGTAGCGTACTCCTGTTTCCGCCTGACCCCAAGGGTTTACAACGTGCGTTAGAAGTCCGCAGCATGACCGCGACGGTATTTGCCGGCGATAGCGACCCTCTTTTGCACCACGACCGACTGGAGGCGGTCTATGGCCCGTTACCGTCCGTCAAGGTCATCCCGTACACCGGTAGCCACTGGTTGCCCGAACAATTGCTGTACGACTATTACCTTCACGGAGCAAAGTAACCCGCTTCCCCGTGCCTCAGCCCCTTGCTTACGATAACGTCGGTACCCTACTTGACCGAACGACACGACTCATGAAAGCCATGTACCAACGCGCTTTCCGTGGTGCCGGCTTCGATCTCACGCCCGAGCAGTGGGTGCTCATCGATCACCTCCACACCAGCGGCTCCTCCAGCCAGACCGACCTGGCGAACGGTACGTTCAAGGATGCCCCCACCGTCAGCCGCATCGTCGATAAGTTGGCGAAGAAGGGATTTGTCGAGCGGGCCCGCTTCCCCAACGATCGCCGGCGCTACCAGATCTCCCTTACCGATTACGGGGCGGAAACCCACGAAGTCCTCAACCCCATCGTAAAAGATCTCCGCATCACTACCTGGTCGGGCCTCACCGCCGGAGACCACGAAGAGTTGACGCGCATCCTTGATACCATCCGGGATAATTTTTCTACGGAAGCATAAGGGCGCTGCCGCAGGTGCCGACAAAAGGACCAAGCAGCGAAGACCAACCTATTACCTAAAGACCTATCCGACATTACGGATGAAACTCACTTCAATGGAGAATACCTACTTCGTAACCGGTATCCACACCGACGCGGGTAAAACGGTAACGTCCGCCTTCCTCCAGCTGGTGTTGGATGCGGATTACTGGAAACCCATTCAGGCTGGAGATCTGGACTTTGGGGATACGGACCGGGTAAAAGCCTGGACCGGGCTCCCCGCCGACCGCTACCTTCCCGAACGGCACCGGCTGAAAACCCCGGCCAGCCCGCACTACGCGGCGCGCCTTGACGGTATAGATATCCAACTTAGCGATTTTACCCTTCCACCCTGCACCCGCGGCAGCGCCCCGCTGATTATTGAAGGAGCGGGGGGCATTCTCGTTCCGATCAACGACCGGGAAACGGTGGCGGATTTGATCAAGCAAATAAACGTACCGGTGATTTTAGTTTCCCGCCATTACCTGGGGAGTATTAATCACACCTTATTGAGCATAAAATACCTGCAGGCGATGGATATTGAGATCGCCGGCCTGATTTATTCTGGTGGTGACAGCCCGGAAACGGTAAGAATTGTTGGGGAACAAACGGGAATCTGGCCCCTGGTGGAATTACCGGAATTTGAAGAATTGACGGCTGCCGCGCTCAGAAAGGTAGCGGAAGACTTACGACCCGTCATTCAAGGCAAATTATTGAATAAAATCAATTTGCAGTGATCTACCCGTTCATAATTTTAATTATGCCAGAGCTTCTGACTTCTCGTCCGCCAGCACCATGCGCAATTTATCTACGAGGCCGTTAAGCACCTTTTGTGCTATATCCAATGACTTCACATTTTCTTTAATTAATGATAAACGGCGGGGCGATTGCTTTAACTTTAAACCGCGCAGAACACCATCTTTAGCAATGATTTCACTAAGGGCGCCGAAAGTGGGCGATTCGTAGTACAGGCTCTGGGCGTCCTCTACGAACATACAGATCAGCTTATTATTTTTCAATACGAGGCGCTCGAAACCCAATTCGCGGCAGAGCCAGCGAAGACGGAGTCCATCGAATAACTCTTCGACTTCCTCAGGGATTTTTCCGAAGCGATCAACCAAACCAGCGGCGAAGACTTCCAGTTCTTCTTCGGTACTGAGATTGTCCAGCTCCTGATACAGCCGCAATCTTTCCTGAGTGCTCTCCACGTATAGCGTCGGAATGTGCATTTCAACGTCCGTCTCAATCGTCACGTCGGTCACAAAATTGGAGACATCGTGTACTTGCTCGGCGAATACGTCGCGGAATTCACCCTGTTTCAACTCCCGGACGGCCTCCTCCAAAATACGCTGATAGGTTTCGTACCCGATATCAGCAATAAATCCGGACTGCTCTCCACCTAAGAGATTACCGGCACCGCGGATGTCAAGATCCTTCATGGCGATATCGAACCCAGAACCCAGGTCGCTGTGCTCCTCCAGTGTACGGAGGCGTTTGCGGGCTTCCGGCGTAAGGACTGAGAGAGGCGGGGCGATTAAATAGCAATAAGCCTTTTTATTCGATCGCCCTACCCTGCCCCGCAGCTGGTGCAGATCGGACAGGCCAAATTGATGGGAATTATTGATGATGATCGTATTGGCGTTGGAGATATCCAGCCCCGTTTCGATGATATTGGTACAAATGAGCACTTCGAATTTCCGATCAATAAATTCAATCAGTGTTTTCTCTAGATTCTTTGGGTCCATCTGCCCGTGGGCGACGGCGAATTGTACCTCCGGGCAGAGCTTCCGCAACATCACCGCCATATCATTCAGCGACTTCACGCGGTTATGGACGAAAAAGGCCTGGCCACCCCGAAATACCTCGGATTCAATGGCCTCCTTGATCACCTCCTCGTTAAATTGTCGCACCTCCGTATGAATAGGCTGGCGGTTCAACGGAGCGGTACGCAGCACGGACATATCCCGCGCGTTCATCAGGCTGAACTGCAGGGTACGGGGGATGGGCGTCGCCGTCAACGTAAGCGTATCTACGTTGACCTGCATGGCCCGCAGTTTCTCCTTCGCCTTGACGCCGAATTTCTGTTCTTCGTCGATGACCAACAAACCAAGATCCTTGAACCCCACCCGCTTGCTGAGGATGGCGTGGGTACCGATCACGATATCGATCTTTCCCTCCTTGAGGTCCTTGTAGATCTGGGTTTTCTCTTTGGCCGTACGGAAGCGGTTGACGTAATCCACCACAATGCCAAATTCTTCCAGCCGCTCCTTAAAAGTCCGGTAATGCTGCAGCGCCAGGATGGTCGTGGGCACGAGCACGGCGACTTGCTTGCCATTTTCGGCGGCTTTAAACGCCGCGCGGAGGGCAATCTCGGTCTTGCCGAAACCTACGTCACCACAGATGAGGCGGTCCATGGGGTGGTCCTTCATCATATCCTCCTTGGTCGCGTTGGTGGCCTTGAGCTGGTCGGGCGTGTCCTCGTACATGAAGTTGGCTTCCATCTCATTCTGGAGGTGGCCGTCGGGCGGGAAGGCGTGGCCGGGGCTGGCCTTGCGCTTGGCGTAGAGCTTGATGAGCTCACCGGCCATGTCCTTCATCTTCTTCTTGGTCCGCGCCTTCATGTTCCTCCATGCATCGCCACCGATCTTGTCGAGGCGCGGCAGAGCACCCTCCTTGCCGGTAAACTTGGAGAGTTTGTGGAGGGAGTTGATGCTCACGTAGAGCACGTCGTTATTTTTGTAGATCAGGCGGACGGACTCCTGGGTACGGCCAGCCACTTCCAATTTTTCGAGGCCGGAGAAGCGGCCGACGCCGTGATCAAGGTGAACCACCAAGTCGCCGGGGCTCAGATCGCGGAGCATCCGCAGGTTGAGGGCACGGTCCTTGGTGAAACCCTTCTTCAGGCGGTAGCGGTGGTAGCGCTCGAAGATCTGGTGATCGGTGTAAAAGGCGGCCTGCATTTCCGGGTCAATGAATCCCGCGTGAATGGCCGTATTGATGGGTTCAAACCGGACGCTGGCTTCCAGATCTTTGAATATGGAATAAAAACGTTCAATCTGTTTGGGGTTACCCGCAAAAATGTAATTCTTAAGTCCGCCGGACGTATTTTCCAGTAGGTTGCGGATCAATAGATCCATATTCTTATTAAAGCTGGGTTGAGGCTTAGCCCGGCAGTCGATCGTCTTACAGATCTTCATCGTCTGCTTATAGTCCGTAAAGAACACGATGGGTTTTCCGGATACGTCCTGTAACACTTCCCCCGGCCGAATGAAGGCGCGGTCGTTGAACAACTGTTTTAATTCGAGGTCATCCACCACCGTCAGGTTTTGGGCGAAGGCGTTAGCTTTTTCGAAGGCTTCGTTCAGCTTATCGATCAAAAGCTGAAAGTCCCGCATCCAGATCGTTGTATTTTCCGGTAATACCTCAAAAATGGAGGTCTTCTGGTCCCGCCCGAACTTGGTATTAATATTGGGGACGATACTGACGTACTCCACGTTATCCTTACTTAATTGCTCCAGGGGGTCAAAGGTGCGGATGCTTTCGATCTCTTCGTCGAAGAGTTCGATCCGGTAGGGATATTCATTGCCGTAGCTGAAAATATCCACGATGCCGCCGCGAATGGAAAACTGCCCGGGTTCGTAGACGAATTCCTGGCGGCTAAAACCGTATTCCACCAATAATTCAATAATGGTATCGACGTCGAGGTCTTCCCCCTTATTTAATTCGATCCTTGCACTCGTTAACTCCGCCGGGGCAACGACCTGTTCGAATAATGCTTCTGGGTAAGTGACGATGATCTCCCCCTTCGATTTAGAGTGCGTGAGGTAATTGATCGTCTCCGTACGCAGCAGGACGTTGGTATGGTCCAGCACCTCAAAGTACAGGGGCCGGCGAAAGCTATCCGGAAGCAACCGGATCTGCTTCTTGGGCAGCAGCGCACTGATGGTATTCTGGATGTAGGCGGCCTCTTCCTTGTCCGTAGCCACCACCAGCGTATGTCCTCCTGCCTTCCGGTAGCATCCGGCGATGAGGAAGGATTCCAGGGCCCCGGCGAGCCCCTTGAGTTGGAGGCGGGCGGTGGGGTTCTCCGCTACGTGGCCCACGATTTCGGCGACGCGTGGGCTATCGGCGTAGCGTTGGAGGATGGCTTGGGTGGGGTCGGTTACTGGCATTGCTTAAGGTAACCTTGAATTTTGTTTCGGGGTTTTGTGTTTGTGTTGTTTTCGACAAGAAGAAAAAGGAGGCAAAGAAGTCAAAGAGGTTGACTCTTGTGGTTTGTTTTCGACAAGATGGTAAAGGAGGAAAGGGGGAACAAGAAGTTGCGGTCATTGATTCAATAAGGAGTGCACTAGTAAACCGTACGAAACAATTTGTCTTATTAGTGAATTATCCATACTTTTGTTTGCAACAGCAGAAACAATGAAACCTATTAGTTACT
Organism: Lewinella sp. 4G2; assembly: GCF_001625015.1. NCBI lineage: Bacteria > Pseudomonadati > Bacteroidota > Saprospiria > Saprospirales > Lewinellaceae > Lewinella > Lewinella sp. 4G2. The sequence goes on along the minus strand of NZ_LVWJ02000014.1, from coordinate 1,937,053 downwards.
CAGTGGATCTTTCCACCCAAGATTTGATGTCGCTAATCGTACACGAAATGTACCAGGCATATTTTGCCTATGGCCCTGGCATCTATGAGAAAGTGTACGAAGCATCCTTAGCCGGTAGATTGCGAAAGCATGGACTTAAGGTAGAATGCCAGAGGCAGTACCGAATTACTGATGACTACGTAAATGACATATCCGCATTCTACGCCGATATGGTGGTCGATGACAGGGTGATAATCGAACTGAAATCCGTTGAAGTTATTCCTCCAATAGCTTGGACGCAGCTCCGTACCTATTTGAGACTATCAGGAATCAAACATGGTCTCTTGGTCAACTTCAATTCTCAAAAGCTCAAAGACAACATCTTCAGAGTAGTCGATGGTTACCAGTAATGGGCAGATAAGGTAAGCTCGAATGCCAATAAGAAGCCTTTAGCCGTCCATATGTCGGTAAATGCGCGACATTGAACCGGTGCGGAGCATATGGCCTCCTTTACTCCTTTTCCTCTTTATCCCCTTGTCGAAAACGATCCAACGCACCCAACTCCCTTTCCCTCCTTATCCTCTTGTCGAAAACCGTGCGCAGCACACCCATCAACTCTCCGCCCGCACCATCTCCACCACCGCCTTGATCCACCGCGGGTCATCATTCAAACTCGGCACCAAATCAATCTTCTCCCCACCCCACTCTTCAAACTCTTCTTGGTACTCCAAACCAATTTCGATCGTCGTCTCCAGGCAATCACTTACGAAGGCCGGGCTGAAACAGAGGAGGCGTTTGGCGCCCTTCTCCTTCGCCAACTCCTCCAGAATATCGATGGTATAAGGCTTGGCCCAGTCATCAAAACCGAGGCGGGACTGGAAAGAGGTAGTGTACCGGTCCTCACTCAAACCTAGTTCCGCCGCAATCGCGCGGGTCGTCGCGAAACACTGGGCGCTGTAGCAAAACTGGTTCACCTGCTGGATGGAGTGGCAACAACTCGAGGTACCGTCCGCGTAGCAGTAGCAATCGGAGGCATCCGCTTTTTTCAGTTGCCGTTGCGGCAGGCCGTGGTAGCTGAAGATGATGTGGTCGTAGTCGTCCAAACCACCCATGTCGCGGGCGTTGTCGGCGAATACTTTGATGAGGGCCGGGTGCTCGTAGTAGCTATTGACGAGGTTGACGTTGGGGATCGTCTGCTCCTTGCTCAAGAGCCGCATCACTTCCTGGTGGACGCTGCCTGTCGTTGCGCTCGCGTACTGGGGGAAGAGGGGGAAGACCGTTACGGAGCTCACGCCGGCGGCCAGCAATTCCTGGAGGGCGGAGTCGATACTCGGGTTCTGGTAGCGCATGGCGAGGCGAACTTCGTACTCGTCGCCCAGCTCCTTGGCCACGTGCTCCACGAGTACTTCGCCGTAGTACTTCAGGGGGCTGCCGTTTTCCGTCCAGAGTTCCTGGTACAGTTTGGTGGAGCCACCGGGTTTGAAGGGGTTCACGATACCGGAACGGATGGGGGCAATGATGCCGCGCACCAGCACTTGTTGGGCCGGGCCGGGCAGGTTATCAATCACCCGGGGGTCGGTCAGAAACTCGCCGAGGTAGCGATTTACTGCTCTGGGGGTGGGTGCGTCCGGCGTCCCCAAATTGACGAGGAGGACGCCCTTTTTTCCAAAATGTTGCTGTACGTGCATAGGGTACGAAACCGCCCAAACCAGCTTTGGTTGCGCCTTATTTGTCACGGTTCCATCCGGGTTTTTGGTCCGTCCATTTTACTGCCGTTGCCTACTTGCTACTTGCCCCTTAACATTGCACCCGCGGCAGCGCCAAAACCGGCTTCGCTACTCTTCATTTCCCTTGCGTTCCGCGGGGAGGGCGCGTAATTTATTCAGGTCAATCAACCCGAAACCGAGTGCCAGCAGCAGGCCACCGAAAAGCAGCAAACTGAACGCAAGCAGCCACGGCACACCTCGCCAGACGAGGGCGCTGCCGCAGGTGCCCAGCAATAGGATAAAAACGAGGACCGGGCCCCAACCAATAACCCTCAGCGAAATACCGAGCCAACGGTGGGCTAAAAACAACTGCGTTAACGCAATGAAGGACTGGGTGACCAGCGTCATCACGGCCGCCCCCACCGCCCCGTAGGCCGGCAATAGCAACCAATTTCCGCCGATATTGAGGACGATGCCGAAGACGTAAACGTAGTTCATCCGCCCAATGAAGCCCGCTGCGCTGAGTAGGGAACCGTAGGCGTAGTTCAGGCACTGAGCCACGAAAGTGACGGCCAGTGCGGAAAGGATCAAGCCCGTACTTTCGTTAGCGAAAACGTACAGCAGATCCACAACCGGCTGAGCGTACAGGGCCAGCGGAACGGCCGCACATACCGAACCGGCCACAAGTAACCGAGCACTGAACTTGAGTAGCGGACGGATATCCTCCCCCGCCGCCCGCATCCGCGCGTACATGGGGATGAGGAGCCCCGCCAGTAACCACCCGACCATATTCATCGCATCCAGCAAACGGTAGGCGGCGGCGTAGTGGTTGGACTGCACGTCTCCGTCCGGCAACAGGCGCTCAATCATGACGGCATCGATCCGGGAATAGGCTACGGTGAGGAAGACCGCCAGGGCGAACGGTGCCCCACCCCTCAGTAATTCCGCCATCCGGCCACGTTCAAAGCGGGGTAACTTCTGGGGGAGACGGTCCCAAACCACGTAGAGCAAACCGGCCGCCGTAAGCCCCCACGCCAGCAGTTGTAAGCTCGCGAAACGGAAGATCGTCAAGTGCTCCGGGGCGAAGAGCAATAGGCCACCGACCGTGATGATCAGCAGGGTCTTATCCAGCACGCTGAACCACCCGTCCAGCGCGTACCGGCCTAAACCAGAGAGATTGGACCGGAGGTAAAGCACCAGCGAGTTAAAGAATTGAACCGTTCCTGCCAGGACGAGTAACTGAATTTCCGTCCGCGTATACCCGATCCAGTTCCCCACCACCAAAAGGGCCAGAAAAAAGACTGACCCCAAAATAATCTTCAGCCCGATGAAGTAAGGAAAGTAGGCGGCAAGTCGGTCACGGTCCCCACTCAGTTCCCGACTGTTGTACAACTGGAGCCCAAAATCCGCGATGACCTGCAACAGCATCCCCAACCCGAGAAGGCTGAAGTACAAACCGTAATCCCCTTCCGGTAACGTGTTCTGGACGACACGCTCTACGCCAAAGAGGTAAATCCCCTTCACCAGTAGGTTAAGGGACACCTGGAACAGCGCGTTACGAAAGAATTGGTTGGTCATTTAAAGATGGGTAAACCCGTAATTGGATAGCCCCGATCCCAAGCCCGTTGCCCGGGAAGCCTTGACGATGCGGCAATCCGCCACAAGAACGGTAATTTCACCCCGAAAGACTTAGCTACTCCCCCTCCCAAGTCCGAAGGACTATAGACTACAGACGAAAGACTGCAGACTATAAACTGCAGACTATAGACTACAGACTAAAGACTAATAAATGCCCCTTTCCATCCTAATCATCAACGGCCCCAACCTCAACCTCCTCGGCAAGCGCGAACCGGAGATCTACGGTGAGGACACTTTCGACGACTTCATGATCCACCTAAAGGGGAAATTCGTCGATGCGGACGTAGACCTGTCTTACTTCCAATCCAATCATGAGGGGGAGTTGATCGATAAGCTGCACGAGGTAGGGTTTGATTACGACGGCATCATCCTCAATGCCGGTGCCTACACCCATACTTCAGTCGCCTTGGCGGATGCGATCAGTGCCATCAAAACGCCGGTGGTGGAGGTCCACATCAGTAACGTCCACAAGCGGGAGGCCTTTCGCCACCACTCCTACATCAGCTCGGTGGCGGAGGGTATCATTATCGGGTTCGGCCTGAAGGGATACGAATTGGCGGTGGAGTACTTCGTGTGAGGACGGTCCTGACTTGAACTTCCCCGAAAAACAAAGAGGAAGCAAGGACCGCAGCCCTTCTTCCTCTTCTTCGAAACAGCCGTTGATAAAACTAGTGAGTATAAAACGAGGCTGTTAAATCTTTCATCATCAAAACTGCCCTTAAAACGGTGGCGACCTTTAATGCGCTGCCTGATGGTCCGAAAAAAGTTTTTTAGGCGGGGTAAGCTTCCCGTAACAGCTTCGGGTACAGGGCAATAGCCTCCTCAATTTCCCGCACGTAAATGAATTCATCCGCCGTGTGGGAGCGAGCGCTATCTCCCGGCCCCAACTTGAGCGTCGGGAATGGCATCAAGGCCTGGTCACTCAGCGTAGGGCTTCCGTAGAGCACCGACTCCGGCCGCACCACCCGCCCCGCTCGCACAAGGGCGTGGTCGGCGGAAATTCGGCTCGATTGTAGGCGGAGGCTGCGGGGCGTCAGGGTAGCCGTAGGACAAATGACTTGCAATTCCTCCACCGCTTCCTCATTGGTGTACTGCTCGTTGACGCGGAGATCCACCAGGAAAGCGGCCCGGTCCGGTACTACGTTGTGTTGGGTGCCGCTGTTGAGGACGGTCACAGTAGCGTGGGTCGGGTCCAGCAAACTACTGGGGCGGGTAAAAACGTGGCCGCGAATCGCCTGGATGGCATCGAGGGCCAGGTAGAGGGCGTTCGTCCCTTCCTTGCGGGCGGCGTGGCCGCTTTCGCCGGTAGCGAGACCGTCGAGGACGACGAGGCCGCGTTCGGCTACCGCGAAATCTAGTAAGGTGGGTTCCCCCACAATCGCGGCATCCACCTTACCGAGGAGGGGCAGGACGGCCGCAATCCCGTTCGGCCCGCTGATCTCTTCTTCCGCGGTGGCCGCAAGGATGAGGTTGCACCCCAGCGAAGCATCGTTCTCTAATTCAACAAAGGTGGCGACCAAACTGACGAGGGCGCCCCCGGCGTCGTTGCTCCCCAAACCGTACAATTTGCCGTCTTCAATATCCGGAGCGTGCGGGTCGCGGGTGTACCCGGCCGCCGCTTTGACGGTATCGTGGTGGCTGTTCAGCAGGATTACCGGACGACCTTCCACCCAGTTGCGGGCCTTCAACCAAACGTTATTCAGGTGGCGGTTTGGCGCGAGGCCCCGTTCCCGCAAAAATTGCTCCAGGATATCCGCAGTAGTTGATTCCTGGCGCGAAAGGGAGGGCGTGGCGATTAGTTGTTGGAGGAGTTTTATGTACATGACATGAGGGGCAAGCGCGACAAAATATGGGTTTAGGATTAGAGAACTACACTAGCGTCAATCGTAACAGCGGGAACACAAAAGCACGCAAAAACAGAAACACATAAAAGTGATAGAATTGAATATTCCTACGATTAGAAAAACAGGAAATACAAAAGTTAATCTTGAACGCTACTTCTCAATTGCCTCAATCACTTCTTTGACCCGCTCATTCGGCACCAGCATACTCAGGGTATAATGCTTGATCTTCCAGTCGCTGTTACCATCGCGTTCAACGACGGCCGTACCCCGGCAGGGCCCCATCCAGGTGTCGAGGACTTCGTCCCACCAGGCGATCTGCCGGTCTTCGTCGTAGAAGACGTGGCGTTCGCTGGCGGTGAAGGACCAGGCTTTGCCCCGGGCAAAATAGGGTGCAGCGAAGCTCAGGAATTCGGCCTTCGTCCAGTGCTCTCCTTTGTCGGTACCGAGGTAAAATCCGTCGTCGGCGATGGAACCGAAGAATACGGTGGAATCGGTTGTGGATGCGGCCCGGTGCCAATTGGTGGCCAACGTTTCAATGTCCGCTTTAGGGTCTGGGGAGGCGCTCAATTCCTGACAGTCGCCCTCCGCGTCCCGCCGGGTGTCCGTGATGTGGAGGATGCGCCAGCGGTCCGTTGCGCTATCCTTTACGAGTTGGAAGGCGTTCGTTCCGCAATGGTGCAACTTCCCGTCGTAGTAAAATACGTAGGGCACCCAGGCGCTGGCCAGGAAGCCGTCCGTCCGTGTTTCCGTGTAGGCGGTGCGTTCATCCCAGGCACCGGCTTTCGCCGCGGCTATACCCTGAAACCAAGCGTCGATGCTGCCTTCCTGGACGATCGTTTTACCCGTAGGCAGGGTGGTCACGGAGTAGATATCTGCTTCCGGGTGAAAGTGGTCGCGCAGGCCCGTAGTATCCGCCTTGCGCATGGATTCCCAGACGCCATCGATCACCTCACGCGGCGAGGTTTGGGCGGATATTGCCCCGGCAAACAGCAGGAAAAAGAAGAGAAGTCTATTTCGCATATCCAGTTCCTTAAACAGCAAAGCCCGGTTGCGCCGGGGAGGTACGTAGCGTACCTCAACGGAGCAACCGGGCTTCAGCTAGCGAGAATATTAGTCGTTCAGCAGTTCTTCCGTTGAGCTGTAATCCTGGTCCGTTTCCTTGGCCATTTCGATGGCGCGGGCGGCGGTCTTTGCGGCCATCGCGTCGTCTCCGGTTTTCTTGTAGAGCCAGGCTAGTGTATCCAGGTTAGGGTAGGTAGCGCGCAGTTCTACGGATTGCTTGGCCCAACCGAGCGCGAGTTCCAGATCAGCGGGGTCGGTAGCGTTCTCGAAGAAGTCCCAGGCGGCGGTATTCAATTCACCGAAGTCGTTGCTGGGGTAGGCCTTCAAGTAGTACTTGGCGGCCGGCAGGTAGGTCTCCATGTCGTTCATTTGGCTGGCCTGAAACATGGTGTAATGCGCGGCGAGGCGGTCCTTCAGTGGCGCGGCGTACTTCGTGTAGAAAGGAATAATGTCCTTCGTTTCGGGCAGCGCGCGCTTACCCGCATCCTGCATGTACTGGCCGAGCAAGACCTGCTGCAGGCCCATCATGTAGGAGCCGGAACCGGCGGAAGCCATGGCCTCTTCGGGGTGGGTCAGCAGGAAGTGCATCCGGTCACCACCCACCTTTCCGGGGTTGGCGATGATGAGCCCGACGGTGCCTTCGTCCGTCCAGTCTTCCTTGCTGGCGAGGTAGTCTTCAATGACTTCACCGGCGCGTTGCTTTTCGTACACGTCCGTCAGGGTACCGAGGTAACTTTCGATGAAGGCAGCGTCGCGTTCGCCGTCGTCGTAGCGTTTGTTGAGGGTACCGAGATTCTTATCACTCACCGCCACGTCGGCCAGCGCGAGGAACTTGGGGGCGGGGATGTAGCCCAGGGCTTTGTGGACGATGTTGCCGTCGCCGTCAATAAAGAGGTAAGTCGGGTAAGCCATCACGTTGTAGCGCTGGGCGATCCCGGGGCCTTCTCCCTTCTCCATGTCGATCTTGGCGTTAATAAACCGGTCGTTGTAGACCTTGCCCACCTCCATGTCGGGAAATACCTTGGAGGACATCATTTTGCAGGGGCCACACCAGGTCGTATAGGCATCGATAAAGATCACTTTGTCTTCGGCCTTGGCCTGGGCGAGCAGTTCTTCGAAGGGCTTCTCCTCGAAGACCATACCAAATTCCTGCGCCACCATTTGGGCGCTGACGCAGGTGCAAAGAAATAGGAATAAAAAGCGCATAAGCCTCAGTTTCGTTCTTGATTTAGGACGGGGAAGATACGACACCGATGGGCTACGAAACGTGAGGGTAGCGTTAAGAAGGTGGGGAGAAAATCAGCTTGCCGTTTACCGGACACTACGGGATGCGGCCTGGCTTTGACCGCAGCATCGGCCGGACGCTTGCGGGACCTCCTGCGTCGGACGCCACAAGGACCTGATTGTACCGACAATTTATGAATCTTAGCCACCATCCAAGTCCTTGTGCCGTAGTCCAGGCGCGCGCACCAAGTATGAAATTGTCGTAAGCGTCCGGCTTTGACCGCAGCATCGACCGGACGCTTGCGGGACCTCCTGCGTCCGACGCCACAAGGACCTATTGATGTTAGTAGTTGATTAAATTGCTACCTCCCATTAGGTCCTTGTGGCGTGGTCAAGCCGCGCTCAGCAAGGGTTGAGCTCCCGCAAGCGTCCGGCTATAAGTCGGTCCAACCCGGCCGCTCAGAGAACCTCCTGCGTCGGCCGCTCTGAGAACCTGGAGAATCTAGTAGTTGATATAAATATTACCGTCAGTAAGGTAGCTCCCTACAACCCCTCCAACCACTCCACCAGTAGGCGCATCCCGAAGCCGGTCGCCTGCCGGTCCTTCGCGAACGGGCCTTGTTTGAGGGCTACCCCCGCAATATCGAGGTGGGCGAAGGCGGGGTGCTCATCCGTGAAGAACTCAAGGAACTTGAAGGCATCAATGGCGCCGTTGATGGGCCGGCCGGAGTAGTTTTTGATGTCCGCGACGTCGCTATCGAGACCGGCGCGGTAGGCATCCCAGGTGGGGAGGGGCCACAACTTTTCTCCGGAAGCCGTGCCGGCGGCGAGGAGGGCGTCGCTCATCGCCTGGTTCTTACTCATGAGGGCGCCGCACTCGTAACCAAAGGTGCGGACGGCGCTACCGGTGAGGGTAGCGATATCCAGCAGGTAATCCGGCTGGAAATACTTGTTGGCGTAGCTCAGGCCGTCGCTCATCACAAGGCGGCCTTCAGCGTCGGTATCGATGATCTCAATGGTCTTACCGGAGTGGCCCGTGATCACATCGCTGGGCTTGATGCTGAGGGCATCGACGCTGTTGTCCGTAGCCGGGACGATACCAATTACGTGGGCTTTTACCTTTAGTTTGGCAATGGCCTCCATCGTCCCGAACACGGCGGCGGCGCCTCCCATGTCGGACTTCATCAGGTGGAGGTTCTGGCTCCCTTTGATGGAGACACCACCGGTATCGAAGGTGATGCCCTTACCTATGATGGCGATCTTTCGCAGTGGAGTTTGGTCCTGCTCGGTCCCTTCCCCGGCACCTGCGGCAGCGCCTGTTTCCTGGTATTTGTACTGCATGATGATGAAGCGCGCGGGATCTTCGCTGCCCCTATTGACGGCGAGGAGGGCGCCCAAACCTTCGGCTTCGCAGGCGGCTTTGTCGAGGACCTGCACGTCGTAGCCGTACTTTTTACCGGACTTTTCCGCCCAGGCCGCCAAATACTGGGGCCGCTTGATATTGGCGGGGGCATCAACGAGGGCCATGATTTCCATCTGCGTATCGACGAGGGTGCGTTCGCGCAGGTAGGCACTGGCAAGGGCAGAAGAATCGTGGCTGAAAGTGATGAGGCTACCCGCCGCGGCCAGAGGGTGCAGTTGCTCTTCCGACTTCCAGAAACCGGGCTGGTAACGGCCGAGGAGCAACCCCGCGGTAAAGGCGGCGGTGATCTTATCGTCCACCCCCTCATTTTCGATGGTGATCTTTTCGGTGAATTGCTCCCGCTCCGCGTGGCTCAACAGGTGGGCCTGGTGGCGGACGGTATGCACCTCGGCCCCCTCGGGCAAACGGTAAACGTAGCCGTAGGGGTGCAGGGTACGGATGTACTGCCCGGGCTTAATGATGTCCCGGTACAACTCATTGTCGGAGGGCAGCAGGCGTAAATTCAGTTCGGTGGTCATGGGCTAGGTGGGTTAATCATCGCAAGCCGCGGCGCTTCAAATTGGCCACGTAAATGGCCTTATTCCGGGCGTGGCCGGCAGCGTTCTTGGCAAAATTGTGCAAACCGGAGTTATCGCCGACGGCGCACATATAGATGTAATCGTGGTCCTCCGGGTTCAGTACGGCCTCGATGGCGCTGAGGGTGGGCATCGCGATCGGGCCGGGCGGCAAACCGGGATAGACGTAGGTATTGTAGGGGTGGTCCAGTTCGATGTGCTTGAACAGTACCCGCTTGATGCCGAAGACCCGATTGGCGAAAACGGCCGTGGGGTCGGACTGTAAAGCGATGCCCCGTTTTAGCCGGTTGAGGTAGAGGCCGGCAATTCGCGGTTGCTCCGATTTGGCCAGTGATTCGCTCTGGACGATGCTGGCCAGCGTGTACGCTTCGGCCGGCGTGAGGCCCTGCACCTTCGCTTTGGCGGTGCGGTCGGGCGTCCAGAACCGGTCGTGTTCCTTGATCATCCGCTCCATGAATTCCTGCGGAGTGGAATTCCAGTAGAGTTCGTAGGTATTGGGGAGGAAGAGAGTTTGGAGCGTCTCTTTGGTGTAGCCAATACTCTTCAAGTAGTCTTCGTCCTGCATGAGCGTGACGAAAGCCAAACTGTCCGGCTCCAGGAAGCGGGCGGCCTTCGCGGCCACGTTGGGAAATTCCCGCTCGACGTTGAGGACGACGTCCGCCGTCTGCCGTTTGGCCGTGCGGAGTTCGCGGATCAGATCGACGGTGCTAAGGCCCGGCTGCAGACGGTATCTGCCCGCGCGCATATCCTCGCGCTTGAAAGCCATGCGCTCGGCAATTGGGTCGAAGAACAAGCGATTGGGGCGGATGCCGTTGGCGGCCAGCGTATCCATCACCTGCTCGTAGCTGGAACCGGTAGGGACCGTGACGACGATTTGCTCACCACCGTTTTCCGGAACGACCGGGGCTACCATCACCGTATAGTAGGCGTAAGCGCCGATGGCGAGGACGAGGAGGACCAGGCCTAAAAGAATTTTTTTGATCACATCTTTTTGTTGGTGCTTTAGTGCTTTGGTACTTTAGGATTCTCCAAAGCACCAACGCACCAACGCACAATTAACCTTTATCTAAACACCAAAAACAAACGACTAACGGGAAAGATCAGTCCGACTAACCCACCCTAGTACTGCTCCTTATCATTCGGGAAATCCCGCGCCTTCACGTCGTTCACGTAGGCCTCCGTGGCTCCTTTGATGACGTCGAACAACTCGGCGTAGCGACGGAGGAAGCGGGGGTGAAAATCTTTGGTGATGCCCAGCAGATCGTGGGTGACGAGCACCTGCCCATCACAGTCCACTCCCCCACCAATACCGATCGTGGGAGTCTGCAGCACCTCGGTCACCTTGCCGGCCAGGGCGGCGGGGATCTTTTCCAGGACGAGCCCAAAGCAGCCCAACTCTTCGAGCAACTTGGCGTCCTTAATTAAACGACGAGCTTCGGCTTCCTGCTTGGCCCGGACGGTGTAGGTGCCGAATTTATAGATCGACTGCGGCGTCAAACCCAGGTGGCCCATGACCGGAATACCGGCCGAAAGGATGCGCTTGATTGAGTCTTGCACCTCCGATCCCCCTTCAAGTTTTACGGCGTGACCGCCCGATTCTTTCATGATGCGAATGGCTGACTTAAGGGCCATTTTACTGTCGCCCTGGTAGGTACCGAAGGGTAGGTCCACGACCACGAGGGCCCGCTTGACGGCGCGTACAACGCTGCTGGCGTGGTAGATCATCTGGTCCAATGTGATCGGCAGCGTGGTTTCGTGGCCGGCCATCACGTTGCTGGCGCTGTCGCCAACGAGCAGGACGTCCGCCCCACCTTCGTCGAGGATGCGGGCCATGGAGAAATCGTAGGCGGTGAGCATGGCGATCTTTTCTCCGGCGGCCTTCATTTGCTGCAGGGTGGAAACGGTGACGCGCTTGGCTTCAATTTTTTTGTGAACAGACATGGTAGTCGTTTAGTCGGGTAGTCTTGTAGTCGGGTAGTCTTGTAGTCGGGTAGTTCACCGCTACCCGCTTTCATAGCTGGTTGGCGTAAAACTACGCAATCGCTACTTGCTCAGCGGCGGGTGGCGTCGACGGCACCTACTTCCCGTTTCCATTCCTGTAGTGCTTCCAGCAGGTCGCCACCTTCGGGCGGGCCGGCCAGCATGCGGTTTTCGCCGGGCAGGGCGGCGACGTTGTAGTAAGTATCCACCGCGGCTTCGTAGTCGTAGTACAGTTTATAGTCGCCACTGCGCACCGCTGCGGCCGGCGTCCCCCCCTGGGGGCTGTAGTGGGGGAAGTGCCAGTAGAGATTGCGGCGGGGCAGGTCCTTGCCGGAGAGGAGCGGGAGGAGGTTCAGGCCGTCTTTTCCGTTGTAGTCCCGTTCCCGGCCAATGGCGGCGGCCACCGTTGGGAAGATGTCATTCGTCACCACGGGTGTGAGACTGGCGGCCTGCCCGGTAGCCAAGGCGGGATAGTGCAGGAGAAAGGGCACCCGAATCCCCCCTTCGTAGACGTAGCCCTTGCCGGCGCGGAGGATGCCGTTATCCGTTGGCGGCGTGTGTTGGTCGTAGCCGGGCACTTCGCGTACGTGGAGCCCACCATTATCCGACACGAAAACAATTAGGGTGTTCTTCAGCCGCCCCTCGGCTTCCAGGTAGCTGGTGATGCGGCCGACATTCTCGTCGAGGGTACTCACCATCGCGGCGTATTCGATCGTCGGGAAGGGCCGCCAGTGGCTGCTGTCGATCACCATTTGGTAGTAATCTACCCAGTCCTGCCGGCCCTGAATGGGTACGTGGGGCGCATAGAAATTGAGGGAGATGAGCCAGGGTTCTTCGCCCCATTCCTCCAGTAGTTCCAGGGTTTTGTCGCCGAGGGCATCCGTCAGGTAGTCGCCGGGTTCGGTATTCGCGAGGAGGTCGGGGAAGGGTTCGCCGTCGAAGAAGGGGTGGTAAAAAGAACGGGGTAATCCGTAGCGCCCGCCCGCGTAGGTGATTTCGTAGCCCTGCTTATCCGGCGCATATTCGTCATTCCCCAGGTGCCATTTCCCGACGTGGGCGGTGCGGTAGCCGGCGCTGGCGGCCAGTTCGCCGAGGGTCGTGTAATCGAGCGCCAAGCCCTGCGGGATGCGCGGTGGGATGAGCGCCGTCTTCCCATTATCGTAATACCCGTGGAGGTGTTCCGTCATCCCAATCCGTGCCGGATGAATCCCCGTCTGAATGCTCGCCCGCGACGGAGAACACACCGGCGCCGCCGCATAACCTTGCATGAATTGTATGCCGTTGCGCGCCAATTTATCCAGATTCGGTGATTCGATGAGGTGGGAACCGTAGCAATTCAAATCGGCCCAACCGAGGTCGTCCGCTACAATGAGGAGGATGTTGGGTTGGTTCTTTGTGGGGGCGTCAAGCGTATCATTTGCGGGCGCTGCCGCGGGTGCGATGTCCGGGGTGCAGGCTGCCGCCAGGCTGAGGATGGCGCAGAGGGTGAGGAGGGGACGTAAGGGCATTATTAGTCTTTGGTCTGTAGTCTATAGTCTGCAGTACGTAGTCTGGGGTCCTTTGGACCTACAGGGGAAGGTACGGAGATGGATTATGGGTTCGTAGAGTCAGGCCACCGGTTGTTTTGTAGGGTAGAGGGGGCCACCTGACGTTTTGTAGAGTGGGCCACCTGACGGTGTGCCACCGCTACGCAGGCCTGCCCTTTGGGGCGGGGATTAGGTGGTGAGCCAGGTATAGGCAGTCATTAGAAGGAAAGCCGTGCCCACCAAAAGCAGGATGATGGTCAGGATGGTCCAGAATTTATCGGCGCGGGCCAGTTTCTTGAAGGAGGGGCCGAAGATGCGTGCCAGGAAATTTTCGATGGCCTCTCCGAATAGGAACTCAACGATGGCCATGAAGATTTCTCGCATCTGAGGTGGTGGTTTCTGGTAGAACGGGTGGGGTCTTGTTTGCGATTGGTCTCATTACGGTTTAAAGACGCCAAGGAACTAGACTGAATAATTGATTGCTGTTATTTGAGATTTATGTGAAGCGGAAAGGTCAGTCTGACGTTTACTGCCTTACCTCCGTTCCTCCCTGGTGCCCACACCATTTGGCGCTTATTCATCAATCCAATTGCGCGAATGACTTCATTGCCGAGCCCAGCAATCGGCCCCCGAAGAATTTCTGCCTGCTCTATGTGACCAACCTTATTGACCACGAAGCTGACGACAGTTGACCCGGAAAAACAATTTTGCCTAATTACTTCTGGTATTATCAGTTCTCCTAAAATAAACTTGATAAGCGCTTGATCTGAGCATTGCTTTCGCTCGCTTGCGGGGAATTTGTCGCACCCGGGGAATATGGGCATTTCATCCGCAATTAAGTAAATCCTTTCAGCCGGCGGCCTCACTGCCGGCCGTCCATCCTCCAGCGGCGTGGGCGAGAGGCTAAACCTGACGGGAAAATTGAATTGAACCTTAACGGGTTTCTCCCCTCCGTAATACGTTCTGGCCGGTTCCCACCTGAGATCATCGTTGATCATTTTCTGGAAGGGAGCTAAAGCTGCCTTGCCGAGTCCATACCCTGGGTCACGTAAAAGTTTGGGATCATTGATTCGACCATCCACTTCAACTTTGAACGAAATGACCGCAATCCCTTCCACCTTTGCGGCAACCGCCTGGGGAGGATAGTCCGCATTACAGTATACGTATTGCATCAGCAAAGAGTCGGAACAGGATTTACGTTTACTGAAGTTCGCTATATCCGAACAACCAGGAAATAGAGGAGACTGCTCTCGTATACCTATAAGCTCGACTAACCCAGGTGTAGGCGGTGGGGGCGGGATGGTATCAACACCAACACTTAAGCAAGAACTCAATAGCAGCGCAAGAAGCATTTAACAGGTTTTGGATCAGATGCTTCGCTACCGCTGTTTTGACGCATTATATCTGAATTACTTTTCGTTTGTCTTCGAGGCCAAGAGTCTAAGCCGCGGTGAAATAATTGTAGAGCAGGCCACCTAACGGTGTGCCACCACTACCCAGGCCGGCCCTTCGGGACGGGGATTTTGGGGTGAAAATCATCAACCTCCAAGCACAAACCAATCAGCCAGGCGTTTACCGCGCATGCGCACCCTATTCACCCTATTACTCTGTACCTCCCTTTCCCTCAGCCTACCCGCCCAGGGTCTTATCGAAAAGGTGGCGGACCTGATGGAATTCAACCTCGGCAAGGCCAAGACGGATACGACTGAGTTCCAACCCAAGATTGTGATGGCACCCATCGTCTTCTTCGAGCCGAACACCAGCTTTGGGTTTGGCTTCGGGGCCAGTCTCCTCTTTAAACCGAAGGGGGCCGGGGCGGAAACGCGGACCTCTAACATACCCATCGGGATCAGCTATACGCTCAAGAACCAGGTGTTCTTTAGTGCCAGCCCGACGATCTTTTTCCCCGAAGAAAAGTGGCTCCTCCGCGGCAACATCGGCTACTCGGATTTCCCCCAAACCTACTTCGGGGTGGGCAACGGAACGCGGGATGAGGACGGCATTGAAATCACCTACCAGCGCCTGCTGATCGAACCTTTACTGTTGCGGCAGGCCATCCCTCACCTCTTCGTCGGCGGCGGGTTTCGGTACAATACCTACTACAACAACGAACTGATTGAGGATACGGAACTCCTGGAAGCGGGGGCCAGCCTGCAGGATACCCTCGGCAGCAAAAGCGTCGGCCTTGAGTTCGCGGCTTCCTACGATGATCGGGACAACGTCGTGAACGCTACGCGGGGAATACTAGCGGAATTCACCCAGGGCTTCTACGGCGAAGTGCTGGGTGGCTCCAACACCTTCCGCCTCAGTAAGCTAGATTTGCGAACCTACCACCGTGTCAACCCGAAGGGCGTCGTCGGGGGGCAGTTTTACCTACGGCACTCCACGCCCGGGGCACCCATCCAGGAACTGAGTTCGCTCGGTGGGCCCGACCTCCTACGCGGGTTCCAGGAGTTTAGGTTCCGGGATAACCTGGCGGCCTACGCCCAACTGGAATACCGCTGGCAAACCTGGAAGAGCATTGGCTTCGTCTTCTTCGGCGGGGCTGGCGAAGTGGCTTCCAGCAGCAGTAAGCTGGCCTTCGACGAATTGCGGTACAACGTTGGGACGGGCATCCGCGCGGCCGTCATCCCCAAGGAAAACATCAACCTGCGGATCGATTTTGGCTACGGCTTTGGGGTTAGTTCGGGGACCGGTATTTACCTGGGTCTCGGTGAAGCATTCTGAGGCCGGTCTTTGCCGCTCCCGCCCCGCTCCTTCCCACCGTACCTTCGCACCCGCGTAAGCGCCTAAAACCTCATCCGATGTCTCAACGAGCCAACTTCCTCAGCCACGTAGCCCAAACCTCGCCCGCCCCGATGGGCCTCGAGATTGCCAGCGGCCACGGCTGTTACTTGGTGGATACGGACGGCAAAGAATACCTCGATCTGATCGCTGGGATCGGCGTTTCCGTGCTCGGCCACAACCACCCCACCGTCGTGGAAGCCGTGCGGGAACAGGCCGGGAAGTACATGCACACGCTGGTGTACGGCGAGTTCGTCCTGGCCCCCCAGGCACAGTACGCGCGCTTGCTGGCGGATAATTTACCGGAGGGATTGGACAACGTCTACTTCGTCAATTCCGGCGCCGAGGCCTGCGAAGGGGCGATGAAGCTGGCCAAACGCGCCACCGGCCGGCGGGAGATCATTTCGGCCATCCGCAGCTACCACGGGAGCACCCAGGGGGCGGCGAGCTTGCAGTATCCCCACGATTTTACCGAGGCCTTCCAACCCCTCCTGCCCGACGTGGCCCACCTGGATTTCAACTGCGATTACTGCCTGCACCGCATCACCGAGCGGACGGCCGCCGTCATCATCGAAACCGTCCAGGCGGAATGGGGCATTCGCAAGCCGCGGAAGGAATGGATCCAGGCCGTGCGCAACCGCTGCACCGAGGTGGGCGCCTTGCTGATTCTCGACGAGATCCAGGCCGGCATGGGCCGCACGGGCACGCTCTGGGCCTTTGAACAGTACGGCGTCATTCCGGATATATTGTTGCTGGCCAAGGGCTTCGGTGGCGGCATGCCCCTCGGCGCCTTCGTAGCCCGTAAGGAGGTGATGGATCTGCTGACGCGCGAACCCGTCCTCGGCCACATCACGACTTTCGGAGGCCACCCGGTAAGTTGCGCCGCCGGTTTGGCCACCCTGACTTACTTGCTGGAGCATCCCGAAATCATCGGTAACGTTCACCAAAAAGAAGCCCTCTTTCACGAATTACTCGTCCACCCCAAGATCAAAGAAGTCCGCTCCGCCGGTCTTTGGATGGCCGTGGAACTCACCGATTTTGACGAGATCCGCGCCACCATCGCGAAGTGCCTGGAAGCAGGAATGATCACCGATTGGTTCCTCTGGAACGAACGCAGTTTACGAATTGCCCCGCCGCTGGTGATTACGGAGGAGGAGATTCGGAAGGGGTGTGAGATCGTGCTGAAAGCACTGGGGTAGTCGGGTAGTACGGTAGTCGGGTAGTATGGTAGTGCGGTACTACCCGACTACCGTACTACCCGACTACCCGACTAAAAACTAATCCACTACCCTCTCCAGCGCCGCAAACACGTTCCGGTACTGCTCCCGCGTAGGCCGGTCGTACAGCTTATTCAGGCGGAGGACGATCGAGCGGCTCTTCGGCCCGAAGCCTTTTTCGATGGCGCGCCGCCAGGCCATATTTTCCCGGTCATCGGAGATGCGTTGCATTTCCCAGACGGTGTCCATTCGGTCAACGTTTGAGTCGAAGGTTACCATGGGGTACTTGCCGCTGAGGTCCACGTAATACGCGCCGGCGTGGGTTTGGCGGTCCCAGTGCCCGGCGATGAAATGGCCGTCGGGGAAGAACTGCATCCACTGCCCGGTACCGTAGATATTCTGACGGGGCGTCCCCTCCTCGTTGATGTAGTATTCCACGGCCCAGAGGTTGGTCGTCAGCAACTGCACGCGCGCATCCGACATCATCGGGGGAAGGAGTTGACCGTAGGCGCCGAAGGGGGTTACGCTGTCGTTTAGCACGTCGTCTTCAGGGATGGGGTGGAGGTAGAAGGGTCGGTACGCCATCGTATCCTGCCCGGGGTAGGCGGCGAAAGCGTCGGTATATTCCACGCCGTCAATTCGCCCCTGGCCATCCGTTTCCTGGGCGCTGCCGCGGGTGCCGGGTTTCGGATCGGTGCAGGCGGAAGTAGCGAGAAGGGTGAAAGCCAAGATCAGGAGGGAAAGGGATGAGATTGGTCGGGACATGGTGCAAAGGTAATACGGTGCTTTGGTGCTTTGGTATGTTGGTGCTTTGGTTGCCGGCGTGATGCCCGTGCGGCAGCCCAAAGCACTACCACGAAGTAGCAGCGAAGCTAAAGTATCAAAGCACCGAAACCGCGAAGCGAAATTCACAACTCCATAACACCCTCGAGAATAGCAACCGACCCACCGCCCCTACGTACCTTCGCCCCATGGACTTCACCTCCCTAAAAAAGTCGATCAAGGACAAGGAATTTGCCCCCATTTACCTGCTCCACGGGGAAGAGACCTACTTCATCGACCAGCTGGAAGCCGAGATCCAAAAACACGCGTTGCAGGACCACGAGCGGGCCTTCAACGAGACCATCGCCTACGGGAAGGACACCGAATACCTGCAGATCGTCGACGCCGCCAGCCGCTACCCGATGATGGCCGAACGCCAACTCGTTTTGCTGCGGGAAGCCCAGGATATGCGCTCCCTCAAACAGTTGGAGGTGTACGCCAGCAAGCCCTCCCCCACTACCCTGCTGGTGATCAGCCACAAGCACAAAAAGCTGAACGCGAACACGAAGTTGTTCAAGAACATCAAGGCGAACGGCGTGGTCTTTGAAGCCAAGCCACTTTACGATAATAAGATCCCCGCCTGGATCAACAACTACCTGAAGGGAAAGAAGTACAGCATCGAGCAACAGGCCGCGCAACTCCTGGCAGAATTTCTCGGCACTTCCCTCAGCAAGATCACCAACGAGATCGATAAGCTGACCATCAACCTCGCGCCCGGCACCACCATCACTACGGCCATTGTCGAAGACCAGGTCGGGGTGAGTAAGGACTATAACGCCTTCGAACTCCAGCGGGCCATCGGTTTGCGGGATAAAGTAAAAGTGGCGCGGATCGTCAACTACTTCAAGGCAAACCCCAAGGCCGGACCCCTGCCGATGGTGACGGGCAGCCTCTACAATTACTTCAGCAAGGTGTTCCAGGTCATCGAAGGGCTGGCCAAACGGACTTCCCGCCAGGACCTGGCCAAACAGGTAAAGGTGAACCCCTACTTTTTCGATGAGTACGTGACCGTCGCCCGCAACTACCCCCACGCGAAAATGCCCGCCATCTTTGCGCTGCTGCGGGAGTACGACCTCAAATCCAAAGGCGTCCACTCCAACCTCGGCGGGAAGGGAGAGAATGAACTCCTGAAGGAATTGACTTATAAATTAATGGCTGTCTAAGGTCAAATTTTAGATTTTAGACGCTCGATTTTAGAGCGTTACACCTCGGCATTAACCAACCAATTTTGGAACCACTGCGGATTGCCATGCTTGCCCCTTTGCGGTTTCCCATCGCTGAACCCTACGCCGGGGGGCTGGAGGCGCATACCCACCAACTGGCCATCGGGTTGCGGGAATTGGGCCACGAGGTGACGCTGTTTGCCCATCCAGATTCGGATTCGTCCTTCCCCATTGTTCCTTTTTCCCTTGACGAGAATCCTTCTTTCTGGGAGTCGCTCAAGGCTTACCGAACGGTCATTCGCCGGCTCAAGGAGGGAGGGTACGACCTCATTCAGAATAACACCATCCACTTCTTCCCGCCTCTCATGGCGCGCTTTCTCTCCGTGCCGATGGTCACGACGCGCCACACCCCACCCTACCGGTCCCACCAAGCTACGGCGGGGATGACCTGCCGGGTGAAGAACCACCGCTACGTAAGTATCAGCCACCACATTGCGCGGGTGTGGGAGGTGTACGGCGGGGTATCCACGGTCATTCACAACGGGGTCGATTTGGAACGATTTTCCACTGCGGTTGCAGCTCCATCTTCGCCAACCGAGACTCAGGCTACGGAAAAGACCGCCATCTGGTACGGTCGTATCCTGCCCGATAAGGGGACTCACTTCGCCGCCATGGCTGCCCGGGCAGCCGGATTCTCTCTACAAATTGTCGGCACCATCGACGATCAGGATTACTTCGATCGGGAGGTCGCGCCTTTGCTCAATAATCAGATTCAGTACCTCGGTCGCCGTACCCAGTCGGAGTTGGCCAGTTTGGTCGCCGCGGCATCCGTGGGCCTCGTCACCCCGCAGTGGGAGGAGCCCTTTGGCCTCGTTTGCATCGAGATGCTGGCCTGCGGCACCCCGGTCGCGGCGTTTCGGAACGGCGCCATTCCGGAGATCATCGACGCAAGCTGTGGGCGCCTCGTCGACCAGGCAGATACGGAGGCGCTGGCGCGGGTGCTGAGTGAAGTGGCCAAGCTCCCCCCAACCGCGTGCCGGGCCAGAGCGGAAGAGTTTTCCCTAAAAACAATGGTGCAACGCTACGCCAACTTGTACGGTAGTTTGGTCAACAATTGATCCAAATTGACTCCTTTAAGGCAGGACTGAACTACCGATTATAGAGAACTAAGGTGTTATTAATTCGGTGGTTTATCCCCTTCACGGTTCCGCCTTCCCACTTTCCTGAATGGTAGCGTGTTCGCTAAGAGTGAAAATTAAAGGCCGTCTAAACAAGCTTATTCTTAGCGTGGAAATTAATTGTTAGAAAAACCGAATGCGCGAATTTGGACTTTGAGGGGGTGCTATCAATTTAAACAGGAGATCCGGCTTTTGCCGTGCCCTGATGTGTACAGTAAGCTAACCAACCAGCATGAAAATTGCCATTATTGCGCATCTCAAATTCCCCATCGTTGAGCCCTTCCACGGTGGATTGGAGATGCATACCCACATCCTCACGAAACGGCTCATGGCGAGGGGCCACGACGTCACGTTGTACGCCCTCGCTGATTCGGACCCCGAGTTTAAGGTGAAGCAACCCCAACTATCCGTCATCCGCATGGGCTTAGGGAACGACCTTTTTGAAGGGGAAGCGGACTTCAACAACCGGTTCGTTGACAAGATGCACGCTTACATGGACATCATGCGCATGGTCAGCGAAGGTGGATACGATGTGGTGCACAACAACAGCCTGCACTTTATTCCGCTGGCCATGGCTCACACCCTCCCCTGCCCGATGGTGACGGCACTGCACACGCCGCCCTTCCCTTCCCTGCAGAGTGGCGCCATCCTGGCTAAATCCTACCTCGGCAACCACTTTGTTGCCGTTAGTGAGAGCCTTGGCCGGGGGTGGAAGGATTTCGTCAACCGCTACGAAGTGATTTACAACGGGGTGAATGCCAGAGCCTGGTCGTTCTCCGAATCGCCAAAGCCGAAAACGGCCGTTTGGATTGGTCGGTTCTGCCCGGAAAAAGGACCGGAATATGCCATCGAAGCTGCTCGTCTTGCCGGTTACCACCTCAAGATGGCGGGCTCTATCTACGACCAAGCTTACTTCGACCAAAAGATTGCTCCCCGGCTGGGCCCTGACGTTGAAGTAGTCGGCCACCTCGACCACAACGGCCTCTGCGAATTGATCGGCGAATCCGAAGTAGGGCTCTTCACTTCCACTTGGGAAGAACCCTTCGGCCTCGTCCTCACTGAAATGCTGGCCTGCGGAACCCCAATTGTCTCGTTTGACAGTGGTGCCGCCCGCGAAATCATTTGCGACGACTGCGGCGTAATCGTCCCCATGCGGGACTACGTAGCTATGGCGCAGGCCATCCCCCAGGCCGCTGCCCTCCGCCGGGAAGATTGCCGGTTGCGCTCGACGGACCACTTCCCCATTGAAAAGATGATCGAGGAATACGAAAACCTGTACGTTAAACTCTCTAAAACCAGCGCCCGGGCTACGGCGTCCAGTTCCGCCGTTTATGTCGCTTAATCTCCCCAGCGCACCCCAGTTGGCGCCCATTGGTTTCTACGTCCACCACCACGGGAGCGGGCACGCAACGCGGTGTAGGCAGATCGCTGCAGCCTGGCCGGATGACAGCCCTATCCACGTTTTCACCTCGGCCCCGAAATACTTTGCGGGTTGGAAAGGTGGGACCGTCCACACCCTCCCACCCGACGTGGAGGAAGGGCGTGATCCCAATCAGGACCTGCTGACTGGAGAAGTATTTCACTACGCGCCGGTTGGCATGCGTTCCGTCACCAATCGTATGGCCACCATGGCCAATTGGATGGCGGAGAACGATCCTAAATTATTCATCGTCGATCTCTCGTGTGAGGTTGCCCTTTTCGCCCGCCTCTGCGGCGTCAACGTAGCCCTGGTGCGGTTGCACGGTTACCGGAAGGACCCCGCCCACACGGCAGCCTTTCGCCTCGCCGATACTTTGCTGGCTCCCTTCCCTCCTTGTCTGGAGGATGACCACACACCGGATTGGGTGAAGGACAAAACCATTTACCTCGGGCTCTTCAGCCGGTACGACGGCCGTAAAGAAACCCGCGAGGCGTGTTACGATCAAATGCTTGGTCGTGCTTACCCCTCCCCTGAACCTGAACTAGCCCGCCGCCTCCGTTGGCAACGTCACGTGGCCGTCGTCAATGGCAGCGGAGGTAAGGACCAAAACATCGATTATTGGGAGCAGGTCGCCCGCCACAATGCGGACCACCACTTCCATCTCCTCGGCAGGTTGGACCGTAAAACCTCGGAGGTCGAAAACCTGACCATCGTCGGTTACCTATCCGACACCTTTCCCTACTTGCGTGGTGCGGACATCATCATTGGCAGCGGGGGGACTAACACAATGGGCGAGATCGGCGCGGCTAGCGGCCGTTTCCTCAGCTTACCGGAAGAACGCCCCTACGGAGAGCAAGTCTACAAAATGAAGGCGCTAGCGAAGTACGGCCTCACCCGGATCGTCGAATCGGAAACGGACCCGAAGGATTGGCGAAAATGGCTACGCCGGGCGAATGACCTTCAGCCCAGCCGCTGGCGCCGCTTACGCCGTACGGCCAAGTTTAAAGTTGCCGTCGACCAACTCGCAGAACGGTACTCAGGCAAACGGATCGACGCTCCGGCTATTTTGGATCTCCCCTTCGGTGGGCAAGCGCAACAGGCTTAGTTCATCCTCCGTCCACTTGATGAGTCCGGCATCTTGGAAGGCTCTTAACCAGCCTTCCATTGGCCACCCCCCCCACTTTTTCCGGAAGGCGTTGGCGTTGACGACCAAGTCCTCAACGTGATTAAGTGGAGGGCTATGGGTTACGTGGTGCTGGTGGTATACCCGTGCGTCGGCCAGGAAGAAGCGTATTCCCGCCGCTCGGGCGGTGAACGCAAAATCAGTGTCCTCACCGCCGTAACCCCGGTAGTTTTCGTCGAAGCCACCCGTTTCGAGGAAGGTCTCTTTGTAGATTCCGAAGCAGAGGGACCAAAACAAATGGTACTCTTCACTAGGCACGTATCCACCCGACGGGATGGGTGGCCGACGGGGGTGCACCATCGCGGCGGCGGCCAGTTCGTCAGCCGCCCAATCGTCACGACCACTATCTACCGGTAGGTATAGTGGATTACCCATCACGAGGCCTCGGGTGAATTCCACTACGGGGACCAAATTCTCCGGATAAGTAGGGGCAGGGATGCAGTCTACGTCCAGGAATACGAGGATTTCTCCGGTGGCCAGCGTAGCGGCGTGGTTACGGGCGCGTGCGATGGGTAGTTGGTCCTCCCCTTTGCTCTTTATGGTTACTTCCACCAGTTTACAACCTGGATCCGGTAGGTCGGGATCGGTCGGTTCATTCATGTGTACCACAATCACTTCACCCGGCACCTGCGTCAGCGCCCTGATGCCGCGCATTTGGTTGTGAAGGTTTTGTCGGCGGCCTTTGACGATGGTGAGCAAGGAGACAGTGGGCATGGGGGGGAGACTGACGAAGAAAGGAGATTAATTACTTCCTCAACAGAAGCCGAAATCTCCGCTTCGGTTCTCCTAACTCAGTACTTCCGGTCCACTACGTAATTGACGAGTTCCTCCAGTCCATTCCGGGCCGGGCTTTCCGGTAACTGGTGCAACAACGCAAAGGCTTCATCGCGGTAGCGATGCATCGCTGCTTCGGCGTACTGAATGCCCTGACTGGCGTGGACGAAAGCGATCACCTCCGCCACCCGGTCCGGCTTATCGGAATGCTTTTTGATGGTGCGGATGATGCGGCGGCGGTCGCTTTTGGATGCCTGATTTAAAGCATGGATGAGCGGCAGCGTCATCTTCTTTTCCTTGATATCGATGCCCAGTGGCTTCCCCACCTTATCCGTACCGAAATCGAAGAGGTCATCCCGGATCTGGAAGGCGATGCCAATTTTTTCGCCGAAGCCGTGGAGGAGTTGGAGGGTTTGCTCGTCGTCCGTCACCGATGCAGCACCGGCTTCACACGCAGCTGCAATGAGGCTGGCCGTCTTTTGGCGAATGACGTCGAAGTAGATGGCCTCGTCAATGTCCAGCCGGCGGGCTTTCTCGATTTGCAATAATTCCCCTTCACTCAAGGCCTGGACGGCGTTAGAAGTGATCTCCAGGATCCGGTACTGTTTGTGTCGTAGCGCAATCAGCAGTCCTTTGGACAAGAAATAATCGCCAACGAGAACGGCAATTTTATTCTTCCAGAGGGCATTGATGCTGAAGAAACCGCGGCGTTCGTAGGATTCATCTACGACGTCATCGTGCACCAGGCTGGCGGTATGCAGAATCTCGATCAGGGAGGCCGCTACGTAGGAATTGTCGTTGATCTCCCCGCAAGCTTTGGCCGCTAAGAAGACGAACATGGGCCGGACCTGCTTCCCCTTGCGCCTAACAATGTAGTAGGTGATGCGGTCCATGAGCGCCACCGGCGAGCGCAGGGTATCCCGAAAGCGGCTTTCAAAAGCTGCCAGTTCTTTTACGATGGGTTGTTTTATGGCATCCAAGCTCCTGGCCATAGTTTGTCTAGCGGGGTGGTCGCCAATAGAATAGCTGGCGTTGGCTAAAGTTTCATTTATTTCTGAAAGATGTGGCCATTTGCTTCGTTGGAGGATTCACGGGGTGATTGCGATGACAAGCAAGTCGTCGGACGATTCACTGAGGTGATTGCGATAGCAAGCACCTCAGCTTCGTCCGACGACTTTAGAGAATGATTACCAAGTCGTCGGACGATGCCATCACGCGGCCGCGCCTTTGTGCTGGTGAATCGTCCGACGACTTTAGAGAATCACAACCAAGTCGTCGGACGATGCCACCACACGGCTGCGCCTTTGTGCTGGTGAATCGTCCGACGACGGCGAGGACTTACTTTAGGATCACCAATTTCTCCAGGTCGCTATTCACGACGTTGACGCCATCGCCGCGAAGGCGGACTTGGAACAGGTATACACCACGCGCCAATTGGTCACCAAAATCATCAAGTCCGTCCCACTCTACGCAGTCGTCGCGGCGGACGGTACCATCGCTGAAAGGAAAATCCTGCTGAAGCGTCTTGACGAGTTTGCCCGTGACCGTATAGATCTGGACGATGGCCTCCACCTCCTGGCCCACTAAAGTGTGATCGAATTGGAAACAAGTTCGGTCCGTGAAGGGGTTGGGATAATTCAGCACGCGGGTAACGGCATCGGCCGCATCCGTCGCTACCAGGAACTCCGTTTTCGCCTGGGAGCTGTTGTTGGCTACGTCCCAAGCACGCACGGTTACTGTATGCAAGCCGGACTCGAGATCGAAAAGCGGGTAGCGGACCTTCCCGCTGCGGAAATCGTCCGCGTCCGCTTCGTAGTAATCATTAAGGACAATGGCATTACGAGTGTCTTCATCCAGGACGGCTTCTAGGTCGTGGCCAATGCTGTTGCCGGTTACGTTGATCCCCAAATCATCCGTCAGATTGACGAGCAGGATGGGATCCTCATCCACCGTTCCGCCGGAGACGAAGTCTTCATCTTCCAGGAATACCTCCACCGTGGGGCCTTCGTCGTTGCCGGTAATGCCTTCGGCGGTGCCACCAATGATTAGTTTATCGTAGAAGCCGGCGGCATCCGTGAATTGGGACCGGTCAGAAGCATAGTAGCTGATCTTACCCGCCCCAAAGGCGTAGTTGATGTCGCGAGGCACCACAAATTCAAAACTGAACTTCCCGTTCGTTACGGTAGCCCGGCCGCGGAAAACGATGTTCCGTTGTACTTCAATGTCGAGGACGGGGGAACCCTGGCCGAGTGTCTGCACCTCTACGGGCTTATCGTAAATGGTGGGGAAGACCTGCCCGTTGAAGTTTTCCAGGAGGTTACCATTCAAGTCGGTTACCTCACCGCTGATCTTCATTTGTTGGAGGGCGCGGGCAGTGTCGACGCGTACCCCGTCCACCGCCTGTCCGTCTACTGAGGTGGTGCGGACGGCGTGTTCGGGGAAGGCGATGCGCATCGCCGGGTCACCCAGCAGGGTAAACTTGCGGGCGTTCTCCGTATCGCGGTCCAGCACGGAGGAATTCACCGGGCGGGAGATTTGGTTCTTGGCAATCCGGATCACGTCCCCCACCGTCCGCCACTTGCCGTTCTCACGTTCCAGCATGGCCTGCATGGTGTTGTTGGTCAGGGTAAAGTTGCGGGTAGCGAAAACCGGCCGCGTCGTCGTCAGCAGGGCGGATACCCCGCCGTTCGGCGTAAGCAGGGCTTCCTCACCGGCCGAGACGAAGGACGCATCGTCGTAATTAGAAAACGTGCAGGTCGCCGTCACGAAAACCGGCGGTTGGATGGGGTCCTCCGCCGCCGCCGGGCGGTTCCAGTTGCGGATTTGCTCAATCGTCAGTACCCGCTCCTGACCCCAGCCGCGGGGCCCACCGTGGCCGAGGTAGGTCACCGCCAGGGCGCCGCGGAAGATGGCCCGGTCGAGCCCCTCCGAAATGTCCGGATAGCGATCCCCGGCGGAAAGGCTTTGCTGGGGAAAGAGATCGAAGTAAAGTTTGTCGAAGTTGAGGTCGGGCTTGAGGTCCTGTACGGCCGTAGCTACCCGGTTGACGTCGCGGGTGTGCTGACCACCATCTTCATCGTCACCGACAAAAGCCATCCGGGTTCTCCAATCACCGAAGATGCTGGGGTCGGAGTCGTAGCGGATGAGCTTGGCCACAATTTCCCGCGCTTCGTCGCCCGTCTTGACGGGAAGGCGGCCAACGGCGATGTTCAGGTCGGGCTCCAGGGGCTGGCCGTTGGTGGCCGGGCCGAAGATGCCGTAGAAATCATCAGCGGGGAAGCTGGCCACTTCCGTTGGCAGTCCATCGTGCTCGTAGGCGGGGACGAAGTTGGTGCCCAAGCCCAAAATATTTCGGTGGTCAAAGCTTCCGTCGCCAAACAGGAGGAGGTATCGGAAATTTGGATCCCGCTCGTGAATCATGCGGGCGAAGTTGCGGAGCGCTCCGGCATCGTCCCGGCCACTGCTGAATTCATTGTAGACCTGAGCCGTAGTGGCCACAACCACCCGGTGGCCGTTGAAGCTGCGGCGGTGATCCGCCAGTTCTTCGGCCTGACTCAGGAATTCGGGGTGGGTGATGATGACCATATCCGCTCCGGTCACACCGTGCAGGTCCTGGTTTTCTACCGCCTCGCCGCCGACGGGTTGCAGTAATCCGGCATTGGCGCGGAAGGCCACGTATTCGTTCAGCCGGTTGTCGTTGCTGGCGGTGAAGGAGTTACCATTGAGAGTGGCCGCGCGCACGTCGGCTCCGTCCACGCGCCAGACGCGGGCGTCGGACGGGAGGTCATTCAGGTTGAACTGGGTGGCGGCGGCATTCCGGGTCTCGGTACTACGAAATCCAAATTGGTCCAACCCCGCGAAGGCCAGGCGGCGGCGGGCGCGCAGGGAGATATAGTCCAGGTAGGCCTCACTCGTTCCCGCCCCGGCCGGGATGGGGTAATCGATAAGGACGGAAACGTTTTCATCGTTCAGCGTCAGCGTGGAGGAAATACGCGCCGGGCGGATCGCCGGGCTTTGCTCCTGTTCCCCAATGAATACGCGGGAAGCGCTGGAACTCTGAAGCCGTTGCCCCTCCACAACGGCGGAGAAGCGGCTGTTGACTTCCGTCCGTAATCCCATTTCCACCGTCAGCCGGGCCGTGGAACCTGGTTCGAGGCCGGGTACGGAGAAGAGGTTGTTATAGTTCTTTTCCCGGGCTACTTTGAAAAATTCTCCGTACCAAGTCTGGCCGGAGCCGTGGGCGTTGCCGGGCAGTTCGTGGAGAATATTGTTTTCGTCCTCCTCAAAGTGGTACAGGGCGTCGTAGCTCGATGCCGGCGTCCCGTTGCTGGCGCTGGCCAGGTTACCGACGCGCCTGCCGCGGCTACCACCGACTCGGAGGTAGTAGTAGTTCCGGGTACTGTAAATGTTCTTCTCGTAGCTGAAGCGATCTAATACGGTATCGTAGGTCCGCGCGTCCGGCCCGAGGGCGTGGAAGAGGATGAAGTCACCACCGTCGAAACTTCCGTCGCTTTCTCCTTCGATGGAAATGGCCATCTCGGTGAGGTCGTCCGGTGGGGCGATATTAGTCGTTTCGGGTAGTTTGCCGGAAACGGGTTGGCCGTAGATAGCGATGTTGCGGGGGTCCACGCCGTCGAGGTTAGCCCCGAGCGTTTCGGTGAGGAAGGAACGGCTGAGTTTATGGACGCCTTCCTCTTCTACGGCGATCCGAAACCACTGCCCTTCGCGGAGGGCAGAGGCCGTTGCGAAACCCATTCTTTTCTGGGCGCTGCCGCCGGATGCGATGATTCGGACGTCCAAAGAAGTGAGGCGCTGGAGCCCGGTGACCGTCCGGATGATGGCCGGTACGGCTATTTTGCCAAGATAGCCCTCGGGTTGGCGGGATACGCTGACGCTGAACGCAAATTCGGTGGGGAACACGGTAGCGTCGGGGACGGACCCCTTCACATTCTCCGTCGCAAGGTTGATCACCTCCACTGCGTAGGCCCTTCCCGGTTCGGCGACGAAACTTTCCAAGAAGGTGGGTACGGGCGACCATTCCATAGCACCCGCGGCAGCGCCCGTATTCAACAGGACCGCAGATGACACCGTCTCCACCGCCTGAAAGCCGTACTGGACCTGGCGTTCGCCGCCCCAGGTGACGACCTGAGGCTCGGGCGCCCACTGCAACGTACGCTGCAACCGCTGCTGAGCGGACAAAGTCGTAAAACCAAGGATGAGCAGCAGGGCAAAAAGGTGGCGCATAGGGAGGGGGTGAAGGACAAAAATACGATACGGGGGAGTAGGGAAAACGTTGTTCGCGGCCACGCTGGTTGAACACCTTTGGGCCTGGCTTGTCGTACCGGTGACGGTAAGCGGCGGCACGCTGGCGGAATTAACGTTTGCGTGGCCGGGAGTTTCGTAAGTTGGCCG
Source organism: Lewinella sp. 4G2 (assembly GCF_001625015.1). NCBI lineage: Bacteria > Pseudomonadati > Bacteroidota > Saprospiria > Saprospirales > Lewinellaceae > Lewinella > Lewinella sp. 4G2. The sequence continues at coordinate 1,908,143 of NZ_LVWJ02000014.1, read as the reverse complement.
TCCTCTCCTAAAACTTGAGCGCGATGCGGCTACTGGCCACCTTCCTGTTGATTCTGAGTTTTGCTGTGGGTGACCTCTCCGCGCAGGACCCGGTTTTCTCCCAGTTCTACGCTTCCCCCGTGCGGTTGAACCCCGCGCTGGCGGGCGTTAGTACGGCGCCACGCATCACCCTCAACTACCGGGCGCAGCACGCCGCCTTCCCCAGTGCCTTCACGACGATGGCGATGAGCTACGAGCAGCCCGTCCATAAAACGCCGTCCAACTTCGCCTTCCGGGTAATGAGCGACCGCCAACTGGAAGGGGCCTACCGGAACACCGAAGCAGCGTTGGTGTACAGCTACAACGTCAAATTTTCGAATAATTTCCAGGCCCGGCTAGGGCTCTCGGCGGGCATCTTGAATACCTCGCTGGATTTTAATCGACTAGTTTTTGGCGACGTCATTGATCCGCTCACTGGCGCCGGGAACGAGGTAAGCCGGGAACGATTGGAAGCCGTATCGCGGATTGCTGCGGATTTTGGCGCCGGCGTTATCCTCTACGGCGGTCCTTTTTACGGAGGCTTTAGCTTTGACCACCTCAACCGGCCCGACGAAAACCTACTCCAACTCAACGAACAACTCTACGCTGGCCGCCCAATGCGGTTAACCCTTACCGGTGGTGCGCAGATCGACCTGATCAAGGGGCGCAACGTTAAGCGGCCCGCGTACATCACGCCCAATTTTTTGTACTCCAGCCAGGCCCGGTTCCAGCAGCTCAACATTGGTAGCTATTTCGGTTACGGACCGGTAGCCATTGGTGGATGGTACCGCCACGCCTTTGAGAATGCGGATGCGCTGATCCTATCAATATCGGCCCGTAAGGATGTGCTGCGGGTAGGTTTCAGTTACGATGCGGTCGTCTCCGACCTGCGGAACGTGACGGGTGGCCTGGGGCCCACCTTTGAACTCAGCCTGGCGGTTGATTTTGGGGATTCGAAAAAGCTGCAGCGGGAACGCTTTAAGCGGCGCTACAGTGAGTGCTTTCGGATGTTTCAGTAATGAAAATGTCTCAAACAGGTCTTAAGATGGCTGTAAGGAAGACTTGACAGTCATTTCTTGTTTCTGATGTATGAGGCAACAAATCAAACACCATTGCGCAACAAATCATATGTAAATTTTCCAAATAAACACAATTTATTGCCACAAAATAGCGCCATCAAATTAGTGATTACCGCCATCTAATTGCACTTAATCACCAAATAAGGCTCAATGTGGATAAGTTTTCAACTCAAATTCACCTGGAGCGTTTTTTCCCTGCGTACTTTTACGCCACGTTACTAAGGCTCAGGCGATTGGGCCACTTTAGTTGCGGCGGTTCGGCCACTCAATGCGTTTTCCAGTCTTTCACTTTCGCTTTCATCATCACTTAGCCGAGTCGTTCTTTTTCATCTAATTGACACTTTATGAGACGCGAAAAGTTCGTCTTTAATAAACAGACGTTGCAGTATGACCGGATGGTTGAACCGCTGCGTTACACCCTCCTTCGTTACGGAACCATGCTTTGTGGGGCGCTGCTCGTCGCCGCAGGTTTTACCGTATTGATCCACCACTTCTACCCCAGCCCATCGGAAAAGATGGCCCGGCAGGAGAATGAGATCCTCCGCAGCCAATTGGCGGAGCTGGAAGGGGAATTGGACCTGTACACGTCCGTCCTGGAAAACATCCAACAGCGCGATGCTTCCGCCCACCGGGTGGTTTTTGGCATGGAGCCGATTGACGAAGACGTATGGCAGGGTGGCCGTGGTGGTCACGATTCCTACGAAGACCTGCGCTCCCTCCCCATGAGCGGCGAGCAGATCGCCGGTATGCGCGAGAAAATGGACCGCTTTAAGCACCAGCTTGACCTGCAATCCCGCAGTCTCGATAGCATCATGGTGATGGCTCAACAGAAGGAAGAGATGCTGGCCGCCATCCCCAGCATCAAGCCCATCCGCCGCGACCTTTACAGCCGGAAGATTGAAAACCTCTCTGGTTTTGGGTACCGCCTCCACCCCATCCACAAGGTGCAGAAGATGCACTACGGGATCGACTTCAACTGTAAAAAAGGCACGCCCATCCAGTCAACTGGTAAGGGCAAAGTTGTCTGGGCCGGCCGCAAGGGTGACTTTGGCAACACGGTCATCATCGACCACGGCTTCGGTTTCGAAAGCCTCTACGGGCACATGGATAAGATCGAGGTGAAGCGCGGACAGGAGATCGCCCGCGGTGCCCAGATCGGAACGGTTGGTAGTACGGGTTCCTCTACCGGCGACCACCTCCACTACGAAGTACGTAAGAACGGCGTTCGGGTGGACCCCATCCAGTATTGTTACGACGGGCTGAGCACGAAGGAATACGCCGCGCTGGTGGAAGCTTCCCAGCAGAATAATATGAGTTTCGACTCTCACTAGTATATCGGCCACCGGCCAACTCACTCAAAACGATTCAGCCAAGCTCCCACTTTTGGAGGCTTGGCTTTTTTTGGGCCACGTCTTACATTTAGCAATGGATTTGCGCCAACAACTTGCCATCATTCACTCACGGGCCAACGCCGATGTGATCCTGGAATGGTTGGAAGCGGACGAGACTCGTACTCCCTTGCTAATGGACGTCATTAATGACCCCGATCCCAAAATGGCAAAGGTGAGGCAGCGCGCCTGCATGGTGCTGGGGGACCTCGGCCGCAAACACCCAAATTGGCTCCTCCCCTACCACGCTAACCTATTGGAGTTGGCGGCTACGGCTACCCACCCCGCCCTGCCCCGGGCCGTTACCCGTTACTTTTCGGAATTGCCAGTGGAGCAGGTGTCGGAAGTAAACCAGGGGGTGCTCCTGGATCTATCCTTCCGGTTTTTGGCGGATGGGGATGTCCCCGTCGCCATCCGCGTTTTCTCCATGTCGACATTGGCGGCCTTTGCGGCGCTCTACCCGGAATTGAAGGACGAACTCCGCGGGTTGATCCAGGTGGAATTGGAGGAGGGGACGGCTAGCCCGGGATTTCGGAATCGGGGGTTGAAGGTTTTGGGGGGGTTGTAGCCTACGGCTTCAATGGAGACCCGACCTCTGGTCGGGTTTATGACAATCCTAATTAACCCTTGAAATACCGCGACCAGAGGTCACGGCTCCGAAGCCCGTGCGCCGCAGGCCTCCCCTTACTCCCCGACTCCTGCGAAACAAAATACCGAGTTATTCATAAAAGAGATAACCGCGACCAGAGGTCGCAGCTCCAATACTCCTCCTACTCAAAAAATTGATCATATCCCCCAGCCTTCCCCGACCGCGGCTGCGCATCCTTCTCCCGCCGCGGGATGGAGTCGAGGTCCAAGGAGCCCGAGGTTTGGGTGGTGCCCGGTTTTAGGGCAGCCGGCGTTTCCACGTCGAGGTGGCCACCGGCGAGCATGAGGTCGCTCTTTTTCTCCCATTCTTCGAGCATGCGGAGGCCCTCATCGGCGAAGACGCCATTTTGGAGGTCTACGGAGGACATGAAGTCGGAACTGAGCTCCATCATTCTTTCCATCTCCCCCACCTTGTTGGCCACATCATCGGCAATGTGCTCCAGGGCGGCGTCGAACATGGCACGTTGGTCGGGATTGCCATTAATGACGGACATGGCGGAGGACATGGCCCCGTGGCTAGCCCGGATGGCTTTGCGCTCCTGAATCTTGAGGTCCACCTGGTCACGGGTGTCTTCCAGCAGGATCTCGGAGTTATCGTGCATCCGGTTGAGGACGCGATTGAGGACCTCCATTTTCGTGAGGAGGACCTGGTACTTTTCGTTGGATTCCTTGAGCCGCGCCGCCCGCCGGCTGGAGAGGATCATCTGCTGTTTCTTGTTGGTCTTTTGCGCCAATTGGGCCAGCTTCAATTGCTTCTGGATCTCCGAGTTATTGGTATCCATCAAGGTGGAGAGGTGGCGGACCTGGCCACGGAGCTTACCGATCTGCTTGCGCATTTCCTGAAGGTTGCCCTCCAGTTCCTCCACGTAGGATTTCAGAATACCAATGGGGTCGATATTCACGAAGACGCCCGTTACGGAGCGCATGGCGCTCTTGTACATGTAGGAAATGAGGGCGCGCGTCCGTGGGTCAATCACCGCAAAAAGGATGCTGGCCAGCACGGCCAGGGAAACCACGAGGCCGATCGTCGTCGTGATAAAGGGCAGGATCAGGCCCCAGAAACTGCTCACCAGAAATGCCCCTCCCGCCAGCACGGCGATAAGGAACAGCAGACCGGTGATACCTTCCGGGCGTTTCCAGAAAGATTTTTTACTCAGCGCTTCGTTGGGAAATTCTGCCATCAGGGAGGCGGTAGACTTTTACAATACTAATTGTGAAAGAGACTACCATAGTAGCCCTTCCACTTGAGAACGACACCAACTACCAGCCGGTTGCTGAAGCTGGCGGACACAATTGCCTTTACCCCAAAACGCGCGTGATATCCGCAACGTCCTGCTTGATGACGGAGGTGATGACTTCCAGCGCATCGTCAAATCCTTTCTGGTTGGTGGCGGCCTTTTCTTTGGCGGTGTTGATCAGATTGGTGGATTCTGCAATCTTCGCTTTGGCCTTTTCTACCTCCGCACGCAGCTGCTCAATCTTCGCTTCGTAGTTGGCGATCTTCTTTTTCAGTTCACCAGTCTGCTTGGCTTTACCCTCCACGTTACTCATCAGGTGTTTCTCCATTGAGTTCATGAACTTGGACTTCTCATCCTGCAACACATCCGTGTAGTAGCGGGCGGTCTTGACCAGTTTTTCCAGCGTCAGCCCAACGGTGCTCCCGGTCGCGAACGCGGAACGGAGGGCCGTATCGTGATCCATCCCGATCTCCTGCAACTTGGCGACGGATTGCTTGAATTCCAAATAATCAAATCCTTCGAGGTTCTTATCCTCCAGGGCTTTCATCAAGACATTAGCGAAGCGTTCGTCATCCTGTGCCATCGTATCAAATGCGTTTGCGAGTTTAGACATATCAATTTTTCGTTGTGTACAAATGTACGCCGGGCCGCCTCGCCCCCCAAGGTGCTTTAGATCAATCTACGCTTTACGTGGACGGAGGGCGCTGCCGCGGGTGCCGGGGTTGAGTTGCGAGTTGCGAGTTGCGAGTTGCGAGTTGCGAGTTGCGAGTTGCGAGTTGCGAGTTGCGAGTTGCGAGTTGCGAGTTGCGAGTTGCGAGTTGCGAGTTGCGAGTTGCGAGTTGCGAGTTGCGAGTTGCGAGTTGCGAGTTGCGAGTTGCGAAATTTAAAATCCTACTTATATCTAGCCCCATAAATCCGACTAAATTTTAATGGGGATTCGTTACGAACGAAGTGAGCATAGCCATGCGGCAGCAAAATCAGTCCTCAAATATCACCTATCAAATATCACATATCCCACGAACGCAGTGAGCAGATTTTAGCGGCAGCCAATCAGTCCTCGCTAATCGAGTATCGAGATTCGAGAATCATTCCACCACCTCCCCCAACCCCATCACCACCCCGTAAAGCACACCCAACCCCGCCAGCATCAACAGGCCGCAGACGAGCCAGCCGCCGCCCAGCGCTGAGGACAAAGTTCCGCAGGTGATGGCGACCGCCCCCACCGTCAGGGCGTAGGGCATCTGGGTACGAACGTGGTCGATGTGGTTACAGTCCGAAGCGAGGCTGGAGAGGATCGTTGTATCGGAGATCGGTGAACAGTGGTCGCCCAGCACGCTCGCCGCCAGGACGATGGAGATGACGTTGTAAATCAACCCATTGGAGGAAGCGAGGTCCCAACCCGACTGGCTGGCCACCGCCCAGGTCAAGGGAATAGCAATGGGGTACAGAATAGCCATTGTCGACCAACTTGAGCCGGTAGAAAAACTTACCAGAGCGGCCAGGACAAAAATGATCGGAGGCAACAGGTAAGGGTTGACGCTTGACCCTAGCAGTTCCACCAGGAAATCAGCCGTATGCAACTCTTCCGTCGTGATGGCCAGGGCCCACGCCAGGGTCAGAATCATCACCGCGGAGAACATGGCTTTGAAGCCGGAGGTCATCGTCCCCATCGATTGCCCCACGTTCATGATCCGTTGGCCAACGCTCAGGATAATGGCGACCACAACGCCAGAGATACTAGCCCACAACAGCGCTACGTAGGAATCCGCCGCCCCGACGATCTCTCCCAGTTTGGTGAAGAAGCCGCCTTCCATGGCGTTCCAGATGGCTCCCCAACCGTCCGAAGCCGGAGGGGTAGCCAGGTCACCGTAGGCCGAGGCGAAACCGGTCGTCAGCAGACCGAGGATGGTCATGATGATTACCGTCACGACGGGGATAATGGCGTTGCGCGCTCTTAGCGGTGCACCCTCCAACGGGCTCAGGTCCTCTTGCTCTTCGACGACGGCCTTGTCGGCATTAGTTGCCTTTACGGCGCCAGTATCCCGGGCGCGGCGTTCGGCCTTCAGCATGGGGCCGTAGTCCTTTTTGTTGAGGATGAGCATCAAAATGAAGGCCAACGTCAGCACCGGGTAGAAACTGTACTTAAGGCTCTCGATGAAGATGGCGTAAGGCGTCTGGTCCGCCAGCGCCTCCACATTCTTGATGCCATCCCCAATGTAGCCGAGTTCGGCTCCGATCCAAGTGGTAATGAAGGCAATCGAGGCTACCGGCGCCGCCGTAGAATCGACCACGTAGGCCAACTTCTCCCGGCTGATACGGAACTTATCCGTCACCGACCGCATCGTATTGCCCACGATGAGGGTATTGGCGTAGTCGTCAAAAAAGATCCCCACACCCAGTACCCAGGTGATGAACTGCGCGCTTTTGGGCGTCGTCGCATACTTCGTCAGCCGCTTCACTACGCCGGCCATCCCCCCGTTGCGGGAGATGATGGCGACCATGCCACCAATCAGCAAGGAGAAAACGATGATGGAAAGGTGCCCACCGTCGTTCAGGGCTCGGATCACGTAGGTTTCCACGGCTTCGAGTAAGGACTTGATGATACCGAGGAATCCCTCAAACCTGAGTCCGCCCGCGATGAAGGCCCCCACCCAGACCCCGGCGAAGAGGCTGATGATCACCTCCTTAAAGATCAGCGCCAACCCAATGGCCACCAACGGCGGCAGGATGGATAGCCAAAGGGGAATCCGCCGCAAACGATTTGGGTCCGTCCCCAGCTCATCACTCAGGTGGTACAGCGCAAGGCCTTCCCCGGAGCGAACCAATTGCAAACCCGGCTTGATGATGGTGACCTTTTTACCATCCGCCAAACTCCGTAGCTCGATGGCGTCTCCGTTGATGGTTACGCCCTCCGCATTGGCGGGGAAGTAGAGGCCTTCCGTACCAAACGACAGTTCGTGGAGCCATTCGCTGGCGTCGGTGTCCTGGGCGGAAAGGGGGCAAATGGCGAGTAACAGACCAACTAATAGGGCGGGGAGCGTAAACTTTGGGGTGGGCATAGCGTAATCTTGGTCCGCGGTAAGATACACCGCTCCGCCATCAATCAAGGGTTCACCGCTTTGCCAATGCTAATCCTCCGCTCGTTTCCATTCCTCCTGTTTCTGGTGTTGTCCGTCGCCTGGATCGGTCCGGTTTTCTTGCCCTTCGATCTTGGCACCCGCGCCAGCGCCCAGGCCATTGAATTGGAGCGCGTCTTCCCCATCGTTGAGCAGAATGGAGAAGTAATGGACCTCGCCTGGCTCGGTGGCCTTAACGCCGCCCAGTTTCAAGCTGCCGATCTGGATGATGACGGGCTCGAAGACCTGCTGCTTTACGACCGCGCCGGGCAAGTGTTCGTCGCCGTCCGCCGGCTAGCCGGTAATAAATTCGAACCCGCCCCCGAGCTACTCGAGCACTTCCCGACGGTCAGCGACTGGATGGCCGTGCGGGACTACAACCTCGACGGTGTCCCCGACCTATTCACCTTCGCTCCCGACGTCACCGGCATTCAGGTATTGCGCGGCCGCCGACAACCGGACGGGCTGCTGGCCTTCGATCTGGTAGATTTCGGTGACCCCGATCCCGCCCTCTATTTTGAATTCGAAAACCAGCGCCTGAGCATCTTCGTCTCCGCCATCGACTACCCCTCCATCGTCGACGCCGACGCGGACGGCGACCTGGATATTCTCACCTTCAACGTCCTTGGCGGCTACCTCGACTTCTTTAAAAACGTGGGCGTGGAGCGCGGCCTCGGCGCCGATACCCTGGTGTACGAACTCCAGGACCGCTGCTGGGGTGGCTTTTTTGAGAACGGACTTTCCACCAGCCTCGATCTATCCTCCGGCCCCGGCGAATGCTTTCAGGAAGGCCTTCGGGGAGGGGGCGTAAGCCGCCATTCCGGCTCTACGGTCCTCAATTTGGATTATAATGGTGACGGCTTGATGGATGTCATGCTCGGCGATATTTCCTACTCCCAACTGACGCTGGGCATTAACGAAGGCAGCCAGGACCAGGCCTGGATCGGTAGCCAGGACGCCGAATGGCAAACCGGGGGCGTAGTGGCCCAAATCCCCTCCTTCCCCGCCGCTTTTCATCTGGACGTGGATGACGATGGCGACAATGACATCCTCGGCGCACCCACCAATGCGCTCAATGCCGGAGACGTGGAAGTCGCCTGGTGGTACGAAAATACCGGCTCCGACGCCAGCCCTAATTTTGAGTTTAAGACCTCGCAATTCCTGATCGATCAGGCGATCGACGTGGGTACGATGGCAAACGTGACCACCTTCGACTACGATGGTGACGGGCGGCTAGACCTGGTGGTAGGCAACAACGATGAATACACTGGCACCAACTTTTTTGACAGCCGGTTGCGCCTCTTTCGTAACGTGACGGTAGATGAGGACCTGCGATTCGAACTGATTGATGAAGACTACCTCGGCCTAAGTGAGTTTTTCAATGGTACCTGGGCTTTTGCGCCCAGTTTCGGCGATTTGGATGGAGACGGCGATCAGGATGCTGTGATCGGCGTCCGTAACGGCAAGTTCATGTTCCTAGAGAATACGGCCGGCCCCGGAGCTACCGCCGTTTTCGCCCGCCCCGTGTTTGAGTGGTTCGGAATGGATGCTAACCAGCGCTCCAAACCCTTCATAGTGGACCTGGACCGGGATGGTCTGAACGACATCATCGCCGGCGGTGCCGATGGCCGCATTCGCTTTTTCAAAAATACCGGCACGGCCACCGAGCCCGCCTTCGTGGCCAGCGATCGGGAGGCGCCCAACATCCTCCAACTTGGCAAGATCAATACGAACGCGCCCGGCGTAAGCTCCGGCCACCCGACCCCGCACGTCATTCAAAGTCCCAATAAGACGCTACTTATCACCGGCAATCGTTCCGGCACCCTGGAAGCCTACGAGTTCGCCCCCGGCACTCCCCTGGATGAAGAATTTACGCTCCTGACGAAGGCCATCAGTGACTTACAGTTTGGCAGCTTCAGTGACCCAACTTTAGGGGATTTCGACGGCGACGGCCTGCTGGAAGCCGTTGTAGGTAACGAACGCGGCGGTCTCGAATTCTTCGTCAGTAATCTGACTTCCGAAGGGCTGGTCTCCGCCCGCGCACCTGATCTCCAGGCTTTTGATTTCAACGTCAGCCCAAACCCCAGCAAAGGCCCGGTCGTCATTTCCGGCTGGCCGACGGGTTCCGTAAGCGATCTGGAAATCTTCGATGTTTCGGGTAAACGGATCTACCAGCGCAGCGGGATCAGGGCGCTGCCGCAGGTGCGGTGGAATGGGGAGGGAGCTGCCCCCGGCGTCTATTTCGTCCGCCTTTCCGGTCCGGACGGAACGGCTACACGGAGGATCGTCCGCCAGTAAAGCCAGCTTGACTTGTCCCGCCGCGGTTTACCTTGCGGAATGGAAAAGATTACCGAACAACCGGGCCTCCACCGGGACCTGGAAAACCGGACGACGGAAGACCTCCTCACCCGCATCAATCAGGAAGACCAAAAGGTTGCCTTGGCCGTGGAGCTGTGCATTCCCGTCATTACGGAATTAGTGGAAGGGATCGTCCCCCGCCTCCGAGCCGGCGGGCGTATCTTCTACATCGGTGCCGGCACCAGTGGCCGCCTGGGTGTGCTGGACGCCAGTGAATGCCCACCCACTTTCGGCGTCCCCCCGGGCATGGTGGTAGGTTTGATTGCCGGCGGCGACCACGCCCTGCGCCACCCCGTAGAATCGGCCGAAGACGCCGAAGGTCAGGGCTGGCGCGACCTCGAAGCGCACAGCATTGACGATAAGGACGTACTGATTGGCATCGCCGCGTCGGGAACGACTCCCTACGTAATTGGCGGCCTCCGCGAAGCTCGCCGTCGAAACATCCTTACGGCTTGTGTCACCTGTAACCCGGGCGCCCCGGTCACGGAACACGCGGACCATCCCATCGTAGCCGTCGTCGGCCCGGAGTTTGTAACGGGCTCTACCCGGATGAAGTCCGGCACCGCCCAAAAACTGATCCTCAATATGATCACGACCGCCACAATGATCCGCCTCGGCCGCGTCAAAGACAACCGCATGGTCGATATGCAACTCAGCAACGCCAAACTCGTGGATCGCGGCGCCAAAATGATCGTCGATGCCCTTGGGATCGACTACGCGGAGGCGAAACGGCGCTTGTTGGAGGTGGGGAGTGTTAGGGGGGTGATTAGTGAGTAGAGTTCTCGTTTAGAGAACTTCCCTTACCTTTACAGAGACCACCTGGGAAGGTGAATCAACTGACGCAAATGCGAATTTTTTCTAAGAGTACTTTAAGAACGTTTTGGGAACAGTATCCAGAAACTGAGAGCGTATTGAAGGTATGGCACGATACCGTAAAACATGCCGACTGGGAATCCCCCTTTGATGTAAAAGAAACCTACGCGACTGCTAGCATTACTGGCGGAAGACGTATTGTATTCAACATAAAAGGAAATCAATTTCGTTTGATTGTTGAAGTCAACTATGAATACTCGAGCGTCTTCGTTCTGTTTATCGGCACGCACAAAGAATACGACAAAATAATAATCGATGATCTCTGATAAAGTATTAGTAAGACCGATTAATAACAAAACCGATTACGAGGCAGCTCTTAGTCGCTTACGAAATATTTTCCAAGCAAAAGCTGGCACGCCCGAACGAGATGAAGCACAAATTCTCGGGCTACTGATTGAAGCTTACGAAAACGATCACCATCAAATTGAGTTACCCCACCCGATTGATGCGATTAAGATTCGATTGGCGGACAAGAATCTGAAGCAGCAGGATTTAGTAGGAATAATTGGAACTAAAAGTCGAGTATCTGAAGTCTTAAATGGCAAGAAAAAACTTACGCTTGCCATGGTACGAGAGCTACACAAATTTCTTCAAATCCCCGTAGCGACTTTGGTGCAAGAATATCCACTTACCAGGAGCGAAAAGGCGGAAGCCTAATTCAACCGACCCCGCTCTTCCTGCGCAGCACTCTTCCGACGCTCTCCCTTTTTGAGGAAGCGGTTGCCGAATTTATAGGTCAACTTGGCGGAGAAAACGGGGGCTTCCCAAGTCGAAAGAATGTCCAGATTTTGCTCTTGGAAACGGATGGTGCCGGAGAAAAACTCCTGGACAATGCCGTCGGCCGAGAGGACGAGGTTCATCCGGTCATCAAAGAAGTCGCGTTCCACGCCGGCGGAAACACCATAGAGCGGGTTGGAACGAATAATGCCTTCAATCCCCTTACCCTGGTACCAGCCGGAGACTTCGCCCTTCCATTCGTACGGAAGTTTGGCGTTGATCTGAAAGAAGCCCGTTAGGCTCCACTGGTCCTGATCTAATTGGTCACCCAGGAACTGAGAGGAGTAGTCGTTGTAGTACAACATGAACCCCGCGTAGCCGGAAATCCCCTTGCCGATAAAGTCAAGCGGTGCGAAAAGGCTGCCCCCGTAGCGAATGTACCGGTCCAGGTTGATGGTATTCTGGAAGGCCGTCCCCGCCTCAAACTGCCCCTCGGCCATGGTGAGCTGTTCGGTCACGTCGGCGATGACGTCGCTGGTGTAATCGTAACTCAGGTTGAAAAAAGGTTGCTTCTCGTAGGTCAGGCTGAATTGCCCGGAGTGGACCAATTCAGGTTGTAGGAAGGGGTTTCCCTTCTGGAAGGTCAGTGGATCCAGGAAAGAAATGAAGGGGTTCAGGTCATAGTAGCTTGGTCGTTCAATCCGGTAGCTGTAAGCCAGGGAAACCCCGAGCGGCCCAGTGAGGGGTGCATTGAAACTGAGGCTGGGGAACAGTTGGCTAAAATCCCTACGGTTGAAACTGTCCGTCGTCACGTTGAACCCATCCATACTGGTCGCTTCGTAACGGAGACCGAGGTTGGCCCCAAAATCGCCCTTCTCCCAGGTGATGCTTGAGTAGACGGCACGGATGTCTTCATCGTACAGGAATCGATTACTCAATCCGGCGTCGATGATCATTTCTTCTCCGCTTTCGACGAGGGCACGCAGTTCGTTGTCCAATTCCGCACGGCTGGCCTTGGCGCCGGCCCGCAGGACGAATTCTTTATTCAGCGGCTTTTTGTAGTCGATCTGTGCGCTGAGAATATCGGCTTCGCTTGGCTCTTGGTTGATGCGATCGGGGAAGCCGCCGTCGCCGACCGTTTTTAGTTCTTCCAATCCGTCGCGGGTAAAGCGGTTGTAGCTGAGGTCGAGGTTGATTTCCTGGCCGGAGGTGTCCAATTGGTACTTGTAAAACACGTCCGTATTGAGGCTCATCCAGGGACGCTCGACGTCGCGATTGGTCGTGAACTCTTGCAGGACGTTCCCGTCGGAGGGGTCCAGTACCCGGGTGAGGTTGCGGCCGAAGCGGTCGCTTTCTCCCCAGGCGTAGCGGGCGTTGACGCCGATGCGCTGCCGGTCGGTAATGTCGTAATCCACCCCGGAGCGGAGGGAGTAGCTGTGGGGCGTCGCCTCCGTGCGGCTGGTCTGGTCAAATGTTTGGGCGTCGAAGCGGCGGATGAGGTCCAGCCCTTCCACCCAGGTGTTATGGTTGTAGGTGGCCCCACCGGTGAGGTTCCACTTCCCGACGCGGTGGCTGAGGGAGGCGCCCGCTCTGGCCTTGGGTAATTCGCCGTAGCCGCCACCGACGTACACCTGCCCGTTCGTACCAAGCAGGCTATTTTTCTTGAGGACGATGTTGATGACGCCACCATTCCCCTCCGCATCGTACTGCGCGCCGGGTTGGCTGATTACCTCGATGGATTTGATGTTGTCCGCCGGCATATCCCGCAGCAAACTCTGGATGTCCATGTAGCGCGTCGGCCGCCCGTCGATGAGGATCGTTAGGCCGGACTTGCCCGCCATTTGGATACGATTACCCGCCACGACAACGCCCGGGACCTTACGCAGCAAATCAATCACTGAGCCGCCCTGTCCGGTAATGCTCTGGTCGACATTCACGACGAGCATGCCTGCTTTTTGCTCGAGGAAGGGTTTGCGGGCGGTGACCTCCACTGTTTCTAAGGTAGTTCCACTACCCTTCAGGTCGTAATCGGCCAATTGCAGTTCCTGCCCGTCCGCAAGGGTGAAGACCGGGTGCATCTTTTCTCCGTAGCCGATGCCGCTGGTTTTGATGAGGTAATCCGCCGCGGGTACGTCGGTGAAACGGAAGGTGCCCATTTCGTCGGTCAGTTCCAGTTTGACGACGGCACTATCGGCGGCGGCCAGCAGGAGGATGTTCGTGAACTCCACCGCCTGGCCGGCGTCGGTGACCTTTCCCTCAATGGAACCACTTCCCTCCTGGGCGGAGAGTATGGGGGAGAAAAGGAAGAGGGCAAAGCAGAGGGAGGTTGGTAGAAGTGTAGCTAGGTGTGGCATTGTTGAAGTGAGTGTACGGGTAGGGACGAGGGGATGCGGGTGGGGTTGCACGACCTAGAAGTCCGGAATCGATTTGGCCTTCGGCCAAATATGATCCCGGCCTATCATGGTGATGCGCTGCGCGTCTACTGCGTGGTCCTCCGGGATCTTTAGTCGTACGTTTTAGCTCTCTACCGAACGCCATCCCGCAACTGTTGGCGGGCGGTCCAAACGCGGGATTTGGCCGTGCCGATCGGGACGCCGGTGATGTTGGCGATCTCCTGGTATTTCAGGCCGTTGTTGTAGAGCTTGAAGGCGCGGCGGTAGATGGGAGACAGGGCTTCGACCCGGTTCATGATGTCCTCGGCGCTGAGTTCGGCCAGTGCGGGGTTGTCCTCGATGGTGCGGTTGCTCCAGTTGGAAACGGGTACTTCTTCCGTCACGATCTCCTGCCGACGCTTACCCTTCCGGTAGCCGGTGATGAAGACGTTGCGGATAATCGTTTTGATCCAGGCCTGAATATTGGTGCCCGATACAAAGCGTTCGTGGTTCTTTAGTACGAGGTAGATGGCTTCCTGTAAGAGGTCCATCGCCTTGTCCTCGTCCCGCGTAAGCGTTAGTGCGAAGGGTCGGTACTCGGGGTAGAAGCCGTTACTGAGGTGGTTGATTTCCTGGGGAGACATAAGCTTGATCTTTTATGTTCCCAATATCATGGCACCCGCGGCAGCGCCCGCAATTTGATCGGCGAGCGTGGGGGAATAATCGATTAACGACTGTTTTAAGTAACGATTAACGATTAGTGATTGACGAGTAACGAATGGCTCGTTACGATAGCGTGAAATGGCGGCAGCACGGAGAGTGTTCTAGGAACTGTGTCTGACAAAACTTGTTATATCAGATTATGGCACAAGCTAAATCAAAAACCAAAGCCTCCGAGTTTGACTTCGAGGCCTACCGCACTCAAGTTGTCCAGGGACTTATCAAAGGCCAAGCCCTTACGGGGCAAGATGGGCTACTTAAGCCCCTCATCGCTCAGTTTATCGAAGCCGCCTTGGCCGCTGAGATGGACGACCACCTGGCTGACGAAGCACAGCGAGGCTTGACGAACAAGCGCAACGGACAGTTGACTAAAGAGGTGCAGACCACGCTCGGTGCGGTTGACATCGACTACTCGCGCGACCGTGCCGGACGCTTTGAGCCCGTTACGGTGCGCAAACGTAGTCGGCAACTCGCCCTGGGTTTCGAAGAGCAGATCATTGAACTCTACGCTTCCGGTTCTTCTTTGGAAGATATTACCCGAACGCTGAGCAAGCTCTATGGTGCTGAGATGAGCACGGCTCGTATCTCGAGCGTCATCAATGCGACCTGGCAGACGGTCGAAGACTGGCACAGGCGGCGCTTGCCAGCCTGCCTAGTCGTACTATTTATCGATGCCATTCATATCGATGTGCGTCGTGAACACGGGGTAGCTAAAGTGGCCCTTTACGTCGCATATGGGATTACTTTGGAAGGCAAGCGTGAGGTAATCGGTCTTATCCCTGGTCAGGGCACCGAGGGCGCCGTTGAGTGGGCGCGCTGTCTAGAGTCGTTCAAACAGCGCGGGCTGGAGGACGTACTGATTACTTGCAGCGACGGCCTGGCGGGACTCAAAAGTGTGATTGCACAGACATGGCCACAGACGCAAATCCAGCGCTGTGTCGTCCATAAGATCCGCAATACCTTCCGTTTACTGGATGACAAGGACTCTAAACAGGTCCTGCGTCAACTAAAAGAGGTTTACAATGCCGTTAACGAAGCCGAGGCAAGCCGCCGGTTGGAGGACTTCGGTAACTACTGGCAGGGTAAGTATGATCTAGTGGTTGCACTTTGGCGCAAGGACTGGGACGAGCTGATGACGTGTATGAAGCTGAGTCCGGCGTTGAAGAAGTTAACCTACACGACCAATGCGATCGAGAACCTTAACCGTGAAATCCGGCGAGTTGTCAAAACGAAGGGCGCCTGGCCGAACGACCGATCCCTGCTCATCCAACTCTATCACTCCTTGGATCGCAAACGCGATAGCTGGAATAAGTCCGTGCTAGGTTGGTCGAGTATCCACCGCGAACTATGCGAAACGTTCGGGGAACGGTACACCAAGCATTTTAATTGATCACCAGACACAGTTCACTGAACACTCTCCAGCACGAAACAGCGGCAGCACGAAACAGCGGCAGCGTGAAACAGCGGCAGCACGAAACGGCGGCAGCACGAAACAGCGGCAGCCAAATCGTTAATCACTATTCACTAATCGTTAATCGTTACTCAGTAAGCCCGCGCATCACTCCCCTCCATATAATTCACGAACGCGCGGTTCACCACCTTGAAGCCACCCGGCGTGGGGTAGTTGCCGGAGAAATACCAGTCACCATTGTTGTTGGGGCAGGCTTTGTGGAGGTCGGGGATGGTTTGGTAGATCACGTCCACCTGCGGGATGGTGCCTTTGGGCGTCATGATGCGGGCGATCTCGGCGCTGACGTCGGCGTAGTCGAACTGGTCGTAGAGCTCTTTGACGACGTTAACCATCTTTTCCTTGGGCTTCTCCAATTCCTTGAGGGCCTTGCGGTAGACCTTGTCCATCAACTTCTTCTTGCCCTTCGCCTTGAGGAGGTTCTCCATGGCGCGGAAGGCCACGAACTCGCCCATGCGGGACATATCGATGCCGTAACAATCCGGGAAGCGGATCTGGGGCGCGGAAGAAACAATGATGATGCGCTTCGGCTTGAGGCGGCTTACGATCTTGATGATGGAATCCCGCATCGTGGTGCCGCGGACGATGGAATCGTCGAGTAGCACGAGGGTATCGACGTTATCCTTTACGATGCCGTAGGTGACGTCGTAAACGTGGCTCACCATATCGCCCCGGCTCTGGGTATCGGCGATGAAAGTGCGGGCCTTGCCGTCCTTGACGACGATCTTTTCGTTGCGGACTTTCGTATTTAGGATCTTGTTGAACCCGTTCTTGCCCTTCTTCTGGCGTTTGGCGATCTCCTTCTCTTTCCAGTCGGTGAGCTCCTGCTCGAGGCCTTCGATCATGCCCATGTAGGCCGTCTCGGCGGTGTTGGGGATGTAGCTGAAGACGGTGTTGTTGAAGTCGTAATCAATCGCTTCGGCGACTTGGCGGGCGAGGAGGCGGCCGAGGTCTTTCCGCTCCAGGTAAATGTCGCGGTCAGTGCCGCGGCTGAAGTAGATCCGCTCAAAGGAGCAGGCGGCGCGGGGGATGGGCTTGATGAAGCGCTCCATCGTGACCTTACCGTCCTTCTTAATGATGAGGGCGTGGCCGGGAGTGACTTCCTTGATGGATTCGAAGGGCACGTTGAAGGTCGTCTGCAAGGCGGGCCGTTCGGAGGCCACCGCTACGAATTCCTCGTTTTCGAAGTAAAAGGCGGGGCGGATGCCGGCGGGGTCTCGCATCACGAAGCCGTCGCCGTGGCCGATCATACCGCCCATGACGTAACCGCCATCGAACTTCTTGCTGGCCCGTTTAAGGAGGCGTTGCACGTCGAGTTCCTTGGCGATGATGTCGTTGATCTGGATGTTGGTGTAGCCATCCGGCTTGTGCCACTGGTGGATGCGCTGCACCTCGTCGTCGAGGAAGTGGCCGATCTTTTCGAGTACCGTTACGGTATCGGATTTTTCCTTGGGGAACTGGCCGAGTTCGACGAGTTCCTGGAAGAGTTCGTCCACGTTCGTCAGGTTGAAGTTGCCCGCGACGATGAGGCAGCGGGTCTTCCAGTTACTCTGGCGGAGGAAGGGGTGGCAGGTTTCAATGTCGTTGCTGCCGTGCGTCCCGTAGCGGAGGTGGCCCATCATCAGTTCCCCGGTGTAGGGGAGGTTCTTTTTGAGGTAGTCGCCGTCCTGCAGTTGCTCGGGCGTCAGCTCGTCGAAGCGGCGGTAGACGCCCTTCCAGAGGTGGTCGAGGTAGTTCTTGTCGTTACTCCGTTTGCGGCTAATGAACTTCTTGCCGGGCGGGTGGTCGAGCTTGATGGTGGCGATGCCGGCGCCGTCCTGCCCGCGGTTCCGCATCTTGCGCATGAGCAGTTGGAGGCACTTGAGGCCGTGGATCGGCGTCCCGTATTTTTCCTGGTAATAACTTAACGGTTTGCGGAGCCGGACCATGGCCAGGCCGCATTCGTGGTGGATTACGTCGCTCATGTAGTAGTCTGTAGTCTGTAGTCTGTAGTCCGTAGTCGGTCTCCAGGCTCGCTCATCTAGGGTGCAAAGATAGCTTAACGTTGCGGGCTTTAGACGGGTTGATTGTTCACATTGTCACTTGTGAGATGTTAGGAATTTGGGCGCTCCCGCGGGTGCGAGGTTTTGGGGGAGGAGCGGGGGAAAGGGGGTGACCGGGCTATTCTTCCCGCCTTAAGACTCAACGGTAGCCCCACCGGTTTTGTAACTTTAGGCTACCCTATTACTGAATCTGAACACCTTTCGTTATGCGTATCGCCTTACTTGGCTTATTCGTCCTATTGCTTGGCACCTGCGGCAGCGCCCAAACCACCTACCCCGCCCCGTACCTCCCCGCCTACCAGGAAGTGACCCTCGATATTCCGCACGTTTTATCGGGACGGATAAGTGGCTTACCGGATAGCCTCTTGGGGAACCTCAAATTGGACGTGTACACGAGCTCCTTCTCAAACGGCACCCAGATTTCCGAAGAGGTTGCTTTAGCGGAGGATGGCACCTTTAGCTACCCGCTGCCGGTCAGTTACCCACTGGCCGATCTGTACCTGCAAATAGGTGAGTTGTTCTTCGAAGGCTACGTGCTCTCCGGCGATTTGCACGTTGAGATGGCGTACATCGCCGCTACGGAGGAGGACGACGCTAAGCTCACGGTTACCAAACTCTCCGGCGAAAGCGCCGACCTGAGCGCCGGCTACCTGGCCATTTATGATAGCATCGAATTGAGGCCATACCAGTACTATAACAGTAACGGTATTACTACCGCGTTCGATGAGGATTTACCACTGGAAGAAAAGCTCCGCAAAATTGATTCGTTGTACCAGGACCGGTACGACACCGAAGAACCCGCCCTAAAAAAGGCGCACCCGCTCGCGGCGGAATACTGGCGGAATTCCTTCAAAGGGGCCCATCTCTACTTCATCGTTTCCGCCTACCGTAGTTCGGAGGAACCCCTCCCGGCGGACCTGCAAAAGCGCGTTCTGGCGTTCGTGCCGCAAGTAATTAACCACGAAGGGACGGCCTTTTACAGAGGCCTTTACTACCGACACGCAAAACGACCGGAGGATCCGGATGGCAAGCCACTGCCTGAGGAAACTATGCTGGAGGCCAACGCAAGAACCCGTGCTGCCGTGGCGCAAGACTTTGGTGTAAAAAATACCGACCTCTTTAAGATCTTCCCTTCCAGCAACGACCCGTACGAGCACAAGGCCTACATCGACGCTACCCTCCCGACCGTCACGACACCGTGGGTAGCGGCAGAAATGGCTGCGGAGCGGGATCGGCTAGCGGCCAAAATCACTCTACTTGAATCCGCAAAGGATATTCAGGCCACCAGCCAAACCCTCGGTGATTTCGCCCGCCTAATCGACTCCACCGATTACAACGCCAAACGCTACTTTCAGGACAACAACCAGTCCGCCGCCACCCTCGTTGCCAACCTCCGCGCGGCCTTCCCCGGCAAGTACCTCTACCTCGATCTGTGGGCGACCTGGTGCGGGCCCTGCGTCGGGGAATTCCCCTCCAGCCACGACTTGCACGAAGCAGCGACGGATCTACCCGTCGAGTTCATCTACCTCTGCGCCCAGTACGGCAAAACGACTGAGGGTAAGTGGAAGGAACTCACGGATAAGTATAAACTCGCCGGCACCCATTTACTGGTGGACCGGGAGCTCCACGACGAGTTGCTGAGTCTGTTTAACAGCACGGGTTACCCCACTTACGTACTGATCTCACCCGATGGGGAAATGAACCTCAACGTTGGCCGCCCCTCCGGCCTGACACGGGAGAAACTGCGGGAGGCGCTCACCAAATAAGTAGCCGCACATCTTCTTTAGCCCCGCGTTATCTTTACCGACCAACTTATTCCCATGCGTCACCAGTACTTCCTCCCCTTCCTTCTTTTAGCTCTTCTCACCACCGCGGCCTGTACACCTAAAGCTGCTGACGTCCCCGCCGAAGAAGGCCCCGTCACTACTGTGCACCCTCCCAGCCCGGGGGATGACCACGTCGTGGCCACGCCGGTTGCCGGCCTCGGTAGTGCCATCCCGAACGATTTCGGCGCGGCCATGTACGCGCCCTCGGCGGACGTAACGGCCGAGCAAATCCTATCCAGCATCCGCGACGCCCACCCGGGCAAGGCGCTCTACCTCGACCTCTGGGCCGTTTGGTGCATGCCCTGCATCGGCGAATTCCCCGCCAGCAAGGCCCTCCACGCGGAGACGGCCGGCCTGCCCGTCGAATTCGTCTACCTCTGCACCTCGTCGAAGGGCACCCAGGCACGGTGGGAATCCATCGTCAAGAGCAAGGAGATCCCCGGCACCCACGTCTTCGTGGATCGCCTCACGCACAGCAAGATCATGCAGTCGTTCCGCAGCAATTTCTACCCCTTCTACGCTATCGTAAAGCCCGACGGCACTTCGGAGCGGGACGTTAAGCGCCCATCTCAGCTTAACCGGGCGAAGATGGAGCGATTGATCCAGTAGGTTTAGCGGAAGTTCATTTGGGCGCTGGCGCGGGTGCGGAGTGATGGGAGGTAGAAAATGAGGGCTACCGAAGTTTATCCACTTCCGCTTCGGCGGATTCGCCCCCTAACCAATCGATGCGGTAACTACCATTGCCTTTTACGAGAATCCGTGCAAACCTGACGGTTTCATTTACCTCGGCGGGCGGTACGGCTTCGGTGATGATTTTCCCATCTCCAATCTGGAAGCGGAAAGATTGTAAATCGCCTACTTCAATCATGCCATCCGGGCTGATGGGTACCATTTCGCCGTTCTCCCTTTCCACGTTCAATTTCAACTTCGTCTTACTGAAGTGAGAGCTGGCCACGTAAAGGCTGGACTTTCCGCCGGCGGCCTCCCTTGCACTATTCTCGGAAATGAGTTGGCCAGAAGCCAGGTCGTAATCGAACCAGGTGATCTCACTCTTTTCTCGTATTTGATTGAAGGCGGCTGCCGTTAGCCCACCGAGTAGCCCGAACGCTCCGCTCATGGCAGCCACGCTACCGCTTCCCTCGTAGCGCGAGGTGAGGAAGTTGGGTGGGATCATCGTGTAAAAGCGACCGTCCTCCATTTGCCGAAGGTTGTAAAAGTTCCCGTCGATGAGATTGATCGCAGTCTGGCCTTCGTATTGCACGCCCCAGATTCCCCGAAATTCGGATTTATCCAGGGTTTCCGGACGATCGAAATCGAGTTTGCCAAAACCCTGCTCCTGATCGTCCGTATAGATGGTCTTTTGGTGGCGCATTTGAATGTCGTGCGTCGTATCCACCGCGCCGGCCCGGAAATCCATGTAGGTGTGGAAGATACCGTTGGGTAAGTCACTTGCTCGTATTTCCGAAATGGGGTACGTGGACCGTACGGAGGTAAGTTCACTTTTGGCCAGATGGGTTCCCCCTTCTTCAGCCGTAGCGATAGCGGAAAGTTCCGTCACCACTACTTTCAATAGTTCCGCAATTTCCCGGGGGGCACCCTTACGGATGACTCCACCACCGGTTTGCATTTGTACGTGACGTACCGGCCCGTACGCCAGGTAATCACCATCAGGCTGCGGGATAAGCAGCTCGGCTTCCAACTCTACTTTGATTCGTACGGCTGAAAAACCGATCTGCTGATTGGCCGTCAGACCGGTAATACGCAAGACGGCTTCCGGCGCTTGCTGGTTCTGGATCGTCCGGCTCAGTAGGTCGTTGAAGGACCAGTTCCTCCCCTCTCGCAAAAACAGTAGGTAAGGCGTATAGTCGAGCCCCCGGTACCCAACGCCAAGCGGCGCAAAGTCGTCTCCCAAACTAATGATCTCCGTAATACGGTGAGGGACTTGTACCAGATTGAGCTTGGTCCGGTCGAAGCTGATCAGGAGCTCGCGGTCTACTTCCTGGGCGGTGAGAGAGGAAGTATAGCTTATTAGGAGGAGAAGAAAAAGCCAATAGCCTTGTTTCATCAGTGTAGGGTTAGGTATAAAAGTTAGGCACTGCAAATTACGGAGGCTACCCAACTATCCCCAAATCAGGTATGCCCCATAATATTTACGACAAGTGTCGTAAAATACTTGCACAACTACTACACGAGTCGTAGTTTTGTACATGGCTGATAACTATTTACCCTCCGACGCCGAGTTAGCCCTCCTCCAAGCCCTGTGGGAGGGGCCTGAATCGACCGTACAGGAAGTCCACGATTGGGGCAAGCGTACCGGACGCGAAGTAGGCTACACCACCGTCCTCACCCAATTGCAACGGATGCACCGCAAGGGTCTCGTTTCGCGTAAGCGGGACGGAAAGCAACATCGTTACTCCGCCGTAACCGACCGGGCAACTACCGAAGCGGCGCTCGTGGAGAAGCTTTCCCGCACGGCCTTTGCAGGCTCTCCCATTCGGCTGGCCATCCGGGCCTTAGGTAATGACAAGCCAACGGCGGAAGAGCTCAACGAACTGGAGCGTTGGATCGCCTCGCAAAAAGATCAGCCATGAATGCACTCCTCACCTCCCCCCTCCTGGAGGGGCTGGCCACCAGCCTGCTCCACTCAATCTGGATCTTCACCCTCTTGATTGGAAGTGGCTACCTGCTCTCAGGGCTGTCCAAGACGGCAGCGGGACGCCACTCGGTTTACGTGGCTACGCTCGTGAGTCTCCCCCTCGTTTTCGGCGTAGTATTCCTTTCGGCGTGGTGGTCCGCAGCGGAAGCCTGGTCGGAAGCAGCCCTGTTGACGGAAAGCGTAGGCAGGGAAGCCACCCTAACCTTGACGAGCAATCTGGAAAAGCTCGGCCTGAATTTGCGGGCTGGTTGGCAAGAATATTTATCGATCATTTACCTGGCAGGTTTATTGATCTACCTGAGCCACGGGGCTTACCGTTACTGGCAGACCATTCTGGCCAGGCGCGGAGGCTTACTGCCCCTGCCAGCGTCCCGGCTTGCCTTTACGGATTTGAAAGCAAAAATGGGCGTCAGCCCGGAAATCCGCTGGCAACTTAGCAACCGGGTACTGGAAGTGTTGACGGTTGGCATCTTTCGCCCCGTGATCCTCTTCCCGGTTGGCCTGCTGAATAACCTCACGGAAGAGGAAGTACTGGCCGTCCTCCGGCACGAGCTGATGCACATTCGCCGGAACGACCCGGTCTGGAATGCCGTCCAGGAACTGACCGTCAGGTTATTCTTCTACCATCCGCTGGTCCACTGGTTATCCAGCCAAATCGATCTTGAACGCGAGTACGCTTGTGACGACGCCGTCACACCCCACACGGGGAAGGCCGTTTACGCCCGGGCGCTCTTGCGCGTAGCACAATTTTCTTTATCTCCTAAACAACCCTTTACCATGGCCGCAACCGACCAACAAACCTTTACCCAGCGCATTCAGCGCTTATTCTCGCCGAAGAGCGCTGCCGCACCCTTCACCGGCTTCACCCGCCGCCGCTCCTTCCTACTCGCGGCGCTGGCCATCGTCCCGCTTTGCCTTACCCTTGCTTATGGTTCTACCGGGCCCAAGCAAGAGTTACTGACGGCCCTCCCGACTACGGGTGCCTCGCCAATGGCGGAACGGGTCCTCACCGGTACGATAGTCGACGGTACCACCAAGAAGCCGCTCATTGGGGCTGTCATCGTAGTAAAAGACACTGAGGTGGGGAGCATCACAGACTTTGACGGTAATTTCTCCATCCGCATCCCAGATGGCGACCAGAAACTGGTCATCTCTTACGTGGGCTACGAAACGTTGGAGTTGTCGGCTCCAACGGAGAATTCCGCTACGAATGTCTTCATGTTTCCGGAGGAAGAGGGTGCCGGTTCGGGAAGTGCCACGTTCACTCCAAGTGATGGGTCAGCCATCACAATCAAAACCACGCCCAACAGTTCGGAAGAGCCATCAATGCAGGGTATCCTCTGGGTAGTAGACGGCAAAATGATTGACGCCGCGGAAGGGAAGAAGATCCAGCCCGACGAGATTGAGAGCATCGACGTCATCAAGGGCAAGGACAAAGTCAAGGCGCTCGGTTTTGGCACCGACCACGACAGAGCCATCCTGATCAAACTAAAGCAGTAGGGCTAGTGGCTACCGTTGCCCGCAATAGCAGTACTTCGCCGTTAAACACCTAAAACCTTACGCACAAAAGCCCCAACCACTTAACTGTGATTGGGGCTTTTAAGTAAGTCGGGTTAGACTCAGATCTTAACCACTTCCGCGTTGATCGGGTAGTCATTCAGGATGCGGTTGGTGAAGGCCATGTGGCCACGCGGGACGGCGAGGTAAAGCTTGCCGTGCTTGAGTTGAGCGATGGTGGAAAGGAGACGCCATTTGGTGACCAATTGGCGTTCGTCGCCCGTTTTCATGCCTAACTCGAAGTAGGACTTGCGGCCGTTCACCTCACCGGTTACGTCCGGAATAAAAAACTCTTCGGTATCCTTACCGCGGCGGATCTTGGCGGGGGTTTCGTAACCTTCGGCGTTGGCACAAATGTTTTCGAAACCTTTTTTCTTGACGATCTTCTCGAGTAGCTTCTCGATCAGGTCGGCGTCTTTCTGTTGTCCTTCGGTGAGAATTCCGTTTTCCATGTGTCTTGGGTGGTTTGTTGCTTGAGTCAAATAAGCGGGCGGTCTGCAAAGTCGCGCCGGGTGAAAGTGAAGTTCGCGGGGGAAAGATACTACAGCCTCCTCGAGAAGGATTTGGCAACAGTATGCTAACTAAAAATAAACACCCCGGCACTCCGGATAGTTGAAGTGGGAGACCGATAAAAGACGTCAAAACATCCACGTCACCCTGCCCGGCGGTCATTCCGTCACCCATTTTGCTACGGGATAGGGTGAGAAAAGAACTAAGCCAAACTGCCTAAGCACTTTGGTTCAGGTATATATTTACGCGAACTTAAATTTCGATGCATGTCCGATCAACGCCCCTGGTTAGCGCAGTACCCCGCCGGGATCCCCGCCAATATTGACACCTCCCCTTACCCCGCCCTCAAAGACCTTCTGGCGGCCTCTACCAAAAAGTACGCCAACCGGGTAGCCTTCCACTGCATGGGAAAGGACCTGACCTATAAGGAACTGGACAAGAAATCAACCGCCTTCGGGGCCTACCTCCACTACCGGGGCCTTCAGCCGGGGGATAAAGTGGCGCTGATGATGCCCAACCTGTTGCAGTACCCCATCGCGCTACACGGCATCCTCAAAGCTGGCCTGGTGATCGTGAATACGAACCCACTCTACACGCCCCGGGAGATGAAACACCAGTTCACCGACGCCGGCGTGAAGGGCATTCTCATTGCCGAAAACTTTGCGGCTAACCTGCAACAGATCATTAAGGATACGGAGATCAATACCGTCATCACTACGAGCATCGGTGAGCTCCTCGGCTTCCTGAAAGGTGGCATTACCAACTTCGTCGTACGCAACGTGAAGAACATGGTGCCCAAGTACGACCTACCCGGCGCCGTCACGTTCTCTACTGCCCTCGACGAAGGGACGAAGCACGAACTTCCACAATTTGAGGCCAATCCCGACGATACGGTTGCCCTTCAGTACACTGGTGGCACCACCGGCGTCTCTAAGGGCGCCATGCTCACCAATAAGAACCTCGTTGCCAATGCCCTCCAGGCCAAAACCTGGCTCGCCTCCAAAATGGAAGAGGCAACGGACGGCCGGCTGCTCTGCCCCCTGCCCCTCTACCACATCTTCGCGCTCTCCGTCAATTGTTTCGGGCTCTTCACCCACGGGATTGCCAACGTGTTGATCACCAACCCGCGGGATATGTCCTCACTCGTCAAGGCCTTCAAGGATAACAAGATTGCCGGCCTCACCGGGGTTAATACCCTTTTCAACGGTATGCTCAATAACCCGGGCTTCCAGAAACTGGACTTCCGCCACCTCCAACTCGCCGTTGGGGGCGGGATGGCTGTGCAGCGCCCCGTCGCCGAAGCCTGGCAGAAACTGACGGGCGTCCCCCTCAGCGAAGGGTACGGCCTGACGGAGGCCAGCCCCTGCACCAACATGAACCCCCTCAACGAAAACCAACGGATTGGCACCATCGGCCTCCCCATGTCCAGCACCGACATGCGCATCTGGAATGAGGACGAAAACCGCGTCGCCACCTCCGAGGAACGGGGCGAGATCCAGGTCAAAGGCCCCCAGGTCATGAAGGGCTACTACAACCGCCCGGACGAAACCGCCAAGGTCATGCAGGACGGTTGGCTCAAGACCGGCGACATCGGCATGATGAGCGAAGACGGCTTCTTCCGCATCGTCGATCGTAAAAAGGACATGATCCTCGTCTCCGGCTTCAACGTCTTCCCCAACGAGGTGGAAGACGTCATGGCCGGCCACCCCAAGATCCTCGAGTGTGCCGCCGTCGGTATCCCCAGCGAAAAATCGGGCGAGGTCGTCAAGCTCTTCGTCGTCAAAAAGGACAAGTCCCTCACGGAAAAGGAGGTCACCGAATACGCCCGCGAGAACCTCACCGGCTACAAGGTGCCCAAGGCCATCGAATTCCGCGAAGACCTCCCCAAATCCAACGTCGGCAAGATCCTCCGCCGCATGCTCCGCGAGTAATCCCGAATTAACACGCCAGACCCTGAAAGGGTCCCCATAAGCCCAGGGTCCCAAGGTCCGCAGGACCGACGACCCTGGGCTTTCGTGTTATTACCACATTGAGTTTTCGAAATAAACCTTCGAGGTGATATTCCATGATGAGGCTTTCTATTATGGATTTTCGCGTCCTTTTTACCTAGCATCTCCCAATCACCCCGCACCCGCGCGAGCGCCCAACTCGTCCCGCATTATATCGGGAGCAGCGCCCTACTCCTCCTCCCCCTTCGGGTGCTCAAAAAACCAAAAGATCGTCTTCCCATAATTCCGTTTCTCCACGCAGCGCGGGTCATCCGCAAAATCATGGTGGGGGTTGGTTTCGAGGACGAAGAGCCCGCCCGGCGCCAGTAAGCCCGCCGCAAAAACGAGATCGGGGATCTCCGGGATGTTGGGCAACGGGTACGGCGGCCCCGCAAAAATGTAGGTATAAGGCTGCCGCACCGGCCGCTTGATGAACTGAAATACGTCCATCCGGAAGATCTTGATGTGCTCCTCCTCGCCCAGGGCTGCGATCGTGCGCTCGACAAATTTGACGGCCGGGCCGTGCTTATCTACGTAAGTCACGTCCGTGCACCCACGGCTGAGGAACTCGTAATCGTGGGAACCCGTCCCGCCAAACAGATCGAGAAAGCGCTGGTCCTCAAAGTAAAACCAGTTGTTCAGCACGTTGAACAGGCCTTCCTTGGCGTAGTCCGTCGTGGGCCGCGTGGGCCATTTATCGGCGGGGGGGCTGAAGCGGCGGCCTTTGTATTTTCCGGAAATGATGCGCATAGCTGGAGGTGTTGGGTAAGAGGAGGGGCGCTAAGATAATGGTGAGTTGCAAGTGGCGAGTTGCAAGTGGCGAGTAGCGCACTCGACACTCGCTACTTGACACTTGCAACTCGACACTCGCAACTATCTTCGCGCCACAAAGCATTCCCGCATGACGAACGACAAAGCATTTCTCATCATCCTCGACGGTTGGGGCATCGGAGCCCGCCCGGAAGACGACGCCATCGCCCAGGCCAGCACGCCCGTTTACGACCGCATCTACCGCGATTGCCCCCACGCGACGCTCATCACCTACGGGGAAGAAGTCGGCCTGCCCGAAGGCCAGATGGGAAATTCCGAAGTAGGTCACCTCAACATCGGGGCCGGCCGGGTCGTCTACCAGAGCTTCGCGCGCATCAATAAGAGTATTCGCGACGGGGAATTACAGCACCTCAAAGTCCTACAGGACGCCCTGACCTACGCCCGCGTCAACGATAAGAACGTTCACTTCATCGGCCTGCTGAGCGACGGTGGTGTCCACTCCCACATCAAGCACCTCTTACGGCTCACTGACATTGCGACCGAAGCCGGCAACGAAAAGATCTTCATTCATGCCTTCATGGACGGCCGCGACGTTTCCCCGACCTCCGGCACGGGTTACTTGCAACAGATGAATCAGCACCTCGCTGGTAAACCCACCCAACTGGCCTCGGTTATCGGCCGCTTCTACGCCATGGACCGCGACACTCGCTGGGAACGCATCCGCAAGGCCTACGATCTCATGGTCCAAGGTATCGGCACGCCTTCGCGCGATGCTGTCAACAGTCTGCAAGCCTGGTACGACGCCGGCAACACGGATGAGTTTGCGGACCCGATCGTCATGACGAACGCTGACGGCAGCCCCGTCGCGACCATCGAACCCGGCGACGTCGTCATCAACTTTAACTTCCGCACCGATCGCCCCCGCCAAATCACGAGGGCGCTGACGCAGGAGCCATTTCCGGACCAAGCGATGGTACCCATCCCCAATCTCCGGTACGTCTGCCTGACGCAGTACGACGAAAAATTCACCGGCGTGGACGTCCTCTTCACGCCGGACGACCTCAACGAAACCATCGGTGAAGTCGTCAGTAAAGCGGGCAAAACCCAGGTTCGGATCGCGGAAACAGAAAAGTACGCCCACGTCACCTTCTTCTTCAGCGGCGGCCAGGAAGATGAGTTCCCCGGCGAACGCCGCATCCTCATCGATTCCCCCCGCGACGTCCAGACCTACGACGAAAAGCCGGAAATGGGCGCCTACGGCATCCGCGACGCGATTGTTCAGGACCTCCGGGAAAATCAACCAGACTTCATCTGCCTCAACTTCGCCAACACTGATATGGTGGGTCACACGGGCAACTTCGCCGCCGCCGTCAAATCCGCCGAAGTGGTGGATGAATGCCTGGGCGACATCCTCCGCGTCACGGAAGAACTGGGCTACCACGTCCTCGTCATCGCCGACCACGGCAACTCCGACGAGATGCGCAACCCCGATGGCTCCGTACAGACTGCACATACGACCAACCCTGTACCCGTCATCTACGTAGGCCCCCGGGCGGACGCTAAGTTGGCCCAGAACGGCAAATTGGGAGACGTTGCCCCCACCCTCCTCGAACTGATGCGCGTAGAGCAACCAGCCGCTATGTCGGGGTCCAGCTTACTGAAGGCGCAAGGTTCTTAGCTTAGGAAGACTGGAAAAGGGACAGCACCTCAAATCACTCCGGCCGGTGCATGGCCCGAAACTTAGTGGGGCTACTCCCCGCCACTTCCTTAAAGCTCCGGCTAAAGTGCTGTGTTGTTTTAAATCCAGTTCGGAAGGCAACCTCCCCCACGGGGATGTCCGTCATCTCCAGCAACTGCCGGGCCCGGCCGATGCGTAGTTCCTTGATGTAAGCCTGCAGGGGCAGCCCCGTCAGTGCCTTCACCTTCGTGTAGCAAACGGATCGGCTCACGGCCAGGTGGCGGAAGAGCGCATCAGTACTCATTTCGGGAGCGTCCATATTCTCCTCTACGTATTCCCGCAACTGCCGCAGGAAAACAACGTCAGTATCCACGACGGGGAAGTCTTCCGGTTGGAGCGTTTCGGGTTCGGCGACCCACTTTCGCCGGGCGGCGGCCAGGGTCTGGAGTGTGTTCTCAATCTTGTTGAGGACGTGGTCAAGCTCAAAGGGTTTCGTGAGAAAATCGTTAGCCCCCGCCTCCAAAGCCAGGGTCCGGGCGGAATCGCTGTGCCGCGCCGTGAGGAGGATCACCGGTAAGTGGCTCGTCCGCGGGTTTTCTTTGATGGCTTTGCATACCCCAATACCGTCTAGGCCGGGCATCATCAGGTCGGTCAAGATCAAATCGGGTTGAAGGGCTTCGGCGCGTTCCAGCGCTTCCAGGCCGTCGGCTGCTTCACTTACCTGGTAGGTGGTCTCGCAACCGAAGCGGAGCAGTTCGCGTACGTCCGCGTCGTCGTCAATGATCAAAACGTGGGGTCGTTGATCGTCAACTTTATCGATAGTCACCTGGCCTAAAGTTTCCTCGTCGATAGTGGGGTTGGCTTTGACAACGGCGGGGTGAAGCGGTAACCGGACCTTGAAGGTGGCTCCCTGCCCCACGTCACTCAGGCAGGAAACTTCACCACCAATCTGTTCCGTGTATTGCTTCACGATGGAGAGGCCGACACCGGATCCGGCGATTTTTTGCCCGTTAGTTCCTCGGTAGAAGCGTTCAAACAGGTACTGCTGCTCGTCCTTCGGGATGCCGGGGCCATCGTCGATCACGTTGATGAGGAGTTCGCGGCCACTTTCTCCCTCCAGGATCAATGCGCGAAATTGTACGGTCCCCCCTTCAGGCGTGAACTTGATGGCATTGGAGAGCAGATTGGTGCAAATGCGATCCACTACTTCCGGGCTGTAGTTAACGCGGGTGATCATCTCCGGCAGACTTTCTCTAAGTTCCACCCCGGCGGATTGAGCGCGTGGGTGAAAGGACTCCACCAACAACCGGAGGTAAGCCACAATATCCCCCTCTTCAAAGCGGAGGTCCGGCGATTCATTTTCGATCTTCTGGATGTCAAGCAACCGGTCCACCAAACGTTGTAGGCGTTGGGTATTCCGGTGCATCAGCCGGTAGAGTTTTTGCCGCTGCCCACTCGTTGGTTCGGTGGGTTTCATCAGTTCCGTAAGTGGGCCGTTGATGAGCGTCAGTGGCGTCCGTAGTTCGTGGCTGACGTTCACGAAAAACCGCGCCTTCGACGTGGCCATTTCCTGAGTGTTCTCCGTTTTCAGCCGGGCAATGGTGACGGATTGCCGCAGGGCCTCCCGCGTTTTGATGAAGCGTTGGTAGCCATACAGCGCCAGCAAAATAGCGAAGCCGTACAGTGCGTAAGCCCAGTTACTAGCGTACCAGGGCGCCGCCACCTCGATGTTCAGCGTAGCAACGTCGGAGTAGGCTTTTCTACTGGCCAGTGAGGCGCGGAATTCCACCGTATGTTCCCCCGGTGGAAGGTGATAAAGGGAATATTCCGGCGCGTCGCCCGTCAGATTTTGCCACTCTCCGCCAAGGGGCTGCAGCCGCACTTCGTACTCTACCGCCGAAGGTTGTGGGTAATAAAAAGTACTCAGGTTGAGGGAAAAACCTTGATTATCGTTGGGTAAGCTCAGGGTCTCTCCCGGTGCTAAAGCAATGAATTCTTTCTGCTGCCCGGTTTGGAATAATTCGGCACTGGTGATGCTCGGAGTAGCGGGGATGCCCGGTTCGGCCAATTTAGTGGGGGTGAATCGCAACAGTCCATTATTGTACCCAAACAGCAGATCACCGTCGCCTAAGCGTGCGCTGGCGCCTTTGCGATAGAGCGTCGCCTGGTAGTGAGCCGGTGGCTCGTACAAACTGAAGGCGCCCGTCGTCGGGTCGAAGGCGCAAAGCTGTTCTTCCTGATCCATCCAGAGCCGGCCCGTTCCCCCGGCCCCTTCAAACTGGAGGTTGAGAACGGCGTGTGCCTGGAGCTGTTCTGGGATGGATAGGTCCGCTCGGTGCTCACCGGCTTCATTCAGACTCAAAAGGCCTTCCTGAGTGCCTACCCAAATGTTACCATCCGCTGACTGCGCAATGGTGTTCGCTCGGTGGAAGAAAGATTGGCTGCCCGTTTCACTGGGCCTAATCAGAGCTACGATGGATTCCCGCTCCGCGTCCAGCCGAAATACTCCGCCAACGCCCGCCATCCAGAGTCGATCCTGGCGGTCAATCATCAGGTCAAAAATGTACGGGGTGTACCGGGCACCGAGATCCGCTGGGAAGCTGCGGTGCTCTCCCGTTTGTGGGTTCAGTTCCGTCACGCCTACCCCGTGGACGGCGACGTAAAGTCTTCCACGCTCGTCTTCTACGATACTCCGAATGTCATTCCCCCCAAAGATGGCGCGGCTGTTGGGATAGACCGACCAGGTGTCCTCCGCAACATCGTACCGCAGTAAGCCGCTATCGTACCCACCCGCCCACAGGGTACCATCCCGCCCTTCGTGGAGGGTGAAGATGGAAGAACGTCGGATACCATTGGCGTTGTCGATCAGGTAGAGCCCTCGTTCTTCGAGAGTGGTGGCGTCCAGCTTTCGTAGGCCGCCTTCAAAGTAACCTACCCAGAGGTTACCGTGAGCATCCTGCAGGAAGGTACTGGCGGAGCGCATACCTTCCGGAAGGGGTTCTCCACCTGGTTCTGGATTACTTCGGATCGCCTGTGCGGGCGTCGCTTTACTCAGGCCAAAAGCGTAGTGCCCAACCCAAATTACGCCTTCTTCATCTGGTAGTACGGCAGCGCATTCGCTGGCAATGATGGTCCAGTCGTGGTTGTGTGCTCGTTGTAGTTGCTCGTACGATCCCGTCTTTTTGTGGTAGATGATCAGCCCGGAGGTCGTTGCGAAGTAGAGGTCCTCTCCCCTGCCGGCCACACCGTAGAATGTCGCGGCCGCACTACTCATTGCGGGTTTACTTTCCCGGCCGGTCGGGAGGTCCAGCGTAATCAACCCATTGCGTAATAAACCGGCGTAAAGGGTATCCCCATCCCGGTACAGACCGTTCACCTGTTCGCACTCCAGGGTGGTACTCCGCATGTTATGGCGGAGAATCTCCGGCTCACTCGCCCCCGGTTTGATGATGCCAATCCCACCACATTTGTAACCCAAAAAGATATTATCCTCGTCGTCAACGTGGAGGGCAGAGATGTCCGCGTAACCGTTCAGCCCCGTATTCTTCTTTACCTCCGGTTCCAAATGCGGTTGAATGAGGGGCCAGAGGTGCCGGGTTTCTTCCTGCGTAAAATGCTTTTCAAAACTGGCGTAGGCCTGCCGGCTATCGTAATAGACGTAACCACTCCACCGGACGAGTCTGGCGTAGGTCGATTCCTCGGATTTGGGCGCTGCTCCCGATATAATACGGGACGAGTTGGGCGCTCGCGCAGGTGCGGGCAAATGGGAACGGGCAACGATTGACCGCAGGGTATCCGCCAACGCGGGGCCGGACAACTCTAATAAACCCACCCCTCCGGCTTCCACTCGCATCCGAAACGTACGGGTGCCCTCGTCGAATAAATTGTACCCCGCCGCGGTAGTGACGATGATGGTGCCGTCACTCAATTGGTCGATGCCGGTGATCTGATTATGGCTGATCCGTTTCCGGGGCCGGTCGGCGTTGTTGAAGCTGGTGAATTGGTCTAGTGACCGGTCGTAGAGCGCTACGCCGCCCTCCTGGGTACCGACCCATACCCGATCCTGATCGTCGGCAAATACAACCGATACGGAGTTGTCTGGCAATGAGGTGGAGTCGGTACTGGAGTGCAGGAACTCTTTGAAACGGTAACCATCGAAACGGTAGAGTCCCCGGCTGGTGGCTAGCCAGAGATAACCCGTTTGGTCTTTGGCCAGGCTGTTGATGGAGTTGTTCCGCAGCCCATCCTCCGTATTGTAGTTAACGAAGGTGAGCGTTGGTTGCTGAGCGTGTGCAAACGCCCACCACCCCACGATTAGGAGGAAAATTAATTGAAATCTGTATTGCATGAAATCGCTGACACTATAAACATGGGTCCTGACCCAAAAGAACCAGAAGCAAAGGCTTCGTACCCTCAAGTTAAGGAAACAAATATTACTGAGCTTCTTCCTGCTTTACGCCGACATTATCAACTCAAATGAAGTGATCAACACATTCTTGACGTAGCTTAAAAAGTGCCTTGGCAAAAAATCGCATCCCTAACAATTGTTACCCACGCATTTGCGAATCGATATCCGGAAAATTGAGTAGCGGTACCGTAACTTTCCAACATCAACGGCTGGCTCCCAGCCAGCAACGTGGCTGGAAGAATCTTTTATGCTTTCTTTTGGGAAGGCCCTCCTCCCCCCGCCACGGCCGAACTGACTTAACTGCCCCAGCGTATGTCCTTATCCGATTTAAACTTTGATTCCTGGACGACGACTTTGTCGGATCAATTATCCGGGAAGTCTATCTACGATTTGGATGATGACCTTTCGGCACTCCCCGGCACACAGCAATTACCCTACCGCGTTGGTGCTTACATCGACGAAGGTTCCTACGGGGAAATGAACCGCTACGCCCAGGCGGAGATCGAGCGAGGAGCGGAAGCTTTACTTTTCCGGCTTTACCGGCAACCGGATACGGCCGCAATTCGGCGGATCTTGAAAAATATCGACCCGACGGTTACGGAACTTCACTGTAGTCTGCGCTACCCCGGTCAGGACCCCGCGGAGTTATTCCGGGACCTCATCACCTACCTCCGGGCGGAAGGAATAGACCTGAGCAAAGTGAGAGGTTCTATCGACTTTGATCCTTTACTGGATTGGTCCGACGCTCCTTTTCCGCCACTCGTGCGCCTCCTTAGTTTCGTGAACCGGTGGATGCCTGGCTTTGCCGTCCTCCAGGTGAACGCCGCCGGTTTCAATAACGGTACGGACGTGGCGGACGCCGAAATCGCCCTTGCGCTATCCAAAGGGGCCGCCTACCTAAAGGCTATTCAGGATCACGGTTACTCACCGACTATTGCGGCTCAACACCTGAAATTTGCGGTAACCGTTGGCACTTCCTTTCACGGAGATGTAGCCAAGTTGCGAACGCTGCGCGCGCTGTGGCCAAAGGTACTGGCCGAGTTCGGCGTATCCGACACCGTAGCTACCCAGATCGGGGCGCATACGGACATCACCACCATGACGGGTGACTGGGAAGAGAATCAGGAACTGCTTTTGCAGCAAGCGCGGTCCATGGCCCTGGGCGGTGCGGACGTTGCCTTCCTTACCCCGCTGGAGCAAGTTGATGATACCCCAACCGTAAGGGCAAGAAATTACGCCATCGACGTACACCGCAGCCAAGGGAGCGACGCCGACCTACAAGCAGTTGAAACTCAGTTAGCGACCGTCACCTCAGCACTAACGGAAGCCGTTTGGTCGGAATATCAATCTTTGGTGGAGCAGGGAGGCTTTGCCACGGCGGTTGAACTTTAGCGAACTCGCTTAAGTTATGGGACCACCTTTCGCTTTCTATCCCAGCTAATGAGTTCAATTAAAAAAGACGACTTTGGCGTCGTCCCCGGTCAGGGCAACGCAGACCTTTTCACGCTGATCAACCGCCACGGTAACACCGTAAAGATCAGCACCTACGGAGCTACGATCACATCAATCGTTATCGACGGTGCCGAAATGGTAATCGGGTACGATAACTTGGAAGGTTACCTCGGTGACCACCCCTACTTTGGAGCCTGCATCGGCAGGTACGGTAACCGGATCGCCAAAGCTCAGTTTTCACTGAACGGGCATACCTACGAACTCGTCCCCAACGAAGGAATTCACCAATTGCACGGCGGGCCGGAAGGCTTCGACAAACAAGTCTGGATGGTGGAGGGCACCACCGATATGGCCGGCACTACCTTGGTGCTCAAGCACGTGAGTGAGGATGGGCACATGGGGTTCCCCGGTCGACTCACCGTACTCTGTTCCTATACCTGGGATGACGATAACGCACTGACGATTGATTACTCCGCCACCTCGGACCAGGACACGATTCTTAATCTCACGAACCACGCCTATTTCAATATCGGAGCGGCGCCTACCGTTCGGGGCCAGGAGATGCAGCTCTGGGCGAGCCAATACACGCCCATCGATGATGAAGGCATTCCTACGGGAGAAATTCAGCCAGTTGACGGTACTCCTTTTGATTTTAGGGTGGCAAAACCCATCGACAAGGACCTCCACGGTGAGCACCCGCAGGTACAACGAACAAACGGGTACGACCACAACTTTGTAGTTGATGATTATGATGGCACCCTTCGGAAGGTAGCTCATCTGCGTGACCCGGAGACCGGCCGGCAGCTTAGCTGTTTCACTACCGAGCCGGGGCTACAGGTCTTCACGGCCAATTTCGCTGCGGGCCAGTTTACGGGGCGCGACGGCCAGGCCTTTCCTACGAATGGCGCCATCTGTTTGGAAACCCAGCACTTCCCCAACTCCCCCAATCAAGCCAACTTCCGCACCCCATATCTCGGTAAAAATTTGATGTACGAAACCAAGACGGTTTACCGGTTCAGCTAACTGGAATACCCATTAAATTGGAAGCTATTCCTTCATTCCAATCTTCTTCTCCCTGGTGTTCCGTCATCATTCCTACGTTGAACGAGGCGGCTACCCTGCCAGCGACCCTCGAAGCTTTGGGCGACGTTCAAGGTGAGGGAGGTCTGGAGGTGATCGTTGTCGACGGAGGAAGTGAGGATAGTACCCTAGCCGTCGCTCGGTCCTACGGTTGCTCCACTTTGCTTGGCACCCGCGGCCGCGCCCGACAAATGAATGCGGGAGCTATGATTGCAAAAGGACCTTTTCTTTGGTTCCTGCACGCCGATACCATCGTTCCTCCAAACTGGGAAAGCGAGCTGAGGGATGCGATAGATCTGGGTCTACCGGCGGCATTTCGGCTGCGGTTTGATTATCAAAAACGGTATTCTCCCCTCCGGTTATATGGGTACTTAAGCCGTTTTGACCTGCAAGCTTTTCGCTTTGGCGACCAGTCGCTTTTGGTAGCCAGCGCTGATTTCAAGTCCGTTGGAGGGTTCGACGAAGGGATGGAGTTATTGGAAGACAACGATCTGATCCGTCGCTTGAAACAGCATTGCGGCGGCTTTCACTTGCTGGGCGCAACGGTGACGACTTCGGCCAGGAAGTACCGAAAACACGGGGTAGTTTATACGCAATTGGTCTTCGTGGGGCTTTACCTCGCTTACCGATTGGGAGCCAAAAACGATCGACTATTGGGGTGGTACCGACGGGCTTTCGGATAGGTAGAAAGGGGTTACGGTGCGTTTGCCGGTCCCGACGTACACGATTTGCTGGTAGGCGGGCGGCAGTTCATCCTGTTCGAAAACGGCCGCATCCGGCTTAATAAAAAAGCTGGTGGGCGGGCAGATATGGACGGTTACGTTACCGTCAATGATCGTGCGCGAAGAATGGTAGTGGCCGCAGTATACCACTACCGGGGCATCGTGTTCTTGAAGCACCTGTAAGACCTTCTGGGCCTCGTCCAGGGAATAATTATCGTCCATGAACGGCTTGCCCACTTTGAGCGGCGGGTGGTGCATGATGATGTTTGCCGAGCCAAGATCTTTCAACTGCTCGCGTAGCCAGTTGATCTGAGCGTCTCCAACCTTAGCGTAGCGGGTGTCGAGTAACAAAAAGGTCCGATCCTTGATGGTAACCCGCTGAAGAATTGGTTCGTCTCCGTCTCCCGGCAACTCAAAGGCATTGCGAAGCATCGTACGATCGTCGTGATTTCCCGGAACGACGAAGTAGGGCACCTCCAGCTCGAAGAGGCGATTACCGAGCCAGAAAATCTCCCGTTCTTCCGGCATGGCGGCACAGAAATCACCGGTAAAAAAATAGACGTCCGGCTGAAACTTAGCCGCGTGGGCCATCACTCGCTCAAATCGGGCGACCACGTCCAAACCCATGAGGCACTCGCCCGGAGGTAGTAGGTGGAGGTCCGTGATTTGCGCGATCTTTAACAAAGGTGGGGTTGGTTGCGGTGACGGTATAACGGCACTTCGGGTAAGCTATGTTCGAGTACGGTTAGGATTCCATAATGGCCTGCTTCACTTCCTCGACAAGCAACTGGTGCTCGCGGCTGAAGTGATCCGACCAGGCAACGCCCCGGGCCTTCATATCGAAGTGTTTGACGAGGGTGCCGACGTTATCCAGCGTCCCATCCGGCTTGGTGGGGTAACCGATGACGTAAAGGCTATCCGCCAGCTCGACGGCCAACTCAATATCGTGGGTACAGAAAATGATGGTCGCCAACTCGTGGCTCAGGTTGATGAGCTTGAAGGCGTTGATGACGTTCTGAATATTTCCGACGTCCAGCCCCGAAAAGGGCTCATCCATAATGATGTAATTCGTGGAGCTCAAGACTTGCTCCAGAATAGCCGTCCGTTGCCGCTGGCCACCAGACAGTTCGTTGGGATACTGGTCCCGGACCTGCTCCAGCCCCCAATCCTTCAGGTGCTGGTCGATGATGGTTTGCTTTTCAGCGTCAGTAACGTCCTCCCGCTTACGCATGGCGAACTCCATCGCCTGCTGAATGGTCTTGTGGCGGAACAGCACGTAATTCTGGCTGACGAAGCCGACGTCCCCCTCCCGTACGCCACGGAGGGGCGGGTGAGTGTCGCCTTCCTGCGCATCGAGGTCGGAGATCAGGATGGTGCCTTCAGTCGGCCTTTCGAGCCCGGCCAGCGAACGGAAGAGGGTGGACTTACCCCGGCCCGAGCGGCCCACGAAAGCGATCGTCTGGCCCTGGACCTTGTCCGGCCGCAGGACGTCCATTTCCTTGAACGTGATGTTCTGGATGATCTGCTTGTCTCCGTAGGCTACGCCGACGTTGTCGACTTGGAGGATGGCTTCGGCGTGTTGGTAGCGCATAGATAGTGCTTTGGTACTTTGGTGCTTTGGCCCAAAGGACCAAAACACCAAAGCACTAGATCTTAGAGTAACGGAAAAGCATCCTGCGGAGGAAGTTCAGGAAAACATCGATGCCCAGACCGACGAGGAGGATGACGATCTGCAGCGCGACTATCCGGCCGTGATTCCCGAAACGATCCGAATTCTTGATGAGGACGCCCAACCCACCGGTAGCAATGAGGATGGACTCCACCGTAACGAGCATCATCCAGGTGATGGCCAGGTTCTGGCGGAGAACTTCGATGACGTAATCCAGCCGTCCCTTGATGACGACCTCCCAGAGCACCTCCCAGCGCGAACACTGGAGGGAACGGGCGTGGTCCAGTTCCTCCTGCGGAATGGCCGCGATGACGCCCAGCAGCGAAGTGATGAAGTACAGGCTCATGAAGACTACGAGGACCAAAATCTGCATTTCCCGCGGACCATTAACAGCCATGGCCAGGTAAAACGTGATACCTGTCAGGGGCAGGTACCGCATCCGTGAAAGCATGACCGCCAGCGGCCGGATGGCCGGGATCGGCGATAGATAAGCGACAATGAGACTGAGCACTACGGAGATCACCGTAGCCTGCGCGCACAACCAAAGGCTGGAAGCGATGTGGCTGACCAGCCCTTCGTTGAAAAGGTCCACAAAACCGGCCCAAACCAACGAAGGAGGTGGGAACAGTTTGGTGGAACCAGAAGTGCCGATGAACCAAATTGCCAGGATCAGGACCACCCACGCAGCCGAAATAAAGGCCGTGTGCTGCTTGGAGATCCGTTCAAAGGGCTTGAACCAGGATTTGGGATTGAGGGAGGGCATCTCGATTATTGTTAAGGTTCAGCGTTGATTCGTCCGAATGGATAGGGCAAGCGCATTGTATCCCGGACAACCACATTCCTACGGTGGCGCTTAATTACCGCTCCCTCTTTGAGTGGCAGTAATTAGCAGGACGCTGAGGGTAGACAAAAAACCGCACCGGCTACCGGAGTGATCCAGTAACCGGTGGGCGTGGGAGATGGCTCCTTAGTTCAGCAGGGTGATGACTACCCGGCGATTTTCGGCCTTGTTGTTACCGATTGGCTCGGATTCTCCCTTACCAATGACCTTGCGGAAACGGCTACTGGGGATGCCCCGCTGGATCATGTAGGTCTTCACCGCCTGGGCACGCGCTTGGCTGAGGATGAAGTTGCTGTCCGCATCACCGTCCCGGTCGGTGTGGCCGACGAGTTCGAGCTTGGCGTCCTCCGCCTGGATGAGGATGTTGTAGATGTTGTCCAGCAGGTCCTTGGCACCGGGAGCCAGCGTAGCGCGGCCGGAGGCGAAGTTGATGTTGAACTCACCCTCGGCGAGTACGGACCGGGGCTTGTTGGTGGTCTCGGAGTAGTCCGAAGCGTAAGCCTCACCCGCATCGATGTCCTTGACGGCCTTCAGGTAGT
The DNA here is from genome assembly GCF_001625015.1 of Lewinella sp. 4G2. NCBI lineage: Bacteria > Pseudomonadati > Bacteroidota > Saprospiria > Saprospirales > Lewinellaceae > Lewinella > Lewinella sp. 4G2. The sequence goes on along the minus strand of NZ_LVWJ02000014.1, from coordinate 1,868,409 downwards.
CCAGGTTCACCGCCTCGTTGTAGGGGATGATCCGCTTAACGTTCTGGTTGAAGCCGGCGGGGTTCAGTTCCTTGAGGTAGTAGGATACCTGGTCGTACACGGCCTTGTAGCGATTTACGCCGTCCTCCAGACCGTAGTACTGTCGGGCGTCAGCGAGGTTGAAGACCCGCGAGCCACCCATGTTGTAGCTGATGCCATTTTTCTCTCCCTGCTGGCCCTTGAACATGCCGTACCAGTAGTCAGCATCCTCCATTTCGTAGGTGGACGTGACGGCTTCGGCCGCGCGGCGGCGCCACTCGTTGAAGAGCTTCATCTGGTTGGAGCTGGTGTAGGAAGCCTTGAGGATGTTGCTCACGGTTTCGGGGTTGCGCTCACACCATTCTTTGACCGCGATGACGGTGGTGGCCATCTGGTTGTTGAATTCCTTGGTGGAAACGATGTCGGTGTAGCCGTCGATGGCGTCGAAGACCATCTTGTCACCGGGCGTCCAGGTGGCACATCCGTCGATGGTTTTGTTGACGGTGCGGCCGGTTAGACGGCCATCCTTGATCTCCTTGAGGGGGATCGTCCAGCCTTCCTTAACTGACTTGATGAGTTCCTTGGCGGATTCGATGTAGTCGTCGTTCGCCGAAGCGTAGAAGTTGACGGCTTCAGGGTCGTAGGTGGTGGGGTCCGGGTTGACGGGGATGCCGTTAGCGAAGGCGTAGTTAACGGTCGTTACCCAGTCACCGTCACCGATTACGGTGGAGATCAGGGCGCCCTTCATGCTTTTGGGGTTCATCTTCCATTTGGGAGGGCCGATGAGTTTGTCCTCGCCGTAGCTGAGGCCGACGGCACCGACTACCTGTACGTGGTACTTGTCCTGCCCGTACTTATCGTTAAGGGCTTGCTGGACGGAGGAGATGTAGTAGGGAGCGCCGTCACCCATCATCATGATGGCGAAAACGCCCTGGTCGGGGTGAGCCTCACCGGCGTCAAACTCCTGGACGAACTTCATCTGCAGGTTCCGGAGTTCCGAAAGCCAGTCCTGGCGGATGATCTCCAGGTTCACATTGTTGGCTTCCATCATGGAGCCCTGGGTAGTGAAGGGGCCACCATTGGCGCCGATGATACCGGACTGAGCGTTCCAGGCGTAAGCGGCCATTCGGGTGAGGGGCAGGTTACCTACTTTGCTGGAGCGGGATTCCCCGGCGAGGGGCAGCTTGGCGGCGTCCGTAATGTTGTTTACGTCACTGTCATCCACGTTGATCCCGTCAAGTTGTTGGGATTCTTCGATGGCGACCTCCGGGGAGAATTTCCAGATCAGGAACCCGACGATACCGACGACGAGAAAGGTGATCAGTAATTTAGAAAGCGTGGTAAGTCTCATGTTGTATAGTGTTTAAAGCGTTTCGCGGATCGCGCGCTTAACCAGTAAGTTATCGACCCTTGTTGATGACCCTAAGGTACGCCCGGGGTAAAGGCGCCGCCCGGCCCAAGGGCCCCACCTCGACCAATCCACTCCCCCACCGACCGGTTGGGATGGATTCTCGACGAACGAGGGGTGACAAAGTTAAAAATTTAGATGGGTTTGGGGTGGGGGTTGTTGTTAGGGCACGCATTACCATTATCCACGAGCGTTCACGGGGGATATAACTACCAAACAGTGGATCAAGCACCCGATCCGGTATTAGTGTTTCGTGAACGACCGATCGCAATAGCGGGCATCTAATAACTGATAAGGATCACCCCAACTCCTCCACCAAAAACCGCCCAGTATGGCTCTCCGCCACCTTCGCCACCTGCTCCGGCGTGCCCTTCGCAACGAGGGTGCCACCACCCCGGCCACCTTCCGGCCCCATATCAATGAGGTAGTCGGCGACTTTGATGACGTCCATCGAGTGCTCGATGACGATGACGGTATTACCCTTTTCTACCAGGCCCTGCAGGACGCGTAGTAAGTACTGGATATCCTCAAAGTGAAGACCGGTCGTTGGCTCATCGAGGATGTAGACTGTCTGGCCGGTGGCGCGTTTGGAGAGTTCCTCCGCCAACTTTACCCGCTGGGCTTCCCCTCCGGAAAGCGTCGTCGCCCGCTGGCCGAGGGTGATGTAGCCGAGGCCTACATCCTTCAGCGTTTTCATCCGCCGGTAGATCTTGGGGATGGCCTCGAAGAACTCCGCGGCTTCGGCGACGGACATATTCAGCACGTCATTGATGCTCTTGCCTTTGTAGAGGATCTCCAGCGTCTCCCGGTTGAAGCGCTTGCCCTGGCAGGTTTCGCATTCTACCTCGACGTCCGGAAGAAAGTTCATCTCGATCGTCCGCATCCCGCTGCCCTTGCAGGTTTCGCAGCGGCCGCCCTTTACATTAAAACTGAAGCGACCCGGTTTGTAGCCGCGGATCATCGATTCGGGGAGCTTGGTAAACAGGGCGCGGATATCCGTAAACACCCCCGTGTAGGTAGCCGGGTTGGACCGTGGCGTCCGCCCGATCGGCGATTGGTCGATGTCGATCACCTTGTCCAAATGCTCCAAACCCTTTACCGATTTGTAGGGCATGGGCCGTTTAACGGAGTTGTAGAAATGCTGTCGCAAAATGGGGTACAGCGTCTCGTTGATCAGCGTCGACTTCCCGGAGCCACTCACGCCCGTCACGCAGGTGAAGGTGCCGAGGGGGATCTTGATACTGACGTTCTTCAGGTTATTACCCATTGCTCCCTTCAGTTCCAGGTACTGCTTGGCGTGGCCCTTGCGCCGCTTTTCCGGGATGGCGATCTCCCGTCGGCCCGAGAGATAGTCACTCGTGATGCTCCCCGCGTTTTTCTTGAGGAGGAACTCCTTCGGCTTGCCGGCCGTCACCACTTTGCCGCCCTTCACGCCGGCGCCGGGGCCGAGGTCAAGTAGGTAGTCACTGGCCATCATGATATCCTTATCGTGTTCTACGACCAGGACGGTGTTGCCGATGTCCGTCAAATCCCGCAGGGCCTGGATCAGGCGTTGGTTATCCCGTTGGTGGAGGCCGATACTCGGCTCGTCCAGAATGTAGGTGATACCCGTCAGCTGGCTACCGATCTGGGTGGCGAGGCGGATCCGTTGGGCTTCGCCGCCGGAGAGCGTCCGGCCGGGGCGGTCCAGGCTGAGGTAGCCTAGGCCCACGTGCAGCAGGAAGCGGAGGCGGAAGCGAATTTCCTTGAGGATGTCCGTCGCAATCAGCCGCGTCCGCTCGTCCATGCCTTCCTCGGCGGTTTCCATCCAGACACCGAGTTCGCCCAGGTCCATGCGGGCGAGGTCGCTGATGGTCATGCCCTTGATCTTGTAGTTGCGGGCTTCCAGCCGAAGTCGGTCGCCTTCGCAGGTGGGGCAGGTATCGATGGTCATGAAGTCCTCGGCCCAGGTGCGGATGCGTTCGCTCGTCGTTTCTTCGTACCAACGGGCAATCATGGCGATGAGGCCGTTCTTTTCTACGTCCCAGACCATGTCGTTCGCGATCTTGTCGTAGCGGCTTTTCTTCTGGCGGCCGGCCTTTTTCTTAGCGCCGTAGAGCAGGACGTTCAGGCCTTCGGGATTGATCTTTTCGATCGGCTCCGAGAGCTTGAATTTGTACTTTTTGGCGATGGCTTTTACCTGCTTGAAGGTGGTGTTATCGCGGTTCTCGCCCAGCGGTACCAGCCCGCCCTTATTGATGCTTTTCTTGCGATCCGGGATGATCTTGTCGATGTCCGGGCTGTTCAGGTTCCCCAGTCCACGGCAAGTTTTACAGTAACCGTAGGGGCTGTTGAAACTGAAGGTGTTTGGGCTCGGCTCTTCGTAACTGATGTTGTTCTCCGGGTCCATCAGATTCTTGGAGAAAGTCGATACTTCGCCGCTGTCGACGTCCTGGATGAAGACGAGTCCGTCCCCCATTTTGAGGGCGGTCTGAAGGCTTTGGCTGAGGCGGTCGGCCCGTTCGGGGCTCATTTTAATGCGGTCCACCACCAGTTCGATGTCGTGCACTTTGTAGCGGCTCACCTGCATCCCTTCTTTGAGGTCCTGCAGTTCACCGTCCACCCGTACTTTGGTGTATCCCTGTTTGCGCACCTGTTCGAACAGTTCGCGGTAGTGGCCCTTCCGCCCGCGGATGAGGGGGGCGAGCACAATCATCTTTTTGCCGGCGTAAGTCTCCGCAATCTGGTCCTTCATTTGCTCCTCGGTGTACCGGAGCATCGGGAGGCCGGTTACGTAGGAGTAGGCCGTTCCCGCCCGGGCGTAGAGGAGGCGCAGGAAATCGTAGATCTCGGTCACCGTACCCACCGTGGAGCGGGGGCTGCGGTTGGTCGTCTTCTGCTCGATGGAGATCACGGGACTGAGGCCGGTAATTTGCTCCACGTCGGGCCGCTCCATCGTGCCCATGAATTGCCGGGCGTAGCTCGAAAACGTCTCCATGTAGCGCCGCTGCCCTTCCGCGTAAATGGTGTCAAAGGCCAGGCTCGATTTTCCCGATCCGGAGAGGCCGGTGATCACGACCAATTCGTTGCGGGGCAATTCCACGTTGATGTCCTTCAGATTATGCTCCTTCGCTCCGATCACGGTGAGGAAACGCTCCGAGTGCGGCAACTCATTTTTCTTGGCCTTTTTCCGCTTCGCCGGTTTGGGCGCTGTCGCGGGTGCAGAGGAAAAGGTGGTAGGGGCGGAGGACTTAGCCATAAGGGGGAGGGAACGAACTATTCGGTGGAAGGGCAACGCCAATTATTAGGACATCACTGCGCTTGTTGGAACGGCTACAAATCTACTTAGGTTTTAGCACAAAATGTTGGCCACCCATTCGTTTTTACGATATTCTGTTGCTTGGCAGTCATAATTTTTACTCGCCCATTCCCTGGCACCTGCGGCAGCGCCAAGCTCCTCTTTGTCGTCGAACGATTCACTGGTGATTTTACGAAGGAAAATTAGCAGGTTCGTCCGACGACTTCATCTGTGCGTGGCAAGGGAAATTTCTTTCAGTAAACTAGTAAGTCGTCGAACGATTCACTGGTGATTTTACGAAGGAAAATCAGCAGTTTCGTCCGACGACTTTATCTGTGCGTGGCAAGGGAAAATTCCTTCAGTAAATTATTAAGTCGTCGGACGATTCACTGGTGATTTCACGAAGGAAAAGTAGCAGTTTCGTCCGACGACTTTATCTGTGCGTGGCAAGGGAAATTTCCTTCAGTAGACTATTAAGTCGTCGGACGATTCACCGGTGATTTTACGAAGGAAAATTAGCAGGTTCGTCCGACGACTTTATCTGTGCGTAGCAAGGGAAATTTCCTTCAGTAAACTACTAAGTCGTCGGACGATTCACTGGTGATTTCACGAAGGAAAAGTAGCAGTTTCGTCCAACGACTTTATCTGTGCGTGGCAAGGGAAATTTCCTTCAGTAGACTATTAAGTCGTCGGACGATTCACTGGTGATTTTACGAAGGAAAATTAGCAGTTTCGTCCGACGACTTCATCTGTGCGTGGCAAGGGAAATTTCCTTCAGTAAATTAGTAAGTCGTCGGACGATTCACTGGTGATTTTACGAAGGAAAATCAGCAGTTTCGTCCGACGACTTTATCTGTGCGTGGCAAGTGAAATTTCCTTCAGTAAACTAGTAAGTCGTCGGACGATTCACTGGTGATTTTACGAAGGAAAAATCAGCAGCTTCGTCCGACGACTTCATCTGTGCGTGGCAAGGGAAATTTCCTTCAGTAAATTATTAAGTCGTCGGACGATTCACTGGTGATTTTACGAAGGGAAAATCAGCAGCTTCGTCCGACGACTTCATCTGTGCGTGGTAAGGGAAATTTCCTTCAGTAAACTATCAAGTCGTCGGACGATGCCAGCAAACAAGCTGCGCTTGTTCCCTGGTGAATCGTCCGACGACGGCGGCGTACCTTTATTGGGAATTAAACCCTAGAAACGTGCGTTTTACCCTATTACTCCTCGCGCTTTTTAGCGCCAGCCTATCCGCCCAAAACTGTACTGAAGGTTGCGGCTCCATCTCCGGCATCAGCTGGTTGGACGAGAATGAAAATGGCATCCGCGACGTCGGTGAGCCTGGGGTAGCTACCGATGTGCGGCTATTGGAAATAAATACAGGCAATCTGTACGTCATCTTCACCCAAGACGGCAACTACACCTACCCTAATTTGGCGGCGGGCAATTACCTCGTTGAATTCGGACCTCAAGATCAGAATCTATCGCTCACGCTCAGCCAACAGGGCGATGACCCGACGGTTGACAGCGACCCACTACCCGGTTCGGTAGCTGTAGAAATCCAGCTCGGCGAAGGGGAAGACGTAACGTCGGCGGCGGATATCGGCTGGGTCACGGGAATTGGATGTGACCTGACATTTCAAGAAACCCGTTCCCCTTCGTGTGACAACCCAAGTGCCGATCTGGAGATCATAACCCGCGGCCTTGGTCAGGCAACGCTAACACTAAACGGGGTAGTGATCGGGGAAACCATTAATGACACCTTCCTCATCAATAACGTGGAGCCCGGTTTTAACGACCTTACCGCCGTTTTTGCCGATGGGTGCCAGACCTTCATTACCTTCAACGTAAGCGCCCCGGACCCTTTCCTGGGCATTGAACAGATAGGATCTTTTTGTACTGACCCCGGCGCAGTAACCCTCCAGGCTGTCCACGACGACGCTTCGCCGGTGTTGGGTTACCTCTGGAGTGATGGTAGCACCCTACCCTTTTTAGTTGGGGTGGAATACCAGCAGGAGTATAGCGTAACGGTATCCTTTGCTAACGGCTGCGTAGCCTCAGCATCTTACCAGGTTCTACCTACTGAGGTCGTCTTCCCCGATACCGTTCGCCTGTTGGACTGCACCATCCTGACCGACACCTTTCGCTTACCCGTTGAATTTGTCCCTGGCATTCGTTTCCAATTACTGGAAGGCCTTAATGATCCTGTGACCATAACGGAGTTTGTGTTCGACACTACAACTACTTACTTCGTGGAACCCGTAGAAGAAGAGGCTTGCTGGGTGGAAGGTTTTGGAATAATCGAGGATGGCCGCCTTGACAATCTCGTATTTGAGCAGCGCAGACCCGACGACTGCTTACTGGAAGAGGCCACCGTATTCGTCTTCAACCCTGAGAGCTCCCTGACGTCTCCGGACATCACCTTCAACTTCTTCGGACCAGCTGAAATTAGGGTTAATGCTAACGAACGTTCATTTGCAGAGCTTTTAGAGGCCAACGTGGGCACTTACTCCGTGGAGGTGAGCACCACCTGTGGAGATACAACCATGTTCCTGGACGTTACCATTCCCGATACCTGCGACTTTGCTCCGAACGTCAGCGGCTTCGTTCGCCTCAATGACGACGGCACCTGTAACGCTTCACCGAATCTAAGCGGGGTGGGTATCCCGGGAATAAACGTCCGTCTCAGCAACGGGCCGCGGGAGTATTATTTCGTAACTGACTCCGCTGGAAAGTGGGAGGGCCTTGTGCTTGCTGGCGATTACGCCGTAACGACATTCGCTCCATTGGACAGCTCATTAGTAGGCTGTGGCACTCGGGCGATCGGTACGGATGATGATGGTGATCCTCCGATGCTTATTTCCCCTATGATAGAAGTACAGAACTGTGCTTCTTTAAACGTAGAGATTGTCAGCAGCCGTTTCCGCCGTTGTTTCGAAAATAGTGCCTACGTAAACTACGCGAATCGAGGTAGCAGGTCCGCCCAAAACACCGAGCTAAAAGTCACCGTCGACCCGCTATTCGAAGAAGTAACCGCAACGGCTGACTTCACTCGCGAAGGCGACACCCTGACCTTCAATTTGAGCGACATAAATGCCTTCGGCAACGGTCAGATTCGAATCGACTTCATCGTCAGCTGCGAATCAGATTTTGGCCAGCTCCACTGCATTGAAGCACAAATCACCGCAGATAATGCCTGCAACCCGGGTGATGGCATCGCCCTGATCGACGTCCGTGGCGCCGGCTGTGAGACCGATTCCCTATTCTTCGACATCCTCAACGTAGGGACGGAGGCCATGACGGAGGACCTGGAGTATTACGTGTACGTTAGCGGCCAGCTCTCTCAGGACTACTCACAAATCGTTCCCGGCCTAGCTGGTGGGGAAAGCTTACGCTTGTCCTTCCCAGCGACGGGAGAAACCGTGCAGGTGATCGCCCGCCAGAGCGCGGCGGCTGGTGCTACGGGGGCCATCTTCCCTTCCGCCATCATTGAATCCTGCGGCGGTGTAATGACGGGCAACGCCACCAAAATCAGTTCCGACAACGAGCTACTCGGGCGGGCCACGTACTGCCGGACCAACCAGGGTAGCTTCGACCCTAACGAGAAGTTGGTCTTCCCCACCGGCCTCGGCGAGGATAATGACGTCCAGCCCGGTACCCGGTTGACCTACGAGCTTCACTTTCAGAACACCGGTACGGACACGGCCTTTACGGTCGTCATTCGCGACACCCTCCCCCTGGAATTGGACCTGGAAACAATCGAGTTTGGTCCCGCCAGCCACGATTACACCGTCATGGTGGACAACGGCCGTGCCCTCACCTTCCGCTTTGACGACATCAATCTGGTGGACAGTTTCACCAACGTACCCGGCAGTATGGGCGTCGTTTCTTTCACCATTGATCACGATACGTCGCTGCAACGGGGTGACCGCTTCCAGAACCGGGCGGGCATCTTTTTTGACTTCAACGAGCCCATCATCACGGAGTACGCCCGTACGCGGCTGGCACCTTTGGACCTGATGGTCTCCGCCGATGCCCATCTCGCAACTGAAGTGACAGCCCTGGAAATCTACCCGAACCCCACTGCGGATCGCCTGCGCATTACGCTGACCGAAGCGCCGACTGCCTCCGGGCTCGAGGTGATCATTCAGAATGCCGTAGGGGCAGAAGTAGCTCGCCGACCCTTTCAGGGTACAACTACGGAATTGTCCGCAGCCAACCTACCCGACGGATTCTACATCGCCACGCTGGCGGGAGCGGGACGGGTTTACGCTATGGGGAAGTTCGTGGTGAAGCACTAGGATCTAGGATAACGAATAAGCGGGGTTGGCTCGAAACCGTTAGGCCAACCCCGCCCGTTCGATCTCATCCGCGCACACACCACTTTTAAGGGCTTTGATGGAGAACGTAACCAGTTCTCCCGCTTGCGGCTCCGTAAAGCGCAGGTTCTTCCGCCGAAAGTGAAACTCCTCCAGCGTCCCTTCCAGCCGCAGATAGCCGTATCCCTTAGTCTCGAGGTAAAATAAGATCCGCCCGGTGTGTTTCCCCGTCATAGCCCCGAAGGTAACATCTCGCCGGGCACCCGGTGAAATAGGACGTAAGACCCTGAAAGGGTCCCCCATAACCCAGGGTCCCAAGGCCGAAGGCCGACGACCCTGGGAGTGGATGTGAAAGGGTGATCAACCCCCCAAACGAAAAACGCCACCATAACCCAAAAGGTCATGGTGGCATTCAACCCCGGCCAAAGGCCGGATATGTCCGGTGGATATTACTCCTTAATCGCACCGTCCCGCTTAGAAGCGGAGTAGTTAATCTTTAGCTGGTTCGACTTACGCAGCTTCGTTTTTACGTCCTGCACGATACCCATCGTCACTTCGCCGTCCACGCGGAGGGAAGAGGTGATGGCCGGGCGCTTAGCCTCGGGCAGTTTCACTTTGTGTTGCTCCAAGAACAGGGGGATATCATCCACCGTGGATATCTTGTCGCCCAACTGGATGCGGGGGGAGGTACCGTAGACCTCAGCGTACTGCGGTGTAGGGCGACCAATGTAGATGTAGTTTACCAGGGACTTCTCGTCGAGCTTCGTCAGCTGGGTAGCGTCGGGCGTATTGACCTTTACCTTTAGGCTGGAGTCACGCAGTACGGTTACCATCATGAAGAAGAAGAGCAACATGAAGATGATATCCGGCAGCGAGGCGGTGGAGATCGCGGGGCTGGACTTACCGCGTTTTTTGGAAAACTTTGCCATGAGGCTTTGTATTTTTTGTGGTGAACTAATCGGGTAGTTCAAAGATGCCGATCGGGCCGGCAGTGGTGGGAAGAGGGGAAGAAAAAGGGGAGCAAAAACGCGGGGCGTTAGTGCTCCCCCTTAGTTTCTTTCTTCACTATTGCTCCTCACCGAAGTTGGTAGGCTCCGCTTCGGAGAGTACCATGGGGATCTCCGTTTTAATGGCCTTGCGCTCGGCGAAAGGCATGTCATCGGAGTAAGGCTTACCATAGCGTTTCTGGGATTCTTCGTCCCACAGCTCATCGTAAGCGCCCTTGAGCTCGTTGTAGACGGCCAGGTAGGTCGTGTACTCAGTTCCCCGGTCGTTCTTCAGCGAGATGATGGCACGGTCGGGGCTCTCCGACATGTTGGCCAGCTTACTCGGGTTGCGGATGAACTCTTTGGCGGCTTCCCGGAGGAGACCGAGCTTCATGGGCTCATCCCGGACGAGCAGGTCATTCTGGGCGTTCACGAGCACAGAAAATACGTTGCGCTCCTTCAGTTGCTGAATGTCCGGCTCTTCGTCAGACCATGGCGGCAACTTTACGAGGATACCCTTATCCTCAGCGATGGTGGTAGTCACCAGGAAGAAGATGAGCAGCAGGAAGGCAATGTCTGCCATGGATCCTGCATTGATCTCATTGTTCATCCGGTCTCTCGTCTTGGTCTTAGCCATGATGGGGGATATTTAGAGGATTACTTGAAAATGCCCCGGATGCCAAAGACAATCAGGGAAAGGATGGAGAGGCCAACGAGGACTACCGCCGCGATGATGGAACCACTGACGAATTTCAGGGTGCCACCGTCAAAGTCCGCACCCTGGTCGGTGTTGAACTTATTGATGGAGTTCTGGATGGCTGCGGACTCTTCCGTTAGATCGTTGTTGGCTACGGAGTAACAAACAAAGCAGATCACGATGAGGAGAACGGCACCGATGATGCCCTTCAAAGATCCTTTAGGGTTGGAAGCTACCTGACCGACACCGAAAATGATGGCGGCGATGAACGCCAGGCCGGTAAGCGCCATGGAGGCGTACAAACCGAAATCAAATGCGCTCGTGTTGTAGCGCGCCAGTTTGGCGTCTCCGGTAAGCGAATCGTCGGTAAGGGACGTCAGAACCGCAGCGTCGGTGGTGAAGATGTTCACCATGAAGATGAGGACGACCAGCACTCCAATCCCGAAAGCCAGCGCCTGACCGTATTTATTTAAAAATGCGTACATGCTAGATTGGATTATGAACCGAAGCGGCGAGATGTTGAACGGGGCCACCCACCGGAAAATTCCTTACTTACAATCCCATTCGGGGTAAGCTGCCGACAAAAGATGCAGGCAATCAGAATTAGGGTGGGTGGCTCGGTCAAATATTCTTTACCGCAGCCGGCTCCATTAAAAGGAGAGCTGAATTAAGCGCGGAAGCTGTTCGTCGTAGCCATGGTATCAACCAAAGCGATTGACGCATCCTCCATCCGGTTTACGATACCGTCGATCTTGTTGACGATGTAGTTGTAAAGGATCTGGAGGATAATGGCCACTACCAAACCGAATACGGTCGTCAGCAGGGCTACCTTAATACCACCGGCAACAACCGCTGGGGAAAGGTCACCAACTGTTTCAATTTTGTTAAAGGCCTGGATCATACCGATTACCGTACCCATGAACCCAAGCATGGGTGCAATGGCGATGAAGAGCGAGATCCAAACGAGGCCACGCTCGAGGAGGCCCATTTGTACGGAACCGTAGGAAACAATGGCTTTCTCCACTGCGTCGGGTCCTTCTTTCGTGTGGCGGAGCCCTTCGTAAAGGACGCTGGCCGTGGGGCCGGCCGTAGACTTCGCTACTTCCTGCGCGCCAGCAACGTCACCGGCTTCCAAACGCTCACCGATGCGGCTGAGGAGTTTGTCGGTGTTGGTGGAGGCCAGGTTCAGCGTGATGATACGCTCGATACAGAAGGCCAGGCCGAGGATCAAACAGACGAGTACGATGGCCATGAAGCGCCAGTCACCGTCGATGAAATATTTCTTGAGGATTTGGTATCCGGATGCAGTTGCCTCATCCTGGGCCGCTAGGTTTCCAGCGGAGATAACCGCCAGCGCGAGGGTGGCCAGTATCTTGTTAATGTGTCGCATAGCCTTAATTGGTTGACGAAAGATTTGTGTGAAGTAAAGAAGTCTTGATCGACCTCCCCGTGAAGGGGGAGATGGGTTTGTAATGTAGGGAATATCCGTTAGGAAAATAGCTAGTCTTTTCGGACGAATACTCGCAGAGCGGAGAGAGAGGGATGACTCCTTCGTCGTGATCGCTAAGGCTCAGAGTTCGAACCAACGAGACGACAACAGGCAATTCCTTCCTTTCCAGAGCGGAGAGAGAGGGATTCGAACCCTCGAGACGGTTACCCGCCTATACGCTTTCCAGGCGTACCTCTTCAGCCACTCGAGCACCTCTCCTATTGTAATAGGTAGCAGCTTGCGTACGAGAGAATGAGCTACCATTCTGCAAGCTGTCCAGTCATGTCAATCGATCGGCGGTTGCCCGTTGGCGTTGGTCGATCGAATTAGTTAGCCGAACGTTATTATCCGTTAACTAATCGCAAAAATTGTAAAAACGATCAACAAAACAAAATTTATATCGGTGATCGCCCGGATTAAGATTTAGGTTTTGGCCGCCATCCCTGCTACCCAAGGTAGGCCAGGCTGCGCAAAGCGGTCAAGTTCAAAGAGTTGCCACGCATTTTCGGTCGTTTGTCGGCTCACTTCAGCGACGGAAGTTTTCCAGAGGCTGGCCACTTTTTCTGCCACGTTTGGCAAATAAGCAGTTTCGTTGCGTTTTCCGCGGTAAGGTACCGGCGCCAGGTAAGGGGCATCCGTCTCCAGCAAAAGCCGATCGTGTGCCACTTGTTCGATTACCGGGCCTAGCCCACCATTCTTAAAAGTGGCAACCCCACCAATCCCCAGGTAGAACCCCAGTTCGATGGCACGCTCCGCCTGACGGAAATCTCCGGTAAAACAGTGGAAGACGCCGCGGAGGCGGTCATCCCCTACCCTTTCGATCAGGGCCAGTAGTTCGTCAATGGATTTCCTGGCGTGGATACAAATTGGAAGATCCATCTCAATGGCCCATTCGCACTGAATGAGGAAAGCTTTTTCTTGTTGCTCCCGGAAGGTGACGTCCCAGTGCAGATCCATCCCAATCTCGCCTATTGCTACCCACTTGCGGTCCTGGTCGAGATATTCCCGGACTATGGCCAGCTCTTGTTCGTAATCCGCCTTTACGCTGACGGGGTGGAGGCCCATCATGGCGAGGGTACGGTCGGGGTAGTCAGCCTCCAATTGCAGCATGGCGGCGTGGCTGCTGGAGTCCACGGCCGGCATAATGGACAGCTCCACCCCCACGGCGGGAATGCGCTCCATCATCGCGGCGCGGTCGCCCGCAAATTTGTCGCTGTAGAGGTGGGTATGGGTATCGATCAACATGGGTTGGGGATAGGATGTAATGAACACTCAATTTGGTGGGTGGGGCTACCTTTACCCCATGCCCAAAACGAAGCAAAAGAAATTCTACGTCGTCTGGCTCGGCCACGTTCCGGGCGTCTACCTGACCTGGCCGGAAGCCAAACGGCAAGTGGACGGCTACAAAGGTGCAAAGTATAAAAGTTTTCCCTCCCGCGCCCAGGCCGAGGCCGCTTACGACGGCGGCTTCCACCGGTACATGACGGCGGCCGTGGCGGCCAACAACAAAACATCGCACCTGCGGCAGCGCCCAACTTCCAAACGCAAAAGTAACGCCCCCACCACCCCGGGCATCCTCGCTAACAGCATTTCCGTGGACGCCGCCTGCTCCGGCAACCCCGGTAAAATGGAGTACCAGGGCGTCACGACCGCCAGCAAAAAACAACTCTTCCACCGCGCTTTCCCGCTCGGGACGAATAACATCGGCGAATTCCTCGCGCTAGTCCACGCCCTCGCGTTTCTCAAAGCCCAGGACAAAGGCGACCTGCCCATCTACAGTGACTCCCAAATTGCCATCGGCTGGGTCAAAAAAGGGAAGTGCAAGACGACGTTGAAGAAATCAAAAAAGACCGAAAGCCTCTACGAATACATCGAAAAGGGAGAAGCCTGGCTGAAGGAAAATAGCATCACCAACCCGATCTACAAGTGGAATACGAAGGCGTGGGGGGAGATTCCGGCGGATTTTGGGAGAAAGTGAGTTAGTAGCGTAGTCGGGTAATTAAGTCCGTATAAACTTCATCCGGTACTTCGCATCCGCCTCCCCCTTCTTGATCTTCTCCAGCTTCCGGTTGATCATCCGGCGTTTGAGGGGTTTGAGGTACTCGGTGAATAAGATACCCTCGATGTGGTCGTATTCGTGTTGGATGACGCGGGCGTTCATGCCATCGAAAGTCTCGGTGTGCTCCACGAAATTTTCGTCGTAGTAGCGAATGGTGATCTCTTCGGCGCGCTCCACTTCACCGGTGATGTCGGGGATGCTGAGGCAGCCTTCGGCGTAGCTGCAATCGTCGCCGGCTTCTTCGAGGATTTCCGCGTTGATGAATACGCCGCGTTTGCCGAGGTGTTCTTCGCCCTCGTCGTGCATCGGCCCGGCATCAATCAAAAATAGCCGGATGCTCTTCCCGATTTGGGGGGCGGCGAGGCCGACGCCGTTGGCATTTTCCATGGTCTCCCACATGTCCGCGATCAGTTTTTCGAGCCCGGGGTAGTCTTTCGTGATGGGTTTGGCTACTTTTTTGAGCACGGGTTGGCCGTAAGCGTAAATCGGAAGAATCATTGGGGGAATGGTTAAGGTGGGGCAAATGTAGCTTAGGCGAGGGTCTCCATGAAATCCTGCAGAATGATGGTGGCGGCCAGTTTATCGACGCGGTGTTTTTCGCGGCGTTTCATCTTCGGCACCCCCATTTCGATCATCGCTTCGAGGGCGCGTTTGGAGGTCCGAAATTCATCCTGCCGGTGCAGTTTGATATCGGGATACTTCTTACTGAATTTGCGCTCGAACCCGATCACCTCGTCGTTGATCTTGTTCGGCGTCCCGTCTTTGTGCAGGCTTTCGCCGACTACAAGGTCCCCGACTTCTTCCTCGGCCAGGTACTTATCCAGCCAGTCAAGCAGCTGCCAGGTCGGGACGGTTTCCAACCCGTTTGCGGTCAGGCGCAGGGGGTCCGAAACGGCAATACCAGTCTTTTTGGAGCCGTAATCGATGGCCAGGATGCGGGACATAAAGTGACTTTTAGAGTAAACGATTCAGCTTCGTTTTTGGATGCGGGCGCTGCCGCGGGTGCCAAGCAATTGGGGTGAACAAAGGGATGACCTGGAACGGAGGGAAGGGCTTAATTGCTAAAGACTTCCCTACAACCACAAATACTCATCCGCCCGGTGCACCAGCCGGCTGACCAATCGGGCCGTCACCCCGTCCCGATCGTATCTGGGGTTGAACTCCGCAATATCCATACCCACCGTATTACCGATGGATAATAGTTCAGCGAGGGCACCCAGGACAAAGTGGGGATCAACTCCCGTAGGGTTCGGCGCGCTCACGCCCGGGGCCACGCCGGCGGGGAAGGTATCGAGATCAATCGTAAGGTAAAGGTGGTCGACGGAGGCAGCAAAAAAGGCTAATTGCCGCAGTGACCGTTCGGGGTTAGCGTACAGGGTTTCGTCCGACAAAACGTTAACCGCATACTTTTCGGCCACCCGGAACAGCTCCGGCGTATTGGCGGCCGCCTGGATGCCGGCAGCCAGGTAACGGACGTTTCCCCCCATCTCCGTCAGTATCTGCCGAAAGGGTGTACCCGAAGTCGCTCCGTTGGTGGGCGACCGGAGATCGAAGTGGGCATCGAAATTGATGATGCCAAAGGTTCTACCGGGATCGTTGTGGGCGTCGTACAATCCCCTAAAGTGCCCGTATGCAATGTCGTGTCCACCGCCGATAACGATGGGCTTCCCCCCGGCCTGGCAGATCTGGCTTACCCGGAGAGCCAGTTCCTCTTGCGCGGCTTCCAGGTTCCCGTCGGGGCAGATGATGTTACCCGCATCCCAACGGCGTTTGGGGGAAGTTCCCTCCGCCAATCGACCCAGGTAGGGGCGAGCGGTATCCGGCCCCGCCGCAGCGCCGATTCTTCCCTGATTTCGCCGTACCCCTTCCTCTACCGCGTAACCGAGGATAACCGTCTGCCCCTTCAGATCAGGCTGTGCTTCCACCGCTGCGGATAGATCCAAAAAGCTACTGGATTGGTACCAGTACTGCGGCCCCAGCCGCGGATCGACGGACCGGCCCGTCCATAAGGAAGCATCCGCCGGCTGGTAGTAATTGCTCATGATAAAGAGTGATTGGGGTTAAATGTATTGTCCGTTCACGTAAACCCGGTCAATGAGCCCTCCGCCAAAGTAGTAACCGAGTGATACGTAGGAGTCGAGAAGATTCGTCAGTATCAAATTGGCCCGTTTGCCGACGGTGATGGAACCTACCTCTTCGGCCAGCCCCATCGCATAGGCTCCGTTGATCGTGGCGGCGTTGATGGCCTCCGCTGGCGTCAACTTCATCTTACTGCAGGCCAGGGCGACGACGAAGTTCATATTCCCCGACGGGCAGGACCCGGGGTTGAAGTCCGAAGCCACCGCCAGTGGCAGACCCGCCTCAATCAGTTCGCGGCCGGGCGTGTAGGGAATGCCGAGGAAGAAGGAACAACCGGGCAAGGCCACCGGCATCGTGTCGGAACCTTTAAGGGCGGTAACATCCTCTTCCTCGAGTTCTTCCAGGTGGTCAACGGACAGGGCACCGTGCTTGACGCCGGCCCCTACCCCACCGATGGCGTTGAACTGATTGACGTGGATCTTCCCCCGCAAACCAAACTTTGCACCGGCGGTCAGGAGGCGTTCGGTATCGGCCACGTCGAAGTAACCCTTCTCGCAGAAGATGTCGACGTAGTCTGCCAGTCCCTCTTTGGCAATTTGGGGGAGCATTTCTTCGCAGACCTGCCGTACGTATTCCGCTTTATCCTCTTTGTATTGGGGTGGCAGCGCGTGGGCGCCCAGGAAGGTGGCTCTCACGGGAAACTGGAATTCCTCCCGCAGCCGCCGGATGACGCGCAGCATTTTCAATTCTCCCTCCAGATCCAGCCCGTAGCCCGATTTTATTTCAATGGCCCCCGTTCCCTGCCGGATGACGGTCATTAATCTTTCCCGGCTCTGCTCGTACAAGTCCTCTTCCGAAAGTTGACCCAGTAGGGCTGCGGAATTTACGATCCCGCCACCTTTGGCCGCGATCTCGGCGTAGCTGAGCCCCTGGAGCCGGTCCAACCACTCCCCCTCCCGGTTCCCGGCGTACACCAGGTGGGTATGGGAATCGCACCAGGAAGGAAGCATCAGTTGGCCGGTACAATCAAGTTCAAACCTGACTCCGGTGGGGCAGGTGGCCATCTCCCCAAAGCCCGCAATGAGGTCATCTTCGATGAGTACCCAGGCATTTTCCAGCAAGGGCAGCTCCGCCATGTCCGCGCCGGCGACCCGCGTGGTTCCCGGTGGCCGGATTTGTAGGAGTTGGCGGATGTTGGTGAAGAGGGTTTGCATTTGTTGAGTTTGGTTGAATGGTTTGGGATGGGTGGGATATAAAGTACTGGTTGATTTAGAATTGGGCTGACAAGACTGAATGGCCAAATTTGTAGAATGGACCACCTGACGGTGTGCCATCGCTACGCAAGCCGGCCCTTCGGGACGGGAAGTCACGCAGCGCCGCAGGCCTCCCCAACCTCCCCTACTCCTGCGAAATTAAAGTAGCGATCTAACAGTAGCGAGTAGGCCATATTTGTAGAATGGGCCACCTGACGGTGTGCCATCGCTACGCAGGCCGGCCCTTCGGGACGGGCAGTCACGCAGCGCCGCAGGCCTCCCCAACCTCCCCTACTCCTGCGAAATTATAGCAACCATCGGATAGTAATATGGGCCAAATTTGTAGAATGGGCCACCTATCGGTGTGCCATCGCTACGCAAGCCGGCCCTTCGGGACGGGCAGTTACGCAGCGCCGCAGGCCTCCCCAACCTCACCTACTCCTGCGAAATCAAAGCACCGAGATGAAAAAGTGCTGTCCTATTAATCAAAGAAACTTGCTCGGAGCTAATCAAATCAACCCTTCCAACAAATCCTCCTCCACCAATTCCGCCACCGTCACCCGCAAGCCCGGTGTTCTTTCCATTTCCCGTTCGATGGCAAATCGCGCCTCTGCATTCCGAGCCCAGCTCCGTCGAGCGATGCCGTTGTTGACGTCGTAGAAGAGCATGTTTTTCAGTTTTCGAGTGGCTGCTTTGCTGCCGTCCAACAGGAGTCCGAAGCCGCCGTTGATGACTTCGCCCCAGCCGACGCCGCCACCGTTGTGGATGCTCACCCAGGTAGCTCCGCGGAAGGAATCGCCGATGACGTTATGGATGGCCATATCCGCCGTAAAGCGGCTGCCGTCGTAGATATTGGAGGTCTCGCGGTAGGGGCTGTCCGTCCCACTCACGTCGTGGTGGTCGCGGCCGAGGATGATGGGGCCGAGTTCACCATTTGCTACCGCTTGGTTAAAGGCCTGAGCAATTTTGATACGCCCTTCTGCATCCGCATAGAGGATACGAGCCTGGCTACCCACTACCAGTTGTTGGCGTTCGGCGTTGGCGATCCAGTCGATGTTATCCTGCAGTTGGCCTCTGATTTCCGGGGGTGCAGTTTTTAGAATTTCGACCAGGATTTGATGGGCAATTTCATCCGTTTTGCGGAGGTCTTCGGCTTTGCCGGAGGCGCAAACCCAGCGGAAGGGGCCAAATCCGTAATCGAAACACATTGGCCCGAGAATATCTTGCACGTAGCTGGGGTAACGGAATTGGGCTTCCCCGTCTCCCATCACGGCGGCTCCGGCACGGCTGGCCTCCAGCAGGAAGGCGTTGCCGTAGTCGAAGAAGTAGGTCCCCTTCTCGGTGTGGCGGTTCACAGCCGCAGCGTGACGGCGTAGGCTTTCCTGGACCAACTCCCGGAACCGGTCCGGGTCCTCCGCCAGCAGGTTGTTGCTCTCTTCGTAGGTGAGGCCGGCCGGGTAGTAACCGCCGGCCCAGGGGTTATGGAGGGAGGTTTGGTCCGACCCTACGTGGATGAAGATGCCTTCTTCGTCGAACCGTTCCCACACGTCGATCACGTTGCCTACGTAGGCGAAGGAGATCGGCTTACCCCTTTGCATGGCATCCTGCGTCAGCGCCACCAGTTCGTCAATGCTATCGGTGAGGTGATCTACCCAGCCCTGCTCGTGGCGCTTGCGGGCGGCGGCGGGATTGACCTCCGCGCAGATGGTGACGCAACCGACGATGTTACCCGCCTTGGGTTGAGCGCCCGACATACCGCCGAGGCCCGCCGTGAGGAAGATCTTGCCCGCCGGCGTTGCGCCCTCAGGAAGCATTTTTCGAAAGGCATTCATCACGGTAATCGTGGTGCCGTGGACAATCCCCTGCGGGCCAATATACATGAAGGAACCCGCCGTCATTTGGCCGTACTGAGTGACGCCGAGAGCATTAAATCGTTCCCAGTCGTCCGGCTTGGAATAATTGGGGATCATCATTCCGTTGGTCACCACCACCCGGGGGGCATCCGGCGAAGAAGGGAATAAACCCATGGGGTGGCCAGAGTATAGATGCAAGGTTTGCTCGTCCGTCATTTCGGAGAGGTACTGCATGGTAATTAAATACTGCGCCCAATTTTGAAAGACTGCGCCATTACCACCGTAGGTAATTAATTCCTCCGGGTGCTGAGCTACCGCCGGGTCCAGATTATTTTGAATCATTAGCATGATGGACCGCGCCTGAAGCGAATTCCCGGGATATTCCGCGAGGGGCCGAGCATGGATAGCGTACGCCGGTTTAAAGCGGTACATATAAATTCGGCCATATTCATTTAATTCCTCGGCAAACTCCCGCGCAAGTTCCTCGTGCCATTTGGCGGGGAAGTAACGCAGTGCATTTTTAATCGCCAGGGCTTTCTCCGCTAAAGATAAAATTTGCTTGCGCTTGGGGGCGCGATTACTGCTGGGCAGTTCGCGCTTGGCGGGCAATTCGTCGGGAATCCCCGCCTGAATTTGCGTTTTAAAGTCAACCATGGTCTTGATCATATTAATTCCTTTATTTCGCGGCCACTTCAAATTTTCTATCACGTACGAGTTCCACCATCCGATCAATATCCTGTTTCAACGGGCGGTCCTCTTCGAGTCGGGCCACGTGTTGGCGGACGAGGGCAAAATTTGCTTCCACAATGGGTGAAAACCGTAGGGGACGCCGGAATTCCATTGCCTGAGCGGCGTACATCAATTCAATCGCCAGTATTTTTTCGAGGTTATTTAATACCTGATTAAACTTACGCCCGGAAATACTGCCCATGGAAACGTGGTCCTCCTGCCCGAGTGAAGTCGGAATGCTATCAGCGGAGGCGGGGAAGCATAAAGATTTATTTTCGGATACCAGGGCGGCGGTTGTATACTGGGGAATCATATACCCGGAATTCAACCCACCACTCGCCGTGAGTAGGCGTGGCAGCCCGAATTTGCCCTCCAATAAAAGGTAACACCGTCTATCAGCAATATTCCCTAATTCCGCCGCTGCGAGCGTACAGTAATCCAGCGCCATGGCCAGCGGTTGGCCGTGGAAATTACCGCCCGATACGGCATCACCGGGGCCGATGATGATGGGATTATCCGTTACCGAATTTAATTCAATTTCCGCCAGTTGCTCGAGGTGGGCAAACGCGTTACGGCTCGCGCCGTGCACCTGGGGCATACAACGCAGGGAATACGGATCCTGAACCCGGCTACAGGCGGCGTGCGACTGCATATTTTCCGAACCGCTCAAAAAATAGCGGATGCGCTCGGCCACCCTTACGCAACCGGCGAAGGGGCGCACGGCGTGTAATTCCGGACGAAAGGGAGCGGCGCTCCCTTGGTACCCTTCCAAACTCATCGCGCCGGCCATATCCGCTAAGTCGAGCAAATAAGCCATCTTATCCAATCCGGCCAGCGCGTGGGCCAGGATGAACTGGGTGCCATTGATCAGACCCAGGCCTTCTTTTGCGCGAAGTTGTAGTGGTTCCAGACCGTGCAGCCGCAAAACCTCGCCAGCCGGACTTAGCGTTTCACCGTCCCAAAAATCTCCCTCCCCGAGCAGGGGCAAGAACAGGTGGGAAAGCGGGGCCAAATCGCCGGAGGCACCCACGGACCCCTGCTCCGGTACGGCCGGCGTCAGGTTATGATCTACAAAATAGCGAATGCGATCAATCAATTCCTGGCGCACGCCGCTGTGGCCCTGGCAGAGCGATTGTAGTTTACAAATCATCATCAGTTTGGCCAGTTCCGGCGCGATGTGGGCTCCTACCCCGACGGCGTGTGAAATCAGGAGATTCCGCTGCAGCAGATTCGTTTCGTCGGGGCTGATCTGTACGTCACACAGCGGCCCGAATCCCGTATTTATACCGTACACCGCCCGGTCGCCGGCCGCCATTTCGTCCACAATTGAACGGGCGTGGGCAATTCTTGCGCGGGCGGCGGTCGTCAGCTCCCCCTGCATTTCCCCGCGGGCGAGGGCAAGAGCTTCACGGCGGGTGAGCGTGGTGGTGGCGTACGCAAGCGTGGGCATGGTCGGGCAATTAATCAGTCAAAACAGCACGGGAAAGATACCGCCAAAAGGGCTACGCACCGCAGCTCTTCACCATATCCTGTTTACCGTGCGTTTGGGCGCTGCCGCGGGTTGCGGTGAAATGGAAAAAAAAGGACCTGCCCGTAGCCTAAGGCACCACTCCCAAAAAACGAACTAGCCATTGAACTTTAGGACTAGCTAAAGTATTTAATGTAGGTACATCTAAATTTACGACACTATGCAAACAGTATTTCACCCCGCCAATTCAAGAGGAGCCGCCGAGCACGGTTGGTTGACTTCCCACCACACCTTCAGCTTTGCGAATTACTACAACCCCGAACGCATGGGCTTCGGTACCCTCCGCGTCCTGAACGACGACCACGTAGCGGCCGGGCGCGGCTTTGGCAAACACCCTCACGATAACATGGAGATCATCTCCATCCCACTCTCCGGCGACCTCCGCCACGAGGACAGTATGGGCAACGAGACCATCATCAAGGAAGGGGACATCCAGGCGATGAGCGCCGGGACTGGCGTCGCCCACAGCGAAATGAACGCTAATGCGGATAAGGCCGTGGACTTCCTCCAAATCTGGGTATACCCCAAAACCCGCAACATCGAGCCGAAGTACAGCCAGATCACACTGGACAGTAAAGATCTGGATGGCCAGCTCAAGGAGATCGTGGCGCCCGTTGGTACCGATGCCGGCGTGACCGTTAATCAGGATGCCTGGTTCCACCTTGGCAATCTCAAGGATGGACAAACCATCACCTATGACGTCAAAAAGGACGGTAACGGCGTCTACGCCTTCCTCCTCGAAGGGAAGGCTACCATTGCCGGGAAGGAACTGAACCGCCGGGATGGCCTGGGCGTATGGGAGACCGATGAGTTCAGTATCAAGGCTGCTTCCGACGCTAAACTGCTATTAATGGAAATCCCCATGCAGCTCAACTAATCCATGATGGCAACCAACGTAAAACATTAATCACCACTTACCGCCCTTCCCGCCAAAGGGAAGGGCGGTACCAGCAAATAATCTAATTATGCCTACCATTATCGAAGCCCTTCAGTACCGTTACGCTACCAAGAAATTTGACGCCAACCGTGCCGCTACGGATGCGCAGATCAGCGAACTTAAACAGGCCGTCCAGCTATCGGCCTCCAGTTTCGGACTGCAGCCTTACCGCATCCTCGTCGTTTCCAACCCCGCCATCAAAAAGGATTTGCGGGCCGCCGCTTACGATCAGTCTCAGGTAAGCGACGCCGGCCACATTTTCATCTTTGCCGCCAAGACTTCCATGTCCGCCGAATACATCGATGACTTCATTAAGATGACCGCCACCCAGCGGGATATCCCCGTCGACGTAATCGAAGGCTACGGTGAATACATTAAGGGTTCCGTACTGAGCAAAGACGAAGAGTTTATCGTCGCCTGGAACAAACGCCAGGCCTACATCGCCCTTGGTACTCTCCTGGCTGCCGCCGGTGAATTGAAAATCGATACCTGCCCCATGGAAGGTTTCGAACCCGCCAAATTCGATGAGATCCTTGGACTGAAGGAGAAGGGACTGACCGCTTGCGTCATCGCCCCCGTCGGTTTCCGCTCCGAAGAGGATAATTCTCAGCACTACGCTAAGGTCCGCTACCCGTTAGGAGAACTTTTCCTCTAAGTCATACCCGATTCCAGCCACTGGATACCAAACCCACATTTAACCGTAGCCGATTATGATCCACATCCTTTCTTTCTCCACCAACAAAGAGATCCTGGCCGTGATGGATCGGCTCGTCAACAAACACGACGAGAATTGGACCGGTTACCGGGCGGCGGACCTCGCTACCGCAAGCGAGATCATCACTCAGTCTCCCATCGACGTGGTCCTCCTCGGCGCGGGGACCGGAGCTGCGGAACGACAGGTGCTTTCGGACCAAGCGTCAGCGGCGGATAAACGCATTCGTTTTATCGACCATTACGGCGGTGGAAGCGGCCTGCTCTATGCTGAAGTAGAGGAAGCTTTGCGGCAGAAAGTCTGACTTAATGGAACGCAGCTACTGACACGAAAAATCCCCCACTCAAAAGCTTGAGTGGGGGATTTTTCGTGTCACCTTAATGGTTAGGTGAGTAGGGGACTCCGGTTTACGTGGTGACGATATCCTCATCCAACGAAGCACTGGCGGCATTCGCCCGTTGCTTCCGTTCCGCCCGCCAGTTGCGGAACTTTGTCGCCGTAGAGTAGCGGAGCCAGATCATGACCGGAACGACGACCAGCGTCAGGAAGGTGGCGAAGACCATGCCGAAGATGATCGTCCAGGCCATCGGTCCCCACAGGGCGGTATTGTCGCCACCGAGGAAGAAGCGGGCATCCCAGCTGGCGATGAAGCTGAAGAAGTCGATGTTCAGTCCGATGGCCAGCGGGATCAATCCTAAGACCGTGGTGATGGCCGTCAGCAATACCGGGCGGAGACGGGTGGCGCCACCAGTGATGATGCCTTGGCGTAAGTCTTCCAACGGTAACTCCTTGAAGCTGTCCAACCCTAACTCATCGGATCGTTCCGTCAGTTTTAGGAAGGTGTAGTCGATCAGTACGATCGCGTTATTCACCACTACTCCCGCCAGTGAGATGATACCCACCCCGGTAAAGACCACCGAGAAAGCGACGTCAAACAGATCACCAAAGAAGAAGTAGCCCAGCAGGACTCCACCCAATGAGAGGATCACCGAAGTCAGAATAATGAAGGGCGCCGAAAGGCTGTTGAACTGAGCTACAATGATGACGAAGATCAGGAAGAGGGCGAAGACGAAGGAGCCCATGAGGAAGCCCACGTCTTCCTGCTGTTGCTGTTGCTCCCCCGTAAATTCGTAGGTGAAGCCCTGCGGCAGGTCAAATTCCTGCATCGCCGCATCGATCTGGGGGATGATGTCATTGCCCGTGTAGCCTTCCAAGGTGTTGGACGCGACGGTGATGACCCGGTCCAGGTCCTTCCGCTTGATGGAAGAATAGGTGGAGGTGTACTCCACGCTGGCGACCGTCCGGATGGGGACCTGGCTGATCTGCCCGTTCGTCGGGTCCCGGAAAGTGATGCGTTGGTCCAGGAGATTGGAGATGTCATTACGGTCGGCATCCTTCAGGCGGAGGAAGATGGGGTACTCGTCCTCGCCCTGCTTGTACTTGCTGATCTCCTTACCGTAGACGCTCGTCCGTAGGGCGGAGGCGATGGCGAAGGTGGAGAGCCCGTAGCGGCGCGCTGCCTCCCGGTCAATCTTAACTTCCAGTTCAGGGACGCCCAATTTGATGTCCGCCTGCAACTCCTCGATGCCGGGGATGCCCTGGCTGTTGATGTAGCCGATGACCTCATCACCAAGTGGGATGAGCTTGTCGATGTCCTCACCGATGATCTCCATGTTGATGGGTTTACCCGTCGCCGGCCCATCCGCATTCTTATCGATCGTCACCTTGATGCCGGGGACGCCCCGGACGGCACCCCGCAACTCTTCCATGATGTCGCGGGTGCTGATGCCACCCCGTTCGCGGAAGGGAACGAAAGTGACGGTAATCCGTGCCTTATTCGGCGTGAAACCGGGTTCGGGTGGTGCGTTCGGGTCGGCGGTATTCTCACCAATTTGGGTCAGAACGGCCTCCACGATGTGGTCGTAAGGCTCGAGGGTCTCCATGATGTTTTCCTCCAGGACTTTAACGGCAGCGTCGGTCGCCGCGATGTCCGTACCCAGGGGCATCTCCACGAAAGCGTTGATGTAGAGGGGGTCCGCACTGGGGAAGAATTCTACCTGCGGCGGGCTGACGGCCGTCAGCACGAAGGAGAGGATTAGGATACCGAAGGTGCCCAGCATCATCGTCTTGCTGAACCGTAGCGAGAAGCTGATCAATCCATCGTACTTGCGTTCCAACCACGGCAGGAAGTTCTCCTGGAAAACGAAGGCGGCCGGGCGTAAAAGGTAGAAGTACACCAGACTGGAGATCGTCGTAATAACCATCAGATTGAAGAGCCACTTTTGGCCCAGGAGCAATCCGAAAATGACACCAATCCCCATCTGAATCGCAGCCCCGATCAACACACCCCGGGACCTGCGTCCGCGCCCTTCCTTGCTATCGGCGCGTTCGTCGACCTTCATGAAGTAGCTCGCCAGCACCGGGTTGATGACCAAGGCGACGATCAGAGAAGAAGCGAGGACCAGGATGAGCGTGATGGGGAAGTATTTCATGAACTCACCAATCAGCCCCGGCCAGACGAGCAGCGGGCTAAAGGCCGCTAGCGTCGTCGCCGTGGAAGCGATGATCGGCCAGGCCACCTCGCCGGCACCAAACTTGGCGGCATCGTTGGAATCCCGGCCATTTTGCAGGTAGCGATAGACGTTTTCGACGATCACGATACCGTTATCCACCAGCAGACCGAGGGCCAGAATAAGGGCGAAAAGCACTACGATATTAAGCGTCACGCCGGACAGCCAAATCCACAGTATACCCATGAGCATGGAGAGCGGAATGGCGATGCCCACGAAGAGCGCGTTGCGTAAACCAAGGAAAAACAGGAGGACCAGGACCACCAGCAAAACGCCGGAAATGATGCTATTCTCCAGGTTCTCCACCTGGTCGCGGGTGTTAGTGGACTGGTCGTTGAAGAAGGTAATGTCCAATTCCGCGGGCAGCGTAGCGCCGACTTCGGCCACGACTTCCTTGACGCCATCGGAGGTCGTCAGCAGATTCTCGCCGGACTTTTTGATGATGTCCAAACTGATGACCGGCAGGGCGTTGGCGCGGGCGATACTCTTGGGTTCCTCGTAACCGAACTTCGTAGTGGCCACGTCGCGGAGGTAGACCAGACGTTGGCGCTCGTTCTTGATGATGGTGTTGGAGAGTTCCTCCGCATCCTCGAACTCACCAACCACGCGGATGGAACGGCGCATCCCATTGTTCTTGATCTCGCCGCCGGAAAGGGTCAGGTTTTCGCTGGCGACGGCGTTTTCGATGTCCTGAAAACTGATCTGGAGGGACTCCATCTTGCGGACGTCCACCGCAATCTCAATCTCCCGCTCTTGAATGCCCTTCAGGTTGACTTCGCTGACGCCATCTACGTTTTCCAGCTCATCCTCCATCAACTCGGCGTAACGGCGGAGTTCTTCCGGAGGGAAGTCGCCACTCATATTGACGGTGATGATGGGCAGTTGGGAGAGGTTGATCTCCAGGACTGTCGGCTCCGTATCCAGATCGCTGGGGAGTTCGGGCTTGGCCTTGTCCACGGCATCCTTCGTGCGCTGGACGGCATCGTCGAAGTCCTCATCCGAATTAAACTCCACGGTAATCACCGAGAAATCCTGCACGCTGGTGGACTTGATAACCTTGAGTCCATCCACACTCTGCAGCTCCTTCTCGATAGGCCGGGTAACGAGGTTCTCGATGTCCGCCGCCGAATTACCGAAGTAAGGCGTATTGATGTAAACCTGCGGCAACTCCACTTCCGGAAATTGCTCCTTCGGCACCTGGTCGTAGGCAAACAGGCCGAAAATGAGGATCATGACCGTAATGAGAAACACCGTCGTTCCGTTATCCACGGCTGCGTTGGTGAGGCCAAAGGTTCTTTTCTGTTGCTCTTTCACTTCTTTAATATTGTAGTACTGAGCTCGTCGGACGAATTCCCGCTTGCGGGTTCGTCCGACGAGTTGGGAGGTGGGTTTGGTGACCGGTTCAGGCCCTTAACCCGTTTTACTCGTCGGACGAACCGCTGCGCGGAATGTGTCCGACGAGTTGGGAGGTGGGTTTAGTGACCGGTTTAGGCCCTTAACCCGTTTTACTCGTCGGACGAACCGCTGCGCGGAATTCGTCCGACGAGGCTTGGTGATTACCCTAAAGAGATCTTCTGCCCATCCACCAAACCACGTGAGCCATCGGTAATAATGCGGTCTCCAACCTCCAAGCCTTCCTCAATGATGGCCCGGTTATCGTAGCTCTCGCCGGTCGTGATATATTTCTTGCGGGCGACGGTTTCCCCGTCTTGCTCGTCCACGACGAAGACGTAGCGGCGGCCGTCGATCTCCTGCTGGATCTGGTCCTGAGAAACGACGATGATGTTCTCCGCCTGGAAGTCGAGGACCTCCACTTCGGCCAGGAGGTTAGCCTTGAGTTCGCGGCGGTACTTAGCGGGGACTTTGATCTCCACCTCAAAGGTGCGGTTGGCGGGGTCGACCGTCTTGCCGATCCGGGTGACGGGCGCTTCGAAGGAAAGGTTAGCCGTTGGCACGTTCACCTTCACGCGCTGGCCCCGCTTCACCTTGGTGAGGAGACTTTCCGGAGCGTCGCCCACGACGTCGAGGTCGTTCGTATTTAGGATGGACAGGATGGGCGCACCAGGCATGGCGGACTCCCCCTGACGCATCATGATGCGGTCGACCGTTCCGCTGATGGGAGCGTAGACGTTCTTCTTGGCGGCCTGTACGTCGATGCTCTTGAGCTGCTGCTGGATCCGATCGTAGTTATTCTTGGCCTGGAGGTACTGGAGTTCGGAGCCGATCTTTTGTTCCCAGAGGCGTTCCTGGCGCTCAAATACGGTCTTGGCCAGTTCGGCGGCCGTTTCCAATTCAGCCCGTTGGGTGGAGACGTTCTCTACGTCGATCGTTGCAACGAGCTGGCCGCGGCGGATAGCGTCACCTTCCTCAAAACGCATACTGGTGATGCGGCCGGGAATCTCCGGCGTTGCCATCGCCGTTTCGGAAGCACTAACGGTTGCCTGGATGTTAGCGTAGTCCTCAAACGAGGTGGGCTCCACCGTAGTGGTAGCTACCAAAACGCCTTTGGGTGCGAGGCTCGGGTCCTGTTCGTAGATGAGATCCTGCAACTCGGCCACTTCCTTTGTGAGCTCTCGCAGTTCGGCGCGCTTAGTCTTAAGCAGTTCCTGGCGGCCGGCCAGGTCGGTGGGAATGGCCTCCGTTTCTTCTCCACCACCACAGGCGGAAAGGAGTAGCAGGAGTACGTAGGGAAAGATATTTTTCATCTTGATGGGGATGGTTGTGCGGAGTGGTTATGGGGATTCGTTCGGGCCCGTTCTAGCGGCCGAGGGCGAGGTAAAGGTTTTCCTTTGCGACGAGCGCTTCGTAGAGCGCATTGAGGTAGCTGGCCTGTGATTCGTAGAGCTGTTGTTCGGCCTGGACGACCTCGATGCTCGAACCCACGCCTTCGTTGTATTTGATCTGCGTGACTTCGTAGATACTCTCGGCCAATTCCAGGTTGTCCTTAGTGTTCTGGTAGCGTGCGTTGGCGGAGTTGAAGCTCGTCCGGGCGTTGAGCACCTCGAGGGCGATACCCCGATTGACGTCGATACGCTGGTTGTTCACCTTTTCCCTGGCCAAACGGGCGCGCTCGACGCGGGCGGCGCGGCCCCCGAAATCGTAGATCGGTACGCTCACGGAAATTCCAGCGAGTACGGTCGGCGCCCAAAAGCCGCCCTGGCCTTCAATCGTCGGCGGGGCGCCCGGCGCGGGGTTAGGGTTGGGCACCTGGTCGGGGCTTCCAAAAAGGTTATCTCCCTGGTACTGGTACTGAGCCGCCGCCGAAGCGTAGACGGTTGGCAGGTAAGCGGATTTTTGGAGTTCGATGTTCAGATCCTGCAGCTCGAGCGTTTTGTCCAGCAAGCGAATCTCCGGGCGCTGGGCGAAGGGAATCTCACCCGTCAGGCTGGCCTGTTCAATTTGTAGGTCGAGGGCTTCGAGGTCGTCCTCCACCACCAGAGGTTCATCCAATGGATAGTTGAGGGCGTACTTGAGGGCGCGGAGGGCGTTTTCGCCCTGGTCCATCAGTTGGTCGCGCTGGCTCTCGATGTTGCTGATGCTGAGGCGGAGGCGGTCGACGTCCAGTTTTTCTACGAAGCCGGCTTCATACTGGGCGGTAGTTTCCGCCAGCAGTTTGTTCAGGTTTTCGAGGTTCTTGTTCAGGACGCGGACGTTGGTCTTGGTCAGCAGAACGGGGAAGTAGGCCTGCGTTACCTGGCTACGGACGCGGCGCTGGGCGTTCTCCAACTCCAGGTTGAAGTACTCTCCACTAGCGCGGGCGGCGCGCAATCCCACGAAGAAGGAGCCGTCGAAAAGCATGGCGCGAGCGCTGAGGCCGGCCACGAAGTTATTCTTCAGCTGGAAGGCGATCTCCTCCGGTGCGTTCGGGTCGCCCATCGCGAAGGCGGCGGGTAGAGGCAGGACGGGCACCTTCAGGTAGTGGGTGTAATCCAGCATCCCGTTGAATTGGGGGAGGCCAGTGCTAAGGCGTTCCTTGACGTTCTGCTCAGCGTCCAGGATATCTACCTGGGCGTTGCGGACGGCGATGGAGTTCGTCATCGCGTAGTTTACGGCGTCGCGCAGGGAGAAAACGCCGTTCGCTGGTCCGGTCTCTTGAGCGCGGACCGCTCCGGAGAAGGGCAGGGCAAACGCCAGGAAGAGAAGTAATTGAGTAAATCGTTTCATTGCAAAATCTTTGCTGGTAGTCACTTGGGTTCGGGCTAGTCGAGGGATTCTTGTTGCAGATACTGTTCCATCCGGTCACGGCCAAACTGGTTGACGATCCCGTTGCAGTGGTAGATGAAGTGTTGGCGGATGATCTCCGAAAGTGGCCGCTCCCGGGCGGGGAAGATTTGCCGGTCAATCATCATCACGACGGAGGCGACGAAGAATTTAGCGATGATGGCGCTATCGAGGTCATCTCGGTAGAGCCCTTCTTCCATGCCACGTTCCAGATTTTCACGGATGCTGTTTTCAAAATGGTCCTGATGGCCGCGAACCTCCTTTGACCAGATTTCGGGATAGTACTTCTGAAGATCGTGGATCGTCGTCGGCGAGATGTTACGCATTTCACGGATGTGGTAGCGGCTATTCATCAGTAACTCATCAATGGCATCCCGCGATTTGGCGTGGTTGGCGACAATGACTTCCAAATCCTTGCAAGTGTCCTGGTACATCACTTTTCGCACCAGCTCCTCCTTGTTATCAACCACCGTGTAGATGGTCTTTTTGGAAACGCCCATTTCCCGGGCGACGTCGTCCATACTCACGCTCCGAATACCGAGGCGCATATACATTTCGGTAGCTGTTTCGATCAGTTTGCGCTCAATTACTTCTAGTTCATTCACGCTGCAAAGAACGGGGGAAACTTTCGTCGGTTCAATAGTTTCCAAAGTATTTTTCGTTTCCGCGTTGTAACTTGTTGTCCGCATCCACGTATTCCGTTCTTCATACTGGGCGCTGTCGCGGGTGCAGAGTTAATGGGGAAGAATGTGGGTAGCGTTCTGCATTCCCAATTACCTGGCACCTGCGGCAGCGCCCAGATCTCCGTATTGAACCTCACTAAAGGGATTGTGTACTTACAGATAGCCAACTGAACCATCGAATGACCGATCACCATAAACCTCCCCCCCACGTGGACCAATCCGCCTTTGAGGAGGTGAGTATGAATGATGATCTTGGGCTGGGCGACAAAATTGGCCGCAAACCGGGGACGCGTTTGATCAATAACGATGGCACTTTCAATGTGAGCCGTAAGGGATACCGGACCTTCCGCCCCTACCACGAACTGATGGAAATGTCCTGGCCAAAATTGCTGGGGACCACCATTCTGGTATACATCGTCCTCAATCTCATTTTTGCGGTCGGCTTCCTGATCATCGGTACGGACGGCTTGAGCAACGTCGAACCAAATTCCCCTTTTTATTACCGTGCACTCGGGGCCTTCTTCTTTAGCGTACAGACCTTCACTACGGTTGGGTACGGAGGAATTTCTCCAACGGGCATTGCCACGAACGCGCTGGCAGCCCTGGTTGCCCTGTTTGGATGGATTGCACTGGCCATCGTCACCGGTTTATTTTTTGGTCGGTTCTCCCGCCCGGGGAATATGATCATGTTCTCCGATTTTGCCGTGGTGGGCCCTTACAAGGAGAGCCAGCAGGCCTTGAAATTTCGAATCGTCAACGTGCGGGATACCCATTTGATCAACCTATCCGCCAGGGTGATCCTGACTTATCTGGAGGAGGACCAACGAAAGTTCAAACCCCTGCGGCTAGAGCGAAGCCGGGTCTCGCTGTTCCCGCTAAATTGGACGATCGTTCACCCCATCACCGAAAGCAGCCCGCTACGGGGGTGGACGGAAGATGACTTTTACGAACGCCGCGCGGAAGTGCTGATCACCATTGATGGATACGAGCAAACTGCCGCCCAGAGTATTCACAACCAAAATTCCTACATCCACAGCGAAGTAAAGTGGAACGCCCGGTTTGAACCCATGTACCTGGAAAGAGAAGCCACCACCGAATTGCACCTGGACCGTCTCCACGTTTTCACTACCCTGGAGGAAGAGTAAGCTACTCGGAACCCGACACCCAAAACAAACGTACTACTCCAACAAACCCTCCCGAGCATGTTCCACATCATGAAAACCTCCGAAGATCTGCAAGCCGCCCTCGACGCCAGCCAGGAGAAGCCAATCGTCATCTTCAAACACTCCGCTACCTGCCCCTTTAGCGCCGCCGCGCAAATCGAGGTCGCCCACGCCAAGCACGACCTGGACGTTTACGGCATCGTCCTCCAGTACACGCCTGATCTGAAAATGGAGATCGCCGAAAAACTGGACGTGGAACACCAAAGCCCCCAGGCCATTACGGTTTACAAAGGCAAGGCCGTCAACCACTACTGGCGCGGAGACATCCAGGAGCGGACGTTGAAGAATGAGGTGAAGGAACTGACCGAAGCCTAATGATCAAGGAAAGCGAACTCATCCTCCGGCCCAGCGGTGCCCTTTATCACCTGGACCTTCTACCCGGGCAGGTGGCCACGAACATCATCACCGTCGGGGACCCCGAACGGGTGAAATTGGTATCCAATCACTTTGACCGGGTCGACCTGAAGGTGGAAGCCCGCGAGTTCGTCACCCACACCGGGACGAAGAATGGCGTACCTGTTTCCGTGATCTCCACCGGCATCGGGACGGACAACATTGACATCGTCATCAACGAATTGGATGCGCTCTTCAACGTTGACCTAACGACGCGGACGGTGCGTAAGGACTTTACCCAACTGACCTTCGTCCGTCTGGGAACGAGTGGTGCCTTTCAGCCGGACCTGGCGTTGGGGAGCTTCCTCCTTTCCGAAGCGGCGCTGGCGGCGGATGGTCTCCTTCCCTTCTACCTCAACGCCGGGGAACCGGACCCACTGGCCCTCAGCCTGGTGGAGCATTTGCAGGATGGTGGCGTGCAATTACCCATCCCCGCCCTGGTCGTCCGCCCGGAGATCCCGACGGCCTTTGCGAATAGCGACCTGCCGCGTGGGGTAACCTTAACGGCTTCGGGTTTCTACGCTCCTCAGGGCCGACGCCTGCGCTTACCCTCCGGCCTCTCTCCCGCCCTGCTGGATCGGCTACGCTCTTGGCGGGACGGAAACTTGCGGCTCACCAACATCGAAATGGAGACGGCCGGCATTTATGGATTGGCGACGGCTTTAGGCCACCGTTCCGCCAGCGTCTCTACCCTACTCGCTAACCGGGCGTTGGGCACCTTTTACGACCAACCGGCAAAGGCTGTCGGAGAACTAATTGAACGCGGACTCCACCTGCTGGTCGGATAGCTGCTAGTCGATTATCGTTGATTTCCCTTCAAGTACGAATTGATTTGCCATTCCACGGAGCAAACAAACGCTGTGGCGATCAGCTTGTAGCAACATGCAACAGACAAAATCCCACTACGTCGCGCTGGGTGGCCTGGTCATTTTCCTGGCCCTCTACGCGCTGACCCAATTTGGATACATGGGTCCCAACCCGATCGGCAGCACTTCCCGAGCTACGGCGCCGCTGATCGTTCCCTCCGGTTATGCCTTTGCCATTTGGGGGCCGATTTACCTGGGTTTGATTGCTTTCCCTATTTATCAGTGGATCAAAAAACGGGATGAACATCCGGCCTGGGTGGAGGTCCGCTACTGGTACGCCGCTAACGTGGTCGCCAATGGCATTTGGCTCGTGCTGGCCAGTTACGATCAGGTTTGGACGACGGTTGCCGTTATCGTCTTCATGCTATTCTCCCTTTTCCGGATCAACCGCTTGCTCGACGTCATTGAAAGTAGCCAGGCTCCCATTAGCTACTGGCTGGAGCGCTTTGCCTTTTACATTTACTTCGGCTGGGTCACGTTGGCGACGGTCCTCAACGTAGCGAGTGACCTCAAATTCACGGGTTGGAATGGTGCCGGCATCAGCGAGGTTACCTGGACGCTCGTCATGTCCTGCATCGCGGCGGCAATTGCAGGCTTCACGGCCTGGACGTTCCGGAGCGCCGCTTACGCTGGGGTGGTGGTTTGGGCATTCATTGCGCTGGCGTTGAAACACATCAATGAGGTCTCCGCCATCTTTTATTCTTCCGTTGCGGTAGTGGCCATCTTCGCCATTTTGATGATCGCCCTGTTGGGGCGGGGGCGACGGCAGGCGGTCGCGTGAGCGTTCTTCTTAGGGTTTCGCGACTACTCTGGACTAGCCGCGTAGAAAGCCGGTCTTTTGTTCGCCTCCATTTCCTGCTGCGCGGCTTCAATCAGCGCAGTGAGCTCGGCTACTTTCTCCGGGTAGTCCTTGCTGCGGTCGTAACGCTCCCCGGGGTCCGTGACTATGTTATATAGTTGCGTATCGATGTTCCGGCGCGCGTACTCGCCGGCCTCTCCTCCAAAACCAATACGCTCAACCTGACGGAAGATGTGGGGTACGTGTAGTTTCCATTCGCCCAACCGTACCGCTTGTAGTTCATTGCTCCGCCAGTAGTAAAACGGTTGGATGGCAGTATTTGGAGTGCTGTTTTCATCACTGGAAGCCTCCAGGTTCATGATGCGGCCGTCAATTTTTCTACTTGGTGCGTATTTAGTGGCATCAGCAAGGTCCGTTAAAGTGGGCAGGATATCGATGAGGGAAGCCACTTCGTTGTGGCTGCCCGGGGTGATCTCCGCCGGCCAGTTGAAAATGGCCGGTACACGCGTGCCACCTTCAAAAGTAGTACCCTTTCCTTCTCGGAAGGGACCGGCGCTACCAGCGTGGTCGCCGTAGGACAGCCACGGGCCATTATCGGAGGTAAAGATGATCAGCGTGTTCTCGCGAACTCCGTTGGCATCGAGCGCAGCGGCGACCTGCCCAACGGACCAGTCAATTTCTTCAATTACGTCTGCGTATGGATCACCAGGGTTTCTGCCGTCAAACGCTGTGGAGGTATACAGCGGAACGTGAGGCATCGCGTGGGCCAGGTACAGAAAGAAGGGTGAATCTTTTTGCTCCTGAATAAAGCTTACCGCCCGCTCGGTGTAGCGTTTGGTAAGCTGCCGTTGGTCCGGGTTCGCTTCTACGATGTTTTCCTGATCGTAAAGGTTAAGGTCCGGGTAGCCCCTTTCCGGTAGCATATCGTTACTGTAGGGCAGACCGAAAAAGGTCTGGAAGCCCTGTTTGGTGGGCATCGTTTCGGGGAAGTGCCCGAGGTGCCACTTTCCGATCATACCAGTTGTATAACCTGCCTCCCGCAAAATTTCGGGCAATGTCGTCTCGTCCGGATGCAGACCGTATTGTTTGTCCTTCGTCCAGTCCAATCCAGGAGGGCCGACAACATCGGGAATGCCCACCCGTGGCGGATAGCAACCAGTCAGCAGCGCCGCGCGGCTCGGGCTACAAAGGGGGAAGGCGTAAAAGTTAGTCAGCTTCAGCCCCGTTGTGGCCAATTGATCGAGGTGCGGTGTTTGGATACGGTTGGACCCGTAACAACCCAAATCACCGTAGCCCATGTCGTCTACAAAGATCAGGACGACATTGGGTGGGCCATCGACGGACGTAGTATCGGCGGGCACCTCGGGCTGACTACAGCTGGTGATCACTAAAGTAGAGAAGGCAATGAGCAGAAGATAACGCATGCCGTTAAGGTACCGAATTCAGGGAGTTTGTACCGTCCTACTGAATCCGTCAACAACAAAATCAGCTTTTTAGCTCATTGTGAAACATACATTCAAAGAACTCACCTTTCCGTGTTTACAAGCCCACTCCCCGCAACACCAGTTGCTGTTCTACCCGCTCCGCACCGAACTCAAGCGTGAGGAGGCCGATCCCTGCTTCCAGGTCCAGGGCGCCGCAGGAGAATACGTCCACCGCCGCGTACCGCTTCTCCGGCCAGGTGTGGATAGTGAGATGGGATTCAGCGATGACCACGACGCCACTCACCCCGTGTTCGGGGAAGGCGTGGAAATGGCTGCCCATTATGGTAGCGCCCATTGCCGCGGCGGCGTCCAGGAGGATCCGTTCACTTTGCGGTGGATACTTCAGCAGGTCGGCATCACAGTCGTACAACTCCAACAATACGTGACGGCCGAGAGCATTTTCGGGCGGGAGGGATTTGGCCATCACATGGTTTTTTCGCGTTGCCAACTAGACCACTCCTCCAGGAAGTAATCCAGCAAAACGGGTTTGTCGAGGCGGTTGGGGCGGATGTTCCCCGGGTTACGGATGTCCTTCGGGAAGTAGCTGAAGGTGCTTACCAATTGGGGGTCCAGAAATTTAGTGTCGACGTCCTCTCGGTAAGCCAACTGGTCGTTTTCCGGCGAAGGCTGATCAAACGCCATCACGAAGCCCCACTCCCCGAAACTGGGCACGTTCACGTGGTAGGGCCGGACGGTTCCGTACCCGCTCGCCTTCAGGGTCTCGTACACGCACCAGTAGGTATCCCGCGTATGGTAAGGGCTGGTGGCCTGGGTGGCGAACACCCCATTTTCCGCCAACCGAGCCTTCGCCATTTTGAAGAACCAGGTACTGTAGAGCCGGGCGACGCTTTCACTGGAAGGGTCTGGCAGATCAGCAATGATGAGATCGTAAAAGGAGGTATCGTTTCTCAAGAAGACGGCGGCATCTTCGGCCCGGATCTGGGTGCGGGGGTCGGCCAGGGCGCCGTCGTTCAGGTCGGCCAGTCCGCCGTGTCTTCCGGCCAGGTCGAAGATCCGTTGGTCGAGATCGACGATGGTTACCCTTTGCAATTCTGGCAGCTTCAACAGTTCGCGGGCGAGGAGTCCTTCGCCTCCGCCCAGTACCAGAGCGTTCCGAACGCCGTCACCGTACGCACTGGGCACCAGCGCCAGCGCCTCGTGGTAGCGGTACTCATCCCGCGAGGAAAACTGGATCACCCGGTTGAGGTAAAGCCTAAGGTCGTCGTCGTTCTGGGTAAGGACGATCTTCTGGTAGGGCGATTGCTCCTTGTAAATGACGCGGTGGGGGTAAGCGCGGGCTTCCCAGGCTTCGAGGAAAGGTTCCGCCCGCCAAAGTAGGATCGAGAACAGGATGAGACCGCCGATCGTCCAGGCGTAAATCCGGTTGCGCCGCCCCGGGCTCAGCTGGTCCTTAAAGAACAGCGTGACCGCCAGGCCGAGTAGCAAGTTCACCGCCCCAAAGATCAGGCTGGAACTGTACAGCCCCACGAAAGGCAGCAGCAGAAAGGGAAAGAGTAAGGTGGCGCCAAGCGCTCCGATGTAGTCGTAACCCAGCACGTTCGCCAGGTTATCCTTGAGCGGGTAATAGGTCTTCATCACGCGGGCCAGCAGGGGAATTTCCACCCCGGTCAGCATGCCGATGGTGAAGACCAGGCCCAACATCGTCCACTGGTACTGCCCGTTGGTCTGGAACTGAAACAACCAGTACAGCAGCGGCACGGAAGCGCCACCGATGAGGCCGAGGGCGATCTCGGTTCTGACGAAAGCTTCTAACTCTTTGCCCTCCACGTACTTAGTCAGAAAGCTACCAATCCCCATCGCGAACATATAGGTACCGATCGTGAGGCTGAACTGCTTCACGCTGTCGCCGAGGAAATAGCTACTCGTCGTACTGATCACCAACTCGTAGATGATGGAACAGAGGCCGGCCAGGAAGACGGCGACGGTGAGTAATACTTTTTCGGAGGGTCGGGGCACGGAGTCAAAGGTAGTACGGTAGTCGGGTAGTATCGTAGTCGGGTAGTGCTACCGTACTACCCGACTACCCGACTAATCCCTATCTTTACCTACCCTCAAAGTCCCTAGATATGCTCAAAAAACACATCCTCCTCCCCGCCCTGCTCTCCTGTGGCCTTGGCTTTGCCCTCTTTAGTTGTGGCGGTTCCGACTCCGCCGAAGGTAGCTGGGACGAGCCCACCACCGGTCTCATCACCACCGTGAAGGAAGTGAACGCCGGCGAATTTAAGATCGCCAGTGAAGAGGAAGTCCCCGCCGTAGCCGATAGCCGGATCATCGTTCAGGAACTCAACGGCAACGTGGATACGCTGACGTTGGAGGAAGCCAAGATCATCGAAACCAGCAACGATACCACTTCCCGCCGCCGGGGCGTACGCTCCGCCCGCAGTGGCTACTTTGGCTGGATCATGATGGGCCGGATGATGGGTGGCAGCCCTTCCAGCAGCGCTTACGTCAACAACAACGCTTACAACCGCGCCAGCTCCGGCGCCGGCACGAAGATGAAAAGCACCGCCCGCCGCGTTGGGGGCACGTCCCGCAACTCCGGCTTTGGCTCGGGCAAATCTACCCGTTCCGTTGGTGGATAAACGTTTGAAGGACGCCCCGGAACTGAAGGAGAGTTTCTTCAATAAGCGCGGCCTCAATTATTACGCGGAAGGAGAAAACCACGATTACCTCTCCGACGAAGTGCTCCTCCTCACCAAGGAGGAGGAAGCTGACGCCCTGCGGGTATCGGACGAATTATATGACATCCTTCGCGCCACCCTCAAGCGTTGCCTCATCAGCCCCGACCGGCTGGCCAACATGGGCCTAACGGAGCGGGCGCTGCCGCTGGTGCAATGGTCCGTGGAAAATGAATGGGAGGACTACCTCGTAGGCCGATTTGATTTCGCCGGCGGAATTGGTGGCGAACCACTAAAGCTGTTGGAAATTAACGCCGATACCTGCAGTCTCCTGCCGGAAACTACCGCCATCATGCCGGAGGTACTCCGCAAAGCCGGCGTTAAGCCACTAACGAACGGGGTATTAGCCTCGCTGGAAAACCAGTTCAGCCGCGTTAAGAACGCGCGGGGGAACGCCATCGCCGCCGCCACCCACCTCGGGCATACGGACGACCAGCTGAACCTGGACGTCCTCATCAAAACCGCCAAGGCCGCCGGCTGGAAGGTGGACGAACTCGAACTCCCCAACCTGGTCTTCGACGACGAGAACGGCCTCCTCATTGAAATGGGGGAAGACGACTTCAGCCGCTACTACTACCTACTGAAGTTCATACCCTGGGACTGGATCATCACCGAAGAACCCCAGCTCTGGGATTTACTGGAAAAGATGACCACCGAGCACCTGCTCCGTGTCCTCAATCCGGCCTGGACGCTCCTACTGCAAAATAAAGCGCTCCTGGCCTACGCCTGGCAGGACAACCCCGGCCACCCGGCCCTCCTCCCCACCGCTTTCGATCCGGCGGACCTCCCCAACCCCACCCAGGGCTACGTCCGCAAACCCGTTTACGGGCGGATGGGCGAAAACGTTATGGTCAGCCTCAACGGCCGGGGCGCGGATGCGGAGACCAGGGGCGATTACGGTGCGCAGATCAACGTCTACCAACAATTGGCCCCCTTCAACCGGGACGACGAGGATTACGCCTACCAACTCAGTACTTTCATGACGCCGAAGGCCAGCGGCCTCTGTTGCCGCCGCCAGGAAGGACTCATCCTCAACGATGACGCTGAATTCGTATCCCTTGGCCTTTATACCCAGAACCGTAGTGGGGGGAGTAAGCCGGGGTGGAAGTTTTGGTGATGCGGTAGCCTTAGCGGTTTATATCCCTTTTGGTATAGTAGCTCACAATTAGTTAAGCCGTATCAACTAATCAGTCAGATCACTCGGAGTGATGGGACTGCATATGCCATATAGAAAACTGTTGTTGTTCCCAGTATAAAGACGGGCTCGGTCGCTACCGCGGTTCCCCATCCCAGAAGAAGTCCCCCCCTCCCACTTTCAGGATCTCAATCGATACCCGCTTAGGTACGCTCGGAACGACGGGGCCGTCGCCGTAGTCCTCAAAGAACTGGTATTCCAGCACGATCGTGCCACTACCCTGCGCCTCGCTCGTAGGCAAGCTTACTACTTGCTGATCGGCATTGATGAGGTCATTCGTCTGGAAGTCGGTGCCACCATCGCTGATGACGCGCCATTCGTGGCGGACGATCATCGTCCCCGCCCTACCGGGTTGGGGACGGCCATCGATCTCGATAACGGTGCCCGGGCGGCTACAACTCGTGGCGTCGATGGCATCACTGACGCCGGGTACCCGCTCGTCGATCAAAATCTGGCTCAGGGTAAAGCAACCCGTCTCGGGGTCTTCCAGTCGGACGAGTACGGTTTCCCCGTTTACGGAAGGGTCGAAATCTTCGGGTTCGATGGCTCCCTGCTCCGCGTCGGCATCCGCCATATCCAGGTAGTAGGTGACGAGGTAGGGACCTGGGCCTTCATCGAAGCCGCGGTCCAGATCGATGGCACTGAGGTTGGATTCCGTAGTTGGGTCGAGGGCATCCTCGAGGTTCACTACGCCAGAGCCCGTCGGGCGGCCCACTACCGCGAGGGTGACGGTCGCAAACGCCGGTGGGGGCGTGGGGCTTACGGTCGTCACGACGAACTGACACTGGGAGGTATTGCCACTGGCGTCTTCTGCCGTCAGGGTGACCTCCGTCACCGTACCCAGGTCATTAATGATGGAGTCGATGGAAGGAGACTGAGTGATCGTAGGAGGCGTTGTCGTACAGTTATCATCCAGCAAGGCCAGGCTTCGGTAATCTGGCAGCGTAAACTGACAGTCTTCCCCAAAGTCAATCGTCTGGGATGGCGGACAGACAATCGAAGGCGCCGTATTATCCTCAAAACGAACGGTAAACTGGCACTCAGCCGTATTGCCATTACCGTCATCCGCAGTCAGGGTGACTACCGTATTTTGAACACCATCGAACGAAGTCATGGCAGCCGGATCCTGGGTCACTACGATGTTAGCCATTTCCGTACAGTTATCATCCGTGACGGCGAGGGCGGTATAATCAGCCAGTTCCACGTCACAGGTAGCGGTCACAAACTGGGTTTGGGTGACCGGGCAGTCAATACTCGGCGGGATGGCATCATCCACCGTGATCTCCAGGGTACATCTTGTGGTATTGCCGTTCCCGTCATCCGCCGTCAGGGTGACTACCTGCATGGTGCCCTCTCCACTAAAGACTGTGCCAGCACTGATGTCCTGTGTGACGAGGATATCCGTATTGGAAGTACAATTATCACCGATGGTGGCCGCAACGGTATAGTCGGGCAGTCCCACCTCACAGGTTGGGCCGGCGAAGAGCGTTTCGTTTGGTGGGCAGATGATGGAAGGGCTGATCGTGTCCTGCAGCATTACGGTCACTTGGCAGTCACTCGTATTGCCGTTACCATCGTCGGCCGTCAAGGTCACTACGATCTCCGTATCGTCGCCATTGTATTCTGTTGCCGTAAGCGGCGCCTGGGTGATGGTTACCGGATTACAATTATCCGTTGCCGTAGTTACCGCCACCAGATCGGGAAGCGGCGCAGCGCAGTTGGCGTCGACGAAAATAGTCGTGTCGGCCGGGCAGGTGATCACGGGGTCAAGAACGTCGTCAAGAATGACCGTGAAGTCACACGTCGTCGTATTGCCGTTTCCATCGTCTGCGGTCAGGATGACGGTGATCTCATCCGCTTCGTTCAGCGTACTGAATTCCGTTCCCGGCGCCGGCTCCTGCGTGATGGTGATGCTCGCCTCCTCCGTACAGTTATCGGCCACGACGGCTTCATCCGTGTAATCCGGGATGGTGAAGCTACAGGTGGCGTCCAGTTCCTCTACCTTGTTCTGGGGGCAGACGATGCTCGGCGAGATCGTATCCTGTAAGGTCAGATCGAAAGAACAGGTAGTTTCGTTGCCACTTGGGTCCGTGACGGTCAGCGAGATGGTTTGGGTGGTCGCCTGACCACTGATCACCGTACCGGGTGCCGGCTCCTGGGTGACCACCAAGTCAATTGAATCCGTACAGTTATCCGCGATGGCCGCGCGGGTTCGGTAATCTTCCAATGCGAAATCACAACCCGTGTCGGGGTTGGCAATCGTATCGGCGGGGCATACGATCGTCGGTGCGGTCGTATCCGTCAGGGTCAGGAGGAAGTCGCAACTTACCGTGTTCCCATTCCCATCGTCCGCGGTCAGCGTAATAACTTGGGTGGTGAACGCATCTGTCAGGACAGTACCCGGCGCAGGGACTTGCGTGTAAGCAATCTGATCTCCCGTAGCGGTCGTCGCCGTTGTTCCCGTAGGCCGGCAGTTGTCATTAGCGGTAACGGGGGTAATACTCCAGTAATCCGGCACCACGTAGTCACACTGGCCATCAACGATACCAATGGTATCCGTCTGGCAATTCGCAATGGTAGGGGGCGTCACGTCATTCAGCTCCACCGTGAAGGTGCAGGAATCTACGTTGCCGGACTGGTCCGTCGCAATGATGGTGACCGGCACGATAGTGGCCTCCCCACTAAAGACCGTCCCCGGAGCGGGGCGCTGCACCTCGGTGATCTCCGCTACCGTCGAACAGTTATCGGAAGAGGTAGCCTGGTCCCGGTAGTCTTGCAGGACAATCTCACAGTCACCGTCAACCTCCACTACCTGATCACTCGGGCAGACGATCTCTGGCGCAATGGTATCAATCAACTGAACACTGAACGTACAGGAGGTACTGTTGCCCGTGGCGTCCGTCGCCGTAATGGTAACGTCAAAGCTGGTCGCTTCGTCAGCGTACGGAGTTCCGGGCGCGGGAGACTGATCAAAAGTGATGCCGCCGTCAGCTTCCTCGTTACAGTTGTCCGTGGCGGAAGCAACCGGTCGGTAATCCGGCAGAATGGCGTTACAGCTTCCGTCCGTACCCAACACGGTATCCGGCACGCAGGTAAGTACGGGAGCGATCGTATCGAGTAAGACGACGGTAATCACGCACTGGTCCGTATTCCCACTCTGGTCGGTTGCCGTCACCGTAACGTCGATGGTGGAGCCTAAGCCAGTGATCGTTTCTCCCACAGCAACGTCCTGGACGATGTCAATATCCGCGGCTGCGTCACAATTATCCGTTACGGAAACGGAGTCGAGGTAACTCACCACGTCTACCTCACAGTTGGCGTCGGCCGGTATGACGCTTTGGTCCGGACACGTAAGCTCCGGATCTATCTCATCCACAATGTTCAGCGTGAAGTCACAACTGGTAGTGTTGCCGTTGCCGTCATCCGCCGTCAGGGTGATGGTCTGGGTTTGGACGCCTGTAAACACCGTTCCCGGAGCGGGCTCCTGCGTCACCACGATGGCGGATGGATCGGTACAATTATCGTCTACGACGGCCAGCGCGGTGTAATCCGCAATGGTATCGGTACAGGTAGCACTCAGCGTTTCCGTCTGGTCAACCGGGCAGGTGATACTCGGTGAAATGGTATCGGCCAACGTCAGTTCGAAAGAGCAGGTCGTTACGTTGCCATTGGCATCCGTAGCTGAAATGGTGATCTCCGTCACCGTGCCTTGGTTCGCTACTACCGTACCCGGCACCGGCGTCTGCGCAAAAGTCAGATCGCCATCCTGAATACAGTTGTCGGTAGCCGTCGCGCGTAGCGTGTAGTCCTCCAATGTGAAGGAACAGCTGGCGTCCGGGTTGGCCGTAGTGTCACTCGAGCAAACCGTGATGACCGGCGCCACCGTATCCTGCAGGACGATTGTGATTTGACAGCTACTCTGATTGCCGTAAGTATCATCCGCCGTAAGCGTCACCGTCTGGGATCCCATACCGCTGCTGATGGTGGTCAGCCGGTCCGGCGTTTGGGTGTAGTTGATTTGATTGGCCGCAGCGGTGATGGAAGTCACGCCCGTACGCCGGCAATTATCGGTAGCCGTAGCGGTGGTGGCCTCCCAGTAATCCCGCAGGTCAAACGTACAGTCCGCATCCACCTGTTCCACAATTGGTTCCGTTG
Organism: Lewinella sp. 4G2; assembly: GCF_001625015.1. Taxonomy (NCBI): domain Bacteria; kingdom Pseudomonadati; phylum Bacteroidota; class Saprospiria; order Saprospirales; family Lewinellaceae; genus Lewinella; species Lewinella sp. 4G2. The sequence continues at coordinate 1,824,783 of NZ_LVWJ02000014.1, read as the reverse complement.
GGCAGCCCGTGATTACGGGCGCCGTGCGGTCCAGCAAGGTCACCATGAACGTACAGGAGGTGGAGTTTCCGCTGGCATCCGTCGCCAACAGGGTGATCTCTTCGGTCGTGTTGTGTCCGCTAATGGGCGTACCCGGCGCTGGGACCTGTACGATGGTAATGCCGTTCCCCTGGTCACAGGTCGAGCTCACGGAAGCGTCCCCCGTGTAATCGGGGATCGGCACCTCACAATCATCGTCGGCCGTCAGTTCCTGGTCAACGGGGCAGGTAATCATCGGTTCGGTGCTGTCCTCCAGCGTCAGCGTTAACGTACAGGTGCTTGAGTTACCCGAAGCGTCCGTAGCCGTAATGGTGATGGTTTCCGTTGTACCGTCGCCGCTGATCTCCGTGCCAGGAGCCGGGTCTTGGCTGAGCGTTATCGCCGCCGGATCCGTGCAGTTATCAGCCGGTTGGGCACCCTGGGTGTAGTCCGGGATCATGATCAAACAGCTACCGTCCACGCTAATGACGTCGTCCGGCGGGCAAGCCACGGTCGGTGCGATCGTGTCGATGAGCGTAACGGTAAAGTCGCAGCTTACCTCGTTGCCGCTCGCATCCATAGCAGTGACGGTCACGACCTGTTCCGTGTCCTCAGTCGAAAGCGGCGTACCCGCTGGTGGGGACTGGGCAAGACCGATGTCCGCTGGGTCATTACAATTATCCGCGGGAACCGCGAACGCACGGTAATCTGGCAAGACGGCATTACAAGCGGCATCCACTCCGAGTACGGTATCGGGCGGACAAACCAGTGTCGGGCTGATCGTATCGATCAACTCCACGGTGATCACGCAAACGTCCGTATTACCACTCTGGTCCGTTGCGGTGATGGTCACGTCCAGCGTGGCTCCAAGATCTTCAATGGTCGTGCCAACGGCAATGTCCTGCACCAGCATAATGTCCGCCGCCGCATCACAATTATCGGTGACGGCCACGCTATCCACGTAGTTAGCGATGCTGACGCTACAATCAGTATCCGCGGGAATAATGGACGTTGTGGGGCAGGTTAGCGCAGGATCGATCTCATCCTCGATGCTGACCGTAAACGTACAGTCGGTCGTATTACCATTGCCGTCGTCCGCCGTGAGGGTCACGGTCTGGGTCTGCACGCCGGTGAAGGTTGTGGTGGGTAACGGCACCTGGCTAACGGTCACGTTTGCGGCGGAGCAATTATCGTCCGTCATCGCCAGGTTAGTATAATCGGCCAGGATGATCTGGCAGTCCTCGTCCACCAGTTGCACCTGCGGGTCCGGGCAGGTGATCATGGGGGAAATCGTATCCTCTAGGGTCAGCTCAAAGGCGCAGGTGATGAGGTTGCCGCTGGCGTCAGTAGCCGTGATGGTGATTTCCGTCACCCCACCCTGTCCACTGACAACAGTCCCCGGTGCTGGCGACTGGTCGAATACCAGGGCACCATCCTGCACGCAGTTATCCGTTGCCGTTGCACGGATGGTGTAATCTTCCAGGGTGAATTCACAGTCCGCATTCGGGTTAGCGGTAGTATCCGCCGGGCAGACCGTAATTACGGGGCTAATGGTATCACTCAGTGAGAGCTCAAAGACACAACTCACCACGTTTCCGTTACCATCGTCGGCCGTCAGGGTCACCGTCTCGGTAGTCATGCCTCCGGTGAATATTTCACCCACCGCAGGCGTTTGGGTGTAGACGATCTGATCGCCCGTAGCCGTCGTGCTGGTCATCCCGGTCGGGCGGCAATTGTCGGTAGCTAGGGCGGAGCTAACGTCCCAGAAATCCGGCGTCGCAAAGGCACAGGAAGCGTCCACGAATACCGTAGAATCGTTCGGGCAGTTCACGATTACCGGGTCGATGGCGTCATCCAGCGTCACGTTGAACTCACAGGAATCTCGGTTGCCACTCTGGTCTACGGCCACAATGGTTACCGGGATGATCGTGCCATCTTCCGTAAAGACCGTCCCGGGAGCCGGGCGCTGTTCGAAGGTCAGTTCAGCGGCCTGAGAACAGTTATCGGTGGCCGTCGCCTGGCTGCGGTAGTCGGCCAGTTCAATGCTACAATCCGCATCCACTTCCACCACTTGGTCCGCCGGGCAGGTGATGCTGGGCGGTACACTGTCGATGAGTTGCACGTCGAAGTCGCAGGTAATGAAGTTTCCAGCGGCATCGGTGGCGGTTAGCGTAATGGTGATCAGGCTGGCCTCGTCGCTCACCATCGTTCCGGCGGCCGGTTGTTGGGTCACCGTGATCGCTCCGGCGCCGGCGTTCGGTGCGCAGTTATCAGCTACTTCCGGCAGGGCGGTGTAGTCGGGAATCAGCGCGGAACAATTGCCGTCAACGGCAAGGGTGGTATCCGCGGGGCAGACGATCGTCGGCCGGGTAGTATCCGCTACCTCTACCGTGATCATACACATTGCACTGTTTCCGCTAGGGTCCGTCGCCGTCAGGGTGATCATCCGTTCCGTTCCCAGATCAGTGATCTCGGTGCCCGCCACTGGGCTCTGCACCAGCGTCAGCGCCCCTGCTTCCATGCTCGTTGGGCCGCAGTTATCGGCTACGGTGATGCTATCGCGGTAATCAGCAATACTCACGGTACAATTCTCATCGGCGGGGATCACGCTCAGGGTCGGGCAAGTCAGCACGGGCGCGGTGTTATCCACCACGTTTACCGTGAAGCTACAGTCGGTCGTATTTCCGTTTCCATCGTCGGCAGTCATGGTCACTGTCTGGGCGCCCAGGGTATCGATCATCGTTCCGGCGGGCGCATTTTGCGCTATCGCGGGTGCCGGAGTACAGTTGTCCGTGGCCACCGTGATGTCCGTATAATCGGGGAGCGCTACGGAACAACTCCCGTCGACGAAGATGGTCTGCTCTGCTGGGCAAGTGATTGCGGGTGGAGTGATATCCTCCAGCGTGACGGTGAACGAACAGCTGGTGGTGTTGCCATTTCCGTCGTCCGCGATAAGGGTAACCGTCTCCGTGGTAGCTTCTCCGTTCAGGGTGGAACCCGGCGCCAAGGACTGGGAAACGGTGATGTCATCCGGCACCGTACAATTGTCATCAACTATGGCCGAACGGTAATCCGCAACGGTTACGGCACAACTGGCGTCGGGGTTTACGATCTGGTTTTCGGGGCAAACGATCGTCGGGCTGATCGTATCCGCCAGGGTGATGGTCGTAACACACTGAGCAGTGTTGCCATTACCGTCGTCCGCCGTCAGGGTAACGGGGATGGTCGTGCCATCGCCGCTAAACGTACCGCCAATACCAACGCTTTGCGTCACCGTAATGGCTGCGGGGTCGGTACAATTATCGAGGACGGTAGCGTCACCCGTGAGGTCAGCCAGGCTGTAGTTGCAGTTTTCATCTACGGGAATCGTAACATCATCCGGGCAGACGATAGACGGTGGCGTATTGTCTTCCAGGGAAACGAGGAAGGTGCAGCTATCCAAATTGCCATTCCCATCATCAGCAACAATGGTGACTTGCAGGGCATCACCCTCACCACTCAACAACTCACCTGCGGCGGGCCGTTGCGTCAGCGTGATCATGCCGACGGCGGAACAATTATCCGTAGTGATTACTTCGTCGCGGTAGTCCGGCAGTAGTGCCTCGCACTGTCCGTCGGGCCGCACAATTTGATCACCCGGGCAGGCAATGGCGGGCTTGATGGTATCGATGGCCGTGACCGTAAAGGAACAGTTTGCCGTATTCCCGCTGCCGTCGGTTCCCGTAATGGTGACGGTCTCGGTGGTCAGGTGTCCGGTGATGATCGTACCGGCGGCGGCAGATTGGGTAACCGTAATGTCGGTCTTATCCGTACAGTTATCGTCCGCAATGGTCTGGCTGATGTAGTCACCGAGGGCTACTTCGCAGTCAGCGTTGAGGAGGACGGTATCCGCGGCGGGGCAAACCATATTCGGTGGGTCCTGGTCCTCCACCGTCAGGACGAAGGTGCACTGCCCCTGGTTTCCACTCGGGTCAGTAGCCGTCACCGTTACCGTACGGACAGCGTCCGGCCCGGGGATACCGTCACCCGGCCCGGGAGACTGGGTGATGATGAGACTATCCCGAACGTTACAGTTATCCGTAATGGTGGTGAAGTCCGTACCGGTATAGTCCGGCGTCAAACCAAAACAGCTCTCGTCCACCGCAATTACCTGAGCGGGTGGGCAAGTCAGCACCGGCGCCAACGTATCGACCAGCGTCACTTCGAAAGTACAGGTGGTGACGTTATTGTTGATGTCCGTCGCCGTGACGGTCACCGTTTGGGGTACGTTCAGGTCGTCAACGTCGAGCATGGCGGCGGCATCTCCGGGAGCGGGCGACTGCACGAAGGTTACCATCCCGGCGGGTACCATACACTGATTGACGGCCGTGATCTCACTCAGGTAATCCCCGATCTCCCCGTCACAGTTGTCGGAACTGGCGATCACCAACTGGCCACCGGGGCAGGTGAGTTCCACCGCCGTGTCGTCGATTAAGGTGATGTCAAAATCACAGGTAGCGGTATTGCCATTTCCATCGTCCGCGGTGATGGTTACTGGAATAACCGTGCCGGCACCGCTCACCATCGTACCCGGAGCCGGGGACTGCGTGAGGGTGATCTGATCTTCGGCCCGGCAATTGTCCAGCACAGTGACACCACCCGTGTAATCCGGTAGAGGGACCGGGCAGGTATCGTCCACCTTCAGTTCGGTGTCATCGGGGCAGATGACGGGATTTGGTGGGCTTTGGTCTTCGAAGGTCACGGTACTCGTACAGGCAACGCTATTGCCGGAAGCATCCTCGACGGTGAAGTTTACCGTTACGGTGGTTCCATCACCATTGTACTCCGCACCTACGTCGGGCGTCTGGGTGAAAGTCAGGGCATTGGGCGAGCAGTTGTCGTCGGTGACCAGCGCAGTAGTGAGGTCGGGAATGACGCCGTTACAATTCTCGTCGAGTGCGATGGTAACGTTGGCCGCAGAGCAGTCCACCGTGGGGGCGATTTCGTCCCTGATGAAAACTGTTAGATCACAGGAAGCCGTATTGCCGGAAGCATCCGCTGCGGTAAGTTGCACGACAATCTGCGGGGGTACCAAACCCTGATAGGTGGTCCCCGCAGCCGTACCCTGGGTAACGGTGATGGCGCCGGCATCCGTACAGTTATCCGTGACGGTAGCCAGTGCGATGTAGTCCCCCAACGTCGCGGTACAGGCGGCGGCATCGAGCAGAATGGTCTGCGGATCCGGGCAGGTGATGGCGGGGTCCGTCGCATCGACCGGGGTAAAGGTGAAGGTGCAAGTATTGGTATTTCCAACCGCATCCGTAGCCGTCAGGGTTACCGTTTGGGGAACGTCCAGTTGGTCCGCAGGAATAACGGTGGACACGGCGGGTATTTGGGTGACGGTGATCGCCGCTGCCTCCGAGCAATTATCCGCTACGGTAGCCTCGCCGGTAAAATCGGGTACTTCAACGGTACAATTGGCGTCCACTTCCAGGTCGCGGTCTGCGGGGCAGGTGATCGAGGGAGGCACCTGATCTTCCGCCATTACGGTGAAGGTACAATTGGCGCTGTTGCCATTGCCGTCAAACGCGGTCAGGGTAACCATGCGCTGGTCGCCGGCAAAGGTCAGGTTGGTACCCGCCGCAGGGCTCTGGATAAAGGTGATGCCGTCCATCATCACGCAGTCGTCGGTAGCCGTAGCGGATCCGGTGTAGTCCGGTAGTGGGACGGAACAGTTAGCGTCCAGAGACAAGGTGGCATTGGCGGGGCAGGTTACGACGGGGTCCGTCACGTCCCGTAGCGTCAGTTGGAAGCTACAGGTCCCCGTATTGCCGTTACCGTCGTTGACGTCAAAGCTTACCGTCTGCACCGTATTGGCGCCCATGAGCGTAGTCCCGGCGGCGGGCATCTGTTGGACGGCAAGCGCCGCAGCCGCCGTACAATTATCGGCCAGGGTCAGCGTCCCGGCGTAGTCCGGAATGTCAACGGAACAGCCCGTAGGGTCGAGATCGAGTTCCAGAGCGGCGGGGCAGGTGACGGTGGGGTTGGTGACGTCATCCAACGTAACGGTCGTGGTACAAGTCGCGGTCAATCCGGCACCGTCGGTGGCCGTGAGGGTGACCACTTGCGTGGTGCCGTCACCGGTCAGCGTAGTACCGGCAGTGATGTCCTGAGTGATGGTCACGGCAGCGGCACCCTGGCAGTTGTCCGCGGCGGTCGCATCGGGCACGAGGTTGGGAATGCGGGCCGTACAGGAAGCATCCACTTCTACCGTTAGGTCGGCAGGGCAGATAATGGAGGGCGGCGTATCGTCCACCACGTTGACGCTAAAGAAACAATCAGCCATATTTCCGGCTGCATCAGTGGCTACTACCGTGACGGCAATCGTACCGGGCTCAGTGGCCGATACGGCTGCGGCGGCGGGCGTTTGTACGAGGGTGATTGCCCCCGGGCAATTATCAGCCGTAGTGACGAGGGAACTCAAGTCCTCCAGCTCGTAAACACAAGTTCCGCTGAGGGAGCGTTCCTGATCCGTAGGACAGGTGACCGTCGGGGCGGTATCGTCTTCGGTGGTCAGGGTAAAATCGCAAGTAGTCGCGTTACCCGCGGCGTCGGTGGCAGTCAGTACTATGGTGGTTTCGGTTCCGTTGCCCGTAACAACTGTTCCAGCGGCGGGCATCTGCGTGACGGTAAGCAACGGTGTCCCCCCAACGGAAGAACAATTGTCATTCGCTATGGCCATTCCGGTGTAATCCGGCACGGTAAAGTTGCAGCTGGCATCCAGTGATTCGACTTGGTCCGCCGGGCAGATGATGGTGGGGGAAGTGACGTCTTCGGTCTCGTAATTAAACGTACACGTTACGGTATTACCCGCGTTATCGCTTGCCGTAATCGTGATGGGAATGGTCTGTTCACCGCTCACCACCGTCCCCGGACTTGGCACCTGCGACAGCGCAAAACCGGACATCGAGCAGGTAGAACTGACCATTGTCTCCGTCCTAAAATCCGGAATGGTCGCGTTACAATTGGCGTCGAGCGGGTCCGTTTGCGGGCTTACTGGGCAGGAGATTTGTGGCGGCTGGTTGTCCATCAACTCGACGGAGAAAGTGCAGGTCCCCGTATTGTTACTGGCGTCCGTTGCCGTAAGGGTAACGGTGACCGGGCTGTCGTTAATGTCGTACATCGTACCCGCCGCAGGGGACTGAGTCAGCGTTGGCGCGCCGAGAACGTTCGTACAATTATCCGTTGCGGAAGCCTGCCCGGTGTAGTCAGGTAGCGGCACCTCACAGGTGCCATCCACCGCGATGGTTTGGGTGGACGGGCAGGTGACGACGGGCGGGGTGTTATCTACCACACTCACGAGGAAATCGCAAGTAGCCGTTTGCCCGGCGTTATCGCGAACGGTCAGGGTAACGGTAGTATTTGCCGAGATGGAAGACCCCGGAGCGGGCTGCTGGCTTACGGTAGTAGTACCACAACTGGTGGTCGTCGCCTGGCCGGTAAAGTCCGGGAGCGCCACCGAGCAATTGGCATTGAGCGCCAAGGTCGTGGGCGCCGGGCATGTAATGGCCGGTGGTGGCGGGTCTCCGGGCAGGATGGTTGAAACACAGATATTACTGTTTCCCTGGGCGTCCGTTGCCGTAACGGTGACGTTTTGGAAGAACGGGCTCATGAACACCGTGCCCGCCGCGGGGCTCTGGCTAACCGTGAGTGCATCCACGCCACAATTATCCATGATGGTCGTCTGGTCAATAATGTCCGGGACGATCAGCTGACAGTCCGAAGCGCGGGGAGATACCCGCAGGCCGGAAGGGCACACTAACTGTGGTGGATTTCGATCAATGACCGTTTGGGAAATCGTACAGGTAGCCTCGTTACCCGCCTGGTCCCGGCCCGTGATAGTAATGATGGTGGTCCCGGGGCCGACGCGGGTGCCGGGGGGAGGGCTTTGCGTGAGCGTGACGAGGTCATTCCGAGTGCAGTTGTCGGTCGTCCGGACTTGGCCGCGGTAGTCAAAAAGGGCGAACTCACAGTCTGCACTACCCGCCGTCTGGTCGGATACCGTTGGGCAGGTAAGGACGGGGGGCGTCTCGTCCTTCAGCGTTAGTACGTAAGAACAATTCCCTCGATTGCCGGCTTCATCGCGCGCGGTTAGCGTGACGGTGACGGTGGTGTTGTGGCCCGACCGCACCTGCCCCGCCACGGGAGATTGGGTGATGATAATCGCACCGGTGGCGGAGCAATTGTCGGCGACCGTTCCTCCACCGGTAAGATCTGGCAAGGTGTAATTACACTGAGCATCTACGGTCACGTCCGCATTAGCTGGGCAAGTAATAGTAGGGTTGATCCGGTCCACGGCCGTAACGGTGAACGTACAGCTACCCTGGTTGCCACTTTCGTCCGTAGCCGTGATGGTCACGGGGTTGGCGCCCAGGTTTAAAGAAGAGCCTACCGCCGGAGACTGGCTGCTGGTGATGACGACCCCGGTCATGAAACAATTGTCCCCAAACTGAGCCTGGGAGGCGAAGTCGGCTAGTACTGCGGAACAGGAAGCGTCGAGCGCAACCTCCTGGTTACCGGGGCAGACTACCGTTGGTGGCGTGTTATCTACTGTGGTCACCACGACGTCTTCAAAACAAATGCCGTCATCGTAGCGGATGGTCTCCATCACCGGCTGGTCGTTGGGCGGGCGACCGAGGGTCACCACGCCATTTTGGTCGACGGTCGTGCCGATCGTGCTGCCACCAACTACGCTCCAGGTGCCTCCGCTGACGTCCGCGATGATGGCGGGGAGTGTCTCCCTTGGGCAACCCGTCGTACGGACGGGGGTGAGGTTCGGTTCATCGACGAGCCCATCACCATCATCGTCGCGGCCATTACCGCAGGTTTCGCCACAGCGGACGTTACCAACGTTGGATACATTGTTACTGTAGTCACATTCCGGGGTGCCGGTGAGGGGGAAATCTTCGGGGCCGAAGGGCAGGTCCGCACTCGCAAAGCCTGGGTCATTCACACTCAGGAAGATGGGTGAACCGGCGGCGGCCTGGCTCACGTCGATCTCCACGTCTAACGTTACCGTTTCACCGGGCGCGATGGTCGTACCGAGGGTAGTCGTGGTGAAGAGGTTGGGCTGGCCAGTCCGGGGGTCGCCGTCGTAAAAGGCGATTGGCGTCGAGCCGGGGAAGGGTGCATCGCCGTCGTTTTCTACGATGAGCCGCAGGACGACACTGTTGGGGCAATTACTAAAGTCGATATCCGCTACCCCGTTGGCATCCAGTTCCGGTTCGATGATGCCATCCGGCGCCGGGTAGACGATCTCTCCTCCAGCGGCGCCTCCAACTGCCGTCTGAACGAGGAAGTTATTGTAACGCTGCCCGAAGGCAGGATTCAGGTTATCCTGTTGGAACTGGGGCACCGTCAGGTCATCGTTAATGTTGGTCACGTTGTACCCATGCTGGTTCCACACCTGGCGCGCGGGCACCCAGGGCTGGTTGGCGGAGGAGTAGACACTGATGCGGCCCGTCCCCGAAAATTGTGGTCCATTACGGTCCTGAGCGGTGACGATGATCTCCGCAGTGCCATCGCCATTGACGTCGGCCACGAGGGGATATTCCGTACGGGTACCGGAGCGGCTGGTGGTTTGGAAGAGGATGTCTCCCGTTGGCCCGTCATAGATGAACAGATTCTCTTCTTCGGAGTAGACAACTTCAACGGTGCCATTGCCATCAAAATCGAATAGGGTCGATCCGGTCCGTTGGGAACCATCGTCCAGTCCCGTTTTTCGCCACAAGTCGGTCCAGACGCCATTATTGTCACCGTTGGTCCCGCTGTACTGGCGGACGATGTAAATGTTGGCACCGGCAAACCCTAGTTCTACGTCCCCGTCACCGTTAAAGTCACCAATATTGATGCGGCCACCGGCGCTGGTGCTGGGGATATTGAAGGTGGCCCCAATTTGTTCGTTCGTGTAGGGGTCCCAGGCGTAGACGCGGCCGCCATCCATGACGGCGATGTCCATTCGCCCATCTCCGTTGATGTCGGCGATGGAGGTGAAGCCATCTCGTTCCAGGCTGGTGGCGTTGAGTTCGGCTGCCAACATGTACGTTCCGGAGTTAGCAACTGGGGTTCCGTTGGGGCCAATACTCGGGATATCAATGGTATGCACCTGGTTGCCAGCGATGTACTCCATCCCATTGGCTTCTGGGCCAAAGATGCCACCGCCCGGCTTCGGATCGCCCGGCTGGTAGAGGTCGTAGTAAATGGGGAAACGGTCGGAGTTGCTACCGCCGGCGTAGCCACCCACATTAATTCGTGCGTCCACGTAACGGACGCCGGTGATGGCATCAAAAACGCGATCACCAACGTACACTTCGGGGCGGCCATCCTGGTTGACGTCGGCGATCTGGGGAATGGATACGCTGTTATCGTCGCCTACGTTCCGGCCGGTACGCCAGACAGCGTTGGGGTTGCCAAATTCGTAACGAGCCAGTTGTCCGGTGTACTCCATCTGAAAGACGTCGCCAAGCCCGTCCCGATCCACGTCCGCGATAGCCGTTTGGCCGAAAGGGTGGGTACGCGGCGTGAGAATACTCTGTAGAATGCGTCCATCGTCGCCACTAAAGATCTGGATCCGTGCGGGAGAATTGTCGCGGCTGACGAGGTCGGGGATACCATCTCCGTTCATATCGCCAATGACGACGCCGGAGCGCTGATCGATGGGGAAAGCTGCTTGGTCCGTTTCGAAAAGCAAGCCTAATTCAACCTCTTCTAATTCAGGGGGTGAGAATCCACATTCTGGAGTGGGTGGGTTGAAGAAGAAATCTTCACAGCCTGCCACCCCCTGGCAATCGCCGTCGTAGCAGTCGATCAGGCCATCCCCGTCATTATCAATACCATCTCCACAATTCTCCGTCTGCCCCACCACGGTAAGGGAGGCTAACAGGAGAAGCCCGGAAAGCAGGGAACGAAAATGGAGACTGGCTTGGTAGATTATTCTTGAGATTACGAGGCAAAGTAATAGTAAAGATAGGAAATTTGGCGGCGGGCAGTAGCTGCCAGCTGACGTCCAAACTGTCCGTTCTCTTTCTTCTTTGACTTCCGCGAAATTGGGCGGTCACCATTCCTTCATAAATCTTGACGCTAATCGAAAAGCTCACCCTTCAATAACTCAGTCTCCAATCCCCTCAATTTTGGCCAAATGAAACGCTGGCAGAAGGGCTTTTCCGGATCCGACCGGAAGTAATCCTGGTGCTCCGGCAGCGACGGTTTGAAAGCGACAAATGGTAGCACGGCCGTAAGTACTGGCTCATCAAAACTGGCAGCCGCACGCGCCAGTTCCTGTTCCAACGGTGCCCGGTCAGCCGGGTTAAAATAATAGATCGCGGACCGGTACCGGTGGCGCAGGGCGTGCGCCTTCGTCGCGGCGTGGGTGGCCAGGTGGACGGCAATCAGCGTTGCGATTGTTACCACCGTCGGGTCGTAGTGGACGATGACGGCTTCGGACCACGCATCCGCAGGTGGCTCCGAAGTTACCCAGCCCTGCTCTACTTTCTCCACGCCACGCAGAGAGATGAATACCCCCTCCGTGCACCAGTGGCAACCACCACCGAGGGCGATCCGGCGTAAGACATTACTGTCCGTCTCGCTTTGATTACTGCTCACGAATGCCGTACTCGAAGCCGTAGTAGCCCGGTTTGCGGTTGAGGGAATCGTCGAAAATCGTTGGCCAGTCGCCCATATCGAAGAAGCCTTTGATCCAGGTATCCCGGTCGGTGAAGTCCCAGAAAGTGATGCCGTAGCGTTGGGCGGGCGGAACTTCTTCGCGGTAGATCCGGGCGACGGTCTCGAACATCTGTGCCTGGTCGTCGAGCATCATCGGTGTGACGAACTGTACGTCGTCCTCTCCCCCACCCCGCTCGTCGTTGTGGGTATTGAAAATGAGGTCCAGCTCGGACACGTGAATGAGCAATCCCGTAGCCACCGCCCGGCGCAGGTTGTTCCGGATCACGGCGGTGTCGTCCCGCATCTGGAGGTGCCACTGGAATCCGATACCGTCAATGGGTACCTGATCATCCTGGAGGTCGGCCACAAGTTGGAGGAGGCCGGACAGCTTGGCCGTATCCCGCTCCGTACCAAAATCGTTGATGAAGAGCTTCGCGTCTGGGTCCGCCTTACGGGCGGCGCGGAAGGCTATATCGATGTACTCCCGCCCCATTTTTTGATGGAAGGGCGAATTCCGCATCTCCCCACCTTTAGTGTCGAGGACTTCGTTTACGACGTCCCACCCGTCAATGTCGTCCTTGTAGCGAGTAACGACGGTCGTCACGTATTCGTCCAGGAACGGGCCCATTTCCTTAGCGCTCAAGTTGGCGATGTGGTCGGGCAGGGCGTAGTGCCAGACCAAAGCGTGGCCAAAAACACGGAGATCATTGGCTTTAGCGAAGGCGACGACGGAATCCGCCCGGCTGAAGTCCAGCGGGCCGGGGTCACCGGCGATCCGGTACATCTTCATGTCGTTCGTCGAGGTGATGCTGTTGAATTCAGTCTGCACAATGGCGCGCAGTTGGCTATCGCGCATGACCTTGCGGATGTTGATGGCGCCGCCGATGGGGAAGGAGGCGGCGTGGTGCAGGCCCACTTGCCCCGCACTTTCCACCGGCATTTCCTCCTCCGAATCCGTCGTAGCCTTTGGCTCTCCACAAGCGAACACTAGCAGCAAGAGCATTAATGGGGCAAAAGGTGAACGGTGGTTCATGGCAGGTTGGTTTGGGTATCAATCAAAGATGCAGGTCCTAAATATCACTCGGTCAGCCGCTCCCAGAAATCGCTTTCCATCTGGGCTTCGTCGATGTCCTGATACATCCACACTTTGCGGGCGGTATTTTCCGGCGGGGTGGCCACGGCAATCTCCTCCGCCTGCTTCGGTTTCAGGAAGGCCTGCAGTAGGGCAACGTCCCACATCGTCCAACGGCTGGCGCCGGGTCCGCCGTGGTCTTCCCAGCGTTGGCGTAGATACCCGCCCAACTCTCTCGCGTCTTCGAGGTGGGCGAAGGTGGGTTCGCGGTCCCAGGTATACTGGATGGCTACGGAGATGGGCATCACATGGAGTTCGAGGCCTTCCGCATCCAGCAGGTAGTTCGCGGCGTTGAGGTCGCGGCGGATGTTGAATTCGTCCTTATTCCAAAACCCTCCGTCAAAATCGTACCGGAAGCCGAGCATGTAGGCTACGATCTTGTCCTTAATAGTCGTGTCCAGCGCGATGGCGGAGGCCAGGTTGGTCACGGCACCGATGCTGACGACGGCCAGTTTCTCCCCCTCCGGCGTGGCGTGGGCCTGCTCGATGATGAAGCGCGCGGCGGGGCTATCCCGCGGTTCGTAGCCCCCCCAGGGTTTGCCCATGATCATGTCCGAACCCAGTGGGTGGGGCAGGTCCATCCGGCCCATCAGCGTCAGTAATTCTTCGTTCAGTACCTGACTTTGCTGGGCGGTATTCGGTCCGCTGAGGTGGTGAAACCACTGGACGGAGCTCAGTCCCAACAGGTCAATACTCGTATCCGGCACGGCGTGGGCGATGGCGAAGAGGTCATCAATTTCGTTGGCGGTGTCCGAATCGAGAATGACGCGGATCTTTTTATCCGTGGGCCACTCGTGGAGGGGGGCGGTCCCTTCCCCATTTCCCGGCACCTGCGGCAGCGCCTGCAAATCGTCGGGTTGGGCGCTGCCGCAGGTGCAAAGGAGGCAGGCAAGCAAACAAAGGGTGGGAAAACGAAAGACGAAAGAATAACTGGCCATGCCGAAAGATAAAGTCATTGGAAGGATTACCACACAACCCCGGTGGGGCAAATGGCATTCTTGGAGGGAGAACCCAGATCCGAGCATGCCCGCCACATTTCCCAGTAATCCCCTCAAACGACCCTTCCCCGACCGGGAATTCGACCGGGGACTGATCATGGGACACCTGCGGACGGCCATCTTCATCTTCGCCGCCCTCTACGTGTTGCGCCCCTTCGGGATGGATTTTGGCCCCAACGCTTTCGCCATTTGTTTGGGTTACGGATTGGTCACCTTCCTGGTGGCCGTCACGTACAGCTACGTGACCGAACAAGTATTCGGCTGGCACCGCTGCGGGCCGAACTGGACGCTAGGGAAGTGGATCCTCGACTGCGCCGCCGTGCTGCTACTGATCTCCTTGGCCAATTTCATTTACCACAACTTCACCGTCGGCTGGGGCGCCTTTTCCTGGGTCGTACTGGTGGGCGTAACGGTACCGACGGTCCTCATTGGCCTCTTCCCGATCGCGATGAGCGGGGTCCTGATCCAAATGCAGGCCGAGCGCAATAACCAGCGAGCGGCCGGCAGCCTGGCCCGCTTCGGTGGACTGAGCACCCCAGCTACCCCGCCAACGCATACGGAATTGGTATCCCTGACGGAAGAGTTTGCCCTCGACCCGGCAACCCTGCTCTTCTGCGAAAGCCGCCAGAATTACGTCCGCGTTCTCTACCTCGACGGCGGAGCGGCCAGGGAGGAAACCATCCGCACCACCCTAAGCGCCCTGGAAGAGAAATTAGTGGGCACGACTGTGCGGCGGTGCCACCGCTCTTACCTGGTGAACACGGCTCACGTCACTTCCGCCCGTGGGAACGCGCAGGGCCTCCGCCTGAACCTGGTGGCAGCGGAAGAAGAGGTGCCCGTGAGCCGCCGATTCGTCGCGGGGTTGCGGGAGGAGGTACTTGGTTGATCGAAGAGCTTGATTAGGCGAATATGGCGTCTATCCCGGAGCGTGTGCATTCGTCCCGGTAGCCTTGTCATTCGGCCCCAGCCCTTATGGATACTGGGTTTCGCCCTTATCATTGAGAAAAGCTATTCGCCATGGAATTTCTCGATCGCATCCTTCTCATCGTCCACGTCGTTGCCGGCTTCAGTAGCCTGGCCTTATTTTTCGTACCCGCCTTTGCGCGCAAGGGTGGACGGGTGCACAATCAGTTCGGACGATTCTACGTGTACGGGATGTGGGTGGTCGTCACCACCGCCTTTCTCCTTTCCATCATCAACTACTTGCAGGGGCGGACGATGCAGGCCTTGTTTCTCGGCTTCCTGGCCTTTCTGACGGCAAGGCCGTTGTACTACGGAATCGCCGTGCTGCGCCACAAACGGGGCTCCACGCCAAAAATGCGGCGGATTGATTTCGCCTTCCGCCTGGTTCTAGGGACGGCCGGCCCCTACCTGATCGGCGCGGGCTTGGGTTGGTGGGGAGACTTATCCTCTTCCCTACTAGTCGTATTTGGAGTGCTGGGCACGCTTTCTTCCTGGCCAACCTTTTTACGGGAGATCCGCGGCGTACAACCTCAGGGATACAACTGGATGGAGGAACACATCCGCCACATCGTGATCACGGCAATTGCGGGATTCACGGCTTTTTTCGCCTTCGGTGGCCACCGCATTTTTGGCGACTTGTTTTCTGGCCACCTCCAGACGGCGGGCTGGATCGCGCCGACCGTCATCGGACTGATCTTCACCCAGTGGTATAAACGGCGCCTGCGGGCCGGGAAGGTTAAGTTTGGAAACGGAAAGCGCGCAAAGGCTTAGTGCGCGGAAGCGGCCGGTGCAAGGTCGAAGAACTCCATGTAGCTGGGTGGGTTCTTCACCGTTCCCCTGTTAGAAATGATGGTGATGTCGATGTCCCGGTCCCGGGCCTTGCCGGCAAAGTTTTCGAGGATCTCCACCACGTCGTAGTCGAGGTACCGCGTTTTGGTCACGTTCAGCTCCAGGTTGGCACCTTCGGGAAGGGCATCGAGCTCGCGCAGGATGGCGGCCTTGTTGAAAAAGGTCACCTCTTCGGCGAGGGTCATCTTCACCTCATGGTGCCCGTCCGAAGCTTCCTTATCCACCATGTGGAGGAAGTGGCTGTTCTGGTAAGACTTGTACAGGATGATGATGATAGCTACGACCAAGCCGAGACCAATCCCCGTCAGTAGATCCGTAAACACGATGGCCACGACGGTGACGATGTAGGGCACGAATTGCTTCCAGCCGGACCGGTAAATGGCCGCCACCGTGGCAGGTTTAGCCAATTTGTAACCAACGATCAGGAGCACCGCCGCCAGGACGGCCAGGGGAATTTTATTCAGTAAAGTAGGCACCGCAATCACCGAGATCAACAGGAAGAAACCGTGAACAATTGCAGACACCTTGGTCTTGCCACCCGACTGGATATTGGCAGAACTACGGACGATCACCTGAGTGATGGGTAGGCCACCGATGAGGCCGGAGATCATGTTACCGGCACCCTGCGCCAGGAGCTCCCGGTTCGTAGGCGTAACCCGCTGGGCGGGGTCGAGTTTGTCAGTTGCCTCTACGCAAAGGAGGGTTTCCAGACTGGCCACGAGCGCGATCGTAAACGCCGTCACCCAAACCGCCGGATTGGTGATGGCTCCAAAATTGGGGAAGGTGAACTGCCCGAGGAAATCGTCAAAACTACCGGGGACGGGTACTTGCACCAGGTGCTCATCCGAAATGCCCCAGGTGGGGTCTCCCTGCGTAACGACGTAGTAAACAATACCCGCCGCCACGGCTACGAGTGGCCCCTGAATGAGGGTGAAGATCTTTCCCTTTTTGGAAAGCACGTTACTCCACAGCAGCAGGATAGCCAGGGCAATAACGGCAATGGTAGTTGCGCCAACGCTGGGATTACCGAAGGCGTTAACGATCTCGGTAAAGGTGTTCTCCCCGTCGATCTGCCAGAAGGCAACGTCCCCTTCAAAGTCACTATCGTAGCCCAGGAAGTGAGGGATCTGTTTAAGGATGATGATCAAGCCAATGCCCGTCAACATTCCCTTAATTACGGAACTCGGGAAGTAGTAACCAATTACTCCAGCCCGCAGGACGCCAAAGAGAATTTGGATGGCGCCGCCAATCACTACGGCGACGAGGAAATCCTGAAACCCAAGAGCACTAATGGCCGTCAGCACGATGGCCGCCAGACCAGCCGCCGGGCCAGAAACGCCAATTTGGGACCCGGAAAGCGCGCCAACGATGATGCCGCCGATGATGCCGGCGATCAGACCCGAAAAGGCAGGGGCGCCGGAGGCCAAGGCAATTCCTAAACAAAGGGGCAAGGCAACGAAGAAAACGACAATTGATGCCGGTAGGTCGCTACGCCAGGAGGCAGCTAAGTTTGGTTTTTCAGACAAGGTGGTAAGCTTTTACTTTGAAGGGTCAATATATGCCTATTAAAGTTAAAGCCTATCCGCTTGGCCTTCTTTGAGTACACTGCCACTGGCGGCGGCGGACTTAGCCCTGCCTTCACCCCCGCAAACTGGCGTAATCCAACCAGTAGATCACCTTGAGGGAGACCGATCCGTTACGGGGCGTATCTCCCCACACGTCGCGAAAACTCTCTCCGAAGTTATTGGCGCGCTGCTCATCAAAATCCGTGATGGCCGATTTGTAGACCAGGAACATATCGGAGCCCGGCGCGAAACGCCACCGGTAGATCAGGTCCACGTTGAAGGCATCAAAATCTCGGTCGTGGTTGGCGGCGTAATCCGTATCGCGGAGATCTCCTTCTTCGCCCAGCAGATGAAATTTGTTATACCGCACGCCACTCCAATAATGGCGCAGACGCAGGTTCAGGGTCATGTTGGCGGTGAACGAGTATTTGGCGGAGACGTTGCCATCAATGCTGGTGACGTTCCGCCGGCCCATATACACGTCCGTACGCCCGGGGCTGGTGGGATCAGGACCGGCTACGGTCTCCTGGTGGACATAGCCAACCTCGTTCCGGTCGCGCCCACGGAAGACGCCGGTGCTCACGCTGAGGCGGTCACTCATCCGGTAACGGAGGTTCGCGTTGAGGTAAAGGTCCGACCGGTCCGCGCCGAAGTAGCCGTTGGTATTGAAGTTGCCGTTGAAGCGGACGGCCTTGCGATTGTCCGTCCCGAACCATCCGCCGAAATTGCGGAAGGCGGGGTTGATGAGGTAGCGCCCTTCCACCCGGGGCTCGAAGTAGTCGTAGCTGTTGGCAAATTCCGTCTCCGTCCAAAAATTAAGGTTCCAGAAGTGCTTGGTTTGGGCGTACACCCACATCTCCGTGCCCGCATTGGTGAACTCATTCGTGTAGAGGGTACCGTAACCCGCCCAGGCCCCCGCCCCACCGTTGAGGAAGAAACCGTTGAGGAAGGGTTTATTGTAATTGTAGCCCAACCTACCCATGAAGAATCGCTCGTTGTTGGAGAAGAGCAAGCCCAGATCATTCGGATCGTAGGTATCACTTTCCTCACTGGCCCTTAGCGTCCAGGTCCAGTTCCCGGAGATTTTGTTCAGGGAGAGGCTGGCCTTGTGGCCCGTGCTTTTTTCCCCGGGCAGGAAGCGCTGGGAAAGCCCGAAATCACCCCGGACGGAGTACTCGTTCGCCTTATTGTGAAGATCAAACAGGAGGCCGGTCACGTTAGCGTCCGTTTCGTTCCCCTCCCGCAGGACGTTAGTATTGATCAGGGTTACGGAGGAATTATTGGGTAGGTTCTGGTCCACCACCGCCACGTTGTAGTTGGTGAGGGGGTTGGTCTTTACGCGCCGCTCCTCCCCTTCCGCGTTCTGGAGGGTAGCGTAAGTCTTTTGCTCCACGGCGTTGAAGAAGCCGACGCCGGTTCCGCCAGCCGTCCGGCCGGTGATCTTGAAAGCATTGTAAAGGGTAGCCCGGCCGGGATTATCCATGATGGTCTCGCCATCCCGCATTTGGTCGTAAACGGCACCGGGATTGTGGTTGGACCCACCGACGCGGCGGCTGTAGAAAAAGCCACCTTTATTGAAGAGTTCCGTCCCCTCGGTAAAGAAAGCGCGCTGTTCATCGAAGCGTTGCTCGAAGGGGCCCAGGTTGAGGATCTGATCGTCCGAACGGGCCTCCCCGAAATCGGGCACGAGGGTCATGTCCAGCGTGAAGGCTTCGTTGAGACCAACTTTGAGGTCCATCCCCCCGGTGATGCTGGTGCCGGTCGAAGCCCCGTCGTCCCCCGGCTGGCGGGCGGATAAGGCGTACAGCGCCACGAAGGGGGTAGCCTGGATCCGGACGGGGGCTTTGATGTTCCGCAGCCCCTCCAGCTTTCCACTCTGGTTGAAGTAGCCATCCACGTTAGGGTCGATCTCCGACCAAAAGACCTTCTCCCGCTTCCGCTGGATCTGGCGGACGAAGTTGATCGTCCACTGCTGTACGTCCTGGCTGGGAAAACGGAGGGCGGAATAGGGAATGAATATTTCCGTGGACCACCCGTCAGCCTGGAGGGCGGACTTACTCACCCAGACGGCGTCCCAGTTCTCGTCCTCGCCTTCATTGACGGAGAACTGGGCGTCGAACTGGACTTCGGCCGGGGTGGTGATAAAGGTAAATCCGTTCTGGCCGCTGTTGTAAGCGTCGATGGAGAGGCCAAAGAAATCCGTGTTTCCGAGGTCATCCCGTTCGGTCAGCTCCCGGAGGATGCTATCCGGCTGGCTGTCGTAGAGCATGGCCCCGACGTAGAGGCCCACGTTGTTGTAGAGCACTCGCACCTCCGTCCGTTCGCTGGCGGGTTTACCGGGTACCGGGTTCAGGGTTGTAAAATTGGACCCGGGCTTGGCGGTGGACCAGGCGGCTTCATCCAGGGTGCCATCCATTTTGATGGGTGCCTCCGTTCGCACCGCCGTCAGTACGGGTTTTTGCTGGGCGGACAAGGCGAAAGAGCAAGCAAATAAGAGGTAGGTAAGGGCAAGTTTCATCGGGTGGTAGCGTGGGCGTTGTACGGAGTGACGAGCTAAATTTTCGAGGGTTGCACCGCAGCCGATAGATTTTCAACAACGATCTTCCGCACCGGGGCGTTCTTCCCCTGACTACCAATGACAACGCTATGCCCCAGGAAATCCACATCGCCTGCCCCAAATGCAACTGGGAACCCGACGGCCGCCCTTACTGGGTTTGCAGCCGCTGTAACCACAGTTGGGATACCTTCGAAACCGCTGCCGTATGCCCCAGCTGTAAGCACGCCCACGTGATGACGGCTTGCATCCCCTTCGCCGGAGGGTGCCCAACCGCCAGCCCCCACGAAGATTGGTACCGGGGCCTGGACGCCTGGCTAGCCGAAGAACTGGCCAAGATCCGCGAGCGGGTACGGGAAACGGTAAAGGTAGAGTGACCCAGTTTCTGGGTTTTGGGTTTCACCGTGGGCTTTACCCGCTACTCGAAATCACCTAAGTATCGACACAGCTTCCTGTAATTCCACCCAATCAATACCAGAGTGATAGCGGATTACAACGAGAACGGTTCCCCTGACTGGTTCACCCCGAAAGCGGCCATCCCAACCTGCTAGTTGGTCCTCGCTGCGGTAGAGTTGTCCACCCCAACGATTGTAGACAGACATCTCAAAGTTGCGCACTTCCTCACAGGTAGCCACTGCAGGTTCCGCGCGGTAGGTATCGTTAACGCCGTCGCCATTCGGAGAAAACGCGGTGGGTAAGTAGAAACGGCAGCAATCAATGGAAGTAACATTAAACTGGATGGATACCCTCTCGCAGGCGTTATTTACCGCTAAGCGATAGGTCCCCATGGCATTGATGGAACGTTCGGGCCCCACCGCATCGTCGGACCATAAATACTGATCTGCCCCTGGCACCGTCGCGTCAATACTTACCGAGTCTCCCAGGCAGAGGGTGAAGTCCGTCAATTCAGGTGTAACTAGGTTTGGTGCACCCAGCATTACGTTGACCGTATCGAATACCGTCCGGCATTCGTTACCGATACGGACGGTAAAACTTCCGGGCTGGTCTACTTCCAGGATTGGCCCAGCAGTTCCCTCCCATAAATACTCCGTTGCACCGGGGGTAGTGGCATCCAGGGTGACGCTGGCGCCGGGACAAAGGGTAGTATCTGGCAAATCAACGTCCAATTCAGTATCCAGGTAATTGAACTCCGTCAGCCCCGTCAGTTGGCGGCCGCAGGGGAAGTTGAAGCGGCTAATCACCACTCTTTCTCCCAGTGGCGGATTAGGCCCCGCGGGGCGAATGGCTAGATCCCGTAGAATGCTTTCCGCCTCCGCTGCTGAAGTGGGGTAGAATACGGTTCGGACAGTCATTTCCTCAGCCACTGTATTGGCAACGAGAGGGGATCCCGCGAGGACGAATTCAAAACCCACCGGCACCCGGAAAACCATAGAGTCAGGAACTCCCCGAAGTTCCAAATCCACATCGGTAAGTGGGATCGGTTCCCGGCCGCAGGTGGGTGGCCAGGCAATGTGAGTATCCGCCCCGGTGCCGATGGTCCGGTTACCGTCCTCATCAAAGGTGAGGGAGATGCAGGAAAAGTCGATCGACGTAGCCGCTTGCACGTCCGCTAATGGGGCGCCCGCTAACGTCGGTATCGATTCAGCCTCCGCCACCCCCGGCGAATTGGACGTAATTGGTAGTGAAGCCAGGAGTTCCAGGTCAGGAGAACCCAAATTGCAGCCATCAGGACGTTCCAGGTCAGCCGTAAGGTAGAGCAGCATCATGTTTAATCTCTCTTCACACTCCAGGAAGCCACTTAGATAGTAGCCACCGTCCTCCGAAGGAATCAGATCAGTGATGCGTGATCGGTTGCTGCTACTTAGGTACCGCTGTTGCAAGATTTCTCCCGCCGGCGTAACGTTAAGGAGAAAGCTACGCGTAAACTCCTCACTTGGCGTGCGGGAGTGGCCGGCAAAAATCAGGGAGCCATCCGCGGCGAGGGCGCTGGCGGCGATTCGATCTCGGCCAGGCCCGCCGAAGGAGAATTGATTGAGGATTTCCCCAGCGGGGTCAAGGGTGAGGACCAAGATGTTGCCTTCGTCCGCCTCCGTGCGGTAAGTGGTCGTTACCACCAGGTTGCCGTTTGGCAATAGCAGGAGTGAACGGTCTACGTTGGCCCGTTCACCGGAGGAGAGGTATTGCCGGTGGGCCAGCAGTTCGCCCCCCAACGAGAAGCGGGCGAAGAGCATCGGAGTGGTGTTATCATCAATGCCGTGGCCGATCAGGACCAATTCGTCTCCATCCAGCACGGCGTCAGTGAAGATGTTGAAGTTGTTGGCTGGTACGCGGAAGTTTTGCCACCAGATCACCTCCCCTACTCCATCAATCAAGGCCGCGAAGGCATCGTCGCGGGAACCGACGTTTCCGACGGCCAAGTAGCGGTCGTTCCCGACGGAGATGAGGTCGCGGACCTCTTCGTCCAATTCCTCATCTCCCAGCGTCCAGGAGCCGACTTCGTTTGCCTCCGCGTCGAAACGGTTGAAGGCTAACTGGTCGATCGTCGTCTGGGTATTATTCCAGGCGCCGAGAATGAATCCGCCATCCTCTGTAAGGGTAGCGGCGCGGAAGCTACTGCGGCGGTTGGAGGCCAGGCGGGTGGTTTGGACGACGCTCCCACTACGATCAAGGCGGTGAAAAATGGCCTCCGTACGGTCAACCACGTTCTCGTCGGTCAGGCCGGCTACGATGAGGTGGTCGCCCACCACGAGCACCCGGTCGGCCCTTTCGTTGCGGCCGGCGTCCAGGTGGAGTTCGGAAAATTGGGCGTTGGCTGCGGGCAGGCAGCACAGCACCAGTAGCAGGGAACAGCAGGTCCGCATTCCGGCGAAGAACATCAACACGTGCGGGGCGGGCTTCATTTATAGGTGCTTGTTGGATAGGCCTTTAAGGTAGGGAGCGGTCCTTAAACGTCCATTTACGTAGGATGGGTAGGAGTAAATTTTATTGCGTCATTCCCGCAGCGGAAGAAATAAGCGGACGTGAGGGCGGGTTCTTAGTAAGGCGCCCGGAAATTATCCACCCGCCTTGCTTACCTTACGTTTAGTCTTCCCAATAACTGATCCCAAATGACACGTATTCGCTGCTTTCTGTTTACTGCTGCACTCACCCTTTTCCTTGGCACCTGCGTCAGCGCCCAAATGCCCTACGTGGCGGACCTCTCGCGAATGACGCCGGAGGAGGAAACGGCCGTGATGAGCGTGCTGGACCAACTGAGTTTTGAAGAACAGATCGGCCAACTGATGATGATCCGCGCCCACTCCGACCTGGGGGCCGACCACATCGCCCACGTGAAAAGGGAGATCAAGGACTACCACGTTGGGGGGCTCTGTTTCTTCCAGGGGACGCCCGAAAAGCAGCTGGAACTGACGAATACGTACCAAGACCTGGCCCGCGTACCAATTATGGTGAGTATGGACGCCGAATGGGGGCTGGGGATGCGGCTGCCGAAGCAAACGATCAGCTTCCCGAAGCAGATCGCGCTCGGGGCCATCCGCGATAACCAACAGGTGTACGACCTGGGGAAAGAGATTGCCCGACAACTGCGGCGGATGGGCGTACACGTGAGTTTCAGCCCTGTGCTGGACATAAATAACAACCCGAACAACCCCGTAATCAACACCCGGAGTTTCGGGGAGGACCGCTATAACGTGACGATCAAGGGCTACCAATTCATGCGGGGGCTGCAGGAAAATGGCATCCTGGCCAGCGCCAAACACTTCCCCGGCCACGGGGATACGGGGGTGGATAGCCACTACGACCTCCCGGTGATCGCCCACGGGCGGGAGCGGCTGGATAGCCTCGAACTCTACCCCTTCCAGGCCCTCGTCCGCTACGGAATTGGCTCCGTGATGGCCGCCCACCTGCAGGTACCGGCCCTCGACGACCGGCAGAACCGCCCGAGTAGTCTGAGCCGCCCGATCGTCTACGATCTGTTGCGCAAAGACATGGGCTTTACTGGCCTCGTCTTCACCGATGGCCTCGAAATGAAGGGCGTAACGAAGCACTACGGTGACGGCGAAGTGGAGGCGGAAGCCATCGCCGCCGGCTCCGACATTTTGTTGCTCCCCGAAAGCACGCCGGATGCCTTCCGGGCCATTAAACGCTACGTCGAGGAAGGGCGCATCAGCCGCGAGGACATCCGCGAAAAGGCGCGCCGCATCCTACTGGCCAAGCACCGCCTCGGCATCCTGAAACGGGTGGACCGGCCCAGCCTCAC
The DNA here is from genome assembly GCF_001625015.1 of Lewinella sp. 4G2. Lineage (NCBI taxonomy): Bacteria > Pseudomonadati > Bacteroidota > Saprospiria > Saprospirales > Lewinellaceae > Lewinella > Lewinella sp. 4G2. Next base: position 1,800,785 of record NZ_LVWJ02000014.1, on the reverse strand, counting down.
CAACCTGCGGGGCAATCTCAATACCCCGGAAGCCTACGACCTCAAACAACGCCTCTTCGAGCACGCCATGACGCTGGTGCGGGACCAGGAGCGTCTCCTTCCCCTCAGCCAGCCGATGGGAGGTAAAGTGGTAGCCGTACACATCGGCCAGAACGCCCCCACCCCCTTTAGCCGCCGGATGAACGACTACGCAAAAGTGACCCACCTCAACGCGAGCTACGGGCTAAACGCTACGGATCGGGACCGCATCCTCCGCAACGTAGGTAACAACGACCGCGTGGTGGTGGCCCTGTACAGCGATGGTAGCCGTTTCCTCGAAAAAGTGCCGATCTCCAACGGTGTCCGTACCCTGCTCCGGCAGTTGGACGAGCGGGCCGAACTGGTCGTCTCCGTCTTCGGCAACCCCTACTCACTTAGCGAACTGGACGAGGTGCCAACCGTTTTGATGGCCTACAGCCGCGACGACGTTGCCCAGGACGCCGCCGCCAAGGCCCTCTTCGGTGCGAACAAGATCAATGGACGCCTGCCCGTAACGGCCAGCCCAACTAGCGCCTTCAACGCCGGCGTGGAGACGGCCGCCGTCTTCAAAATGGGCTTCGACGCCCCGGAAGCGGTCGGGCTGGACGGTAACCTGCTGACCGCCAAGATCGACCAACTCGCCCGCGAGGCGATGGCCAAAAAAGCTACCCCCGGCATGGTGGCCCTGGTGGCCCGCAACGGAAAGATCGTCTACGAAAAAGCCTACGGCCACCACACGTACAGCAAACAACGCCGGACTAAAACAACGGATATCTTCGACCTTGCCTCGGTGACTAAGGTGGCCGCGACGACGATATCCCTAATGAAATTGGTAGACGAAGGCCGGGTGAACCTGGACGTCCCCATCAGTAACTACCTCCCCGAAACGCGGGGCACCGCCGTAGAATTCCTTACCCTGCGGCCGATGCTGGCCCACCGGTCCGGGCTACGCAGCTGGATTCCCTTCTACAAGAATACCCTCGACGATAAGGGGCAGCCCAAGCGGCAGTGGTACAGCAACCGGCAGACGGGCGACTACGTCATTCCCGTTACCGACCGGATGTTCATGAAGGCGGAGTACCTCGATTCGATGTGGCTCCAGCTTTACACCAACGAACTTCCGAATAAGGGGCAATACCGGTACAGTGATCTCGGTCTTTACCTCTCCGCCCGCATCATCGACCGGGTGAGTGGGCTGACGGTGGACGAATACGCCGCGCGCAATTTCTACCGGCCAATGGGTCTGGAAACGATGACGTTTAATCCGTTGCGCACTTTTTCCAAAAACCGCATCCCGCCCACGGAGAAGGACACTTACTTCCGGATGGCGACCGTGCACGGGAGCGTCCACGACATGGGCGCGGCAATGCTCGGCGGGGTGAGTGGCCACGCCGGCCTCTTCGGTTCGGCGCGGGACCTGGCGACGATCTTTCAGATGTTGCTGCAGGAGGGGAACTACGGTGGCGTGCAGTACATCCGCCCCGAAACCGTCCGGCAATTCACGACTCGTTTCCCCGGTGAAACCCGGCGGGGCATCGGCTTCGACATGAAGCAACTCGACGAGGACAAGAGCCAGAACATGGCGCAGCAGGCCTCTGACCAAGCCTTCGGCCACCTAGGTTTCACGGGCATTTGCGCCTGGGCCGACCCGGTGGAGGATTTAATCGTGATTGTACTCTCCAACCGCACTTACCCCTCGATGAATAATAATAAGTTTGGCAAGTTGGATACGCGATTGCGGGTGCACGCGGCGGCGTACCAGAGTTTGTTGCCTTCGCGGACTTTTGGTAAATAGTATTTAGTAGGGTTGTCGGGTAGTAGCGTAGTGCTACCGTACTACCCGACTACCCGACTACTTAAACACCCTAAACCTTACACAGTGAAAAAGCTCAAAATTTCACTCGCCGTAATGGCCGGCTTATGCATTTTATTCCTGCTATTCGGGCTGTATCAGGTTAGGTACAACGGCACCTACGGCCGCTTCGATGGTTCGCTGCGGTATTTGAAGTACGATGAAGCCAATGACCGGTTTATATTTTTTGGTTTCTTGGATTACCAGCTCGACGGCATCGATGGCCCCATCGTAAAACGCCTCGGTGCGGATAGCCTGGAAATGGCGTACGTCGTTGGGGAAGCTTCCGAAAAATATACCGTCGTTAAATCGGTGTTGCCACTGAGGGATAGTCTTCAGTTTACGGTTAAGGTCGATAATACGGATAAAGATAAATTCACGGTTACGCTGCGCGGTACGCCTGAGTCGCGCCCGGTCGTGTATGGCCCACAACCCAAGTTACTGGCGCTTTCCGATATGGAGGGTAACTTCAACGCACTCTACGGCCTCCTCACCGCGAATGGAGTAATGACGGAGGATTACCGCTGGAATTTTGGGAACGGCCACGTCGTCTGCAATGGAGATTTCGTCGATCGGGGCAGAAACGTGCTGGCCTGCTTATGGTTACTGTATGAGCTCCAGGGCCAGGCGGAGCAGGCCGGCGGCAAACTACATTTCATCAACGGCAACCACGAACACTGGAATTTGACGGCCTACCCCAAAAGCGCCCATTCCCGTCTCATCGCTTTTGCTCAGGCGGCTACTGGGATTGAACAACCCGTACCCGCCTTTGCGGAATTGATGAACGACGAGAACATCCTGGTAGCCTGGCTAAAAAAACAACCTGTCATGCTGCAAATTGGCAATAAGCTATTTGTCCACGCCGGCATCAGTCCGGAATTCGCAAAGGCGGGCTGGGATATCGAAAAAGTGAATCAGGTTTTTTGGAACTCCATCGATGGAGGAGTCGAGAACGCCGAAACGGAGTTGTTGTACGATGACAAATTGGGGCCTCTTTGGAGCCGTACTATGGTCCGCCCCTACGGTGGAAAAGAAAAGCTATCCGACGCAGAGTACGCCTCCATTTTGAAGACCTACGGAGTAAACCACCTCATCATTGGCCATTCCATCGTAGAAGAAGTCTCCACCGACTACAACGGATCGCTATTCCGGATTGACGTGCAACACGCCGAAGAAAAATTCAGCGCGCAAACGCAGGGCCTGCTGTTTGAGGAAGGGAAGGCGTTTCGGGTGAATGCTTTGGGAGAGCGGGTAGTACTTAGTCGGGTAGTTGGGTAGTACGGTACTACCCGACTATAAACCGATCCAACCCCCCGTCCCTAAAGTCTGTTATTCATACCAAAAGCCCCCGTGCCCCAACCCTCTTCCCCTATCCTCTTCTTCGACGGCGTTTGCAACCTCTGCAACGGGGCGGTACAGTGGTTCCTCAAGAACGACCGGCTGGGTGAACTGCGTTTTGCCAGTTTGCAGTCCGACCTGGCGCGGGAATTACTGCCCGAGGCTGGCGTCGACCCTACCACGCTCGATAGTTTAGTGCTGTACCAGGATGGCCGCGCCTACCTCTACAGTGACGCGGCGTTGGGAGCCGGCCGGGAACTCGGCGGTCTCTACGGCAAGCTAGCCCGCGCGGGCGGTTTCTTCCCCCGGTTTTTGCGCGACGGGGTCTACAAATTCATTGCCCGCAACCGTTACCGGTGGTTCGGCAAACGGGAAGAATGCATGCTGCCTCGCCCCGAGTGGAAGGCGCGATTCGTCGGTTAATCCGCACTATTCTCTCCCGCCCGGGCGTTGAGTAACGAGCCGCAAAATCCCTTACCTTCGCGGCTCGTAATCCCAACGTATGCGCAATTCTTACCTCTTTCTGCTGAGCTCTTTTCTCTTTTTCGGCGCTGCCGCAGGTGCGGTGTACGGACAGGGGCCAACCGAAATCGGTTTGACCGCTCACTTCACCTTCGACGGTAACTTTGAGGATGCGACCGGCGATAGCCAGAACGTTGGGGTAGCCACCGGCATGCCGGAGTTTGGTTGCGGTGTATCGTCCAGCTCCCTTTCGCTGAATGGAGAAGACTTCCTCAGTATCCCCGGTGGCAATACGGGCAACGTTAACCGGGAATTTGATTCCGAAGACTTCTCGCTGAGCCTTTACTTCAAACCCATCGGCAACTCCACCGCCACCCAGTTCCTGGTCTCCAAACGGGATACGAACTGTATGGACGGGAAGTTCTTCACCCTTCGCTACGCCCCACTCACCCGCCTGATTTCCCTCACGCTGCGGCAGGATAACCAGGAAGCTCGGATCGACCACCAGATCACCAACGAGAACTGCTGGCAGCACGTCGTCATCACCCGCGAGCTGAACAGTGTCAAGCTTTTCATCAATACCGAGGAAGTGGGGGAAGCCCGGACGGCCAGCCGCGTCGATATCGAAAACACGGGGGAACTCACCATCGGCTCCACCAATTGCCGCAACAACGGGGAAGTCCCCTTCGAGGGCCTCATCGATGAGCTCCGCGTTTACGGGCGGGCGCTCTCCACCAACGAAGTGGCCGGCCTCTACCTGGCGCCCGATCGCATCCAAAACGATACCCGCCGGATCTTCCTCGGTGAAGAGGTACCGATCGACCTAAACAGCCCCTGCGGCGTCCTCTTCAACTGGACGCCCACGGAAGGCGTGGATAACCCCGCCATTGCGGAACCGACCATCACGCCGGTGCAGGCCGGCACCCAATCCTTTACCGTCTCCATTGAAGATGCGGAATCCGGCTGCGTGGCGCGGGACAGCATCGTCCTGCAAGTTATCGACCCAGAGTTGCTGGATTGCTCGGAGGTCTTTTTCCCTACGGCCTTCACCCCGAATGGGATCGGCCCCACGGCCAACGAAACCTTTGGCATCTCCAATCCCTTCGCCGTTTCAGAACTCCTCAGCTTCGAGATCTACGATCGGTACGGCGGCCAGATGTTCAAGTCCGACGATGCCTTTGCCCGTTGGGATGGCACCTTCAACGGAGAACCCGTCGAGCCCGGTATCGCCGTCTGGCGGGTGGTTTACCGTTGTGAGGGGGTGGAGGAAGTCCGTTCGGGGAGTGTGGTGGTTTTGCGGTAGGGGGGGGGCCACGTTTCGGCCGTGAATGATACGCCCGTGACGTCTCTACGCCTGTGACGTCTCCCCTCTCCTTTGGACCACGAAGTAGCCGCGAAGCGAAAGGGGCCGGGGGAGAGGATTACGCGATCCGATGTTTCCTGAGGTAAGAGACATAAACGAGGGGAAAACGAAAACGAGAGGGAAAACGAAAACAAACGAAAACGAGGGGAAGCATGAGCTTCGCTGCTGCTGGCGCGGTCCCTCGCTACGATAGACGCCCCTCCGGGACTAGCTGTAGTGCGCGAATTATCGGGCTTGCGCCCCCCATTCCATCCACGTGCAATACCTTAATGGCCATGAACCGTCGCCATTTCATTACCGCCACGCCCGTCTTGCTTACCCTTCCCGCCCTGCACCCGCGGCAGCGCCGGAAAACGGAACACCGGGTCGTGCTCATCGGGACGGGGTGGTATGGGAAGATGGACCTCTTTCGCCTGCTGCAGGTAGCCGAGGTGGAGGTCGTCGGGCTGTGTGACGTGGATAGCCAGCAACTGGACGCGGCTTACGAATGGCTGCGCGAACGCCACCCAGAGCAGCAGCCGCGGCGCTACGCGGACTACCGAGAAATGCTCGCCACGGAAAAGCCGGACATTGCCCTCATCGAAACGCCCGACCACTGGCACGAGAAGATGGCCCTGGACTGCCTCGCCGCCGGCTGCCACCTCTACCTCCAAAAACCAATCAGCCGGACGGAAAAGGAAGCGAAGCGCATCCTGAAGGCCGCCCGAAAGTCAGACCGGACCGTGCAGGTGGCCCTGCAACGGCGCAGCACGCCCCACCTCCTGGAGATGAAGGAGCAATACTTGGATTCAGGAAAGATTGGCACCATCCACCACGTAGAAATGAGTTGCTACTACCACATGCGCGACCGGGCCGTCAGAGAAATTCAGGAAGTGCCCGCTCACTTCAACTATGTAGCCTGGACCGGGCCAGCCAAACGCCTCCCCTTCCGCGGCATCCCCCACCGGCGATGGCGCGCTTTCCAGGAATATGGCAATGGCATCGTCGGTGATATGTGCGTCCACTACTTCGATTGCGTGCGCTGGCTACTCGGGCTGGGCTGGCCGGAACGGATCTCCAGCACCGGCGGCATCTACGTGGATACGGAAGCGGACGCCAATACGACGGACACCCAAACGGCCATCTTCGAGTACCCGGAGCACCGCTTGAACGTCCACTGGACGCACCGCGCCTGGGGTGCCGCACCCGACCCGGACTGGCCCTGGAGCTTCACCCTCTACGGAGAAAAAGGCACCCTCCGCGCCAGCACCCTCGGCTACGAGTGGCGACCGGGAAAGGGCCGCGAGGAGGACGAAACCGTTTACGTAGGGGCCACTTTCGAGCGGGAAGCCTTCCCCGAAGACGTCGATGAAAAAGATATTGAGCTACACGTAGCCCCCGCCGTGCGGGCCCACTTCGTGGATTTTTTGGAAGCGATCAAAACCGGCCGGAAACCCGTGGCGGACATTGAAGAGGCTTACATTTCTACCGTCTGTTGCATCCGAGCTAACGAGTTAGTGGGATAGCATTTGGCACGAAAGGGAGATGCTACGCTTAAGGCTTCACTCCACTGAGGCTCACCATATTCACGAAGAGCCGGTAAGCACCGGGTACGCCCGCCGGTAATTCCCGAAAGAAGCTGTACCCCGTATACACGTAGTGGCCATCGCCGTATTTGGCGACCAACATTCCCCCGTCGTGCGGTTCTTCGCCGGGGTCGTTGGAGCTGAGGATGGGCGTGTACTGATCGTCCCAACTGCTGGGGAAATAGAGGCCACGTTCCTGTACCCAGCCGTCAAAATCGGCGCTGGTGATCTTGTTGGGGAAGTTGAGTACCGGATGCTCGGGGGCGAGGATGCGGACCTCCGCTTCTTCCACCGTAGTACGGTCACGGCTGAGCTGGAAGGGATAAGGACCGATCTCCGTCTGGTCCATCTTCAGCCCGCGGCTGGTGTTGTACTGGACGACGACCGTGCCGCCGTTCTTCACGTATTCCAGCAGGCGGGGGTTGTAATTGGCCATGTTGGCTTCCACGTTGTAGGCGCGGATACCAACGACGATGGCATCGAAGCGATCCAGGTTCCCGGTCGCCAGTTGCCCGGCGTCGAGGGTCGTGACGCGGTAACCAATATTGGTCAGGGCTTCGGGGATGGCATCGCCGGCACCGGGTACGTACCCGATGTTCCGGCCCGCCATTTTCAGGTTGAGTTTAGCGACGGGGGCGGAGGCATCCAAGTCCGCCAACTGGGTCGGCAAGTGAGGGTGATCGATCGTAACTAGCTTACGCGTGTAGCCTTCTTCATTGCCATTCAGCCGGACAAGTGGGACGATCATACCCTGAGCCTGGCCCTCCGGCGGGGTCAGTTTGAACACGAAGTATTGTTCCTCGCCCTTGCGGGTCGTCTTGAAGTTTACCTTTTCCGGAGTGGCCTTCCAGTTGCTGGGGGTGCAGAGTTCGACGGTGCCCTCCAGGTCCGCCGCAGCGGCGGTCACCTTTACGCGGATGTCGCTCGCCTCCGTACCGGTGAACAGGTAGCTGCTCTCGTCGAGTTCGGTGAATACGGGTGGGAGCACCTCCAAGGGTTGGGCCTGTTCTCCCTTCACCGGGTCGGTGAAAGCGTAGCGGACGGGCCGCGTCAGGGTTAGTCTGGTCCCGGCCACGTCCATCATAAAGTGGGCGGAGATGGGGTCGGGGCTTTCCCCGCGGCCGCGTTCCAGCTGGTCTTCGACGGTGTACATGCCTAGTTTCCAGTTGTCCCGGAGCCAGTAGGGAGTACTCACCGGCTGGTCGTCCTCGACCTTCATTTTCAGTTCGGCCGTAAAGGGTTTGCCCGCAACGATGGGTTTGTTGACGGTCGTGCGGTTACTCATTTGGCTGGGCGTATCGTACCAGTAAGTGATGAGGCGGACGGGCACGTCGCTCCGGTTTGCCGCTTCGATCTTCAGGTCGACTTCCGCGCCGGGGGTGGTGATCGGGTCGTCCACGGAGGCGCTGAGGTAGAGCCCCAACGCGCCGGCGACCAGCTCGTCCAGCTCAGCCAGTTTGACCCTTTTGTAGTGGCTGTCGCCCAGTTTTTCCATCATGGCGCGCACGTTGATCAGCGCCGGTACGGAAGCCGCAGGGTCACTGAAATCGAAGTTGCGTTGCACCTGCGCCAGCGCCTGACCGATGGCGGCACCGCCCGGGATGCGGTTCCAGCTCACGTCGATGTTGCCAAAAGCTTCGCCTTCGACGTCATTATCGTCGCCCTTCAGCAGTTCGAGTTGCTCGATAGATTCGCCGCGGCGGCCCCGGCTACCGAAACCCTGGGATTTGTGCTGGCTACGGCTGCGCGCTGCGATCTCGGATACACTTTCGCCGAGGATGGGCAGGTATTCGTTTGCGTCCAGCTTGATGATCTTGGTGGTGTCCATGTGCTCGGGTACGCCGCGCCAGGTGTAGGCATTCCAGTAGATGCGACGGGGCTGCCAGGGCTCTACGTACGCCAGCTGCTCGGGGTAAGCGTTCTTATCGCCGGCCAGGTCGAAGGCTTCCATGCCGATCATCGCCGAGGCCGTGTGGTGGCCGTGGGTGGTGCCGGGCGCGCGGGGATCAAAACGGAGCACGATCACGTCGGGCCGCCACTTGCGGATGACCCAGACGGCGTCGGCAAGTACGTCGTCCTTATCCCAAATATTAAAGGTTTCGTCGGGGTGCTTCGAGTAGCCAAAGTCATTGGCGCGGCTGAAGAACTGCTGCCCCCCATCGATGCGGCGGGCGGCTAGGAGTTCCTGCGTCCGGGTCAGGCCCAGGAGTTCGCGGATGTCTGGTGCGATGAGGTTCTGCCCGCCGTCGCCCCGCGTCAGGCTGAGGTAGGCCGTTTCCACCTTTTCAACGTTGGCCAGGTAGGCGATGAGGCGGGTATTTTCGTCGTCCGGGTGCGCGGCCATGTACAGCGCGCTGCCGAGTACCTGCAGCTTCTCAATCCCCGCGTACAGCTCGCCCGAAGTAGGCCGTTTCGCCATTTGGGCGCTGACGCTGGTGCAAAGAAAAAGGGATAAAAGACCGGTCGCGAGGGAAAGGAAGAATCTATTCACGTGGGATGGGGATACGTTTGGCTCGATGGGAGGACAAGGTAGCCCGCGCGAAGGTTTAGTCGTGGGGAATTAACGAGTTGTTGGGCTGAGTGCGACAGTCTGTCGTCGGCCGGCCACCCACCGTCGTCGGACGATTCACCAAGAATTTGCGATAGCAAATGCTTGGTTTCGTCCGACGACTGAATGGGTTGACAGGGTTGGAAGTGCCTCATTGTTAAATCTGCTGAATTACTCACTTACTAAGTCGTCGGACGAAGCTGACCCTTCGCTGCGCTGCGGGCCAGTGATTCGTCCGACGACTGGAAGGGTTGGCTGCGGGCCAGTGAATCGTCCGACGACTGGAAGGTCCTTAAAACTTAAAGCGATACCCCACCGATAAACTGATCGTACTCGCTCGGGTGGTGTTGGACGTTACCTCCCGGTCCTCAAAGGCCGCGCCAAAGGACTGCAGGCGGACGCCGGCCGTTAGCGCGCTGTTGCTACTGAGTTGGTACTCCCCCGTCACCTGAGCGAGGACGCCGATACCGGAGCGGCGGCCGATGTAGTAGCCACCCCCAACCTGCTGCCAGGCGTCTCCGGTTTTGACGTGCGCCTCCCCACCACTGGTGAGGTTGAGGCAGGGGCCAGCCTCAATCATCAGGCCGTACCTGTTGCCCTGTAGCCGGTAGCCGACCAATACGGGGAGGTCGATACTCGTCAGCCGGTTATAGTAGCGAGTTTTGGAGGTGATGGTTTGGGTGACCTGAACTGGCCCAGTCACTTCCGTCCGGCTACCATCGGGGTTCTGGATTATCTGGATGACGGCCATCTCGGTAGTGGTCTCCGTCCGCGTTGATTCAGAGGAGACTTTGGAGTTGATGACGGTCGCCGCCAGCCCTCCGCGGATACTCATCCCCCGCGCCCGGTGGTACCCGGCCAGAGCTTGTACCGTAATTGCTTCCAGTGATTTTTCATCGTTACCGCCTCCGGAACGAAGTGGCAGGCCAAGGGCGATCGCGGGCTCTGCCGTCCAGTAAATGGGATTCTCCTTGCGGCGCAGTCTTCTGGCTTCGCGGCGGGCGAGTCTGGCGGCGCGGCGCGCTTCCCGGCGGGCGAGGCGGTCGGCCTTGCGGAGGGCACGGCGCGCCAATCGTTCACTCCTCCTGGCTTCGCGGGCGGCCAGCCGGGCGGCACGGCGGTCATTGGCTGCTTGGCGGCGGGCCAATCGCTGGGCGAGTTTGCCTTCTTTGCGGAGGCGCTGTGCGGTGAGGCGAGCCAATCGCGCTTCCTCTTTACCGGCGCGTTTAGCCGCTTTGGCCGCCAGGCGTGCTGCCTTAATGGCTTCTCGTTCCGTGCGCTTTGCTGCCTTGGCCGCTAAACGGTCGGCGTTGCGGGCATCCCTAGCTGCGCGCTTAGCTAACTTGCTGGCTTCCCGTTCCGTAGCAGCGAGGCGGCGGGCTTGCCGTCGTTCTTCCCGGGCCTGGTTGCGGGCCACGAGGGCGTCGCGGCGGGCTTTTCGGTTGGCGGCCTGGCGATCCTTACGTCCAGCGGCGTAGACGATCCGGGCGGCCCGGCGGGCAGCTTTAGATTCTTTTTGCAGCCGCGCCCGGGTGATCCGTTCCAGGCGAGCGTTTTCCTTAGCCTGCTGGGCGAGTGCCTTCCTTTCCGCAGCGGTGAGCCGGGGCGCGGGTGGCCGCGCGATGGGGACAGGCCGGGCGGGAGTGGCGGCGCGCATTGCGGCTGCAGCGCGAGCCCGTTTTTCTTCTGCTTCTCGTTTAGCGAGGGCGCGGGCAGCATCGGCTTCCCGTTGCTTGGCCAGTCTGGCAGCTTCAGCTTCTCGTTTAGCGAGGAAAGCGGCGCGTTTCTCTTCCCGGATCCGTTGCTCCTCCGCGCGCTGGGCAAGAAGTTTAGTTTGCTCCCGTTCGGCTTTGGCGCGGGCCAGCTCCCGCTTGCGGGCGGCGCGGGCTTCCTTGAGGAGTTTGCGTTTATTGCCCTTGGTGAGGTCCCCCCGTTCTGCGGCCAGTTCCGCAAGGCGCTGGCGGCGGCGTTCCAGGCGGTCGGCCAGGGCGGCGGCTTCCTCGGCTTTTTTAGCTTCGGCAGCGCGTTGTTTATCCTCGCGGCGGCGACGGGCCTCATCGCTGTCGGGTGGGACGAGGCCTAGCCGGGTATGCTCCACAATCACGGCGGCGCGCGCCTTTTCAGCCTGAGAGGAGGCCGGAAAGGCTTCGTCGGGTTCTCTTTTAGGAGCGGGGGGGGTCGAGTCCAGGACAGCGACAAGTATCGTACTGGCCGGATGAATCCCAATTATTTCAACTGGGCTTCCGGCTAAGTGAGTTGGTAGCGAGAACAGAGCAACTAGCAGGGTGGTAAACAAACAGTGCGGCCGGGCAAACTTTGCCCAGCCTCTCCCAGCGGGAGCCCACCAAAAGTGGTCGGCGACTATGGTCACCGGCCGGATCATAGCGCTAAGCGGAAAGCTACCTGTACGTCGATATCCGCCAGTTCTACTGTTTGCGCAACGTCGTTCTGGAGATTCATCCGCACGCCAAAGTTGCCTTCAAACAACATTTCATCCGCGGCGAAAGTGGTGCCCTTGATCTCCAGGTCCTGCTCGGGATTGACGTACACTTTGCCGTTGCCGTATTCCTGGCCGGGCAACAGGCGGTAGATGGCCGCAGAGGCTGCTTCTCCGGGTGCACTGGGGTCACTGAACTGGAGGAACAGGCTGTATTCCTCTCCTTCGTAGACGCCGGCGGCGCGGACCAACCAGTCGAACTCACCGTTATCCGGCCAGTAGATCGGGGCCACTTCGGTGACGGGAATATCTACCCCACCAATCGTCATCGTGAAGTATTCGTCGGCTTGGAGATCGCCGCAGAGAATGAATTCGGTGGGCATTTCCTCTTCGGCCGTCCGGCGAATGACGCGTGAGGCTGCCTTGTAATCATTGGTGAAAGCCTGGAGAAGCATATCGTCGCCGCTACAGTCGACGACGTTGATGACCGTGCTGCCTTCGTTGGATGGAGCGAAATATTCACCGCCGTTGCCACCGTTGCCACCGACCCAGATCTCGGTCTGCGCGATGTCGGGCAACGCGGAACCACTACAGTCACGGACGGTCGCCATGAAGACCGGGCTGGTCAGGTCCACGGTGATCTCCCCAATATCGCGGGAGGTGTTGGAGTCCACCGGCTCAACGGCGAAGAGGTAGGTTTCCTCGGTGCAGGGGTCGGTTACGTTGAAGAACAGTGGGACCTCAGCGGCGACATCGACGCAGAAGAAGCCGTCACAATCGACGCGAGCCGCGGCACAGCTCATGCCTCCACTCAGCGAGACCAGGAAGGGGGAGTGCGTGAGGGGCAGGCCGGCGGGGTCCACGAAGCGGCCACAGATCCGCGTTACGGGGTGGGGTACATCGATGTTACAGGTGGCCGAACGGGTGATGTACACCACGTAGCAGCCGGGTGCGAGGGTGGCGAAACCATCCTGGAGCCAGAATCCGTTGGGGTCCAGCGTCCAGAAGGGAACTTTAGTAGGCGCGCCGGTTTCGGTATCGGGGTTGATCGGCATCCGGACCTCTGCGGGGGTGCTGGCGGCCAGGGCCAGTGGGGTGCCATCGGGTGCTTCGAGGGCGATATCCATCATCCCGTAGCTTTCGAGGGCGGAGGTAGAGCCATCCGCGTTGCGGGCCAGGAAGTTGCTGGCGCTGTTGAGCATTTCGTCGGCGTCCTCGGGCGCGTCGTGGTTGACGTACACTTCCACTTCACCATCGTAGGCGGCGCCATCGGCTGTGGTGACGATGGTGTTCGGGGCCAGGGTGACGGAGAAGTTCTCCCCCAGGTCAATGCTACCGCCCGCGGCGGGGTCGATCTTACCGGCGCTGACCTTGGGTTCCATCACGAAAGTTTCGCGCAGTTCGCCGCCGGCGGAAGGCATCAGTACCCGGTGCTCGGGCCAGAAGCCCGGTTTGGTTACGGTGACCGCCGTTCCGTTTGGGTCCAGATTACTCGTAGGGATGGTAATGGTACCGTCCGGATTAATCTCCGCGGCGGAGGGCATCCCGGTGAAGGCGACGTCCTTGAATGCTTCCTGCCCGCGCTGCGCGTTCACGGTTGTGATCGTTGCGGTAATGATGGAGGGCGTTGGTACTTCTCCAGTGACGGTACTGGTCACGGTACCTTCTTCCCGGCAGGAGGTGAAGGCAACGAAGCAAAGAAGCGTAGCGTAGAGGAAAGTATTTCTTAGTGGGGCAGACATCGTGCGTGGGTTGTGGAGTAAATCGCTGCATAAGGTAACGGCTGGTCCGCAATTAGACAAGCCGCCGGAGCCTGGGAGGGCACCTAATAACTGGTAGACGTGGTGGTGGGGTGGTTTTGATAGTGGGTTACGAGAAAATTTGTGAAAAATGCTAGCTATTCAGGGCGCTGCCGCGGGTGCAGTGTGTTCGGGCAAGTAAATAGGTGGTGACCTAATTAGTTACCGGTCGATCCTTGTGAGTATCGGACAATCCCTAATTAGGACGTTCGATCCTAAGTGTCTTCTATCCTTAACCCCGCACCTGCGGCAGCGCCCAAATGAATCGGCTGCCGCAGGTGCTTGGATGGAGCAACAATTTGAATCGTTATTCCTCTAACTTCTTCGCCCCACCCAAATTATACCAGTCCACGTTCCGCGTGAGGTACATGATGACGGCGAGGATCAACAGCAGGCCGAGGGAGCCGACGAGGAGGGCAAAATCCTGCAACTGCAGCAAGCTGTAGAAGAAGACGTACAGCACGATGAGCAGGCCGGCGACAAGACCGGTGAGTTTGAAGTTGCGCAGGACGGCGTAGCTGTAGCCGGTGATGAGCAGGGTGATCGCCGCGGCGCTGATCCAGTAAGCCAGGGCGAAATGCTGGTGCTCACTGATGGAAAGGAGCAACACGTAAAATAGGATGACCGCCGCCCCAATGAGGATGTACTGAATGGGGTGGACCCGCTTCCGGTTGAGCACCTCGATGAAGAAAAAGGTCAGGAACGTGATGATGATGAACAGCAGCGCGTAGTTGGTGCTGCGGTAAATTTTGCTGTACTCATCCACTGGTAAAAGGAGGCGGACGCCAAAACGGTCTTCGCCGTAGGAAGTATTGGCCCCGTCAATACCGTAGTCGTAGCGGGAGTTGACGTTGAAGCGCGGCGTGTAAGCCCCCGTCCCCTGCTGCGGGTAATTGCGGTTGAGTTGCAGGACCTCCCAGGTGGCGACGAAGCCATCCGCCGTGACTTCGGAGGTCTGAGGAAGGTAGGTGCCGGCAAAACTGGGGTCCGGCCAGGCGCTGGTGATCTCTACGGAGGTCTTGACGCCGAAGGGGCGGAAGTAGAGCCCCGAACTGCCGTTGAGGTTAAGGGCAAAATCAAAGGCTAGTTCCTCTTCCTCACCCGTCACGGTGATGGGCGTATTGGCGCCGCTGGGGAAGATATCCTTGGTGATGGTGCCCGGCCCGAGGGAGTACGTATCGTCGGCGAGTTGAAGATCGATCTCGGCGTCCACCCCGGTCATGTCGCTGATGCCAACGGTGAAGATGGCGTCCTCCCACTGCAGGGCGTCCTCCGGAATGCCGAGGGCGGCGGCGTTGAAGCCGGAGAACTTCCCGGAAACGCGGAACTGGGTATTGTAGAGAACGGCCACGAAAATCCCCCGCTTGCGTTGTTCGGGGACGAGCTCGCCCTTCACGTCGATGGCATCCGGCAAAAAGTGGGCGTATCCAGTATACGGGGTGGAGACGGGCTGCCCCGCGGCGTTGGTGGATTCAATGCTGTATTTATAAGGTACGGAGATGACCGGCCCGCCAACGGTTTGCTCGCCGCCGAATTTGGCCGCGACCTCGTCCTGGGCACTGTCCCGCAACCGCCGCCGGTCGCTGATGAGTTCGTCCACTAAGAAAGTCGGGATCATCAAAAGCAAGATGATGAAGCCGATGATGGCGAGTTTGAGGGTGAGGCTGGTTTTGGTCCAGGAAGTGAAGCGGTCCAGGGTGGTCATGCGTAATTCTTTAGTTCTGCGCCGGGTGATTTAGGGTTAAACGGGTGGCGAGAAAGATGGAAGCAAAGATAGCTTTGTTTTTCAAAGTTCTTTAGGTGGATTAGGATTCGTGGGGGTTGGGGGAGGATTTGCGGGTTGCGAGTTTAAAGTTGCGATTGGCGAGTTGCGAGAATCAAGTCGCTAGTGAGTAGTGCACCCGTGGTAGTGTTGGAGCAACTTTGCTTAACTTAGTTTCGTTTTCAGTTACCTAATTACTAGCTGCCATGACTCTACAAATTGACCTGCTTGATGAAAAAGGAATGGAGATTCTGAATGGCTTGCAGAAGCTGAACGTGATTAAGATTCATCCCTTTCGTGAAGACTCGGCAACAAACACTTCGACTTTAGATGGAACGACTAAATTAGAGGTAGAGCCGAAGTGTGATGAGCAAGAAGAGTCAATACTCGATTTCATCGGTGTTTGGGGTACAAGCAAAACGATTGAAGAGACGGATGCAGAAATCGCTGAAATGCGTGCTGGATGGCTATAACTCATTTACTCGATACTAACATTCTGATTTACGCCATGCGTAATCAGATTCCTGCATCTGGGCTGGCAATACTTCAACAATTTCGAGACTCTGGAGATGCAGCCATTTCAATCATAACTGAAATAGAAGTTCTGGGTTTCTTTAATGGAACCGCGGCTGATTTTGCAGTCAGCCAAAGGCTAATTGCTACTATGCAAGTACTTTCATTAGATGAGGTTACTAAGGACCTTACTATCCAGCTTCGCAGAAAATATAGGATCAAACTCCCTGATGCCGTCATTGCTGCAACGGCAATAAGGCAGAATGTCACCCTTGTTTCGCGGAACGACAAAGACTTTCTACGCATCACTGAGTTACAATACAAGAATCCGTTCCCAATTATTTAGTCTTCCTGATTTCTTAGGACGATCCGGTTCAAACGCTCAGTCCCACGGACTAATAATCCTTCGTACCTTCGCGGCCCGTAACAAAGCCATGAGCGAACTCAAAGCCAAGATCGACAAGGACCACCTGCCGCGCCACATCGGTGTGATCATGGATGGTAACGGCCGGTGGGCCCAGGGGCAGGGAAAACCCCGCGTCTTTGGCCACCATAGTGCCGTCGAGGCCGTGCGCGCGACGGTGGAGGGCTGCGCCGAGCTCGGTGTAGAGTGCCTTTCTCTTTACGCCTTCAGCACCGAAAACTGGAGCCGGCCGGAGATGGAAGTCGGTGCCCTCATGCAGTTGCTCATCGATACGATCGGATCGGAGATGAGTACGTTGCTGGAGAACGACATCCGGCTACGGGCCATTGGGGATACGACCCAGCTGCCCGAGGCCACACAGGATGCCCTCAAGTTTGGTATTGCCCAAACGGCTAAGAATAAGGGGATGGACCTCATCCTCGCCCTCAACTACAGTGGTAAGTGGGACCTCACGAGCGCCATCCGCCGGATTGCCCGGGAGGTGGAGGCTGGCCGGCTGGACGCTTCGGCGATCACCGAAGAGGTCATCCACCAACAACTGAGTACGCGGGAATTTCCGGACCCGGAGCTCATCATTCGTACGAGTGGGGAGCACCGGCTGAGCAACTTCTTTTTGTGGCAGGCGGCCTACGCGGAATTTTACTTCAGCCCCGTGTTCTGGCCGGAGTTCCGCAAACCCGACCTGCACGCGGCCCTGATCGACTTCCAGCAACGGGAGCGACGTTTTGGCCAGACATCCGAACAACTCACCTAGCCCAACCAACCTTATCCCGACCTTTACGGTCCCTTCCCAAGAATTAAAAACAGGCCTCGCCCCCGGCCGCTCCCCCCTTTCCCAATTGCCTCGCACCTGCGGCAGCGCCCACCTACGGGAAAGAAAATAAAAGCAACGAATGAGACTAAGCATTCTACTTCTTTCACTCTGCTGCCTGTTCGGGACGGCAACGGTCGCCGCCCAGACGGATTCCCTGAATCTGCCGGTCTACGACTACTCCAACCCCGGCGAATACGAGATCGGCGCCATCACCGTAAAGGGTGCCTTTTTCGCCGAGCAGAACGCCATCATCGGCGTAACCGGCCTGAGCGTTGGTGATAAGATTCGCGTCCCCGGGCCGGATATTCCCCGCGCCATCAAGAATCTGTGGCGGCTACGGCTGTTTACCGACGTACGGATCGAGCAGGAAAAAACGATTGGCGACGTGATCTTCCTCGTCGTCCGCGTGACCGAACGGC
The DNA here is from genome assembly GCF_001625015.1 of Lewinella sp. 4G2. NCBI lineage: Bacteria > Pseudomonadati > Bacteroidota > Saprospiria > Saprospirales > Lewinellaceae > Lewinella > Lewinella sp. 4G2. Next base: position 1,783,471 of record NZ_LVWJ02000014.1, on the reverse strand, counting down.
CGCGCTACCTGCGCCACAGTTACGAAGGCGTGAAGCAGGGCAAGCACGAAGACCTCAACGAGATCATCAACACCTTCATCGTCCGCGGCGGCATCGTCACCGAGGACGCCAAGGTGAATGCCGCCGAAGGGGTGCGCAAGTACTTCATCGAAAAGGGCTACCTCGATACGGAAGTGGACGTGCGCGAGATCGTCGATTCTTCCCGCGCCAATAGCGTCCGCCTCGTCTTTGACGTAGAGCAGAACGACCGCGTCAAGATCGACGCCATCAACTTTACGGGCAATACGGACGTCAAGGACAAGAAGCTGCGCAAGCAGCTGAAGGAGACCAAGCAGGTCAGCAAACTCAATATCTTCCGCGGTTCCAAATTCCAACCTTCCCTGTACAAGGAAGATAAGGACGCCCTGATCGCCTACTACAACACCCTCGGCTACCGCGACGCGCGCATTTTGGACGATGAGATCACGCGGGACGAGGACGGCAACGTCGTCCTGAACATCGACCTCTTCGAGGGTAACCAGTACTACTTCCGCAACATCACGTGGAAGGGTAATTCCAAGTACGACGATGAGACGCTGTCGCGGGTGCTGGGTCTGGAAAAGGGCGATGTATTTAACCAACAAGAATTGCAGGAACGGCTAACGTTTAGCCAGACCAACAGCGACGTATCGAGCTTGTACCAGGACGATGGGTACCTGTTCTTCAATATCGAACCCACCGAAATCGCCATTGAAGGTGACTCTATCGACGTGGAGATGCGTATTTTCGAAGGCCCACAGGCGACGATCGATAAAGTGATCATTGAGGGTAACGACCGGACGCACGAGCACGTGATCCGCCGGGAAGTCTTCACCCGCCCCGGGCAGAAGTTCTCCCGTTCGGACATCATCCGGTCCCAGCGGCAGATCATCGCCCTGGGTTACTTTAACCAGGAGGCGCTCGGCATTGAGACCCCCGTGAACCCGGACCGGGGGACGGTGGACATCAAGTACGTCGTCGAAGAAAAGCCTTCCGACCAACTCGAGCTTTCCGCCGGTTGGGGTGGCCGCCAGGGCATCATTGGTACCCTCGGGGTGACGTTTAACAACTTCTCGATGCGGAACATCTTCAACCGCGAAGCCTGGCACCCCCTCCCCCAGGGTGATGGCCAGCGACTGAGCCTCCGCGCCCAGACGAACGGGCAGTTCTACCAGAGTTACAACGCTTCCCTGACCGAGCCTTGGTTGGGCGGTAAGCGGCCGACTTCGCTGACGGCGTCGCTCTTTTACAATAAGTTCGACATTGGTTCGCGGGCCGTACCCAACAAACTCATCATCCAGCAGGCAGCCGTTAGCTTCGGTACCCGCCTCCGGTGGCCGGACGATAACTTCGTCTTCCGCGCCGGCGTCAATATGCAGATCTTGACGCTGGAAGGCTGGCGGCAGAACTTCCAGACCGACGAGGGCGTCCAGCTGCGGACGGGTAACTTCAACAACTTCTCCGCTCAATTCACCCTCAGCCGGACGACGGCTACGGACCCCATCTTCCCCAAGGAGGGCTCCAACATTGAGTTGACCGTAAAGCTTACCCCACCCTACCGCCAACTGGGCCTCGTGGATAGCGACCCGGAGCAGTTTGAAAGCGTTGCCGATCAGTTCCGCTTCCTGGAATACCACAAGTGGCGTTTTAATGCGGATTGGTACACCCCGCTGGGGGGCAAGTTCGTCCTGAAGACGCAAGCCAAGATTGGTTTCCTCGGTGCCTACGACGACGTGGTGGGTGTTTCCCCCTTCGAGCGTTTCCGCCTGGGTGGCAACGGTATCAACAACCAGCAGGCCAGTTTTGCCGGGGTGGACGTCATCAGCCTCCGGGGATACAGCGAGAACGAGTTGCCTAACAACTTCATCCGCAACCCCGTCACGGGCCGTCGGACGGACAACGCCACGCCGATCTTTAGCAAGTACACGGCCGAGATTCGTTACCCTATTTCGTTGAACCCGAGCAGTACCATCTTCGTACTGGCCTTCGCCCAGGGGGGTAACTCCTGGCGGACTGCGCGGGACTTCAACCCCTTCGATCTCCGCCGTTCAGTGGGCTTCGGCGCCCGGGTATTCCTCCCGATGTTCGGTACGCTCGGCTTTGACTGGGGCGTAGGTTTCGATAAGGATGCGGATACTTCGGACAATGGCAATTTGAGCACGTTCAACGTCATCCTCGGCTTCGAACCGGAGTAGTTTCTAGTAGCGTAGTCGGGTAGTCGGGTAGTAGCGTAGTGCTGCACTACCCGACTACCCGACTACCTGACTACCCGACTAAATACTAAGAATGGATCAACTGATCGTCCACAATCTCATCGTTCACGAGTTGAAGAAGCAGCCGGAGATGGCGGAGGCGGAACTTGTCCTATCCAAGGAAACGCTGGCCATCACGGAACAGAGTATTGAACTCATTGGCCGCCTCGATCAGATCTTTGAGCGCAAGAACGACCTGTTGCAGGGCTTCCTCTCCGAGCCGGACGAGGCCCTCTTCCCCGCCTACTACCAAAACTGGTTGATGGACGGGCGCAACCGGCAGAACTTCGTCACCTTCTCCAACGACACCATGAAGATCCTGCGGCAGAGCCTCCAGGGCGTCATTGGTGCGAAGGGTGGTTACCTACTGTACGCGGACTACACCATGGAAGAGCAGCGGATGCTTGGCATCTTCCTTATTCGGGAAACACCGGGCTTGGTGTTTGTACCCGAAGAGGATCACCTTAAACTCTCCAGTACTCAGTACCTCGACGTAGATCACATGGCCATGGCCGTCCGCCTCCTCGCCGGTAGTGGCCGTACCGTACAGATGATCCGCCACGCGCGGACGCAGGGTTCCATCAGCCAGTACTTCACCGACTGGGTTGGGATTGACCGTCCGGAAACCAGCGCGGAACTCACGCAGAACTTCCTGGAGCTCGTCGAGGAACTTCCCATCCCGAAGGACAAGGAGACCGGCTTCGCCATGAACGAGGGGGAATTCGAGAAGGCTCTCGTCAAGTACGCTGCCAAAGCTCCCCAGCAGACCATCCGCGCAAAGGATTTCGATGAGTTCTTTTACGGCAACGAACAGCCCTTGCAGGACATGCTGACCGAAAGCGACGGCGACCTCGACGAAGGTTTCCGCGTGGACAAGCGCAGCCTCCGCAAGCAATACTACCTCCGCGCCGGCTTCGGTGGCCTGAGCATCACCTGCACCAAAGACCATTTCCGTAGCGGGCAGATCGAGGTGGATGAGGCGACGGGGAAGATTACGATTGTGAGCGATGAGCTGGCTTCGTTGTTGTTGGACCAGAAGGGGGAGTAGGTAGTTGGTAGTTTCTAGTTTCTAGTCTGTAGTCATCAGGTTCTCCACGCGGCCTGCCATCCAAGCGCAGCGACAATGGGAGGTTCTTGGAGCGGCCGGGCATTTTTAGTCTGTAGTCTGTAGTCTACAGTCTGTAGTCATAAGGTTCTTCAAGTGGCCTCAAGCCCAAGCGCAGCGCAGCTTGAGGTTCTTGGAGCGGCCGGGTATTTTTAGTCTGTAGTCTGGAGTCTATAGTCTCCTCCCCGAACATCTTAGCCCTTGGGACCGGTTATACCAGGTGAACCAATCAAACCAATCCCATGGCTAACGATACTATTGAGCAAATTGAAGACGCGGCAAACGAAACGAGCCTCGCAGTAGCAAAAAATACCCTTACGCCGGACCTCGCTGAGAAGCGGGAGGAAGCGAATGCCCTCATCAAGCGGTACGCGCTGTTGGGTACGGCTTCAGGATTAATTCCTGTCTTTGGTCTTGACGTTGCGGCCTCCACGGCGCTGCAGACCAAGATGATCAAGGACCTGGCGGATATTTACGAATTTGATATTGATGATCAGATCCTGCGGACCGTCATCACTACGGGTGTTACGGCGCTCGTGGGTCGGGTGCTTACGGCGGCGGCCGGATCGTTGGCGCAGACCATCAGCCCACTCAAGATGTTCGTGAACGGGGCTACCCAGGCAGCCGTTTCCGGTTTCCTGACCCTCGAGGTGGGTACGCTCTACCAGAGCCAGATGGAACTCGGCCAGAATCCGGCGGACATTACGTTGATGTCCATTGCTGACCACATCATCGCGCAGGTAAAAGAGGGTAAGTGGGATCCTTCTAAGCTGAGTTTGACATCACAGTTAGGAGCTATCGTAAAGTAGTTGCTAGTTTTTAGTTTCTAGTGCTACTCACTAGAAACTAAAAACTACTTTGCCTTTCGCATCAGTCCCTCCTGGACGACGCTGGCAATTAATTTCCCATCCGCCGTAAAGATGTTTCCCCGCGTGAAGCCACGGGCGCCGCTGGCTGAGGGGCTATCGATGCTGTAGAGCAGCCACTCCTCGGCGCGGAAGGGGCGGTGGAACCACATGGCGTGATCCAGGCTAGCGATTTGCAAATCACGGTGGTCGACGGCGCGGCCGTGGGGGAAAAGGGCGGTTGTCAATAGATTATAATCGGAGGCGTAGGCCAGCACCAGTGCTTGTTCGCGGCGCCGGGCGCCGATCTCCCCCTTTGCTTTGAGCCAGACGTTGCGGATGGGTTCGTACTTCTCTTGCTGAAAGGGGTTCAGAAATTCAACCGGTCGGAATTCAATGGGCCGCTTGATATTCAGGATGCGCCGGATGTTTTCGGGCAGTTGGTCGCCGAATTTTTCCGCCATATCCTCGTAACTCACTAGCTCTTCGTAACCCTGCACCTTCGGCATATCGATCTGATGGTCGTAGCCCGGTTGGTCGAGTTGGAAGCTCGCGGTCAGGTGAAAAATAGCGGCGCCATTCTGGATGGCCTTTACCGCGCGGGTAGTGAAACTGCCGCCGTCGCGAATGCGATCCACTTCAAATACGATGGGCAGGTCCACGTCTCCCGGCAGCACAAAATAGCCGTGGATGGAGTGTACGAAGCGGTCGTCGGGCACCGTCCGCATCGCCGCGGCCAACGATTGCGCCAGCACCTGCCCCCCAAATACCCGTGGCGACCCGATCGAGCGCGACTGCCCGCGAAAGAGATTGACCTCCAGTTTTTCCAGGTCAAGGTGTTCGAGTAGTTCCGATACGTGCTTCATGGCTCAGTGGTTTGCGGTCACTAAACCGGTGGGTGGGGCCTTGGTTGTGTTGGGTTGCGTTCGTGTTGTTTGATTTTGGGCGCTGCCGCGGGTGCGGGGGTTTGGATTTTGGAGCGGGGGGGATGGGTGAGGAAATTGAGAACCGGGGGGAAACGAATTCAGGGAGGGAGTTACACAAAACGAAAACAAATGAATACGAGGGGAAACGAAAACGAGGGGAAACATGAGCTTCGCTGCTACTGGCGCGGTCCCTCGCTACGGTAGACGCCCATCCGGGACTGGGGAGGCTGCGTTGGGGTTTGCGCATTAGTTTTGCATTGTCTGATGATTTGGAGAACTATCGATACCATTCTGTTGTCAAGACAAATAAATTAAAACCGCTCGATTATGCCCAACCAAACCGTTTACATTGTTTCCGCCGTCCGTACACCCATTGGGTCTTTCGGGGGGCAGTTTGCTTCCCTGTCCGCAACGCAATTGGGAGCGGCGGCCATTAAGGGAGCGCTTGAGAAGGCCGGGGTGAAGCCCGAGCAGGTGGATGAGGTACTGATGGGGAACGTCGTCTCCGCCAACCTCGGTCAGGCGCCGGCGCGGCAGGCGGCCATTCACGCGGGTTTGCCGAACAACGTGCCCTGCACGACGGTGAATAAGGTATGCTCCTCGGGTATGAAGACGGTCATGCTGGGCGCGCAGTCCATCGCGTTAGGGCACAACGATATTGTCGTGGCCGGCGGCATGGAATCGATGAGTAACATCCCCTTTTACGTGCCGGACGCCCGTTGGGGAGCTAAATTCGGTGACCGCAAACTCGTCGATGGGCTCACGCAAGATGGCCTTACTGACGCCTACGACCAAAACGCGATGGGCGTCTGCGCCGACGCTACCGCGGTGAAATACGACATCAGCCGCGAAGCCCAGGATGAATACGCCATCGAATCCTACACCCGAGCCAAGCGGGCAACGGAAGACGGCACCTTCGGCCGGGAGATCGTCCCCGTAACCGTTCCGCAACGGCGAGGCGACGACTTGGTGATCACCGAAGACGAAGAGTACAAGAAGGTCAAGTTTGACAAGATCCCCAACCTGCGGCCCGCCTTCGGCAAAGGAGGAACCGTCACGGCGGCCAACGCCAGCACGATCAATGACGGTGCCGCCGCACTCGTCCTCGTCTCCGAAGCTAAAATGAAAGAACTCGGTCTGACGCCAGTCGCCAAGATCGTCTCTTTTGCCGACGCCGCCCAGGAGCCGCAATGGTTCACGACCGCCCCTACCCTAGCAGCCCCTAAAGCCCTGGACCGCGCCGGCCTCAAAATGTCCGACATCGATTACCTGGAGGTGAACGAAGCTTTCGCGGTTGTCCCCATGGCCTTCACCCAGGAGTTAGGGATTGACGGCAAGAACATGAATGTGAACGGTGGTGGCGTGTCCCTCGGTCACCCGCTGGGTACTTCCGGTGCTCGCATCCTGGTAACGCTGATCAACGTCCTGCACTCAAACGGTGGGAAGTACGGGTTAGCGACGCTTTGTAATGGTGGAGGTGGTGCCTCGGCGGTGGTGGTCGAGGCGGTTTAGTAGTTGCGAGTTTCAAGTGGCGAGTTTCAAGTATCAAGTTGCAAGTATCAAGTTGCGAGTGTCGAGTTGCGCTACTTGCAACTCATTACTCGCAACTTGATACTATCCCTGTACCTGCGGCAGCGCCCGCGAAAACGAAAAAAGCCCCCGCTCTTCCGAAGAAGATTGGGGGCTTTTCAATTTGCTGTAAGGGAAGGAGTCGAACCTTCAAGAGGGGGTTAGCCAAACATTAGATAGATGGTTTATCCCCGAACCCTCACCCGCGAGACAAGCGGGCATGGCTGCCAATTTCATCACCCTACAAAGTTAGTCTGTAGTCTTCAGTCTGTAGTCTAGAGTACTGCGTGCACTATAGACTGTAGACTACAGACTAGAAACTGTAAATGGCTGTAGAGGTAGGAGTCGAACCTACAAGGGGCGGTTAGCCAACGGTCATCGCTCCGGAAGAGCTAGCTCTGCTAGAGCCGTGATCGTGGTTTATCCTGGGTTCCCCACCCGCGAGACAAGCGGGCATGGCTGCCAATTTCATCACTCTACAGTGTTAGTCTATAGTCTGTGGTCTATAGTCTGTAGTTGAAGATACTATAGACTGTAGACTAAAGACTCTTAACTATAAAAGAGAAGCCGTTGCTTCGTCCTTGCAATAGCAAAGATGCAACGATTCAATCTAAACGTGCAAGTATTTTCATTAAATCGTTCTCAACTTTACGATTCATCTAACTGAATGGCGGAATATGGCAGTTCCTTTCAAAATCGACCTTGCATTTTGGCCGGACATTAAAAAACGCGCAATCGGCTACGGTGAGCTGATTGCGCGTCTGATGTGAGTGGAGAGTTTTTACTCCATCGGCTCCCCGTAGAAGGGGTAAAGCAGGTCCTTATCGGCGAAACTGCTGTAGGAGGAGTCCTGTGGCGACTTGACGAGCATGAAGCGATCGCTGTTGTTCATGATGCCGTAGTACATATTTTTGCCATCCGTGTCTTCGATGGATTCGACGATGTTGACGATGGAGGGCATGATCTCTTCCCGATCTTCATAATCTCCCAGTTCGGGGATGCTCATGAGGACAAGGATGTTGCTACCGTAGTGCTTGGTCTTGTAGTAGAAGTCGTCCGGACCATTTTCGGCGGGCATGACCGCGGTCATGAACTGATCGATGTAGTAGGAAACGGAATCGGCTTCCAGGGAGGGCGTGTTGGTCATTTCCGCTACGTCCGCTTTGAGGAGGCCACTGCGGTAGTCGGCCGCATCCGCTGCGCTGGACCAGGCGCCGATGGCCATGAAAACGGCAAATAGCCCCACCACGGCGATGCTGCCGGCCCAGTACCACTTCGGGTTTTCGACGCGCGGCGCCAACTCGTTCTTGATGGAGTGGAGCGTATTGGTGTAGTCCTCCTCACCGGAGGTACGCTTGCAGTGGTCGCATTCCGTGACGGAGACTTTGTCAAGCGGGATGAAGGGAATCCAGTACAGGTAACCGTAGCGGGTGAAGAAAGACATGGTCTGGCTTTCCGTTTGCTCGCAGTGGGCGCAGGGTAGTTCTTTGAGTTTAAAGGTCTCGCCGTGGCGCGCGCGTGATCCGTAAATCAGCATAAACAGGTGGTATTAAGGGTAGAAATGGGGTTCAAATTCCATAACAAAGGTAATACGTACCCTGGCGAAATTTACCCATCGCTTTATTTGATGCCCTTCGGGTTCAAAACCACAGCGTCATTTCCGGATCGCCCACGCGGTAGTCCGTGGTTACTTCCTCTCCTTCCCGGATGTCACGGACGGCCGTAAAACGGATCTGCCCACCGGCGTAGTCCATTTCGAATTCCGCATTGGCCCGTTCACTGTGGTTGTAGAGGGAGCCGAGGCCCAGCGCGATGGCCGCCCGGTCGCCGTCCCACTGAAAATAGTAATCGTGCAGGACGGTGTGGTGGATCTTTTCCCGATCTGCCGCCGAAACGATGATGACGGGTGATAGCTCGATGATCCCCCCGGCCGGGATGGCGGCGGAAGTGAATACCCCCCGGCCATTGGCGGTTTGTTGAACGTAGAGGGAGGGTAGGTGGAGCATTGTTAGTCTAGAGTCTGTAGTCTGTAGTCTGTAATCTACAGTTCGCAGGCTAGAGTCTGTAGTTGGTGGTCTTTAAGGTAGTGTTTATTTGTTTGGTCTCTCTCGGCTCTTCATGTGGCCTTAATGTTTTGCGGAGTAATTAGTCTGTAGACTACAGACTGAAGACTATAGACTACCTAAAGCCGGACGCTCGCGGGACCTCCTGCGTCGGACGCCACGAGGACCTTGGATCTTAGTAGTTAATCATTAGGATAGTTCCTTTTAGGGACCTCGTAGCGTGGTCAACTCGCGCGCAGCAAGAGTTGAGCTCCTGCGAGCGTCTGGTTAGCTGCAGGAATTTCTATTCAAGCCGAACGCTTCTGGAAAATCATGACTTCAGACTACAGACTATAGACTCCTAAAACCCGGCCGCTCCAGGAATTCCAGATTGCGCTGCGCTTGGATCTGGAACCGCCTGGAGAACCTCATGACTACAGACGGAAGACTATAGACTACAGACTTTCACGTCTTACCTTCGCCCCAACCCAACCCTCCCCTAGCCTTGATCCAGATCTTCGTCACCGGTGGCACTTTTGATAAGGAGTACAACTTCGTCTCCGGCCAGCTTTATTTTCAGGATTCAAACCTACCCGAAATGCTGGAGCGGGGACGGTGTACGCTGGACCTCAACGTCCGGACGCTAATGATGGTAGATAGCCTCGACCTGACAGACCTCGACCGGGAGAACATCGCCCACAACTGCCGGGGCGTGGATACGGATCAGATCCTCATCACGCACGGGACGGACACCATGCAGCAAACCGCCGCCTACCTGGCCGACGCCAACATCGAGGGGAAAACCATCGTGCTTACGGGCGCCATGATCCCTTACGCCTTCGGCTCCTCTTCGGATGGGTTCTTCAATTTGGGGAGTGGACTGGCTTTCGTTCAATCGCTACCGCCCGGCGTATACGTGGCGATGAACGGCCGGTACTGGGATTGGGACAAGGTGCGGAAGAACCGGTCCACGGGGTATTTCGAAACGATCAAGTAGGGGCTTCCATCGTCCATTATTCTAGCCCATTAAGTATATGGTGGGCCCTTGTTTCTTGCCTACTTCCTCCGGCACCTGCGGCAGCGCCGTAGAACGCTACTTAAAATTTCTGTATAATGTTTCGATTTGCGATTGTAACCCTCTCCCCCAGCCCCTCTCCACAGGAGAGGGGAGCAGGAAAGTGTTCCGATTAAAGCGAAGTACTGCTTTAAGAACTAACTGCCTAACCATGCTGCCCCGTTGGATTGCTAAGATGATGTTGCGCCTCAATAATATGGAGGTGGTTGACCACAATAATGGCGACTGGCCGGACCACTGCATCGTCGCCGTGGCGCCCCACACCTCGAACCGGGACTTCCCTTACGGCATTTATTCGCGGCCCGTCTTGGGAGTCGACATCCACTGGGTGGGCAAGGAGAGCCTGTTTAAGTGGCCAATGGGGTCAATTCTTCGCTACCTCGGAGGTGTACCGGTGGTGCGGAGCCGGCGGACGAATTTTGTGCAATCCGTCGCCGAGATCTTTAAGCGGGAGAAGGTATTCCGACTGTGCATTGCGATTGAGGGCACGCGGTCTAAAGTGGAGCGATTCAAAACTGGTTTCTACTTCATCGCCCTGGAAGCGGGGGTGCCCATCGTGCTTACCCGCTGGGATTTTGGCAACCGGAAGCTGGAGTTTTCCAAGCCCTTCCACCCTACCGGCAACATTCGTGAGGATTTTGACTTTATCTACCGCCACTTCGACGGGATCAAAGGCCTCGTACCGGAAAACAGCTTCACCTACGACCCGGCGGTGTTGGATGCGCTACCGGAAGTCCGGCAATAGTTTTTTGTCCCGAAACGGACATATGCCTCACGGCGCGTTCTTTGGGCAGCGTCCCTTTACTTTATTGTAGTACGTCCGGCATTTACCGGCCCCAACCTAATTCGCTCTTTCATTCTTCTGGTAACGTTGCGTTTCCGTTTGCACTCGGAATGGTACTGTTGACAGGAGCTTACACCTACAATCACTTCACCCATGCGCTATCTCTCTACCCTATTACTGCTTTGTCTTGTCTGTACCGCGGGCCACGCTCAGCGCCAGCTTTTTCAACCCGGCCAGTGGCTGGATGCGGACGTTTCCGCCATCGACGGTGACCGCCGGATCAACCCCGCGCGGGCAACGACCTTTTCGGTGGACGGACAGGCCCTTAAGGACTTCCTCTTTACCGCGCCCCACGAGCGCAAGGTGGCCGCCGAGGGTAGTGAGACCATTCTCGGCCTGCGTTTGCCCGACGGGCGGACGGCCAACTTCCGGATCGTCAGCTACAACATCTCCGAGCCAGCCGGGATGGCGCGTTACCCCAACATCCGCACCTTCTACGGCGTAGACGAAGCGGACCCTACCCACGGTATTTTCCTGGACTGGACCGAGCGCGGATTCCACGCTTCCATCAAGGGTGGCGGGCACGAGACGGTATTCATCGATCCCGTATTCCGGGGGGATACCGACCACTACCAGGCTTACCGTAAAAAAGACTTCAACGCCGACCAGATCGAGCAATGGACCTGCCAGACCACGGCCGACCAGGCTCCGAGCGGGCTTAACGAAGACCACGATCACACCGTAGAAAAGGTAGGCGGTTGCGAACTCCGCGAGTACCGCTTCACGATGACGGCCACGAGCAGCTACAGCACCTACCACGGGGCGAGTTCCGCGGCGCAATCCGGCTTGGTACAGTCCGCAGTCGTGACCACCGTTAACCGCGTGAACCAAGTGTACAGCCGAGAGATCTCCGTGCGTTTCCAGTTGGTGGCGGACAACGACCAACTCTATGGCTACGGGTCAGGTAGCGCTCCCTTCTCCAGTAACGACGTGGGCACCATGTTCAACGAGAACACCAGCTTCACGACTGATATCATTGGTTTAGACAACTACGACTACGGCCATTCCATTACCCAGGGGCCAAATAATGGTATTGGCCAATTCGAGGCTCCTTGCTCCGTCAACAGCCGGGCCCAGGGCGCTTCCTCCCACGAAACGCCGGAGGCGGACATTTTCGACATCGATTACGTCGCCCACGAAATGGGCCACAACTTCAACGGCCGCCACACCCAGAACAACGCCTGTAACCGGGATGAGTCGGGCAGTACCGAGCCGGGTTCCGGCCACTCCATCATGGGTTACGCCGGTATCTGCTCACCCAACGTCCAGGATAACAGCGACGACTTCTTCCATGGCCGCAGCATCGAGCAGATGACTACCTTCTCCGAGTTGGGTGGCGGCGCCGGTTGTGGTACCATCATCAATACTACCCTCAGCAACGCCAGCGTGACGCCGCAGACGGACGAGACCATCCCCGCCGGCACGCCCTTCGTACTGAAGGCCGACGCTACCGGCGACGGCACCCTTTCCTACAATTGGGAGCAGAATGACTCGGACCCCGCCGAGGAAATGCCGCCGGCCTCCACCAACGAGCGCGGCCCCCTCTTCCGGGGCTTCAACCCTTCGGATAGCCCGGAGCGCTTCTTCCCCGTGCTCTCCGCCACCATTGCGGGTGAGGACCAGGAGTGGGAGGTGCTGCCCGAGGTGGACCGCACGCTCAACTTCCGCGGCACCGTCATCAACTACAACGCCAGTTACGGTTGTGCTTCGGAGGACGACGTCCGCCTCACCGTAGATGCTTCCACCGATCCCTTCGTGATCACCGACCCGGCCGATGGCAACCAACTCAGTGAGGGTCAGGTGGCCCAGGTGCAGTGGGACATTGCCGGCACGGACGCCGCACCCTTCAACTCCCAGGAGATGGATATTCTGCTCTCCAAAGATGGTGGCGTCACCTTCGATGCGCTGGCCGTCGCTACGGCCAACGACGGAATTGAAGAAGTCACCATCCCCGCCGGCCTCTCCAGTCAGGCGCGGATCATGGTACGCAGCGCGGATAATGTTTTCTTCAACGTCAGCCCCCAAGATTTCACGATCGTCAGTGCCACTACCGCCGCAGCGATTGACGGAGCAGCCATCTCCAATCCGGATTACGCCGACTGTTTTTTACTGCGGGATTTCGCCCCCTACTCCATCCTCACCTCTTCGGCGGGGGGAGCGGAGGCGCCTATCACTTGGTCCATTACCGGTTTGCCGGCGGACGTTACGCCGAGCTACTCCGTCAACCCCAGCCGCCCCGGTGGCCGGATGGAGCTGCTGCTCAACAACGCCGACCTGTTGCCCCTGGGCCAGACTGACTTTACGCTTACCGGCACGAGTGCGGACGGCACCATTACGATTCCGCTCAGCGTCACCCGCACTAGTGGTGATGGCGGCGCGGGGCCCGACCTGATCAGCCCAGTGGGTGGTTTCGCGGATATCCGCCCGGCACTTACTGCTTCGAGTGAGAACGGGGTCACCTTCCAGGTGCAGTTGGCCACCGATCCTGAATTTATGGATTTGGTGTACGACGTGTCCAACCTCACCGAGCCCCGTTTCTCTCCGCCCGCTTACCTGGACGGCGAGACCCAGTATTACTGGCGCATCCGCGAGGGCAGCGAGTGTGGCACTTCGGCGTGGTCCACGTCCAGTTTCCGCACGAACTCCTGTGACATCATTGCTTCCGACAATACCCAGGTGCCGATCTTCGCTACCCAGGGCCAGTACGATGCGACCAAGACGATCTTCGTCCCCGCCTCCGCCGCCGGTGAGATTGCTGACGTGGACGTCTTCCGCCTCAGCGTTACGAACCAAACGGCGAGTAACCTTACGGTCCTGCTCGAAGCGCCATCCGGTGATTCCCTGATTCTCTTCGATCGGGATTGTGGCTCGCGCAATGGCTTCGACCTCAGTTTTGACGATGAGGCCGCGTCGGTCAACATCGACTGCTCCCGCGCCGGGCGCACCAACGGTCTCTTCTACCGCCCCCGCAACGCCCTCTCCCTGTTCGACGGTACCGAAGCCAGCGGCACCTGGCGCCTGACCGTGACGGATAACTTCTTCAGCGATGGAGGCGTGGGGAGCTCCCCGGCCGGCAATCTGAACAGCTTCCAACTCAAGATCTGCCGCGCTTCGGCCCTGCCGGTCACCTTCCTCGAGTTTACCGCCCGGGGCACGACGAAGGCCATCGAGTTAGCCTGGGCTACTGAAGATGAAGTGGACAACGAAGGCTTTTACATCGAACGACGGGGCGCTGCCGCGGGTGCCGGGGAGGAGTGGCAAGCAATCGGTTTTGTCGCCGCCGGCCGGGAGTACGCCTTCCGCGATGAGACCGCCCTGCCCAATACGGACTACCTCTACCGCCTCCGGCAGGTGGACTTCGACGGGACGATCAGCTACAGCCCCATCGAAGCCGCCCGCTACGGCGAAGGCGCCGCCGCTTCCCTGGCGGTATTCCCGAACCCCTCTAATGGTTTGTTCAATTACCGCTTCGGCGAGGTGGAGACGACCGTCCCCTACCAACTGATGACGGCGACCGGCCAACTTTTAGAATCTGGCACCTTACTTCCTGACGGGGGTACGTTGGATCTACGGGAGCGAGCTACGGGGGTTTATTTGCTTAGGGCTGGTGGGGAGACTCGGCGGGTGGTGGTTTTTTAGTTGGGTAGTATTGTAGTTGGGTAGTAGCTTAGTCGGGTAGGGCCTTGGAAGTGACAATCGCCTCTCCTCCTCCCCAACCTCCCCTACTCCTGCGAAACCTGATTACGAAATCCCAAACCCGGGGATGGAACGAAAACCGGGGATGGAACGAAAACCGGGGATGGAACGAAAACCCGGGGCGAGACGGCTACGCCGTTAACCCCGGGCTACGAGGTGTACCCCTCCGGGGCAAAACGAAAACCTGGGGACAAACGAAAACCTGGGGTCGTTCGGCCGTTGGCCTCCTTGACCCCAGGCTAACCAGCTTGTCCCTCCGGGACAATTTGTCTGAAACCGCCGGAGGCCTCTCCTCCTCCCCAACCTCCCCTAATCCTGCGAAACCTGATTACGAAATCCCAAACCCGGGGATAGAACGAAAACCGGGGATGGAACGAAAACCCGGGGCGAGACGGCTACGCCGTTAACCCCGGGCTACGAGGTGTACCCCTCCGGGGCAAAACGAAAACCTGGGGACAAACGAAAACCTGGGGTCGTTCGGCCGTTGGCCTCCTTGACCCCAGGCTAACCAGCTTGTCCCTCCGGAACAATTTGTCTGAAACCGCCGGAGGCCTCTCCTCCTCCCCAACCTCCCCTACTCCTGCGAAACCTGAATATTCGATGCCCTAAAACCTGTGAACGCCGTGGAAACGCGGGGTAACAAATTGGCGTGAAGGTGTACCTTTGCCAACCTCCTGCGCTACGCCGCGTTAGAGAGCCAACTTACCAACCAACCGAACACTATCCAGCATGAGCATCGTCGAAATGAAAGTTCCCGTTATTGGGGAATCCGTCACTGAAGTAACCCTTTCTGAATGGCTGAAGGCCGACGGGGAGTACGTGGAGTTGGACGAGCCCATCTGTGAATTTGAATCCGATAAGGCTACGCTGGAATTCCCCGCCGAAGCCGCCGGCCGGATCGTGCACGTCGCCGCGGAAGGGGATGATTTGGAGATCGGTGCCCTGGTGGCCAAGATCGACACGTCCGATACCGGTGGTGGCGCCGCCCCCAAAGCTGAGGATAAGAAGACGGACGCCCCGGCCCCCGCTAAGGAATCCGCCCCTGCACCAGCCGCTTCCGCCAAGGAAGCCACTTATGCCTCCGGTACGCCCAGCCCCGCCGCGGGCAAGATCCTCCGGGAGGCCGGCGTCGACGCTGCTTCCGTCAACGGGACTGGCCGGGATGGCCGCATCACTAAGGAGGACGCCCAGAAGGCCGCCGCTGCCCCCGCTCCATCTTCCCCCGCACCTGCGGCAGCGCCCGCAGCTGCAAAAGCGACGGGAACTGGAAAAGTAGCCGCGCCCTCCGCTGGTAGTAGCTCGTTTAGCCGGGAAACCCGGACGGAAAAGATGAGCCGCATGCGCCGCACGATCGCCAGCCGCCTCGTGGAAGCCAAGAATGAAACGGCGATGCTGACGACCTTTAATGAGGTGGACCTCAGCGAAGTGATGGCGCTGCGCAAAAAAGTACAGGAGAAATTCGTGGAGAAGTACGGCGTGAAGCTGGGCTTCATGTCCATTTTCGCCAAGGCCTGCGCCCAGGCGCTCATGGAGATGCCGGACGTAAACGCCCACATCGGCGAAGACGGCAAGAGCCTGATCTACCACGATTACGTGGACATCAGCTTCGCGGTGAGCACCCCGACGGGCCTCGTCGTGCCGCCGATCGCGAACATCGAATCGCTCCACTTCTCGGAGATCGAATCCAAGCTAAAGGACCTCGCCGGCCGCGCCCGGAATAACAAGCTGAGCATCGAGGAGATGAGCGGCGGAACGTTCACGATCACCAACGGTGGCGTGTTCGGCTCCATGCTTTCCACCCCGATCATCAACCGCCCGCAGAGTGCCATCCTCGGGATGCACAACATCATCCAGCGCCCCGTCGCCATCGACGGTAAGGTGGAGATCCGCCCCATGATGTACCTCGCCCTGAGCTACGACCACCGGGTAATTGACGGATCGAGCTCGGTGACGTTTTTGGTGAAGGTGAAGCAGTTGTTGGAGGATCCTACTTTGTTGTTGATGGGATTGTAGTCTTGAGTCTATAGTCTATAGTCTGTAGTCTATAGTACCGGTCAGGCCGGACGCTCGCGGGACCTCCTACCGTCGGACGCCACGAGGACCTTAGGATTCGGTAGTTAATTGAGAAAGTTGTCTCCTATTAGGACCTCGTAGCTTGGTCAGCTCGCGCGCAGCAAGAGGTGAGCTCCTGCGAGGGTCCGGCCTCCGCCATCTAAAATCTAAATTCTAACTTCTATCGTCTTTTTCAGCCGGACGCTCGCGGGACCTCCTGCGTCGGACGCCACGAGGACTTTAGGATTCGGTAGTTAATTGAGAAAGTTGTCTCCTATTAGGACCTCGTAGCGTGGTCAACTCGCGCGCAGCAAGAGGTGAGCTCCTGCGAGCGTCCGGTTGGCCGTGGAATTTACTCCCCTCAAAACCGCTGCCCCACCGTAAAGTCAAAATTCAGACTACCCGCTTCGTTGCGGTAGATGTCGTCTTCCAACAGGTAGGAGAAACGGAAGCCTACGCTGACGGGGGCTACGTTGAAGAAAATGTGATCGAAGTAGAACTCTACGCCGGTGGAGGCCATGGTCTGGGTATCCAGCCGGGTGATGCTGTATTTGCCGTAATCCAGAAAAGCATTCAGGCGGACGCGGCGGAGGTAGTAGAGGCCGGCGAAACCGAAATCCGGATGCCAGACGGGCAGTTCGTAATTGCCGCTGAAGCGCCAGACCCGGTCGGATACGCCCACGCTGTAGCCGCGGCTGTAGCGGAAGAAATCCGGGAATTGGTAGGGGTTCTGCCCGTCTTCACGCTGGAAATCAAAATCCAGGCGGACGCCGTGGGTGCGGGCTACGCCGGGTAACCACAGGCGCGTATTGAAGCGGAAAGCCTGGCCTAAATCGTCGCCACTGATGGTCTTTCGTAACTCCAACAGGCCCGTGAAGCCGAGGCGGGTATGGACTTGCTGGCGGGCGCGGCGGCGCTGTGCGTTGAGGTCCAGCCGCGCGGTCGTGTAGCCAAAACTGGCCGGCAGATCGGAATCGGGAGAATCGCCGGAAAGGCCTACGCGGGTAACGCCCAAGCTGGGCCGGAGGGCGAAAAGGTATTCGCTGGCCGTCCAGTTCAGCGGGACGGAGGCGGTGAGGTAGCCATCCAATTGATCAACGCTACGGCGCCTGGTGCCAATTAGGGAATCGGTGACTACCAACACGTCGAAATTGCGATCGATGAAGCGCGCACCAGCTGTCAGCACGGGGAAAAGCCCACCGTAGCTCACCTCCGCGTTGGTCTGGACGCGCTCCTCGTTCCAGTTGTACCTGGCAATAGCAGTTGCCGAAATCGTGTTGAGGGCATTGCTCGCCTCAATCCCAAAACCGGGGTTGGCGGCGTCCGCCAGAATACTCCAGGAATGCAGGCGAATACCACTCAGGTTGTCGCTGATATCCATGGAGGGATAGGTGCGGTCGGGAACGCTATCCAGCAAAGGGTAAGCGTCCGCCCCCCACGAATATGGCCGTTCGAAAACACTGGGGCCCGCCGGGTTTACGCCGACGGGTGATCGGCCCGATTTCGATACCGCGTCCCCCTTCAGCAGCTTGAGTTGGCGGCCGGACGAGTGGGCTTCGGAATAATACAAATCACCGTTGGCGGCAAGGAAAGGAAATTCCGCGCCGATGCGGACGTTGGTCAGTTGCCGGTACTTCCCGTTGCTTGGGTTGAGGACGTACACATTATCGACGCCATCGCGACCACTGCTGTAGACGATATCGTTGGTCGCCGTCACGTGAAAGTTACCTAGAGCTTCGTGGGTGGCCGGTTTGATGATCTGGTATTCTTCGCTGGCGAGGTTGATGGCGGCGATGGCCGTCCCATCGAATCCCTTTTCGTAGTAGTAGACCCACTGGCCGTCCGGGGAGAATTGGGGCAATGCGGCGCTATTGGCGTCAACCTTGATCCGTTGCAGCACGCTACCGTTGCCGGCGGAAAGGATGACCAGGGCCAGCTCTCCGGCCTGAACGTCTTCTTCCACGGCGACGATCCGCGTCCCGTCAGCGTTCAGGGAGGGAGCGAAGTAGCGCTGGTTACGGGAGAGGCGGGCCTTGCGGTCCAGTTTATAATTGTAGATAAATACGTCGCTAAAACTCTCGTTGGTGTAGCGCGGGTCGTTGCGGTTCTCCATCCACACGATCTGGTCGCCACGGGCGTGGAAGAAGGATTCCCGTTGGATGCCCATCGTCATCACTACCTCTTCCTTTCCGGTGGCGGGGTCGATCCGGACGACCTGGGGGATGTGCTGGAAGCCAGAGCGTAGGGCCAGGAGGTTACCGTTTCCAGTTACGATGGGGTAAGTGTAATCGGTTACGGCACGCCGTTGGCGGCTGATGGTTTCGCCTCCCACAATGGTTCCGCGTTGGGCGAGGTCTTCTTCCTGCCGGTCGCGCAAATCCTCGAGGGCGGCGCGGTACATTTTGCGGGTGCCGAGGCCAGTCCCGCGTTTTAGGGCCTGGCTGAAGGGATAGAGGAGCCCGGCCCATGCCGTCCCGACGTGGAGGGGCCGCTTCCAGATGTCGTAGCCAAATTCCTGGCGGGCGTAGGTGATGGTGTTGTAGCCGTAGCGGTAGTGGTCGGGGATGTTCCGTTTCAGGCTGTTGTTCCGGCTGCGGGTGTAGTTGTACATAATCCCCTCGTCGAGCAAGCTGCGCAGGGTGGCGCTGAAGGCGGGCGTTCTGCCACGGCCGGCTTCGGTGAGGGCGGTTTCCATCACGACGGCGTCGCCTTCGGAATACCAGTTGGGGGTGGCAAAAAAGCTAATCCCGGCCCAGGATTGTTGCCCGGCGAGGTAGGAGGCCAGCCGCGTCAGCCCCCGCCGCTCGTTGGAGTTTTGCTGTACGTGGCGAAATTCGTGGATGGTGAGGAGGTCCACCCAGTCCATATTACTTAACAGGTTGGGTTGCTGGGGCGGCGTCAGGAAAAACTCCGAGCGAAACGGCGCCAGGGCCACGTAGCCGTTGATGGTCGTGTTCGGCGTCTGGAGGATGAGGTCGAATTTATAGTGCTGGTCTCCCACCGTCCCCGCCTGCTTGGCGCGCATGGCGGCCATGATATTGGCGACGCGCTGGGCCCGGGCTTCAAATCCTTTGGGGTAGATCACGTTGCCCTCGTCCGTCGTTAATTGCTGCCAGTCCACGGCGGGCGGGTGAAGGCCGATCTGGGCGCTGGCGCGGGTGCAGAGGAAGGATAGGGTGCAGATTAGGACTAGGGAACGCATTTTTCTGTTGGCTTGCAGTTGGGAAGGGGGGCTTGGTGCTTTAGTGCTTTGGGCTGCCGCACCTCCAACGCGCGGCAGCCCAAAGCACCAAAGCACCGATACTATCGCATACAGTAAAGCACCCAAGCCGGCGGCAAATTCGCCCACACCCGCTTGGTCTCTACTTCCCCGAAGGCGTCTTCGTAATAACTCTTGGTCTTCAGGCTGTAGTGCACCTGGTTGTAGCAGCCGCCGGGCCGAAGAGTGTCTTTTGCCGCGCGGACGATACTTTTCCCCAAATCCTCCGGCAAAGCGGCGAAGGGAATGGCGGATACGATGTGGTCGGCTTTGTCCGCACCGATCTGGTCGAGGTAGTGGCGGATGTTTTCGGCGCTGTCCTGGGCGACAATGAGGCGGGGGTCATTGAGGGCCCGCATATCGTCGCACAGATCCGGACTGACTTCGAAGGCGATCACCTTTCCATCGGCGGGCAGTCTTTCCAGAATGTGTTTGGTAATGACGCCATCTCCGGCCCCCAACTCTACGATCACTTTGGCTGCCGGGAAGTCGATCCGGTCAATAGCCGCCCGGCAGAGCGCGGGGCTGGAGCGGGTGAAGGTGCCCGTGGTGCGGAGATTGCGGAAGCCTTCCAGGAGGAAAGAGAATGTGGACATGATTAGTCTGTAGTCTTTAGTCTGTAGTCATTAGGCTCTCCAGGCGGCCTGCCATCCGAGCGCAGCGACAATGGGAGGTTCCTGGAGCGGCCGGGGGTTATTAGTCTGTAGTCTGTAGTCTATAGTCTGTAGTCTACAGTCGCCCCCAGCACATCCTGAGCCATTAACTTTGCCAAAGTAAGTAAAAGCTGGTGGTGGCGGGCAACCGGATGTTTCCTTCTTCATTTCTTTGCTAACGCGCACCATTAACCCCGCAATTTATTCGTGAAACTACTCGCCCGCCTCAAAGAATGGTTGTTTTACGGCCACGTATGGATTGCGCTGGCGGCGGCAGGGTTAAGCTTTTGGACATTGGCAATAGCCAGGTCATCAGATGTTTACCAACCGTGGTGGCCGGAAGGCGCAAGAAAATTCATTCTTCCTCCACTCTTGACTCTATTTTTTGCTACTCTCGGTGTCTACACCCTCCACCGATTTCTAAGCTTTCGGCTATCTCCCAAACTTCCTGAAACCAAGAGATACCAGTTAGTAAAGAGGCACCCTAACAGTTCACTTTTACTGGGGTGCATATCCATAGCTATCTCCGGACTCCTCATTTTTAGGTATACCGATCCGTTAAATCCTCTGTTTGCGATAGCATTTGGGTTGACAGCGTTTTACCTCATTCCAATTCCCGGTTGGAAAAGGTTACGAGACTTACCCTACTTAAAAGTAGTGTTTGTTGCCACGGCTTGGACGATCATGACCGTTCACCTGCCACTTCTGATTGCTAATATATTATCGGTGGGCCCCTGTGGTGGATGGATATTTGATATACATCCAGACCTTGTATTACTAAATATTAGTTTGACCAGGTTTCTTTTCTGCTTAGCCGTAGCGTTACTTTTTGACTTACGGGATGTGGAATTAGATCGCTCTCACGGTGTGAAGACTTTCGCCAATAGCTATCCGGTAACGCTAAAAGCTTTTGTCCCATTCCTCTTCCTAGCGTGCGCAACGATAACTGCATACACACTAGTTGAAATGGAGCATTTAATCTATCCAGCTTGGCTAATGGCATCAGCTTATTTAATCGGAATTCCAGTAGCTTTTATGACGTATTCAAGAACCGACGAAGACTGGTACGCCATAGTCGTCAACGGTCTACTCCTCCTCCCGCCCATCGCAGCCGCAGTTGCAGCCGTATTTTTCGGGCATTAAAAAAGCCGGCCAACTCAGTGTACGATTATGTATCTCTGAGCTGACCGGCTTTAGCTTAAGCTTAGCCAAAAGCTTACCGCTGCACTATCACCGTGCGCGCCGTAGTCATGCCCCCCTGCTCGATTTGTAGCAGGTAGGTACCTTTACCCACGCGGGCGGGGACGTCGAAACGCAGCGAGGTCACCCCGGCCACGAGGCCTTCATATTCTCGGCTGGCCACCAGGCGGCCGTCGGTGGAAAGCAGATTGACGGTGGCCCCTCCGGCCAGTTGGCTATTGAACTCAACGGTTACCCCATCGGTGACGGGATTCGGGTAAGCTGTGAGCTGAAATTGCTCCCGCTCCACAGCGGCCGTACTGGAAAGGCTGGTGGGGAGGTAAGTGATGATTTGTACGGTTGGGTCTACCAATTCCCCGTCATCGTCGACCTCCTCATCCAGAAATAGGGAAACCAGCGGCGCAAAACTATTCGGCACGTAAAAATTGATGTTATCCGTCGTCGTACTGAAAAAGCCAAAACTTTCCCGGGTTTCGGCGAAGGAGAATACGCGCAGCGCCACTGCATTAGCGTAATCCTGTTCGTGCGTGCGGAGGGTGCCCGTGCTCAAAACCTCGAAACGAACGATCCGGGTTTCAAAGGTGGTATCACCAGCTACAACTACCGTGGTATCCCGCGACTCCTGAAGCAGCGTGTCGCCCACTTCTAAGCCGAAGGGCAAAACCACCAACGAGTCCTCTGGGAAAGTGATGGCATCAAAGTACTCCCCATCTTCCACGCAGCCGAAGCCGATACCGTAAACGCCATCCTCTAAAGTGTTCAGGAAGGAAGCTTCGAAGTTATCATCATCCAGGTTGCGAAAGGCAATCTCGAAGATACCGTCATCCGTACCCACCGCGCCGTCGGGGAAATCTGGAACTACTTCGCCGGCACCGAAATCCGCTGCCGTGGGAACATCAAAAATACGGATCGAAACCAGGCTATCCAGCGGGGCCATTAGCAGTGTGGTCCCATCTTCCAGTACGGCCTCGTTACCGAGGTAGCGGAAATCGAAAGTGGCATTCGTCTCGCCCGGCGTTGGCAGGCCAACGACGTCACGGCCAAAACTAGTAGCCAGGAAAGCCGCTCGCCAGGAATCCCCCACCACCGGGGCGTTGGAGGCATCAAGCGTTTGGGCAAGGAGGCCCGTTTGTGCCACCAGGGCACAGCAAATAACATAAAATAGTCTCATGGTAAATGATTGAATGGGGTATAGTCAGGTGTCTCCGCGCAAAGTTTCAGCGGAAGGCAGCCGGTGGGAAAGGCCCACGTTGGTTTAGCGGTCTACGCCAACTGGACGGGAGCTAAACCGATAGTGTTAGTCCAGCCGCGAATTAATTGCCCGCCGTGCCACCAACGCAGCCCCGTACGCACTCGCCTGCCCCGTCTCGGCTACCACCACCTCGCGGCCGGAAAGCTTAGCCAGTAGCTCTACCCATTCTTTACTCTCCGTGAAGCCGCCGCTGGCGTGGATGCGGCGGGTCTCCCCCACGGCGGCTTCGAGATCTCGCAGGATGGTAACAATGTTATTCGTCACGCCTTCCACGACGGCGCGGGCGATCTCGGCGGGTTGGTGGTGGCCGCGGAGGCCGGTCAGGTCCGCGGCGGCGGCGGCATCCCAGATGGGGGCGCGTTCTCCGTTGAGGTAGGGGGTGAAGCGGAGGCCCGGATCGGGCGGGGTGGCGAGGGCGGCGTTCACGAAGGAAGGGATGTCCGGGAAGTGGCCACTCAGTAAATTTTGCCAGTATTCGATCACCTTTCCACCGTTGTTGGAGGCGCCACCAATGGCGAAATTATCCGCGTCCATCCGGTAATTAAAGAGGCGGTGCGCGGGGTCCACGCGGCCAGTTTGGTGGGTGGCGCGGACGGCGGCGCTCGTCCCCACCGTGATCGCGACTTCTCCCGGTTTGTCGACGCCGCTCCCCAGGTTCGCCAGGCAGCCATCGGAGCCGCCGAGGAAGACGGGGATGCCTGCTACGCCTAGTTCCACGGCGATTTCGGGTTTCCAAGTGAGTTGGTAGCTGGCCGGTCTAACGGGGGGTAATTGGAGGGGAAATCCATCCTGTTTATAAGCTGCTTCGCTCAGGTTAGCGGCGGTGCGGAGGGCGAGGTCGCTCCACTGCCCGGCCACGGCGTCGTACAATCCGGTGGCGGAGGCGAGTTGTTCGTCGAGTACGGTCTCGGTCATCCAGCCGTGCGTCAGCAGTTCTTTGAGGCCGTACAGGTGGGTCGCGGCGGCGATTTTTTCGGGATGGTATTCCGTCAGCCAGCGGAAGGTCACGAGGGGCGTCATGGGGTGGACGGGGGTGCCCGTCAGGCGGTGCAGTTCGGTCTTCAGTTCGTCGCTGATGTGGTCGATCACGGCCACCCCGCGGTTGTCCGCCCAGGTGTACACCGTGTCGTCAAAACCCTCCCCTTCCGTAAACAGGATCAGGCTGTGCATGGGGCAGCTCAAGCCGATACCCAGGATCTCTCCGTCCGTCTCCGCTACCGCTTTTTTGAGGGCGCAGCCGCAGGTGCTCAGCAATTGGGAGGCGGACTGCACCGCCGCGCCGGGTTCCGGATGCAACAAGGGATAGGCCTCGTTAATCTCGACGACGAGCTCTCCGGAAGCAGTAAAAACGCAGGCTTTTACGGAGGTGGTGCCGACGTCTAGGCCTAGGTAGTGAGTGGCGGAGGAAGGCATGGATTTTGGATTTAGCTTAGTCAAGGCTAACGCCTTTTGGTTCGTTGGTGCTTTGGTGCTTTGGGCTACCGCACGTTACTGCGGCAGCCCCAAAGTACCAAAGCACCAACGAACCATTCCCCTAAACTAACGGGACTACCACCAACATCAAGCGATTTCCTCAGCTCAACGAACACCCACCCGCCCAGTACTCGCCCACCTCCCCGGCACCTGCGGCAGCGCCCAAGGCCGGAAATACCCTGTTGAGCAACCAGGATGCGTCAACCGGCGGACATACGGGAAATAACAGGTTGATTGCGGTCACATTTTTGGCGCAGGACCGTAGGGGCTAATTTCGGAACGGTGTGCATTAGATACAGAGCCGCCCTTTCTGGATTAATTACCCAACACTTTACACCTACCCAACGCATGCTACCCAGCCTTACTTTAGAAAACTTTCCGCCCGCAACGCCGGCGGCCCGGAAAGCACTACTTGTGATTATTTCCCTGCTGTTAATTGGCTCTCAGGCTTACGCGCAGGAGATCTGCGACAACGGCATTGATGACGACGGAGACGGATTGGTAGACCTGAATGATGTGTCGGACTGCGCCTGCACCCTCTTAAGCCAAACGCCAAGTTTACTTCCAAACCCCTCCTTTGAGGAATACTCTACTAGCGACCCGGAATGCACGACGGCCAACCCCAACGGTTTGCCGGATGACATCAGCCAGGTATCCTGCATGGCCGGGTGGTTGCAACCGGATGTAGGGACAACGGACGCGTTTAACCTGCTGAGTTTTACCGACGCCGACAACGTGGAATTTCCGCCGCTTCCGCTGCCCATCCCCAGCGGAACGGGCTACGCTGGAATGGGGTACGTGGTTGCTTTCCCGCCCGCCTCTTTTCTCGCCGGCGAGCAAATGGCAGCGTGCCTGACGGACGGCCCTCTGACCGTGGGGGAGGACTATCGCTACACCGGCCAGTTGGGGTTCGGAATACCTACGCTGACTTCGGATACCTTCATCAGCCAACTTTACTCCTACCCGGAACCCCTACTGGCGATTTACGGCGTACGCAGTTGCGCCGAATTGCAGGAGCGTAACGACGTTTTCGTCGCGGAGAGTTTTGGCGACGACACCCCCTGGGAAGAGATCACCCGCTTCCGCGTTTCTGGCAGCCCAAACAGCTGGGTTCCCTTCACGGTGGACTTCACCGCGGAAGTAGCCTACGAAGCCATCGTGATCTGCCGCCCCCTCGACCTGACGTTTGCGGACCTCCCCGGCGTCGAAGGGGGAGGCATCTATTACTACACGGATGACTTCCGCCTCAGCCGGCTGGAAGAGGCCGAAGCGGGCAGCCTGGGTAGCGTGACGGCCACCACCAGTGGTTGCAACGGAGGGCTGGTCTACACCGGCCCGGTGGACGCGCAGTATACCTACCAGTGGTACCGCAACGGGGTGGCCGTCATCGGCGCCACGAACGCCAGCTTCACCCCGACGGAACCCGGTGACTACCGGCTACGCACCACGTTCAACGGAGAATGCGCCCTCTCGGATGTGCTGGTCACCCCCGTCATTCCCGACCCGACGGGCGGGGGGACGGTGCCCGATCTTTTTCCGGCCACCATTGAGATTTGCGATGTCCCAACGGCGGGGGAACCCGTACTGGTCTTTACCCCGGACGTACCGGATGGCGTGACCGTCAATTACCCTACGGCCGGCCCTACACCAGGCTTGTTCGTAACGGCGGCGGGCACCATCAACGTAGAAGTCGTGGCTGAATGTGGTACCGTTACGGAAAGCATCAATGTTTCCACCGTTGCGGCGGGCGTGACGGACTTCGTACGAACGGAGCCCCCAAGTTGCGACGGCAATTCCGGCACCGCAACGGTGGAGCTGACCCTAACACCCAGCACTGCCACCTGGCGCACTTTGGCGGGAGATCCATTAGCAGAAACCGGGCTTTCCATCACCAACCTGGCGGCCGGGACTTATACGGTGGAGTTGGTTCCTGCAGATGGTTGCCCATTGAGAGATACGTTCACCGTCAGTGGTGCCACGTCCTCTTTGCGGATCGATTCAATTGCGGTGCAGGGAGGTTGCGGATTTGACGTGGCGGACCTGCAGGTCTTTGGTTCCGGCGGCACCGATCCCGTCACTTACACCTTAGCCGACGGGCGGGAAGCGGAATTCGATGTATTTCCAGGATTACCTCCTGGCAATTACAGCGTCCTGGCAACGGACGCTAATGGCTGCACGGCAACGGGCCCGGAGATTAGGATTAGCCCATCTTTAGATCCGCAGCTGCAGCTCAACGAAGTCGGCGTAGTCGGGCTGGGTGATAGTGTTACCCTGCGTTGGACGGCTGCCGTTGACCCCGCGGACGTTAGCTTCAACTGGCTACCCGACCCCGCCCTGAGCTGCCTCGACTGCCCCTTCCCCACCCTGCGGCCGACGACCGACGGCCGGTATACCCTCCAAATCACGGATGCGGCCGGTTGCGTCAGCGAAGCCAGCGTAACGGTGCGGGTGGACCGGCGGGTGACGACCTACTTCCCCACCGCCTTCAGCCCCAACGGCGACGGGCGGAACGACCGCTACCAAATCTTCCCCGGCCGGGGCGTGCGGCGGGTGGTCGATTTCAAAGTGTACGACCGCTGGGGTGGCCTCCGCTACGAGGCCCGCGACGGAGCGGTCGCCTGGGATGGCCAGGTGAACGGGGAGATCGCGGCGGTTGGGGTGTACGCGTACTTCGGCGTGCTGGAGTTGGATGATGGTCGGGAAGAGTTGGTGGAGGGGAGTTTTGTTTTGATGCGGTAAAACGCGCAGGAACTACCAGGGTCTTTAAGGCAGGATACATTTGATATACTACCCTCCAAATGTGTTTGTAAACTAGTTCCGGTGCCATGTATCATTTACAACCGTAACATTTGATTCTAGCACAACCACTTACAACTATTGCATACTAGTGGTAAATCATGGCAAAATGCATCCTTTTTTCACTTTGTAAATAATGAAAGTTGCCCTTCATCGTTTTGCTCCGAAATTAAATTGAAGCACTTTTGCAATGTCCCTAAGCCTAAGCCTTTATAATTGACTAATGAAATCATAGATTTAATTTCTGAATCACTTACAAGTGATGCTAATAATTGATACTTATCTCTTCTTAGGGCAGTTGCTTCTTTTATAGCACTATAAGGTAATCGCTCAAATGCATCTTTAAGTTTTTCAAACATCCCATCAGTCACATTTGAGTTATACCTATATATTTCTATCGGTATTTCACATTGAGACAGGTACTCTACCATTATGCTCTCAACGCTTTCAGGATCGAGACCTCCATTATGGGACCCCAGTAAAGGAAATGCTACTGATGTAATTCCATTTTGATGATAAGTGTTCAAAAATTCTTGGAGCCCTTCTTCCAAAAATGAAATTTTACTATCGTACCTCCAA
Organism: Lewinella sp. 4G2; assembly: GCF_001625015.1. Lineage (NCBI taxonomy): Bacteria > Pseudomonadati > Bacteroidota > Saprospiria > Saprospirales > Lewinellaceae > Lewinella > Lewinella sp. 4G2. The sequence continues at coordinate 1,755,835 of NZ_LVWJ02000014.1, read as the reverse complement.
TGATTCTTTGTGGGAAAATTTAACACCCACTTTGCGTCATCTCTGTAGAGCCATAATTTTCCAATATTAATTTCATTCAGTTGACATTTCACCCTATATCTTTCATACATTTTTGGGAACCGCAATCGAAAAACTAGCGCAATACCTTTACCCATAGCACCTACACAGTTAACTGTATTCACTATCGTTTGACAATCACTATTAAACAAATTCCCTTCTATGTACCTAATATTCATTTTGAAATTGTTTACACTTAGACAAATTTAATCCCAACTAAACAGCAGATCTTTTGGACAATTACAAAAAAGCAATCGTCAACTTTTCACCACAGCTCAAAACCTCGCCAATATACTATTTAGTAGTTTAAAATTGAAGTAGACGACAGTGATTCTACGCAGTTTCTTTAAAAGGAAAAACCTCCCAGGATCTTTCAAGGAGGCAATCTTTAAATTCAACCTTAAAGTCTAGCTCTTTCTGTAACTTTAATATCAAGTGACTCTCAAATTCAATTGATTTTCCGGCAATACTGACGTTGTGTCCATCGACACTTACAGTATTAAATGGCTCACCAAAGACCAATTTGATCTTATGATCATTTTCATAGTCAGTCTTTACTTTAACTGTGTCCCCATCCTTATCCACCCTTATTGTCCTATTTTCAGAATGAAAGACATTAGATTCCCTGTCATCTACAATCACCTTTTTTTTAAGCCTTTCATCTTCTAACAAGTCAACTAAATGAGACCTTACATGTTCGTCCTTGACTATTATATCAAAATCGTGATACCCCGAAAATTCAAATTTGTCTTTCACAAGAAATTCTTGTTGAGACTTATCAATGTAACTTTTCATAGCTCGGCGGAAACCTATCCTATCGAAACCACCGAAACTCCCGAACTTTCTGAAATCAGGAAAAACTGAGTACACTTCATCAAAATTGAAAGCACGTACAGCTTTTTCTAAATTTAAGGGCTTAGCCCAGTTTGTCTGCATATTTCCGTTAGACACCTTGTACTCAATAGAACTGTCAAACAGGACCTTTTGAAGACGAAATCTAAAAAAAATGGGGACAGGACATTTAGGAAGTCCTAGTCTCAAAGCACTTCCGTACGTTCTCTCATAGATACTACTCTGATCTTGCCCAAGTTCTTCATTATAAAACTGCGTCGGCGTTTGCGGTCTGAAGTAAAACCTGGCGTATGCATGAGCGACATTCCGCCGACCCACAACTAAACCTGCTGCATCATCAAAATTATCTAGTCTTGCTAGAGCATTATCCCTGCTCAAAATTGAAGACGAGTTAAGGACTTTAATCGCATTCGGTAAATTAGTAAAGTGGTATATGTAGCCGGACCAATTAGAATCCTGCTGGTCAATTCTGTCTAAAAAATGCAGCCTACTATCAGTCTCAATACAGTTGGTAACATATGATAACAGTTCATCATTCTCTACTATCCTTGGGTTTTTTTTCAATGCCGACCAGTCCCATAAATCATAATATGTCTTTAGTAATTCCTTTGTAAAGGCAACATGTATTTGTCTACTTATAATACCCCAATTCAGATACCTCTTGTTCCGAGATATAAATTCCAAATCTGACATCAGTGACTCCAGATCACTTCTTCTACAAATGATGTCCCAGTCTATGTTTTCCTTTATGCTGTCAAGCACAATGCTTGAGAGAACTTCCGGCCTAGTAAATTCCGAAATAGTATCAGAAGGAATGAGCCTGTTATAGTTAGACAAAACTTCTATCGAAAGGTCTATATTATCGTACTCGACTAAAATTTTCCAATCCCAGTATTCTGAAAAGCGACTCAAGAGTCCATTTTCGAGCTGCGTAGTATCAAGGTGCTCGCTCTTGGATAATGCCGACCAGTTCAGTGTCTGAAGAATCTTCTCTGGAAATAGAGATAGAATCTGCATGGAGATCATAAAATGCTCGCTCGAAGACGTCACGTACCAATTGATGCTTCCGTCCACGTCCTTCTTTATCAAAGTACGGATTAACTCTTTCTCGAACAATACACTTTTATTCTCGCTAACCAGAACCCAATTCCAATCTTTTCCCAGCGTCTCTAACACAAAATCCTTAGTAATAAAATTCTGCGAAGAAAAATACTCCCAGTCCCATCCCTTATCAATAAGTTTTTGAATTAGGTCTGGCGTAATCCGGGCATCTTTTCTTCTGGAGATGGCTTTAAAATCCCATCCCTTGTCCATTATTAGCTGACCGTATTTATCACGTATTGGATTATTTTCAGGTTCCCCTCCTTCAAAGAAAAGGCCCCATGAAAAATTGAACGACCAATTAGCTGAAAGTAATTCCCAGTTCAGGTTTTCATGCCCGTATTCAAATACAAGCTCCTGACTGATCCGAATACCTGACCTAGAGCTAATAACATGAAAATTTAAAAATCGCTTAAATCGATTTACTCGTTCCAAATCGAGAACGACGTTCCTACCCTCTCGTTTTGTAATAATATTACTGTACTCAGAGAAAACATCCCAATTCCAGTGTTTTTGATACGCCCTTACTATCGGTGTGTACCGAGTGATATCTAAGTTAGCACTTAGTAATGTCCAATCAATGTAGTTCACAATGGGATTCAAAATTGTGTAGACTCGATTACTCCAATCTGTTAGATTGTCAAAGTGCTTGTCTTTTTTTAAAAATCCTTTGAAGTACTTATTCTCTACAAGAACGGACCAATCTATCAAACTAGAATTGTCAATAAAAAAGCGACTGCGGCCATTACGCAGATCATCAATATGGCCTCTTAAAAAATCAGGACTTCCTGAAATGACAGTCCAGTCCCAATGAAATACTGAAGACTGATAAGTCTTATCTATGTAAGACCATAGAGTCTCAGGATCAGTCTGTTCAGTAATAAATTTCCACAAAATATTTTTTGTCTGCCCCCCTCTTTCCTCAATAAATTCAGCTAAATTCCTCAGAAAATCTAGATCATTCAGTTGCTCTCTATTGTAAATATTTTTTACGATAAATTCCAAATCTAGATAGGGTGCCAATACTTCAAAATACCTTCCTATTTCTTCAGAAGGTATCTTATCCCTAGTTACTGACGCCCAGTCCCAGCACAAATCTTGATGTTCTACTATATAGTTCAGACTCACCTTTCGGGTACATAATCTAATGATTTCGTCCGTTAGAATACTTGACCGTTTTTCGCTAATTAGAACGTAGGCCGCTTCGATCTGATCCCCCGTACTTCTCGAGCATATAGCGTGCCATACTATATGCTTGTCAGCGTTTGGGACTCTGTCACAAAAGTCTACTGCTCCCACTAAGGTTAGTTTCTCTGATAGCGTTACGTACGCCGTGGCGAGATTCTCGCTACCTACATGCTGTTGAATTATCGACCATCTCTCAGTTACCTCCTCCTGGTCATAATGAGCAATAATTCCTACCCAATCCCAGGCCAAATCAGGATTATCGATCGCGACTTGAATGCTACTCAAACGACATGAAATGAGTTCACAAGCATTTTCTGACTGGATATGATGACCGTAGTTCTCAATAATCGTACCCGTCCATACCAGGTCAGGATGAATCTCTACACCATCAACCCCGTTGCTCCCCCAACCTAGTAGCTCATTCTCTTCCAGTAAGGCAAGCGTACTGTCGTTTAGCACTACTTGATGGAAGTAGGAGAGCTTAAATGATATAGCTGCCAGTTTTTCTTTTATGAGAGAGGTCTGTCTACTCTTCAAAAAGCGGGTAAGACTTTCTTCATCTTTAGTTATCTGCAAGAATAGCCTTCTCGCGTCCAGATAGGGTCCAAAACGTTTGAAATGCTTAGCTAGATAGCCAGTATCATAGCTACTGGAAATGTGAACCCAGTTCCATTGCCGTGAGAAAACATCATTTTTCCATTTGACATCCTCCAACAGCACACGCTTACAAAGCGTCTCCTTATTGGTCGTGATCCACACAAAACTCAAGGGATACTGGAACAGGTATTTTTCTAAATTTTCATCACTGAGTTGCTCGGTAACAGTCTCCCAAAAATGATCAGGAAACAGGCTCATATAATCATCATTCTTGTCTTCGCTACTCACCTTTGGTACGGCTAAAAGCCTTTGATCCAGAAAATCTAAAAGATCTATTTCTGAAAGCTTTTCCAAAACAAGATCTAGATCCCAATTTAAGAAAACGTTGCTAAGAATATCCTTGCTTTCGCCTCTCTGCGTCAGCGTAGGCCAGAAAACATTCCCGTGAAGCAGCGGAGCGTTCTGTACAAGGAGTTGTACGGGACAAACTTCACTGATGGCCACCCAAACCGTATGGTCCGCAAAAGTACCCGCGACAAAGAAATTGAAAATACCTTCAGAGTACCAGTCTATCTTCCCGGAATTGACAATAAATACAGGGTTGAAAAAATCATCCGCTACGTAAGGAGCCATATCCGAAGACGACAGAAGTTTATCTTGTGTAAGTAGATAGGTATACAAGCCTTTCCGTTGCAGGTAGGATCTCAACTCACTATTGCTTTCTAACCCTATAGATTGAGAAATCTCCTTCAGGTTCTTTCCGCCGTAAGAAAACCCCAGCGTCGTTTGATCTTCGTATAAACAGACTTCCATTGGGATATACACAACTCTCTTAGCTTGAAAGTTACTGTCCGGTACTTCATCTATTATATAAGCGCCTCTTTGCTTAGAGTTAAGTAGCGCATACTTAGATGCCTGCGTCAAACTGCTCTCATACGCTGATAGTGCATACGGTTCCTTATACTTCTCATCTTGCCTTACGCCTATTTCTAAACCGAGATCGAAGTATGGGAAATGACCAGTTGCCTCCCCTAATTCAAAGCTAGCGTGCTTGAAAGATGACAACGTACACTTCCAAAACTCAAATTTTTCTCTCTGCGCTAGTGCGTGAATACCCCAGTCAGTAATCCTAATAGTTGATGTCCCAAGTACTCTCTCTATCAGATTGAATTCAGTACACTTTGCTAGAATTTTGTTCAGAATATTTATCTCTGCCGGATCTTTATAAAATTTGATGTGCTCATCAAATTTCGTTAGGGTCTTCATACCAAAACCCAAGACAAGACCTAAATCATCAAATTCGATCTCCTTATTAACCGTCTCATTAATAATTCTACAGATTACGCTGTCAAGGTCGGTCACTTCAAATACCTTCCTGATGTCCCCTATGTAGTCAGTGACAACAACTGGCCAGCTATGGCTAAATTGAATAAGTTGACTGCTCATAATCCTTCCAAATCTTGAGCCTTGATGAATAAACTGTGACGATTCTCTGGAGCCTTTATTAAATTTATAACATTGGCGTAGGTCTCTACCTTGTCTCCGTGATGCTCCGCGATGAAATGATCTGCATTCCCTACGACGATCAACAAGCGCTTCGCCCGCGACAGGGCTACGTTTAACCTGTTAGGGGAATCGGCAAATCCCAGGTTGGGTTGGTCCATATAGTCAGCAACGTCTTGACCTTCATACGCCGCTAGTTTATCACTTCTCACCGTCGAAACAATAATTATATTTCTTTCCATCCCCTGGAATCGATCAACGGTAGAAATCCTCATCGGAACATCAGCGTGCTTACCTTTCAAAGTTTCAAGTTGCTTTAACTGCGCTCCGTAGAAGGAAATAACTCCTATTTGCTTATCCTCTTCCTGCTGCCAGTTGGACTGAAAGTCTGCAAACTGCGCATTATTTCCAATTAGCTCGATGATCCTGTCAACAGCGCTAACCTCACCCGCATTATAACGGGAGGTTTTTTCCTTCAGCTCCGGAGACTTCGTATCGACCCAAACAATGTGATGTTCCGGAGAGATAAAGCCCGGAATATCGATCCCGTGAAACCGGCTTTGAGAATTCGTAAGGTCGGGGCTATTAGAAGCCTCGTAGTCCAGGCCGCACGATAAACCATTGTCCGTAACGTAGAACTGCTCGATCACCTCGTTTATGGAAGAGTGCATCCGGTACTGAGTATCAAGTGAAGTCCTCAGCGATGGTGCAATGTTATCGTAAAGCCGCTCAAAATGTGATTCATCAAACAGGCTTCTGTTCCCCTTGATCAACCTCACTATTTTTTTAGCCCGCTTGATTTTTTCAGGGTCTTCGCTCCGCTTCGCAGCTAGCGTGATGTCGTCGATAAACTCATTGGAGTCAACCATTGGCGGTAACTGCCTATGATCGCCGATGATGATGTTTTTCACCGCGTACACCATCGGTATGGCCATCTCCGGTGGTGACGCCTTGCTGGCTTCGTCCTGGATAGCCAAATCAAATTTTATACCACTGTGCTTGTATGGTCCTTTTTTGGGGTGATAAATGTCACAGTAATCACGAAAGAACCTTGTCGGACTTCCGGTTGAGGACCGCTCGCCTATCGTAGAACACGTAGCACCGACCACATTCACTCCCGCCAGGTACTCGTCGAAAAAAATTTGCCGCATCTCAACGTCTGCTTCCAAAACGTGCCGCCAGTCTCCTATTGCTTCACTGTACCGTTCGCTGTATTTATAGTGACCTGACTGACGGGCCACTCTGTTCATCCAGTCTTCTACTATGTTCCCGTGTGGTGCTCGCCTACCCTCTTGCATACGGTCGTTATCAGGTTCTGCCTGGCTGCTCTTCACCCATCCTTTTATGTGGTCAACTGAAAAGCGCTTACCTTCTTTGTCCAGCTTATCGATTGACCCGAACCTTGCGGGTTTGATCAAATTGTGATAAGGACTTCTCAGTTTATCCAGCGCGTTGTCAACGGCAAGATTCGTTTCCGAGGTAATGAGGACTCTATAGTCTTTTGCATCCTTCAGGTGCTGCCAAACAATCTCCGAAATACTGGTAGACTTTCCCGTCCCGGGTGGCCCCTGAATAATGAATATGTCCTCTGCTAGTAGACTTTTGGTTACTGCTTCCAGCTGCTTTGCGTTTACCCTTTTACCGAGCAGACTGTTTTCAACTTCATCTTTGAGCTTCAGATAAGCTTCGCTGTTCTCTACGTTTTCTTGGCCCTCCGCTACCGAGCTATCCTGAACGATCGCTTTTATATTGGGATTAGCACAGTCACTCTTGGAGGTAGAGTAAATCTTTTCTATCGTATCCTTTAGCCTTTTGAGTCTGTCCTGATCTCCTTTAAAGTTACCATGAAGCGGAACCGCGACAATCTCTTCTACGGGAATACCCTCCGCCAAGCTAGTGTAATGTAGCACAGGAAACTTCACCCTGTCAACCTCCCCAATGACTTCTAGCCTTCTGCCATCTTTCAGCCCGAAAGAATTTTGTCTGAGCTTCAGCAGCATTCTTTCCAGATCATATTCGATCTCACTTTGCCGGAAGTCAAAAGGGTATAAATCAACACCGCTCGCTGGCTTAGGAAAATCTATTTCAAAATTAGCCCTTTCGAAGTACGGTATAACACTGTTTGCCAACTTCTCGGTCGCAAGAATTTTCGTGTGAACGTCGCCCAGTTTATAGTGAATAGCACAGGTCAACTTATCCTCATCCTCCGCGTAATAAATATTTAGCCCTGGAAATTGCTGCTTTAGTTCCTCCCGAAAGAAATCCAAGGGATTGATGTATTCATACCCGACTTTAAAGTAGTGCTCGTCTATTTGATAGGGCCAGAGCAAATCATCAATTTTCGACAGTGCTTCCCACTTACTTCTCAGGTCATCGTCACTTGTGAAGTCAAAAGAGGCTGTTTGCGAATTGTATTGGATAGAGGTGTCCGCGCCGGTAATCTTTGACGATAGGCTTTCTTCCCACCGGTTGCGATCCAAGCTAAACTCGTATCGGTACTGAATCTTGACGTCGTCCGCCCCAAAGACGCTACCGAAGCTAGACCGTAACTGGCCCACGAGCGCACAAAAATCTTCATAACTGATATTAGGTTCTACGTAAACTCGAAAGTATTCACCAACGGGTTGTTTGAATCTAGCGATGTCATTATTGTAATAATCCTCCCCGAACCAGTAGATGCCCAACTGCTGCCTCCAGTCTTTTAAGCCGCCGTCATACAGGTATTCGTTATTTTCAACCCGAACGGCTACCAGAATGTGATCACACAGCATCCCTGTATCGGCTATAATCGAGTCTAAGTCACCAACCTCTATCCATTCATTATAGACGTAGGCCACAGCAGTATCCTCTAGTAAATAAGCATCCTGAAAATGCATCAGATGCCGCTTCATCAATTCACGAACGCCGGACGTGTATGTTTCACTCGGGTGAACATTACTGAAAACAGCGCCAAAATTAGGATCGATTACAATCGGAAAGTTTCCGGTAGTGACTTTCAGTATCTCATTCCTAGTCAGGTACGCAATCCGCTTTCTCCGGTCAGGCTTGGCCCTGTTGCTGCCTTCGATAATGCTATTCCAGACGTCACGCTCGGAATACTCCGCTTTGACGTAGAAAATGATAGCCGGATCGGGATAGAGATGCAACTGATTATCGTCCGCTTTTTCAAAGACGCGTTCAAACTCGTCCGCTTTGAATTCTACCGCTTTGGGCTTTCTGATCACCCCGAGGCTATAATCAATCCGGTCGGCGGGCAAACCCTCAAAAACGCTTTGTATCACTTCGCTGGCTTCCGTCCGGTAACGGGAAAGGTCAACCTCGGCTTTCCACTGCCCCAGACGGTGTTCTTCAACCGTACCCTCCCTGAAGTAGAAGGGAGGCAAAGTGTTCACGATTAGGTCCTGCGCCTCAACGAAAGCCCTCCAAAGTTCAATCTGTTCCATGATCTATACGTCCGTCCAGGTGCTTACGATAGTGCTTAACCCGTATCACTCTTCCAAAAAAAGCCTGCCCGCTGTCAGAAACCAGCGCCTACTCCTCCCGCACCGTAATCCCCAACTGCCGAGCAGCCTCCTCCAGCAGCTTCATCCGCTGCTCTCCCTTTACAATCGGCTCATCTTTGGTTGAGTAGGCTTTGACCGTTAGCTCAATACTGACGTCATTGTTAATGAACGGAGCGATGAGGCTGGGATAGATACTGAAGAACTGATGGGGATCAATTTTACCATCAATGACGAGCTTATGAATGAGCTGCTGCGCAGATTCCGTTGCTGGCTGTCCGACTGATCCGGTATGGCCAGGGTTAGAGGGTGAAGTTGGGGTGAAGCCTGCCCCTGCTCCTCCAACCTCCCCCGCACCTGCGACCGCGCCCGATGGTTCAGGCGTGCTGGGAAGCGGCTCTTTACGCGGAACATCATCCAGATGCACCACATACATATTTTCGTCTTCCGCGTCAAAGCGCAGCAAGTCACTACCGTTCGTGATGTAGCGCGAAAATTCCGGCGGGTTGCCGCTCGCCATGGCGATGTCACCGCTATCAAGGTATTTCAGCAAACTGACTTCGATAGCATCTTTACCCGTTATCATTGGGTAATTATCGTAGCGCAGGTAAGCTTCGTAAATTCGTTTAGCAGCAATGGGTGCTCCCGGAGCAGGAAGTAATTTGCCACGTTCAAAAGTACGCAACCCTACTTTTCCCAGTAACCAACTCTCATCTTTAAGCAGTTCAATCAGGGTAGTATTCAACTGCTGCTGAAGCGTACCCGCAAAGGAGAGCATAGAAAGCGTACGGGGTTCGCCTTTCTCTACCCGGACCACGACGGTGTATGCGTTCAAGATAGCTTTAGTGACTTCCTTGTCCGCCTCATTAAGCCGGTTAAGGATGGTCTGGCGCTGATCGGGTTCCAACCCACCAAAGTCAGTTTTTATCTTTTTCGTCGCCAGGTAAGCTCGGGTACATTCCTGTAACTTCAGAAACCCTACCTCGGAGGCCAGCAGATACAGGATCGTATTCTTGAAACTCCGATCACTGTTGCCGCGGCTGTTGGCAATTTTCAGCACCTTATTCCGCGCGTTACGGTTAAGACGGTCGGGTTCCGTACGCAACTGGGGCGGCAGGATCATCAGCGTCAACCGCTTCTGTTCCGGAATCTCGTCGTTGGGGTTAACGATACAGCGGAACTTAGTTACCCCGCGAACGCTTGTTTCCAGTCGGTCGATGACCTCAGCGTTGATGTCACCGTCCCTTACCTGGTTCTTGGCCTCGTTCACCAGAATGTTGATGTTCGCCTTGGTGTGAAACCAGTAGCGCTTACCCTGCTTACCCGCCGAGGCGTAGTGCAGGTAGTGCGCGCGGCTTTCCAGATCAGCGAGTACCGTGTCGACTAGATACTGGCTAGGACCGTCCGGTGTTAGGACAAACTGCTTAACCTCACCGGAGGAAAGGCCTTTGTTAGCCGTGTCCCCGCCAAAAGAGGCCAGCATCATCGTAGCCGTCACGCCCTGTGCCAGCTCGTGCTTACCCATTTCCACGTTATCATCATCTATGCGGTAGGCGTTGGAGTTAGGGCCACCGATATCTGCCGTCAGTACTGCGCTGTAGCCGTTGCCGTACAACGACACCAGCTTGGTGCTCAGCGTATCGAGATTGCCGAACCTGACGTGGCTCGTATGAATCAGTCCACTGCCGGGCAACGCACTTTTCCGCTGCCATAAGTCACCGACGATGGTCGCCAGCAATTGTAGTACTCCGCGCGTGCGCTGAAAATCGTGGTTAGCCGCCCACCGCTGCTCGAACACCTGAATGAGCCCCGGATGAAAGGGATAGGCTTTCTGGATCAGTTCCCCGTATTTGGCTTTACGGGTTTCCGAAGGTGCTGCCTCCTTAAGCTGCTTTTTATAATATTCTACGTAGCCGGCAGCTACTTTCTGGTGTTCCTCCCGCGGACCGATGTCTTCAAACAATCGACGGCAAATCACTTCGTAGATCTCGTCGCCATCCACCGGCTTGGTGTCCTTCCCTACCCTGGCGAGTCGGCTGGCCAGTGAGTTCAAAATAGCCGCTCCCTTTTCTGATGCAGCTACTTCCGTAACGCTGGCGGGTAAAGTTGCCACCATCACCACTCCAGGTACGGCCGCTACCGCTTCGGTAAGTTCCTGCATAAATGACACCGTCTGGCTACTCAGGTCGGCACCACCTACTTCAATGGCCGAGGCGCTCACACAGTAGTCAGCCAACTCATCAATCAGGATCAGCGCCGGCGCGCAATCTTCCAGTAAATCTTTAAAGATCCCTTTAGGTGCCGACCGTAGTTCGTCGTTCTTGCGCACCCTTTCGTACGCTTTCGCTCCTCCTAGCTGGTAAGCCAGTTCGCCCCACAGCGTCTGTATGTGCGTTCCCTTCTCCTCCCGGCCCTGGGCGGGGTCATTGGTGGTATTGGTAAATACGGCGTAGTTAGCGATTTCAAATCCGATCGGGCCCGTGTGGGCGAGCAGGTCGGCCAGGTCTTCCCGCGCATTCGCTGCACTACCGAGCGTAGCCAGGTGAAACAGACTAATCAAGCTGTGCGTCTTGCCACCGCCAAAACCCGTTTGCAGCGATATAACCCGGTTCCCGCTTTTGGTGTTACCGTTCAGACCAAGGATCACTTGCTTTGCCAGGTTACGGAGACCCGCGGTGAAATAGGTCTTAGCAAAAAATATGTCCGGGTCCCGATAAACTTCCGGACCACGGTGGGCGGCCACTTCGGCAAGATTAGCGGCAAAAACCGCTTCGGCCAGTTCGCCCCGGCGGATATCTTCGTGGGGCCGGACTACGTTAAACCAACTTTTCATAACTGTTCAGTAACTGGGTGATAATAAAAATAAGGGCGCGGACGCAGGTGCAATGAAGGGTGGAGGAGCGAGGAGTAAATACGCTTTTACCATGCGACCTTCGTTGATGCTAAAAATCTAGTCTCCCCTGGGGAGCCGCCTTCCGCTGCCGTTCCCGAGCCTCCCGCAGTAAGACTTCCTGATTGGTCAGTAGAACCCCTACGGATTTTGCGTCCGCGTGCTCCGGTGGAAGCAACTCTTTGAGGCTGTTCATAACGCGCCAGAGCGGACTCTCCGCCGTAGGCGCGTGGTCGTGCAAATAGTTCAACAATTCCGGTTTGTTGTTGATTTCCAGCAGGCGAAAAAGTCGGTGGATGCGGTCAATATCGGGCGAGGTGTCTTTCGTTCCCAACGAACTCTGCTGTTGGAATCGCTGGTGGCTATCCGCCAGTGACTGCTTGGTGCCGTTAGCGATCAGGATGTGATAGTGATCGAGCAGGGACGTATCGATGTTTAGGCCAATCTGGGTCACTTTACGCACCATGTCGTGGTCCGCTTCGTCAAAGCCCGTACTTGCCAGCCAGCCCATGTAGAACTGGGTCACCTCGTCGGTATCTACATCGTTGATGATGCTACGGAAGGCTAGTTCGCGGGCCAGGTCAAGTAATTCTTCTACGGTTACTTCGTCTCCATTTGCCTTCTCAACTGCTTTGTATTGACCAAAAACACTAACGGCTTGGCCAAAACAAGCGGTTAGAAGATCGGCACCACGGAAGCCTAGCGCATATAAATCTCTGACTTGTACATCTATTTTTTCGCTAATTTCTTGTTTGACTTCATTAAAATCAGCGTAACCCTTTTTAGCTGATGGTGTGCAAGCTACCGTCACTGAAGAAGAAAGGAACGCTTTATTCGTCTTCAATGCGCCAGTCATTTCTGTGTCGTTCGCCCAACTCGCCTGTATATTCATGTTGGATCCAAGAATTGAGTTGCATAATGTCGTCCAGGCTTCTGTACTTTGATGAGCAAACATAATGCTAACAACATCTTTTGTTTGGATCTGAATAGCAGCAAATATTTGCTTTAATTTGTCCTCAAAATGTTTTTTTGCTACATCAACACTTCCGTTATGATGATGCTTGAGTGCGGTACATTCTTCGGTCTTCGGCGTTTGTGGTGTCGCAAAAATTGCAGGAAGAACATCTGCCATAGTTCGCTTTAACCAGACGTAGAAAAAGTCTGACAAGTCTGCATATGCAATCGCATCATAATATGGAGGATCTGTGACTACAGCGGATAACGACTTTTCCGCAAACTGTGCTACTTCACCGCTTGAAGAATTATTACACACTGCAGCATTAAAGTTCATACCCTCTGTATCGATATATTTTACGATCCAATTGATTTGATTTAGTGCACTACCTGTGTAGTTACAAAATGGATTACTTTCGGGATAGTCAAATACCATTGCTATAGCTTGACGCCCCATAATCCGCTCTAATGTTTCTCGACCAGCATGCCAGATTCCAAAAGTGGTGTTTGCTACGGCTATCCGATCCACCCAAACCGCCAAATAAGTCACCAACGCTCGCTGATACCCCGTCAGTTCCCCGCCTTCCTTGCGCCACGTGGCTTTGAGGGCATTGAGTTCAGCGACGAAAGTTTGGAGGGTGGTTAGTTGGCGGGGGGAGAACATATCACCCCATCGCTCTAATCCCCATGTGCAAGATGGCAATGCTTGCGTGTACTTAACTGGCATTGATTCTAGTGGGCGTTGTAAATTACCGAAATCCGCATTAACTGCCTCTATCTCTTCAGAAGTCGGCTGCCGGTATGATTTACCATTATTGCTTGTAGTAATAGTCGCTAATAATCTAGTGCCAGTAGTCTCTGCTTTAAATTGTTTTTTAAGTTCCTTAGCAAGTGTCTGATTTTTACAAATTGGACAATTTAAATTTCCACGACTGATGTATGAAAAAGATTCAGATTCCTTTCCCTCCCTGATCTGGAAATCAATTTGTTTATCTTTTATTGTCGGGTGTAAATGTACCTTTTTACCATCCTTGCCTTTCTTATTTACTAAGTAGCCTTGCCGCAACAGCGGCACTTCCGCTCCACAACTAGGATTAGTACAAGTAGCCGTCCGCGCCCAGTAATAAGCAATGACTTCCTCCCCGTTCGGATCAGCCGGGTAGAGGTGACCCACTTTAGCTTTAGTCCGATCCAGCAGCAGATTGGCATAGTGCTCCACGTCGTGGCTCAGACGGTTTTCTACCTTGGTCTTTTCGCCGAAGGTGCGGCCTTCCTTGTAGCGTAGGTTCCAGGCAGCCTTCCCGTACAGTCGGGTGTATTCGGCTTGGGAAAAGGTAATTTCCTTACCGTAGCGTTGGGGAAATTCCAGGCTGGCCCGCTGGATGATGTGGGCGACGGGGTTGATGTCATTACCGAAGCTTCGGCAGCCGAGACGGGCGGCTTCCAGGGGAATGGCTCCTCCCCCGGCAAAGGGATCGAATACACTGGGCATCTCGTTGAGGTAGGCTTCGATGGCGGTTTCCAGACATGTTTCCAACGCTTCTACTTTCGGGCCACCCATGTGGCGGTCTTCCAGTTCGTAGAGCTCTTTTTCGGCGGTGGTAATGGCCGCGTAGTTTTGCTCGTACTGCTTCAGCATGGCACCTGCGTCCGCGTCCACCTGCTTTTCGGCATTGTGCGCTACGTAGATAAGCTTCCGCGCGATCGTAAGGATATCGATGTTGTCCTTATTCTCCCACTTGATGAGTGAGTGCTTGCTGAGGCGCTCCTTGCTGGGCACCGTTTTACCCAGTTTCTCGGCGGCGACTAGTTCCTCGCTGAACCGACCGATGAAACACAGCAGGCGGTTACGTGGGTTGTCCTCCATTTCGTCAGCAATCGCCGTGTAGGGAATGTCTTTGTAGGGTTGGTAATTTTTGCCTTTCAGTAGCAGCTTGATCGCTTCCACAAAAGCCGGCGGACAGGCAGCATCTTCGGGGTCGGGCACCAAACTGGCGAACACGACGGCACGGCATACGGGCAGCGGGCGGCGAGCCCACCAGAGGTGTAGGGTAGAAATATGGCCGTGGCGAATACTCTTATCGCGCACACTCTCGGTACTCACTTCCCGGATGGGCATGGCGACTTCAATGAGTTTTTTTGCGCGGGCGCTTGTGCTGGGCATAGTTGGAATAGCTAAGGTGGTTTCGGAAAAGATGGTCTTATAAAAGCCAATTAAAGAGGAAGCGTTAAGCTAAGGAATTGTTAGCCGATGCGCTGGGCGGTGCGTTGCCAATCCTGCATGGTCACTTTATAGCGTACGCCGGCCGGCACTTCTATGGGGTGAAGCACGCTTCCGGGATCGTGAACAATGAAAAGGTCGGGGTTATCGGTTTCGCAGTTGATGACTACGTAGAGATAAGCTTTCTCCCCCAGTTGGCGCAACTTGAACAATTCGTTGCGGGTCAGGAAAACCTGGCCGTCACTGCCTTTACGGCCCTTAACTTCAATGTAGCGCTGCTTAAAGAGTTTATCGGTACTGCGGATATCGTACCCCAGATTTTGGCTGCCGACGTCTTCCGGACGTCGTCCCTGACTTACCTCATATTTCATGCTGACGTCCATCGCGGTGTCTTCGGTATTGAAGTCACGGTCTTTCTCGTAAAAGTTTTGATATTCCAGTTCGGTCAACGGAACGATGTAGGCGCAGCCCAGAATTTCCGGTTCTCGTTTGGAGAGGCTCATCATTTGGTCTAGTTTGTCTAGCCGGTCGGTTTTGCGCTGTCCCAACTTGACGATGGCGTCCATACGCTTAGCTAGTTTGGCTGGTGCACGCTTTTTCCCCTGGCTGACCTGAAACTGTAAGTCGTTAATCTCGCGGTTGAGGTCAAAACTCAAATCATCAAAGGACTTAATGAGAAATCTTTTACGCTCCGCAGCGTCTTCTTTAACGCGGGTGCTGACCTCATTGTACTGCGGTACGGTAATGTGTTGGTACACCCAGCCACTAACGGCTTCGTCGTCAACCGGTTCCGGTACAACTACATCCTTAGCGAAATCGAGTGGTGGGCTAAAGTCGAGAAAGCGAGCTGGTGACGTCCTAGTGAACACGTTAGCACTCTTGTCGTGCGCAACTAGATTAATGCGCGCATCGGCAAGACTTTCGTCAGCGGCCGTGTAGCGACTGTCGGCAATCTTGGATTTTGTGAGAAAGGCGAAGTAGGGCTTTGTTTCGTCGGGGCTGACGAGGATAGTGCCCTTCATGGCCTCTTCCTTATACCGTTCCCGAATGACGCGCAGAACGGAGTCAAAAATTGGGTTACCTGGGTTGATGTAGTGGAGTTTGCGGTAGCGGGCACTGCGGTGGGCGTCGAGGAAGACTTTTTTATCGAAGCAAAAATGGCTTTCCAGGTCAGTAGACATTTTGTAGCCCTTGCGGATGATGCGATCAACTTCCTCAGGTAACTTGCTGATGTGGAACACGTCGTCGCCGACTTCCTTCATCTTTCCGCCTAGGTCGGCGAAAGCCATCTCGAAGAACTCCCGGATGTAGGTAGGCTGCAAACGTTCCTCCTGGGATTTGGTCATGAGCCTTTCTGCCTCCTTATAGTTAATAGAACTATAGCCAATGGTGTTTTGCTTATCGTTGATTTTATTCTGAAAGTCTATTTTAAGTTGGTCCGCGGGTACTTCCAGTTTTTCCAACGCCTCATTTTTATCCCCAAAAAATACGGCGCGGGCAAACTCCTCTAGCTTTACGTTCTCGAACACGTCACTGATGACGTCGTACACTCTATCGTCTCCGAGCTGCTCCCGAATGGTGTCCAGCTTGGTTAGGAGACGTTCCATGACAGCTCCTTCCCGAGTATTAGATGCGACCAAATTGAAAACTAACACATCGTCTTCTTGCCCGTAGCGGTGGATACGTCCCATGCGCTGTTCAAGACGGTTAGGATTCCACGGGATGTCCCAGTTGATGAGCAGGCGGCAGAACTGGAGGTTGATCCCTTCACCAGCAGCGTCGGTGGCCAGGAGAATTTGAGCGTCGTTGCGAAAATGGTCCTGCGCTTCACGGCGCTCGTCAACATTTTTACTACCGTGGATAGTAGCTACGGTGAACCCACCGTTAGTAGCTAACTTTTCTTCCAGATAATAGAGCGTGTCTTTGTGTTCAGTGAAGATAACAAGCTTCTCTTTGCCGTCCATCACTCCTTCACTCTGAAGTAGGTTGTAAAGTTTGGTTAATTTCTGTTCTTCTGTGCCGTCGTCGTATAGTTCTTTAGCCTGCAGATGCAGTGCTTTCACTTCCTCGGCCTCATCTTTAATTTCCTGGGGACTGCTGGCGGTAGTAAATAGCTTGAAGCGTTTAGCATCAGACAAGATGCTTTCTAATTCCTCGCGATCCTCATCATCAAGTTCATCGTAATCATTCAGTGTATCAGCCTGTACGGTCTCAAACTTATGGCGCTGTTTGAACAGGTCCGGCTGACGCTGAATGACTGTTAGTACGTCCTTCAGAGCCGCATAACGATTTCCTAACGTCCTCATGATTGCGAAGATGGAAGAAGTTAGCCGACGTTGCATGACCATCAGGGTTAGGCTGACGTGAATGTTGCCTTCTGCCTTTTCCCGCTGTTCCTCAAGGTATTCGGTAACCTTATTATATAGCCTCTTTTCTTTATTAGTGAGTTCGTATTTGACGGTCTTGGTTGAGCGACTACGGAACAGCGCTTTGTCATTCCAGTCTTTCATTTCTTCTTTAAGCCTACGGATGAAGAACTTATTGGCGCCGTTCTTCCCCAACTGGTTAATTCGCTCATCGACCAGTGCATCGTTGGCAAATATATCCTCGTCGAGCAGTTGAAGTAATTTCCTGAATGTATCCTTGCGCCCGCGGTGAGGCGTGGCCGTTAGCAGGAGCAGGTGCTCACACTTACTGGACATACGTTCGACTGCCTTGTACCGCAGCGACTCATATAATCTACTACCGCTCTCGTAGGCAGATAGCTTGTGAGCCTCATCCACGATGATCATGTCCCATTCTGTTTCGGCAGCGTTATTGATTATTTCTTCCCGAGAGAGAAAATCAATAGACGTGACTACCCTGTCGGCGTTGTTGAAAATGTTGGGGTCAGAAGTAAACCGCTCACGGTTAACGAGCTCAAAACTGAGGTTGAACTTCAATTGCAGTTCATCTTCCTGCCACTGCTTGGTAAGTCCACCAGGAGTTATGATGAGGATTCGTTCGGCGATCCCGCGAATCATCAATTCTTTAAGTAAAAGACCAGCCATAATGGTTTTGCCGGCTCCCGTGTCATCCGCCAGCAGAAAGCGAATACGGGGCAGCGGCAGCAAGTTTTTATAAACTGCCTCCACCTGATGTGGCAACGGATCAACAACACTACAGTTAACGGCGAAAAGAGGATCGAACTGATAAGCCGAGTGGATACGCTCAGCTTCGACGAAGAGCGAAAAAGCTTTAGCATCTCCCGTGAAATTGAACTGACCTTCCTCCGTAATAACTTCTAGTCCAGCTATTTCTTCGGGCGTGAGGACAAGTGTTTGCCGCTTGTTACTATTGTTACCAAAGAAAGTGAGCCCTACGTCCTCCCCCATTTGCTTGACTCGAAGTATCGTTACCGGTTCATCCGGGATCAGATTTTGGACTACTTTGTTTTCTAGGTCTTGCATGGGGTTGGATTTATAAAGTGGCCCCCAAGATAGACAACTTACGATTTGATTGAACGTACCACTGCGTAGTAACCCCTTACAGCCCATTTGAATATGAGTGACATGTCGCCTTTGATGTTTTCGATTGCAATTTGATTAATTACCCTACCAGCTTATATTCCTTCTATACTGACATTTATTGTTGCGTGAAGTCTTCAAACAAAATACAAATCAACACACCATCGACAACACATTTAGACTCACGTCAGCGATTAAGAACGTGCACACTACATAATCACAGCCTAAATTATTCCCAACGTCACATACTCAATTCTGACAACAGATCGCTTAGTCAAGCGTCCACTTATTTGGTTGTAGATTTTCAATTGTATTCACTGGAAGGCGTAGTCGCTTATTGAAATGATCTACAAAAATTAATTACTTCAATCAACCGAAAACTAATAGCTTCAACAATTACACTCCCAAAGAGAAACTAAGGATTAAGCACGTTTAACTAGGTTTACATGATATCCATCTTCAGTCTATTCCTGTTCAGAAATACTTTTATTTTCAGGCCCTAAATTGTGATGCAAAATCAACTGCAAAATTTGGTTATTAATAACCTCTAATAACCTACCGATCCCCTACAACCCAAAATAATCCGAAGGGTCATCAACAAATACCCCGTAGATGACTACGCGTACTTGTCCGGGAGAGTTGGCATTATTGCGCACCATCACCTTTCTGCCGGGCCGGACCATAAGTATAGGGACCCGGTTGGAAGTAACTTCCAGACTGCTATCATTAGCATCGACCCGATAGTACAGCAACGGATTAAATTGACTGCCCGCCGCGGTAGACTCAGCGATGTTGACGTAGTAGGAGCCCGTTGCTGCTTCGGTGGTGGGCGTCATCACTATCTTTTCCACCATAAAAAATTGAGTGCTGGAATAGGCCACCTCAGGATCAAGTCCAACGAAGGAGTTGGAGTAAACGATTCCCTGGTCGAAGTCCTCGTAAGTATTGTTATTAGGCACGCCAAAATTATAAGCGATGGCCGCGCGGGCCGTTTCCGCTACGGAAGAACTTTTGGTCAGGCTAATGTATTCGGAGCCGTTGTGCCCCTCAAAGTCGCCTTCGCTGGTGTTGTAGCGGATCGTCCCGGCTTCGGGGGTGACGTTATCGTCGGTCAGTTTTATTTTGCCGTTCACGTCGAGTGCTTGCTCGGGGTTGGGGTTGTTGACGCCTACTTGGGCGGAGAGGCCCGTAAGGACCGTAAGAAGGAGTGTGTAAGTGAACAGGAAACGCATATTGCAGAAGTACTTAGAGGTTTATAATCGAGTTGCTTCCCGTCTATGCTATCTCATCTTCAGGTGTTACGCATTTGGAAATATTGTTCTACCACAATCGGGTCAGCGCCACCTGCCCTTATTTCCTATCACTGCACCCGCGGCAGCGCCCGGAATGCTTTTATTGCTCTTAGCTCACCATTTCAAATCGGGTAGCCTCCTATCTTTGCCCGGACCAAGTGTCAGTTTAAATATGATAGGCAGTGCGAGATCACCATTCGGGAGACTATTGACCTCCGTGGTAGGCTTAGTGCCCCTGTTATTGTTGTTGCTGACCATCAATTGCTCCCTTAGCGGACAGTCAGACAGGCACGGCCAACGCATAAGAAAATGGTTGGATCAAGGCCTCGCCGACACCATTCGGTTGCAGGCCGCCGACCGTCTGGTGAATAAATCCTGCCGGCATACCCAACCTGATAGTGCTACGTTTTACGCCGAAGCCCAGCTAGCCCTGGCCCGCGAAATAGGCCACGGGTATTGGGTGGCCCGAGCCCTGCAGAACATCGGCAATTTGCAACTGCGATCGGGTGACTACCCTTCGGCGGTGCTGAATTTCAAACAGTCGTTGCGCTTCTACGAGGAAGACAAGGCCTGGCACCGCGCGGGGCAAACATCCCTCGGTTTGGGAAATGCGCTGCGTAAGCAGGGCCATATCCCCGAAGCCCTCGAGGCCTTGCTCGCCAGCCTCGATTACGCCGCGAAATCCGGCTCGAAAAGCCGCTCGGGCCGGGCTGCGACCCTCAACTCCCTGGGTAGTCTTTATCTCAACCAGCAAGACTACGAAACCGCCGTCAAGTACTACGAGGAGAGCCTCGACCTCCACAACCTGCTGGGCAGCCAGCGGGGCATTGCCGCCAACCTGAATAATCTGAGTAAAGTGTACACCGAGTGGGGGAAGTTCGCCGTCGCGATCGATTACCTAGACCGGAGCTTGGCCCTGAAACGAAAAGCTAACGACCTCGAGGGCATCACCAACAGCCTGAAAAATTACGGGGACGTTTACTTTAAATCCAACCAGCTGGATTCCGCCACCGCGTACTACACCCAGGCCCGGGTCCTGCAGGATTCACTGGGGTTGCGAGGTGACGAAGCCTCCAGCTACGGCGATCTCGGCCTGGTCGCCCTGGCCCGCAAAGATTGGGCGACCGCTCGTGACTACTGCGCCACCGGTTGGCAACAGTCGGAGCGCCTCGGCGACCTGAAGGTGCAGGTAAAAAATGGGGACTGTCTCTACCAAGCCCAGCTACAACTCGGCGAACACGAAGTAGCCCTCGCTACCCTGGAGCGGACTTATTCGCTCCGTGATAGCTTCCTGAGCGCGGAAAACACCCGGGAATTGGCCGAAATCCAAAGCCGGTACGCCGAAGATCGGGCCAAATTGACTTCGGCCGTTGGCGGTGGCAGTTGGTGGAGGTTCATCATCGGCGCACTAGCCTGCATTGTATTGCTGGGGATGGCTTGGCGCAGATTTGGCCGGACCGCAGGCCTCGATTCCACCCTACCGAATGTGCCTTCGGTTCAAACTTCGAAACCAGGAGTTGAGGAGCCAAGCAATTCGGAAGATGAGCGTATTGGCGACCCCAGTGCCCAGCCCGTAGCACCACCGGCCGGAGCACCGGCGGCCATGGATCCCTGGGTAGCCAAAGCAACCAGTCTCGTACTAACCGCCCTGCGGGAGCGCCGGGAGGTAACGACCAGCAGCCTGGCCCGAGAGATGACAAGCAGCGAGCGCCAGCTGTTGCGGCGTTGTAAAGAGGTGACCGGCAAGACGACCAACCAGTTTTTGCTGGAGGTCCGGCTGGATCACGCCCGCCAACTCCTGGAAGAGGAGAAGGTAAAAAGTGTGGCCGAACTCGCCGAGGCGGTCGGCTTTAAGTCGCCCACCTACTTCAGCCAGCGGTTCACCGACCGCTTTGGCTTCCGGCCCAAGGAAAAGCTGGTGGAGGCCTGATTTTGTCTCATTTGTAGCCCCTTTTGGCGGTTTTCTGCTGGTGGGTGGCGGATTAGTTTCGCCCTGCTCCATGACCTTTGCGGTGCATTTTGGTACGGACCTCAGATTGGGGAAAGGCCTAAGATGATCACCGCAACGTCCCGGTCAGAAAGAAAAATTAGCGACAGCGGCGACCCCTCATTTTATAATCCTTGCTAACCTCATGTCA
The DNA here is from genome assembly GCF_001625015.1 of Lewinella sp. 4G2. Lineage (NCBI taxonomy): Bacteria > Pseudomonadati > Bacteroidota > Saprospiria > Saprospirales > Lewinellaceae > Lewinella > Lewinella sp. 4G2. Next base: position 1,734,036 of record NZ_LVWJ02000014.1, on the reverse strand, counting down.
CTGATCTATCTGAGATCAGCGGCCCGTCCTCTGCGCCCAAAGATCACTGCTAAAGCACATCAGAGTGGTCGCAGAAGGCTCGCCTCGGTAAGGCGCTCGTCTTCGTCGATTGCAATACAAAGCGATGACCATAGCGGAGGGTCAAGAAGCCAAATAACGCTCTTAAAAATCTTCAATAATGATCTTTAGCTTGATGTCCAGAAGTTCAATTCCTCAAGGATATTCCCGTCCGTTAATAATGATTTGTACCTGTCTGGCGTGCTTTTCGCTCGTGGGCCAGACACAGCAGATCAGTGAAGATTTTGGGCAGGGAGTCCCGCCTTCGGGTTGGTCCATCGAAAACCCCGATGGCTCGGAAGGATGGGAAATGACCACCACTACCCAAAGCGACGGCACCAACGGGCGGGTAGCTCGCATGGACAACTATTCGTACAATGCCCCCGGGCAGGAGGACCGGCTGATCACGCCCGCGCTGCAATTGACCAGGGTACTTGCCCCCACGTTAGTATTTGACGTAGCCTACGCGCCCTTTAGCGACACCCAGTTTGAACGGCTGTACATCGATGTTTCGATCGACGGAGGCAGTACTTTTTCCCCCACCGCTTACGATAAGGCCGGCGGGGAGCTGGCGACCACGGGCAACCAGGCAAACGGCTGGGGACCGCGAACCGCAGCGGATTGGCGTAGTGATACGCTAGATCTTACGCCTTACGCCGGCGAAACGATAATCCTTCGTTTCGTCCAGGTAGCGGGATACGGTAACGGTCTCTTCATCGATAACGTGATGACCAACGCCCCGGCCGTGCCGCTTACCAGCGTTGATGAAGACTTTGAGGGAGGCGTGCCTCCTGCGGATTGGTCCGTTGAGAACCCCGATGGACTGGAAGGATGGGAAATGACCACGACCACCCAGAGCGATGGAACCAACGGTCGGGTGGCCCGCATGGACAACTACTCGTACGACGCGCGCGGAGCGAAAGATTACCTTATTCTTCCTCTACTCGATTTGAGCGGGGTGGCTAACCCCACCATGGTATTCGACGTTGCCTACGCCCCCTTCAGTAATTCAATTTTTGAACGCCTTCAGATTGAGTATTCTACGGATGGAGGTAACAACTTCCTTCCAACTACTTACGACAAGGCCGGAAGCGAACTGGCCACCACCGGCAACCAAACGAACGGCTGGGGCCCTCAGACGGCGGAGGACTGGCGTAGCGATACGCTCGACCTCAGCCCCTACGCGGGGCCATCACTCGTACTGAGGTTCGTTCAAACCAATGGTTACGGTAACGGCTTGTTCATCAACGACGTACTGGTCAATAGCCTCAGGGCACTGCCCGTGGAATTGCTCGATTTCAACGGCGAAAGGGCGGGCAAACGGAATACTTTGCACTGGTTGACCGACAATGAGGAAGCCTTCAGCCACTTCGAGGTAGAACGATCATCAGATGGCAACACCTGGCAACTACTAGGCGCTGTCGCAGGTGCAGCGGAAGGACGGAATGCAGGACAGTACGACTACGTTGATGACGACCCCCAATCCTCCGCCTACTACCGCCTACGGATGGTGGACCTGGACAGCAGCTTCGCCTTCAGCCCCGTCGTTTACCTCGAGCGGGAGGCAGCAGCTGAACTGCGCGTTTTCCCTAATCCTAATTCCGGTAGCTTCGACCTTCGCCTTCCGGAGGTATCGGAGCCCCTTTCCCTTGCTCTTTATTCCGCACACGGCACCCGCGTCAGCGCCCAAAAAATTGGGGCGGGCACCCAAAACTGGCTAGTAAAGGAGACACTGAAACCCGGAGTTTATCTCCTTATCGTCAGTACTGAAGACGGCCGGCGATGGACGGAGCGAGTGGTCGTCCGCTAACTCTCTTGCCCTTTTACGGATGAAGACCAAACAGAAAAAAGTGGTGGTTACTTTAGCGTGTATCGGGTGTTTCCCAGCCATCTATTTGCTGGGTAGAATCGTCCGTTGGTGGCTGGGGTGATGCGCTACCCTGTCCATTGGTTTACGTACTTGCGTTAGCGCTGAAGACTAGCTGCAGTAATCAATGCAGGTGGTGCATTGGCTTGAAAGTATGGTTACTCGCCCGGAATGGATGCCGACCACCGTCCCGTTCGCCCGGCAACGTTTTGAAACATCTCCCTCCCCTTAGGAGAATGAATTTAGCCGCTATCTTTGAATAGCTCGTATGACTTCAGCGAAAGAACTCGTTTGAGGTTTTCATAGTGCGATACTGCTTATTTCTGATGTTTGTACGGTTTTAATGTCAATGCGACCTTCTTTCCACCTCTTCTCTTTACTGCATTTTTGGGGTTGTTGTCTACTTCTTTTGGGAGTGACGGAGAAAGGATGCGCTCAGCACATTCCTATTAGCAGTCAGCACTTTTACGCAGGACTATCCGAACCCTATACAGGAACCATTAAGCTGGCAGACCAGGAAGCCAGTGGTGGATACGAAAGACATAGCGTTGATAGCATCTTAGCGATTTTGGATGATCATTTAGCAAATGCTACGGTGATCGAACGCTTAAGGGTTTGCCAACTTGCAGTTTATGGTCAGCTACTAATTCAAAGTGGTCGGCTTGCAGATGCCTACCCATACTGTAAGATGGCTAATGACCTGGCCGTTGAAAATTTAGTTGAAGATGACCTGATTCGCGGCTACGCCCAGGCGGGCTATGGCATGTATTTGGAATTTTATCAGACGCCGGAACTAGCCCTGGAGCCACTACAACAGTCTTTGGTCGCGTTGAATCAGCTTGATCCAGGTAGTACTTTTCCCTACCAGAAAGTCTACAATGCGACCCTGAGAACCGCCATTAAACTGGGGCAATTAGCGAACGCCAAGCGCTATCATGACCGCAATACCGCATTACTAATTGCCCGCGGCGATACAATCGGGCTGGCAAAAGCAGTCAATGCATACGGTTTCTTTCTGCAGATGGCCAATTATCATGAGGAAGCGATTGCGGCTTTCAACGAAGGCATAGATCTATTCCAGTCACCACAGCGAATGGATTCCCGCCTTTGGCACGTCAATCTATTGGAGAGCATGGCGCACTCCCTGATGGCTAATGGACAAGTTGAGGCAGGTCTTGCCAACCTGGATGAAGCCTACTACACTCGTAAAGAGTATGACCGCTACGCTTGGGCGATGCAAGCCATGGGCTACATCGTACAATATCTGGTAGACACCGGGCAGGACGAAGGAGCCTTTCGGTTTTTCCGAAAAGAGCAAGCTTATTTTTCACAGGGAGAAGGCCCTGACTTTCGTACGTGCTTTTTATATCAACATTTGGGAGGGCTATTGACCCGGTTGGGTTACCCAGTGGAAGCTGAGGAATATTCTCGGGCCTATAACGCTTTCGCGGCCAACAATTTACTCCCCAAAGCAGAAGCTCAATTGCAGGAACCGAAGGCGCTGAGTGAGCACATTTTACTGCAAAAACGTGCCCAGGAACAATCCGCCATTATTAACCAACTAGAAATCGAGCAACTGCGTAGGGAAGTTCGGTTGCGCCAATTCGGGCTTGCGCTGCTCGGTTTATTGCTGGCGGTAACCGTACTAAGTGCCGTCGCTTACCGTTGGAACCGCCGTCGGAATGAACGGGAGCGCCAACGCGCCGATGATGATCGCCGCCGAATTTTGGAACTAGAAAACGAAAACCTCAAGTACAGCGTCGCTACCAGGGAACGGGACATCAAACGACTGGCTGCCGATAATCGGCTACGGACCAAATTAAAAAGGGAGATACTACAGCGGATAGAGACGATCAATCGCCTCCCCGTCGGAGAAAGAGAGACGCAGTTCGGCAAGCTGCGATCGGAGCTCTCGACAACCATCGAAGACCAGGAAATGATCTCCAAACTTCAGGACCAGGTGGAAACCATCAACGCCGAATTTGAGGATCGGTTGCGGGATAAGATCCCTGGTATTACCGCACAGGAGATTCGCTACTGTAGCCTTCTTCGCCTGGGGATCAATAACCAGAGTATTGCCCAATTACTGAACAAGTCCGATGCTACAACGAGGAGTTATAAATACCGAATTACGAAAAAAGCAGGCTTGGGCGGTCGGAATGCCCTGCAAATTTTAGTTGATAGCCTATAGACGTAACCCGCATGAACATTAGCTAAATTAGGTCTGCAACGTTTTGCAACGCCGAAAAGAGAGGTCCAGGTTGTACTACCGATAGTTTTGCGCCGCGCTACTGGACTAGGATTAGTCCGGAAGCACAGCCAAATCGGCGTAACCCCGTAAACCGGCCTACATGAAAGCTAAGCGTATATCTTTTTTATTATTCCTCACCTTGTTATTCTTCTCTTTATTCAGCATCTGTAGCCGTGCCAATTTACATGCGCAGTGTGCCGGCCCTACTGACCAGAACGTCCTGGGTATTTCTGATAACGGCTTTTCCGTATCGTGGACAGGAGGCAGTATGGAAGCCGTTCGCCAGGAATTCGTATTGTCCTTCTGTGCACTGGAGGACCCCGCTACTGAAAGCGTTGGCTCTCTGAATAGCGTCGGTACTCCCCTCAATACTTCCGGTTTCGCTTCGGGAACTACCTTTTTCGCCTACGTTCGTAACATCTGCGCCGCTGAATCCGGCACCGGGGCCGAAGAAGCCAGCGACTGGTCTACATTCACCATTACGACTTCGGGCGACATAGTCCCGCCCGACAACGATCTGCTAAGTGGGGCGTATACCTTTACCCTGGGCGCTATCTCCGCCGATAATTTTAGCGGCGAAGAGGTGATTGGCACTTCCGATGAGCCTAATGAAGTAATGTGCGGCTTCGATAACAGCTGGTGGTACACCTTTACGCCCACTGTTACGCAAGCTTATAAGCTGTCGTCCGGCGATCTATCGGCCACGGGCGTCACGACGGATACGGACGTATCCCTTGGGGTATATTCCGGCAGCGCTCACCCCTTGCAGGAGATAGTTTGCCAGAATACAAATAACTATTCGGGCGGTGGCGAAACCCTTGACTTAATGCTTACCGCCGGAACGACTTACTATTTTCGGGTAGCCATGGGCAGTGACGCCAGGCCGTGTAACATTCGGACTACCACCGAGGTCATTCCTATTGAATGGCAAGGCTCAGCCAGTACCGACTGGTTTACGGCGGAAAATTGGTCGACCGGAAAAATGCCAACCGCCGGGCAAGCTATTTCCATTTCCGGCGGCGCGGTTCGGCCTTGCGTCATTGCGTCCGACAATGCCTTGGCTGGAAAAATCACCCTGGAAGGTGGAAGTCTGACTGTTGGGCAGGGGGCGATTCTGACTGTTTCTGAGGGCACATCTGGTGTACGGGTTACAGGCGGAGGCACCTTGGAGGTAGAAGGCGAGGTGCAATTCGATCTGACCTCCGGTATTGGCATTTCCGTTCGGGAGGGAGAGGCCCACATTCGGTCTACGGGGCTGGTATCAACAAGCAATGGGGTGGTAGGTCTTCAAGTAAACGATACGGTGAGCATTGCCGGTGAGTTCAACTGCAGCAATGCGGAATTTGATGGCATTTTCGTGGGCGAGTCCGGTGGTTTAGAACTCCTGGAGAATGGGCTCATTTCCGTAGAATCACCCGAAGAAATCGGATTGCTGTGCCGCGGGAACTGCTGGGTAAACGGCAGCTTGATCATCAGCAAGGTCGGAGAAGCCGCGATTGATACCGACGGTGGCTTACTGACCGTTGGCACCACCGGCTCCGTTGAGATCGACACGGCTGAAGAGGGCATCAAAAACGGTAGCTTTAGCAACTATGGCAGCATTTCAGTCACCCGTACGGAGGACGATGCCATCAGCACCGGTGCGGATTGCACCAACTACGGAAGTATCACCCTCCTTGAGGGCGCCGAAAGTGCCATCAAGATTACGGGCACCTTCACCAATGAAGGAACCATTACGATACAAGACTACTCGCGCGACGGAGTGGAAACAAGCTCGGACGGTGTATTACAAATTGGGAGCGCGGCAACGCTCGACATCAATGATGTGCGCCGGGGACTAAACGGTTTGCTCCTGGTCAACGACGGAACCATCGGCATCGTCACCACCAGCAGCGATGCCATCAACACTGGCGGCGATTGCACCAACAATGGCAGTATTACCCTGAGTGATGTCGATTCCGACGGAATCGACTTAGAGGTAGGGTCCACCTTCACGAATGCCGGGACCCTCCGAATTCTTGATGCCAGCAGCCAGGCTTTGGAAGATGGTATTTTTAACCAAACGGCCTCCGGGGAGCTGTTCATCAACGGCGAGGTCACATCCGCAATGGAGCTCGCCGCGGGTAGTGCTTTGCATCCCGGTAGTTCCCCCGGTTGCGTAGAATCCAACACGCTTTCCAATCTTACGGGCGTGGAATTAAACGTTGAGTTGGAAGGAACCACCGCCTGTGCAGAATTTGACCAACTTGACCTCGGCGATCAGGCCTTCGACGTGACCGACGGAGTACTGGTGCTTACGGGTGACTACGCCCCAGTAGTGGATGATGTTTTTCTGATCGTCCGGCGGTCGAGCACCTCAAACGTTCAGGGCACTTTTGACGGTTTGCCGGAAGGAGCAACGCTGCGCTTCAACGGGGCCGAGTTAATGATCTCCTACGTGGCGGGTGACGGTGATGATATTGGTCTATACGTATCCTCCACCCTCCCTCTCGACCTGCTCTTTTTTACCGGCATAAACCAGGGTAAAAGCAATGTACTGACCTGGGCGACCACCAATGAGGAGAATTTCAGCCACTTTGAGATCGAGCGTTCAGGCAACGGGCACTCCTGGCAACTCCTTGATAATATGCATGTTGCATCTTTCGACGGAAGTGAGCTTGGCGAGAATTCCTACGTCTACGAAGAGGACGCCGTCACCGCATTCTATCGCCTCAAGATGATTGATCTGGACGGGACCTATTCATACAGCGATGTTGTCTACGTAGAAAATGACCCGGGCGCTGCCGCAGGTGCGATGAAAGTATATCCTAACCCAAGTAATGGGCGGTTTTCGGTAGATTTGACACAGGCTGGCTACTCCGCCGAAGGGCAGGGGGAACTCTCCTTATTGGATATGCACGGACGCCAGATATTATCGGTGATGATTGCTGCTGACGTACACCACGTGGCGATTGACGTACCCAATGCTCGGGCGGGGGTGTATTCACTTAGGCTGCGTAATCGAGCAGGACAGATGCTAACCCGGCGGGTGGTATTGCAATGAGCCTGGCTCGGTTATTCGAGGCCTCAAAACATCATCTGCACCTGAGGTGCTTAAGAATAAGAGAGGCGTAGGCAACCCGGATATAAATACCGTGTTTGTAGCTAGCATTTTAGTATATGAAATTGAATTCTGCCCTATGAACCTCTATACCTATCTCCGGCACAAGGACGTCTTTTCTAAGGAAGAATGCTCCATCATTGCCGGTGCGTTCACCGAGGAAAAGATTCACAAGGGAAAGGTGATTGCCAATTTTCAAAAATACGCCGGGCGGGTACTCTTTCTGGAGGAAGGCATCCTTCGAACCTTTTTCTTCAAGGACGGGAAAGACATCACCCATTTCTTCTTTGACGAAAATTGCTTCATTGCACCCGTCAATAGCATACTCTACAAAAACAAAACAGAACGCTACCAGTGGGAAGCGGTAGAAGATTGCCGGGTTAGCATGATCGCATATGAAGATTTTTGGGCCCTAGAGGAGCGCTTCCCCAGACTGAGCCGAGTGATCATTGAGTTTAGTCTATACCTGCTGGATCTGTTTTCCCAAAAACTGAACATGTTACAATTTCAGAGCGCGGCCGAGCGGTACGATTCTTTCCTGGAGATGTACCCTAGTATTGCCGGGCGGGTTTCTTTAGGAAGCACGGCCTCCTTTCTGGGGATTACCCAGCAAACGCTGAGCGTCATCCGGGGCAAAAAAAAGTAGGCGGTTCTCCATTTTTTAAGATAGGTGAAAAGTAATACTGCGGTCGGCCGAGACCTTTGCGGGCGAATTACCCCCCCTCGCCTTAATGTCAGACTACCGCTTTCCCCTCACTCCGCTCCTTATCCTCCTCCTCTGCACCTGCGGCAGCGCCCAAATACTCGCCCAGGCACCCAACGACGACCTGGCGGATGCCATCACGGTCGATCTGAGCTCAGGCGCCTTCAGCCACGTTGTAAACCGTTTTGATGAAGACGTAGCCACTACGGAGATTGACGAGTTGATTTGTGAAAAAGAGCTTTCCTGGTGGTACTCCCTGACGCCCGCCGAGACGAAAGATTTCGTGATTCGAGCGGAAGTTGTTGACGACATTTCACCTAGTGTAAGTAATGACGTCAGCCTTGGCGTATATACCGGTAGCAGCCACCCCCTGACTGAAGTAAGCTGTCTTGATAACAACGAGGGAGTGGGGCGCGGTGAAGCAGAAATTGTCACACTCACTGGTGGAGTCACTTACTATTTACGCATTGCCGTACCCGAAAATGTGTTTGGCGGCGACATCACGACCACCATTACGCCCGCCATATTCACTTGGACGGGGGCTGAAAATAACGCGTGGGAAGAAGTAGATAACTGGGATTTGGAAGCATTACCCACCACTAATGCCACCGTTGTTATCCCGGACGCTAACCCAAGCCCCCGGATAAATGATACCGTCCAGATTGGGGCGCTACGGATTGAAGCGGGCAGGCTGACGGTAACACCTAATGGTCAGCTAACGGTCTTTGGCCTGAATGAAGGGGTTGCTATCACTGATAACGGCCAACTTACCGTTGAGGGCAACCTCGTTGTATCTTCTCCTTCAGGACCATCAATTGAGCTAAACGACGGCCAGGTATCGTTGCGCGATAACAGCTTCTCCATCTTGCTAGGCACCCTCCGAATACTGCAAGGCGAGGTGAACGTAATGGGCACCCTTGCCGTCACAACTGACGCAGGAAACGGAGTTGAGATCAACAACGGTCAGTTGGAGTGCACTCCTGACGGGCTCATTTCCATCAACGAAGTGCCGGGTGACGGCGTCCGCCTGGGAGCTAACGGCCGTTTAAACGTAGACGGAGAAGTGAAAATCACCGAGATAGGTAGCGACGGCCTCGTCCTGGGTGCGGGTAGCAACGTTGAAGTCAACCGGGAAGCGGAGCTTGAAGTCAGCGAGATCGGCAATATCGGCGTCCACTTCACTGACAATGCGACCACGTTCAGCAATCAGGGCACGCTAATCCTGGCTGATGCCGCAAATGCACTTTCCAGCGGCGGTACAATTGAGAATATTGATGAAAGTATTTTAATCGCGGAGGGGACGCTGACCAGTACGGTCAACTTTGAAGGCATCATTACCCTGCAACCAGGCCCGGCCGAAGGGTGCCTGACCTTCACGGAAGCGGTGGACCTGACCGAGGATGTCCTCCGGTTCGACCTGGAGGGGAGCACGGCTTGTTCGCTGCACGATCAAATCATCTTCCAGGAGGCGGCGGATATTACCGACGCGGAGCTGGTGCTCAGTGGTACTTATCTACCCGTAGCCGGCGATACCTTCGTAATCATCAACAACGTGCATTCCAACCCGATCACCGGCACCTTCGCCGGGTTGGGGGAGTGCGACACTTTCCGGCATAAAGGTGCGCTGATGCTCATCAGTTACGTCGGCGGAGATGGTGATGACATCGTCCTTTACGGGGAACCCTACGATGCGCCACCGGTGAATGATGACTTGGCGAATGCCACGGTGTTGGAGGGAAATGATGTGTTTTCTTCCCTGCCGGCTACCGTTGGCTTTAACGGGGCAACTACCGAGACAAACGAAAACAATTGCGGGGCAACTGTATCCTGGTGGTACGCCTACACCCCACCCGCCACCGCCGATTTTTATATCGACGCCAACGGCTACGTCGATGAGCCTCGACCGGGGGTTGAGAATGACCTTACGCTCGGTATTTACACGGGGGCCAGCCACCCGCTTACGGAAATGCGCTGCATCGACAATGATGAAGGCTTTGAAGCCGGTGGGGAAATAGATACCGTCACCCTGCAAGCTGGCATAACTTACTATTTCCGCATAGGAGCCAAGCCCAAAACACCGCTTGACGAAATAGGGCTTGCTATCCGGCAGCTACCAGTTCACTGGACTGGAGCCGTCAACAGCGATTGGTACGAGGCGGGTAATTGGAGTAGTGGGGCAGTACCTGGCACGAACGATTTGGTCGAGATTGATCCGGCACCCAATTCCGCAGTTATTTCAACTGGAAATGTAAACCTTGTCAGCCTCTCCATTAACGCGGGAGGCCTGTTTTCCCTTGCGCAAGGAGCCAGTTTGCGTTTGTCGGGCGGGGAGATCGGGCTAAACGTTCAGGGAGAGGTTACCGTAAATGGCATCCTGACCGTTGAAAATCAAAGGCAAAGAAGCGTCAGTTGCCGGGGGGTGATGTCGGTAGGAGGAACCGGCGTCCTACTGGCCTACGGTAGTCATTTTGGAGTGGGTGGCACCCTAAACTGTGCAGGGATTGTAGAATTGAGCCGTGGAGCGGATATGGCGGTAAGCACTTCAGGCACGCTCCTCATCGAAGAAAGCGGAGCACTGTCAATTACGGGGCGAGTGCCAATTGGTATGATTGCCCAAGGTAGAATAGACATTCTGGGGAACCTGTCAATTTCTGGCCCCGAATTTGGCATTACTTACGATAATGGTAGCATTAACATTAGGAGTACCGGTAGAGTCAGCATTACCAACTTTATATCTCGTGGTATTAATTTCAATTCTACGGAGCTTGCAATCATTAATGACGGGGCACTCTTTGTTGCTGGATCCAGTAGCATCTCCATTGGCGGAGGAAATCTCGTAAACTCAGCTACCGCCACCTTAAGCGCGAAAAACCGGCTCACTGGAGACGTGTCTTTCGCCGCTGGCAGCCGCCTCGAACCCGGGGCATCCCCCGGTTGCCTGACCTTTGAATCGCCCGTTGACCTGAGCGAAACGACCCTCGCCTTCGAGATAGAGGGAACAACTCGCTGCACGGGCTACGATCAGATTGAATACGACGATGTCCTCAATATTGACGACGCCATACTGGAGCTTAGCGGTAGCTACGTTCCGCAAGTAGGGGATCAATTCTCCTTACTTACAACGAGCGGGAGCAACGAGGCTGGAGGCACCTTCGCTGGGCTGCCGGAAGGTGGTACGGTGCTATTCAACGGCGTGCCGCTGCAGATCGCTTATGAGGTGTACGAAGGTTCCAAGATCGACGTCGTCCTCACCGCCATCGACAATATTGACGTACGTTGGACGGGAGCCGTCGATAGCAATTGGTACGAAGGTGGAAACTGGAGTACCAAACTGGTGCCCGGCCCCGAGTCTCACGTGACGATTGGTGACATCGTGGCTCCTCCGGCAGTCATCGATACCGGTTCCGTCACGGTAGCGGAAATACAGGTAATTAATACCGGCCAGTTTCGGTTAAACGAAGCGGCTACGCTGACCATCAGCGGTGGCACCGAAGGGCTTTTCCTTGATACGGATTCCCTCACCGTACTTAATGGTTCCGTCAGCATTAATAATCAGATCGGTGACTATGGGCTGAAAGTGCATAGTGATGTGGAGGTAGGGCCCGCAGGAATCATTTTCCTGGAAGAAGGTGGAATCAATGTTTACCGCGCCCGCCTCTCAGTTGCTGGTTCTGTAACCAGCCTTACCGCCCCGGCAGAAGGCATCTTGTTGGAGACTGGTGTTGTTTACGTAGATACTACGGGGTCCGTTTCCATTTCTTATCCAACCGGGTCCGGGGTAAGGACTTTTGACGGAAACGATACGCTGGAAGTCAATGGTCGTTTATCCATTCTCAGTCCCGGATTTGACGGTATAAGAGCAGGCCAGGGCGATTACCTGTCGGTGCCAAAGGGTTTACTTGAGGTGAATAACGCAGGTCGCCATGGCATAAATAGTGTGAAAGCAGCCATCGGCGGTACGCTGAAGGTTATCGGTAGCAGCAACGATGCGATCACGGGTAGCCAGGATTTTAGCATCAATGCGGGAGGAACCTTGGCGGTAGACGGTTTTGTCCGCACCTTGATCAACTTTGCGGCGAACAGCCGGCTGGCTCCTGGTAGCCCAACGGGGTGCGCCTTTTTCGACCGGGAAGTCCTTTTCAACAACGCCATTCTCACTATTGAGATCAACGGACCTACCGTTTGTACGGACTACAGCCAGCTCACCTACGATAACTTTTTACGCATCAACGGCGCTAGTCTTGAATTAGACGGTGATTATGTCCCTATGGCAGGCGAAACCTTTTTGGTAGCGGTGCCAGACAATGTTTCCACACCTTCAAGTGGTACTTTCAGAGGTCTGCCGAATGGGGATACGTTGTCATTTAACGGTACGCTTCTCGAAATCACTTATCCAAGCATGGCCGAATTTGGCGGAGGGGGCGCATTCATTACCCTGACTACCTTGTTGGGGGCCGACCAAGCCATCTGGACCGGAGCGGTAGACAGCGACTGGTACAACCCCGACAACTGGGCGAGCGGCGTCATCCCGACTGCGGACGATGATGTGCTGATCGAAGCCGGGGCGAACCCAGCCATCCTACCCACGGGAACGGCCACCATTGCCAGCCTGCAACTGCGCAACGGCGGAAACTTCACCGTAGCCGAAGGGGCTATTTTGAACCTTAGTGCCGGTACGGCCGGCCTCGTCGCCAAAAGCGGTCGACTGATTGTCAACGGTAAGCTTTTAGTTGACCAGCAGGCAAATGGCATGCCCTTACTGGGGGTCACTACGACGATTGGGCCCAACGGTAATTTAATGTTCCAGCAAACGAACACCGATGTACTTGTTACCAGGACGCTGACCTGCAACGGACAATTACAACTCAACGACGGGCCGGGCCTTTCACTGCAGGGCGACGGTAGGTTGAATGTAGGCAGTACCGGCGATTGCCGGATTAACGCAGCTACGGGCACGGGCCTACTCCACAACGGCGCGGGTGTATCAATTAATGGAAAGCTGACCGTCACTAACAGCGGAGGAGATGGTATCCATGCCACCAACGACAACGGCATGGCTTTCAACGCACCGTCCGAAGTAACCCTGCGGAACAACGGTGGGCACGGTATTCATTGTGACGATGACGGTAGCTACCCGATAAACGTGCGGGGCGTGCTAACCATATCCGGTTCCGCTTTAAACGCCGTCGACGAGGGCATTTTCCTCCCCCGAACAGGCTGCACCCTCCGCTGTGCGGGCACCATAGATACCCGTTGGCAGGATGAAGATAACTACCGGATGGAAGTGGGTGATTCCAACGGATGTCTTAATGTGCTAGCCATCCCCGACCTGGGTGAGGGTACGCTGGCTTTTACCATCAACGGTACTACGCCCTGCACGGGCTATAGCCAACTGAATATACCCCAGGGAATAAATATTGACGGTGCAGTACTGGAACTAAACGGAAGTTATATCCCCGAAATTGGGGAAGCTTTTTCGCTGATCCTGAAACCAGGTTCCGGAGCATTTACTCAACGTTTCGCGGGCCTCCCTGAAGGTACCTTATTTCCGTTCAACGGGGTATTGCTGAAAATCTCTTACGCCGATGGCACCAACGATAACGATGTAGTGCTTACCGCCACTCAAAACGCCATCGAGGCTAGTTGGACCGGCGCCGTCAACAGCAACTGGTACGAAGCCGGCAACTGGACTATCGGTCGGGTACCGAGTACCACGGACCGAGTAATTATAGGTGATATTTCCGATGCCCCCATCGCCATCATTGATACCGGGGCGGTGACGATCACCGAGCTCCACGTCGTTGGCAGCGATGGCCAGTTTCGGTTAAACGAAGGAGCTGATTTAACGATCAGTGGTGGTGCGGACGGGCTGGTTTTAACCGGGGACTCCCTCATCATTCTAGATGGTAACGTACTCATTACCGACCAATCCGGCAATTATGGCTTGACCGCTAAAAGCGACTTGACCATCGGCCAGTCCGGAAGCCTCACGCTCAATCAGCTTGGTGTTGAAATGGGGGGATTCCATAACCTGATCGTCGATGGTACCGTAAACTGTACAAATGCCCCGGCGGATGCAGTAGTAATTGATGATGGTATCCTCGAAATTTCACCGACGGGCTCCTGGACCATTGAGGCTCCCGTTGGGGCGGGGATTAGAGTAACCAACGACCCCAGCGAGATAATGGTCGATGGCTCACTTTCCGTGATTGGTGCAGGGGAAGACGGTATTATTGGCGATCGCGAAATGCTGACGATCGGAACAACTGGCACACTGATAATTCGGGATGCCGCCTTCAACGGCATTGAAAGTATCAACGGGAACATTAACGGTAAACTAATCATCACTAACAGCGGAGGCAATGCCATTTTCTTAGATAACGAAGACTTCCAATTTTTCAACGGAAGCACCCTGGGAGCGGAAGGTAGCATTAGTGGAGAAGTAGGCTTCTTTGATGGTAGCAACCTCCAGCCCGGTAGTTCTCCCGGTTGCCTAACCATGCGGTCTTCCGTGAGTAATTTACCCATCTTAACCATTGAACTGGAGGGCATAACTGCCTGCACGGAATACGATCAAATCGTTCTTCGTGCCTCTGGCCAACTGGGCGGAGCGAGTTTACGGCTGGAAGGAGATTACCAACCCACCGTCAACGACGTCTTCACCATTGTACGTAACGATGCCGATTCCGACATCGTGGGCACCTTCGCGGGCCTGCCCGAAGGCGCACTGATTGAATTCAACAACAGTTTTCTGGAAATCAGCTATAACAACGGGCGGGACATTACGCTGACTACCGTCTCCGTGCTACCGCTCGATTTACTCTCCTTTACCGGCAAAGCCCGGAATAAAAATAACCTGCTCTCCTGGACAACGGCTAACGAAGAGGATTTCAGCCACTTCGAGGTCCAGCGCTCCGCGGATGGCAACACCTGGCAACTACTAGGCGCTGTCGCAGGTGCAGCGGAAGGACGGAATGCAGGACAGTACGACTACGTTGATGACAAGCCCCAATCCTCCGCCTACTACCGCCTACGAATGGTGGACCTGGACGGCAGCTACGCCTTCAGCCCCATCGTTTACCTCGAAAGGGAGGTAACAGCCGAACTGCGTGTTTTCCCAAATCCTAATTCCGGCAGCTTCGACCTTCGCCTTCCGGAGGTATCGGAGCCCCTTTCCCTCGCTCTTTATTCCGCACACAGCACCCGCGTCAGCGCCAAAAAAATTGGGGCGGGCACCCGACGTTGGAGCTCACGTGAAGCGCTACCTCCCGGTATCTACCTCGTAGTGGTAAGTACCCAGGATGGCCGGCGGTGGACGGAACGGATGGTGGTGCAGTAGGGTGGCCGGGAGGGAATTTGTTTAATTTTTCTTTTACCCGCCCACGTCGTTGCTCGGTTAGTGCGGCAGTGCTAAGACGCCTCCCAAAACCATTCCCCCGCCTCCCCATTAGCTGATCGATAAACCAGCTGACATGCTCCCCCGATTCCTAACCCTCCTATTTTCCCTGATTTTCGTTACCAGCTGCACCGGCCAGCAACAAACCAATGCGCCAGCGGAAGACGCTGTCTACACCTACCAAACGCCATCCCGAAACGGCACCGATAAGTACTACCTCGGCCGGGAGATCAGCTACGTCATGGGCCACCAGGCCGCCGACTGGTTGGAGCGGGCGGAACGGGAGGACGAAGAAAACGTCAGCCAGGCCATCGCGAATATGAATATTCAGCCGGATGAATCCATCGCGGATATCGGCGCCGGGTCGGGCTACTACACCTTCCGCATGGCCGCCGAGGCACCGGAGGGAAAAGTCTACGCCGTCGACCTCCAGCCGGAGATGCTTGCGCTCATGCAGGAGAAGATCGAGCGGGAAGGCATCGACAACGTCGAATTGATCCGGGGCACCGAGACCAGCCCCGAGCTTCCCGCAAACTCCGTCGATCTGGTCATCATGGTCGACGTTTACCACGAGCTCTCCCATCCGCGGGAGATGATGGAAAACATCGTCCGGGCGCTGAAGCCGGGCGGGCGTTTTGTGCTGCTGGAGTACCGGATGGAAGATCCGTCGGTGCCCATCAAGCGCCTGCACAAGATGTCGGAGGAGCAAGCGGTGCGGGAGATGGAAGCGGTGGGCTTACGGTTAAAGGAGAATGTGGGGAATTTGCCCTGGCAGCATTTTATGGTGTTTGTGCGGGGGTGAGGTACCCCGCTGGTTGTAGCGATCTGGCACCTGTCCCAATTAAATCGCGACGCCAACTGATCCGTGTGTTGACGGTAGTCTCGCCATTCGCTGGTTGGCAGCAGCGCCGCTGACTCGTTCCACGATAGATAAAGCACTTCCCACCGTTCGACCGGCCGGCCTAGTTGGCGAAATAAGCTAATTGATCGAGCGAACTGTAATATTTGGTACTTTCGGTCACACCAGAACAGCCACGAATACAACGACTTATGGAGCCAGCGACAAACACGCCACCAGATTTAGCCGGCATACAAGCCGAACAACTCCCCGTCCCCAAGCACGAACTCCACGACTGGACGCACTTCGCTGGCCTCTACGCCGCCGAACACGTCGCTGCCACCGAGTTCGTCATTGGTGCCACCTTTGTCGCATTGGGTGCGAGCACGATGGATATCATCATCGGCCTGCTGATCGGGAACGTCCTGGCGGTGCTGAGTTGGACGTTCATTACTACGCCCATCGCCGTTGATACGCGCTTGAGTCTGTACACCTACCTTAAAAAGATCGCCGGAGGTAACATGTCCAAACTCTACGACTGGGCCAACGTGGTCATCTTCACAGTCATCTCGGCGGCGATGGTGACGGTATCGGCGACGGCGGTGCGATTCGCCTTTGATATACCGGCGCAGCTGGATTGGTACCCGACTAATCCGTGGTTCGTACTAATCGTGATCGCGGTGGGCTTGTTTGCCGTCTTCGTAGCTATCTACGGCTTTAAGGCGGTTTCGGAATTCTCCAGCCTCTGCGCACCCTGGCTGTTCGTCATGTTTACGAGCGGGGCAATGGTGCTCTTACCGGCACTGACCCTAAGCGTAGTCGGCACTACCCTACCGGAGAGTTGGGCGGAGTTCATCCAGATCGGCAACCAGTCCGTCTGGACTGGCATCAACAGCGACGGGGAGCCGGGGATCGGCCTGGTGGAAGTCGTTGGCTTCGGCTGGGCGGCCAACACCATCACCCACTTCGGGCTGATCGACATGGCGCTGTTGCGCTTCGCCAAGAAGAAATCCTACGGGTTGGCTACGAGTACAGGAATGCTCTTCGGCCACTACATTGCCTGGATCGCCGCGGGCATCATGGGCGCCGGGGCGGCCGTCATCCTGGGCAAAACCATCGTTGAGCTCGACCCGGGCGACGTGGCTTACTACGCCCTCGGCTGGTCAGGTTTCGTCATCGTCATTGTAGCGGGTTGGACAACGGCCATCACCAACCTTTACCGAGCGGGGCTGGCGGCGCAGGCGGTTTTCTCCAACTACCCCCGCCGTAAAACAACGATGATCGTGGGTGTTGCGATGGTCATCATCGCCTGCTTCCCGTTCGTCTTTTCTCAGATCCTGCCGCTGCTGACTTATGCTGGATTGCTCGTCGTACCCGTTGGGGCGATTGTATTCGCCGAACACCAGATCTTCCCGAGGATCGGCTACACCCGTTACTGGGCCAAATTCCAGGACTACGCACATAGCCTGCCGGCCGTAGCCTCTTGGGGTCTGGGCTTAGTCTTCGGGTTCGGCCTGAATTTTCTCGACCTAATGTCTTTTTACTACCTGTTTTTACCGACGTGGATTTTCACCATCATTGTGTATACCCTACTCGCAGGACGATACGGCGCAAAGGAGGCTTATCCGGAAGCTGAAGCTAAAGAGGCCGCATTCAATGCTTCCGTGCGCGATTACCACACCCGTTTGGCGACGGAAGAACCGGTAGTCAGACGTGATGAATCCTTTTTCTCCAAACTACTTTCCGGAGTCGGTTACCTGGCACTGGCGGCTACCCTCGGTCTGGCCTGGATGGTCCTCTTCGGTAGCGCGAACGAGGCGGCTTACCTCGCTAACCGGGAGACGTTTTATTCCTACGGATTTGTTTGTACCGTGGTATACTTCGTGACGGCTTACTGGGCTTTTCAGCGGGGTAAGATGGCGGCAGCTCTTACACACTAAAGGTTCCAATACATGCAACTGAATAAGCAAAATCTGACCGCATTTGCTGGTAAGCTTCCCTGTCCCGACTACGACCGAGGACATCTCCAAACAGGCATCGTCCACATTGGCGTAGGCGGTTTCCACCGTTCCCACCAGGCGTATTACGTCCACCAACTACTCAAAGACGGAACGCCGGAATGGGGCATCACCGGTGTCGGTCTCCGGGAAGGGGACCGGGCGATGGCGGAGGTATTGCAGGCGCAGGACGGGCTGTACACGCTCGTCAACCAACGCCCCAATGGCACGAACTCCAGCGAGATCATCGGTTCCATCCGTGACTACCTATTGGCGCCGGACAATCCCGATGCGGTCATCCAACGCATGGCTCATCCGAAAACGAAGATCGTCTCCCTTACCATCACGGAGGGTGGGTACAACCTCAACGCGGCGACCGAGGAGTTTGACTTGACGAACCCCGACGTACAGTACGAGATCGCTCACCCACAGGAGCCGCGCACCGTGTTTGGCTACCTGGCCGCTGCTTTGAGAAAGCGGAAAGCTGGCGGCCACCCAGCCTTCACCGTGCTATCCTGCGATAATATTCAGCATAACGGGAACGTCGCCCGAAGAATGCTCCTGGCCTTTGCTCGCCATCAGGATCCGGAGCTGGCGGGATGGATAGAAAAAGAAGTCACGTTTCCTAATTCGATGGTCGACCGCATCACACCCGTTACTACGCCGGAGGTCTCCGAATATCTTTTCCGGGAGTTCGAACTGGAAGACGGCTGGCCCGTCGTCTGCGAGCCCTTTATTCAGTGGGTGGTGGAGGATAATTTTGTAAATGGCCGGCCGCCGCTGGAGACCGTTGGCGTACAATTCGTGCCGGACGTGTCGCCCTACGAAAAGATGAAGATCCGGCTGCTTAACGCTGGCCATTCCGTGCTCGGTATCCCCGGCGCGCTGCACGGCCACCCGACGATCGACGCCTGTATGCGCGACAAGGTTTTCGCCGGCTTCATGCGCGCTTTTATGGATCAGGAAGTCACACCCATCCTGGACCCGGTTGCCGGTATCGACCTGGAGGCGTACAAGGACCAGTTAGAAGCCCGCTTTGCGAACCCCAACATTCGCGACGGCGTGGGCCGCATTTGCTCGGAGAGTTCGGCCAAGCTGCCGAAATTCCTGCAGCCCACCCTACGCGAGAACCTCCGGCGGGGCGGTGAGATCCACCGCGCTACTTTCATCCTGGCCGCCTGGTGCTACTATTCCGATCAACGGCACAACGAAAAAAATGAACCCCTCGAGATCCTCGATGAGCGGGCGGCGCAACTCCACCGCGCGGCGGCGGGTACGACTACTGACCCAATATCATTCCTTCGGCAAGAAAGCATCTTTGGTGATCTTTCGGAACAGCCAAGGTTTGTAGAGGCCTACACCGAGGCCGTCCGCCTGGTGTACGATCGCGGAGACGTGCGGTCCCTAATGGCAGATTGGTGAACAATTAGCCGCCAACTGGCAACGCTTGACGGTGACTTAGCTGGCTGCTATTTGTATAGTAGAGCACCAATCCCGAGTGCGGGACTGATGATGTGGCGCTGCCGCGGGTGCCAACTCAGTGGAGATACTTACCAACCTCCCCAGCTCCTCCCCCAAACCCCGCACCCGCGGCAGCGCCCCAAAAAACCACCTAAGCCAAAACCCACCCCAACACCGTATGTTAGCCGCATGATGCGCTACCTCGCTCCCCTCCTCCTGCTGGGCCTCTTCGCCTGCGAGCCGGAGGCCACCTTCGCAACGGACCAAGCCTACGGTGGCCGGCCCTACGCCCGCTACTGGTGGTTTGCCCAGGAAATGGATACCCTCACGATCAAGGACAACCTGGACTGGCTGCACGCGCGCGGCTTCGGAGGCATAGAACTGGCCTTCGTTTACCCCCTGAACCGGATGGATAAGCGGGATACGAATTACATCCCGCGCGACGCGTGGCTGGGCGAAGACTGGCGCGCGGCGGTGGACTACACCCAACGCTACGCCACCAGCCTCGGCATGGGGTGCGACCTGACGGGCGGCAGCCTCTGGCCCTTCGGCGACGTCGGCCTCGATAGCACCCAGGCCAGCCGGAAGTTTGGAGAACCGGACTACCGCCAACCCATCACCGCCCACTGGGAATGGCCCGTGCAGGGACTGGTGGTGGACCACCTCACGCCGGCCCACTACCGCGCTTATTTCGACCGGACGTACAGTCAGTACCCCGACCCGGTGGCGGGGCAGTCCTACTTTGTCGATAGCTGGGAAGTAGAAACGAAGGGCCTGTGGGCCGAGGGTTTCGGAGATGATTTTGCGGACCGCTACGGCTACCGCATCGAACCCTTCATGGATAGTTTGTACGCGGATGGTCGTGCAACTCAACGTTACGATTACCACGAACTCCTGAGTGAACGGGTGGTGGATTTCTACGCTGGTTTTACCGATGCTTGCCACGAACGGGGCGTCCGCAGCCGGGGCCAGGCCAGTGGGGCGCCGGCCGACATTCTTAGCGCTTACGACCAACTCGACGTGCCGGAGGGGGAGCTCCTGCTCTACGAACCCGAGTACAACCGCATCCCCGCGGCGGCGGCGGCGCTGTGCGGTAAAGCCACCGTGAGCGCCGAAACCTTTACGTGTACGTACGGCTGGCCCCGCGATTTCCAGCGCCGCGCCCAGGTCGCCGACCTCAAACTGATGGCCGACGCGGCCTTCGCCAACGGCATCAATCAGATCATCTGGCACGGGAAACCGCACAGTCCGGTGGGCACGGACAGCGTCACCTTTTACGCTACCGTTCACCTGGGGGATTCTTCCGCGCTGGCGCCCCACTTGCCCGCCTTCAACGATTACCTCACGACCGTTTCCCGCTACTTTCAACGGGGCCAGACGGCCAGCCGCGCCGCCGTCTACCTTCCTACCGAAGACGCCTGGCGGGCCGGCGAGATGCCGCTGGACCAGCAATTCATCTGGGCCTGGGGGCATTACGAAATGCGGTACGTTTATCCGCCAAAGGAACTCTGGGGGTACAACCCGCTTTGGGTCAACGGCGAATTTTTGCGCAGCGCGCGGGTGCAAAGCGATGGGGGAATTGGGATCGGGCCGCAGCTATTCGACTTCCTCTTCGTGGAGGTAGACTACCTCAGTACGGAGAACCTCCTTTCAATTGTTGAGTTGGCGGAATCCGGTGGGCGCGTCGCCCTCCGCTCCTCCCCCCAATTGGCTGGCACCCGCGCGAGCGCCCAATTTATTGACCTTAAGGAACGCTTAGAGGCCCTACCCAACGTAAGCACCGAACTACCGGATACGGCTCCCCTGGTGTCCGCGGCCGAACCCTTTCCCTACTGGTCACGGGCGGTGGAGGATACGCTCTACCTCTTCGTGGCGCCCCGGGGCGCGGCCGGCATCACCTTCCCCCTGACCTTCGGGCAGAGCTACGACGATACGGTGGATGAGCTGGATATCAACGTCAACTTTATGGGGAATAATTATCGCATTAATCATTCGCTGCCGCCTTACCAGAGTGCGCTATTTGCGCTGCGGGGTGGTGCCGTGGAGGTGATTGATATTACTTACGAAGTGCCGGTGCCGGAGCGGGAGGAGTTGCCGGCGGGGCATTTGCGGCCCTGGTTGGTGGGGGAGTGAATATCATTTAAAAGAATTCATGTCATTTAAATTAGTGGTAGCCCTCTAAAATAATTAGCGAGTAGGGATAAAAATTCAATCAACATTAAATAAGAATAAAAACCATGACCATCCTAAAATCAGCCACCGACTGGGCTAAAGCAGAGCTCGTCTCCACCCCATTCTTCATCCTGGCCGGCATTCTGTTCCTCGTAGCCAGCATCGGGTTCTGGCAATTGGGGAAGACGGAGTTAGCACGCGCCTACATCATCCCCACGCTGGTGGCGGGTGTGCTGCTGGTGATTATCGGGACTGGCTTATTCTTCACGAACCGCACCCGCCTGGCTGAATTCCCGGTAGCTTACGAGCGCGATGCGGCAGCTTTCGTTGCAGCGGAACGCGTTCGCGCCGAGGCGACGCTGAAGGAGTACGACAACGTGGTGTTTACCGCCATCCCCATTTTGATTGCGGCTTGTGCCATTGCCCTGCTTTTTCTGTCGGGCCCTGGCTGGCGAGCAGCGCTGATCACTACAATTGCTTTTCTCGTAGTGCTTTTGCTGATTGATGGCACGGCGTACGCACGGATTTATGGGTACCAGCAGGCGTTAAATTCTGTGGAAGAGCCGGGATAAGGGGCATTCATTTAGGATTAGGATTCTGGACCATTGTCGCCTTACATCCTTTTCTTTTGGCGCAGCCGCAGGGTGGTGGTAAGGGACAAGGAAAGCCACTATTGATTCCCCAAACAATATGCTCCAACGGTCAATCATTTCGACAATCCGTGGATGATAATAGGTCCTTCTTTTTCAGGATTCTGGTATAAATCAACTTCGAGCACACTAAAGCTGCCTGAGCTGAACTGACCGAGGCCACGCTTAACCCAAAGTCCAACTAAACAGTTAATCGCCACGTTGAGTACCAAAAGTTAACCCATGAGCGAAGTTGCTACCCAGACTGAGGAAAAAATCCTGCAAGCCGCGGAAAAGATCTTTCAGGAAAAAGGTTATGCCGGTACCCGCATGCAGGCGGTGGCCGACGAGGCGGGCATCAACAAAGCCATGCTACACTATTATTTTCGAAGTAAGGAGAAGCTGTTTCGCGTCATCCTCACTAAGGCGATCAACGAAGTCTCGCCGGTGCTGATTTCTAGCTTAAACTCCGACAAAGACGTTATGGGGAAATTGCGCGATCTAGTGGCTAATCACATTCGGCTGCTCTTGGAAAGACCGCATCTACCCTTGTTCATCATGCACGAACTGTCGCAAAATCAGGGGAAGTTCGTTACCGATATGGCGATGCAGACCGACGCGCCGACAACTATCATGGGCTTTTTTCAGCAAGTGATGGAAGAGGGACAAGCCGGCAAGATTCGCCTTATCAACCCGATTCACCTCATTCTCAACGTGATGTCCCTCGTCGTTTTCCCCTTCGTGGCCCGGCCGATGGTCGTAACCGTCGCGGGGGTTCCTGAGGAAATGTTCCGGCAAGTGCTAGAGGAAAGAACCGAAGAGGTACTGGCCTTCGTAGCGGGTGGCTTACGCCCATAGCTAAACACTAAATAAATATGACCATGGCCGATCGGTACTAGCTACCGGCCGGCCACTTTTGTTTGCGGATATGAGGGAAAACTAGGCACAGTCATCAGCATCATCCAAATAATTTAACCACTTGGTTAAACCTTTTGGTTGCTCGCTTAGTTCTGAGGGTATGCTAACCTTTACTGAACTCGAGACTCTCTGCCATCGCCACCAGTCAGAATTCTATGCATTCGCCCTCCGTTTAACGAAGGACAGTGACCACGCTGCCGATCTGATACAGGACGTGCAATACTTCATTCTTAAGTATCGCGATAAATTTCAGCGCGGCTCCAACTTCAGGGCGTGGGTAAAAACGATCATCCGCAACGTCTTTCTCTCCGATTATCGCCGGAAGAAACGCCGCAAAGAATTGCTCGAGTACCACCCCGTCCCTGGAACCTGGATGGGGAATCGTGCGAGCAACAACCACGCCGAAAGCGATCTGAGCGCAGAAGATATTTTGAGAATAGTGGACAGCTTACCAGCTGTTAATCGCAGGTCATTCCTCCTTCACTACCGAGGAATGAAATACAAAGACATCGCTCGGCTGACAGCCGTACCTATAGGGACTGCCAAAAGCAGGGTCTTTACCGCCCGTAAGGTACTCAGAGAAAGATTGGCCAACCGGGGCATTTACCACATTCAATCCGTTTCTAATGCTTAACAAAATCCTTCTGGCCGCCGGGGTGCTATTCGCGGCCTCCATGACAGCACAAACCTCCGTCACCGTCAGCACTTCCGGCATTGATGCTACTGGCAAAGGCAAAATGGTTGCTCTCCTTTTTTCCTCAGCCGAAGGCTTCCCACGCGAGCAAGACAAGGCCGCGTTTCGCTTGGAAACGGCTGAATTCCAAGACGAAGTGACGTTCACATTTCCGCAAGTTCCTCCTGGTGAATACGCCATTATTCTCTTTCAGGATCTCAATGCTAACGGAGCCATGGATACTAATTTCATTGGCTACCCGAGGGAACCACTGGGCTTGGCGGGCATGACGGCGATGGGTCGCCCTTCTTTCAGTAAAGTCAAAGTAGAGGTAGGCCATAAACCGGTAACCGTAGACATTAAAATGTTGAACCAATGACTACCATCTACCAACGGGGAAAATCAACAACTGTCGTGATTTTGGGCCTCATTCTCCTGCTCAGTTTTTGTGCCGTAGGAAAACTTAGCGGGCAGTCGCTCTCGCTCACTGAGGCATACGATCTGCTGGAAAGCAATTACCCCAACCTGCGCAACGCCGGGTTGAACGATCAAATACTCAGTACGGAACTCGACCTACTCGATCTAGAACGCAAACCCACACTCAACTTACTTGGGTCGGCCACTCTGCAATCGGAAACCACCGGCTTCGAAAATGCCGAGAACCTACCGCTGGAGATAGATATCCCATTATACAGCGCCCGGGCCTACGGAGAAGCGTCATACACGATTTACGACGGCGGGCGGCTCGACGCACGGAAGCGAGTAACCGAAGCGGAAGGGAAGCTGGCTAACCAACAGCTGGAAGTAGAGCGATTCGGCCTGCGTAAGCGGATCAACCAATTGTTTCTCGGCATCCTCCTCAGCAGGGAGCAGGTGAGTCTATTCGCGACAACGCTGGCGGATATCGCCGAGCGGAAGGCTACCGTTGCACAAGCCGTAGAACTCGGTGCGGCACTCGAAAGTGAAGTCCTGCAACTCAGCGTTCGCCAAGTAGAAATTGAAGCCCAGCGAGATAACGCCACGGGAACCATCGCGCGGCTGGTAGCGCAACTTTCTACCCTGACGGGGCGGGAGCTCTCCTCCGACGTAGACCTCCAACTCCCCGATCTCCCGGGAGCGACAACCGTTCCGATGGTCCAGCGGCCCGAATTAGACCTTTTCCAGCTTCAGCAAGCTGCGATTGGCGCCAATGAGGCACTGATCGAAGCGGACACGAAGCCACTTGTTTCCACCTTCCTACAGGCTGGGGTGGGCGCTCCCAACCCGCTTAATCTGTTCGACAACGGCATTGCTCCCTACGCCCTGGGTGGCGTCAACTTTAAATGGAAACTTAAAGACTGGGGGAAGTCCGACAAGCTGCGGCAACTACTTCAACTTCGGACCGCCCAACTGGATAATCAGCGCGAGACCTTTCTCTTTAACCTCAACTCCGTCAATGACGCTTACTTGGCTGACGTCGAGCGCTTGAGCCAGCAGATCGAGCGCAACAGGAAAATCGCCCAACTCCAAGCGGAGATTTTGACGCAGATGGCGGCGCAACTAGATAACGGCGTCATCACCGCCACGGACTACCTCAGCCAGGCCAATACCGAATTACTGGCGCGCCAGAAACTCCGCATCGACCGAACCCAGCTAACCGAAATTCAGCTCAATTTTCTCAACGAGCGAGGAGACTTCTAAGCGCCTGCTGCAAGAGCCAGCCCCTACCCTTTACCTCATCAATCGGAACAAAATCAACCATG
Organism: Lewinella sp. 4G2; assembly: GCF_001625015.1. Classification (NCBI taxonomy): domain Bacteria; kingdom Pseudomonadati; phylum Bacteroidota; class Saprospiria; order Saprospirales; family Lewinellaceae; genus Lewinella; species Lewinella sp. 4G2. The sequence goes on along the minus strand of NZ_LVWJ02000014.1, from coordinate 1,708,232 downwards.
AAACACTTCGCGTTCCTGTTATTCCTCCTTTCATTCACTGCCTGCACCGAAGAGGAGGTCCGCTCCGATGCCTACGGAAATTTTGAGGCCATTACAACTACCGTAAGTGCTGAAGCAAACGGTCGGCTACTGCAACTCGACGTGGAAGAAGGTCAACTACTTCCCGCGGGTAAATTGATTGGGCTGGTGGATACCACCCAGCTCCACCTGCAACGCGTACAGCTACAGGCCCAACTGAGGACCTTCGGTAAACAAGTCCGGACGGCCGCACCCGACATCGCTATTTACGAAGACCAGAAACGCAACCTGATCCGGGAGCGCGACCGCACCAAAAAGCTTATCGCGGCCAAAGCGGCAACGTCCCGCCAACTTGACGAATTGAACGGCCAGATCGAAGTCGTCAACCGGCAGATCGCGGCCGCGCGGGCTAAGACCAGCGAGGCCAACCGGGCGGTGCTCTCCGGTCGGGGTCCGGTAGCGGCGCAAATTGACGTCCTCACCAACCAGATCAACAAGGCTTACGTGCGTAACCCCATCCGGGGCACGGTGATGACAAAAATGGCGGAGACGAGCGAGATCGTTGGGGTGGGTTCGCCACTCTACCGCATCGCCAATGCCGACACGCTGATTTTACGCGCCTACGCGGGCAGCGTTCAGCTACAGCGAGCCCGCATTGGCCAGGAGGTTGAAGTCCTTATCGATGCCGGGGCCGAAGCTTACGATCGCCTCACAGGTACCATCAGCTGGATAGCGGACCGGGCGGAGTTTACTCCGAAAACCATCCAGACTAAGGAGGAGCGCACCAATCTGGTATACGCTATCAAGGTGGCGGTCCCCAATCCCGTAGGGCGCCTTAAGTTGGGGATGCCGGCGGAAGTCAATTTCGGGGGCGCGGACGCAGGTGCGGGGGAGGAAACCAAGAAGCGATGAACGGTATAGAAATAGAAGGTATCTCCAAATCCTACGGGGACACCCTGGCACTGGATAACCTTACCCTGAGCATTGCCCCGGGGGAACGCTTCGGGCTGCTAGGGCCGGACGGAGCGGGAAAATCCACCCTTTTCAAGATCCTTACGACGCTGCTCATCCCCGATTCGGGGCGGGCGACCGTTGCCGGCTGGGACGTGAACAGGGACTACAAAAGCATCCGCCGCCACGTGGGTTACATGCCGGGAAAATTTTCCCTTTACCAGGATTTATCCGTTGCCGAGAACCTCAATTTCTTCGCTACCATCTTCGGTACGACCATCAAGGCAAACTACCACCTGATCGAGCCAATCTACGAACAAATCGAGCCCTTCCGCACGCGGCGTGCCGGCGCGCTCTCCGGTGGGATGAAGCAAAAGCTAGCCCTGTGCTGCGCCCTGATCCATCAGCCGAAGGTGCTTCTCCTGGACGAGCCAACCACTGGCGTTGATGCCGTCAGCCGCGACGATTTTTGGGTTATGCTCGCCGAACTCAAAAAAGCCGGGATTACCATCCTGGTTTCGACGCCTTATATGGACGAGGCCGCCCGCTGCGAGCGCGTGGCCCTGCTCCAAACCGGGAAGATCCTGGCCCTGGACGAGCCGGCCCGCATCGTCGACAATTTCGACCATAACCTCTTCGCGGTCCGCGCCGACGACTACTACCAATTACTGCTCGACCTGCGCGAAGCACCCTTTGCCCGGCGCGTGGAGGTCTTCGGGGAGTTTCTTCACCTCACCGGGAAGCCAGGTACTACCGAGGATGAAATCTCCGCCTACGCCCGTCAGTCCGGTCACGGCAGCGTCGTCGTAAAACCGGCGGAGGCCACCATCGAGGACGTGTTCCTTGCCCTAATGTAAACTGATTTGGACAACGTAATTACCGCCGAAGGGCTGACCAAAAAATTCGGGGACTTTACCGCCGTGGACGCCATCACCTTTGAGGTGGGGCGGGGTGAGGTATTCGGCTTCCTGGGGGCTAACGGCGCGGGCAAAACAACCGCCATCAAAATGCTGATCGGTCTGAGTAAGCCCACCAGTGGGGAGGCGACGGTAGCCGGACTGGACTTGATGACCGAGAGCGAACGGGTAAAGGAACGTATCGGCTACATGAGCCAGAAGTTCAGCCTTTACGAGGACCTTTCCGTACGCCAAAATATCAACTTCTATGGCGGCGTATACGGGTTGAGCCGTAAGGCAATCAAGGAGAAGACGAACGAAATTCTGGCCGAACTACAGCTGGAAGGTAAGGCCGACGAGAAAGTCGGAGGTCTGCCATTGGGTTGGAAACAACGCTTGTCATTTGCCGTGGCGGGCGTTCACGATCCCGACGTTGTTTTCCTCGACGAACCTACCGGTGGTGTCGACCCGGCTACGCGGCGGCAATTCTGGGAAATGATCTACGCGTCAGCGGCGGATGGCCGGACAATTTTCGTCACTACCCACTACATGGATGAGGCTGAATACTGCGACCGCATTTCCATCATGGTGGCGGGAAAGATCGCAGCGTTGGGCACTCCCGGAGAATTGCGGGAAAGGTTCTCCGCCAAATCAATGGATGAGGTATTTCTCCGGCTCGTCCGCTAACCATTGATTACAACTGGCTCTCCATTCCCTGTTCCATTATCCAATTATTCGCACCTGCGTCAGCGCCAAAACCATCTAACACTGGACTAGTAGGCCAAAAAACTTTTACTATGCGCTCCTTTCTGGCCTTCGTTCGTAAAGAGTTTTACCACATTTTGCGGGATACGCGCACGCTGGTGATCATCCTGGGTATGCCCATCGCGCAAGTACTGATCTTCGGCTATGCCGTGACGACTGAGTTCCGTAACGCGCCGGTGGCGGTGATCGACCATGCCCACGATGAGTTGAGTCGTGAATTGATCAACGAAATGACTGCTACGGGCTATTTCAGCCTGGCCGGCGAACCGCAGAACCTCGATCAACTCGACGCGCTGTTCCGCTCCGGTGAAGTGAAGATGGGCGTAGTTATTCCGCCGGATTTCGAAGAGGATTTTTTTCGCCGTAAGCGTACGTCATTGCAACTACTAGCAGATGGTTCCGACCCGAATTACGCCACGACCATGCTCAATTACACCGGACAGATCATCAACAGTTTCCAGCAACGGTACGCCAGTGGGCCGGGGAGCTTCCAGATCGGAGTAGAAACGCAGCTAGTGTATAATCCACTACTGATCAACGCCTATAATTTCATCCCCGGGGTAATTGCCATCATCCTGCTGCTGATCTCGGCGATGATGACCAGCCTGACAATTGCCCGGGAAAAGGAGACGGGGACAATGGACCTGCTGCTGGTCAGCCCCCTCTCCCCGCTGACCATCATCCTCGGGAAAGTGACGCCCTACGTCGTGATCTCGATGGTTAACGCAATAGTGATCCTGGTGATGGGTTACTTTGTATTTGACGTCCCCGTGCTAGGTAGTCTGGTGCTGCTTCTGTCCTTTTGCTTGTTGTACGTGCTAACCGCCCTGTCACTCGGCATCCTGATTTCCACGCGGTCCGCTACCCAACAGGAAGCGATGATGGGTTCCCTGTTCTCGTTGCTGATGCCGTCGATGCTACTCTCCGGATTCATTTTCCCGATCACCAGTATGCCCTGGTTTTTGCAGCAAGTTTCGAAGATCATACCAGCGACCTATTTCATCGAGCTGCTGAAGGGCGTCATGCTGAAGGGGTTGGGAATGAATTTCCTTTGGATACCGACGTTGGTGCTGGGAGGAATGACGCTGTTATTACTTGGCCTTAGTTGGGTCAATTTCAAAGTCCGTACCAAATAATCTGCCATGCGCCGTTTGTTTTTCATCATCCAGAAAGAGTTCATTCAGATCCTTGGCAATAAAGCAATGTTGCCGATGATGACGGTGATGCCGATCATGCAACTTATCCTGCTATCGTTTGCCGCAGACAGCGAGGTGAAGAACGTCAACCTCACGGTTACCGACCTGGATCGTTCGCAGTATTCGCGGCAATTAATCGGGCAAGTTCGCGCCTCCGATCGTTTTACGCTTATCGATGCGCCACCGGCCACTCACCTGGCCAATCATGGTTTGCTGGCGGGCACGTCGGACATCGTGCTCAACATCCCACCCGACTTCGAGCGCAATTTCCTGACGGGGGAGCAGGTGAAGCTGCAAATGCTCGTCAACGCCATCAACGGGCAGGCGGCAACGGTCGGCTCTGGTTATCTATCGGCTATCATTCAGGATTTCAACCAGGATATTCGTCTGGAGGCCCATGGCGGGAATAGCAGTAAGGCACCAAGGATCGAAGTGGCCTCAGCGAACTGGTATAACCCCGACTTAGACTATAAACACTTCATGGTGCCCGGTATTCTAGGGGAGCTGGTGATCATTCTGGTTATTCTGCTTTCGGCGATGAATACAGTTCGCGAACGGGAGATCGGCACCATTGAGCAAATCAACGTGACTCCGATCAAAAGCTGGCAATTCATTCTCGGCAAAATGGTTCCCTTCCTGTTCATCGGTATGTTCCTGCTGACGATAGGACTGACTGCCGGCAAGTTGATCTTCAACGTACCGATCGAGGGCAGTCTTCTGGTGGTATTTGGCTATTGTCTGGTTAGCCTAATCGCAGTACTTGGTATCGGGTTATTCATTTCTAACCTGGTCGACACCCAGCAACAGGCTATGCTGGTTGCATTTTTCTTTGTGATGGTTTTCATATTAATGAGTGGACTGTTCACCCCGATCGAGAGCATGCCCGACTGGGCGCAGGTGCTTACCATCCCGAACCCGGTGGCGCACTTCGTAGCGGTAATGCGCAAAGTCCTGCTAAAGGGCAGCGGCCTGGCTGACGTGGCGTGGAACTTCCGGGTGACGGCGGTTTTGGGGCTCGTCTTTAACGGGCTGGCGATCTTGACTTACCGGAAAGTGAGTTGATGGATGGTTTGGCGCTGACGCGGGTGCGATGAAATAGGGATGAGGAACAACACCCCGAAGCCTGAACGGAAACTATGGCATCAGAGATTTGACGATCAAGCTTTAGCTGGAACTCAACCCTTGCTTTAATCATCGTTTGGGGAGACGGCGATTTAGCCAACCCCACCCTAAACCAAAGCAAAAGCATACAACAGCTCCCGCCCAATCTGCCACGCCCGCTCCTCGTACCGCTCCCCTTCCTTCGGCGTATCATCTGCGGTTTTAGGGTCCTCATAAGTAAGCGGCAAACGCAGGTCAACACCAGGAATAAAGGGGCAATTCTCATCCGCATCAGAGCAGGTCATAATGGCCGCAAAATCCTTGATAGGGTTAGCGGGGTCGTCAAAGGTCTTGGAATAACAGATCAGCGCGGGCTGCTCGTCAGAAAATCGGACAGCGTAGCGCGGGTTATCGCCGCCAGGCTTATCCACCCGAAAACCAATACGCTCCAGGGCGGCCACGGCACGAGAGTTGAAGGCGGTAGCTTCGGTACCGCCGGAGTATGTATGCACGCCCTCCAGTCCGTACTCCGCTGCGGCAACGGCGGCCCAGATCATCGCCAGGTGGCTGCGGCGGGAATTGTGGGTACAAATGAAGTTGAGGTGGACGGCGCCCCGCTGCTTTTGCTGTCGGATGTAATCAGCGAGGCGCTCAAGGGTTTGTTTTCGGGCTGGCGGGATGAGGTCGGTCTCGCTTTTTAGTTGGGTGATGGTTTGGGTGAGTTGGGGATTGGCCACGGGGTATGCTATAGTTGTAACGAGTTAAATACGGTCGACCCGCAATAAAATACTGCAAAGGTCTAAATACGTTTTAATTCTTTTTGAGAAGGTCCGAAAGCTCGGTGGACTTTGCGCCTGGTATGAACTCAAAATACCTCACTCAAGAACGGACGCTTGGAAGACCTCCTACGTCGGACGTTCCAAGGAATTACCTACCATCACTTCCTAGCTCCTCGTAGCGTCGATGCTATTGTAGCGCAGCGGAAATATAATCGTCCTGCGAGCGTGCGGTCATACACGTAACCGGACGCTTGGAAGACCTCCTACGTCGGACGTTCCAAGGATCTAGATTACAGTAGCTGATTAATCCCCACGCCGCCCACAGGTCCTTGGAGCGTGCTCCTCACGCGCGCAGCAAGTGGGGAGTTCCTCCGAGCGTCCGTTCCCAGGAAAGATCAACCCAGTTTTTTAATATCTTCCAAACTGAATCCTCGATAAGCAACTTCGAATCTCCCCAGTTTTCGCATCACTGCTTCCGCCTTTATGCGAAGCTTATCGAGGGATATCTTTTTTGCCTGCATTTTGACTTCCCCGATCAAAGCTTGCTTCGTCAATTCGTTGTAGGCGATCACGTCGATCTCGTTCTGGTTACCTTTCTCCCAGTAGTTGCCTACGTGAGAATACTGCCCGGTGGCCGCTAACTCAGCGCGGACGAATTTCTCCAGGGCTACGCCCGCGAAAGTGGAAAAGTCCCGGTCGATTACTTCGCGTACGTAGTCATAATTGCCAATTTCTAAAGGCGGCTGGTTTTTAAAAATGAAGCGGAACCAAAAACGGAGGAACTCGTCGTTAATGTAAAAATTAATATTTCGCGAGTTAGGCTTGCTGAACATCGGCCGCTGCGCTTTAACGATACCGTACACGGCCTCCAAACGAGTAAGTTGGCCACCAATATCTTTTTGTAGCGTACTAGTAATGGTACCGCGATCAGTTTTGCCACTCGCAATTAGGGAGAGAATACTGAAGTAGACACCGTAGTCTTTTCCAAACTCGTCTAATAGCAGTGCTTTGCCCTCGTCGCGGAAAAAAGAAGTACCATCTAAGAAAGCATTGATGAACCCATCATGAGTTAAGGCCTGACTATCAACGAAGTATTCCACGTAACGCGGTACGCCACCCGTCACGGCAAAGAAGGTAAGCAGATCTCTTGCGGTGAAGTCGGGGTAGTGTAGCTCGAGCAGTTTACGGAGCTGCCCTGGCGAGAACGGCTTAAGGACAATTTTAGCCGTAGCTCTGCCGAAGAGTGGTTCCTGGTAGTTCTCGAAAATCCGCTGCATCAGACTCTGTATCGACCCACTCAGGATGAGGTTCATCTTCATGGTGTCCTTGTACTGATCCCAGTGATTTTGGATCTCACTATAAACGGCGGGGTTGAGACGAAAGAACTCCTGAAACTCATCGATTACCAAATTCAGGTGCGCCCGTTGCGCGTAGTCGCAGAGCCATTCAAATAGCTGGCTGAACCGAGTGATGGACCCGATGATCTTCACACCTAATAAACGTTCGGTTTGCTCCTGAAAATCCCGACACAATAATGGCTCCTCCTTTCTGGATAGGAAGAAGTATAGAAAGGGCTGTCCACCTAGACTTTGCTTGATCAGCCGAGTCTTCCCCACCCGCCGCCGACCGGTGATGATCGTCATCCGTGCCCGTTGCCGGCTGGTAGAATTTATTGACTGCAGTTGTTCAAGTTCGGCTTCTCGCCCGTAAAATTCCATACACAAAGTTAACGAAACAGCCGTTAATTTAACCTGCGTTTCGTTAGAATGCAAAACATTTACTTCGATCCGGACTACCTACTCCTCTAGCCGGACGCTTGAAAGACCTCCTACGTCGGACGTTCCAAGGACCTAGTGTGCAGTACCCGCCTCAAACTCCCCGCAATCAATCCGTAATTTCTCCGTCGTCAGCTCGATGTTGAGAAGGCTACAATGGCGGGCACCATCGTGGTGGTTGAGGTAGCGGCAATCCAGACACATCCGTTGTGACGGGATGAGTTCGCTCCGTTGAAAATCGTGTAGTAGCTGGTAAAGGCTACCGTAGAGGGAATCCCCCGCCGCTTCGTCAAGCTTACGGACAATGCTCAGGTGCGGGTGCTTGCGGTCACTGAGGCTAGCGATTAATTGAGAACCAGCTTTACTCGGCGCGAGCGTGAAAGCCCGCCCATCGTGTGGATCCGGTTGCTTCACCACTAAGTCTTTTTTAAGGAGTAACCGGACCGTTTCGCTGACGGTCGGCCGGCTGAGTTGAAACTCTGTTGACAGCCGGCTCACGCCCGGCGGGTCCTCCAGATGAAAGGCAACGTAACGTAAGACCCGCAGCTGTAGATCCGTCAAACCCGCCGAACGAGCCACGGCGGCACGGGCCAAGCGGATGCTTTCGCCACTCCGCTCAAGGGCGAAGATGATCTTGGCGGCAAGGTCTTCGTGGCGGTCCTGCGGATTACTGGGTACGTTCATCAGCCGCTAAAGTAGAATACCTGAACCGAAGTAGGTCGGGTAGGAAGGGGGAACCAGGTATACCCAGCTCCCCCAACACTATCCGCCATCAGGCGGGCAGGTCTCCAATTTTAAGCTTACCGAACCGTATAGGGCAACGAGAGGTCGCCCGATGCGATACTGTAAACCGTATATACCCCGAGCATCGGCCGCTCGGTGTCTGAACCAATGACCTGCATGTAGGCCGCTACGCCGTCGTAATTGAACTGAGTCTGGTTGTTCATCCGGTAAGCGGGTACGATGACCTTGATCTCATTACCATCCGTTAGCACGGGGAAGCCGGGAGAATCCATGTACATGGGCATCCCGGGGTTCGTTGGGGGAAGTAGCCCTTCGCTAGATCCAGCAAATTGCTTTACGCTGAGGCCGCCGGGTACCCGTTCGTCTTCGACCAGTATTACCCAGTGCGGGTGCCAGACTACACCATCGTTGGCGTAATCCTTATCGGTATTCTCGTCCCACAGTGGGGTATCATCGAAATCGGGGTGGCTCGTCAGCGCCATGGCTACAATGCCTTCGGTGGGGGCGAATCCAACGTCCTCGGCCCGGAGCGTGGTGGGGACGACATATCCGAGCACGGGCGCACCATCCAGGCTACCAACTGGCATGGGGACGGTGCCACCAGCATTTCCATCTACGGTGATGGTAAAGATCAATTGTTGCAACTGGTCGTCAAACCGTACGTCCGTAGCGTTGATGTTGAAATCAGCGTTGCCCGTAAACTCCGCTCCGGGAGCATTCGGATCGGTCTGAGAGCAGCCGTTGGCCCCGACGAGTAGCAAAATGGGTAGTAAGAACTTCACAGTAATTAGTTTAGCTAACTATTAGTGTATGGATGGTTAAGCTTCCAGATCAGCCATGCTGGCCCCGAAGTTGAGGTGAATGGGCCCGTTGCCCGCAATGACGAGCGCCGGTACGGATTTCACACCGGCTTGTTTGGCAGCAGGCACTTGGCCCGGTTCATCGCCGAGGTGAACGATTTGCACGTCGTGAGCCGCAGCATCGACGAGTTGGAGGATTTGCCGTTCGGCATCAAGACAGACCGGGCACCCGGCGTGGTAGAAAATGACTTTCATGATAGAAAGATTTGAGTGAGTAAATTTAGTTAGTTCAACTAACTAACATCATCACATTACGCTTAGTTGAGGGTTGACAAGATATTTCTTCAAGGTTTTGAGAACTAGCGTATGCACCCCAGAGCCGGACGCTTGGAAGACCTCCTATCGTCGGACGTTCCAAGGTCCTACCATAGACAAAATTCAGCTCCTCGTAGCGTCGATGCTATTGTAGCGCAGCGGAAATAGAATCGTTCTGCGAGCGTGCGGTCATACACAACCGGACGCTCGCAGGACCTCCTACGTCGGACGCTACGAGGACCTAGACCTACTAAAATTTACCCTCGAGCTCCTCGTAGCGTCGATGCTGTTGTAGCGCAGCGGAAATAGAATCGTCCTGCGAGCGTGCGGCCAAACACATAACTAAAGAATCCCACCCCAACACCGGCCCCAAAAAGAACTCCTCCCTCTTCACTAATCAAGCAATCTAATCTACTCCCCCTCAAGCCCTTCCTCAATCCGCCGCCGTAAAAAGATGCGGTCAAACGTCACTGTTTCGGAGCGCAATGCGGCCAGATCCAACAAGCGAAGAGCGCTTCGTAGGTTCTCTTTTCGGCCTAGTGGTTGCGCCTCCGCAACTTGGACAGCAAATTTGGCTAGGTGATCGAGGTGTTCGCCCGTTAGTTCAAGTTGCGTAACGTAAGCAAGGGCGGCAGCTCCATCCAACGTCGTAAAATGTGGGAAGTCGAAGCCCACCTGCTCACGCAATTCCTCCTGCGTTATGGAGATTGCCTGTACTGGGTCAGCATTTGTTCTAAGCTTCAAAAAGTCCGCCAGGATCTTACCCAGGACGCGCCCAAGTTGCTCGATCTGTTCCTGAATAATGTCGCGTTGTACCATGTTGGCTTGAAAGAGTGAGTGAACGGATGGTTCGGTAAAGCCTAATAATTGCATCCCCTCATTATTAATAGTTTGAATTCCACCGCAGGAACCCTACCCCTCCATCACCGAACGCTTGGAAAACCTCCTACCGTCGGACGTTCCAAGGACCTAGAATACAGTAGCTAATCAATCCCCACGCCGCCCCCAGGTCCTTGGAGCGTGCTCCCCACGCGCGCAGCAAGTGGGGAGTTCCTCCAAGCGTCCGGTATTGACCAACAACACCGGACGCTTGGAGATCCTCGTACCGTCGGACGCTCCAAGGACCTATCCTACAGTAGTCAATCAATCCCCCCCAACCCAAAAACGTATCTTACCCACCCCAACCCTCCCCCACCATGCGGTACGCTACCCTTCTCCTCTTCCTGCCCTTGCTCTGCACCTGCGCCAGCGCCCAACTCGCCCCACAAAGAAGCGGAGCCGGCACCCAAAACCCACCCAACCCAAACGGCAAAGCCATCACGGTAAAGGACATGCAGCGCTGGAACCGGATCACCAACGAGCAACTGAGCGCCGACGGGAACTACGTACTGTATACACTGACCAAGGACGTAGGCGACCCGGTGGCCGTGCTCTACGACGTGCGGAAGCAAACTGAGCGGCGCTTCCCCCGCCTCCACGGCGCAACGCTGAGTTACGACGGAAAAAATGTAGTGGGCATCCTCAAACCCGCCCGCGAGGAAGTGCGGCGGATCAAACTGAAGGAGAAGAAAAAAGCGAAGGACCAACTCGCCAAAATGGACAGCCTCCTCGTCTGGAACCTGGGCCAGCCGGAACCCGTCGTCACCCCCCACGTACATGGCGTAAAGATGCCGGAACGGGATGCGCGCAGCTACGCCTACCTGACGGAAAGCATCCTGCCCGATTCGCTCACGAAAAGCCTGGACAAGAAAGCTAAACGCCTGGTGGTGAGAAACTTCGCGAATCAGGACAGCTTCTACCTCGAAGGCGTCATGAGCTACGTTTGGGCGCGCGACGAACCCGTCCTGCTCGCCCACCAGACCGATAAGGACAGCACCTGGACGGCCGGCGTTCACCGCCTCGACACCCGCGAACTGGAGTGGCGGGCGCTGGAACAGGATAGCCTCGACTTCACCGGCCTCGCCCTGAGTAGCGACGGCCGCCAGGCCGCCTACCTCTCCGCCACCGATGACGGTGAAGACGCGCAAAAACCCTACACCCTCCAGTACTGGAGCGCCGACCGCGGAAACGTAACGGACCCCACGGCGGGCCAAGACTACGGTGACGCCGGCTACGCCATCAGTAAGGATTACCGGCCCCGTTTCAGCACCGACGGTAAGAGCCTCTTCTTCGGCAACCGGCCCCGCCGCGCCGAACGGGATACGACTCTGCTCGAAGATGAGATTGCCGACGTCGAGATCTGGCGCACGGAAGAGCCGCGGCTCTACACCCAGCAAAATGTGAACCTCTCCGACGACAAAAAGGCTACCTACCTCGCCGTCTACCGCACCGAAAGTGGGCGGGTGCGGCAACTCGCAGAGGAGGCTTACCCCTACGTCGTTACCCCACCCGAAATGAACGGCGATTGCGTCGCGGTCTACGACGACCGGCCTTACGCCAAACAAACCATGTGGGAAGGCTACCCCGGTGGCCGCGACCTCAAAGTGATTAACCTGGATAACGGTGACGAGACGGAAGTGCCCCGCGGTGAAGTTGCCCCCGCTCGCTTCCTCGCCGGCGGCAATTATCTCGTGTGGTACAACCAAACGGATACGACCTGGAACAGCTTCGACCCGAGCAACGGCCAGCTGCACACGCTAACGACCAACGCCACCGGTATTTTCTACGACGAACTCAACGACCGGCCCATGCACCCCCGCGCCTACGGCATGGCTGGCACGCTGGAAGACGGGCAACACTTCCTCGTCAGCGACCGCTACGACCTCTGGAAACTCGACGCGAGCGGCCGCGACGACGCCACGCGGCTGACACGGGGGCGCGCCAACCAAATCCGCTACGCCCTGCGGGATCTGGACCGGGAGGACCCCTTCATCGACCCGCGCAAGGACCAGTTCGTCACGATGTTCAACGAAAACAACAAACACGCCGGGATGGGCTGGATGGACGTGAGCAACGGCGACGTACTCATCCTCCGTTCTGGCCCAAAGACCTACGGAGATTTTATGCGGGCGCGCTCCGCAGAAGCTCTCGTTTTTAGTGAAGCTGACTTCCGGCAGTTCCCTGACCTGCAGTATACCGATGACCTCTTCGCCAGAAACCTGCCGGCAACCCGCGTCTCCATTGCCAACCCACAGCAGGCCAATTTCCGCTGGGGCTCCGCCGAGAATTACAGCTGGATCGACAACCAGGGCCGCACCTTGCAGGGCTTGCTCATCAAACCTGACGGCTTCGACCCGAATAAACAGTACCCACTGCTCGTCAACTTCTACGAGCGCAACAGCGAAAGTGTCCACCGCCACCGCACGCCTACGCCCGGCCGGAGTTCCATCAACTATTCCCACTACGCCAGCAAGGGCTACGTGATCTTCAATCCGGACGTCGTTTACCGCGTCGGATACCCCGGCGAAAGCGCCTACGACTGCGTGATGAGCGGTGTTACGAGCCTCCTCGGCGAGGGCTTTATTGACCGCGAACGCATCGGCCTCCAGGGCCACAGTTGGGGTGGTTATCAGGCGGCTTACCTCGTTACGAAAACGGATCTATTTGCGGCCGTGGAGTCCGGCGCGCCGGTCGTCAACATGTTTTCTGCTTACGGGGGCATCCGCTGGGGTTCGGGCCTGAGCCGGCAGTTTCAGTACGAGAAAACCCAGTCGCGCATCGGCGGCAGCCCCTGGGAGTACCCGCTGCGCTACCTCGAAAACAGCCCGATCTTCACGACGGACAAGATCAACACGCCGCTCCTAATCCTGCACAACGACGCCGACGGGGCCGTGCCGTGGTACCAGGGCATCGAGTGGTTCACGGCCCTGCGCCGCCTCGGCAAACCCGCCTGGCTCCTCAACTACCGCGGCGAGCCCCACTGGCCCGTCAAAACTCCCAACCGCGCCGACTTCCAGACCCGTATGGAACAATTCTTCGACCACTACCTCATGGAGGCACCCATGCCTAGGTGGATGCGCGACGGCGTGGCGCCGGTGGAGCGAGGGATCGAGCAAGGGTTGGAGTTGCTGGAGGATTATTAGTTTCTAGTGTTTAGTTACTAGTTTCTAGTGGTGGGTTTCTAGAAACTAGAAACTACCTACTAGAAACTAATAACCGTACCTCCCGCAAATCAAACGCACTAGCCCGCCCACCAGCCATCCGCACCACCAATTGGCCACGATCATTCACCCCCTCAATAACCCCGGTAAACACCTTCCCCGTCGCCACGTGCCGGAACTCACTGGGGACGCCGCGTCGGTAAAGTCGATCTTCATAATTTCGGTCCAGAAGCGCGAGGCCCGCGCTGCTGCTCATTTTTTCGTATTGATTGGCGAGGTCGGTTAGCAATTGTTTGAGGACGGTTCCCAGGTCAAAGGTCGTACTGGTCAGGGCGCGGAGGCTCGTGGCGGTGGCCTTTAGTTCCGACGGGAAGTCGGTTTCATTCACGTTCAATCCGATGCCAATCACGGACCAGTCTAGGGCGCTACCGCGGAGTCCATTTTGGATGAGGATGCCGGCGATCTTACGCTTCCCGACGTATACATCGTTCGGCCATTTTACGCTTATTCCGTCAAGGTTTTGGGCGCTGCTCCCGATATGATGCGGGACAAGTTTGGCGCTCGCGCGGGTGCGGTGTGTGGGACCGAGGAAAGCGTCAACCGTTTGGGCCACGGCCAGTGCCGCAACCTGGCTCAACGCAAAGACCTGCCCCACGGTGAGGTGGGAGGGGCGGGTGACCAAGCTAAAGGTGAGGTTGGCGTACGGAGAAGAATGCCAGGCGTTCGTGCCCTGCCCCCGGCCGGCGGACTGGTCGTCCGTAATAAAGACCGCCCCGTGGGCCGGGGGATGGGGGGAGGAAAGCGCGGCTACGGCCAGGTCATTCGTGCTACCGGTGGCAGGGAAGTGGTGGGAAACTTTCGGAAAAACCCGGGTGTTACTTTCTTTCAATGTCGGCCGGCTGTAACTTTAAGTAATTATCGCCGAAAATACGGAACGGGACTGACCTTATGGGCTCCGCCACCGGTTTCCCTGGCACGGTACTTGCTACCAATCCCTTCACTAAACAAGTAATTTGAATACTTCCATCAAGTTGTCATCGGGCAACGTTACCGAAAGAATGAATCAACGGCTGGACGTCATCGTCGATGCCATGCAGGACATCAAGGCGAAGAACATCGTCAAGATCGATCTGCGTAAACTAACGGACCGGCCTACGGACTTTTTCGTCGTCTGCGAAGGTGAATCCGTCACCCAGGTCGCTTCCATTGCGGACAATATCCAGATGCGGCTGAAGCGCGAACTCAGCGAGCACCCGAAGAGCGTCAATGGCGGCCTCGTCGCCAAGTGGGTCTGTCTGGACTACTTCGATACCATCATCCACGTCTTCTACCCCGAAACGCGGGCCTTCTACGAACTGGAGGACTTGTGGAGCGACGGCGAGTTCACGACTTACGAAGACGTGTAGGGCCACGCCCCGCCTTCCTCCGCCGCACCTTGGCCCTTTCTACCCGGCCCAACTAAGTGGTCGGGGTTCTTCTACGCCCGGGATTAGCCGTGTTTTACGCGAACAATGCACGGGTATAATCGCTAGAGACCAAGGACGGTCACGATCCCAACATAACGTAAATACGCCCCAACACGAGCCAACGAAATCAGGCATCGTGCGTTAGCCAAACATATATGAACACGAACAAGAAAGATAAGAAGCCCGAAGGGGGCGGGAACAAGCTCCAGAGTTACTGGCTCTACGCGATCATGTCCCTCGTGCTGCTAGCGCTCGTTCTCTCCAGCCTGACGGGTGGTGCCAACGTCGATATCGACAAAAAACGCCTCCTGCAGATGATCGAAGATGAAGGCGCGATCACCAAGGTCGAGCTGGTCAACGGCAAGCACGCCGAGATCTACATCGATTCGGAAAAGAAAGAAGGCAACGCCTACAAGGACGCGGCCGATAAGGGTCTCGGCGGCAAGCGCTACGACTACCGCATGGAAGTCATCACCGCCGACAACTTCACCCGTTTCATGGATGAGGCGCAGGACCGCAACGATGTACCTTTCGACGAGCGAATTCCGATCATCCCCGTAGAACGTGCCGATATTTTGGGTAGCATCCTGGGTTGGGTACTCCCCATCGGTCTCCTCGTACTACTCTGGGTCTTCATCATGCGCCGGATGGGTGGCGGCGCCGGCGGTCCTGGCGGACAGATCTTCAACATCGGAAAATCCAAGGCGACGCTGTTCGATCAGAACTCTAAAGTGAACGTCACTTTCGCCGACGTGGCGGGTCTCGACGAAGCCAAGGAAGAAGTGATGGAGGTCGTCGACTTCCTCAAGAACCCCAAGAAGTATACCGCCCTCGGTGGTAAGATCCCCAAAGGTGTCCTCCTGGTGGGCCCTCCCGGAACGGGTAAAACCCTCCTCGCCAAAGCCGTCGCCGGTGAAGCGGGCGTTCCCTTCTTTACGATGTCCGGTTCGGACTTTGTGGAGATGTTCGTCGGCGTAGGTGCCAGCCGCGTACGGGACCTCTTCAAGCAGGCCCGAGAAAAGGCCCCCTGTATCATCTTTATTGATGAGATCGACGCCATCGGCCGCGCCCGCGGAAAGGGTGCCATGCAGGGTGGTAACGACGAACGGGAGAACACCCTCAACCAGCTCCTCGTAGAGATGGACGGTTTCTCCACGGATAAAGGCGTCATCCTGATGGCCGCAACCAACCGGCCCGACGTGTTGGACAGTGCCCTCCTCCGCCCGGGCCGTTTCGATCGCCAAATTGGTATCGACCGTCCGGACTTGAAAGGACGGGAGGCCATCTTCAAGGTTCACCTCAAGACGATCAAGATCGACGAGAACCTCGTGGATGCCTTTACGCTGGCGGAAATGACGCCCGGTTTTGCCGGTGCGGAGATCGCCAACATCTGTAATGAGGCGGCCCTGATTGCCGCGCGCCGTAACCAGACCAGCATTACGCTGAACGACTTCAACTACGCCCTCGATAAAGTGATCGGTGGCCTCGAGAAAAAGAACAAGCTCATCAATCCCGAGGAAAAGGAGATCATCGCCTATCACGAAGCTGGCCACGCCATCTGTGGTTGGTTCCTGGAACACGCCAGTCCTCTGGTGAAGGTGACGATCGTCCCCCGTGGTGTGGCCGCACTCGGTTACGCCCAGTACTTACCCAAGGAGCAGTACATCACCCGCACCGAACAGATGCTGGACATGATGTGCATGACCTTCGGTGGCCGCGCGGCGGAAGAGGTTTTCTTCGGCAAGATCAGTACCGGCGCCCAGAACGACCTCGATAAGGTAACGAAGCAGGCATACGACATGATCACCGTCTACGGTATGAACGATAAGGTTGGCCAAGTCAGCTTTTACGGCATGAGCCAGAATGGTTACCAACGCCCCTACTCCGACGATACGGCTACGCTGATCGACAACCAGGTACGTGCCCTCCTCGAAGGGCAGTACCAGCGGGCGCAGGATCTCCTCCGGGAGAAGCGCGCCGAGGTGGAGCTGCTGGCGAAGGAACTGCTAGACAAAGAAGTGCTTTCCAGTAAGGACCTGGTGCGCTTGATTGGCCCACGGCCTTCTGATGCGGATCCGCTGGCACCAGTGGAGAGTGAAGGGGTGGTAGATAATTCTTTGTAGTCTGAAGATTCTAGAAGTTAGATTTTAGACCCAATTACCTTCCCAAAAAGGGTGTGGAGCTTGTCGCTTCACACCCTTTTTCTATGCCTTCACCCACCAGCCGCATTACGCTTCCACTGCGGTGCCTACCTTCGTGGCATGGCTAATTCTGATCTTGGGTTTACTCCCCTTGCCTTTACGGAACGTTCCCCCGAAACCATGCACCTGCGGGCGCGCCAACTATTTGAGGAGCTGAACGAACGGCGGACCGTGCGAGAATTCAGCGACCGACCGGTGGCGAAGGAGGTGATTGAGTACCTGCTGCAAACGGCCTCCTCCGCACCGAGTGGCGCCCACAAACAACCATGGACATTTTGCGTGATCAGTGACCCCGTGATGAAGGCCAAGATCCGCGAGGCGGCGGAGAAGGAGGAGTACGAAAATTACCACGGCCGGATGTCCGACGACTGGCTGGTAGACCTGAAGAAATTTGGGACGGACTGGGAAAAGCCCTTCCTGACGACGGCGCCCTACCTCATCGTCGCCTTTAAAAAGGCCTACGATATTGGGCCGGACGGGGAGCGGGAAAAGAACTACTACGTGAATGAATCCGTGGGCCTGGCCTGTGGTTTCCTCATCGCCGCCATCCACCACGCTGGCCTGGTGACCGTAACGCACACCCCCAGCCCGATGAACTTCCTGCAACAAATTCTCAAGCGCCCTGCGAACGAACGCCCCTTTCTGCTCCTCCCCGTCGGTTACCCCGCGGAGGACGCGCAGGTTCCTGTGATTGAACGGAAGGGTTTGGGAGAGGTGAGTGTTTGGTTTGAGTGAGGAGTTCCTAACTTACAAGTATGACCTCACCAACGTATTGCGCTGATCTTCCTTTGGCCTGTTATCCACTGCGCACCACGAAACAATTCTCGGAGGAAGATTTTTGGAATTTCTGCGCTGAGCATCCGGATATATTTTGTGAGCGGAACGAAAATGGCTCTATAATAATCAGCACGCCGGTCTTTACGAAGACTGGATCAGCTGTGGCAGCAGTGGCTGCGGATCTTACCATGTACTGTCGTCAGCACGGTGGCCAGGCATTCGGTAGTAAAGCTGGTTTTACCCTTCCAGATACCTCCGTAAGAACAGCATCGGTAACGTACGTATCAGTAGAAACGATGGCATCGATATCCTGGACCGAGTTAACTAAATTCGCCGGTCTAGTACCTGACTTCGTCGTAGAGGTCGTTGATCCAACGCGCTCAGGATTTGTGAATGATTTGCGGATGCGCACAACCTGGATCGCTAACGGCGTAAAACTGGCCTGGCTCATCGACGTCGATGCGGATAAGCTCTGGATCTACCGGGCCGATAGCTCCGTCAAGATCGTTTCCCCGCTCAACCAAACCATCACCGGCGAAGACGTGCTCCCCGGTTTTGAATTTGACTTGCGCCTACTTTCCTAGGTAAAGTAAAGAATTGTCTCCTCCCCAAAGCGGGCACCGATCTCCCGGTACATCCATTCTTTGAGCTCGCCTAACTGCTCTTTCTGATAGACGAATTTGTGGCCACCGAATTTATTAAACTTCTTGCGCCGCCCCTCTTCGCTCAGGTCCAACTTCGTGTTGGGGTACCAATCTAATAGCACCTGTTTGGAGCCGGGGGTGAAGCGGTGGGTGATGAGTTCGAAGGTAACGTCGCACCCCTCCCCTACTGCTTCCTGAGTGCGGTCGAGCACCTCGACGTAGCTCTCCTGCCAACCGGGGAAGGGCATGATGGGAGCGAGCACGATACCTACTTTATAGCCTGCGCCACAAAGACGGCGGAGGGCCTCGATGCGGGCCGTAAGATCAGCAGTGCCACCCTCCAAGCGGCGGGTGACCCACTCGGCATTGAGGCTGATGCGGCTCCGGGTGTGGCCATTGTGGGTCAGACCGAGGAGTGGGGTGACGTCGTCGTACTTCGTCACCCAACGCAGGGTCGCCTGGGGCTGGGTACCGAACCATTCGATCGTCCGGCTGAGGGAACCGGTAAGGTGCTCTAAACCGAGTGGATCGGTGTAGCAGCTGGCTTCAAAGCTGGTCGTTCCTTCCCCAGGTTGAATGTAGTTCACGTTGTTCTCCAGGATCTGTTCCAGGTTGCCGTACACACGAGTGATCGGTGCACCCGGCAGGCTTCCTGCCAGGTAGCAATACTGACAGTGCGCCGGGCAGCCCTTCGCGAGGTGGAATTGCCAGTCGGCGGAAGGCGGGATGGGCGTCAGGCGCATTGCACTCGGGGGCGCGTTCACGATGGCGAGGGTGTTCTTGGATTTTTGGTAGGTCTCCCGCACCGTGTTGCCCTTTAGCCGGGGCAACCGATTCTTGCTCAGGCGCTCGTAGTTGACGCCAAGTTGATCCAACCGTTCCGCAATGCGGCGGCCGTGCTCTTCCTCCCAGGCGGCGGCCGTGAAGTAGACGTGCTTGGGTTTCCACAATTTGGCGGGCCGGCCGATGGTATTTGCGCGCTGAGTAAATGTAGCAACCGGTGGGGCTACGGATTGGCTGATGGGCTCCTCCGCGTGGTCCAGGGGTAACTGGGCACTGACATGGGGAGCATCGTGTAATTGGTTCATTGGCACCGGTTCTGTACTTAGTAAAGCGGTAGCCAGTGACTTAGAGTTCGATCGGCTCAGAAAGAGCAGAAATTCGTTTAAGGGGGGTAAATCATCCACCGGAAGGACTAAAATTATCTAACAAGTCGCTCTCTGCCTGTCTGTAAATGAAACCGTTATATATTACAATCGATTTCATTCGTCCTTTGGCGATCAACCTAACTTCGATTATGCTACGAACTCTACTTGCTCTTCTATGCTTCTTTCCCCTCTTCCTCTCCGCTCAAATTTGGACGGAGGACTTCGACGGGGCCAATACCACCAATCCGCCAGCTTTCGACATGAGCTGCACGATGGATAATAACGACTACTTCGGCCTCGTGTGTGAGAACGGGGGCAGTTGTAGTAATCCCGTCCGGTCCGACTTCGTCTACGGGGCCGCCAGCGGCACTTTCTTTGGTGTCCGCGACATGGATTCCGCCCCCGGCTGTTCGGTGGATCTGGCCGGTGAACTACTCAGCTTTACGGACATCGACATCACCTCCTGCGGTGGGGCGACCAACGTCCTTTACCTCTGCTTCACCGTGGCGGAGACCCGTAACATGGACGGGGCTAATGGTTCCGAATACAGCAACTCCAACATGCGGGAAGACACCTGGGATGCCGCGTCCTACGTCTTCGTCCGGGCCGGCGTGGATGGTGCGAACCTGACCGACGTCACCGCCATTCAGGCGTTCACCAATTCGGATACCCGCCCGGGCATCGACGTCAACTGTGACGGCCGCGCCGACGACCCCGGCGAGCCGGAGGTGACGGCCACCTTCACCAACTACTGTTTCGAGTTGCCCACTACGGGGTCGGCCCTCGATCTTGAGTTCACCTTTGGCGAGCTGAACACTCAGGGGGAGGATATTGCCATCGACGACATCAGCGTCCACTGCACCACTGATCCGGGCACCCTCCCCGGCACGTTGCTGGATGCCTGTACGCCCTTCGTATCCGGCGCCGGGCCGATCTATCTGGAAGACTTTGATGGCTCCGCGAGCACGCCCTTTACCATCGACCCCGCCTGCAGCAGAGTTAATAGCAACG
The DNA here is from genome assembly GCF_001625015.1 of Lewinella sp. 4G2. Lineage (NCBI taxonomy): Bacteria > Pseudomonadati > Bacteroidota > Saprospiria > Saprospirales > Lewinellaceae > Lewinella > Lewinella sp. 4G2. The sequence continues at coordinate 1,687,605 of NZ_LVWJ02000014.1, read as the reverse complement.
ACTACTTTGGCGTGGTTTGCCTTGACGGTGGCCCCTGCGGTGGCGACAACATCAACAGCAATTACACTTACAATAACGCTGACGGCAGTTTCTTCGGCGCGCGCGACGCGGATAATGCCTGTGGTGGCCCTCCCGGCGGTTTCCTTTCGGTTGCCGGTATCGACATCACGTCCTGCACCAACATGGTGTACCTCTGTATGGACTTCGCCGAATCCGCCAGCGCCGTCGAGCAAAGCAATGCGGGTGTATTTGACTCTTGGGATGGCAGTTCAAACCTCTACGTTTACACTACGTTTGACGACGGAACGGAGCTGCGCGTGACTGGCCTGCAATCCTCCAACGGTACGGATTCACCGCCCGCTTTCGACACGGGTTGCAACGAGGGAGGTGGAGAAGGCCCAGTCATCAACGAAACCTTTACCAAATACTGCTTCGCCCTGGCCCCGCCCCCCGGCGCTACTACGGTGGATATTCGTATCGAGGTCGACTCCATCAATACCGTCGGAGAAGACATCGCTATCGATAACATCGCCGTCTACTGCGCCAACGATGCTAGTGAAGTACCGGGCACGGAAGTAGTGTCGTGCAACGACGCCGTCCTCCCCGTTGAACTGACGGAATTCCGTGGCCGGACGCTGAGTAAAGGGGCTTCCTTGCTCGAATGGACGACCGCCTCCGAGTTGGATAACGATTACTTCGACGTCGAGTACAGCACCGACGGTGCCACCTTCGCTCCGATCGGGCGGGTAACCGGCGCGGTTGAAGCTTCCTCCGTCAACGAGTACACTTTCGAGCACGCCAACCCCACGGGCTCCGTGCATTACTACCGCCTCCGCCAGGTTGACTTCGACGGCACGACCGCCTTTTCTAAAGTCGTCACCCTCCGCAGCGAGGTGGCGCAAGCGGCAGTTTCCCTCTATCCCAACCCCGCTACGGACCGGATGCAATACCGCGGCCCCGCCGGCGAATTGACGATCTACAACGGCTTCGGCCAGGTCGTTGCCGTCCCCGTGGCTGGCAACGATATCGACCTGAGTAGCCTGCGCCCCGGTGCTTACCTGCTGGAAGTCCGCACGCCCACCGGCGAGCGCAGCGTCCAGCGTTTTGTGAAGCGCTAGCGCCTCCAGTTACCGGCTAAATTTATCGGAGCCGCCCGTGTCATCATTTGGCCGGGCGGCTTCTCTATTTCCTACCTTCGTGGCCACTCAACGCTACCGCTATGGCCACCAAACTCTGGGAAAAAGACTACGACCTCGACCAACGCATCGCCGACTTCACCATCGGCCGCGACCGCGAACTCGACCTGGAGCTGGCGCCGTTCGACATCCTCGGATCGTTAGCGCACATCCAAATGCTTTCCGAAGTCGGTCTGTTGGACGAGGGCGCTGCACGCAGGTGCCGGGAGAAGTTGCAAGCACTATATCAGGACGCCGCCTCCGGCCAATTCACCATTGAGGAGGGTGTGGAGGACGTCCACAGCCAGGTGGAGATGTTGCTCACGCGGGCCCTCGGCGACGATGGCAAGAAGATTCACTCCGGACGGAGCCGTAACGACCAAGTGCTGGTGGACCTCCGCCTTTACTTCCGCCACCGCATTCAGGGCATCGTGGAACTGACGGGGGAGCTCAGCCAAACCCTCACCGAATTAAGCGAGGAGCACAAAGACAAGCTCATCCCCGGTTACACCCACCTGCAGGTGGCGATGGTATCGAGTTTTGGCCTTTGGTTCGGGGCCTACGCAGAGGCCCTGGTCGACGACCTCAAACTCTGGACGGGCATCTACGACGTGGTGGACCAAAACCCCCTTGGCTCCGCCGCGGGCTACGGCTCCAGCTTCCCCCTGGATCGGGACCGGACGACGGAGCTCCTCGGTTTTTCGAGCCCGGTCGTCAACGTCGTGGCGGCGCAAATGGGCCGGGGCAAATCCGAGTTGGTGACGGCCTTCGGCATTGCGGGCGTCGCCCAAACCCTGGGGAAGTTGGCCATGGACGTGTGCCTCTACAGTAGCCAGAACTTCGGCTTCCTCCAACTCCCCAATGAGTTGACGACGGGCTCCAGCATCATGCCGCACAAGAAGAATCCAGATGTGTTTGAGCTCATTCGTGGCCGGTGCAACCTCCTTCAGACCCTTCCGGCGCAGATGGCGCAATTGACGGGGAACTTACCCTCCGGTTACCACCGGGAGTTCCAGTTGCTGAAGGAAGCCATCTTCCCCGCCCTCGACCAATTGGAGGATTGTCTATCCATGGTGCGCTACGCTTTACCGCGCACCCGCGTCAGCGCCCAAGAACTCCCGACGGACCCGCGTTACGTTTACCTCTATTCCGTCGAAGCCGTCAATAATTTGGTGCTGCAAGGCGTGCCTTTCCGAGATGCGTATACGCAGGTGGGTCGGGATATTGAAGCGGGCACTTTTGTGCCGCCTACGGAGTTGAAACATACCCACTTGGGCAGTTTGGGGAATTTGGGAAATGAACGGATTGCGGCAAAGCGAGAAGCGGTGTTGGCTTCGTTTGATTTTGAGCGGAGTGCTAAAGCGTTGGAAAATCTTTTGTAGCCCGGTTTGGAGACAATTTTGGAGACCCGACCTCCGGTCGGGTTGATTATTTTTTTCAATTATTTATATTCAAAAATATAGGACCTATCTCACGGCAGTTTAACCCGACCAGAGGTCGGGTCTCCGTATCACGCTTTCTACCGCTAAAATCACTACCACGGTTAAGGGAAGGATAACTTCCAGGGGATTCAGGCATCCCATCTAAAATCCAAAATCTAACCTCTAACATCCCTCTTATTTCACCGCAAAAACCAACCAATCATATTCGTAGCAATCTGCACCGCTGTAAGAATAAACACCCCCTCCCGTACGGACAACTCCCGCCGCTCCTGATATTGTTGCCAGAAGTGATACGCAGCGATGGCGGACGGAAGTGCTGCAATCAGATACACTATATTACGATAAGGATCGTCAGGAAACTTGATGACGGTGGATATACGTGAAAATACGTACATGCCGAGGAGAACAGTGATAGAAAGATTGTAGAAATAGGCTAGGCGGTAGTCGTACATCAGGGCTTCGGTCTTGGGTTAAACTTATCAAATAGTGCTTAAGAAAACGCTAGGTAAAGCTACAAAATTATTAGTGCAGAATTTTGTAGGAGCTGGAGACCCGACCTCCGGTCGGGTGATTTGTTTTATTGGTTAATAGATTTTAAAAAATTGTACAACCCTTCATTTGGCAGTACTACCCGACCGGAGGTCGGGTCTCCGGATAATGTCTTCGTACTGAAAAAGTGCTACCAAATTATCAGGCATCCCATCTAAAATCCAAAATCTAACGTCTAAAGTCATCAAACAATCTTCAACACCAACTTCCCCATCTTCTCCCCCGAAAACAACCGCAAAAATGTCTCCCGAAAATTTTCGATCCCTTCGTACACATCTTCGCGGCTTTTCAATTTCCCTTCCGCCATCCACTGGCCCATTTGTCTGGCGGCGGCAGCGTATCCTTTCGCGTGATCGAAAACGACCATGCCCTTCATGGTGCTGCGGGTGACGAGTAGGTTCAGGTAATTACTTGGGCCTTTAATGGGCGTCGTGTTGTTGTACTGGCTGATGGCGCCGCAGATGACGACGCGGGCATTCATCCGCAGTTTGGTGAGGGCCGCATCGAGGATGTCGCCACCTACGTTATCAAAATAAATATCGATGCCTTTGGGACAATACTTTTTGAGGCCGGCGTACAGGTTGTCGTTTTTGTAGTCGATGGCCCCATCGAAGCCGAGTTCTTCCGTTAGGTAAGCGCACTTTTCGGGGCCGCCGGCGATGCCGATGACGGTGCAATTTTTGAGTTTGGCGATCTGCCCAACCACGCTACCCACCGCGCCCGCCGCGCCGGAAACGAGGACAACGTCGCCCTCCTTCAGTTCTCCGACTTCCAGGATACCGAAGTAGGCCGTCAGGCCCGGCATGCCGAGGGTGCCAATGTAGGTTTCCATGGGCGCCAGGCGGGTATCGACCGGGTAATAGCCGCTGCCGTCGGATACGTGGTATTCCTGGACGCCGCCCCACCCCGTCACGACGTCACCCACCTTGAAACTCGGATGCTTATTGACTTTAATGACCTCCCCCACGCTACCGGCCCGCATCACGTCGCCGATGGCCACGGGCTCGATGTAGGATTTGCGGTCGTTCATCCAGCCGCGCATCGCAGGGTCGAGGGAAACGTAGTGGTTTCGGACGAGGATTTGGCCCTCCCGCAGTTCGGGAACTTCCGTGGTGACGAGCTCCCAGGTGTTTTCGTCGGGCAGGCCGGTGGGGCGGTTTTTTAGGAGTTGTTGTTGGTTTTGCATATCGATATGGGTTATTAATCTTGGATGTTTACTTCCGTAATAACGTCAGTACTTCCTCAGCGCCGAGGTGAAAGCATTTTGGTGGGTGAGCGAAATTTTTCGCGATGAGCACCGGGATTAACTCCTGGCCGTGATAAAATGGTAGCTGAGTGGCCTTGCTTAGCAAATCGGCATTAAGTGTATCCGGTGCTTTTACGGTGGACCATTTGCATTCGCCAACGAGTAGCTTAGTTTTATCGAGAGATTCACCCACTAGATCAATTTCCATCGGCTTCCCATTTTTTCCCTTACCCCACCAACGCTGGGTAAAGAAAAAGTCCTTACCAAGTTCACCCTGCGTCACGGCGACTCTGGCCATGCGCTCAAACTCGTGGCTTACGAACAGTGGTAAATTCACTTTTAATTGCTGCCAGAGACGGGCCGAATTATCGACCTGTAAATTCGAGAGGTTAGGTTGCACGTACTGAAAGTAAAAGCGAATGAAGGAATCTTTCACTTTGTAAAGATTCCCCTTGCGGTGCTTCGATTTTGCTTTAAACGGACTTTCGCGTTCCACGTAACCAAGGTCAATCAGCTTTTTGAGTGGGCGAGATAGATCGGTAGCAGGTTTATTCAGCCGCGCACCCAACTCCGAAGGGCGGTGCACACCGTTTGCAATCAAGTACAGCAGAGAAAGGGCACCCGTAGGGTCCCGTAGGTCATCAAGCAGCAAACGGGCGGGCTCGTTACGCAATACTCCGTCGGGGCTGAGCACTAGTTCCGCAACGGCTGAATCGTAATCGGGATAATCACTGCGGAGTTCCCAGTAGCGCGGCACGCCGCCCCAGGTCGAAAATTCCGTAATAAGCTGATCGGCAGTCTGCCCGGGCAGGTGATCGAGTAGCCATCCAGCTGCCAGGGGATCAATCTTCAGTACCTCATCCGCCCGGCCGTAAAGCGGCGCCGTTCCCGAAAGGACAAGACCCTGCATCATCTGCTGGGACGATCCGCAAAGGATGATGTCAAACTTCAGTTTTGCCCGGTCGTCGACCAAGCGCTGGATAATGCTGGGTAGATCGGGCGCTGCCCTTACGAGGTAGGGGAATTCGTCAATCACCAGCGTAAAACGCTCGGTAACCTGGCTATTCAGAAAATGCAGCAGGGCGTTCCAATCCGTAAAATTAGCGTGCGCAAACGCTGGAATGCGTTCCGCCAGCAACTGGCGAAAGGCTGCCAATTGGAGGGTCTGCTCACTCTGAGAAGCTAGGTAGTACACATCTTTCGCTCCCAAAAACTTGCGCAACAAAGTAGACTTCCCGCAGCGCCGCCTACCGTACAACACGATAAACTGCTTCCGCTCCCTGGCCAACGCCCGGGTCAGTCTCTCTATTTCCTGAGTACGATTATAGAACACTAGTCATCTTATGTTTCACAAACATAATGTTTCTTGAGCATAAGATGTTGCCGATGGTGTGGTGTTTTGGTGCTTCTATAACCGAAGCACCAAAATACCAAAGCACTAACACGCCCCACTCAAAATCCCTCCGGATGCACCTCCTCCCACTCACTAGCCATCTGGTACGCGTGCGCCACGTCCACAATCGCTTGCTCGTGAAATAGCTTGCCCGTAAACGTAACGCTCGTCGGCGTACCCTCCGCGTTCATTCCGTTCGGGACGGAAATACAGGGGTGGCCCGTCATATTCGTAATAAATAGACTGCTCGAATGCCAGCTGGGGTTGACGTATACGTCTACGTCCGCTTCGGTTAGCACCTTATCCATATCCTCCATCAACTGGCGGCGGAGGCGGTTGGCCTGCACGTACGCGACGGCCGGGACGAAGTGCGCTGTCCGGAAAGTATTCGGCCAGGCCCGGCGGACTTGCCGCGTCAATTCATCGTCCTGGTTGCTGCGCGTCAGGGCGTCGAAGGCGGCGGCGGCCTCCACGCTGAGAATGAAGCTGATATCCGGCGCTTCGGGCAGCTCGATGGGTACGAGTTCGTAACCTCTACCCCTCAACGCGGCGAGCACCGTAGAATCCTGCTCGTGGAAAGGATAATCGCCGTCCATCACGGATTTGAGGTACCCAATCCGCTTACCCCGCGCCGCTTCGGTGGGCCAGCGGTACTGGAACCCGGCCTCGATGGCGTGGGCGTCCCGCGGGTCGTAGTGGGCCATGTGGGCGAGCACGAGGCCGGCGTCTTCGGCCGTCCGGGTGATCGGCCCGACCTTGTCCATACTCCAACTCAGGGCCATGGCACCGTAGCGGCTTACCCGGCCGAAGGTGGGCCGCAGCCCCGTCGTTCCGCAAACCGTGCTGGGGCTGACGATGCTCCCGAGCGTCTCCGTCCCGATGGCAAAGGGCACCAATCCGGCGGCAACCGCGCTGGCTGATCCAGCGGAGGAACCACTGCTGCCCTTGGTCGGGTCCCAGGGGTTGCGGGTCATTTCGCCGTACCAAACGTCGCCCCAGGCGAGGGCACCGAGGGTCAGTTTGGCCACGAGCACGGCCCCGGCTTCGTCGAGTTGTTCGATCACGGCGGCGTCCACGTCGATGGTCTGGTCCCGGTACGGTTTGGCGCCCCAGGTCGTTTTGTAGCCCTTCGCGGCGAGCAGGTCCTTGGCGCCGTAGGGGATACCGTGCAGCGGGCCGCGGTACTTTCCGGCGGCGAGTTCGGCGTCCATTTTATCGGCCTGGGCCAGGGCGCGTTCCTCGGTCAGGGTGATCACGCAGTGCAGCGTCGGGTCGTGTTCTTTCAGTCGTTTCAGGAAGAATTCCGTCAGTTGCCGGCTCGTAATGTCGCCCCCCTTGATGAGGGTCCCGAGTTGCTTCACGGTCATCCACTGCAGGGGCGTAGTCGTCGCGTTCACGGTCAGTACATCGGGCGCTGCCGCGGGTGCAGAGACGGTATTGGACGCAGGAAGTTGGTCCGGACGAAGTACGGGATTGAACGCCAGTGCGGGGGATACGCCGTTATCGATGGAGATCTCCCCCAACTTCTCCAGGGTAGCCGTCTGCTCCTGGACGTCCTCCAACATCAGCTCAACCTCATCGTCATCGAGGAAGTCCAAACCCAGGACCCTGGCGGCGGCGAACAGATCAGCCTTCGTCAGTTCGTCGTTGACGGCCATGCCGGTGGCGAAACAAATCAGGGCGATGGCAAGCAGGGGGAGGGTGCGTTTCAGCATGGTGTTGGGGTGAGCGGTGGGGTAAGATAATGGGGAATTGATCTACCAAAAATTCAACCGGGCAAGTGAGACCTTTTTAACGCTAAGCCTCAACTTTTACTCACGGCTCGCAGAGTTTGCCTGATTTCCTTTGCGGAGCTTGTTGATAATTGGTATTGATCCAGATCAGTGAGGCTCGCGAGGACCGTTTGGCGCACCTCAGCAATGATGTCACCGGCATCGACAACGCCAAATTCTTCTGCCAGGCGCTTGAGGTCTGCGAAGCCCGGCGCTTTCGCAACTCCCGCCACGGACATACTATGGTAGCCGTGTGGAGAATGGGAGAAGGTGAGATCGTAGGCTGGCGCAAGTGTCCATTTGCCGTACCGGTCCATCAAAAAAGAGATATTCTTGGAGTGGTCATCCAAATTGTGCGCGTACACGTTGAAGGCGGCAAGTCGAAGTACGCGCTCGTATACGGAGGAATCCTGTTCCAGTTCGTAAGCGGCGTGCATTACGTGGCCATAGTCGAGATTGGGATAACGAAAATTATCGTGCAGGATACCGGCTACGGTGTGTAGGTGCAATCTTTCGTTTCCTCTACGATCAAAGCGTTGGGTTCCGAAATACGTTGCACCGGATGCTCCGGTAAAGAGCCGCGTCGGGGCAACTTCGAGCCCAGCTTTGCGAGCCAGATCTGCATAGAATAGTTCAATCCTTGCGATATCTGGTGGATCAATGGTTGCCGGAAATTTGATGAGCCACTCCGCAAAACCTGGAGGCGGTGCTTCTCTGGGCGGCCACGACATTAATTCGTCTGCGGTAGCATTGTAGAGTGCCGTAATCTTAGGCCGTGCCCCACCGGATGAGCCCGTTAGTTGTACGAGTTGTTCCACCACGTCCACATCTTCGCCGCGCAATACCTCAGCGGAGGCAGTGGCGATTTTATCCAGGTCTAAGCCTTTGAAGTGGCCGCTGGCCTCTTTAGCGGGTTGGTAGGTAAGCGCCCCCATACCATTAGTTCCGACGTATGCCAGGCGATCGAGCACGTTAAATCCGTCTGCCAACAGGTTGCGCTCACGTAAATAGCGGTCCATGAGCAGCCGCCCCCAACCGTCGGGTAGGCTATCACTAAAAACGCCGAATAACCCTTCAAAAAAGTCGACACTCGCCGTCTGTGGCTCCGCGTTCATTTTTAAGCGGAACGGTGAGAGATTATAGCCCCGCTCCAAAAATTGGGCATTGTAACGAAAAAGAATCTCCCCCGCATCGTTTACGAGCTGGCCCACAGAATAGGTTTCCACCCCGAAATCCAAATTTACGTTCAGCCGTTTCATCCCTCCCCGGTTGAGGAAGTAAACAGCTTAGCCGCTTCCTTCGGGTCAAACTTGCGTTCCATCACCGTCCGGAAATCATCCAACCGACCTAGCAGATTCATGAGCCGGATAAGGTTGATCAATGAGATTTGCCCGCTTTGCTCGAAGCGCTTCAAACTCCCCAGGGATACCCCGGACCGCTTCGCCATCTCCGCCTGGCTGTATCCTTTATCCTTACGTAACTGCTTATGCCGGTCTGCCAACGCCCGCATCACCGAACCGGGGGTGGGCCCTAAACCATACTTACCATCCATAGCTAATATTTTAGCCAAAATACGGATTATAGGCCAGAATAGCTAACATGTTAGCCTCTATTGTGGTCAATATCCCCATCACCGCTTCACCCACATCACCACGCCCGTCTCCCCCGTCGCCTCATCCACCAGGCGCAGGCAGTAGGTGCCGGTAGTCAAGTCCGCTACTTCAATGGAGCCACCAACCCCCAGTCTTCCCGATTGCAGCAGGCGACCGTAAGCAGAGTACATGTCATACCGAAAATTGGTAGCCAGGCTGTTCTCCGGAAGCGTGACCCCCAAATTGCTGGTGGCTGGGTTGGGGTAAACCGTAAAGGGAAGTTCTTCGGTGGGGTTGGATACGGGGGCTAGGATGTCGTGGCAGGGCTGGCTGTCTATGCTCCCGTAATAAAGTGATATGGGATAAATTGCTAAAGTATCTGGTTGCGGCTCTCCTGCTACGGGCAATATTGCGAATGCACCGAATGGATCAAAAGGGGCTTCAGCCAAGTCGATCGGATAAAATTGATGCTCCCCATCTGCTGTTCCTAAGCAGCTGAAATCAAAACCATTTGGCATAGTTAAATTCCACCATTCATCCTGAACCAGCTCCACGTATGAATTGGTTATAAATGATTTAGAAATGCATTCCAAGTCCCCGCCACTCCTGAACTCGCTAGGATCCCAAGTAATGGTGACTGGATAATGCTTTACTCTCACTAAGAATTCAAAACCTCTAGTTACCACATAATTTATACAAGGTGTAGTGTTGGACCTAAATCTGTAAGATCTTCTTGCATATCCAACCTTACCTGAATAGTTAATTCCTGAATTAACATTACTTCTTCTATTAAAATTAACTAATCTTACTTCAAATACGCTATCAAAAGGCTGATCGGTCAAGTCAACCTCCCCCAAATTTGGGTTTATCGTGTCCTGCACGTTATCGCTAAAACCTAAATAAACAGTGTCTTTGTTCCCTATACCATCCTCAAGATAAAAGGGAACGAGTACATTTAGGGTGTCCGGCCAGGAGGGGGTGTTTTGTGCGGTGAGACAACTGCAAGAAACAATTATTCCAAAAATAGAAATTACAAATTTAGCATTCATCTCGCTATTGCTTTACAAACTGCTTGTAAAAGGGGTATCCATCAACTACAACTACTATTGTACCTGCTCCATTTGGAAGGAATGACAAGTCAAGTTGATGGTGGTAGCTACCAGCAAGTTTGTAGCCCGAAATATCTGCAATGAGTTCAAATGAATTTGTCGCATTAGAACCTACGTAAATTTCTATTTCAGCGGAAGAAGCGATTCCATATTCAAGCGTGATTGGTCCATTACTCGGGTTGGGGTAGGCCTGAAATTCTTCCGTATGAAACGGCCCTGGATTAGGTGAATCGTCTTGGTCTCCTACGTCGCAGGCTCCTGTTGTAAATTCTACCCGATAATGATCCGTATCACAATTATTTCTGGTAGTGAGCGTCATGATGTAGGTCGAATTAGATGGGAGTCTAACCGTACCGTGCTTGATGTAAGGATCATCGCCAACTACTACCCTTTCTTCCCGTGCTCTACCCGGTAGCCAATCGGAGTCTAAAAATGGACTATACGTACCGTCAGGCTGTAACTTTTGGTACGAAATCCTGTGTTCAGTCTCGTTGGTACTTCCTCGCAAGTAAAATGTCCAACTACAATCCTGACTAAAATCAGTATTTGGCTTATAACCAATGTGCGCTGACACTGGCTTACAGATTGGTTCGATCGCTGCAATTAAGTCACACTTTTCCTTCAATAACTCCGTCATTGCAATGTCGACTTGACAAGGAGTCAGAGCGGCAATCGAACCACTTTGTGCGGCAGCCGAATACGTCATGACGTTATTATTCACCGTTGAACTGTCGCAACAAGGGTGAGGATTTATTACCGTCGTGCCATTTGGTGTACAAAGGTCTGTTCCGGATGCATCTCTATTTGACACATTCCAACAGGTTTTTTTACTGTCGATCACGCTGCCGTCACCATATCGATCATATTCCCATTTATACCATGGTGTATCAAAACAATTATCATCACCATTGGAATTACCAAAATGCGTATGCTCCAAAAGTAGTGAATGTCCAAACTCATGGACGATCAATTGCTGGTCGAATGATCTCACCACCATATATCTACCTTGTCTAGGCGCGTACCCACTTGCCCGCCTAATGTCTACCGCAAGAATATTATAGGCGTCTCTGTAATTTATTCCAACATATTGGTCATTATGGCCTCCAATATTAATTAAGTCCATATTACTGTCTCGATGAATAAAGACTTCATCAAGCAAAAACCGCAAACCAACACATTGAGCAGAAGTTGTATCAGCCCCCCACGGGATTTGGTTCAGCTGTTTATTACTACTTATGTCTTCCATGTATTGATTGGCAAAGTACACGAGATCGTCAGCCTTTTGAAAAACGTCTCGCTGCTCAAGTTGATTGGATGCCCCATTGCCGGCCGTCAAACCAGTACCATCATCATTGACAAAGAAATGTACGTTTACTTTCACGTAAACTTCCTTACAATTGTTAACTATGTCCGGCACCCCGAGGTTACAGAAAGGATGAGCGCTTTTGTCTAACGACACTGGGGGGCTAGTAGCAAGAGAATCTGAGGCGCAGTAGTCCCCAGGGTCAGCCTGTCCGAAAACAATTATGGTGGTGAATAATAGAAGTAAGGTTAACAGGTGCTTCATAGGATTTTGATAAGTGGTGTGACAAGTAGGCGAAAGTAAAGTACGCAACAAATTTTGAATTTCCAAATAGTAAATGCCCCACCGAAGAGTTGATCAGTCTCACTGCTTCATAATATAAAAATTCCAAAGGCGCAAAATTCTCTGACCTACATCACCGCTTCACCCACATCACCACGCCCGTCTCCCCCGTCGCCTCATCCACCAGACGCAAGCAATAGGTGCCGGTAGCCAGGTCCGCTACTTCAATAGAGCCACCAACCTCAAGCTGCCCAGATTGCAGCAGACGACCGTAAGCAGAGTAGATGTCAAACCGAAAATTGGTAGCCAAGCTGTTCTCCGGAAGCGTGACCCGTAAATTGCTGGTGGCTGGGTTGGGGTAAACCGTAAAGGGAAGTTCTTCGGTGGGGTTGGATACGGGGGCTAGGATGTCGTGGCAGGGAGGGCTTTGAACATTTCCGTAGTAAAGTGACAGTGACAAGATGGCCATTGTATCTGGCCCAGAACTTCCTTCTTCTGGTAACACGATAAATGCTCCCGTAGGGTCAAAAGGAGAATTCACAAATCTAGAAGCGAATGGTTCAAAACTGTGAGTACTGTTCTGAACCGCCAAACATTTAAAGTCCAGATCATTGGGAGCTGCAAATTCCCACCATCGGTCCAAAATTGGTTCGGCGTAATTATTGGTAATCAACGAATTCGCAATACAATACAAATCTCCACCTTCTCTGAACACGCTTGAATCCCAAGAAACTTTAATTGGATAGTGATCAACATTTACTACGAATTCGATGATCCTAGTGAAGGAATAATTAATACATGGGATGGTAGAAGACCGAAAATCATAAACTCGATTAAAATAACCCGTCTTACCAGAATACCTCAAACCGAATTTTGGACTATACCTGCGATTCAACTCCGCAACTCGGACTTCAAAAATACTATCGAATGGCTGACCCGTAATATCAACTTCTCCCAAATGTGAATTGATTGCATCTGTTGCTTCGTCACTAAACCCAACGAATACGGTATCCTTATTACCAATGCCGTCTTCAAAGTAGAAAGGGACGAGCACATTGAGGGTATCTGGCCATTCGTAGTTGCTCTGCGCATGCAGACTATTTAGCGCCAAGCATACAAGCGCACCAATTAACCTAAGACTTAAGTTATTCATCTCGCTATTGCTTTACAAACTGTTTGTAATAGGGGTATCCATCAACTACAACTACAATTGTACCTGCTCCATTTGGAAGGAATGACAAGTCAAGTTGATGGTGGTAGCTACCAGCAAGTTGGATGAGAGTAAATCCTGGTTTCATTAGCAGTAGGGTTCGGGAATACTTAATAATTCGTTAGTAAAATACGCAGCGATTAGCGGTATCGCAGAATAATTTTGACAGGCGGTGATTTGACGCAGTCCTCTCACTCACTTTGAGCTTGCCTCAAAAAGTTGATAAATTCATTCACCCCCCATCACCGCTTCACCCACATCACCACGCCCGTCTCCCCCGTCGCCTCATCCACCAGGCGCAAGCAATAGGTGCCGGTAGCTAGGTCCGCAACATCAATGGAGCCACCAACCCCAAGCCGCCCCGATTGCAGGAGACGACCATAAGCAGAGTAGATGTCAAACCGAAAATTGGTAGCCAGGCTGTTCTCCGGAAGCGTGACCCGCAAATTGCTGGTGGCTGGGTTGGGATAAACCGTAAAGGGAAGTTCTTCGGCGGGGTTGGATACGGGGGCTAGGATGTCGTGGCAGGGAGGGGTTTCAATATTTCCGTAATTAAGTGAAAATGACAAGATGGCCATTGTATCTGGCCCAGAGCTGCCTTCTTCTGGTAACACGATAAATGCTCCCGTAGGGTCAAAAGGAGAATTCACAAATCTAGAAGCGAATGGTTCAAAACTGTGAGTACTGTTCTGAACCGCTAAACATTTAAAGTCCAGATCATTGGGAGCTGCAAATTCCCACCATCGGTCCAAAATTGGTTCGGCGTAATTATTGGTAATCAACGAATTCGCAATACAATACAAATCTCCACCTTCTCTGAACACGCTTGAATCCCAAGAAACTTTAATTGGATAGTGATTAACGTTTACTACGAACTCGATGATCCTAGTGGAGGAATAATTAATACAGGGGATGGTAGAAGACCGAAAATCATAGACTCGATTATAATAACCCGTTTTACCAGAATACTTCAAACCGAATTCTGGTCTATACCTGCGATTCAACTCCGCGACTCGGACTTCAAAAATGCTATCGAATGGCTGACCCGTAATATCAACTTCTCCCAAATGTGAATTGATTGCATCTGTTGCTTCGTCACTAAACCCAACGAATACGGTATCCTTATTACCAATGCCGTCTTCAAAGTAGAAAGGGACGAGTACATTGAGGGTGTCCGGCCAAGAGGGGTTGTTTTGTGCGGTGAGCGATGATGCCCAGGATAGAAGAAAAAGTAGCGTAAGTTTTGTCGTTAGGTGTTTCATGTTTGGTTGGAAGATAGGGAGTTCTAGCGGCTTTTATATTTTCAACAGCAATTTTGTTGAGCAGAAGTGATGTTTCCGGCGGAAAGGCTTTTAGGGACTTTAGACGTTAGATTTTAGAAGTTAGACGGGATACCTCAAGCCTTGGAAGTCATCCGTCCCTGAACTGTAGTAGCAATTTCTCAGCGGAAAGGCTTGGAGGGACTTTAGACGTTAGATTTTAGGCGTTAGATGTGATACCTCTAGCCCTCGAAGTTACCCGTCCCTTAAACGTGGTAGCGATTTCTCGGCGGAAAGGCGTCAAGAAATCTGCACTGTTCGAGCGCGCCAACATTTACGCTATACCCACAATTTAATGTAATCAACAGACCTAGACTCAGCGCAAAAATTTATTAGCGAGTTTGCAGATTTTAGCCTTTCCGCCGAGAAATCGCGTTAAGCCACGGTTACAGGACAAGATTTTTGCTTCTTTTCATCTGAAAAGAAGTGCAACAAAAGCAAGAAACATAAAATGTGCATAAAGATCTGAAAACCCGACCTGGAGGTCGGGAGCCGGGAGGCTAACCAAACACACTCCCCAACAACCAAAACATCCAAACCCAAGAGGCTACCCCCAACCAAATAAAAACATACAAAATCATCAAAGCGCCAACCCCAAGCGCACGCTCCCGCCCCGCCAAAAACAATAGATAGGCAGCCACCACCATACAAGCAACCATTCCAATTTGGGAAACATTTCGCCACGTAGCCTCCGCCTCCTTAGAGAAGTAGGGTGACGCCATCGTCAACACACCAACTAACCAGCAGACTACCGCTAGCATTACGAAAATCAGTGACCAATCCCGGTTGTTGATTGTCCTCATTGCTTGCCTAACGGGTACGACTAACGACACGATCGGTATTACCCAATTAATGGTATTACTAATGCTGAGCGCTACGTTCAATCCCATCCACACAGCACCCGCGCCAGCGCCCAATGCAGCACTACGATACGATTGACATTGCATTGATGCAATCCAAGCAGTATACATTTTTGAGCGAGCATACTCCCCTCCCCCTCGGGCAGGGGCCGGGGGTGGGGATTACCCAAACGCCCGCTCAATCAACGCCAACTGCTCGTGCTCGTGCACTTTCTTGTAGCCAGTCGCCGGCGAAGCCGTGGCCGGGCGGCCAACGTAGGTGAGTTTGCGGCCAATGGCCTCGTTGTAGATGAAGTGCTCGCTGATGTAGGACCAGGCGCCCGCGTTGCGGCTCTCCTCCTGCACCCAGTACAACTCGGCACCGGCGTAACGATCGATGATGGCGTTGACCTGCCCGGGAGGCAGTGGGAACAACTGCTCGAAGCGGACGATGGCGACGTCGTCGCGCTGGTTCTTTTCCTTGTGTTGGGCGAGATCGAAGTAGACCTTGCCACTACAGAAAAGGACGCGCTTGACGGCGGACGCCTTCTCCACCGTGGGGTCGTCGAGAATCTCCTGGAAGCGGGTGCCCTCCGTGAATTCCGCCACTTGGCTTACGGCCATTGGGTGGCGCAGGCCGGACTTCGGGCTCATGTTGATCATCGGCTTACGGAAATCCCAGGCTAACTGGCGGCGAAGGGCGTGGAAGAAGTTGGCCGGCATCGTGATGTTCGTCACCACCATATTGTACTCCGCGCAGAGCTGGAGGAAGCGTTCGAGGCGGGCGCTGGAGTGCTCCGGTCCTTGACCTTCGTACCCGTGGGGTAAAAGCACCGTGAGGCCGTTCATCCGCGCCCACTTGCTTTCGCCGCTGCTGACGAACTGATCGAAGATCGTCATCGCGCCATTGGCGAAATCGCCGAACTGGGCTTCCCAAACGACGAGGTTGTTCGGGTCCGCCGTAGCGTAACCGTATTCGAAGCCGAGGACGGCAAATTCACTCAGCAGGGAGTTGAAGATGCGCATCTTGCCCTGGTCCTCGTTCATGCCGTCGAGGCGGTTGTAGGTCGTTTCGCCATCCTTACTGACCAGCACGGCGTGGCGGTGGCTGAAGGTGCCGCGGCGGACGTCCTGGCCCGTCATGCGCACATCCTTGCCTTCCAGCAGGAGAGTGGCGTAGGCGGTCAGTTCGCCGAGTGCCCAGTCGAGTTTGTTTTCCTCGATGGACTTATTGTAGCTCTTGAACAGGCGGTCCACCTTATTCACCGGCGTGAAGTCGTCGGGGAGGCTGACGAGGTGCTGAAGGACGCTCTCGATCCGGTCCTTGGCCACACCCGTTTCGGGGCTCTGCTCGAACTCGGACATCTTCCAGTGGTCGCTGTTAAGCGCGCGCCAGGCTTCCTCCGGTGGCTGGTACTTGTAGGGGAGCTCCTGCTTCTTGACCTTGTCGAAGATGCCCTGGAGGCGGGCTTTGAAATCTTTGCCCATCTGGAGGGCTTCCGCCTTTTCCAGGTCGCCCCGTTCCACCAATTGCTGGATGTAGAGTTTGCGGACGTCGGAGTGCTTCTTGACCTTTTGATACATGCCCGGCTGAGTATAACCCGGGTCGTCGCCTTCGTTGTGGCCGTGCTTGCGGTAGCAAAGCATGTCGATGAAAACGTCGGAATTAAACTCGTTGCGGTACTCGACGGCCATGCGGCTGACGAACATGACCGCCTCCGGGTCGTCACCGTTTACGTGGAAGACGGGGGCCTGCACCACGCTCGCCACGCCGCTGGCGTAGATGCTCGTGCGGGCGTCCTCCTGGTCGGTGGTGAAACCGATCTGATTGTTGATGATGTAGTGGATCGTGCCACCGGTGGTGTACGCATCCAGTTCGCTCATCTGGGCGGTTTCGAAGACGACGCCCTGGCCGGCCACCGCCGCGTCGCCGTGGATGAGGATGGGGAGGATCTTGTCGTAGTCGTTATCGTATAGCTCGTCCGCCTTGGCGCGGGCGAAACCCTCCACGACGGGCCCGACGGCCTCCAGATGGCTGGGGTTCGGGGCCAGCTTGACGTTAACTTCCTTGCCGGCGCGGGTGCCGCGGATGCTGCTGTAGCCCATGTGGTACTTTACGTCGCCATCGCCCTTCACGTCGTCGGGCGTTACGCCTTCGAACTCCTGGAAGATGGATTCGTAGGACTTACCCATGATGTTGGCCAGCACGTTCAGGCGGCCGCGGTGGGCCATGCCGATCACGACTTCCTCGACGCCCTCGATGGACGCCTGGTCGATAATGGTATCCAACCCAACGATGGCCGCTTCGCCACCCTCCAGGCCGAAGCGCTTCTGGGCGACGTACTTGGTCTTCAGGAAATCCTCAAATCCAACCGCGTCGTTGAGGCGGGAGAGGATGTGTTTCTTGTCCTCACCATCCAGGCTGTAGGCCTTATTGGGCTGATGCTGCTCGATGCGCGTCCGCAACCACCGGCGCTTGGCGCGGAGGAAGATGTGGTCGAACTCAAAGCCGATGGAGCCGAGGTAGACTTCGTTGAGTTTGGCGATGATGTCCTTCAGCGGCGCCTTGCCCTCAAAGAAGAGCTGCTTGGCGGCGAGGAACTCCACCTCCAGGTCGGATTCGGCGAGGCCGAAATCCTGCAGGTCCAGGATCGCGTCCGGGTCGTCGAATTCATTGATGGGGTCGATGGAAGCGTCCATGTGGCCCCGGGTGCGGTAGGCTTTGATTAGGGCAAATACCTTGATTTCCTTGGCGACGTGCTCCCAGTCGATGCTGCCGTCGGCGGCCACGGGCATTTTGTTGCCGCTGGCGCTGCCGTTCTGGTGGCCGGAGGCGTAGTCGAAACCGAGGAAGAAGTCGCGCCAGGTTTCGTCCACCGCCGTCGCGTCCTGCAGGAAGGTCTGGTACAGATTTTCGATGTAGGAAGGGTGCGCGTTGGCGATGTGGGAAAAGTTGCTCATGCTAAGTTGGGTAGAACGCTGGTCCGTGAGGCCCGCCGGTACTTTTGTTGGCTACCGGGAGGGGCCGAACCCTGAATCAAAACGCCACCGGGGAGGGAACCGGTAACGCGGGCCAAACTCACCCGGCCCGCGGGGCAAACAGGGCGTAAAACTGATGGTGATCAGCCGTAACCCTTGGGTAAGTTTAAACGACCACAAAGGTCTGCAAAACAAACCGCTCCGCCTTCGTTTGGTGCGTAAAAAATGCGCCTTTTTGCACTATCGGCGGTGGAACTGACTGAATTAGGGTAAAACGCTGCCGGAACATCAGTCCAGGAAGTCCAGCAACTGCTCCAGGTCATCCGCCGTCATCACCTTCGGGAACTTGATCTGCCCGCCCTTCTTGTTCTTCTTTTGCTCGAGGAAATCGTAGAGTTTATTGGCGGCGGTGACCTTGACGCGGACGCCCTTCAGTGCCTTTTCCCGCGCCACTTTGTAGTTCTTGTTGACGGATTGCAGGTGCTCGTCCAGGATGTCCCGGGCCCGGTCGGCAGCGAGGCCTTCCTTATTGACGCCGAGGATCCACTGGTGGTAGTAGTCGTTTCCGTCCTCGGTAGGGACGGCGCCGACGGTGAATTCCTTGATCTCACTGTCGGTCTGTTCGTTGAGGGCGGCGACGGCGGCGTTGAGTTTCTCTTCGCTGAGCTGGGAGCCGACCACGTTGAGCCAGTACTTCGTCCGGCCGGTGATGACGATCTCCATCTTTTCCTTATTCGTAAACTTGATCGTATCGCCGATCATGTAGCGCCAGGCGCCGGCGGGGGTGGAGATGAGCAGGGCGTAGTCCTTGTTTTCTTCCACGTCGCGGTAGTCGACCACTTTAGGTTTGTCCAGCAGCTGGCCGGTGGCGTCGAAGCCCGTTTCGTCGTGGGGGATGAACTCGAAGTACATCCCGTGGTCGAGGGCAAGTTCCATCGCCATGGTGCCCGGGCGGGCGTTGAAGGCGAAGAAGCCTTCGCTGGCCAGGTAGGTATCCATGATGATGATCGGATGGTCCAGCAGCGCTTCAAAACTCTTGCGGTAGGGTTCGAAGGCCACGCCGCCCGTCGTGTAGATCTGCAGGCTGGGCCAAATTTCGTGGATGTTGTTCAGCTTATTGACTTCGATCACCTTGCGCAACATCATCACGATCCAACTGGGGATGCCGGCGAGGGCGCCAACGTCCCAGTTCGGTGCCTCTTCGGCGATGCGTTGCACCCGCTCGTCCCAGTTATCAATCTGAGCGATCTCGATACCGGGTTTGTAGACGGCCTCCATGAAGTCCGGCATGTTACTCACGTTGATGCCGCTGATCTCCCCTTCCTGCCAGCCGTCCTTCTCGTCGAGGTCGGCCGAGCTGGTGAGCATCAGGATGTCCTTCTCAAATAGGTCCGCCGGTAGTTCAAAATTAGCGAGGCACTCCGCCTGGGCGCGGCCTACGCGTTGGGTGCAAGCCAGCATCTCGTCGGTGACGGGTATCCGCTTACTCTTCTTCCCCGTCGTGCCACTGCTGAGGGCAAAAAAGTCGGGGCTGCCGGGCCAGGTGATGTCCGGGTTACGGCGCTGCTGCTTCCACCACGAGGCGTTCATCTTGTGGTAGTCAAAGATCGGCACGGCTTTGCGGTAGGCCTTGCGCACGTCCTCTTTTTCCAGCAATCCCGCGAAGTTGTAGTACTTGCCGAACGCGGTGTCCTTGGCTGTATCGAGCAAGTCCCGCAGCTGGTCCTCCTGCGCCGCCGTGGGGTCCGACGGTTCGTGGGGCAGCAAAGCGTGCTTCGCTTCCAGGATGGTTTTGATGAGTTGTCCGTAAAAAGCCATTGTTCTGATTTGGGTAGATGGGGCCGCGTAGGGCTGGGTTGGTTGCTGGTATAACCCATTGTTGGGTGGGGTGTTTGGGCGCTGCCGCAGGTACCATAAAATGGGCAAGTAAAAATGGGCAACTCCAATCCCAGGATTCCACCGCTAATAAATTTGGCCCTCCAACGTAACGGATTGGTCAACAAAGGAATAGACGGGACAAAGCCCGTAACCATGTACAAATTCTATCTCTTCCTGTTCCTGCTCTGCTGCGCCCTCATCACGGCCGCTTAGGAAGTCAAGATGGCCGCATTGTCCGACACCTCGAGCCCGGCCCAGGTGGCGGTACCGGCGTAGACTAATTCGCCCTTTACTTCCAACCGGACGTCCAATTCGGCCCGGAGGGATTCGTTGATCTTGCCCGTCATCCCTCCCGCGGTGATGGGGCTGGCCAACTCACCTCCCGCGGCGGGGGTGCCCGTGATGTGCAAGCGCTTCCCCGGTTTGATAAAGGTGAGGCTAACGGTCCCCGCCTCCCCGTCCAACTTACACTGCACCTGCGACTGCGCCCAAGTGGTAAAAAGGTGGAGTTCACCCTCCAAATAAAACGTCGCGAGAAAGCCGGTGAAGGACGTCCCCAACCAGGGAATACTCGCTACGCTGGCCATCAAACACGCCGGCCCGTTGGTGCCCGATAAATGGTTGGACTGGCACCAGACCCAGGCATCGGGGAAGCCGCTACCCCAATCTTTTTCGGTATACCCCACCCCCCCGGCAGCGGAATATTTTTTATTATTTACCGTAATTGTTCCGGACAACTCGTGGTGGAAACTTACCAGCCCGTGGTAGCACTGCATCCGCGGCACGAAGCCGTACCAACCCATAATCCCCGGTGCGAGCGGTCGCGCCTCCCAGGGAATAGGATTAATTAAATTGATATCGAATTGCAGGCCCGGAAGATCAATAAATAAAGTATCGGAACTAAATCGGTGCGGGCCCAAACTCAAAGCAAACTCCTCTGCCGCCGGCTTAAAATCGCTCACTGGATAGCGATGGTATTCCGACGTTGCCGCCGCCCCGTTCAATACCTGCAAAAAAGCATGTCCCTCCCCCGCCGCGTCGTAACTGATGCCCGGAATAAACGCATAAGCAATCTCCTCCTGCGGGACGACCACCTTGAAGTACCACCCCTCAAAATAACTGCGCTCCCGCCCCCACCCCTGGAACCGCGGCGGATCAAAAGTAGCCCTCCTGCGCAGCAAAAAGTTCTTCATTAATATCAATATAAAACAAATAGCCGGACGGCAAGAAGCAGTCCGGCTATTCATGGATTAATGTGAGCATATTACTATTTACAGTAACAGCACTTGAATTGAGCGCTAAAGCTTAACCTCCTCCGGCGGAACACCTGTCACGTCTCCCCTCTCCTTTGGAGAGGGGACGGGGGAGAGGGCCTGTCACGTAAGCAAATCAGTCCTCACTAATCGAGAATCGAGATTCGAGAATCTGATGCGAAGTTTACTTCGCGTCCTGGTACCGCTTCCCAACCTCATCCCAATTCACCACGTCAAAGAACGCGTTCACGTAATCCGGGCGGCGGTTCTGGTAATTGAGGTAGTATGCGTGCTCCCACACGTCGAGGCCGAGGATGGGTGTACCCTGGTCGTCGGCAACGTCCATGAGCGGGTTGTCCTGGTTAGGGGTAGAGGTGACGGCGAGGTGGCCGTTCTCACCCACGATGAGCCAGGCCCAGCCGGAACCGAAGCGGGAGCCGGCGGCTGCGGCGAACTGATCCTTAAAGTTGTCGTAGCTACCGAAGTCCTCGGTGATGGCATTAGCGAGATCGCCGGAAGGCTTGCCGCCGCCGTCGGGGCTCATCACCTGCCAGAAAAGGCTGTGGTTGTAGAAGCCACCGCCGTTGTTGCGTACGGCCGTGGAGTGGTGGCCGGCGTCCTTGAGGATCTCTTCGATCTTCTTATCGGCCAGGTCCGTTCCGTCGATGGCCTTGTTCAGTTTGGTGGTGTACCCGTTGTGGTGCTTGGTGTGGTGGATCTCCATCGTGCGCGCGTCGATGTGCGGTTCGAGGGCGTCGTAGTCGTAAGGGAGTTTGGGTAATTGAAACATGTGCGTATTGCTTGGTGATAAAAGAAAACCTCCCCAATCGGGAAGCTGCCTGGCTAACGCCGTGGGCGCCAAGGAGGTTTACCCGTGAGATTTTAGAAGCCAGACTTTAGATTTTAGACCGGGCTACGCCACCCTCGCACACGAAAATCTAAAATCTAAACTCTAACTTCGCTCTCGGCTAAGCCCCCAGCCAAACCAACATGCTTCGCTTTCTCGTCTTCGCCTTCAGCTGGATCTTGCTCGCCAGCCTACCCGCTCACGCCCAAATTACTTTTACCGGACCTACCGCCTTCGGACGAGCCACCGCCGACGTGGCCGTAGCCGATTTTGATGGAGACGGCAACGTCGATCTCTTCGCCTGTGGCGGCAACCAGTACTGGTACGCCGGGCCGGATTTTACCACCGAATACCAGATGGGGACCTCCGCCGGCGGGCCCTACGCCGCCGAAGCCGCCGACATAAATAACGACGGCTGGCCCGACTTGGTGACCTCCGACGGCGCCCGCAACTCCGGGCCGGGGAACACTTACCTCTATCTGAATCCCGGACCCGATGGCGACGTCTACGCCCCCTGGACGCGCATCACCATGTACACCGGCAACGTCAGCCACCAGAACGATATGGTCGTCATCGACGTGGATGGCGACGGCCGGCTCGACGTCGTTACCCGCACCTGGACGGACCAGCGGGTCATGATCTACTTCCAAAATGCCGACATCAACAACTGGACGGCGAAGATCCTCGGCGATAACGACGCCGGCCGCGACGAAGGCCTGGCCGTCGGCGACCTGGACGGTGAACCCGGCGTGGAGATCGTCCTCTCCGGCATCTACTGGAAATCCGACGACTGGCGGGCCCAAACCGGCGTACCGATCACCTACTCCATCGACCCCAACCTGACGGGCGTCTTCGGCAAAGTCAAAGCCGCCATCGGTGATCTGGACGGCGACGGCGATGCGGACGTCTACATGGGCACGGCCGAAGGCTCCGTCCAGTACCTCGCCTGGCACGAAAACACCGGGCTCAATCCGGACGGTAGCGTCAACTACGTCACCCGCATCCTCCGCGATGATACTGGGGACGCCCACTTCGCCGACCTTGGTGACGTAGACAACGACGGTGACCTCGACATCTTCCTCGGCCGCAGTTTTGGTTCCAACGGCTGCTACGTATTCGTCAACGACGGGGAGGGCAACTTCACCGAAACCAATTACGATCCGGGTGGCAAACTTTACCTGGGTGACGTCGCGGACCTCGACGGTGATGGCGACCTCGACGTAGCTGGTGCGCCCCGCTTTTACAACGGCCGTCCGGTCGTGTACTACAACACGACTTCTACCCTCCCCCGCGCCGGGGAAGTATCCATCGCCCCACAGGGTGGGAATTTTACCGCTCCGGTGACCGTCACCCTTTCCGCGACGGGCTTGGTGGAGGACATTCGGTACACCACGGATGGGTCCGAACCGGACGGCACATCCACTTTGTATACGGGGCCCTTTACCCTGGCTTCTTCCACTTTACTGCGCACCCGCGCCAGCGCCCAGAATGCCGCGCCGGGCCCGGTGAACAGCGCGAACTATAACATCGCCCAGAACGGAAATTTCCCGCCGATCGCCCGCGCCGGGGAGGACCGAACCGTAAATATCAATACCACCGTGACGCTGGACGGCAGTGAGAGTACCGACCTCGATGACGCCACCCTGAACTACGCCTGGACGCAATTTGACGGGCCGGCCACTACCATTCTGAACGCGACTACGGCCACCGCCCAGTTCACCCCAACGGAGGCTGGCCGCTACGAATTCGAACTGGCCGTAAGCGACGAAGCCGAACAAGCGACGGACGTCGTCATTATCACCGTTGTGGACCCCGGCCAGGCCCAGGTTGCCTACTGGCCGCTGGACGAAACTGCCGGCACGAACGTACCCGAACTCGTTGCCGGGCAGGATGGCACCCTCACCACCGCCGACAACTGGCGGCCCGCGGACGGCCAATTTGGTGGCGCCCTCGACGTAGCGACCGAACGCGTTGAACTACCCGCCATCGATGTGGACGCCGCCGGACTAACTCTCGCCGCCTGGGTGCGCCCGACCGCCCTGACGACGGCCGAAGGGCGCTTCATTTCCAAAGCCGACGGCGTGACCGGCAACCAGCACTACTGGATGCTGAGCCAGATCAGCACGACCGGCGTACGCTTCCGTTTGAAGACCGACGCGCAAACCACCACGGCCACTCTGGCCAGCCCCACCGGACAGTTGCGAGCCGAGGAGTGGACCTTCGTAGCGGCCACCTACGACGGCGCGCAAATGCGGCTCTACGTGGACGGCACCGAAGTAGCCAGCATGGCCCAAACCGGACGGGTTGCCCAGGCGCCCAACGTTGCCGTAGCCCTCGGTAACCAACCAACGGACGCCGGCGACCGCCCCTTCAACGGACTTCTGGACGAGGTAACCATCTGGAACCGCGCCCTTTCGCCGGTGGAACTAATAGATCTGCAAGCGACGAATACGATTGGTGGGGCCACGTTGCCAGTCCGCTACCTCAGCTTTACGGCGGAGCGGGAGAAAGCGGACGTACTACTGAACTGGGAAACGACGAATGAAACCGACAACGCCGGCTTCTACGTGGAACGAATGAGCCCAACGGGGCTGGCGCAGGCCGGATTTGTTGCCGCCCGATTGGACGGTCGCTACGCAACCAGGGATGAAACCGTACCCCCTGGAGACCTGCGCTATCGCTTACGCCAGGAAGATCTGGATGGCAGCACGAGCTACTCCCCCTGGGTGGAGGTAGCCGCCCTGGCTGAATCCGTACTGGCAACGCCTAACCCAGCGCGTGGCCAAACCTGGTTGCGGGGCTTACCGGAAGGAACGGTGGTACAACTGCTCGATTTCCGGGGCCGTGACTACGGGCGTCACCGGCTGGGTACGGATGGAATGCTTGACCTGTCGGGACTACCCCTCGGTGGCTACATCTTTGTCTGGACCGGTGGCGCCGGGCGCTTGGTAGTTGCGGGTAAGGGTCGCTGATGCGATGAATGTCAGCTTACTAAATCTACATCCTAAAGACCTTGTATTTAAAACTTTTCCCGAACCCAAACTCCGGCACCTTTACCCTGGCGGTCAGTAGCCCCACGGATCTGCCTAGTGCCCGCGCGGAGTTACTCGACGCTACTGGCCGGCGTCTACACCCTCCGCCTCTTGGATGGCGAACGAGGTCTGCTCGGTGCCCAACGTGTCATCTTCCGCTAATTCCGCCTGACCAAAAGTCTGCAACGTAAAATAACCGCCCTCGTCCCCAGCACGAAGGCGGTTATTTTACGTTATAGCCCCACCGACTGCAGACTACAGACTCCAGACTATAGACTCCAGACTGTAGACTGTAAACCGCTTACCTTTAATCATGCTCAAGAAGCTACTGCGCATCTTCCTGGTTTTCTGGCTCCTGCTCTTCATCGGGGCCGGGGTGGCGCTGTGGTACGCCAACGACTACCTCGAGTCCAACCAGGAGAAGTTGCTTCATGAGTACCTGGCGACGAAGGGGATGTCCGTTTCCTTACGCGAAGTCCGCCTCGAGATCTGGAAGGATTGGCCCGAAGTACGCCTTACCGTCGACAGCCTCGTCGTGCGCGACACCACGCAGGCTACGCGGGTGCCGGAACTCATCAACGCCCAGCGTATCCGGGCAAAGGTTGATCTGGACAACCTGCTGGCCGGCCGCATTCGCATCCAAGAGATACGGATGATCGATGCCCAAGTGCACCTGGAAAGTGACTCCGCCGGCGTCTTCAACCTGGGTTACCTGGCGGATCGAGACACGGTTAAAACCAAGCTGGATACGCTAAAAGATGCCGTCCAACCCAACTACATCAGCGTGGATTGGGAGGGGCTGACGGCTGCACTCGACAACGTCAACCTCAAGTTCATCCACCCCAAAAAGCGGAAAAACATCGAGGTGCTGGCCAGGTCCCTCAGTGCGGTAGTGGATCGAAATGAGGAGCGAGAATTGTGCGTCGACGCCAACGTCGATTTCCACTTCACGGACCTCGCCTTCAACACCGACAAGGGAAGTTACCTGCGCGGTAAGGATCTGAGTGGGCCGTTGGACGTAGTTCTTGGGGAAGAAGTCATTACACTGCACCCGGCGAACCTGTCGGTGGCGGGTATGGATCTCCGGCTAGCCGCGGAGATCCACAAGGAAAAGACGGATACCTCCTACATCGACGTGTCTTCCGAGGCAATTGATTACGCCACGGCGCAATCCATTCTACCGGAGGAACTTCAGGAAAAACTGGCGGACTATACGGTTACGGGCGCCTTCCCCGCCCACGTTTCCATCGCTACGCCCCTTGGCCCGGGAAACGACCCGCGCCTTGAAATCGACTACGTGATGTCCGGCCAGGACGTCCGCCTAAAGGAACACCAATTCGACAAGGTTTACGCTACCGGCACGCTCATCAATCGGCTTTCTCCGGCGGAGGGAGGCATTCCCAATAGCCCCCGCAACCTGCGCGTGCGCGCCAAAAATGTGAAGGCTTATTACCTCGGCAACGTCCTCATTGAAACCGATAGGGTCGACGTCAGGATTCCGGGCCGTGATGCCATTCTACGCGCTAACCTGGACATCTCCGGGCCGGCCCGTGCCGTGAGTGACTACCTGCGCAACGATGCATTTTTCTTCAAACGGGGTAAGTTTCGGCTTAAGGCTGGCGTCAATGCTTCGCTCCTCGATTTTGAGGAGATCATTCAGACTACGGACGGGGAGATCGCCTTTTACAACACCGAAGTTTTCTACGGCCCGGCCGGTATCAGTTTCCCTTTCCGGGCGATCCGTACGGTCAAGGATGGCCAGGATATTCGTTACGGCATCGTCAGCCGCCCCCTACGCACCGGCTTCAGTTTTGACCTCAACGGCAAGATCGACAACATCGTGCCGCTGCTCATGGACCAGCCCGCTCAGCGCATTACCACGGACGTAAACTTCCACACCGAGCGCTTTGACTGGCGCGACTTCCGGGCCCTGTTCGGCGAAGACGGCCGCCTCGTTTCTGACGATGAAGAACTCGTGTTCACCGACGGCCCCGCTCCCAAAAAGAATAAGGGCGCTGCCGCAGGTGCCGGGGAAGTGGGCGAGTACGGTCCGGACGGCCGCCCACCACTGGATACGCTGACGGAAGCCCAACAGGTAGCCGCCATGAAAGCCTCGCTGATGGGTATCGAGAAAGCCTTCCACCCCAACTTCAGCATGAAGTTTGATACCGTGAAGTACTACGACGTATTCACCCTCACGGACTTTACGACCGGCCTCCATTTCGTCGAGGACACCCTGCGGCTGGAGAAAACCTCCTTTGATTGGTCCGGCAGCGACATTCAATTCGCCGCTCGTTTGGACATGAATGAGCCGAGCGTTACCCCCTTCGACGTGGAGTTCGTGGCCCAGCACCTCAACCTCAACCGGCTGCGGAATAGTCTGGACTACTTCGGCGTAGCTCTCCCCAAAGAGTTGGAGACACTCCCCTCCGATCTACACATCGATTTCCAGCACCGGGGCCGCATCGCCGACTCCATTGGTATCGTGGGTGGCTACAACTACGGCCGGCTCCTGTTTGACGACGGGCGGGACGAACTGTTTTCCGGCACCCTCCAGTACGAACCCAGCGAAACGGACGGTAGCATCCAGACCAAGTTCCACCTCAACGGTGACCCCCAGGTCGTCAACGTACTCTTCGCCGCCGAGAACTTCTTCTTTGGGGAAGGCCGCTTTGCCATCGACCTGGATTTGGACGGCACCCCGGAAGACCTCCCCGCCCTACTGAAAACTGGTCGTATGGACCTCTCCATCGACAGCAGCAGAATTCTCTACCGGCCCGGGCAGGTCTACATTCCCGTGCGCCACTTCGACGTAAAGATTGCCGAAGAACGGGCGGATTACTCTCTGAAACTCGTTACCGACTCCACCAACCGTACCATCCGGCTAGATGGTTACCTGGATCAGCTGGCAGCTTTCATGTTCCCGGACACCATTGAGGCCACAGCTCCCTTCCACGTAAAAGCCGACATTCGTGCGGACGCCTTGAGTTACCCGGATCTGCTCAGCCTCATCCAATCGCAGCGGGACAACTTTACGTCAAGTACCGATAGTATCGTGGTGGATTCTTTGAACTCCATCGCTGGTACCGAAACAGTAACGGATACGGTGACTAAGGCCAGTAGCTTAAAGCAGGTACTGTCGACCACCGGTGGGGTATTCAACTCTTTCCGCCCCGAACTGAGCCTAGAGGTGGACACCTTCATTCTTTCCCCCCGCACAACGCTCTTGGATTTAGCCACGGGCATGCGCGTCCGTAACAATAATGAACTTGTGCTGGAACGCACCGGCTTCCTCATCGACGATGGCAAGGTGGAGATCGACGCGGTCTACGCGCTCGACAGCCTGGCCGTATCTCCCTTTCACGCCAATTACCGCATCGAAAACATCGACCTGGACCAATTGGTCGGCGAATTCGCAAAAGTTAACCCTGAGGTCAAAAAGCAAATAGGAGAAATCTCCGGCAGGCTCAACCTTCACGGAGAAATGAATGGCTGGCTGAATGAGCGCATCCAACAGGTGATTTTCGATAGCACGACGGCTACCCTGAATTATGACCTGCAGAACATCGTCCTTACGGATTGGCCACAACTACTGGAGGTGGGCAAGAAAGCGAAAATGCAACGCCGCTTCGAGCGTTTAGGTCTGGCTCCACTCTCTGGCTACCTGGAAATGAATCACGGCGTCTTGCCTATACCACGAATGGAAATTCAAACCACTGCCCTGCAACTGTTCCTGGAAGGACAGTACAGCCTGGCGGATGGGCCCGACCTGCTGGTTTCCGTGCCGGTATGGTCTAATCTATTCCGGGGTGTCCTGGATGAAGCACCGCCCAAAGAGGGCTACGCCCACGCGGGATGGAAAGTCTACCTTACTATGAAGATGGAAGAGGAGGACCCACAGGCAGACAAACCGAAAACTGGTTTTCTCCTTAGTCGCAGGAAGTACTACAAAAAACGGGGGGAACTCGAAGAGTGGAAGGCACTTCGTTCACGGTGGAAGAATGAGCGCAAGACCGCCCGCCAGGAAAGCAAAGTGCCACGCAATACCGAGAAGGCCGCGAAACAGTCGGTGACTGACCGGAGGGATTAAATTCTATCACCTAAGAAGCGGCACCTGGGTCAACTGTCGGCATCCCACCTTAGCCCATACCACTGAAGCCTTATTATTACCAGCGTAGGCTGCTCACTTTGAGTACAGGTAGCCCGAATCCAAATAAATAGATCCTTATGCCCCTAAAGCTATTCGGCCTCTTCGCCTTCGTCTTGCTGGGAATGGGCTTTGTCCTCCGCCCCACCGGTGCAGTCGCGCCCACTCCAACGGGTATGGACCGGCCCAACATCATCCTGATCGTAGCGGACGACCTGGGCCTGTACGACTTGGGCTGTTACGGTAACGACATCATCGAAACGCCGCGGCTGGACGCCATGGCTGCCGCCGGTCTCAAGTTCAACGCCGCTTACTGCGCTGCTCCCATTTGCTCCCCGAGCCGGGCAGCCATCCAAACGGGCCTCGCTCCAGCACGGACGGGCATGACCGAACACCTCCGGGGAACACCAACGCCAACGGACTGTCAGCCGGTGATCGCTCCCCGCAATGCCATCCGCTTAGCCTACGCTTACCGCACCATTGGGGAGGCTCTGCAGGACCAGGACTACCGCACACTTTACGTTGGTAAGTGGCACCTGGGTGGCTTTGCTTACGGCCCACTGCGCCACGGATACGACGTGAGTTTGGCGGCCGGTGGCCAGGGTTTACCCAATAGCTTTTTCCGCCCCTTCTTCAACGGTAACCCCTTCCCCGAACTTAATACCACGGCTGCTGGAGATGACTACCTGACGGATGCCATCACCACGCTGGCGCTGGACGCGCTCCCTACTGATGACACTCCCTTCTTCCTCAACCTGAACTACTACAGCCCGCACGTCCCCATTGAAGGCCCGCCGGAGCTCGTGCAGAAGTACGAAGAAATCCTAGCGCCCACTAACCGGGAATTCCCCAACGCCGAATACGCCGCCATGGTGGAAACCATCGATAGCCAAGTAGGCCGCCTCGTCGATTCCCTGGAAGCCCGGGGGCTAATGGAAAATACCATCATCTTATTTACCTCCGACCACGGTGCCCTTACGGTAGAAGAGGTTGCGGCCTTCGCCGAGAATACGCCACCCACAGATAGTGGCCCGCTGCGGGATGGTAAGGGGTACATCTACGAAGGTGGGTTGCGGGTCCCCCTCATCGTCTACGCGCCCGGTCGTCTGAGCCCGGCGGAAATTAACCGCCCCAACAGCAACGTAGACTATTTTCCTACCATCACGGCCCTGGCGGGTAATCCGGAAACCACACCCGATGGTGAAGTGATTCCCAGCATTACCCAGACGCCGGACTTAGATGGCCAGCGTACCCTCTACTTCCACTTCCCCCACTACAGCCCGCAACGGGGTATGCCGGCGGGGGCCATCATTGAAGGGAACGAAAAGTACATTGATTGGTACTCTGATGTTGATAGCTCTTACTACGTTAATCTGGAGGCAGACCCTGGGGAAGCGAATCCGGCCGACGGGGCAACAGTACCCCGCGCCCAGGAATTACGAGCCAAGTTGGAAGCCTGGCGGGATAGCGTCGGTGCCCGACCTGCCATCCCCAATCCTAATTTTGACCCCAGCAACTGTAATTGATTTAGCCATGACGACCATGAAAAATCTGTTCTATTTATTGGCTATAATTCCCGGCTTCCTGAGCGCACAGGTAGATACCGTCTACGCATTCGAGGGCTTCGACTATGCGCCCCTCAACGGGATGTTCGAACTCGACGGTGGCAGTGAACAGGGCTGGACGAGCCCCTGGGAGCGGGAAATCGGCGACGATGGTATCATTCGCCGTGGCGATATCCCAACGGACTTGATCGGTCCTTCCGACGGAGGAACCCGCGCTTCACTGGAGTTCGTCCGGGCCGGTATCCGCTACAACCGCCGGATGCGCCGCCAGCTGGACGATGGGCGTGAGTACTGGGTATCCTGCATTATGAACTGGCTCCCCGGCTCCGCTAACGGCAACGTCGGCAACCTTACCCTGACGCAGAATAACCAACAGGTCATATCCGTCGGCAAAAAATTCGGCAACGGCCGCATTGCCATCGTTCTACCCGGTGGAGTAAATTTCGAAACCAACATCGCCGCCGAAGGCATTCATACCCTGCTGCTGAAGATCGAAACCAGTGGTAATAATGGAGCAGAAATGGCCTACCTCTGGGTGGACCCGGACCTAGCTACTCTTGGTGCTGACCCGGACGTCAGTACCGCCAACGTTCGTACGCCCGCGAATACTTTCCGGGCGAATAATGGTGTCGACGGCGTCCAGCTAAAAGTAGAAGGTACTCCTCCTCTTTTGGTGGACTACGATCGTCTGGTAATTGGAGGAAGTCTGGCTTCCGTCTCTCCCGGTTTCCTGGTGAATACGTCACAGACTACGCTTGCCCCCCTACCCCTATCTGTTTTCCCTAATCCGTTACGGGAGGTGGCTACGACTACTTTTTCCCTCACCACACCAGGGACTTTACGCATTGCGCTATGGGACTTAAACGGCAGATTAATTCGTGATTATGGCGAGGCACATTATCCGGCGGGCATCTCCGAGCTAAGCCTGCGTTTGGGTGGATCGAGTATTCCAACTGGCACTTACATACTAAGAGTTACCGGAGAGCAGGTAGCTGGAAGTGTAAAGGTGATTATCGATTAATTAAGGCAGGCCAGGATAATTACGAAGAAGCCCTACCCTAAACGAAGCACCCCGACTGGATCAGAATCCGGCCGGGGTGCTTTATTGAGTTGACTGGACGCTACTAGAGCATATCCACTTTGCCATCGGAAAGGTTGTAGTAGGCTGGTACGATCTCCAGTTTACCGTTGTTCACCGCATCACGGATGATGGCCGAGCGGGCTTGCAGTTCCTTAGCCGTCATCTCCGCATTCTTGCGCACGACGTCGTTGACCTCGGCCCCTTCTTCAGACGCATTGATGGCCGGATTGATGTGGGCTAGTAGGTGGTTAAGGTTGTATCCGTTATCACCACCGGCGACGGCTGCGGTTACGGCGCCGCAGGCCTCGTGGCCAAGGACGACGATGACCGGTGTACCGATGTGAGCGACGGCGTACTCAATACTGGCAATGCTCGAAGAGTTGGCTACGTTACCCGCAACGCGGACGACGAAGAGTTCCCCCAGACCGGCGTCAAAAGCTAATTCTGGCACCACGCGGCTATCCGCACAGGATAGGATGATGGCGTAAGGTTCCTGCCCGCCGGTAAGGCTACCGCGACGTTCTCGGTCCTGCAGCAGGCCGTCCAGTTTGTCGTTTACGAAGCGTTCGTTGCCGGCCTTAAGCCGTTCCAGAACCTGATTACTATTCATCATGGTGGGTTGAGTTTGATTGGTACATCTCGATAAAGAGGAAAAACAAATATATGTTCGGCCCCGAGAAAAGTAGCAACCCTTATCGATAAACGCGTTGGAGGTAGTTGAACTTAGCCACCTCACCAGCTACGGGCAGTGCTACTTCGTGCTCTCCCTCCAGAATAGAACGCGGGAAGGCCAACTTACCTATTGCTACTTCACCCGGTTTGATCGTCGTGATACGCATGGCGTACTGCAGCCAAAAATCCCGCTCCTCACTCCCGGGCAAGTCCTCCGGATTGAGGGGAAACTGACGGCTGGTGAGACCTAACACCGCGGCGTCAACTACGGCAAAGGTCAGGTCCGTATACAGTTGTTGCTGGACGGTAGCGAAGCCGCTTACTGCGTCGGCGCCACCATCGTCAACCGTACCGGCCACGACGGCTCCAGTGACGGCCAGGGCAACGCCCGCAATGGCAAGGGTTCGGTTAGTTCGAATACGGCGGATCTCCCCAAGATCAAGCTCGAGAATTTCTACCTCCGGGTCAATGGCCGAGAAAAATTCACCGTCGGGTGTAGTGATGCTTGCCTCGGCGGGGTCATAGGTAATCGCCTGGTCTCCGGTATTCTTGATCTCCACGTGGAAGATGACCACCTCCGAATCGGAATCAAAAAAACTGGTCTTGACCTCCGCAGTGGGCAGGTTAGCTACGGCTACGGCGTTACCGTATTCGTAGCTATCAATTTGAGCGGGGACGGGTTCTAACCGGACGACCCGCAACGGGCTACAGGAGGAAAGGATGAGGCATGCGAAAAATAAAAACAGGGTAAAGTGCTTCATGGCGTGGTGTTATGATTCGTTAATCAGGTGCTTAAAAATAGTCCGTAAGCCTAGTGTTAGCCAGCACGGGTTATCATCTTTCAAAATTATTAACGTCCTCAACCACAATAAACCGGTATCGTAAGAATTTGGTAACGGGCAAAAAAGCAGTAGCCCTTCCCATTGCTGAGAAGAGCTACTTATTAAAATTAACTAAGTCCAACTACTACCGCCGCTTCCCCCGACCTGACCGGCGGCGGTTGTGGCGCCCCGTATTCCCAGCCATGATGCAACCGTAGGGTAACACCCGGTCTACGATTTCTCCGAGGCCGAATTCCTCCATTTGCCGTTGCACGGTCGCCGCGTCCTTGTAGGCGGAAGGCAGTTCGGAAATGTCAATGCTCTTGGAGTAAAAACGAACGTCCAACCCAGCGGTCTCGTCGTCAAAGATCTCCCGCACGGTACGGTTTCCCTTTGATTTCATGTGGGCGGTACGGCTTACGTTACGGCCTGCTCCGTGCGGGGCGAAACCGATGTTGTTCTCCGTGGTATCACCGCGCACAATCAGAATGGGTTCGGCCATGTTCAGCGGGATCAGGCGCAGCCCGTCCTGGCTATCGGGAACGAACTTGTCGTCCAGCGGGGTAGCACCCTTGGCGTGGTAAAACAGGTCGCCATCCTTGAAGACGAAGTTGTGCTCGTTCCACCAGTTGTTCGTGGCCGTCGCGCCGGCAGCCTTGGCCGTGGCGGTGTGGATCAATTGGTGGTTGAGTTTCGTCCAGTCACGGACGACCTGCAAAGCTTCCCAGTAGGATTCTCCTTCGGGGGTATCGTAGGGGATCCAGGCGTTGCGTTCCTGCGTTTCCGGAGAGATGGCCCGGCGGAACTTCTCGGCAATCCGCATTCCCTTAGCGTACAGGGACGCGCCGAAGCCGCGGCTTCCGTGGTGCGTCACCAACGCCGTCTCGCCGGTAGACTCCACCTGGCCGACGTACAGGAAGTGGTTACCGTCCCCCTGCGTACCCAGGTGGGACTCAGACTTCAGGATCAACTTCTCTTCGTTCAAAAAAGCGTTGCTACGAATCCGCGCCGCCAGGTCACCGGGCAGTTCCCAACGGTCCTCCTTCGGGCGGCCTCCCCGACCGAAGTGGGTCACGTTATGCGCTGCATCCAGTACTTTTTTCGGGTCCGCATCACCGAGGAAGGTGATCATAACGGAGCAGCAAACGTCCGCGGAGTGCATCGCGGGGTGGATGGCGTTGCGGGCCGCCACAACCCCACCAACGGGGATCTGTCCGATGCCACCCGTTGGGCAGGCGTCCGGCATAACGGCGCCGGCTACGAGGGTGGGCGTCTTCATCAACTCATCCATGGTGGCGAATACCTTTTCTACGTTATCCGCTTCTACGGCGGATTCCGCCCGCAGGTTACGGTGATAAGGAACGGGCTCCGTGAAGGGCGCGACTACGTCCGGAATCACCGGTTCCTTTTCGCGCAGGTAGGTCAACAATTCGTCGCCTTCCAGTGGGTTTTGGGCCAGGTATTGCAGTGCTTCGGCGAACCATGCGCCGGGGGAAAATCCTAAATCGATCAGGGTCTGACCAGTGATGGGGGTGGTGTTCAATGCTTTCATGCTGCAATGTATCTTTGCGAGTACGCAATGCTTTTGCGCAGTTCGAAAGTTGCGGGATATTTCTTTTTTTCTTACCCTTTACCCGGCACCCGCGACAGCGCCACGCAGTTAGTCCCGCACTCAGTCGGGGCGCCCACCGCCTCAGGCTACACCGTAACCGAATAATAAGATGACCACCAAAAATGCCTTGATCCGCTACCGCACCATCGACCGCTGCCTCCAAAACAATGGCCGGCAGTGGGCGCTGCAGGACCTCATCGATGCCTGCTCCGATGCCCTTTATGAACTCGAAGGCCGCGATGTGGACGTGAGCAAACGAACCGTCCAACTCGATATTCAATTGATGCGGAGCGATAAACTGGGCTACAACGCACCAATTGAGGTATATAACCGAAAATACTACCGTTACGCGGACCCGGACTATAAAATTGCCAACGTACCGCTAACGGAATCGGATATGGCGGTGCTGACCGAATCCGTCACCATGCTGCGGCAGTTTCGTGATTTTAATTTATTTAATGAATTAAACGGCGTCATTCAAAAATTGGAGGATAAGGTTTACCGAAACGATAACGAGCTGGAACCCATCATTCATATTGATAAAAATGAATCACTGGTGGGGCTGGAGCACCTCGACGTACTCTATCAGGCCATCGCAAAAAAAGTGGTGGTCTGGATTGATTACCAATCGTTCGTAGCCCGCAAGAGTAATCGCTTTCGATTTCACGGCTACTTATTAAAAGAATTCAATAATCGTTGGTTCCTGGTCGGGCGAAAGGCGGAAGAAGAAAAATTATACACCCTGGCGTTGGATCGAATAAAAAGTATTTCCGTAGACCTGCGTACCGACTACGTACGCCGCGACTTTGATGCCACTACGTATTACCGGGATACTTTCGGCGTGACCGTGATCGGCAACCGCCCCGTACCCATCCGGCTACGCTTTGACCACCACAACGCACCCTACGTATTGACGAAACCATTACACCATAGCCAGGTAAGTCTGCCGCGGAGTGAAGATGGCAGCCTGGAAATCAAAGTAACCTTACAACTCAATTATGAAATAGAGCGGCTGATCCTCGGGTTTGGAGAAGGCGTGGAGGTGTTGGCGCCGAAGCGGTTGCGAAAGCGCATCAAGGGAATATTAAAACGCGCTGCGGGTCTTTATGCGCCCGGCAACGAATAATCCTTTATTTTCTAAAAGAACTCTACGCTGCCTCTGCAGTTACCTTCGTCCATGACTTCGAGCCGCTTTACCCTACTCCTCATTGTTTGCTTTTCCGCAATATCCCTAAGCGCCCAGGACACTCTGGCGACTGAC
Organism: Lewinella sp. 4G2; assembly: GCF_001625015.1. NCBI lineage: Bacteria > Pseudomonadati > Bacteroidota > Saprospiria > Saprospirales > Lewinellaceae > Lewinella > Lewinella sp. 4G2. The sequence continues at coordinate 1,651,226 of NZ_LVWJ02000014.1, read as the reverse complement.
CTCCAGGAAGTCACCGTCCAGGCCTACCGCAGCGGATCTTCCGCCAAACGGGTGGCGGCGGCCGTAGCCACCCTCGACCAACAAGCCATCGCCAACTTCCCTGGCAACGACCTCCTCCCCGCCATGAACACCATTGCCGGCGTCCGCTTCGAACAACGGGCGCCGGGCAGCTACCGCGTCAGCGTGCGGGGCAGCACTTTACGGTCCCCTTTCGGCGTCCGTAATCTCAAGGTTTACTGGAACGGCATTCCCTTCACCGAGCCCGGCGGCGACACGCAACTCAACTTCCTCGACGCCGGCAACGTCGACCGGACCGAGGTCATCAAGGGCCCCGCCGGCAGTCTTTACGGGGCGAGTACGGCCGGCACGCTCCTCCTCAGCACGGATACGCTGAGTAATCGGGTAAGCACCGAGATCAACGGCGGCAGCTACGGCTTTTTTCGGGCGCTGGCGCAGGTGCAGGGTGGGAAGGGCAACCGAACCCACCAACTCCGGTACGCCGCCCAACGGACGGACGGATACCGCGACCACAGTGGTCTCTTCCGGCAAACAGTTGAGTTGGCCCAACACTTTATGGCCGGTAAAAACCGAAAACTAAGGCTCTCCGCCCTCTACACCGACCTGAGCTACGACCTCCCCGGTGGACTAAATGCCGAGTAACTAGAGGAGAACCGGAGGCAGGCCCGACCCGGTTCTGCAGTTACCAACGCCAGCATCAATTACCACAACGCACTGATCGGCCTCACCCAAAACTGGACCGGCGATCAATGGACCAACGAGTCCACCATCTACGCCACCGGCTTTTACTTCGACCACCCCTTCAACTTCGACTACAAACGGGAAACCAACCTCGGCGCCGGCGGCCGGACGACCTTCGAACGGACCTTCGCCCTGGGTACCGCCGCCCTCAAGACCAGCGTCGGTGGCGAGTACCAACTTCAGTACCGAATGGCCAATAACTTTGGCAACGACGGTGGCCAACCGGCGGACCTCAATTTCAGCGATGAGATCGACACCCGCCAGGGGATCGGCTTCGCCCAGGCCATCCTGGACCTATCCGCCGGCTGGCGGGTGACGGCTGGCCTCAGCGCCAATACCCTCCGCTATCAGGTAGACCGGACGTTTGACGCCAACGCCCAGCCGGGAGCGGCGGAAAGTGATTTTGGCTTGGTACTTAGCCCACGCCTGGCCGTCCTGAAGGAATTGAGGTCCGTGAGTATTTACGCCAGCGTAGCCGATGGTTTCAGCCCGCCCACGCTCGACGAATTCCGTACCAACGAGGGCAGCCTGAACGTCACCCTCGCCCCCGAACGCGGGGTAAACTACGAAGTCGGGGCCAAGGGCAATCTTGATCGAATAAGCTACGAACTCGCGATCTATCACTTCAATCTACGGGAATCCATCACCACATTTTCGGACGAACGGGATACGCGCTTATTCCAGAACGCCGGGGGGACCCGCCAGTACGGGATTGAAATCAGCGGACGTTACGCCTTACTCGAGCAGTTGCAACTCGGGGCGAACTATACCTACCAGGAATTCACCTACCGCGATTTCGTCCGCGACGGTAACGACGTCAGTGGCGCGCAACTTCCCGGTTCCGCCCCCCACACAATTAACCTACTGGTGGATTACGGCTTCGCAACTGGCCTCTACGCAAACGTGCACTACAACTACACCGATGCCATTCCGCTCAACGACGCTGGTACCGTTTTCGGGAATGCCTACCACCTCCTCCGGGCCCGTCTTGGCTGGCGCGCTGGCCGCTGGGATGTATTTCTCTCCGGCAACAACCTGCTTGATCAGGAAATGAGTTTCGGCAATGATTTGAATCCCCGGTTCGGGGGAAGGTATTTCCAGCCTGCGGCGGGGATTAATGGAGTGGCTGGGGTGAAGTGGCGTTGGTGATCTTCGTCACTCAACGGGACATAAAAAGGGCACGAGATGAAGTATCTCGTGCCCTTTTTTACGCTAGAATCTCTGGTGATTACTCCCCACCGTCCCAAAAGAAATTACCGCAATCCACGTTGAGCACCTGGATGGTGACCGAATCGCTGATGGCCTCACAGGGGCCGTCGGGGTCGTCCGTGGTCAGCACGAAGGTTACCGAACCGCGAGGACCGTCAGTACGGCCGGGCTGGTAACGGACTGCCGTACCGAAGCGGTAGGGAGGTGCAAGTACGTCACCGTTATCATCCAGAAATGCGCCACTACCATCCGGAGTCGTCCAGGTAGCACCAAAAGTGGTCGAGATGTCTGGATTGATCGTAACGCCATTCAGCAAGTCGATGGGTTGGGTACCACAGATCGTAAACGGCTCGGCGAGGCTGAGTTGCAGGTTACAACGTACCCCGACGTCCAAAGTAAGATCCACCTCCCCGCTCAGCAGCGCGGAAGTGGGGTCGCTCTGCGCCACCGAATCAGCCAACAAGGTGGTATTGTCAGAATCTAGGCCGTCGTCCGCTCCCGCATTGGGGGAGGTGAAAGTGTAGAACTCAGCATTGTCCGCTGTACTGATGTCGAATACTACAGAGTAGGCGCCAGGGGGTAGGTTGTCGAAACCATAGCTGCCATCCGGATTGGTTGTCGTCGTTCCAGTGATGGTATTTCCGTCAGCGTCCGTTGTCACTTGATTGCCATCGCTGTCCAGGAGGGTAACCGTGACGCCACCGATCCCGGGCTCCCCGGGTGTTTGGAGGCCATCGTCGTTGAGGTCCACGAAGGCGGTATCCCCAACGGCTACGGGAGCGAAGAAGCCGAAGTCCAAGGTCATGTTACCATTGTCGTCCAGGAAGCCGAGTTCCGGTCGTTCATCCTGGCCACTACCCTGCTCGGTTTCACCGTCGGCTGCAGTAGGTTCATCCCCTACGGACAGAGTGATCACGCCGGAGGTGACGGAAGTTCCACTGCCGCCGGTTTGGAGGCCGTTGTCATCTCCGTCCCTATCATCCGCCGGATTATCGGGGTCGGCACCGTCGGGGTCTTCTTCAGTAAAGCCCGTCGAGGTTGCGTTGGAGGAGAGGGGGAAGTCGGTCGGTACGGCGTCCATTGGGATGACCACGTAGTAATCGCCGGGGGCGAGGTTACCGAAGAGGTAGTCTCCGTTTTCGTCCGTAGTGACTGGGGTAGCATCGGCGTCGTCGGCCGTTCCTACCAGTCCGTCGGGGCCGGTCATGATCTGCATCATCGTGGCCGCGTCGAAGAGTTGTACGGTTACGTTGGCGATGCCAGTATCGGCTACGCCATCCTGCAGTCCATTGTTGTCCGCGTCGACAAAGACGGTGCTACCGAGGGTAAGCCCGACTACTTCGACGAAGGCACCATCCTGGCTGTCAATGTCCTCACCGGGTGCATCGTCCAGCGTTTCGTTATCGTCGTCCGTGTTTACGCCGGCACCCGTATCGTTGCCACGGCCGAGGCCATAAGGAGAATCACCGTCAGCGGTAACCGTTACCGGATCATTGGTCGTCGGGTTAGTGAAGGTGCCACTGGTGATTTCGGCCAGGTTGATGTAGTCACTATCACCCATTGGATCCGCGACGGGATCGATCTGGAGCCAGATACTGACAATGGCCGTATCAAAGAAGCCCAGGGGCTGGCCGTCGTTCGTGACGTTGATACCTGCCTCCGTCGGGTCAATGGTTAACGTTACTTCGTCCGCACCAGTAGCGCCTACCCAGCCAGTAGCCGCATTCATCCCAAAGGTGGGGTCGTAGGATAGGCCCGGTGGTACGAGATCGGTGATGACCACCTCGTCCGCTTCCAGGTTGCCCTGGCTGATTACGCCGATGTCAAACTTAACGATCTGCCCGAAGAGATAGGGGGAGGGGCTGGCCAGGGTGTCGATCACCTTGAAGATGGCCAGATCAAAAGCGTCCAGTCCGGCGGGGTCGGCGTCGTCTTCGTCGGTAGCGGGGTCGTTACTAGGCACCGCGCCGGTACCGTCACCGGTCAGGATATTATCCGTGACGTCAGCGACCATACCACCGGGGTCGTTATCCTCGTCGCCGTCCGGCGTAGAATCAAAGTCTGGAGGGGAGTTGCCCTCCGTATCCTCAAACTGGCGGATTTCCGCCACGTTAGTCAGGAAGTCATCCAGCGGGATGGCCGGGCAGCCGGCGGAAAGGCCGGTGTTGAAACGGCGGCGGAGCACGATCGGTACCCGCTCACAATCACCGGGCGCAATTTCTGTAGTGATTTGGAAGAATACGGAGTCGTTCACCGTCTGGGGCCCGGAACCGGCGGGGCTAAAGCGGGACCAACCCGGGTTGAGCCCATCCATTATTGGCCCGTTCGCATCCAGACCACAGGGGATGTAATCCTTGATCCACACGTTGGTGACGGGTTCCGTCCCCTGGTTACAGACGTCGACGTTAAAGGTGATGTCCGTACCACCGGGATAATTACCGGTAGGGCTCAGACTTCCCGCATCAATGGCCTTTACGAGCGCAAGGTCAAAAATGGGAATGAGGGCGGGGTCCGCATCGTCCTCGTCGGTAGCGGCGACACCATCACCGATGGTACCGGTACCGTCACCTTCAGTATCGTTATCGGCGTCGGACTGCGGTTCTCCACCAGCATCATTACCGAAGTTGGTATCGGGAGTGGAATCCACGTCTTCGGGTGGGGTATTACCCGGGTTCTGATCGTCGTCAAACGCTTGGATTTCGGCCGTATTGATGAAGGGCCGTAAGTCCTGGCTCGTCGCGATGGCATCAATGGTAACACTGATGGTAAAGATGACGGAGTCACCCGCATTCAGGGAATCAATCGTAAAGCTTTCCGACGTCGCGTAATCGTCGACGAAGTCAAGCATCACGCCCGCGGCGGAACTGAGGGCTCCCGTACCCGCGGCGGGGGAGACACTAGTGTAGGTCACTCCGGAAGGAATGCTGTCTCCCACTACGATGTCGTAGGCTACGGTATCCCCCTGGTTGATTACCTCAATATCAAAACTCACGGCGTCACCGGGGCGGAAGCCAGCCGCCTGACCGGGCGATAGCGTTTTCCGCAGGGCCAGGTCGTACTCAATGGGGAAGAGCCCGAGATCCAGGGTATGGTCGGTCGTATCCGCCGTCCGGTAGCTGATAATGGGGTACTGAGTCAGCCCCGCCATGTCCATTAGTTGGCCGTCCGAATCATTGAGGTCATTGGCGTCCGGTCCGAGGGGATTTGTGCCATCCGCATCGTTGGTGGTGAGTACGTAAGTCGTACCGTCCAGGATCAATTTGTCGCGGGTATTATCCCACGGGCCGGTCATGGTGGTATGGTCATAGCCGAAGACGATGGCGTAATCGGTATTACTCTCTACGTCATCGAAATAGTAGCGCCCTTTTGTTCCCGTAGTTGTTACGGCTTCGAACATCATGGTGTTCTTATTGTAGAGGGACACCGGGATATTCGCGATTGGGTCCTCACAGGCATCCTGAACGCCATCCTGGTCCGTATCCTCCCATACGTAGTTACCGATCTGAATGGGGAGCGGGGCACAGATGAGTTCAAGGTCACCGATGCCAGCTGCCTTGGCGAAAGTCCCTGGGTTGGCGCTGATCTGGTAGAGTTCCCGCGCACGTAAGGCTTCCCCGGTCGTGTTGCTTAGCCACTTTACCCCACCGGAGTTAAAGCGTCCGTTGATGGGGTCGTAAACAGATACGGCCACTTCGCCGGATCTGGGCAGCAGTACCAATCCCCCAACGGCAGTTTCGTAGTGCTCGCCCTGGCCGTTGTTATTTAACCAATCGTCACCGTTGTAGAATTCAGCGCCGTCGTCCAACGCGCGGTTGGGCGCGAAATTACCGGAGCCAATCGGGTCGTAATTTGGATCGTCACCGGTGTCATTCTGGGCGCAGCCCGTCGTTCCTTCCGGCGCATAGCCCGTTTCGGTGGCACAGATCCTGATGATGTCGCCACCAGCGATGGTGATGAATTCGCCATTTCCGTCCAGATCTGGCTGACGGAAACCTCCCTGCAGACCGGTGCGGTCGAGGAAACCCAGCACAATGGAACCGTCATCGTCAAACTCAATGTCGGCCAGGATAGCTTGGGGGAAAATGGTGTAGTCGATTCCATCACCGAAGGGATCTCCACAAATAGCGGGTGGGTAAGAGTTTCTCCACAAGTTCCACTGCGTAGCGGTAGGAATCAATTGGTTGGCATTACACTCATTGGAACCGAAGAAGGTGGGGTTCAAGGCCCAGACTGTCTCCCGCACGTAGGAGAGATCGAAATAGTCCTCCCCCAAATCGGCGGTGTTCAGATCGAGCACCTCAAACTGGTTGCCATTGGCCCGGAATACGTAGGCCCGCAGCGCATCCTCACACACCGCGCCGGCGTATATCTCACCATCCAACACCTTCAGGGCCCAGGGGCGTAGGGTACAGCTACCGACGTCCGGAAAGGTGATCGAACCGGTGATGGTAGCCGTAGCCACATCGATGATCTCCACCCGGCCCGCGTCCAGATTGGTTACGTACAGGGTGGTGCCATCTTCGTTCAGGTCAATATCTCCGATACCTGAGGTGCCGGCGCCGAAGAAGGCAGCCGCATCCGTGTTCTGCGCTCCCGCCAAATCACGGGGGACGCCCCCCACCCCACTCAGCGTGATGAAGGGAACCGGCGTACTCGGCGTCCCGCTGCTGTAATCAATCGAATAGATCACGTTCTGATTGGTAGAGGCGGTTCCGGAGTGACGGCGGATGACTTCCGCTACGTATAGGGTCTGAGCGGCCCCGGAGAAGGCTACACCCCAGGTAGCGCCGATCTCCGCGCCCGAGGCAACCTGGCGGATGCTCCCCGTACCGTTGTAGGCAAAGTCGACGAGTACCTCTCCACCGGCCTGTGCGGCGGCGGACTGGTTGATGTAACACGGTGTCACTACCCGTTGGTCAAAACATACATCCGCGGGGTTGACCACCGCATAGTCTACTTCGCAAGTGGGCACCGTTACCCGTTGCGTATTCGTCTCGTTATCGGCCCCGGCAATACTGGGTTGTAAGAAGGGCTGCAGTGGAGTGGAGAACTCCACCCGGTAATCCTCACCGGCCGTCAGCCCGTTGCAGGACCAGTTTCCTTCCGCGTTGGTGTACACTTCACAGGCGAGGTTGCCCTCACAGTCATAGACCTGCACCAGTACGTTTACTTGCCCCGGTTCCCCGGCACCTGCGTCAGCGCCGTTATAATCGAAATCATTAAAGACGTTACCGCCCAGGCTTTCCGGGCCGTCCACGCAGTCCGGCGTACAGGCGTCCAGGTTGACGAGCGTCGTGGAGCCACAGGCCGAGAGGGTCGAAAAGGCCACCCTGAGCGGGAAGGCCACCCCGGGGTCCGCCGTTACCGTAATGGGCGGGAAGGCAGTCGTACCACTGGCATCGGGGGCGATTCGCGCCACTTCCGTACCGTCAAACGTGACGACGAGGTCTTCGCCCGCCGGTTCCTCGGCCGTTACCGCGGAGAGATTGGTGATTGTGTATTCATTCGTATTGGTTGCCGTATTGAACGAACAGGCGATCTCAAAATCCGGCACCACCGCCACGTCGCAAAGGTTGCAGATGATGGGTAGGTTATTGAGGTCCACGAATGGGTCCCCACCGGCCAGATTGAAGCGCGTGAAGTAAGGGTTGGAAGCCAGGGCAAAATCCTGCAACTGGTCGCCGGCAGCGTTGATGTCCGAACCAATCTCCAGCGGATCGTCTCCGTTCAGATTGTCGGGCGTTCCTGCGGTGGGGTCGAGCACGTCGTCGCCATCGCCGTAAGTGGCAGGGTTGGGTTCCAGGATCTCGCCCAGTGGCCCCGTATAGGTAATGGTGTATTCCCCATCGACAACCGGGCTACCGGGAGGGCCGATGGCCACGAAGGCATAGCGGCCGTTGGAACCATCCAGTAGTTCACCATCCATCGTCAGGAACTCAAAGGCGCCATTGGCGGGGGTGGCGACCGATACGGTGCCTCCGGTTACAATTTCCCCGTCCTGCACGCAGTAGATATAACCCGCCGGATCGATCGGGCCAAAGAAAAAGGCCACCTCACGGGAGCAATCGGGCTGGTTCTGGAATCGCAGCTCTACGGTCTTGGTCGCGCAACTCAGGCCGGGGATGGTGATAACTTCTTCGGTGGCCATGGCGTCCGGATTGCTGCGGGGCAGGGTGACGAAGGTGCCACTTCCGTCTACCTCGTACTCAAAGTCGCCCCGGCGGGGAGCATCCTCCCAGTTGATGCTGAAGTTGAGGTCAAAGGTCATCGTGGCCGGATCGCATTCCGAAGAGCTTACCTGGTTGTAGGTGATCTCACAGTCGGGAGAAAGCATGGGCTGAAAACCAGCGTCGAGAGAGTGGATACTGGTATCGGCCGAGGTGTAGGTGATGGCCAGCAGCATCTGCCCGTCGATCGTGGTAAATTCTACGTCGGAATCATTGAGCGTTGGCCGGCTACCCGCCCCGGTATTTTTGGGAGCGGCCGTCAGGGGCTCACCGTCAACGGTGAGGGTGCCCGATGCGTCGGGGGTGCCAAAGGCGATGACGTAGTCGGTGTTTCGCTCAATATCATTGAAGAAGTACTGGCCGGTGGTACCGTCAGTTGTCGTGGTACTGATCTGAGTGAGGGTACCATCGGTCTCCTGGCGGAACAGCGTTACGGGCAGGTTGGTGAGGGGAAGTTCGAAGGCATCCTGCACCCCATTCTGGTTGTCATCGATCCAGGCGTAATTGCCAATCTGCAATTCGGCGGTGTTGCACAGGATGGCGATCCCACCCCAGTTATTTGCTTTTTGGAATTGGGCGGAACCACCGGCATTCTGGATCAGCCGCAGGTCGCGCGAACGGAACCCGGTTTCGGTAAAGAGCCACGCAATACCGGAGTTTGCCTGAGTACTGACGTTGTCCATGGCCGGCGTCACCACCTCGGAGCCATCGGGGTAAACCACTACGGTACCGGCGGACATGGCCCCCTCCACGCCCACGTGCTGGAAGAAGCGAGCAGAGGCGTCCGTATTGTTACCCGCCGAAGTGGGGGCATCAAATGACCAGTTGACCGTGGAGGTGTAGGGTGGGCAGCTCGCGGCGTTACTCACCATCCAACTCCCTTCGTCGCCACAGGCCCGGAAGATCATACCGGCGGCCACTTCCTGGGAGCCATTGACCATATCCATGAAGCGGTTCCGCTCCCCGACGATCATCCCGTAGCCCCCGGCGTCGTTGCGGTCAAAGGCCACCTCACCCAGCCAGGCCTGGAAGTGGCTGGTCCCGATGCTGGTGCTGTACGGCCTCGTCAGCGTTTCCCATTCGTGCAGTTCGTGGAGGGACCAGCCAAAACCTTCCGTTGCCGGGTGGTTGATGTTGAGGGGAATGGTCAGTTCCAGGCTGAAGTCCGCCGGTCCCGCAGGGGTGGCCGAAGGGTCGAAGGAGTACACGTAACCCGTCACGTCCGTCACGGCTGGGCCGGTACAGGTCGTTGTTGCGTACACCCTGCCACTTACGGGGTGAACGCCCAGGCCGAGCGCCGTCGTCAGTGGGCGGCCGTCGGGCCAGGTACCCGCGCAGGCGGCGGGGAGGGTGAAGGTTTTGATGCCGGCGCCGTCCGCCGTGCCGTCGTCGTTGACGGGGATGACGTACACCTCCCGCGAAGCCAGGTTGACGGCGTAGAGCTCACTGCCGTCACCGGCTACCTTGATGGAGCCAAGGCCTATGTAGCCCACGTTGTTACGGTTGGCGTTGAAACCGGAAGGATCCTGTACGTAGACGCCAGCGACGTCATCTCCGAGCACGGTTTCCAGGTCGATCCAAACTTCGGGGTCCGCCACTACGCGGTTATTGACGGGGAGCCGGAAGATCACGCCCTCCCCGAATCCGTTGCTGGATGCATTCGCGTTCATGGGGGCGAAGGCGCGGTAGTAGGCACCGGAGTACAGGCTGTTCTGGAAGGGATTCCAGGCCAGCCCGAAGGTGGTCCCGACCTCCCCTTTAGTACTCCCTTGCTCAGCGATGATGGGGTAATTCGCGTTCAAGTTGGTACTTCCCTGCGTCCAGGCCCAACGGCGGCGGCCACCCTGCCCGGAGGCGCTTTCTACCCGGTCGCGGGGTACGAAATCCGTGGTGTTTTCGTCTTCCACCATGACGATGGTCGTTGCCGAAGCGGCGTCTGAATTGGAAGTGAAACAGACCGTCGCCAATTGGGGATTATCCTGGCAAAAACCTACTGGATCGAATACGCCAAAGCTGATGTCCATATCTCCCGCCGTCACGAATTGTACGTCGGTACCATTATCCGCTCCCACGGCGGCGGCGCTCAGGTTGGACGTAGCCGGGGCGGCAAATTCTACGCGGAAGGTGGCTCCGTCCGCCAGGGCGGTGCAGGTCCAATCTCCGTTGCCATCCGTCACCGTCGCGCACACTTCGTTCCCGGCGGCGTCGTATACCGTGACGGTAATTCCTGCCTGACCTACTTCGCTGGCACCCGCGGCAGCGCCGTCATTGTTCGCGTCGAAAAACACGTTTCCACCGATGGCGGCCACTCCAGCCCAACCCGCCTTTGCCCGAAGAAGGGGCAGATAGTCAGTCGCCGTATTGTCATTTACGGAAGCAAGGGTATAGGGGATTCCTCGCCACGAACCGGACGCGTTCTCCGTAGCCGGCACCCAATCGGGCGTGGCTGAAAGCGGAAGGGAACAAACAAGGGACAGTGCAAGACAACAGGTATAAAAACTATACTTCATGGGGACGATTATGATCAAGTTCATTCAAGCAGCAAGCAACAATACGGGGTCCGTTTCAATTAGCGGGTTTAGCTAAAAATCCCCACGGATAATTACCGTAGGGGTAGGTTAAATCAGACCGTGCGTTCGCCGGGCATGAGACTCCCGGCACTTTATTGACAAACTATGGGTAACTAAAGATAGCTAAGTTTAATCGGGTGGCAATCAGGTGGGAATCATTTCAAGGCCAGCATGAAACCTTCGTCGGCCCCGCAACAACCAAAATCGCCCCCGCCGGTAATGAAACCAACGGGGGCGATAAGCTCTGTAGAAGCTAGAATTAGGCGCTACAAGCGATACAGTCTGGGTCGTCCAGGCTACACGCTTTCCCTACGTTTTCCACGTCGGCGGCACTCAGATCGGTGAATCCTCCGGCGGTGCTAGCGGGCGCTGCCGCGGGTGCGGTGCTGGGGATCGAAGCGGTGGCCACGGCGGCGGGAGAACCACCCTGCGGAGCGGAAGGATCGGCGTCCTTACGTTGGGATTTGGCCTTGACTTCGCCCTGCCCCTCTTCAGCCTGTTGCTGGAGTTTAGGTTGCTTGACGGCCGTCTTGTCCACGGTGAACTTGATGGCATCGCGGGCAGCTTTGGTGCGGAGGTAGTACATCCCCGTTTTGAGGCCCTTGCTCCAGGCGTAGAAGTGCATCGAGCTGAGCTTGGAGAAGTTGACATTCTCTACGAAGAGGTTCATGCTCTGGCTCTGGCAGATGTAGGCTCCCCGGTCGGCGGCCATATTGATAACCACTTTCTGGCTGATCTCCCAAACCGTCTTGTAGAGGTCGCGCAAGTGCTGTGGCACGTCGTCGAAGTCCTGGATGGACCCGTTGCTGGCCATGAGGCGGTTGCGCATGGCGTTGTCCCACAGGCCGAGGCCGATCAGGTCGTGCAGCAGGTGCTTGTTGACGACCACGAACTCTCCGGAGAGCGTCCGCCGCGTGTACATATTGGAGCTGTAGGGCTCGAAACATTCGTTGTTGCCCAGGATTTGGCTGGTGGAAGCCGTCGGCATGGGGGCGACGAGGAGGCTGTTGCGCATCCCGTGTTCGGCGAGGTCCGCCTTGAGGCCGGCCCAGTCGTACTTGTCGGAAGGGGTAACGCCCCAGAGGTCGAATTGCAATTCACCGTTGCTGGCGGGGGAGCCGGGGTAGGACTCGTAGTGCCCTTCCCGCTTGGCGATGGCGATAGATTCGGTACAAGCAGCGAAGTAGATCGCTTCGAAGATGTCCTTATTCAACTGCCGCGCCTCGTCGGAATCGAAGGGCATCCGCAGCATGATGAAGGCATCGGCCAATCCCTGCACGCCGAGGCCAATTGGGCGGTGACGCATGTTGGAGTTACGGGCCTCTTCAATCGGGTAGTAGTTCCGGTCGATGACCTTGTTCAAGTTACGGGTAACGACGCGCGTCACCTCGATCAGGCGCTCAAAGTCGTAGGTCTTGTCCTCCTTGACGTACTTCGGCAGGGCGAGGGAAGCCAGGTTACACACGGCCACCTCGTCGGGGCTGGTGTACTCCATGATCTCCGTACAGAGGTTGGAAGAACGGATCGTTCCGAGGTTCTTCTGGTTGGACTTTTTGTTCGCCGCGTCCTTGTAAAGGATGTAGGGTGTGCCGGTCTCGATCTGAGAATCGAGGATGGCGAACCAAAGATCCTGGGCTTTGATGGTCTTGCGGCCGCGGCCTTCCGCTTCGTACTGGTGGTAGAGTGCTTCGAACTCACCACCGTAAGCGTCAAACAAGCCGGGCGCTTCGTTGGGGTCGAAGAGCGTCCACTGGCCGTCGTTCTTGACGCGCTCCATGAACAGGTCGTTCATCCACAGGGCGTAGAACAGGTCGCGGGCGCGCATCTCTTCCTTGCCGTGGTTCTTCTTGAGGTCGAGGAAATCGAAGATGTCCGCGTGCCACGGCTCGAGGTAGACGGCGAAAGCGCCCTTGCGCTTGCCCCCACCCTGGTCGACGTACCGCGCCGTGTCGTTAAAGACCTTCAGCATCGGAACGATACCATTGGACGTACCACCCGTACCCTTGATGTAGGAGCCCGTCGCGCGGACGTTGTGGATGCTCAAACCAATACCACCGGCAGCCTGGCTAATCCTGGCGCAACGGCGGAGGGTTTCGAAAATGCCCTCGATGGAGTCATCCGTCATGCTCAACAGGAAGCAGGAGGACATCTGTGGCTTCGGCGTACCGGAGTTGAACAGCGTCGGCGTGGCGTGGATGAACCACTTCTCGCTCATCAACTGGTAGGTCTGGATGGCGGATTCGATGTCGTCCTGGTGGATACCCACCGCGACGCGCATCAGCATCTGCTGGGGGCGCTCCACGACGGCGCCGTCCATGCGCATCAGGTAAGACCGCTCGAGGGTTTTGTACCCGAAGTAGTCGAACTCAAAATCGCGATCGTAGATGATCGCCGCGTCGAGGCGGGACTTGTTGTCGCGGATCACCTGCATGGTGTCGTCACCGATGAGGCCGGCGGCATCCCCCGTCTTGGGGTCCACATAGTTGTAGAGCCCTTCCATTGTTGCAGAGAAACTCTTGTCGGTTTCCTTGTGCAGGTTGGAAATGGCGATCCGTGCGGCGAGTTGCGCGTAGTCCGGGTGGACGGTGCTCATACTCGCGGCCGTTTCGGCGGCCAGGTTATCGAGCTCGACGGTGGTTACCCCATCGTACAGCCCTTGGATAACTTTTTTGGATACGTTGATGTGGTCGACGAAATTTTCATCCAGCCCGTAGCATAGCTTTTTGATGCGGGCAGTGATTTTGTCGAAGGAGACGTCTTCGGGTCTTCCCGATCTTTTAATAACTTTCATGATCTGTCTTTGATATGCGATATGCGATTCTCGATTCTCGATATGCGATTTGGCTACCGCACGTCTCTGCTCACTTCGTTCGCGCTACCGCACGTCGGAAATCCCCGGAGCTGAATCTATTTCGCCCTATCTAATTTTGAATTTGCAATCCTGTCGTCCATCGTTCTGACGGTTTTGACGAAAATGCTGATTAGTTGGTTGTTTTCATCCAGAATATCAAGCAATTGGGCACCGGAGTAAATACCAGATTGATTGACAATCTTGAGGTTGATGTAGGTTTCTCTGAGTTCTTTCAGAGCAATACTGCATTTATGGCGGAAATCTTTATCTGATTCTGCGCCACGTGCTTCTCCATAGTGTAAGGCTGGCGAGCTACCTGACCGCAACATTTGCTTACCAAAATGAATCCCAGCAAAGTCATTTGGAAGGCTTCGGCATAATCGGACGATGCGTACGGCAAAGTCAACGAGGCGAGTCTCCAATTGAGCGGACTGAGTATATTTTGACGGGCTCATGTAACGTGCGGTAGCTAAATCAAGAATCACATATCGAGAATCGCATATCGCATATCCTAAAAGTCTTCATCAAGCGAAAACATCTGCTTCGACTGATCCGCCGTAACCCCAGCTTTCTGGTACTCCCCAACGCGCTTCTCAAAGAAGTTGGTCTTACCCTGTAGATTGATCATATCCATCCACGGGAAGGGGTTCTCTACGTTCCACACCTTTTCCTGGCCCAGCTCTACCAACAGGCGGTCGGCGACGAATTCGATGTACTGGCACATCATGTCGGAGTTCATGCCGATCAGGTTGACGGGCAGGGAATCGCTGACAAATTCCTTTTCGATGGCCACGGCGTCCTTGATGATACCGGTGACTACGCCGGGCTCCAGTTTGTGGACGATGTGGTTGTTATAGATCAGGCAGGCGAAGTCGCAGTGCATGCCTTCGTCGCGGCTGATGAGCTCGTTGGAGAAAGTCAGGCCGGGCATGAGGCCACGCTTCTTGAGCCAGAAGATGGAGCAGAAGGAGCCGGAGAAGAAGATGCCCTCCACGGCGGCGAAGGCGATGATCCGCTCGGCGAAGTTGCCGTTATCGATCCAGCGCAGGGCCCACTCGGCTTTCTTCTGTACGCAGGGCATCGTTTCGATGGCGTTGAAGAGGTAGTCCTTTTCCTTGGGGTCGTTGATGTAGGTATCGATCAACAGGGAGTAGGTCTCGCTGTGGATGTTCTCCATCATGATCTGGAAGCCGTAGAAGAACTTGGCTTCCGTGTATTGCACCTCCGCTACGAAGTTCTCGGCGAGGTTTTCGTTGACGATGCCGTCGGAGGCGGCGAAAAAGGCCAGGACGTGCTTAATGAAGTGGCGCTCGTTGTCGTTGAGCTTGTTGTTCCAGTCGTTCAGGTCGGCGGAAAGATCGATCTCTTCGGCCGTCCAGAAACAGGCTTCGTTGTCTTTGTAATACTTCCAGATGTCGTCGTGCTCAATGGGAAAAAGAACGAAGCGGCCGTCGTTCTCGGCCAAAATCGGTTCGTGTTTAGCGTTCATAATAATTAAGTGTAAAAGGGATGAAAGAATCGGGTTAAATGCACTTGGTATTACAGCGAAGGAAACCTTATAAATGACCGTCGGAAGCCCGCACGTTTCGTGGCGGTGAAAGCCAGAGGAAACGAGAATAGTCGACCCGACGGTGAGTGTTTTGTTGAAGCCGCGGCACCACAATACGTACCCGCATCGAAGTACCCAGGCTTACTAAGGCGGCGCTTCCGAGGAAACACCGCCCTAGCCTAAGTGGTATCAATAAACCGGCCCAAAGGGATTAACAGGATATTTTTGTTGTATCCCTCCGTGCGGTTGCTAAGGTAGGTGCTCTAACGGGGGATTACGAGCATAGTTTTCCACACGTTGTGGAAGAAATAACATAAACTTCTGTAAAACAGGTAATTAACATCGCATCTAATTTTATCCACACTGTGGAAAAATGTGCAGAATATGTTAATAACGAGAAAAGCGGTGTGGATAACTCATAATAACTCACCCAAAACCCTCCATTAATCCAGCATTCATGCGGTTTAACAGCCGTGGAAAACTCTTTCCACACAATTTATTGGCCGGTGGAAAAATTTCTGCGGCCGCAATTTGTTGAAGTCACACTTACTAAAAACGTACGCCCGGGAGGACATCTGATGGGGAACTCAATCGTAACCCGCAATTGGTCTCAGCTATCGCAAGCATTCATCTTGGGACATGAACTCACTATGAAAATCGCCCCGAAGTAATAAGAGGCCCCGTAAACACAAATCGGGGAGCTAACCGCAATCACGATTAACTCCCCGATGCCAACTTTTCCTAAAGTTGATGACTAATCCTGGCCGTCCCAGAATAACGATCCACAATCCACCTTCAACACCGTAAAGGTAACTGAGGCACTGACCGGCTCACACGTTGAAGCGGCCGGCGGGGTATTCGTCGTTAGGGTCAACGTTACCGATCCTGCCATTGCATCGGCTGAAGATGGCGCGTACGTCGCCGCTACCCCGAATGCGTAGCCTCCCGTAACTGGGTCCGGCATCAATTCCGCACCCGTGGCATCGCGGAAGACGCCCCTTCCGGTAGTCGTCCAGAAGCCACCCAGACTAGTCGGGGTGATACTGGCGCCAGCCGTGAGGTCAATCGGTTGGGTCGAGCAAATTGTAGCGGGATCCGCCACCGTGACTTGGATGGCACAAACAACTCCGGCGTCCAGCGTCCGGACCGTATCACCCGGTGGGATGACACCCGTCGGGTCGCTATTGCCCACGTCGTCCATCGGGTCAGCCGGGGTTACGTCGGAATCGAGCGCATCGTCTCCTGCGTTCGCCCGGGTGTAATCGTACAATTCACCGTTGACTGCTGTAGAAAGGTCAAACTCTACGTAGTAGTCTCCACTAGGGAGGTCCACAAACAAGTAGCTACCGTCTGCACCCGTCATCTGGGGCACGACAGGGTTACCGAGGAAGTCCACCGTTACTGGTCTACCGTCCGCGTTGAAGATCGTTACTGTTACACCTTCTAGTGGCAGGTCGCCGGCATCCTGCAGGCCATCACCGTTCACGTCAATAAAGGTCGTATCCCCTACGGCTACACCGAGGAGAACCTCAATGAACGCAGGGTCCTGGCTGTCAATATCATCGGTCGGCGTATTTCCTTCCGTCTCATTGTCCTCCTCATTGGGGTCGTTGCCCGCGTCGAGCCCGTAGGGACTATCACCGTCACCGGTGACGGTAATGAAAGTCCCGGGGGTTCGTGGGCTTTCGTAACTCGCTTCCGCGATGTTAGCGAAGTTCGTGTAGTTGGTTTCAATGTCCCCGTTGGGTGGGATTTCTACTTGCAACCAGATGGATACGATTGCCGTATCCCCACCTTCCAAAGCAGGGGTTCCGGCGGTAGAAAGGCTGGAGAAGTCCGTTATCGTCAGGCTTACTTCATCGCCGCCGCCCGCCATCCAGGTGCCGCCACCCTGAGTGGAGGCATTCATCCCGAAACTGGGGTCAAAACTCAGGCCAGGTGGTACCAGGTCCGTAATCGTGACGCTTGTTGCCGGCAGGTTGCCCTGTTCCGTAACGCCGATGTTATACTTCACGACATCCCCGATCAAGTAGGGACCGAGATTGTCAGCGTCCGTAGAATCGATGACCTTGAAGATGGCCAGGTCGAACACGTTCAAGCCCGCCGGGTCACTGTCGTCCTCGTCCGTAGCCGGGTCGTTGTTTGGAGGTAAAGCGTTACCGTTGCCGGTTACGATGTCATCGGTCACGTCATTCACGATGCCACCGGGGTCGTTAATTGGATCCTGGTCGGGCGTCGAGTCGAAGTCGACCGGATTATTCCCATCCGCGTCTTCAAAACTGCTGATCTCCGCCCGGTTCACGAGCGAATTAGCGCCGGCGCAGTTGTCACTCGCAAAGCGCAGGACAATCGTTACTTGCTCCCCTCCACCGGGCACCAATGGGCCGGCAAGCGTCGTAGTAACGGTTGGGAAGACACCCGTCCAAGTGGGGTTATCCGCCATATCGAAAGTGTAACCACAGGGGATGTAGTCCGTCACTTCTACGTTGAAGACCGTATCCGTTCCCTGGTTGAAGACATTGATCTGGAAGGGAATCGCCTGGCCGACCGTGATCATGGCGGGGTCAATATTCGGATCCGCGAGCACTTTCGTCAACGCCAGATCGTAGACGGGGACGGATGCGGGGTCGGCATCATCTTCGTCGGTCGTAGCGTCTTCGTCGCCGGGCGCGCCGGTGCCGTCACCGCCGGTACTATTGTCGGAGGGGGTCATGACTTCCCCGCCCCCATCGTTGCTGAAGATGTTGTCCGGAGTGGAGTCGTCATCGACCGCCATTTCCGTGCGCGCGTCATCCTCAAAGAATTCCTGGATTTCGGCTCGGTTAACGAACGATCTTTCAGGCGCATCGATCGCAGCAGCGTCAATTTGGGTAGTGACCGTTACGACAATGCTGTCGTTGGCCAGCAGTGAATCAATGGTAAAGGTTTGGGCGGCGGCATCCTCCACCAGGTCCGTTACCGATCCACGCGCGGAAATGATCGTTCCGGTTCCTGCGGGGGTAATGGCACTCAAACCGGTGTAGGTCAGCCCAATCGACGTACTGTCCCCAACCAGAATACCGTATGCGGTCGTATCTCCCTGGTTGACAATGGTCACGTCAAAGCTGACCGCATCACCAGCACGGAAGCCAGGTGCCTGGCCGGGAGAGAGTTCTTTGCGTAAGGCCAGGTCATAAATAAATACGGGTTTGAAACCAGCATCAAAAGTATGATTAGTCGTGTCAGCCTCTCCCGCTACCGTACAGTAGGCGGGTAAAACGCCGAAGTTGCCAACCATCAACTCAGTAATATCCGAATCAATCAGGTCAGGATTTTCGTCGCCGCCAAGCACTACGTCGGTCGGGCTAATGCAGAGGAGCTGGCCCATGACGGAAAGAATATTGGACTCATCGTTATAGCCATCATCACCGCAAAAGGCAATGAAGTACTGGTTACCGGCGATGATGGTGTCTTCCACTCCGGTTTCCCAAATGGCCTGATCGTCGTCGCGGCCGGCGAAGTAGTAGTTGCCGTTTGCGTCCGTGGTCGTCGTAGCCAGTAATACGGGCGCTGCCGCGGGTGCGGGGGAGGTGGGTTTGGCATACAACTTGACGGTCATACCCTCGATGGGAGGTTCGCAGGCATCCTGAATGCCATCCTCATCTTCGTCGAGCCAGACGTAGTTACCCAACTGGATGGCGGGCGCATCACAAAGGGCGACGAGGTCTCCTAGACCCAGGCCCTTGCCGTAGTCGTCGCGCGCGTCGTTGCGAGCAACGATCCGGTACCAATCCTCGTGGGCACCACTGACCAGATTGTTATAGTGAATGCCCTGGGTATTGATGTAGGGGTTATTCTGGAAAGTGAATCCACTTACGTCCGTTCCGGGTGGGTAGGGGTCAAAAACGCTGTACACAACCTGACCATCATTATTCAGGACGATGTGGCTACCCAAAGCATTATCCTGAGAACCATCACCCGCTAACAATTCAAAGTAATCGTTTCCTCCCTGATAAAATGGACTGGTAACGTCGGGTTGGCCGGGGTTACAGGCGCCATCAGCTTCCTTCCGGTAGCCACCGTCTCCGCGTGGGCAGAGCCAGAACAGATCACCGTAGGAAATAGCATTCACCAGGCTCGTACTTCCCGACTCGGGCGTCAATTGCAGAAAGCCAAATTGCAGAGCGTTACGGTCAAGTACGCTTACCACCAACGCACCGTCGGGGGTAAAGTCAATATCCGAAATGATTGGTTGCGGGAACTTGAAGGAAAGCGCACCGTTGAATCCGTCCCGCGCTGCCAGGGAATCCTGCAAATCCACGGGCAGGTCGTCAAGCGTATTTACCCAGGGGTTCATGTCTCCCGATTGGTAGAAAAGTTCGTCGACAAACTTACCCCGGTTCTCCTCCTGGATCGGGATACGGACCAGCGTGGTGTACCCGGCGCCGGGGTCAGCCGGATCGAACTGCATGATGAAGGTCTCCAACTGGCTGATGTCCTGACTACCGGCGGCGTCGCAGACCAAGCCCAAATACCCTAGACCATTATCAAACTCCAGGCCCCAGGGCCGGGGCTCGCCACCCGGGCAGGCGGGGATGCCAAAGGCATCGTTGATCTCGTAGGCATTGATCGTCGCCAGTGGGTCAGCGGCGCTTACGTCCATACTCAGCAGGGTACGCTCGAAGAGGTTGACCATCCAGAGTAAGCCGGAGGCCGCATCGTAATCGACGTCGCCGAAGCCAACTTTACCCACTTTGTCAAAGGCGTCGAGGTCCACGCTGGGGTCAAGCGGATCGTCCGGAAGGCGGTAATCGGTGAAGATGCCCGTTCTTCCGGCTAAGGTATCACAGCGGTTCTGGCCCCGGCAGACGAAGCCAAAGTCCAGCGCACGACCGGGGCGATTTTGAGGAACTACGCCCTCCAAGTTGAGGCTTTGAGTCAGGCTGGGAGAGTTAACATCGGTGTAATCCAATTCGTACAGATACCCGAGGCCATCGGCGATTCCGGAATGGCGCTTAAGGACCGTTCCGAGAAAAACCCGGCTGGTTTGGGGGATGTGCGCCCCACCCCAGGTACTGCCTACCTCACTCAGGTCAGCATCCTGGCGGGGAGCCGTAGACGTCCCGGAAGCATCCGCACCAAAGGCGATGAAGGCTGCATTACCAGAATTGCTCCCTTGCAAACTACCGGATTCGTAACAACTTACGGCCAGGAGCAACTCCTGCTGGTTGCAGAACTCACCCGGGTCCAGCACTCCGTAATCCGCCCCACAGGTGCCGCCGGTGACGAACTGTACGCTGGTCCCGTTGTCCGGACCGGCGAAACTTTCCTCCAGGTTAGGCAGCAGTGGCGTGGAGTATTCTACGCGGTATTCTTCCCCCGGATTCAGGTCGCAAGACCAGGCACCGTCTCCGTTAGAAAAGGTCTCGCACACCAGCATGTCGGCGCAGTCATAGACTTTGACGGTGACGTTGCCCTGGCCAAACTCCGTAGCGTCCTGGGTACCGTTATTGTTATTATCGTTGAACACGTTACCACCAACCTGGCCGGCACCGGCGGGGTCGGAACAAGGGACGGTGCAGGCTACCAGATCAATCACCCGGCTGATTTCACAGTCGCGGTTGATCGCAAAGAAGGTGCGCACGTCCACCCCAAGCTGAGGCGTCGTCGAGGTATAGGATAGACCGGAGATCGTCCCGGCCGTCTGGATCAGGGTGTAGGGGCTGTCCCCTACTTCTTCTCCGTTTACCTGGATGAAGAGTTGCTCCCCGGCAGCCGTAGCGTTGTCATAGTCGTAATCCAGGTCGAAAGAGACGGTGAACTCGCTGTCGTTGGTACAATTAACGGTCAGGTTTTCGAAGTCCAACTCACAGGGAGGTGGCTTCAGCCCCAGGTCGAAACTGTTATTCGTTCCTCTGGTGTCGTCCCCGACGGTACAGTAGGCGGGGAATTGGTTTGGCCCTACGTCCATCACGGTGAAGTCCGAGTCACTTAAGTCACCATCGTTGCGGGCACCGGTATTGGGCACCGTAAGGCAGTAGGTGGTCGTTCCTACGACCAGGGTGGAATCCCCTGGCGTAAAGCTATCGCCACAGGCGGCGATGAAATACTGCTCCGTACTACTTACCCTGGCACCCGCGCCAGCGCCCGACCAAGTCGCGTTGTCCTGGCCATCACCGACGAAAGAGTAGTTACCGAGGGCATTCGTGGTGGTGGTGGCCAATTGGGTAACGCCGGCATCGTCCTTGCGGAATAGTTTCATCATTACGCCGGCAACCGGAGGCTCGCAGGGGTCCTGGGCACCGTCGCCGTCCAAATCAAACCAAACGTAGTTGCCTAACTCGATGGGGCCCGGATCACAGAGTGCTTCCAGGTCACCCAGGCTACCGCCCTTTGCGTTGTTGGAAATGGCGTTGCTGGGCACGATCACGAGCCCTTTGCTGACGCTTCCGTCATTGTTGTAAAAGCGAATACCGCTAGTATTGACTGGCCCCCGATTGGCGATGGGGTCAAAGGCAATGGTCACCAATTGACTACGCCCAGGAACGGTGGTGACCCCTCCAAGTAAGGCCTCGGAGTGGCCGGCCCGGGGGTTGAATTGGTTGATGTAGTTATCGTCGAAAAACTCGTTAGTCACCGGAATGGCCGATATCTGCTGAGAGGCTGCATCCGTAACCGGTTGTGGGCAGGAGCCGGAGCCTTCCACAACGTAAGTCCCCCCTTCATCGCAGAATCGGAGGAGATCTCCAGCGGCTACCGGTGTGTAGACTTCGCCGCCCGTGGTGCCCCACTCCCGTTGAAGAAAAGCCGCCATAAAACTGAAGCGGTCGCCGATACTGAAGTACAAAGAGCCATCATCACCAAACTCAATATCCTGAAGAATAGGCATCGGCTGGCTGACCAAGTCCCTACGTGGCCGGCTATTTGGATTACTAGGTAGCGGCAACTGCTCCGGGTCCCAGGTGTTGGACCAGGGCTGCCAATTGGCGGAGGCAAACGTACCGTTGCTCCGGTAAGTCGCCGCTCCACGCTGGTAATCAAGCGGGGCGGACGCAATGCTGGTGAAAGTGGTGCCGTCAAAACGGTAAACGGTGGCGGACATATCCGCTGGGTTCCCCGTGTCTTCCGCCGTACACGTAACGCCGACGTAAACCTCACCCTGGTAATACTTAATCGCCCAGGGCGCAAAGTCATTCGTGCCCGAACAACCGGGGTTGGGGATGGCGATCTCGTCGATTAGCGTGGGGTTGTCGGGATCACTTACATCGATGCGGACCAGGCTACGCGCCGCCTCGTTCAGGTTGGTGACATACAGCGTATTCCCATCGTCGGAAATGTCGATATCGCCAATACCGGCCTTACCTACGCCGAGGTAGGCATTGTCGAAAAAGGGGTTGCTGCCGTCAGAAGTGATGGCAACCGAGCGGGGGTCCGTACCCAGATCAATACCCAGGTCCGTTTCTAGCAAAATGCGTCCAGGAGCGGAGACCGTGGGGTCGGCGCCCGTATCCCCGGCGGGGTCCGTGAAGTCGCTGACGTAGATGGCCTCGAAGCCGAAGGGGCCGTAGTCCATATAGTTACGCACGACGCTGGCGAGGTAGATCTTGCGTTCATCGCGTTGGTAGGCTACGCCCCAGGTAGTACCAATCTCTTCGGCGGCGAGCAGGCCAAACTTTTCGGGGTTGGTGCCTCCGGGCTCATCGTAGTAGACGCCGATCAGGGCGGGGCTGCTGCGGTTCTGGTTACCCACGTAGTAACAGGGAGTCAGCAGCAAGGGGTTATCCTGACAGTAAAGGGCGGGATTGGTCAGGCCGTAGTTGATGCCACATTCCCGGATATTACCGTCGCCGTCTGGCGTAGGGACGGTGATGAATTGCACTTCGGAACCATTGTCGGGGCCACTCAGGGAGCTTTCCAATTCAGGGTTTCTGGGGGTATCGAACTCGACGCGGTACTGTTCACCCGCATCGAGGGTGTTTACGAACCAGTTGCCCTGCCCGTCGGTAAAGTCCGTCAGGACCAAGTTATCATTGCAGTCGTAGATTCGGATGCGGATCAAACCAGGCCCTGTTTCATTACCGTCCAGCTCTCCGTCCAGGTCGTCGTCAATGAAGACCTGGCCACCGACTACGTTGCTACCCGTTGCGTTAGCGCAAAGGCCGGAGCAGCCGACGAGGTCGATGAAGCGCTCAAATTCACAGGCGGGGTTGTCATCGAGGGCAACTTTTACGTTAATGTCCAGTCCCGGCAAGTTATCGATGGGCACGTCGGTAAAGGTGAGGCTACCGGAAGTCAGTGAGGCGGAAGCGACGAGTACGTCGTCGACAATAAGGTTGACGGTCTCCCCTTCCAGAATGGCATCAGCGGTAACTTCCACGGTAAGCTCGTAGGTGGAACGCTGATCGGCGGTAGAGAAAGTACAGACGCTCTGCACGTCGGCAATCGCCAGGTCACAGCCACAAAATGCGTTATCGACGATGAGGCGGTACTCGATTGTAGTATCACAGGCCATCATTCCATCGGCGGTCATCGCGTTCGTGCCGTCGTAGGCAACGGTGACGACCACGGAATCTCCCTGGTTAAACTGGGTGCCGTCGATCGAGGTGGCGTTTATCACCGGCGCGTCGGCTATCATCGTGGCACCGTCGATCCTTTGGGTAGTGAAGGTGAAGGTTCCCCCGGTGATGGTGTCCTCAACGTTGAGGGCGAGGCCTTCGAGGGGGGTGGTGCTGAGGGCGCATATCCCATCCACTAATAGCGTAGGAGCCAGTACAATCAGGGGGACGCACATGGCTTCTTCGGCAACGGTTACGTTCTCGCCGTCTTCGCCAAAAGCATGAGTAGCCAAATTGGGCCCACCCAACCTGGCACTCTCTGTAGCTAAGGATTGCATTGAGCTCGGCTCAGCGCTCACGTTTAATTCGGTCCCTAACTCGAGGACGCCACCCTTAACAGATTCCTCCAAAACGCCGGCAAAGAGCCCCGCCGCCGCCAGTAGAATCACTAAACTGTAGATGATCCTATTCCCAAACCGTGAATGGTTAAGCTGTTTCATGCGATTATGATATAGTCGTGTAGCCTGAAAGTCTAGACCTAAAGAATTGGTAAAAATACGATGGTTCAGCGACGACGCACTGCGCAGCTAATCATTCATAGCATAACCCTCAATGTAGCCAATTCCGTCACGCTTGCGGGGGCTCGTAAGAATATTAAACCATTTTGGTCACAATTTTCACCAACCCCCGACGGCACGATCATCACAATTATTTAAAGAATACTCCACACACGAGCTTTTCAGCGTCGCCCGCGTTGGGTGGCCGTCTTCAATTCGTTACTCACTAGCCTACTGATCACCCCCGAAGTACATCACTAAATGGCTGGCAAATCAAACCGCTCGCGGCGCCGTCACCACTACGCTCGTCCCCCCACCCTCACTATTCACCTCGATCTTTCCTTCCAGTTGCCCCACCAGGCTACTGATCAATAAATAGCCGAAGGATGACGGGTTCTCTACCGGGTCACCCTTAATCCCTACGCCGTCATCCTCAACGATGAGGCGGAGTTGGTCCTCACCCGGCACCTGCGACAGCGCCAGGACCAAATGGCCCGGTTGCCCTTCGGCCCAGGCGTACTTCAGCGCGTTCGTCAGTAACTCGTTGGCGATGAGGCCAAGGGGGATGATGGTGTCGATGTCGAGATCGAGGTTCTCGACGCGAACGGAGAGGGAGAGGTCCCGGCCCGGCCCGGAGAGGTTGCCGACCAGTTCGTCGGCCAGCTTTTCGAAGTAATCCTTGGCGTTGACGCGGGTGTTCACCTCATCTTCGAGATACAGCCGCTGGTGAATGAGCGCCATGCTTCGCACCCGGCTGTTACCCATTTTAAGGGCAGCTACGGCCCCTTCGTCTTCCAGGTAACGGCTCTGCAGGGAGAGCAAGCTGGAAACGAGTTGGAGGTTGTTCTTCACCCGGTGATGGATCTCCCGGATGAGCATTTCCTTTTGCCCCAGGGCGAGGGAGATCTGGTCGTTCTGGGCCGCGATCCGCTTGCGTTGCCGCAGGAGGCGGTAGGCCAACAGACTGATGAGGATGACGGCCAGGCCGGCGAGTACAAGCCACTGGCGCTGGCGAGTGATGCGCACTTCGTTCAGCTCATCCTCCAGGGCGAGGCGTTCGATTTCGGCGCGTTGCTCCTGGGTGCGGAATTTGGTCTCGAGGGAGGCGATTTTGGCAGCCTGTTTGTCCTTGCTCTGATCCCTGATGGCATCAGCGTACATCCCCATGTACTTTGCCGTGCTATCAGCTTGCTCAATTTCTCGGTAGTATAGCCCGAGTTCCGAGTACAAATAGCTCGGGTCTGCTCGTGGGACGCTCTTTAACTGCTCCGCCGCATCAAATAGTAAGCGGCCGGCTTCCTTCAGATTGCCTAGTTTACGGTTCACCCGACCGAGATAGTGGGTTTCGCCAAAAACGTACAGCGGGTCACCCGCTTTTCGGTACATTTCAAGTGAGCGCTCAATCATCTCGCGGCCCCGAACGAGGTCGCCACGTCTGATGTATGCTCTTCCGTCAGCCCCGTAGCGGCGGGCGAGCATATCGTGGTCGTTTGGGTTGAAAACCAGCAACAGGTCGGTAGCCAGTTTACCGTACATTAAGGAGCTATCGATCTGTGCCGGGTCTTTCCCCGGGTGCAGATTGCCAAGGTTGTGGTAGCTTTTTACCATAGAGATCGTATCACTGGTACGCTTGGCGTGTTCGATGCTTTCCAGGTAGTAGCGCCGGGCTTGCGGTTTATTGCCGATCAATTTGCTGGAGAGCCCCAGATTTCCCAGGGCCGTACCGATCTGCTGATCGTCCTTAGCCAGTTTAGCGGCTTTGAGTTGTTCGGCGGCCATCTCGTACACCATGAGGTAGTTGCGGCTGCGGAACCCCACGTAACCCAGGCGGCCATATACACGGGCACGGCCGGAGTCGTCGGCATCCTTTTCGTAGAGCGCAAGCGCTTCCTCCAGGATCTGCCGCATTTCTGCGGTGTCCATTTTGTGCTGGTTAGCGATCACGCGCTGCTCGAGGTAGTAGGCCTTGCTGAAGTCCGTACCCAGTTCTTCACTCACTTGCCGGATGGTATCGAGCACGGCCGCGGCGGCGTCGGATCCGGGCACTTCCTTACTTAGCCGTTTACCTAGGAGGGACAGGTCCGCTCGCTTATCCTCCGTTTGGGCGCTGGCGCAGGTGCCCAGGAAGAGAGCAAGCAACAATAGGCTGTAGGAAAGGACGGGTCGATTACGCATAGCGGAAGGTTCAAATTGAGCTATCGAGGTTACGCAGGTAATGGCTCACCTGGTGGCGGGAATGAAGTTGCATTTTAGCAAAAAGGGACTTCTGGTGGTGCTTGATGGTATTTACGCTCACGAAGAGCCGGTCCGCGATTTCCCGGTAGGCGTACCCCTCATCGATGTGGCGCAGCACCTCGTATTCCCGCTCCGATAAGGGCTCGGGCAATTGACTGTTGAGCGCTTCCCTACTCGGAAAACTGGGCTGATGTTCCGCCTTAAATTTATCCAGTGCAATCTCGATCGTCGTGTATAGATCACTCTCGTTGAAGGGTTTGACGATGTAGCCGTAGGGCAGCGTATCCCGTAGACTATTCAGGGTGGCCCGGTCCGAGAGCGCCGTCAGGAACACGAAGGGGAAATGGTAGTTGCTGCGGATGATGCGCGCCAGGTCCACGCCGTTCAGGGTGCCCTTAATGTCGATGTCCAGCAGTACGAGATCGGGGTTGGTGCTGGCCAGGAGATCCAGCGCTTTGTCGCCGTTGGCGGCCTTCCCCACCACTCGGTATCCGAGTTGGCGGAGAGCCAATTCAATCTCCAGGGCAATGATGGCCTCATCCTCTACAATCAGAATGCTTTTGACAGTGCGCTCCATAATGTATGCAGGTGAATATAAGCCATTTAGGTGTTCCGACGCATTGATGGCGCGGATAATAGCCCCGGAGAAAGAAATGGTTACTGGTAACAATCGGGTGGAGGTGTTGCGAACGGCCCCGTTATCCGGGGCTGCGACGCTTATTAATCGGTAGCCGTAAAGGTGAATGTTAACCGCAGCTCATAACCTACCCGGATGGGTAGTTCCCACCTCCCCCATCGACTTTTTCTTTGCCCACAGTAACGGAGCTCCCCGCCGCCGCATACAGGGGTACAATTATTGCGAAGTAGGTTTGTAGGTAGAGCCGGTAGAATCTCCATTGGGGTTTTCTTCACCGGCTCTCTTTTTTGCCCACTAAGTGCCGATCATTATCTTGAGCCACTCACCTCGCTACCAACCATGAACGCCCCCTACTTCACTTGTACTAACTGCCACGAGGATACCCGCTACAAGTCTTATGCCACCGACCGGGTAGAACTCGAGCGGGAGGACGGCACGGAACTGCGCGTTACCTGTAGCCACTGCCACGAGTCGAAAACGATCCACCCGAATGATATTTCCGCGGCTCCGAATAAGGTCATTCCAATAGTCGTTGGCGTGATTGTCGCTATCCTGATGCTAGTCTTGTTCTACATGGGCTGGATCCTGATCTCCGCCATCCTGATCGGCG
Source organism: Lewinella sp. 4G2 (assembly GCF_001625015.1). Classification (NCBI taxonomy): domain Bacteria; kingdom Pseudomonadati; phylum Bacteroidota; class Saprospiria; order Saprospirales; family Lewinellaceae; genus Lewinella; species Lewinella sp. 4G2. The sequence goes on along the minus strand of NZ_LVWJ02000014.1, from coordinate 1,623,488 downwards.
CCCCCTTTGCCGTCTGGGCGGCGCAACAGAAATCAGCGGCTAACTTCAATGGCTACCGGATTCGGCGGGGGTGAGCATTCCGGAGTCGATATGAATAGCGCTAAGCCGTTAGGTAACCACGGAGAATGCTGTGGAATTTTCAGCCACTTAATGCTTGGAATTGGCGATTGTGACGGTGAGCGTCATCCCACCAAAATTCCCCAACAAACTGCCTTTAGGGGCCAACCCAATCTGGCTCCCCCTTGTTAGCACACCCGCTGCGAGATTGTTATTTTCGCGGACTACAATTAAAATTATAGCACTATGGAAAGTCCCCACGGCGATAAAGGCGCCCAAAACACCAATGTCTGGAACATGAATGATTCCAGCCGCTGCCCCTTCCTCGGCGGCCAACACAATCAGGCGGCCGGCGGCGGCACCACCAATACCCAGTGGTGGCCCAATGCCCTCAAAGTTGGCGTCTTGCGCCAGCACGCCGTGGAATCTAACCCCGTAGGCCCCGATTTCAACTACGCTGAAGAATTTAAAACCCTGGACCTCGCCGCCGTCAAGAAAGACCTCGCGGATCTGATGACGGACAGCCAGGACTGGTGGCCCGCCGACTACGGCCACTACGGCCCCTTCTTTATCCGGATGGCCTGGCACGCGGCCGGTACTTACCGCATTGCGGACGGACGCGGTGGCGCTGGCTCCGGTGACCAACGCTTTGCCCCCCTCAACAGCTGGCCCGATAACGCGAACTTGGACAAGGCCCGCCTCCTCCTCTGGCCCATCAAACAGAAGTACGGCCAAAAACTGAGCTGGGCCGACCTTCTCGTCCTCACCGGTAACGTCGCGCTGGAAACCATGAACTTCAAGCCCTTTGGCTTCGGTGGTGGCCGCGAAGATATTTGGGAACCCGCCCAGGACGTCTACTGGGGTAGCGAAACCGAATGGTTGGGCAACGACGAGCGATACGCCAACGGCACCCTCGAGCAACCCCTCGCCGCCGCGCACATGGGCCTCATCTACGTCAACCCCGAAGGCCCCAACGGTAACCCTGACCCGGAAGCCTCCGCCAAGGACATTCGCGAAACCTTTGGCCGCATGGCCATGAACGACTACGAAACCGTCGCCCTCATCGCCGGTGGCCACACCTTCGGGAAAACCCACGGTGCTGCCGACCCCGAAAAGTACGTCGGTAAGGAACCCGCCGGCGCACCCATGGCGGAAATGAGCACCGGTTGGAAAAACAACTTTGAATCCGGCGCCGGTGAGCACACCATTACCTCCGGCCTGGAAGGTGCCTGGACGACCAAGCCCGCCGAATGGACGCACGACTACTTCACCCACCTCTTCAAGTACGAATGGGAGAAGTACAAATCCCCCGCCGGTGCCTGGCAGTGGAGGCCCGTCGACGGTGGCGGTGCCGGAACCGTGCCCGACGCCCACATCGAAGGAAAGACCCACCAGCCCTTCATGCTTACTACCGACCTCGCCCTGCGCGTGGACCCGGAATACAACAAGATCTCCCGCCACTTCCTGGAGAACCCCGAGGAATTCGCCGATGCCTTCGCCCGCGCCTGGTTCAAACTGATGCACCGCGACATGGGCCCCAAGGATCGTTACCTCGGCCCCGAAGTACCGGAAGAGACACTACTCTGGCAGGACCCCGTCCCTGCCGTCGACCACGAACTCATTAACGATGCGGATGCTACCGAACTGAAGCGCCGCATCCTCGCTGCGGGTCTGACCAACAGCCAGTTGATTTCCACGGCCTGGGCTTCTGCCTCGACCTTCCGCGGTTCGGACAAGCGTGGTGGTGCCAATGGCGCTCGCGTTGCGCTGTTGCCCCAAAAGAACTGGGAAGTCAACAATCCCAGCCAATTGGCTACCGTACTCGATACGCTGGAGGGCGTACGTAAGGAGTTCAACGGCGCCCAGTCCGGCGGTAAGCAGATCAGCCTGGCGGATACGATCGTACTCGCGGGCGCCGCCGGCCTCGAAGCTGCCGCTAAGGAGGGTGGATTCGACATCGAAGTACCCTTCACCCCCGGCCGTACCGACGCTACCCAGGAGATGACCGACGTGGAAAGCTTCAACGCCCTCGAGCCAATGGCCGACGGTTTCCGCAACTACTTCGGCGCAAAGAATACCCGCGCTAAGGACGAGCAGATGCTCATCGACAAGGCCAACCTTCTTCAGTTGACCGCTCCGCAAATGACCGCCCTCCTCGGTGGCCTCCGCGTGTTGAACACCAACTGGGACGGCTCGAGCCACGGCGTCTTTACCGAGAAGCCCGGCGTACTGAGCACTGACTTCTTCGTCAACGTCCTCGACCTTGGCACCCGCTGGTCCGCCACGAGCGCCGATGAAAAGGTCTTCGAAGGCCGCGACCGTAAATCCGGTGATGTTCTGTGGACGGGCACCCGCGCCGATCTCATTTTCGGCTCCAATACCGAACTCCGCGCCCTTGCCGAAGTTTACGCCGCCAGCGATGGCAAGGCCCGTTTCGCAAACGACTTCGTCACTGCCTGGAATAAGGTGATGATGGGTGATCGTTTTGACCTGGCTTAATGTAGTATTCCGCTGAGAAGACTCAGAAGGGGAAGACGAATGAGAAGTACGGTTTTTACGCCACGCTGCTCATTTGTCCTCCCCTTTCAAGTTTTAGTGGAAACCTAAGAAAGGGGAATAAGTAGTAGAGGTGCGCCAGCATCCTACTTCTTATTCCCCTTTTTCATCTTCAGCCTCTCTCGGAAAAAAGTCCGGCCGGCTAGAAATAGTCACTACATCACCGAAATATCCTTCAGCAACAGCTCAAAAGACTCGGCTCTTCCGTTACCGATCAAGATTTGAATCTCCGTGATGTCCTCCCCCGCGTAATTCGGCACGTCCACATCCCGGCCCCGGTAGGTACCCTCCATCGCGGCGAAGGGGATCATGACGGTCTCCCACTGCCCCGGCTTCGCAAAAAAGGTAAAGGCATAAGCGTGGCGACCATTGGGCGTCCGGACGCGGAAGTTGTAGTTCTTCCCATCTCCTTTGACCTGGACGGAGAAAACAGACTTGCCCTTCACGACGAACGGATCATCCTCATTTGTGCGCTGGACGGAACAGAAACCACCATTGTTCTCGAGAGAAACCTTACCGTAGAACCGGCCGTGGCCATCGTCCGTCATCTCGAAGTGGCTGTCGGAGCGGCCGCCCATGACGACATCGTCCTGAATCCGCCATTTCCCTTTACCCTGCTCGGGCCAGTTGTAGAGGGTGGTCAGCGCGGACGTGTCCTTGGATTCAGGATTGGTGGCGGCAGCGTCCTGGGCGGGATCGGTAGGGTTGTACATGGGGATGGTATTTAGATGGTGTTGGGGGACGGATACCCGTCGCTAGTGCTAACCGGAGGCTACCTCCCTGGGTTCGTATGGCTTGCTTAGTGCAGCTTTTCTCTGCAGCCCATTAGAGTATCGCACGTTACCTAACTTCGCACCATGGATACACCCCAAGCAGATTCCTGGTGGCGCAGGCTCATCAACAAGCGCAATGATGAGTATCAGGTCGTGCTGCGTGACATCAAGAGTTACCGGGAGATTGGCCAGTATAACCTTACGCCGCTTAGCCTCCTGATCTACGCTATGCTTGCATTAGGCGTATTCGCCTTCCTGCTATTTCTACTAATCGCCTTCACGCCACTGCGAAGCTACATTCCCGGCTACGGCAACCGCGTTCACCGCCAGGAGATGGTCGAAATGGAAGGGTTGATGAAGGAAATGAGCGAACACGTTGAGGCGCAGGATCTGTACATTTCTACTCTGATCAAAACCCTCCGTGGAGAAGCCACGACTGGGGAGGACATCCCGGATATCCAAACCCTGGCGGACACCTCCAACGCCGAAATTCTCGGGGCCAGCGAAGACGAAGTCCGCCTCCGCCGTGAGATGGACCTGGAGCGTCTGGGCGCAGCTGCCCGCCAACCCGGTGCCAACGTGATTGCTGGCACCGGCAATGTCCCCTTATCTCAAATCTACCTTGCCGCACCGGTCAACGGCGAGATCAGTGCCGCCTTCGACCGTGCCACGGATCACTTGGGGGTCGACATCCTCGCGCCGAAGAATACACCCATCAAGGCCTGCCGCGACGGCGTAGTCTTCATTTCAGAGTTCACCAGCGCTAACGGAAACGTCATCGGTATTCAGCACGATAACAATCTGATCTCCTTTTACAAGCATAATTCTCAACTCCTTAAGAAAGTGGGCGAGCGCGTCAAGGTCGGGGAGGCGGTAGCCATCATCGGTAACACGGGAGAACTCACCTCCGGCCCTCATCTTCATTTCGAGATCTGGCACCGGGGCGAACCCGTAGATCCAGTCGCCGCCCTCCGCTTTTAGACGCAGCGGCTATCTTTTCACTTCGGGGATCTTCATCGCTCTTGGGCGGGTACTGATCGCGCCCATGAAGGCGACGAGGTCATCAATCTCTTCTTCTGTCAGGTTCAACGGCTGCAATAAGGGGTCGTGAATCGGCAGGCGCTCCGCATCTTCCCGGATCCCACGGGGGATCACCTGCGGCATCCCTGAATTATAGAGCTGGATGACTTCCCGCAGTTCTACGACGTTCCCGTGGTGGAAGTAAGGCCCCGTAAACACAATATCCCGCAGCATGGGCGTCCGAAATTTCCCGGCGTCTCCCCATTCGCCCGTCACCCCGAAGCGCCCCAGGTCCTCTTCCGGGCGGCCCAGCAGGTGGGTACCCTGATTGTGAAATTGCTGGTCCGAAAGCAGCGGGCCGTTGTGACAATTCAGGCAGCGGGCTTTCTTCCGAAACAGGTCCAAGCCCCGAATTTCCTGGTTCGTCAGTGCTTCGTAGCGGCCATTCACGAAGTGGTCGAAACGGCTCGTCCGGCTGCGCAGGGTGCGTTCAAAGGCGGAGAGAGCGATGGCGACGCGTTTAGCATCGATGGTAGCCACGCCAAAGGCGTCTTTGAATTCTCGTACGTAACTCGGGATCGCCGTTAATTCCGGTCCTAAGTCATCAAGGTTGGACATCATTTCTTTCGAGTCCTGCAACGGCCCGAGTACTTGTTCCTCCAGGGAGGGTGAGCGGCCGTCCCAGAACAGGCTCGTCCAGTGGCCAGCGTTGAGCAGGCTTGGGGCATTGCGTAAGCCACGCGAGCGGTCGTGGCCAAAACTCCGACGACGGCCATCCCCCCACCCCAGATCCGGGTCGTGGCAGGAGCCGCAACTTACCTGGTTACTTTCGGACAGCACGGGATCGAAGAACAACCGTTTCCCGAGTTTGACGAGCGCCTTCTGGTCGGCGATCAACTCCTGGGTACTCGCCGGCACCGGCACGAGTTGGTCCCGCTTCAGGATGCCTAATTCTCGGTGTTCTACCCCCTGGTCCAACGTCGGTGCGGGCCACTGCGCCGGTGGTTTTTCGTAGGCCGCGCGCAAATCGCTCACCTCCACGTCGTTCCTCACCGTGGCGCTGCCGCAGGTGCAGAGTAAGGACGCGAGGAGTGCACCAACCAGGATGGCTAAATAGGAGGTTTTCATGGCGTTTTATTACGAATAGGGTTCAGTAAAGATAAAAAAGGCGGGGCGGCCCGGCACTATTGCCCGACCGCCCCGCCCGTGAGGATTGGTGTGTAAAGATGGGAGACAAGAACCTCCACCCTTAAACAATTGGTGCGCCCTATTCAGCGATGGCTGAATAAAGCAATAGCCTACCGTTTCATCACCCGCGCCGTCATCTTGGCGGCTCCGGAAATGACTTCCACCTGGTAAGGACCAGCGGACAGATTGGAAAGGTCCAAATCGTGGAAAAGCTGTCCCTCTGGCCAGTTGCCCTGTTGCAGGACCTGCCCCACGGCATTCGTCACCCGGAACTGACCGGTCAGAACTGGTGACTCCAGTTCCACCCGGATCACGCCGGTAGTCGGGTTAGGGAAGACGCGCTTCACCGGTAAGCCCCGGTCCACGACTGAGTTGACGATGCTCATGCCCGAGAGATTGATCTCAAAGTCACCCGCATTCGAGTACAAGGTCATCAAGTCGGTCACCGTAGCCACCTCAGTTGGGCTGAACGTCAGGGGGAAGGAGGCCACCTCATTTACCGCCAGGGTCAGCATATCCGCCGTAGTGCTGAAGAACTGTCCGTCAGCAAAACGGATTGAATCAATCACCAGCGTCGCCGTACCCGGGTTGGATACCGTAACGATAACGGTAGAGTCCGTACGGGCCGGTACGTCCAGGAATTCCAGGCCATCGCCGGTCGCCAGATTACGATCCAGTGCCACCACGGTAATGTCGGGAGCTGCATTGGAGCTACCCGTAAGCACAACCGCAAACTGGCCGATATTAGTCGATACGAGCAGACTATCCCGCACCTCAACGTCCGTAGTGGCGGAGAAGGTAATCGGCAGGGTAAACGAATCATCGGTAGCCACGCGGGCAGTAACGTCCGTCGGGATGGAGAAGAAATCACCTTCCGTCAGCTCCGCTTCAAAGATGACGAAGTCACCCGCACCGGAGTTGTTGAAAGTAAGTGCCCGGACGGAACCCTGCCCCACTGGCGTATCCGCGAAGGACATGGTATCCCCCCGCAGAATGCGCACGTCGTCCGCAAAAGCCTCAACGCTGGGGGCAATGACGTTACCCGTCACGAAAAACTGAATGGAGTTCGGGCCCGATGCCGTAACGAAACTCACCAGCGCCGTATCGACGAAGGCTCCCTCCTGCTGCGGTAACACCAAAAAGCGGAGGTAAGCATTGTCAGGAGCGGGCGGTAAAAAGGTGGCTTCCCCCCGGTCCGCATTGACGAGTTGGGGGAGGATGATCTCCGTATCGAATAGCCCGGTAAAGTTGAGGAACAATGCGTCCGCATTACCCGTGTTGTTCAGGATGGCTAAGAGGCTATCAATCTCCCCGAAGTTGATGTCGCCGAAGTCCAGCGTATCACCGTTCGCAATGGTTTCACCGCCTTCCGTTTCCAGATTGACGTAAGCGGCGTTGATATCCGCCGTGTAAAGTTCGCGGCCGGTGCTTTGGTCGTTGGCCTCAAAAATCAGTTGCGTGCCCAAAAGGTGAATATCATCGATCTCACCACTGGAAGCGCCGGCGGCCACTTCATTGAAGCGAACTGGGGTAGCTCCTTCCGCAAATAGGTCCACGCCGGCCAATTCACGGCCGGTAGCATCTGATTCGTAGCTGAAGTAAAGTGAGGAACCAGTGAAGACCAGGTCTTGTGGATCTAATCCACCGAGGTCTCCAAAGAGATCTTCATCTGCCTCAATTTGTAGGCCACCCGTCAGGTTGTCTACTAAAAGGAAGGAAGACTGGTCCTCTACGGCACCCGTATCGGCGACCATAACGTAGGCGCGGCCGGGTACGATTTCCGTTACCTGGTCCACGTTGGAAGGTCCGTTCTGGTTGGCAACGTTAAAGAAGATGGAACCCGCCGTGAAATCCACGAAGTGAAGCCCATCGACACCGGCAGCACGTTGCCCGGTATAGAAGACCCGGTTGCCCACGGCAAACAGATTATCGGGCCGGGAGCTGTCCTCCCCTTCCAGTAGATCGAAGATGGGGCCGATGGTATTGGCTACGGCGTTGAAGTTGTACAACTCCCGTCCGATCGTTCCATTATCGGCGGCAAACATCAGGCGGCCTCCGAAGTCCAGGAAGTCGGAAGGGTTTGAATTGCCCGGGCCAGGATTGATGTCGAAGAAGATCTCCGTTCCCTCGGCGGTGCCGTCGGTGAACCAGAGTTCCCGACCGTTCACCCCGTCGTTACCGGCGAAGAAGATGAAGCCCAGGTATTCAAATTTATTGATGGGGTTGCCCGGGCCACCGGGGTTGATGTCCACCACCAAATTGGTGCCCGCTTCGGTGCCGTCGGAGACCCACAGCTCGGAGCTATTGGCGTCGTTTCCGTTGTTGGCCGTGAAGTAGATCAGGTCATTAAAGACGATAAAATCGAAGGGGTTACCACTGCCTTCATCGGGCTGGATGTCTTTGACCAATTGGGTTCCATCGGACGTGCCGTCGGTAACCCACAGTTCGCTGCCCGTACCCGGGGCACCGGCGGTGAAGTACACTTTACCCTGGTACTCCGTAAAGTTATTCGGGTTGGAATTTCCCCGGCGGAAGCTTGGGTCGTCATTGATATCTTTCACCAGCATCGTACCCGCAGCGGTACCGTCGGTGATCCATAGCTCGGTGCCCTCGTTTTCGGTACCGGCGCGGAAAAGGGTCTTATCTCCGTACTGGAAGAAGTTGTTGGGGGAGCTGTTCGTCCCGCCCGGGAAGATGTCCTGGAGCAGGGTGACTTCCTGCGCTTGCAAGCCGGTGGCCGCACAGAACAACAGGGTTAAAAAGGTAAATAGGCGCATATAAGGAATGTATTTAGGTTGAGGATAAAAAGGTTAATAGTTAGCGTTCCTGGGATTCGTAGACGTACCGGCGCAAGACTGGTTCGGTAACGCCCAGTTCGGATTCGTCGAACAAAATGGCTACGGAGATGGCTCCGGTAGTCTCGTCATACGTTCCTTCACCGGAGATGCCAATCGTGAACGGGGGGAGTCCGGAGCTGGCTTTACGCACCACGGTAACCCGTTGTTCGATCACCTCCACGGCACCTGCGTCAGCGCCCAAAAATGTGGGAACCAGGCGGAATAGATTGGGAATCCGGATATTGGCGGAAGCCGAAGAAACATCATAATCCGCATAAATGCGGTGGAGGTTGAGAGCGTTGGTGCTCTTGCCGACCTGGGTGTTGAACATGCCGAGGACGTTGGCCTGGGTAGTGCTCGCGTGGCCAAAAGCGAAGTGGCGGCCGGCACTCAGCGAGGAGCCATCCGGCACCGGGTCCGGACCAAAACTGGTGTAGCCCCAGAGTTTTGGGAACGGAATTTCGGGGGCCCACAAACTCAGTTCGGCGGTGTGCGGAACGGAGTAGTTGAAGGTAAACGTATCGCGCTCACTCAGGCGGTACCAGTTGCCTTCCAGTAACTGGATCACGCCGGATCGCTCCAGCCTCTCCGGATCGCTGCCCGGCGCTACGCGAAGCTCAATATCGGCTTCGGTCGCCCCAGCGGGGATGCGTAGCGGGCTGGGTGTGAGTACCTCCAGGTCGTTTCCGGAAACCCCATCACCCCGCAATTCAAAGGCCAGTTCCACTTCCCGGTCCGTAGCGCGCGTCCACAAAATCTTGGCCCGGGCCGTGTCGCCGGTCACCGCCACCGTCCCCGCCTGGTCGCCAAAACCGAGCAAGCTGGGCGCGGGATTGACGTCTACCTCCTCCGGCGAGCACGCGGCGATCAGTAGTAGGGACGTAAATAAGGTGAGGAATCGGAATTTCATCCGGCGGGTTTCAAGTTCAAGTGGGCGCCCCGATTGAGTGCGGGACTAATAATGTGTCGCTGCCGCGGGTGCTGAGTAATTGGCTAGCGATTGGGATCGGGTGGGTCACCAAAGATAACCACGTAAATGCGGTGTTGTGCGATGCTTACTTAGAATAATTCTAGCTTTAACGGTTCCCGATACGCGCGCAGCCCTTTTAGTACCCCGGGTTCTGGCTCAGATTAGGATTACGCCGGGTAGCATCGAAGGGAAGGGGCAGCACGAAACGGAAATCCGGATAGCTAAGGATACAGTCGCCCTCTATTTCTGGAAGGCAGTCTTCCCGCACGAGTGACTCGCCCCAGCGCCCAAGATCAAAAAAGTGGTGGCCTTCCAGCGCCAACTCCCGCCGCCGCTCCTGCCGAATGGCCAAGCGCAGTGCAGCGAGATCGGTCGGGACGGTGGGATTAGCGACGGACCGGCCGTGCACCGCGAGATAATCCTCCGTAGCCGCCGCCAGGTTACTCAACTCCACGTTGGCCTCGGCCCGAAGTAGGTACAACTCACTCAACCTGAGCAGTGGTGGGTTCCGGATCTCATTGACCGCGAAGGGCCACTTACCGGATAGCATCACCCCGTCTTCGTTAGGGATGAACAGCTCCCGGCGCAAATCCTCCGGCGCAAATTCGTTGAGGAGATCCTCACTGATCTCCATTAAAGGCAGTGGGTTACCCGCACCAACGATTAAAGCCGGGCTCTGGAAATTGACGTCCTCCCCATCCTCCACCAGTCGCTGCAGATCTAATTCCCACAGGATCTCCGAAAGGCCTCCCTCCGCCCAACCGTCCACGTACTGCTCGGCGGGCGTGAGCGCAAGCCCGGAAGCGGTGATCGCCCGGCCGGCGGCAGCCGCTACCGTTTCCCAATCACCCACGTAAGCGCTGACTCTGGCGATGAGCCCATCGACCACGGCCGGCGTCAACCAAATGGGCTCGTTGGAACGGCGGCTGAAGGTGGCGTCAAGATCCGCCCGCGCAATATCGAGATCAGCCAGGATGGCGGCGTAGGACTCGGCAACGGAACGGCGGGCCGGCAGATCGAAAATACCGGGTAGGTCATCAATAATGACAATGCCCTCGTGGCTCGCGTTTTCCGTAAAACCGGGCGCTTGAGCGAAGAGACGCACCAGATCAAAATGGACCAGCGCCCGGATAGCCCGTGCCTCGGCCGCCAGACTGGCTACCTCACCGGGGGCGCCGTCCGTTACGTTGGCTAGGCCGTCCAGAATGTCGCTGGCCTGAAAGATGACTTCGTAAGCGTTCTGGTAAAAGCCACTCAGATTAGTCTGGTCCAACGCCGGCGTGATGGTGCGCATCCGTAGGGCTTGCAATCCCCGCTGGGTGCCGGTGGAGGAGCCGAGGCTACCCCCACTCTGGCTGGGTAGTTTGAGGTTACCCGGCAGATCTGCGTAGATAGGAAAGCGAAACTGATAGTAAGCGCCGTCCCCCAAACCCAGGTAGAGTCCGGCCACGGCCGCGTTGGCGCCGCGAACCGTTTCAAAAAGCTCGGCCCGGGAGATATCGTTGGGGCTATCCACGTCCAGGAAATCGTCGCAAGCAGCCAGGCACAGTAGGAGGGCCAGCATACCGAGGAGCCTGAATGGCGTTCGGAAAGAATGGCTTTCCGTTGTCCCGATCCATAAACGCCGTGGCCAACTCATAAGCCCAGTTTTAGCCCCACGGTCAGCGACCGTTGCTGGGGAAAGGTGAAACGGTATTCGCGGATCCCATTGCGCCCTTCCCGGCGCTCCTCGTCGTAGAGGTAGCCGAGATTGTTGACGAGGGCAAAGACCCGGCCACTGGCAAAACCCTTGGGCAGCCAGCCCGCGCGCTTGAGGTCCACCCCCAAACTGAGCGTACTGAACTGCAGGTAATTGGACCGGAATACCAGTCGACTGGAACGGGAGACCGGCGCGTTGTCGATACTGAGGCGGGGGACGTCCGTCACGTCACCCGGCTGCTGCCAGCGGTCGAGTTGGTTGACGGACTGGTTGTTGAAGTTGATCTGCTGCCCGTCCGTGATCGTCAGCCGGTCAATCAGTTCATCCCCGCCGTAGCTGTAATTCAGCTGCAGGGTGAGGTTGACGGCCCCGTAGGAAAAGTGGTTGTGCCAGCCACCAAACAGTTTGGGGGCGGAACGCCCAATCGGCACTTCGTTCCGGTCGTCGATGATGGCTTCCCGCTCCGAAGTGATGGTCCCGTCCGGCAGGCGGTATTCCGCCACGCCGGTTTCGGGGTTCACGCCGGCGAAGGGAATCCCGTAAATCAGGTTCAGGTCGCGACCAATGACGAAGACGGCGGCGGACCCTACCCCATCGGGTATCTGCTCCAGGTTGATGTCCTCCAGCCGGTTCCAGTTACGGGCGCCATTGAAGCTGGTGGAATACTGAAACTTACCCCGGGTGATCGGATCGTAGCTGACGGATAATTCCATACCCCGGTTGCGAATCCGCGCGTCGTTACCCAGGATGGACGTGAAGCCGGATTCCCGTGGCGTCTCGAAGGCGTACAGACCGTCAATTGTGAGGTTAGTGTAGTACTCCGTCACCAGTTTGAGTTGATTGTTGAACCAGGCCAGGTTGAGGCCGGCGTTTCGCTGCCGCTTCCGCTCCCAGCCGAGGCGGTCATTGACGGGTTCAGATACGGTGGCGGGGATTACCCCACCGTAGTCATCGTCGCCAAACTGGAGAGCATAGACGCCGTTGGTGGTGTAAACCCCGAGCCGGCTGTTGCCCGTCAGCCCCATCGTCAGGTTCAGTTTCGCCGTTTCGATGCCGAAGGGCAAGCGGCCGGTGAGGAACTTCTCCTCGCTGATGTTCCAGGAGAAACCGGCGGACCAGAAGATCTCCGCCTGCTGGTCGCCGCCGAAGATGGAACTGGCGTCCCGCCGGGCATTCAGTTTGAGGTAGTACCGGTAATTGTAATCGTAGGCCAGTTCCCCGTAGGCGGAGAGCTTATTGCGGAGGAAGCGGCTTTCCCCGGCGTCCACGTCCTCCTTCGGAAGTGCATCGATGCGGCGGATATCGTCGAAAGGAAAATCGGAACCGGTGATGACGGTCCGAAACTGATTCTGGCTCTGTGCCTCCCCACCCAGTAGGGCCGATAAGTGGTGGCCACCCGCCAGCGTGGGGCTCCAGGCGCTCTGAGCGTTGGTCACCCACTGCAAATTGTTGTTGCCGGAAAGGATCAACCTCCCCCCTACGTTGGCCCCGGACCCATTGAGGGCTGAGCGGTACTGAAACTGGTCCCGGCTCTGTTGGTCCAGCCCACCGAGTACCCGGAAACGAAGACTGGGCAGGGCCTGGTAATTCAGCGTCAGGCTGGTGTTGAGGTTGATACCGTCCTGGTAATTTTCGTTTTGCTCGAGCAGGGCGGCGGGGTTGGGCCGTTGGTTCAAAAATCCATCAGCGCCATTATTGAAGGACCCGTCAGCGTTGAACACCGGCAGGTTCGGCCGGAAGGTAGCCGCATTAAAACTCCTGAGGCTTTCCTTACGCTGGTAGGCACCACTAATGCGGGTCCGCAAATCCACTTTGGCGCTGATGGGGAACTGGAGGTTGAGGTTAAGGTTCCCCTGCTCCAGCCCGTTGCGTTTGTGGACGGATTCAATCTTGCTGTACCCGGCCGAGAGACGGTAGTTCACGCCGCCCTTTCCGCCGGCGAGGGAGAGGTCGACGTCCGTATTCGTGGGGTTTTGCTGGACGATTCGGCGCCAGTCGGTATCGACGTCGGAGCGGCCGGCGTCCGCGGGGTTGTCCCCATCGTTGAGCAAGGTTTCTCGAGCCAGTTCGAGGTACTGTTCGGTGTTGAGGTACTGGATTTCGTTGATGGAGCGGCCCGTCCCGTAGTTTACCGAAAAGTTGATACTGGACTGACCGGTTTGCCCACTTTTGGTGGTGATGAGAATCACTCCGTTGGAAGCATCCGCCCCGTAGAGCGCCGTCGCTGAAGCATCTTTGAGTACGGTGATGGACGCCACGTCGTCCGGGTTAATGAAGGACAGCGGGTTGAGGAGTTCACTGTTCAGAGCGGAGAAGAAACTCCCGTCATTGGTTTCCAGCACGTCGTAAAGGGGGACGCCGTCCAGCACGTAAAGTGGTTGGGTGGAAGCGCTGATTCCGTTGCCGGCGGCGGCCAGGGAGCTCTGCCCCCGGATCTCGACCTTGATGGGCAGGCCCGGCTCTCCCGTAACGGTTTGTACCCGCACGCCGGCGACGCGGCCTTCGAGCAGTTGGTCGATGCTTTCGATGGGTCGGTCGGCCGCCAATTCTTCGGTCCCCACCTCGACGTAGCTGCCGACGAGGTCCCGGGTTGCCAGCGCGCCGCGGTAGCCGGTGACGACGACGCCGTCCAGTTCCGTGCTGGCCGCCCGCATTCGCACGTCGATACGGTTGCGCCCGTTGATGTCCACGGCCTGGGTGATCATCCCCACGTAGCTAAAGGAGAGTTGGCCGGTGAGGGTATCCAAGCTTAGGGTGAAGTTGCCGTTGAGGTCCGTCAGCGTTCCTCCCGGACTACCCACCTGCCGTACGGTGACGCCGATAAGGGGGGTGGCGTCGCTGGCGTCGACTACGGATCCGGAGATGGTGGATTGGCCGTGCACCGACCAAGCGGTCAGCAGCAAGAGGATTGTTAGGCATAGCTTGGTCCTGACCATGAATACCGGTTGAGGGGTACTACGAAGGTAAGAATTTGCGGGCGCTGCCGTAGATGCCGTGAAAGATGGGGAGGCAGTGAACGGGTGTGGTATCCGCCGAAAAGCCACCGCCCGGTAACACCGGGGAACTGACCTTAATGAGGCCTATTGATCCGCAGCGGCCAGGTAGTCGTAGTACCTTTTCTGATACCCCTCATCCTCCGGCTGAATCCTCAGGGCTCTTTTCTGATAGGCGGCGGCATCCTTATACCGTTCCTGCTTGGCCAGCACTTCGGCGATGCTGTCGTATCCATTTGCGTAATCCGGAAATAAGCGAATGTTAGCAAACATCACTTTCAGGGCCTCATCGTAGCGGCCTTCCCCCATTAGGACGTACCCGGCTCCGTTGAGCGTACCGGGCCCGTATACGTAAGGGCCAAATAGCATCCGTAAGTTGTTACCCGAGACATTGGGGTCGCTGAGTAAGCCTGCTTCTTCCAATTCGATGAGTTTGGTGAAGACCGGGTAGGCGGGTTCGTAATTGTCCGTCGTAAGCAGTTGGTGAAGATCATACTCCAAGCTCACTTTAGGTTGCTCAACGATCCTGCCGACTTCTCGCCCATTACGGTGGAAGGTGAAGGTGGGTACCCGGTAGATGTACTTCCCGTCGGCCGCCCCATCGGGGCTCTTTTTGTAGTTATCGGGCGCCTTAGTAACGCCGACGAAACGCAACTTATTCACGTCATACCCGGCAGCAGTCAGCGTTTTGATCAGGCGCGGCACTTCTCGTTTAGAGTCTCCACACCAACTGCCGTAGTAGATGATTACTTCGTCCACCTCAGCCAGTGCCGGCGTGATCTCGGCAAGCAGGGCGGGGCGCGGCGAGTAGCTCTCGACCCCGGTGCTGATCCAAGCAGCATCGGGGCTCGTCAATAGGTTTTCGTAGCTATAGGTGCCTAAAACTGGATCCGGTTTGGCGGGAGCCTCCTCCTGCGCAGCGAGGGGCAAAATGAATAAAAACAGGGGTAGCAAGGTGTACAAGAAGGTCTTCATAATAGGGTCTTTGTTGATGATGGACCAAAGCTAGCTGACACTTACGTGACATTTCGTGAATGAATGTTAGCGTGTGTGAACGCAGGGTTAATCAGGAGGCAGCCGCAGCCGTTGCTATCTTTAGCCCCCATTCAATCCGTCTCATGCTGCGTCATCTTCTTTCCCTGACATTTATCCTTGTTGTATCGGCTTTCGCCACCGGCCAATCCGTTGAAAGCCGATTACAAGCCGAGCTGGATAAAATTTACGCGGCCAACAAATCAGCGGTCGGCATCAGCGTCCACGTAGAAGCGCCGGATACCAATCTTTCCTGGTCCGCCGCCGCTGGCCTGGCGAGCATTGCGCCGCGGGTCCCCCTTAAACCGGAGCAACCCGTGCTGCTGGCGAGTAATACCAAACCGTACGTAGCTGCGGCCATCCTCCGTTTGGTGGAAGAAAAGGAGCTTAAACTGGACCAACCAATTGAAAAAATCCTCACCGAGGAAAGTGCCCGCTTACTGCGCGGTGATGGGTACGACTTGAGCGCGATCACCGTCCGCCACTTGCTATCCCACACCTCGGGCATCCATGATTACGTGGACGAGAACTACTTCAACTTCGTCTCCAAGAACCCCCGCTTCCGCTGGACGCGCACGGACCAACTGCAGCGGGCGATGGACGTCGGCACGCCCCTAGGCGCCCCCGGCACCCAGTATACCTACGCCGACGTTAACTACGTGCTGCTAACGGAGATCCTCGAGCAGGTCAACCCCGGCCGTTTTTACCGGTCGATGAAGTACCTCCTCCGCTACCAATCGCTCGGTATTAACCACACCTGGTTCAAGGACGTGGAGGCCCGCCCACCCGGTACCGCGTACATGGCCCACCAATACTCCGGCGAGCGCGGTTGGGATTCCTACGACCTGAATCCTCACTGGGATATGTACGGTGGTGGCGGCATCGCTTCACCGGCGAAGGATGCAGCCCTGTTCTTCAACCACCTCTTCAACGGCCGCGTCATCCTCGACGAGGATCTACTGGAGGAGATGACCACCCACAGCCTCCCGGGCCGTTCCAATTACGGCTTGGGCATTCAAATCCTGGAGCGCAACGGTTCCCCCGCCTACTACCACGGCGGCTGGTGGGGCACGGACGTTATCCACTACCCGGAGCAGAATGTTTCAATTTCGGTGTTTACGTTGCAGCGGGATGCGCGGGGATCGGTGAATGCGGCGTTGGGGGATGCGTTGTTTAGGGTGCTGACTGAATAGTTGGATTTGGGCGCTGGCGCAGGTGCAATGGATGTAGGGACTTTAGACGTTGGATTTTAGATTCTAGACCGAACACCGTCTAAAATCTAACGTCCAAAACGCGCATTTGTAGCCATCACCCCCAGTCCCGGAGGGGCGCCTATCGTAGCGTGGGGTGAAGTAGGCCGCAGGCTACGTAGCCCCACGTTTTCGTTAATACCGCCTAAATATCGTCACCACCGGCCGGTGAACATCACCAGTCTCCATCCGCACCTTCAGCGTGGAGAGTTCCCGATCTTCCAGGCCCGTGATCGGGGCGTTCATGTCAAAAAGGATATCCACCAGGGAGGGGAGTTGGTAGAGTTGGCCGTTGGCGCGCGAGCTCCCTATAACCCGCATCTCGAGTTGGCCAATGCGATTGTCGTACCAGACCCCATTGACCGAACGAATTACCCCAGTCCTAGGGGTCTGCCGAATGATGGTTTCGGGCGAATCTTCGGGGAAGATCAACGATTGGAAGTACGTATGTTCGTACGCGTAAGTGACGGTGGTATCCACGCATTCCAGGACTTCTTTACGCCCAACGCGCTGGTAGTTGAGATCGGGGATTTTCTCGGGCTCTACGTCTACGAAATCAGCGTCAGCGGGAAAGTATTCTGTAAAGTCAACTCGGTTGTATCCCTGAAAATTCAGAGCGCCGTAGTCGATGCGAATCCGGCCGGCCGGCGCACGGTAGGAGCGCACTACGCCGAAGTTGTGTTGTGGGTTCTGGCGGTCGCTGCTATACAGTAAATACCGTTGGCCCTCCTCGTTTTCGTGGAATACGGAGGCATACTCTACGCTGCTCGGTAGGCTTACCTGAAAGATGCCTTCCGTCCAGGGCAGGTCAGGATACCGGGCGGCGTGGGTTTCGACTTCGTTTAGGGTAGTCGTGGGTTCCAGGTACACCTCGGCGTAGGTGTTTGGATCATCGGTGGTGAGCAGTACCCGGTAGCCGTGGTCCACGCTATTGTTGAAGCGCACAATTTCAGCGTTTTCCCTGCCGCCGAGGACGGTCACTTTCCGGAAGAATTGCTTGGTGCCCGGAGGGAGAAAGTACTTCTTCCCCATGGGCACCTCCGCCACGCCTAACTTCGATTCAGCGGTATTCAAAATGACCGCCGTTCGGTCTAATCCAATTGCCTGCGGAATACCCACGTAAGTACTATCTGGATAGGGCAGGACCCACCCCCGATAACTGGGCAAGCCCGATTCATCCGGCATCCGGTTGATGATGGTAACCACCACCTCTTCCGGGAGGTAAGTATAGAGATCGAGTTCCGCCTCGCCACTCAGGGCATCCGCCTCCAAAATAACGGCGTTGATAATGTTGCCATCGAAATCGCTATAGGCCACGTACGTCTCCGTTGCACCGGCGTAGAGGTCTGGCGAAATGGTCAGGAAGGTGCGCTGCCCCGTCAGCGAAGTGGCAAATAGTAATAAACTGATTACTAGCTTAAGGTGAATGAAACGCATACATTAGTTGTAGGGGTAAATAGGGTGGTAGCAACAGCCAAAATTGATGGCCGAAAATCAGGCCAAGTAATATTTCATAGCGTTTGATCCGCTCCAAAACTTCCCCGCAAAGGTAAAAAACAGCGCGGCCTGAACATCTACGGGAACGTTAAACCATTGCCGCCGTAGGTGCGATGGCTGTAGGGACTTTAGAGGTTAGATTTTAGATGTTAGACCAAGGACCGTCTAAAATCTATCTTCTAAAATCAAATGTCCAAAACCTCCCCGTCATTAGTTGATAGTAAGCCACCCCACTTCCCTACCGTATCTTCCACCCCGTAATGCCCACCCGCCTCAGCACCCAAGACCGGTTAGCGTCCACGACGGACGCGGACCTCGTGGCTCGCTTCCGCGAAACGGAAGCGGCGGAGGATTTGCTGCCCCTGTACGAACGGTACGCCAACTTCATCTACGCCCTCTGCCTGAAGTACCTGGCGACCCCAACGCGGGCCGAAGATGCGGGCGCCGAGATCTGGTCCGTACTCCTGGAAAAGCTGCCGCGGCACGAGGTGAGCAACTTCAAATCGTGGCTCCACACCCTCGTGCGGAACCACTGTTTGATGCAGTTACGCAAAGAAAAACGGGACCCCCTCCAACAAACCAATGCCGGGCTTGTGCAATCCGACACCCTGCTGCATCTAGGGGAAGAACCAAACGAGGAAGCGGTGGATACCCGCCCCCTCCACCATTGCATCAAACAACTAAAGGAAGAACAACGCCGTTGCATCAACCTGTTCTACCTCCGCGAGGGGGAGACCTACCAAAGCATTGCCGCCCAGCTGGAATTAAGCGTTGGGCGCGTCCGCTCTCACCTCCAGAATGGACGGCGTAACCTCAAACTCTGCCTCGAAAAACAACAGCCCAACGAATAGTGCCACTGCCCATCACCGATAACGACCTGTTGGCCCGCTACCTGCGGGGTGACATCGACGCCCGCCAGGAAAGCGAGCTGGAACGCCGGGCGGCGGCCGACCCCGATTTACGCGCCGCGATGGATGGCCTTCAAACCGACCCGGAGCACGACCACGCCGGCAGCGTCCGCGCGATGCTCGCCAAGGCACGGCGGGCGGAGGGTAAAGCCGTCCCCCGCCCCATCATGAAGGTCGCCCCCCGGCGCTTGCCCCGTTACTGGTGGGCTGCGGCGGCGGGACTGCTGATTGTCTTTGGTGCCCTTTTCCTCTTGCCCAATGCCTTGGACCAATCCGTCGGTGAAGTTGCCCAAGCGGAAAAGGTCGTAGTCCCCACCGCGGCGCCCGCCCCTCCAGCCGCTCCCGCTACCTCCACGGAAGGAGACGGTTTGGCTGATGATGCTGGTACCGAATCGTTGATGGAACCCATTGCCCCGCCGTCACCCCGTCCTACTTCCCCCGCACCTGCGGCAGCGCCCGCTGCAAGACGCGCGAAAACGAACGTACCACCCTTGGTCGCGGAACCTGAACCAGTAGCTGAAGACGTAACGGCCGACGAAGATCTTGCGGAAGAAATGATCGTGGAGGAAGTAGCCGCCGAGGCTGAATTGCTCACCATTGAGGAGGTCGCGCCCGCCCCCCAACTACCGCCCGCGCCCGCCGCCAGCCAGGAAACGGCCCGCCGCGAAGTCCTCCTCGGCGAGCGCCGGAGGCAGAGCAGCCGCAAGGAAACCACGGCCGACCGCACGGCAACCGGCGCCGCCGCCCGCTACCTCAGCGGCGTGGTGACGGACGCTAACGGCGAACCCGTAGCCGCCGCCCAAATCGACGTGCCGGGCAACCCGATCGGTTATACAACGGATTCCAGCGGGTTCTTCCGGTTGGACCTCGACGCGACGCTTTCCGGATTTACGGTGACCGCGCCCGGCTTCGAAACGGAGGCGATCGACCTGCAACTTCGCGACGGAGGCCCGCTCCAGATCACCCTCGAAACGGTGGAAAAACTTTCGGCGGCGGACTTCGAAACCGGAGCCATTTCCGCCATTGATTTGGACGCCATTACCGGTGGACGTTTATTACAAGAAAAATCAGGTTACGCACGGCCGGAAAATGGGTACCGGGTGTTAAAGGATGATATCAATTTAAATCGCCCCGAGGACGTACCCGCCGGTAAAGTGAAAGTGAATTTCCTGGTTAATCCGAACGGTAGCCTCACCGATTTTAATTTTAATAAAAAGACGCCGCCAGCCACCGCGGAATACGTGCGGTCATTTTTAATGGATAACGGCAATTGGGAAGTCGTGCGGGGCGAAGAAGCCGTGCGCGTGTACTTCAAAGTGCGCCTGCGTTGATGTTTCGCGGCGGTGGGCTATCTTAAGCCCCATGCAAATCAAATTCTGCGGCGCCGCCCGGGAAGTCACCGGCTCGGCCCACCTGATCACCCTCGATAGTGGGTATACGATATTACTGGATTGTGGCCTGTACCAAGGGTATAACGACTCGATGAAAGGCTTCAACGAAAACTGGGCCTTCCAGCCGGCCAACGTCGACTGCGTCATCCTCAGCCACGCCCACATCGACCACACCGGGCGCATCCCGAAGTTGGTAAAGGACGGTTATTCCGGTCCCATTTACGCCACCCACGCTACCCGCGCCCTGTGTACGCTGTTGCTGACGGATTCAGCCTTCATCCAGGAAAAGGACGCCGAATACTACAATAAACGCCAACAGAAAAAGGGGAGCAAAAAACGCCGCGAACCGCTGTACACCCGGCCCGATGTGAAGCCCGCCCTCGATAAATTCGTCGGCCTACCCTACGAACGTTGGCAGACCCTGACGCCGGGCGTAGAGATGCTCTACCGCGATGCCGGCCATATTTTGGGGAGCGCGAGCGTGACCATTCGGGTGACGAAAAAGGACGGCAGCAAAGAAACCATCGGATTTAGCGGTGATATCGGCCGGCCCAACCGGCCCATCCTGCGCGACCCGCAGCCGATGCCCGAATGTGATTACCTCCTGTGTGAATCCACCTACGGCGACCGCCTGCACGAACTGCCGCCAAACGAGATCGAACGCTTCCTGAGCATCATCAAGAAGACCTGCGTGGAGCAAAAGGGCAAACTGCTCATCCCCGCCTTCAGCGTCGGCCGTACCCAGGAGATCGTGTACATGCTCGACCAATTGGAGACCGCCGGCAAACTGCCCAAGGTGCCCGTATTCGTGGATAGCCCACTGGCCGTGAACGCTACGACCGTCTTCGGTGCCCACCCCGAATGTTACGATTCCGACCTCCACGAATACCTGCTGACGGACGATAACCCCTTCGGTTTTAATGAATTAAATTACATTAAGGACGTCCGCGAATCCAAGGCCCTCAACAACCTGAAGGGGCCGGCTATCATCATATCCGCTTCTGGCATGATGAATGCGGGCCGCAGTAAGCACCACCTCCGCAACACGATGGGCAGCCCGAAGAATACCATCTTCATCGTGGGCTATTGTGCGCCAAGCACTCCGGGTGGCAAGCTCCGCGAGGGTGCCGATGGCCTCAAGTTGTTCGGTGATTACCACCAGTTGCGCGCGAGCGTCGTGATCATGGATTCCTTCTCCGCCCACGGCGACCAGCGGGAGATGCTGGACTTTCTGGGGAACCAGAAGAAGCGGTGTAAAAAGATCTTCCTCGTCCACGGCACCCTGGACCGGATGGAAGCTTTTGGGGAGAAGATCCTGGAGGATGGCCACCGGGGTTGGCACGCGCCGGAGCTGAATGAGGTGGTGGAACTTGGGTGATTGGGGTGTCTCCGGCGGTTCATCTGGCGTGATAAATTTTGCTTCGCAGTACTTCGTGCACGCAGGAGAGGTAGAGGTTGGAGAGATGGAGAGGCCTGCGGCGCTGCAAGACTGCCCGTCCCGAAGGGCCGGCCTACGTAGCGATGGCACACCGTCAGGTGGCCCATTCTACTGTGTGCGGCGGGCCTTCGGCGGTTCATCTGGCGAGATAAATTTCGCAGGAGCGGGAGAGGTTGGGGAGCAGGAGAGGCCTGCGGCGCCGCAAGACTGCCCGTCCCGAAGGGCCGGCCTACGTAGCGATGGCACACCGCCAGGTGGCCCATTCTACTTTGTGCGATGGATGTCCTTTTTAACGGTTCCGGACCTCCGGTCCGGATATATTAATTATCAAGCTCAGAACCCTCAAGCCCCCCTTCCAAAGTCTAAAATCCAACGTTTAAAATCCCTCTCCCTCCTAATCCTCATCATAGCCCTAAGCAGCTGTTCACCAGACCAGACTCACCCTCCACTACAAACCACCTATTACCACTGGGAAACCACCCTCGCGCCAAGCGCAACCCAACGCCAACTCCTCGCGGGCACCGACCGGCTCTACGTCAAAGCATTCGACGTTGTTTGGGAGGGCAACGCGGCCGCCCCGACCGCCGAGATCGAGTTAGTGGATACTGCCGGATTGCCCGCGCTGATTCCCGTCATCTTCATTACCAATGAGGTGATGCGGCGCATGCCCCAGGCAGAAATTCCCGGCCTGGCCAACGATTTAGTGGCCTACGCCGAAGACCTGCTCCCCGCCGGTTTTGACGAGCTCCAAATAGATTGCGACTGGACGGCGCTGACGCAGGTGCCCTACTTCGAATTGCTAGACGCCATAAAAAAGGCCCGGACCGGACGCCAGCTGACGTGCACCATCCGCCTACATCAGTACCGGGACCGCGACCGACAGGGCATCCCTCCCGTAGACAGAGGGACGCTCATGGCCTACAACGTAGGCGACTTGGACAACTGGGAGATGGACAATTCCATTTACGATCCCGTTCTGGTGAAGGGCTACCTCGCCGGCCAGCCCCCCTACCCCCTTCCGCTGGATCTGGCCGTAGCCGTCTACGACTGGGCTGCCGTCTACCGCCGGGGGGAACTGACGCTGCTCATCAACGAACCGGACCTGGAAGGATTAGGCGATTCGACGCGTTTCACGGCACTCTCCCCCAACCGCTACCGGGCGGATACGACGACCTACCTCAACGGGCAACTCCTTTACCCGGGAGACCTCCT
Source organism: Lewinella sp. 4G2 (assembly GCF_001625015.1). Lineage (NCBI taxonomy): Bacteria > Pseudomonadati > Bacteroidota > Saprospiria > Saprospirales > Lewinellaceae > Lewinella > Lewinella sp. 4G2. Next base: position 1,600,667 of record NZ_LVWJ02000014.1, on the reverse strand, counting down.
CCGTTATGAGGTTGCATCACCGGATTCCGTAAACGTTCGCAGTGCTCAGTTGCGCGAGTGGACGGGGAGTTTTCCGGGGCAGCGGCTGGTGGTTTATCGGGTGGGGAGTCGGCTTTGGAACTAGATTTTAGACGTTAGATTTTCGATTTTAGAACGTGGGAATTGAGAAATCTACCTTGGTTCTAGCGCTCACTTACGGTTTAGGATCGGGACCGGAGGTCACAAACCGGCGTAGACCTCTAGTTCTCTTATGCTCTATTTCTCCTGCGAACAAATGCAACGTCAGCAACCGCCGGAGGCCTCCCCAACCTCCCCCACTCCTGCGAAAGTAGAATGAGCCACCTGACGGTGTGCCATCGCTACGCAAGCCGGCCCTGCGGGACGGGCAGTTAAAAGCCTCCTCAGTGTCTCCATTTATAATGGCGTCTAATTACGGTTTGGAATCGGGACCGGAGGTCCCAAACCGCCGGAGGCCTCTGGTTCTCTTATGTTCTATTTCTCCTGCGAACAAATGCCACGCAAGCAACCGCCGGAGGCCTCCCCAACCTCCCCTATTCCTGCGAAATAAAGCTGCGGGTACGTGACCTACCGAGGCCCCGCCCCCACCACTCCCGCTCCAGCCTCCGCCGCAAAGGGTTCAAAATTTTTCCGGAACCGCTCCGCCAAATCCTTTGCTCTCGCATCGTACTCGGCTTCGTTGCGCCAGGTATCCCGGGGGTTCAGGATGGCGTTCGGCACGTCCGGGCAGGAGCGGGGGATGCGGAGGCCGAAGAAGGGGTCTTCGAAGTATTCCACTTTATTTAATTCTCCCGTCAGGGCGGCCTTGATCATGGAACGGGTGAAGCTCAGTTCGATGCGGGAGCCGGTGCCGTATTCGCCGCCCGTCCAGCCGGTGTTGACGAGCCAGACGTTGATCTCCCCGTTTTCGCCATTCGCGCTTTCGGCCATCTTATCACCCAGCATCTTCGCGTAGTGGGCGGGGTGCAATGGGATGAAGGGCGCCCCAAAACAGGCACTGAACGTCACCTGCGGCTCGGTGATGCCGGCTTCGGTGCCAGCGATCTTGGCCGTGTAGCCGCTGATGAAGTGGTACATCGCCTGCTCCGTCGTCAGTTTGGAGATGGGGGGCAGGACGCCGAAGGCATCGCACGTCAGGAAGAAGATGTTCTTCGGCAGATCCCCCCGGCTATTGTACATGATGTTATCGATGTGGTAGATCGGATAACTCACGCGGGTGTTCTGGGTGATGCTGGCGTCCTCATAATCCGGGGTGTAGCCGTCGGATTGGTACTTAATGTTTTCCAGCAGCGCCCCGAATTTGATGGCCTGGTAGATCTGCGGTTCCTTGCTTTCGCTCAGGTCGATCACCTTGGCGTAACAGCCGCCTTCGAGGTTGAAGATGTTGGCGGCGCTCCAGCCATGCTCGTCGTCACCGATCAGCCGGCGGTCGGGGTCGTTGCTGAGGGTGGTTTTCCCCGTTCCGGAGAGGCCGAAGAAGAGGGCCGTGTCGCCCTTCGTACCCACGTTGGCAGAGCAGTGCATGCTCAGCACGTCGCGCTGGGTGGGGAGCACGTAGTTGAGGACGCTGAAGATGCCCTTTTTGATCTCGCCGGTGTAGGCCGTCCCACCAATGATGATCGTCTTCTTGGTGAAGTTGATCATGCTAAAATTGTCCTGCCGCGTTCCGTGTTTGGCGGGGTCCGCCTTGATGCCGGGGAAGGCGTAGATGGTCCACTCATCACTTGCCAGGTTGTTGATGGCTTCGCCGTCGGGCCGCAGGAACATGTTGTAGGCGAACATATTTTGCCAGGGGTATTCGGTGTACACCCGGATGTTGATCCGGTATTTCCGGCTGGCGCAGGCGTAGGCGTCGCGCACGTAAACCTCCGGCAGGAAGTCCATGTATTCCAGCATATTTTGTTCCAGGTCATCAAACGCAGCCGCGGAGATGGGGATGTTGATGTTCCCCCAATCCACGGTATCGCGGGTAATGTCGTCCTCAACGATGTAGCGGTCCTTGGGTGAGCGGCCGGTATATTTTCCGGTGTTGACGACGAGCGCCCCGGTGTCGGAGAGCTGGCCCTGTCCGTTGCGGATGGTGGCCTCGACGAGGGCCGCAACGGGTAGGTTTTCTTTCAAATGCATGGTATCGACTTTAATTTGGTGTGGTTAGTCAGCGGTATAAATAAGGGCGCCCCGACTGAGTGCGGGACTAACTTCGTGTCGCTGCCGCAGGTGCGACGTAAGGATGAAGGAGCAAAGCTGGGGGACGCCAAACGTCCCCGCCCCAGGTAGCCCATTAATGATCGGGCTGCAATATAGTTGTCAGGGCAAGTACCGCCGCAACTTCTGGTCCCTTCTCCCCCATTACCTGGCACCTGCGGCAGCGCCCGCTTCAAGATTTTAGATTTTGGACTTTAGATTTTAGACCTTCACGACTCTAAAATCTAACGTCTAACCTCTAAAATCTGAAGAAAGAAACATCCCTTCCCCCCACCCGTTTACACCCTTATATGGCACAAGAATGGAACGTCGGCCAAAAGAAGACCGGCCTCAAGAAAAAGACGGAGTACGCCGTCATCGTCGGCCTCATTACGCGGCGGCAGACGGAAGAACAGGTACAGGAATACCTCGATGAATTGGAGTTCCTGGCCCTGACCGCCGGCGCCGTCACCAAGGCCCGCTACACCCAAAAACTGGACTCGCCCGATAACAAAACCTTCATCGGCAAGGGTAAGGTCGAGGAGATCAAGGAGTACATCGATAAGCACGAAGAGATCACGATGGTGATCTTTGACGACGACCTGAGCGGCAAACAAACCGGGGTGCTGGAAGAACGGCTGAAGGTGAAGATCATCGACCGGTCCAGCCTGATCCTGGACATATTCGCCAGCCGCGCCCAAACCGCCCAGGCCAAAACCCAGGTGGAACTCGCCCAAATGCAGTACATGCTCCCCCGCCTCCGGGGCCTCTGGACGCACCTTGAGCGCCAGCGCGGTGGTATCGGCATGCGCGGACCGGGCGAAACCGAGATCGAAACCGACCGCCGGATCATCCGCGACAAGATCTCCAAACTAAAAAAGGACCTCGAAAAGATCGACCGCCAGGCCGAAACCCGCCGTAAGGGCCGCGACGCAATGGTCCGCGTAGCCCTGGTGGGGTACACCAACGTCGGGAAGTCCACCCTGATGAATTTGCTAACGAAAAGCGACGTTTTCGCCGAAGACAAACTCTTTGCCACCCTCGATACGACGGTGAGAAAGGTCGCCTACGAAGGCGTACCCTTCCTGCTGACGGATACGGTCGGTTTCATCCGCAAACTCCCCCACAACCTGGTGGAAAGCTTCAAATCTACGCTGGATGAGGTACGGGAATCCGACATCCTCCTCCACGTAGTGGACGTCGCCCACCCGGCCCACGGCGACCAGATCCGCACCGTCCAAACCCTGCTGGATGAACTCGGCGTAAAGGAAAAACCAACCCTGCTCGTCTTCAATAAAATTGATCTCTTCCGCGAACGCAATTTCGACATGTACCTCGACGACGAGGGCAAAGAAGAAGTGGAAAACGACCTCCGCAAAGGCCTCGAAGCGGAATTTGGCAACGAAGCCATGCTCGTCTCCGCCCACACGCGCGAAAACGTTGATGCGTTACGGCAGCGGATTACGGAAATGGTGAAGGGGGAGTATCAGGCTACTTATCCTTACATTGCTAAGCATTGGTAGGAGGTTGGGGATAGCCCCGACCTCCGGTCGGGGTAGGGTAAGATCGGTTCACACTACCCACCAGCTCAAAGGTTACTTGACCAAAAAACCCGACCGGAGGTCGGGTCTCCAATCCAAACTAATGAGTCGATTTAGGTGGCGCCGGCGCCGAAGCATGGTAATCCCGCCCAATGATCCCCGCGTACTTATCGAGTAGTTCCAGCACTCGCCCTTCGCTTTCCGACTGGACGATCACCCCAACGTGCTGGGCTTTATCCATTTTCCAGACGATCTCCGGGTCGTTGAAGGGGGACATATCCGGCCGTTCGAAGCGAGAGAGGCTGACGATGATGCCGGCCTGGTCGAAGCGACGCTGCGGTGGGGTGTAGGTTTGCCCGTGGGCCATGGCGGTTTCCAACTTCGCCCATTCACTCCAGAGGCTGATGCCGGTGGCGGCTTCCACCATTTCGGCGACGTGGGCACCCCCGACGCGGCTGGCCGTTTCGAGGAAGACGAATTTGCCGTCGGGCAGGCGGATCCACTCCGTGTGGGATGCGCTGAACTTCATGTTGAAGGCGTGCATCACGTCCGCCGTCATCGCCCGTAGCATCGTGGCGTCGACGTGATCGTAGGGGACGGCTACGGAACGGAAGATCCCCCCGCCGTGGGCCACGTCGAAGGGTGTATCGAGGTAGCGGCTGACCTGGCAGAAGACCAATTCCCCATCGTTACTGATGCTGTCGACGTGGTAGACGTCGCCCGGCCGGAATTGCTCCACCAGATAGGTATGCCGCTTATCGCCGAGGGCGTGGACGGCCTGCCACAGTTCCTCCGCCGAATGGATTTTTTGGATACCCGTCGCGCTGGCTTCCCCGCGGGGCTTGATCAGGCAGGGGTACTCGATCCGGTTAGCAAAATCGGCCAGTTTCTGGTTGTTGAATAAGTCCGTGAAAGCGGGGACGGGGACGCCTTCGGACTGTGCCCGGACGCGCATCGCCAGTTTATCCCGGAAGAAGCGGGCCGTCGTTTGCCCCATGCCGGGGATGCGGAATTCCTCCCGTAAGTAGGCAGCCTTTTCCACGTCAAAATCATCGAGGGCGACGATGCGGTCGATCTGCCGGTCCTGCATAAACCAGGCGAAGCCTTTGGCCAGGTTTCCCAGCGCCGTCGGGTCGTTAGAGTCCGTATCCATGAAGAACATCTCGTCGATGTGGTCCTTCGGCCAGCCGGCGTGTTCCAGCTTTTTCATGGTCAGCAGGTAGACGGTATTGCCGGCTTCTTTGCAGGAGCGGAGGAAGGCGGAACCCTTGTAGTAGCAGGAGATGCAGAAGAAGGTCATATTTAGTCTGTAGTCTTTAGTCTATAGTATGGAGTCTCTCGGTCCCAAGCTACGGACTATAGACTACAGACTATAGACTTTGCTCAACTTCGAGCCAAACCAAGTCTCCATCAGGGAATTTTCCCGTCCCACCAGAATCAGGTACCGCGGACTATAGACTATAGACTATAGACTTTGCCCGACTTCAAGTAAAACCATGTTTTCTCCAAGGCGTTCTCCCGTCACAACCCAACAAAGAACCTACCCATGGCCCTTACCGAATCCACCATGCTCCCCATCGGCACCGAAGCGCCGGACTTTACCATTCACGATACCGTCTCCCACGCACCGCGGACGCTGAGTGATTTGGTGGGTGACAAAGGAACCTTGATCTACTTCATTTGCAACCACTGCCCCTACGTGATTCATACGGTGGACGAATTGGTCCGAATCGCCAACGACTACCTGGGAAAGGACGTGGCCACCTTCGCCATCAGCTCCAACAACGTGGAGAAATACCCGCTGGACAGCCCGGAAAACATGACGGCATTTGCGGAACGGTTCAACTTCACCTTCCCCTATCTCTACGATGAGGACCAGTCCGTCGCCCGCGCCTACGACGCCGCCTGCACCCCGGATATCTACCTCTTCGACGGCGACCAAAAACTCTACTACCGCGGCCGCCTCGACGGTAACCGCCCCAATTCCGGCACCGAACCCGATGGCGCCGAATTACGCGCCGCCCTCGACGATCTGCTCGCCGGCAAACCGGCACCCGAAAAACAATACCCGAGCGCGGGTTGTGGCATCAAATGGAAATAACAAGTCAGCCTCGTCGGACGAATCCCGCGTAGCGGTTCGTCCGACGAGTAAAATGAAATCCCGCGTAGCAGTTAGTCCAACGAGTAAAATGAAAGGTAGCCTCGTCAGACGAATCCCGCGCAGCGGTTCGTCCGACGAGTAAAATGAGGTGCGACTAACACTCGGACTAGTGAGTTGAGTAGATCAACTGCAACTAAATCGAAGCATGTTTCTCCAACCATCAACTCGTCAGACGAAAATTTGCGGAGCTACGCTTGGCAAATTAATTCGTCGGACGAGCTAGACCTACCGCGTCAAAAAGTGCCCCATCAACAACTCCTTAGTCCGCAGATACCCGGTATTCTCAGCGCTAGGATCCACAATGATGGGTAAGCGGCGCACCACTTCCACCGGCCCACCGGCCATGGCTTCCATCTTTTCGGGGTTGTTCGTCAGTAATTGAATGCGGCGGATACCGAGATCCTGCAAAATACCCTGGGCCACCTCATAGTGGCGCGCGTCGATCTCAAAACCGAGGTGGATATTGGCGTCGATTGTGTCGAGGCCAGTGTCCTGCAATTGGTAGGCCTTCAACTTGTTGATGATACCAATCCCCCGGCCTTCCTGGCGGAGGTAAACGACGGCTCCTTTCCCGGCGGCGGCGATGCGTAATGCCCGGCTCAGTTGCTCGCCACAGTCACAGCGTTTGCTGGCGAAGAGGTCCCCGGTGATACACTCCGAATGGACGCGGACGATCACCTCACTATCCGGGTTCATTTCCGGGTGGACGAGGGCCAGGTGCGGGGCGTAATCTCCCGGGTCCGCCGAATAAGCGATCATTCGGAACTCCCCGTAGGGCGTAGGGATGAGGGCTTCGGCCCTCCGGGTGGCGGCGCCGGCGGAATCCGCGGGTAAAGAAATGGGTTGGCCTTCCTGGACCATAGGGGGCTTGCTGGTTTGCAAGGGAACGCCCCAGTGCCGCCGGGGTTGTGGCCGGCCCTATATTTGCCTAAAATCTGCTGCGCCTTGGCCACCAATCACTACACCCCGAAAAAGAAGCCCGCCCGTAAGTCAAAGACCAACTGGAGCAAGATCTTCATCGTCGGTCTCCTCGGCCTGGCCTTACTGGCGTTCATCCTCCAGGCCATTCCTACGGGTAACCGGGGCGGGGCTTCTGAACCTAAATTCATTGATATGGGAGACCTCACTATCCTTAAGGCCGACGGCACCGAAGTAGCCACCGTCGACATCGAGATCGCCAGCACCCCCGAGCAACAACAGCGCGGCCTGATGTGGCGCACCAGCATGGAGGAAGACCAGGGGATGCTCTTTCTGATGGATAGCCTGCAACCCCAGTCGTTCTGGATGTTAAATACTTACATCCCGCTGGACATCATTTACCTCGACGACCAAAAACGTATCGTCAGTATCGCGGAGAACACCACCCCGAAGAGTTTGGACCCCGTCCCGAGCATCGAGCCCGCCCTTTATGTCCTGGAAGTGAACGGCGGCTACGCCAAACGCAAGGGGTTGGAAGTGGGCGATCGCATGGAGTGGTGAGCCGCCGGAGAACCGCATTTGCCTTGGTGACATATAAGGATGCCGTTTTGGTATCTTTAAGCCTCCCGACGATCCCCGGCGTTTGCGTAATCTCACTGGCATGAAGGTACTTGACACTTTTTCACGAGGCCTATTTCTTTTTCTTTTCACCATCGTTTCTACGGCTACTATTGTAGCTCAGGATAGCGACATGGATGGTATCAGCGATGCGGCCGAGTGTGCGGGGACGACCTCCACGCTCTCCATGGACGGCAACTTCGCGGGAGCTACGGCCACCAACGTAAATGCTGGTTTAAACCTGACACGGACCGTGGGGGAAGGCCCTTCCGTAGGAGGGACTTTCAACAACCCCGTTTCCACCACCATTACCTTCGATCAGCAGGGCAACGACGTTTCGTCTGGAGATTGTGACTTCACCATTAGCTCCAACGGCAGGTTTGATGATGGTCTGCAGGTAGAGGTCGATGGAACAGTCATCCTGCAATTCAACTTCTTTCACTGGGGGTCCCAACCTGCCTTCCGGGGCACGGGTAAATTCAATACCAACTCCAACGGCGGCACCTGGACGCCCTGGACTAACGAGGGCAACCCGGTGCTCAACGTCCGTCAGGATGGCACAATTGAGTTACTCGTGGACACCCGGGGCGGCGGCCGCGAAAATGCCCTCGACGATATGCGCACCAGTGGTACGGGCAACAATGACTGGATTCTGAATCCCGCTCCACTCACTGCCGCCGATTGTAGCGATGGGATCGACGTCGTCGTGCGCCAGTCCAACCAGAATGGCCCCGGCCGGCGGCCCGGCGTCACCATCGCCGCATCCATCGACGTTTGTACGGATACTGACGGCGATGGCACAAATGACGCTGATGATCCTTGCTTCCCTGGCCCCCAGGCCGTCCTCGAATCTTCCGCCGGCGAAACGGAGTGTTTGGCGCAGGATGGCGCGGCTACCCTGCGCGTCGATAATAGTCGGCCCGGCGAAACTTACTCGCTTGTTCTCACCAACAACAGCACGGGAGAGGTGACCACCGCAACGGCAACTGGCAACCCTCCCCGTTTCGTCCTACCCGGCCTTCAGGCGGGCAACTACTCCGCGGAGGTCACTAATTCCTCCGGCGTTTGCACCGTGGAGGACCTCGACTTCACCATTGGTGGGGATCTCATCAATCCGGGCAGCATTAGCACCTCGCCAGCTCTTTGGTTGCGCGCCGATGTCGGTGTCAATGCAGGAGGGGCCTTGCCGCAGGTGCAGCGTTGGATGGACCAGTCCCCCTCCAGTAATGACGCTATCTCCGATGGTTCGGACGTCGCCTTCGTAACGACGGGTGACGGCATGAACTTCAACCCCTCCGTCGCTTTTGATCCCACGCTGGACCCGGACGGCCGCCTCTTCGGCGATGACCCACTCGGCTTCACGGATGCCTCCGGCAATATGACGGACTTCACCTTCTTCATCGTCCCTCGCATCACGGATGAGGAAGGCGGCAACTGTGGCGACGACGTCTTCAACTTCTTCGATAACGAGAACCTCTTCGAGGTGGAAAACTTCGTCCCGAAGGATGGCTGTGAATCCTTCGTCAACAACTTCACCTACGGCATCTTCAACGGTGGGGAAAGCGCCCTGCTCAATACCGAGAACCGCACCTCCAACATTATCGGTCTGGACTACGCTCAGCCCGGCGGCAGCGGCAATTTCAATACCTACGGCCGGGGGGTCTCTACGAGCGTAACCCAAATCAATAACTACCGCAATCCGGTCACCGGGCCGAACAACCCTTATTCCCTGGGCCAGGCCCTTTTCAACCGGACGGCTTCCGACCAGGTCGCTCCGGTAGAAGTAGGTGAAGTGATCGCCTTCCCTGGCGTGCTCAGCCAGACGGAGCGGGAGATCGTCAACTCCTACCTGGCCATTAAATACGGTATTAACCTGGACCACAATTACCTCGACGGGGAAGGGAATGTCGTCTGGGACCGCGATGGTAACCGGGGTCCTTTCTCTAATGCCGTCTTTGGTCTGGGCCGGAACGATTGTGGCAACTTCGAGCAGCGCCAGTCCCGCTCTGCTCTAGGTAACGCCGAACTTACCATCGGTAATGGGGAGATTGCGGGCAGCAACGCCGACAACCCCAACCAGGCGGCGGCCGACATGAGTTACCTCGTCGTCGGTAGCAACGGAGAGCGCCCCGGCTTCGGCGGCCGCGGCGGTAACGCGGATTGGCGCAACCGGAACGCCCGCGTCTACAAAGTGTCCGAATTCGTTGGTGGCACTCCGGGAGATGCTTACCAGGATCTCGACCTCCGTTTCTCCCGCGTCGCTGGTGTACTCCCTGACGGGCCCGCCGGCACCTTCGCCCTACTGATTGATCGGGATGGTGACGGCGACTTCTCCAACGCCGAAACCATCGACAACGCCACTTTCGATACCGATGGCAACCTCCTTTTTGAAGGGGTCGACCTGGACCACGACGATTGCTTCAGCCTCGCCCGCCCCACCTGTGAGGTGGACATCATGAGTATCATCAGCGGCTGCCAAAACGGGAACGAATTTGACTTGGAGGTCAACATCGATTACACCTACCTCTACAACTCGCCGGCCACCCCCGGTACCATCGTCGTTATCGTCGACGGGGAAGAATTCTTCAGTGATCCTCTTACGAGTACGACCGGCACCACAACCGTCACCTTCAACATTACGGGCAGTTTCATTCAGGAGGGTCTCATCGCCCGTTTTACTACCGACGACATCTGTACCGACGCGGAAATCCTTAATCTGCAGAGTTGTGACTTGGCCTGTATTGCCCAGCCGGATGCCATCACCGGCCTCGCCTACCCCGATTATAACCTCAATGGTATCCGCGACGTAGGCGAAGGTGCCCTCCCTGGCGCGACGGTCAACATCTACGACTGCGACGGCAACCTGGTGGGTACCGACGTGACCGGTTTCGACGGGACGTATGCGATCGACGGCTTGGATCCGTCCCAGAACTACCGCGTGGAATTCGTCCCCGATCCCAACACCTCCACCGTCAATACCTACGCGGATGCGGATAATCCGCTTACAACCACTGATGTCATCTTCGCAGATGCCGGCTCCTGTAACGTTAACATCGGCACCATCAACCCGGACTACTGTAAGCTGGAGGATCTCCAGTACGTCACGGCCTGTTTTACCCGGCTTAACCCGGCCCAGAACCCGAATGCCGACGTCGTTATCTCGTTCCAGGGAAGCGGTGGCGCCAACTCGAGTAACCCACTGGATTACCTGGAGCCCCGCCCCCACCCCGTCAACTTGGGCGTTGGCGAAGTCGGCCCCATCAACGGTATTGCTTTCGATCGGCGGCGCCAGCTGCTCTACATGTCTACCACCGTAAAGGCGGAAACTTCCTTCCCCGCCGGTGGCAGCATCGCGGATATCTACGTGGCCGATAATTCCACGAACGATGATACGGAAGCCTCCGTCAACTCCGCCACTAGCCTTGTAAACCTGGATACGGACTGTGGCATCAACGTGGGTACCTACCGAACGGACTTCGGCACCCCCGCCCTCAACGATGGGGTGGACGACCAGATCTTTGAAGACGTTGGTAAAGTGGGCATTGGGGATATCGACCTCAGTGGAGATGGGTCCGTCCTGTACGCTACGAACCTCTTCAACCGTACGCTCATCGTGCTGCCACTCGATGAGGGCACGGCCGTCTGCGGAAGTTCTCTGGAAGTGGCCATTCCGGAGCCCCCTTCCTGCGCTGGCAAGGGTGTCGTGCGCCCCTGGGCCATCGGCCGCCGGAGTGGATTCCCGGATATTTACGTAGGCGCAGTTTGTGACGCCAGCATCAGCAACGACATTGACGACCTGTGGGCCTTCGTCTTCCGTTTTGACCCTGCCACCAATACGTTCGACCCTACGCCCGTACTGGACTTCCCCCTCGACTACCCCCGGCAAACCAACTTTGCGCGTAGACTGGAAGCAGAGTGGTTACCCTGGGTGGACACGCGGGATGCCGCCGCGGCGCGGGCCCAGAATATTCGCTGTTGTGGCAACACCTACTTCGTCGTCCACCCCCAACCCATCCTTTCCGACATTGAATTTGATCGGGGGGATATGGTCGTTGGTTTGATGGACCGCTTTGCTAATCAGCTCAGCCAGATCCCCAGTACCAGCCCTAAGAAATTCTCCGCTGGCAACGACTTCATCCTACCCTGTGGAGACGTTCTCCGGGCTGGCTTCAACGCCAACGATACCTGGACGATTGAGGATGATGGCATGACCAATGGCGTCATCACCGGCATGCTTCCGGCCAGCCCCATCAACAAAAACTTCACCTCCCCGGATATCCTTGCCGGACCTGGAGGCGACGAATTCTACTGGCAGGATGACTACCGATTGACAGCGGACCACTACGAAACGGCGCTTGGAGCCTTTGCCCAGGTTCCCGGTCAACTTCTGGCCGTCAACGCTTGGGACCCCGTGCGGAATGCCGCCCGTGAATACGGAACCGGCGGGGTTAACTTCTTCAATAACAACAACGGTAGTTGGGTTAAAGCCTACAAACTGTACGGTGGCGTTGGCCCCACCGTGCCGGGCAACTTCGGCAAGGGTGCCGGTTTCGGCGACATCGAGCCCATCTGCCGCCTGAGCCGCATTCAGATCGGCAACTTTGTCTTTGCCGACCGCGATGAAGACGGCATTCAGGATGGTTGTGACGAACCCCTCGCGGGCGTTCCCGTAGCGCTTTTTGCACCGGATGGCACCCTGCGGGCTACAACGGTAACGAACGCTTCCGGGCAATACTATTTCTCTTCGGATTTCTACGATTCCGGCACCTGGGTCGACCCCCAGGATTCTCTCGCTGCGGGTGAGGAAGTCGTCATCGTATTCGGATACGACGCGAACGCTCCTGCGGCTAGCCCCTTCGACCCCGTCACCGAAATACTATCAATCGGCACGGAAAGCTACACCCTCACCCTGCAGAACGAGGGCACCAGCGACGGTAGTGATTCGGACGCAGGCCTTACATCGGCCGCCGGCCAACCTTGGGATGGCTACCCTTTCATCGAAACTACCCTCGGGCAGGAGCAAACCAACTTCACCTTCGATGCCGGCTTCATTCCTCAGGATGTCGACTTGGCGTTGCGGAAGGACTTTACGCCCAACGGCCAGGTTTTCGTAGGAGACCCGATCCAGTACGACATTCGGGTGATCAACCAGGGAACCAAACCCCTACGGACTGTCACCGTCTCCGACAATGCGGGTTCCGGTTTGGTCTTCGACCAGACGGCCAATCAGAACGTGCCCATCACCCGAAGTGGCGTAAATACACCGGCGGCAGCGGCAGGGACGGCGACTTGGTCCACCCCCAGCGGAGGAGCCTCCGAAATCACGGTTACCGTTCCCGGCACGCTCGGCCTGGCACCGGGGGATACGCTGTTGATTCCCATCAACTTCACCGTCGGCCGGGCCGCACTTACGGATGGCCTGCGCTACGTGAACACCGCGGAAGTCAGTGGTGCCACAGATCTGCGCGATATGGAAGTCGGCAACCAGGACATCGATTCTACTCCCGATCAGGACCCCACCAATGATGGCGGTGGCCGCCCGGGAACGGGTACGGATGGATCCATTGACGGAGATGGGTCCGGAGACCCGGAAGGTCTCAATCCCAACACGGACGAAGACGACTCCGACGTAGAAAGGCTCCCCATCATCGACGTAGCCCTGACTAAGAACGTTGAGGTTTCCAGTTTGGGGACCGACGGCCTAGCCTCCTTCGGTGAAACGATCGAATTCTTCATCACGGTAAGCAACCAGGGTACTGCCCCCGTCACGACCGTTGAGATTTTTGACAATATCCCCTGCGCCTACACCGCCGAGCTGGCAAATGGCAATTTGCTTCCCCAAAATGCGGACTGGATGGGTTCCGACGAGACGGGCGTACGCACCGTAACGAGCGGCCTCCTCCGCCCCGGTCAGTCGACCCGGGTTAGCTTATTTCTTACCCTGATCAACCCCATCAATTCGCGCCCGGGTTGTGGCGCCAGCCTCGCTGGAGATCCCTTCACTAACGTTGCCGAGATTTCCTTGCTTACGGACCAGGAAGGTAACCGCCTCGAACGCGACTTGGATTCGGACTTCGACGAAGGAGACAACCAGGAAGATGGCGGCGGCATCGTGAATGATGCTACGGATAACGTCGTCGACGGAGATGGTACCGGTACGTCTGGTAGCAATGATCCGCTTACTGACGATGATGATCAGGATGTGGCAGACGTAAACGTCATCGATGTAGCCCTACGCAAGTACCAGGATGAGACCCAGGCGGCCTCCATGACGCAGTTCAACTTTCAGGAAACCGCCAAGTTCCAGATCGCGCTGATCTCTCAGGGTAACGTCCCCGTTGATGCTTTCGACGTAGTGGATTACCTACCCATCGGTCTGGAATACAACGCGGCATTAAATGATCCTCTGGGTTGGTCTTACGACCCTGGTACGCGGCAGGCAACCCTAACCGGTGTGCCTGCTCCCGATATCAGCCTTGGTGATTCCGTGCGGGTTTGCATTTATGCGGACGTCGTCAACACCTCACTCGACCCCGCTGACTTTATCAATCGGGCGGAAATAACGCGATTTTCGATAAATCCGCAGCCCAACCCAAATCTTCCCGGTGCGCCCACCCTTGCCCCCGGCTTCCGAACACGCGATGCGGATTCCCAGCAGGATAACAACCCGGATAATGACCCCGGCGGTGAGGTTAACACACCGGATGATAACAACGTAGCGGGTCTTGGCTTGGCCGCCAATGAAGATGAAGATGATGCCGACCCCGCCCAGGTCATTATCATCCAACCCGTTACCATTGGCGATGCGGCCTTCATCGACGTAGACATGAACGACGTACAATCAGCCGCGGACCTTCCTGCCGCTGGCGTGACGGTTACCATCACCAACTCGGATGGTTCTCCCGTCACCCAGGATATTCTGGGCAATCCGTACGATGCCAGCCTCGTCACCGATATGAACGGTCAGTACGTTTTTGACAGCCTCCCACCCGGCAACTACGTGATCACTTTTGATTTTACTACCATTACCAGCGGTAATCCGGATCTATACGAACCAGTTGCCGCTGACGCAGGTGCAGAGGAGGTGGATAGCGATGCCGGCGCCAATGGCGTCACCCCACCCACCGGACCACTCACCAGTGGGGATACCGTCCTGACGGTAGATGCGGGAGTGGTGTGTAACGTCAGCGCTGATGCACTCGGTGCCGGTACTGCGGCCCCGGTCATCTGTGAAACGGAAACCTTGATGTTAGCCTCCCTCAACGCAAGCGTCCAGCCAGCTTCTCTCGGTGGGGTCTGGGCTACCCGTGGGGACGGCACCTTTAACGCGGCCGGCAATTTTGCGACTTCGGTGACCTATACCCCCGGGCCCCAGGATATCGCTAATGAAAGTGTCTGGTTGATCCTCCGCAACAACTTCCCCCCCGCCAGCTCCGGCTGTGAAGCGGACGTAGACAGCGTACTCCTAACCATTAACGACGTACCGGAAGTAGACGCAGGTGCGGACCAAACGATCTGTGCTGACCAAACCGCTTCCATCTCCGCAACGGTAAGTGGTGGGGCCACCACGGGCCAGTGGACGACCTCCGGCTCCGGTACCTTTGCCGACGCGGCGGCTACCAGCACCACCTACACGCCGAACACTGCTGACGTTGCGGCTGGTTCCGTTACGCTCACCTTTACAACTGAGGACCCCAGTGGACCCTGCCCCGCCGCAAGTGATGCACTCACCCTGACGGTGAATGAAGCCGCGGAGGTAGACGCCGGGCCCGATCAGACGGTCTGTGAAAACGATGAGGTGCAACTAGCTGGTTCGTTCGGAGGTGGCGCCACGGGCGCAAGTTGGTCCGGCGGCAGTGGCACTTACGCCCCGAACGCTCAGGATCCAACGGCCGTCTACACCCCATCTGAATCCGAAGTCATCGGAGGGTCGGTCACGCTTACGCTGAGTACCCTCGACCCCGCCGGGCCATGCCCTGGAGTGGAGGATAAGGTGACCATCACCATCAACAGCCTTCCACAAGTGGAAGCTGGTGCCCCCCAGACAATCTGTAGCGACGGCACGGCTCAATTGGGTGGTACCGTTTCCTTTACCGGAAGTGGTTCGAGCGGCGGAAGCTGGTCCACCAACGCTACGGCCGCTCAGGGCACGCTGACGGACAACGGAGACAACACGGCGTCCTTCACTCCGGCTGCCGGAGCTACGGGCGATTTCACCTTCACCTTTACGGCGGATGACCCCGATGGGGCCGGCCCCTGTGTCGGTGGCCAAACCGATGAAGTAGTGGTAACGGTGAATGACGACATCACCTCCATCGACGCCAGCGATGACCAAACAATCTGTAGCACCGGAACGGCAACGATAACGGCTACGGTCAACTTCGCTTCCGGCGCTTCTGGAGCAGATGGTGTCTGGTCCGTTGCCTCCTCTACCGCCGCTGGCACCATTAGCCAAACCGTCAACGGTTCGGCTACCTTCACCCCTGCCGAAGGAGAAACAGGCATGGTGACCTTCACCTTTACGGCAAGAGACCCTGACGGAAACGGTCCTTGTTCTGGTGGGCAGACTGTTCAAACGACCGTTACCGTCAACGACAACGTGGATGAGGTAGAGGCTGGCAACCCGCAGACCATCTGCGCGGACGAAACGGCAACCCTTTCCGGAACCGTAACACTGGGTTCCGGCGCAATGACGACCGACGGAACCTGGTCAACCACCGCGACAGCGGCTCAGGGAACGTTGACCAACGGAAGTAATGGCACGGCCACATTCACTCCGGCTGAAGGCGCGTTCGGAACCTTTGATTTTACCTTCACGGCGAATGACCCCGATGGCGCTGACCCTTGCGTCGGCGGGCAAACCGATAACGTGACCATCACCGTGAACGACGACATCACCGACGTCGAAGCAGGCGAGCCACAAAATATTTGCTCCGACGCAACGGCTACGCTATCGGGTACCGTCAACTTCGCCTCCGGAGCAACGACGACTAACGGAACTTGGTCCACTACCGCTACCGCCGCCCAGGGCACACTGAATAACGGAAGCAACGGCACCGCCACTTTCGACCCCGCCACCGGCGTCACGGGAGACTTCACCTTCACCTTTACGGCAAGGGATCCCGACGGTACCGCCGGCCCCTGCGCGGGTGGCCAGACGGACGAGGTAGTTGTTACCGTAAACGACGACATCACTGACGTTGAGGCTGGGCCAGCGCAAACGATTTGTTCCGATGGAACGGCGAATCTTTCCGGTACCGTCAACTTCGCTTCCGGGGCGATGACAATGGAAGGAACTTGGTCCACCACCGCCACGGCGGCCCAGGGCACACTGACCGATAATGGAGACGGAACCGCCACCTTCGACCCGGCGGACGGCGTCGTTGGTGACTTCACGTTCACTTTTACAGCTGCCGACCCCGATGGCGCTGGGCCCTGCGTCGGCGATCAAATGGACGACGTAATCATCACCGTAAACGATGATATCACCGACGTGGAAGCGGGTGAGGCCCAGACCATTTGTTCCGATGGAACGGCGGATCTCTCCGGCATCGTAAACTTCGCCTCCGGGGCGACGACAATGGAAGGAAGCTGGTCGACTACCGCTACGGCGGCTCAGGGAACACTGACCGACAACGGCAACGGCACGGCTACCTTCGACCCAGCCGACGGCGTCGTGGGCGACTTCACCTTCACTTTTACAGCAGACGATCCCGATGGAACCGGACCCTGTATGGGTGACCAAACGGATAACGTGGTTGTCACCGTCAACGATGACATTACCGACGTCGAAGCGGGCGAGGCTCAAACTATTTGCTCCGACGGAATGGCAAACCTATCCGGCACCGTCAACTTCGCCTCCGGGGCGACGACCATGGACGGCGTCTGGTCCACTACCGCAACCGCGGCCCAGGGAACACTGACGGACAACGGAGATGGCACGGCCACCTTTGATCCAGCTGACGGCGTAGTGGGTGATCTCTCCTTCACCTTCACGGCTGATGATCCGGATGGAGCAGGCCCCTGTGCGGGCGACCAAACGGACGGGGTGGTTATTACCATCAACGATGACATCACTGACGTAGAGGCTGGCGAACCCCAAACCATTTGTTCCGACGGAACGGCCACGTTATCCGGAACGGTCAATTTTGCCTCCGGCGCGACGACGATGGAAGGCGCCTGGTCCACTACCGCTACAGCAGCTCAGGGTACGCTCACCGATAACGGCGACGGAACGGCCACTTTCGACCCGGCGGACGGCGTAGTGGGTGATTTCACCTTCACCTTCACGGCTGACGATCCCGACGGCACCGGTCCCTGCGCGGGCGATCAAACGGATGAGGTGGTGGTCACCGTCAACGATGACATCACCGACGTGGAAGCGGGCGAGGCCCAGACCATTTGCTCCGACGGAACGGCGGACCTTTCCGGTACCGTCAACTTCGCTTCCGGAGCAACCACCATGGAGGGTACTTGGTCCACTACCACTACTCCGGCACAAGGAACCCTCACCGATAACGGCGACGGCACGGCCACCTTCGACCCAGCCGATGGAGTAGTGGGTGACCTCACCTTCACCTTCACGGCTGACGATCCCGACGGCACCGGCCCCTGCGTAGGCGATCAAACGGACGACGTAATCGTCACCGTAAACGATGATATCACCGACGTGGAAGCGGGTGAGGCCCAGACCATTTGTTCCGACGGAACGGCCACTTTATCCGGAACGGTCAACTTTGCTTCCGGGGCGACGACGATGGACGGCACTTGGTCCACCACCGCGACGGCGGCCCAGGGTACCCTAACGGACAACGGAGATGGCACGGCCACCTTCGACCCAGCCGATGGCGTAGTGGGTGATCTCACCTTCACCTTCACGGCTGACGATCCCGACGGTACCGGCCCCTGCGCAGGCGACCAAACGGATGACGTGGTAGTGACCGTCAACGACGACATCACCGACGTGGAAGCGGGCGAAGCCCAAACAATTTGTTCCGACGGAACGGCGGACTTCTCCGGTACCGTCAACTTCGCCTCCGGGGCTACGACTATGGAAGGAAGCTGGTCCACTACCGCAACGGCGGCTCAGGGAACCCTCACTGACAATGGCGACGGAACGGCCACTTTTGACCCGGCTGATGGCGTAGCGGGTGACTTCACCTTCACCTTTACGGCAGATGATCCCGACGGAACCGGCCCCTGTGTCGGAGACCAAACGGATGACGTGGTCGTCACCGTGAATGATGACATTACCGACGTGGAAGCGGGCGACCCACAGACAATTTGTTCTGACGGAACGGCGGATCTATCCGGCACCGTCAACTTTGCTTCCGGGGCAACGACGATGGAAGGTATCTGGTCCACTACCGCAACAGCAGCTCAGGGAACACTTACCGATAATGGCGACGGAACGGCCATTTTTGATCCAGCCGATGGCGTAGTGGGTGACTTCACCTTCACTTTTACGGCTGATGATCCCGATGGCACTGGCCCTTGTGTCGGTGACCAAACGGACGACGTAATCATCACCGTCAACGATGATATCACCGACGTGGAAGCGGGTGACGCACAGACCATTTGTTCCGACGGAACGGCCACTTTATCCGGAACAGTGAATTTTGCTTCCGGGGAGACGACGACGGACGGCGCTTGGTCCACCACCGCGACGGCGGCCCAGGGTACCCTGACGGACAACGGAGATGGCACGGCCACCTTCGACCCAGCCGATGGCGTAGTGGGTGATCTCACCTTCACCTTCACGGCTGACGATCCAGACGGTACCGGCCCTTGTGTTGGCGACCAAACGGACGAGGTAATCGTCACCGTAAATGATGACATAACCGACGTGGAAGCGGGCGAAGCCCAAACCATCTGTTCGGACGGAACGGCTACGGTATCCGGCACCGTCAACTTTGCCTCTGGTGCAACCACGATGGATGGCGCTTGGTCAACTACCGCCACTGCAGCGGATGGAACGCTGACTGACAACGGAGACGGGACGGCCACCTTCGACCCCGCTAACGGTGTGGTCGGTGACTTCACTTTTACTTTCACCGCTAACGATCCCGACGGCACCGGCCCCTGCGTTGGTGACCAACCTGACGAGGTAATCGTCACCGTCAACGATGACATTACCGACGTAGAAGCGGGTACTGCGCAGACGATCTGTGCCGACGCAACGGCTACCCTCTCCGGTACCGTCAACTTCGCCTCCGGTGCTACGACAATGAACGGGACCTGGTCGATCGCGACCACAACCGCTACGGGTATGCTTTCCACGACTGCCAATGGTGTAGCGACCTATACGCCGGGACCCGGAGAAACGGGTGACGTAAACTTCACCTTTACGGCGGCAGACCCCGATGATGCCGGCCCCTGTGCCGGCGGACAAACCGACCAAGTGACGGTTACCATCAACAACAGTGTGGTTTCCGTGAATGCGGGGATGGACCAAACGATCTGTCCAGAAGACCTGGTTTCCCTTTCTGGTTCCGTAAACCTATTTGATGGGACGAGCACTACGGCTGGTGAATGGTCCACCAGCGGAACGGGAACTCTCACTAATGGAAGTGATGGGACGGCCACCTACCAACCGACGGCAGTAGAGATGGGTACGCTGACCTTCACCTTCACCGCGGATGATTCCGACGGTGCCGGCCCCTGTGTGGGTGGGCAGACGGACGAAGTTATCGTCACCATCCGGACGAGCCCAGTCGTGACGGTGGCGGACCAAGAGGTTTGTGCGGAGTCGACCACCACGTTTACGGCGGTGGCCACGGCGAGCGAGGGCGGCACCCTTAGTTACCAATGGCAGGATAATGGTTCCGGCACCTTTGAGGACATTTTCAACGAGACGAACGCTACGCTAGTCATCAGTACCACGCCCCTGAGTTTTGACGGCCGTCAGTACCGTGTGGTCGTAACGGAAACGACCAATGGCTTGGGCTGCCCAGTGGAAGGCACGGCGATGCTGATGGTCAATCCATTACCCGGATGTCTTGTTACCGGGCCCGTAGTCGTGGGTACGAATCAGCAGGACGTCGAGTATAGCGCTCCGGCTGGATTGGACTACGCCTGGAGCATTTCTCCCGGCGTGGGCGCCAGCATTGACGGCCCCACGGACCAACAAACCCTAACCGTAGACTTTGGTACCGAAGATGTAACCATCTTCCTGACGGTGACGGACGCCAATGGGTGTTCGCGGAGTTGCCAGCTCAATACGGGCGTTGCATCTCTTTCTATCGGCAGTACGGTTTTTGAAGACCTGAATAACAACGGTATTCAGGATGCGGGTGAACCGGGCATCCCCGGCGTTGAGGTCCAGCTATTTGATGCCAACGGCAACCAGTTCAATACTGGCCCCGACGGCGCGCTGAATACGGGCGACGAACAAGATCCCACCCCAGTCCTGACCGATGCGGACGGCTTCTACTTCTTCGGCAACCTGTTCCCCGGTGATTACGTAGTGACCATTCCCGTCGACAACTTCACGACTGGCCGCGCGCTGGATACCATCAACGTGTCTTCCAATAACCTAACCTCCGGGTTCGTAGAATTGGACCCGGACGCCGGTGACGTGGATGGTGACGACAATGGCCTCCAACCCGGCGGGCTGGCGACCGAAACCCGGAGCCTCCCCGTCACCCTAAGCGTTGACGGCGAACCGACCGCCGCCACTACGGAAACCGGTACCGGCTCCGCCCAGGACGATGGGCCCGACGACGCCAGCGGCAACATGACCGTTGACTTCGGCTTCTTCGCTCCCGTAGTGGAGGTGGGTGACTTTGTCTTCGTTGACGTAGACGGTGACGGGCAGCAGGGCAGCACCGAACCCGGCCTTACCGGTGTTACGGTTACCCTGTTTAACGGAGATGGTACTCCCGTTGAATTCCAGTCCGATGGCACCAACCCCTACCCGAACGTCGTGATGACGGACGCGGATGGCCGGTACTCCTTCCCCAGCCTCCCTCCGGGTGATTACTACGTGACCTTCGACCTCAGCACGGCGGATAATGCGGACCTGTACACCTACACCAACCCCAACTTCGGGAATGACGCTACGGACAGCGATGCCGTCAGCCAGGATGGGGTCAATGCTCAATCCGGCACGACCGATTTCCTACAATCCGGGGAGGCGGACCTCACGCTGGACGCTGGCGTAATTTGTAACCTGGCAGTTACCGTAGCGGAGCCTTCCACGATCTGTGGTACGCAACCGATTGACCTCAGCCAGGGTGCGAGTCTGCAGCCGGCTAGCCTGGGTGGATTCTGGACGACCAACGGTGACGGCCGGTTCCTCGATGCGAATGGGCAAGTACTTACGGCACCGTTCATCTTCGGCGACGCAGTTACCTACCGGCCCGGCCGGGGGGATGCGGCGCGGGGCTCGGTGACCTTTACGTTGTCCACTAACGACCCGGGGCAGTTGCCAGTTCCCAGTGTTTGTGAACCCGTTAGTGCTTCGGTTACCATTCAGGTACTGCGGGTTGATTGTGGCCAGTTCTTTTGGGATGGGCAGTAGAATCTCAACTTGGACTTTAGATTTTAGACACGGCACAGTCTAAGATCTAACGTCTAAACTCTTACATTCCAACTTCCCTCGCACCTGCGGCAGCGCCCATCTGAGACGTTAGACTTTAGATTTTAGACCTTAGATATGGTTCAGTCTAAGATCTAAAATCTAACTTCTAACGTCCCAACTGCGGTTATTTGCTCTTCTCGAGGAGGGCATCGAAGCCGTTAAGGGCAAGGTTGATGCGGTTGGCGAGGTCTAGTTGATGACCGGTGATGAGGGCTTTTTCGTCGAGATCGCCACTGCGGGATATAGTATTATTAATGCCACGGAGGGTGGTAATACTCTTATTGGCGGTGGCTTCGTAAAGGTCGATGGAAAGCTTGTTCAGGGTAGCACGGGCGGCGGCCTGAACGTCGGCTGCGGCGCGGTCATTTTGGAGGACGCTAACTAGGCCGTCGACGAAATTGGTTTGAAGGGTGCGGCCGTAGGTGGTGCGGGTATTATCCTTGGTGAATACACCTTCGGTGGTCTGGCGCATGAGATCCATTAAACCGTAAGCCTTCTTATTACGGGCCTTTTGTTCGGCGAGGCGGTTGAGGCGATCGGTATTGAAAAGAGTGCGCAGGGCGGTGCGTTGGAGGCCTTCGATCTGGTTGGCCACGCCGCTGGGGCCGATGCGGTTGAGGATGGCCTCGTCGAGCAACCATTCGGGGGTGGTGAAGACTTGGCGGTTGATCCAGTCGACGGAATTTTGCTGGCGCTCGGCGTCTACTACTTCGTAGACGACCTTGCCTTCCTCAGAGGTGCGCTGCCACTCGTGGACGCCCCCGACGTTGCTGGCCACGTGGCCCGCATAGCGACGGAACTGACCGATGAGGGCGCCGTAGGCTTCCTCCAAATCGTCGAAATACTTACCGTCTTCGCTCATCCATTCCACGAGGTTGGGGAGGATGCGCTGGAGGTTTTTAACACCTAAATCAGAGGCCAGGACGGCGTCGCCACTCAGGTCTTCCGTCTGGGCGCTGGGATCGTGGCCATTGCCGCGTTGGGGGCCGTAGCGGTAAACGGGGTCACTCGCTTTTTCCTTCACCATAGCGTTGAGGACGGGCTTTTCCGTCTCCATCGACTTGCCGGGGATGGGGGTGTAACCGTAAGCGATGGCGTAGTAATCGTAGGGGCCGATGGCGGGGTGGAGGCCGGCGTCCTTATCGCCGGGTTGGGCGACGTAATTGAAGCGGGCGTAGTCCATGATGCTCGGTGCCGTGCCATTTTTCTGGACGAAACCGGGGCTACGCAGCTGGTCCACGGAATAGGCCGCCGAGGAACCCATGTTGTGGGGGAGGCCGAGAGTGTGGCCGACCTCGTGGGCGGAGACGAAGCGGATGAGCTCACCCATCACTTCCTTCTCAAACTTCGGCGTGCGGGCTTCCGGGTTAACGGCGGCCGTCTGGATCAGGTACCAGTTACGGAGCAGTTTCATGATGTTGTGGTACCAGATGATGTCGGATTCCAGGATCTCACCGGTGCGGGGGTCGTGGACGTGTGGCCCTTGGGCGTTCTGGATATCGGTCGTCACGTAGCGGATGACGGAGTAGCGCACGTCTTCCGGGCTCCAGTCGGGGTCTTCCGCCTTGGTGGGCGCGCGCTTGGCCATGATGGCGTTTTTGAGGCCGATGGCTTCGAAGGTCTTCTGCCAGTCGTTGACGCCCTGCATGATGTAGGGTGCCCAATCTTCCGGCGTGGCGGGGTCGATGTAGTAGACGATGGGCTTCTTCACGTCGACCAGTTCGCCGCGTTCCCAGGCAGCCATATCGGTGGGTTCCAGGCGCCAGCGGGTGATGAGGCGGCGGCTTTCGGCCTTCTGGGCGTCGGAGCCGTAATCGGTTTGGCGGATGCTGAAGTAGCCCACCCGGGGGTCGTACACGCGGGGTTGCATGGGGTCCTCCGGCAGGACGATGAAGGACTGGTTCATCTCCACCGAGAGCGTGCCGGTAACGGCGTTGTCCGGCAATTTGCTCCCGTTGTAGGTCAGGATGTGGCGGACCTCCACGTTTTCGGGAAAGGCCTTTGTACTCGTGACGAGGCTCCGGCTCTTATCCAGCCCTTTGATGCCGAAGCGTTTGCGTTCGCTGTCGCGGAGGGCGCCGATCATGGCCACGTCGGTAGTAAAGAAGCTGGTGACGTCGGCCACCACACTGGATTCGTTGGGGCCTTCGGCCTTCACCTCGAAGGCGGCGATGATGGGCTCGAAGTTGTTGTTGCGCAGGGATTCGTAGATGGGCAGATCCGGGCTGGCGATGCTGTTGTAGCTCACGCTGCGGAGGAGCAGTTTCTTCCCCTTTTTCTGCCAGCGGATGACCTGTTGGGGGCGGCTCTTCATGCCCGCGCCGCCAAAGTTCAGGCCCTTGACGTGGCCACTGATGCGGCTGACGATGAGGATCTCGTCCTCCAATAGATCGGTGGGGATCTCGAAGTAGGTCTTTTCGTCTTTGGAGATCACGTTGAAGAGGCCGCGGGAGACCTCCGCCTCTTCGAGTAGGTCCGCGTAGGGGTCTTTTTCTTCTTTTTCCTCCTTCTTTTCATCGTCATCCGAAGGCGCATCCTGGGCGGACAGGATGGGGGTAAGGGCTAGCAGGGCTAGGAATAGTAGTAACTTTTGCATGTGGTGTATTTGTGTAAGGCAAGTTTTAACGAGAATCGTCCCGGGACAATAGTAAAGTTTCACGTTTATAAATAGTTGGGCGCGGCCGCAGGTGCCGTGAAATGGGTAGAAAAAGATGGGTAAGCTGATTAGCAGCGAACCCGCCCCTCCCGTTCGGTGCTTACCTTACGGGTCTACACAAAAACCAAGCTATGTACCGTTTACTATTCCTACTCGCCGCGACTACTCTACTCGCTTTCTCCTGTACCCCCAAAGCCAGCGTGGCCGGCGGGATGGCTAACGCTAAAACCACCGAAATGGGTAAGGAGACGACGCTTAAGCCCGGCGAAACCATCATGGTGGAGGGATACACCGGCAGCTTGACTTTCGTGGAAGTCCAAACCGATAGCCGCTGCCCCGAGGGCGTAGATTGTATTCAGGCCGGCGAAGCGGAAGTGGTGGTGGAATTGCCCGGCGGCATCAAGCAAGTGGCCAAGGTTGCGGCGGATTACAAAACCGCCAAACGGATCATCTCCGGCGACATTGTCGTCAACATCCTCGGTTTGACGCCCTACCCTAAGGAAGGGAAACGGATTGATGCGGGAGACTATAAGTTGCTGGTGAGTACGAATGCGCTGTAGGCTGGGTCTACTTCCCCTACTTTCTTTCGATCTCTAGCCTTTCAACCCAAGCGCCATGTTCTTTCCCATTGGTGATGACCAGGTACACAAAGGGTACCGCCCCATCTTTTCCTGGATATTCATTGGGCTAAACGTCCTGATCTACCTGTACCAATTCTCGCTGGGCCCGGCCGGGCAGGAGTTTGTGTACACCTTTGGCTGCATCCCCGTAGAGATCGAGAACGGGCAGGATTATTTCACGCTCTTCACCTGTATGTTCCTGCACGGCAGCTGGATGCACCTGATCGGGAACATGCTCTACATGTACATCTTCTCGGATAACATTGAGGCGTCCATTGGGCACGTAACCTTCGTCATCTTTTACCTCTTGGGTGGACTGGCGGCGGGGCTTTGCCACATCTATTTTAACCCCGGAAGCGCCATTCCGGCCGTGGGGGCGAGTGGGGCGCTGTCCGCAGTAATGGGGGCCTACATTGTGATGTTTCCGAAGTCCAACATTAAGGGCTACCTCTTCTTTTTTCGGATCAGCGTACCGGCCTTTCTGTTCCTGGGTTTTTGGTTTTACCAGCAGTCTTCGGCGGGTTACCAGAGTTTGGGGGACACCTCCGGCGGGATAGCCTGGTGGGCGCACATTGGCGGGTTTGTCTTTGGGGTGCTGGCGGGGTTTTTGTTTCGGGTTTGGTTTGGGGTGCCGGGGTTGCGGGTGGAGCCGGCGGCGCGGGGAAGGGGAAGGAGGTTTCCTTGAATTTTAGATTGGGATATTTACCCGGGATTTTAGCCTGGGATGTTAGCCCGAGATCTCTCCGAACCTTGCGGTTCGTCTGATTCGCGCCGCGGCTACTGCGTGGTCCAGGCTAGAATGGTGATCCTTCCAGGATCGGTAGGCGGGGGAGATGGAAATTACCGGCCCACCCAACCATTCCCCACCCCCCATGGTTCCCAACCTTGCACCCGCGGGGGCGACAAACACGTCCCGTCCTCAGGCGGGGCCGCGAACACAAATAGCACTATGGCAAACCAGCAACGAACCGACGTCAACATCCTCGGCGAATTTGGCCTCATCGACCACCTGACGAAGCAATTCAAGAACCGGCAACAAACGACCATCCTCGGGGTGGGTGACGACGCCGCGATCCTCGATACCGGTGGCCCCGAGCAACTCGTGGTGAGCACCGACATGCTGGTGGAGGGCATCCATTTCGACTTTGCCTACACGCCGTTGAAGCACCTCGGCTACAAATCGGTTTCCGTCAACGTAAGTGACATCTGTGCGATGAATGCACGGCCGCAGCAGATCACGGTCAGCATTGCTATTTCGAACCGGTTCAGCGTGGAAGCGCTGGAGGAGTTTTACGCCGGCGTCCACGCTGCCTGCGAACACTACGGGGTGGACCTGGTGGGTGGAGATACGACGAGTTCCCTCAAAGGATTAATCATTTCCGTAACCGCCATCGGCCGCGCCCCCGCCGAACGGATCACCCGCCGGAGTACGGCAAAGGTGGGTGACATCATTTGCGTCACGGGGCATTTGGGCAGCGCCTACCTCGGGCTTCAATTACTGGAGCGCGAGAAACAGGTCTACCTCGAAAACCCGGAGATGCAGCCCCAAATGAAGGAGGAGAATAAGGAGTTGTACGCCGCCATCCTCCGTCCCGAAGCGCGGACAGACATGGTCGACCTTTTCGCCAAGAACGACATCATCCCCACCTCGATGATTGACGTCAGCGATGGGTTGGCCAGTGAGATCTTTCACATCTGTAAGTCCAGCCAGGTTGGGGCAATTCTGGAAGAAGGCAATGTTCCCATCCGCCAGGAAGCCCAGTTGCAGGCGTTGGAGTTCAATATGGACCCCATCACGGTAGCCCTTTCCGGAGGCGAAGATTACGAGCTGCTGTTCACCATCGACCCGAAGGACGTGGAGAAGGTGCGTTTCCTACCCAACATCTACATTTCCGGCGAGATCGTCCACGAATCTGACGGGGTGATGTTGCATACGACGGGGGGGAACATTCATCCGGTGACGGCGCAGGGGTGGAAGCATTTTTAGAACGCTGCGCTTTAGAACGGGCAGAGCCCTTTAGGACGCTTCGCTTTAGGCTACCGCATGGCTCCGACGTGAAGGCACGTGCGGTAGCCTAAAGCGCAGCGTCCCAAAGCGAAGCGTTCTAAAGCGCAGCGTCCCAAAGCGCAGCGTCCCAAAGCGCAGCGTCCCAAAGCGCAGCGTCCCAAAGCAAAGCGTTCTAAAGCAAAGCGTCCCAAAGCAAAGCGTCCTAAAGCGCAGCGTCCTACCTAGTCACCAACTCCTCCCGATCCGGACCAGTAGACACCATACTCACCCGCGTCTCCAATTTCTCTTCCAGGAAGCGCACGTAATCCATACACGCCTGCGGTAGATTCGCTTCTTCCTTTACAGAGGTCAGGTTGCTGTTCCAGCCGGGGACGTCGGTGTACACGACTTCGTAGTTTTCGTGAACCAGGTCGAAGGGCAGGGTACGGGAGATCTTACCTTCCACGTTGTAGGCATCCGCTGCTTTGAGGGTCTCAAAGTTGTTGAGGACGTCCACTTTAGTGACGACGAGTTGAGTTACGCCATTCAGCATGATGGTGTAGCGGAGTTGCACCAGGTCGATCCAACCACAACGGCGGGGGCGGCCGGTCGTGGCGCCAAATTCGCCGCCTTCCTTGCGGAGGAATTCGCCGGTTTCGCCGTGGAGTTCCGTCGGGAAGGGGCCGCCACCAACGCGGGTACAGTAAGCTTTAGTGATGCCGATGACCTCACCGATCTGCTGGGGGGCAATCCCGAGGCCGGTACACACACCAGCGGTGATCGTGTTGGAGCTCGTCACGAAGGGGTAGGTACCGAAATCAATATCGAGCATGGAACCCTGGGCGCCTTCGGCGAGGATCTTTTTCCCGGCCTTGATGGCGTCGTTGATCCAGAATTCGCCGTCGACGAACTGGAGGCCCTTCAGGCGTTCTACAGCCTTGAACCAGGCTTCTTCTTCCTTGGCGAGTTCGAACTCCACGAAGGGGTAGAGGCCGACCAACTGCTTATGCTTTTCCTTCAGTTCCTCGTAGCGTTCGCGGAAGTCGGGTGCTTCGACGTTGCCGACGCGGAGGCCGTTGCGGCCGGTCTTGTCCATGTACGTCGGGCCGATGCCCTTGAGGGTGGAACCGATTTTGCGGTCGCCCTTGGCGTTTTCGCGGGCCGCATCCAACAGGCGGTGGCTCGGGAGGATGAGGTGGGCCTTGCGGGAGACGAACAGGCGGTCCTTGTACTCCACACCGGCGGCTTCGAGTTTGTCGAGTTCCTTCCCGAGGGTGATGGGGTCGATGACGACGCCGTTACCGATCAGGTTCTGGAGGCCCGGGCGGAAGATGCCGGATGGGATGGTGTGGAGGACGAACTTCTGGCCGTCAAAGATCAGCGTGTGCCCGGCGTTGGGGCCACCCTGGAAGCGAGCAATGATATCGTATTGGGGGGCGAGCACATCAACGATCTTGCCCTTTCCTTCGTCTCCCCACTGGAGACCTAGTAGTACGTCTACGGCCATGGTAATTGGCTTTAGGGGCGGCGGTTGGGAAATTCCGGTGCCTGCCCTGAAAACGTACGCGAAGGTACGACGGGCGAATTTGTCTTTTGCGCCACGGCAATATTTCTGGTGAATTTGCGCACCCTTTCGGCGGCCTCGGGGTTCTAGGCCGGGGTGAATGAGCAATTGCTTCATCTTTCCTCTTCGGACAAGACTAATAGTCATGCAAGCACACCGTACGACGGCCAATATTCTCCTTCGGGTTGGCAGTTTTGCTAAGGGGCTCGTCTATTTGCTGATGGGGCTGTTTTGCCTCGGCACCGTGCTGGGGGTCTCCTACGGTACCGGCGGGCCCAAAGAGACCATCGCGTGGCTGGGGGCGAATCCTTACGGCCAAGCGGTGTTTCTTCTGCTCGGCTGTGGCATCCTCTGCTACGCCCTGTGGCGGGTGTACGAAGCTTTTTTTGACCCATTTGATCGGGGCACTTCCTGGCTGGCGCTGTACTACCGGCTCAATTGCCTCATCGTGGGTGGAGCCTACGGCGCGCTGGCGATCTACGCTTTTCGGCGGCTGTTCCGGGCCCGGACTGGTGGCGATATTCGCCAAGATGCGCTACAGATCATTCTCGGTTTCCCCTTTGGGCAGTACATCACCTACGGGATTGCGCTAGCGGTGATCGGCGCGGGGCTCTCGGCGCTGTACGTCGGCATTAAGAACCAGCACATGCGGGACGTGGACGATTGGGCGCTGACGCAGGTGCAAAGCAAATGGTTTAGGACCATCGGGCGCATTGGCCTCGGCGGGGTAGCGGCCGTCTACTTCATTATGGGGTACAGCCTCTTTGAAGTAGCGAGGACGTACGACGGGACGGAATTCCGCGGTGTTGGCGAAGCCCTCTCCTATCTGGAAGGCTGGGGCTGGGGCCTCGCGATGATGCTGGTGACGGGGGTGGGGCTGGTTAGTTACGGGGTTTTTATGGGGTTGAGGGCTTGGTATGAGAAGAAGGTTGTTTGATTGGCGATTCTCGGTACTCGATACTCGATTCTTGATTTGGCTGCCGCACTTGTCTGCTCACTGCGTTCGTCGGGCGAGACTGCGATGGAACATGGAGCGTCGGCAGCGATGTAGCGCAGCGGGAGGGATGTCGTCCTCCAAGGTGATTGGCGATACTCGATTCTCGATACTCGATACTCGATTCTTGATTGGCTGCCGCACGTGTCTGCTCACTGCGTTCGTGGGGCGAGACTGTGTTGGAGCATATACTCTGACGGGCAATCACCACCCCCTACCCAAATGTAGAAAAGCCCTTCCCCAGCCGGAGCCAGGGAAGGGCGTGATTCTTTCGTCGTAAGCTACCGCGGTGCGGTGAGGGGCTTACTTCGTGTACGTGGAGTCGCTTACGGTGAGCTTGTGGCGGCCTTTGGCACGGCGGCGAGCGAGCAGCTTACGGCCGCTCTTGGAGCTCATACGGGTACGGAAACCATGCTTGTTGACGCGCTTGCGCTTCGAGGGCTGGTACGTTCTTTTCATTTTCTCTTAGAGTTTGGGATCGGAAGCGGCTGACACTACCGACGGTTTCTTACGGCCCGCAAAGGTACGGCTTTGTATTTTTCCTTACAAACGAGTGGGGTAAATATTTCCCGACGCTGGCCACGCCTTACCTTGTGCGGCAGAGTATAACGAGGTTTTGCCCCTTTGGCCACGCTTGACAAATTTTATCCTGAGTTCTAACTGAATGCTCACTGTTGCTCCCGGCAAGAGTGTCGTTCAAAGGTGCTTACGGAAGATAATTTGTCGGCGCTTCCCAAAACCTATCGCTCCCCGTTGGCTCTGTTTTTTCGCTACTGGAACACAAATTACATCGATGCGCCATTTTTTACTTTCGGCGGGTAGTTTACTTGCCCTCCTCCTTTGCACCTGCGGCAGCGCCCAGGCCCAGCATAATCTCAGCTACCAACAACTGAATAAGTTCGAACTCGAGATCCTGCCAGCCCAGGATAATGACGCGTTGCTCCGTGACGAACTCGCCCAGCGCCGCCCCGGCCGGGCACGGACGTTTGCCGTGGCCATCCCCACCCAATACCGCCCCGGCAACTCGGGAGAATGGTTTACGGACGGGAACGAGGACGTGTGGATCCTGCGCCTCAAAAGCCCCGGCGCGAAGACGCTGAACCTGGGCTTCTCCGAATATAACCTGCCCGAGGGTGGCCGCCTGTATTTGACGACCAACGAGGAGGCCATCGGCCCCTTTACCGCATCGGACAACGCCGAGCACAATGAACTCTGGACGCCCATCGTGGGTGGCGACGAGCTGGTAGTGGAACTGCGCGTGCCCACCGGCAAGCAGAAGGAAGTGCAGCTGTACCTCACCTTCGTGAACCACGATTTTGAGGACGTGCGCCAGTCGCTGT
The DNA here is from genome assembly GCF_001625015.1 of Lewinella sp. 4G2. Classification (NCBI taxonomy): domain Bacteria; kingdom Pseudomonadati; phylum Bacteroidota; class Saprospiria; order Saprospirales; family Lewinellaceae; genus Lewinella; species Lewinella sp. 4G2. Next base: position 1,569,485 of record NZ_LVWJ02000014.1, on the reverse strand, counting down.
CCGGCAGCTGTAATCTCGACGTGGTGTGTAGCGACGAAGACGGTTGGGGAATTGTGGATGGTTACCGCGATATTATTCGCTCGGTGGCCGCGTACACGCTCGGTGGCCGCGACCAGTGTACGGGCTTCCTGATCAACAACGCCAACGAAGATGGTGCGCCATTTTTCATGACGGCGAACCACTGTGCAATCAGCCCTAATAACGACCAGAGCGTGGTAACGTACTGGAATTTCGAGAGCCCCACCTGCCGCCAGCCCGGCTCCACGCAGAGTGGGCAGCTGGGTTTCGGTAACCGCAACATTGCGAACTCCGGTGCCATCTTCCTCGCCGCTTCCGCTAACTCCGATATGGCCCTAACGCGGTTGGAAGAGCCCGTCAACCCCGCCGCCAACCCCTTTTACGCGGGTTGGTCGCTGGAAGAATTAGCGCCTACCGATACCATTATCGCCGTTCACCACCCCGGGGTGGATGAAAAACGCATCTCTTTCACTTACAGCACCGTGTTTCGGTCGGCGGTCAACCCCTTCACGGAAAGCAATACCGGCCGCTTCCTTACGGTGAGCCAGTGGGATATTGGAACTACCGAAGGAGGCTCTTCCGGCTCTCCCCTCTTCGATCGCTTTAAGCGCGTTCGGGGCCAATTATGGCGCGGTGCAGCTTCCTGCGACAACCCTACCGGTTACGATCAGTACGGCTTCTTCACGGCCAGTTGGGAAGGCGACGGCACCCCCGAAACCAGCATCAAGGGCTGGCTTGACCCCTGCGGCACCGGCCTCACGCAGATGGACGGCTTCGACTTCACCCAGGTAGGTGCCATCGTTACGACGGACGATAACTGCCAGCAGAATTGCACCAGTAACAATACCAGTTTTGAACTCACGCTGGGCAACAACTTCCCTAACGGTACCAACATCAGCGTAGTTGAGGGTGCGGATGGTCTTACGACCAGCCTTTCCAGCACTACCGCCGGGCCGGGTGAAACCGTGACCTTTACCGTGGAGGGGGGCGATATTGCCGTAGGTATCTACACCATCACGCTACGTGCCACGGGTGGCTCGGTGAGCGACGATATTACGTTGACGCTCGATCTGTTCGATGCGCAAGCCATCTCCCCCATCATTCTTGAACCGCTCGATGGTGCTACGGAAGTTTCTTTGCTGACCAATTTCTCTTGGGACCCAGTGGCCAACGCCAGCGACTACGAGGTGCAAGTATCCACCACCGCCGATTTCACCGGCCTCGTGATCGACGTGGACGGTATCGACAACACCATTCTGGACATTGACGGTTTGCTTGATCCCGGAACCAATTACTTCTACCGCGTCCGGGCCAATTCCCTTTGTGGCGCTAGCCCATGGCGAGTTGCTGCCTTTGCCACCTCTAACCAGGTGTGCGCTCAGGGAGTGAGTACGGACCTGCCTTTAACCATTTCTGCCTCGGGTGCGCCCGTAGTTACGGCCACCCTCGACGTAGCGGAGGCTTTTGATGTAGGCGACTTGCAGGTGACCGTAGAACTGGACCACAGTTTCATTGGTGACCTTTCCGCAACGCTCACCAGCCCTGACGGCACCACCATCCAACTCTTCACCCCTCCGAGCAACGGTGGTTGTGGTGGCGACAACATGCGCGTCACGTTTACGCCAACCGCCATTCTGACCAGCGCGGACTTCAACGGCGCCTGTTCGACCAACGATATCTCGATCGATGGGAGTTACCAACCCGCGGAATCATTTGGTGCCTTCAGCACCTCATCTTCCGTCGGTACCTGGACGCTTCGCCTGACGGACGGGGCTAACCAGGACGGTGGCCAACTTAACTTCTTTGGCATCGACGTTTGTTCCGCCTCTGGCCAAGTCACTGATTACTCGGTACAGGCACAGGGCAATGGTCTCGAGGCCTGCCTCAACGATCCGACCGGTGGTAGCGACCTCGTTCTCAACTTAGGTGCCAGCTACGATGCCAGTACCGACGTGAGCGTCAACATTGGTTTTGATGAACTGAATAACTTTACCAGCACGCTAGACCTTGACCAGGGCACCCTTGTACTGGACTTCAGCAACTGGAACGGCCTCTTCTCGGGCAACTACACGTTGGACGTAGAGGTCACCGCCGACGGAGGTATTGCCCGTCAGATTAGCGTCCCCCTCACTCTACTCGCTGCGGCCGGTGCGAGTGAGTTGAACAGCCCCGCCGACATGGCGGAACTGCCGGAAGCTGCGGTCACCTTCAACTGGTCCCCCGATCAGAATACCGAAAGTTCCACCGTGGAGGTAAGTTTGACGGATGATTTTGCGTCGCCCATTGCTTCGGAGACGACGACGCAAAATGAGGTGACCATTGCAAATCTTCCCGCCGGCGGCACGCTGTACTGGCGCGTTACCAGCCAGAATGAATCTTGTGGTGGTGACGTCAGCAACGTCCGGTCCTTCACCTTCGAGGGTACGAGCACCCGCTTCTTCGGCGAGGACCGCAGCCTTTCGATCTTCCCCAACCCGGCCACCGATGCCCTGACGATCAACCTCAGCGGCGTCTGGACGGACGGTCTCGACGGCCAACTCTACGACGCCACCGGCCGCCGTTTGCGGGATTACCGCGTGGAAGGCGCCGGCCGTACGCAGTGGGACGTGAGCGCGCTGGCGCAGGGGGTTTACTTCCTGCGGGTGCAATCTGGGGCACGGCAGTTTACGCAGCGGGTGGTAATTCGGTGAGGATTTTAGACGTTAGATTTTATATTTTAGACGTTGGACCGAAGCCTTGTCTAAAATCTAAGGTCTTAATTGGGCGCTGCCGCGGGTGCGGGGTTGGTGGGAATTTAGAGGTTAGATTTTAGACCGTACTACGTCTAAAATCTAAGGTCTAAAATCTAACGTCTTAAAGTTTCCCGGGATCTTTCAGAACCTTTGGTTCTTCTGATCCCGGGCTATCATGGTGATCCCTACCGGGATCGGAAGTCTGATGTAGAATCTATGTATAGAACTGTTATCGGAGTACTGGTGATGGTGGGACTGTGTGCACAGTCCGTGGGACTACGAGCGCAGACTACCCTCGCCGAGCGGATTGCGGAATTTGTTGATCGGCCGGAATTGGCCGGGGCCTCCATTGGTATTGACGTGATTGACTTGGCGACGGGGGAGCGGGTGGCATCCCACGCAGCGGAGCAGGCATTGATTCCTGCATCTACGTTGAAGTTGGTGACGACGGCAGCGGCCTATGACGTTCTGGGGCCGGACCACCGGTTTACGACGGAGTTAGTGATGACCGGTACGGTAGTTGATGGGACCCTGCGGGGAGACCTTTATATAGTTGGTGGGGGTGACCCGTCGTTGGCCAGTCCTTATATGAATGGCGTGCCCCGGTTGCCGGCGTTGCTGGAGCGGTGGCGGGCGGCCGTCGCCCGGGCGGGTATTCGGCGGATTGAAGGGCGCGTCGTGGGTGATGCGAGTTACTTCGGGACGGACGGGGCGGCGGCGGACTGGCCGTGGTCCGACCTCGGGAATTACTACGGGGCGGGGGCTTACGGGTTGAACATCCACGAGAATAGTTATTCGCTGGACCTCATCCAGCGGAGTACGTTGGGGACGCCGCCGGTCATCAAGGGGACCAGGCCGGAGATGAAGGGGCTGGTCCTCATCAACGAACTCACCAGTGGCCCGAAGGGGAGCGGAGACCAGGCCTACATCTACGCCGCCCCGCTGGACGACCGGGCCGTAGTGCGGGGGAGCATCCCCGTGGGGACGAAACGCTTTACGATCCGGGGCTCCATCCCCGAACCCGCGCTGTACGCAGCTCGGGCGCTGTCGGAATATCTGGAGGCGGAAGGTATTTCGGTATCCTTACCGCCGGAATCCGACCGGACGGTTGGGGGCGTCCGTTTTTCCCAGTACCAGTCGCTCGACGTGTACACCTCCCCCACCCTGCTGCAATTGATTGAAAGGACCAATATGCGGAGTAATAACCTGTATGCCGAAGCTATGCTCCGGGAGATCGGCAAAGCCCGCGGTGGCGCCCTCAACCAGGCGACGGGTGCCCAGGCCATCCGGGATTGGCTGGCGGAACGGGGTTTGCCCACGGCTTCCCTCCACCTCGTGGACGGTAGCGGCCTTGGCCCTCGCAATTTCTTCTCCCCCAGCTTCATGACGGCCCTGCTGCGGGACCAATCCGCCAACACCGCCTGGCGATCCACCCTCCCCGTTGCCGGGCGGTCGGGTAGCCTAAAGTACCGCCTCCGCGGCACGGGGGCGGAGGGCCGGCTGTCGGCGAAGTCCGGTTCGTTACACGCCGTCCGCTGCTACGCCGGCTACACCACCGCGCGGGATGGGCGGGAGCTGGCCTTTGCGGTGATGGTGAATAATTATACGGTGGATGGGTTGGTGTTGCGGGGGTGGTTGATGGGGGTTTTGGGTGGGATTTGGGGTGGGTGATTTTTTGGAAGGGTCGCTTTTTTAGGAAGGCTCGAGGCCCAAGCTCACTCACTGGTTGAAATTATGATTTTCATTTGGCTTGCCCTTATCTATCCAAGTCCGGACTTTTATGGAGTCATTCTTAATTAATTCGCGATCGATGAAGTTGATAGTGTTAACCTTTGCTAGACAACACCTTTTATACTTTATCCCGCTTCCGCATATACAAGGGATGTTACGTTGCTTGGAGCCGGATAGTAGGTAGGCCTCCATGTAGGTTAGAGCATTTTCTGGAGTGGACACATTCCAAAAAGCGCAGTATTCTTCAACAATTCCTAAAGTTCCGTGGCTTCGTTCACCTTTTGGAAAAACGTTGGTGGCCAAGCCCTCTTCTATCATTGTTTGCGCGGCTAGAAATGGTGCTAGTACTAGTTCCAGAAACTCCTGTAGTCCTAGTTTATGATCTCTATAGTAGATGGCTTGAGCAAAATCGGTAGCGAGACATAGTCGCCCTGAAGAATATATATGACGATCTGCACTTCTAGTTAACGAGTCGTCGAGTAGGTAAACTACGGGGAAGTACTTTTTGAAGCTTTGTTGATACAATCTTATACTTATCGGATAGGTAGCGAGGGCGGCACCGTTAGCATCCTTTATGGTGAAGTCCCCTTCAATTCTACTTGGGTATTTGCGTAACCGCAAAGTGGGATAATTGTCTAATACACCAAGTATTTCTTCTTTAGTCATAGCTACTGTAGGTCTATGGAGAAGTAAGGAGAGAACATTCCACGGTCAGCAACTTCACGTAGACTGTCAGAGCGGCTGCCGCTTGGGGCCTTACCGAGAGGAAAGCGAGCGCCAAGGTGCTTACGCCATAATTTACTGGCTTTGAGTTCTGATTCTTGTTCCAGTGCAGACTCTCCATCCGTAATGAGGGCATCTAGTTTGTCGAAGAATCGTTTCTGGAAGTCTTTGTCATGCTTTTTAATGACATCGTCATTAGGAACCGTTGGCATGACGGCAGTCCATTCATCTTCTAGAGATGCTTGAACATTACGGAGCGTCTGTAGTAAGGCTTCGTCATCACGTTCATCTTGATAGTAGTTATCCTCTGCGAGGAGTGTCATAGCTAAGCCACTTAGCATATTGTGACGTACGTTGTCTCCCCAAGATTTTAGATAACGAATGATCCGGGCAAGTTGGTCCGTTTTGCGCTCATTGAACCAATCTACATAGGCTTTAGGATCACTTTGCTCATCATCCCATGCCCCATCCTTAATACACAGCCAAGGTGCTGTGTCCTGGTCTTCGTTTTGATAGATTGGGTAGTCGATATGGTAGTTACCGGCGAAGTCTACTCGTACGCATTTCTGACGCTGGGATGCGTTGCCAGTATGGCCGCTTACGGCTTGGTATATCCACCCCTGCATAGTAGATGGGCTGACGTCGATTTTACGGGCGAAGTAAATACCGTCATCGAGGTCACACGTGTCGTCTTTAGTGCGAATTACCACCTTCATTTTGTAGGAGCCCTGTATCCAAAAAAGGGGTACGTAATCTGGTCGATTTTCTCTGAACCATTTACGGATGCGATCACGTAGTGAATCTTTGGACTTGATGAGGTTCCTTTTCTTCGTGGTAGTGATTTTAAGGTCACTGTTAAAAGTGAGAAACAGTTTGTGGCAGTTTGCCATGGTTAGGATGATTTAGGTGGTGATAGATGATTGATAGATAGAGGTCAGGATACCACGATGCTGCGCGACGAAGTGCTGGCCATCGTGGGTCCCAAGTCTTTCGAGTTGCTCAAGGGCAGGGGTAGAAGCTAGGTCCATTTCTAGCAACTTTTGCTGCTCTATGGAGAGATTTTCCGGATTAATTCGATGGTAGGTGACATCAGACGATGGGGTTTCGTGAAGATTAGTCAGGAACCTATGCGTGAAGTGAGATTGGCCAGTGATGGCTGCACCTACTATGTCACCTTTCCAGTTTAAAAGGCCTCCACCCTTGAATTGACGGCCGGAAGGTTTAGGAGCTGTGGATACGGAAATGATGTTTACATGATCGTAGGCCTTTCCCTCTCCGACGAAATGAGTGCGTGCTTCGAGAAGTCCCGCTAGTGCAGGATTATTACACCACACGCCTCCATCGGTACAGTTTGTGTTAGGTAGGTTATCGTGGTCAATTGTGTGGTTCCGGAAGTAGGTTGGAGCGGAGGCAGTAGCCATGGCTATATCCACGATGGGAATTGATCCATCCCGGCAATAGTCAGCAGCTTCGTGTGGGGATTTGAAGACGATAGGCTGGCCTTTAGAGATATTATATGATGGTATTAAGCCTTCAATTAATGCGTCAGCCATTACCGCCTCGGTCCCAAAGACTTCTTCAATCTCCTTTTTCAAAGTTTCACTAGAATAGCCATTGCCTAACAGTTGCTTGATGTGTCCTAGTAGACGAGCAAATTGCGTTTTCCGGGGAAAGATTTTAGCGCCACGGTCAAAGTAGAATTTTCGCAAGTCTTTCGCAGACATTCCTGTAATAAGGCCAAGGGCGATCAGGCCGCCAGTGGAGGTGCCGCAAACCATGTCAAAGCCGGTATGAATTGGACCGAGGTTGCGCTCGATCTGATGGATAACGGCTGCGGCGTATAGGCCTCTAATTCCACCTCCATCTATGGAGAGTATGTTGTATGTATTTTTCATTTGGTCAAGTTGATTGAATGTAAAGGTTCTGAATGAGGGGCATGAGTGTGTTAGACACTCTGGGAAGAGATACTATTCGATAGCTCCGCATGGTTGCTTGTTGTTAAGTAGGGCCTAGCGTGTTAGATGTACAGTTCTGAGCTTAAATGTTGATAGTTCTAGCTAGATATGCTGTTTAGCCAGCCTTTTTCGTAAAGGTTCGACCTTATTAAGGTCATTGATTCTACGCCTTAGGTAATCTCTCTTTCCTTGGACCTGTTGAGGAGTGATATCAAGCGTTTTCGCGAGTTGAGACTTGTTGTATTTTACTCCGGCCAGCATTTCTCTCAGAAGAAATTCATCTACCTTATTTAGCTTGAGATACTTCTTAAGATACAGAAAGGCTTCGGAGCAATCTTCTTCTAAGTGGTTTTCAGTAGACACCTGCGGCGGATCATGAAAATCGACGTTGAATTCATCACTTGCTTGTGATACCTTACGGTGATTAGAACCGGGCTTACCATACTGTTTTGCTCTGAGAGCAATTATGCTACGAAGTAAGCTCGTAATGTTTTCTTCCGAAAGGTCTTCGACTTTGCCATTCAACAGCTTCCTGCGTAATGCTTCGTAGCTATCGTGAACAACCGCCCTTGTAGCAGAGGTCTGGGAAATTTTCCGTTTCTGGCAAGCTTTGGTCTTGACTTGCCGTGAAGCTTGGCTATACAAGCTATTTAGGTTCTTAGGATTTCGCAGATACGTTTCAAGACTTCGAATAGCATTTGCAATGTTTTGAGGAGGGCTCAAATTCATGGTAGTAACTTTTTTGGTGGAGGGCATGCTCCAGTTTAATAGTTGTGGAATTCAGGATAGTCATGGAAAAAGTTTGAATAGAGATTAGCTCTCTGTAGGGCTCGAATACAACACGAGTGATATAGAGTAGTGATGTGCTTGATGAGAGGTCACACTTATCATCTTCGAATGATGGGTAGTTTCAGAATTTTCAGCTTGTTTTCTTCAAAAAAGTTATCTTTACACGGCAATCTGCAAACTTTAAGGTAAAAATATAGTTGCCATAGTAAGGACACAAAATTAAGACTTGGAAGTTAGATTTGATACCCCATCGCTAGCAGAATCGACAGAAAATGTTGAAAAAGCCAGAAAGACCTTCAAGTCCTGTGCTCGTAGGGTTAGACAGCGGTACGGAGAGCTAAAGGCTTGTCCGGACCTGGGAACGTTCAAATCTCTACCCGCAATCCGTAAAGCGGGTTTAACAAATCGGTCAGCAGTAATCACCATCCCTGTGACCGACCGGACCTCGATTCGGATACGTGTCGTACTTCCGCCAGAAAGCGGAGGGCCTGACGTACCGTACAATTATGATCGTGCGGCAGAAGTTTTTATAGAAGCAATCGGGAACTTATGAAGCGAGACTTATGAAAATTGACAAGACACAACTTATTACACCGGGAGATACCATACGGGAAACTTTGGACGTACTAGGTATGCCTCAAGGGGAGTTAGCTGAACGGATTGGTTATCAGCCGAGTAAACTTAGCCAGTTGATTAAAGGTGACATATCTCTCACCCGAGAAATGGCTGGAAAACTGGAGATGGTTCTGAATATCCCCGCGCTAGTTTGGCTAAACCTGGAGAGCGATTACCAGCAGCAGCAACTGCGATTAGAACAGGAACAGAAGCTTGAAGCAGAAGTCCCATTATTGGAGGGCTTTAAAGAGTCGATCAAATTTTTGAAAGATGCAAGATTGATTACCGCTCGTCGTAGAGGTGTAGAACAGTTGCGCCAACTGTTACGGTTTTTCCGGGTAGCTTCACTAGAAGACTGGAGCCGTATTTACATAGACAAAAAATACTCCGTAGCTTTCAAACGCAGTCTAGCGTCAGTAAGTAACCCACAATCGACGACGACTTGGTTATGTTTTGGCGAGCGACAAGTTGACAAACTCGTCCCCAATCTGCCTCCGTATGATCGTAAGCATTTCAAGTCAATTCTAGCAGATGCACGAGAATTATCTATTGACGAGCCGCTTAACTTTTCGCGTTTAAAAGAGATGTGTGCCGAATGCGGTGTGGCATTAGCGACGACGCCGTACGTTGCTAAGTCTTCAGTTTACGGTGCAACGCGATGGATTGCCAATAGACAGCACCCCCTAATTCAAATTTCAGATAGAGATAAAAGGGCTGATACCTGTTGGTTTGCATTTTTCCACGAAGCAGGGCACGTTTTACTACATGGTAAGACCAAAGTTTTTTTAGAAGAGATTGATGGCGATTTACATGAACATGATCAACATGAAGAGGACGAAGCAAACGCGTTCGCTAGAGACTTACTAATGCGAGGCTTTCCTATAGAGCGGTATATCAATCGGACACGAGAATTTAAAAGTTTAAGACAACTTGAGACAGCAGCTAGCAGATTTGGCATCGCACCTTATATACTTATTGGACAACTTTTACGTGCGGGAGTGATCAAAGCAAGTCTTTACAGATCTAAGATTCCACGGGTTGCGTTTCCAGTTGAGCTCTAAGAAAGTTCAGTTTTCTTTGAAGAAAGTTCCTCAAAATTCTGAAACGTGGACTTTCTTAAAGATGGTCTATAGAGGCTGACAACTGTTTCCGTCACTATCCTCAGCCCTTACTTCATTATAATCGTATCCAGATCAACAACAAGCCAGGCCTTCTTAAATGATGAAGCACGGGACGTTTAGTATTCTCAATGTGACCTCCAAAATGTTACAAATCATGGTGAACCATATCTACGGGGCTAACGGTAGCAACGTTTCCCCCTCAAACAACGCTATTTTAGAATTAGTCTTCTCCGACATTACGTTCGCTGTTCTCGCAGCGACTAAAAACCTCTCTGACCAACTCAATCAAATTATCAGTAAGTTAGTACAACAGTTTGAAGAAGTCTCAGATTTTCTCACTAACCTACGTACTGATTATTTTTCGAAAGAACAAACCTGGGTAGATTTCCTCGATGAACACAAAGAGGCTATTGAGCTTCTTCGGTTTGATCTTGATCTGTAAGAATTATTTCGTAGCAACTTTAAAAGTTGTTGTACACATTTCAGGTAATCATGAAAAGCCTCGCAGTCTTAGAACTGTGGGGCTTTGCTTTTGCGATATCCGTAGTCTTGTTGACATTTCGTTAATTTAGTTGCAACGAATTAGATAAAGATACCACACCTCAACCCATCTCCAACACCAACCCCTCAACCTGCCTAAGCACCAAATCCGTAGCCAATTTCTGCATATCAGGCGGATACCCAAACTGCCGCAACGTCCGCTTGACCACCACCCGTAATTTTGCCCGAACGTCCTCCTTGATCTGCCAATCCAGCGTAGTGTTTTTCTTCACCCGGTTGAACAGTTCCACCGCCAACTCACGGAGGCGTTCTTGCTGCATCACTTCGCGCGCGGATTCGTTATCTGCCAGGGCAGTGTAGAAAGCGTATTCGTATTCAGTCAACCCCAGTTCCTGGTAGGTCTTATCCTGATTACGGACGTATCGCGCCAAATCGATCATTTCTTCGATGGCCTCTACGGCAGTGATCGATTTGTTGTGGTAGCGAACGAGGGCTGCCTCCAACAGCTCCATCAGCGAGCGGCCCTGGACGATGTTGCGTTGGGCGCGGGTCTTGATCTCATCGTTGAGCATCTTCTTGAGTAGCTCGAGGGCTACGTTCTTGTGCTCTAAGTTCTTTACCTCTAATAGGAAGTCTTCGGCTAGGATGGAGATATCGCGCTTCTGGAGGCCGGCGGCATCGTAGATATCGATGACTTCGCCGCTGGTAAGGGCCTGGTCTACTACTTGGCGAATGGTGGTTTCCATCTCTACGTCGCTGCGGCCGCTACCGGTTACGTCGAACTTGGCCAAACGGGTTTGGATGGCCTGGAAGTAAGAAACTTCGTCGCGCTGGTCGAGGGCTTCCGGATGGGGGACGGAAATGGCGAAGGACTTATTCAATAAGCGCATCTCATGTAGAAAACGGTCTTTTCCGCGGGGAAGGCCGAGGACGTAGTCTTCGCCCTGAAGAATCATGCGCAGTTTAGTCTGCGTATCGGCGGTGAAGTAGGGGCGGTAGTCGAGGCGGTAAAACATGCCCTGGATGACGTCGAGCTTTTCCAGGAAAATCTGTACGGCTTCCTCCTGCTCAGCGGCTGGGTCGCCCTGGCCACCGGACTGGGTGTAAAAACTCAGGGCTTCCTTCAGGTCGGAGGCAATACCGAGGTAGTCGACGATGAGGCCGGCGGGTTTATCCTTCCACACCCGGTTGACGCGGGCGATGGCCTGCATCAAGTTGTGGCCCTTCATGGGCTTGTCGATATATAAGGTATGCAGGCTGGGAGCGTCGAAGCCGGTTAGCCACATGTCGCGGACGATAACGAGCTTCAGCGGATCGTTCGGATCGCGCATCCGGGCGGCGAGAAACTTACGGTCGGACTTCGTGGTGTGGTGGCGGGCTACTTCGGCGCCGTCACTGCTGGCGGAGGTCATCACTACTTTGATGGCTCCTTTGTCAAGGTCATCGCTGTGCCATTCAGGGTACTCGGCGATGATGGCTTCGTAGAGGGCAGCGGCGATGCGGCGCGACATGGCTACGATCATCCCCTTACCGGAGAAGACTTCCTGGCGCTGGGTAAAGTGGCGGGCGGCATCGAGACCTACCCGCTGCACCCGGGCGGGGTTGCCGATGATGGCTTCGATTTGGGTCCAGCGAGATTTAGCCTGCTCGTGCTCGTTCAGTTCGCCGATCTCTTCATCCAGATCCGCGATCAGCTGGCGACCTTCCTGGGAGAGTTCGACTTTAGCCAGGCGGCTTTCGTAATACATGGGAACGGTAGCCCCATCAGCTACGGCCTGCTGGATGTCGTAGATGTCGATGTAGTTACCGAAGACGCGGATGGTGTTGGCGTCGGCCCGTTCGATGGGGGTACCAGTGAAGCCCAAATAGGTAGCCTGGGGGAGAGCGTCGCGGAGGTACTTCGCGTAACCATAGACGGTCTTACTGCCGATTTGCACGCCCGTTTCTTTATCAATGACTTTCTTTTCCCGAGCGGTCAAGCCATACTGGGAGCGGTGGGCTTCGTCGGTAATTACCACGATGTTTTCCCGGTTGCTTAGCTCGTCAAAGACGTTGCCTTCATCGGGGGAGAACTTCTGGATGGTGGAGAAGATGACGCCACCGGCCTCGCGGGCGAGTAATGTCTTGAGTTCCGCGGTGGAGTTGGCTTGGATCGGTTCCTGGCGGAGAAGTTGGCGGGAGGCGAAGAAGGTATCAAAGAGCTGGTCGTCGAGGTCGTTACGGTCGGTAATGACCACTACGGTGGGGTTGTCCAGCTGCTGGATAATCTTACCGGTAAAAAAGACCATGGAAAGCGACTTACCGGACCCCTGCGTGTGCCAGATGACGCCCGCCCGGTGGTCACCCAGGGTCTGATTATCGGTGGAGTCGATTTGGGTGCCTTTGCGCCGAGCGTTGTGGGTACTGGTTGGGCCGGTAGCAGTACGGCCAGCCGCACGCAGGGTAGACTGGACGGCAGCTTTGACGGCATAATACTGGTGGTAAGCGGCGATCTTTTTCACCTTCCGGACCTGGACGAGACCTGTCCGTTTGTCTTTTACCTCCACGTCGTCAAAGACGGTGAAGTAGCGCAGCATTTCCAGCAGCACGTCGGGCCGCAACTGGTTATTGATCAGCGTTTCCATTTCTGGAATCAGCGGATCTGCTTCCTGGCCACCGGCCGTTCCCTTCCAGGCGCTGAAACGGCTGTAGCCAGCGGAAAGGCTGCCCGCGCGGGCTTCCAGTCCGTCGCTGACTACGCACAGTACGTTGTACTTGAATAAGGTGGGAAGTACTGCCTTGTAAGTTTGAACCTGGTCGTAGGCGGAACGTATCGTTGCCTTCTTGTCCGTAGCTCTCTTGAGTTCGATAACGACCAGGGGTAGCCCGTTGACGAACAAGATCACGTCGGGGCGTTTGTTCTTGCCGTTCTCTACGATGGTCAGCTGGTTGACGACCAGGAAGGAGTTGTTCGCCGGATCGTCCAGGTCCAGAAAACGGACGACTTTTCCTCTTTCCTGGCCAGCTTCGGTGACGGTTACTTTGCTGCCCTCCGTAAATGCTTTGTGCGTTTCCAGGTTAGCCTGGATGAGTTCGGGTACCATCCCATTCACCAAATCCTGGATCGCTTGTTCGCGTAGGTCTTCGGCGAGCTGGGGGTTCAGTCTTTTGACGGCAGCTCGTAGTTCCGGCAGGAGGACTACATCTTCCTTGCTCCTCCGTCCTCCCACCGCACCTGCGTCAGCGCCCTGAAATAAGGCGGGGCCGGGATAGTAGGTGTAGCCGAGATCGACCAGCCGGTTGATGGCGAAGTCTTCAATGGCATCTTCGGTGATTTGAGTTCTCATGGGCGTTGGAAATCAAAAGAGCGTAGCAATTAAGGTGATATAATTAGCGACTTAGAATAAAAGAGAGACCAAGGTCTATTGGGCGGCTAAAACGTGATAATCTTGACGTCTCACTCAATCTGTTGCTCGAACCATAGAATAGCACCCTGCCCTTTCTTTTCTGTGACTGGGTCAATACTACGGGAATGGCGAATCCCATTGCGGAGGTTGCCCAGATCACTAAACTCATTAGCCAGGACTGTTTTGCTGCCAAAGCGTCCTTCGAATAGGGACCAGTGCTGTTTGGAAAGCATTATATCTTTTAGTTCCTGTAGATCGAGAAATTGAAACCAGTAGGCCGCACTGTCTCCTTGCTCTTCAAAAAGGGCAGGGTTTTTCTTCGCTTCTCGCTCAATACGTCTCTGCACTTTAGGAACTAAGTGGCTCGGTACGGTTCGCTTGGCAACATCCGCATCCGTGACTGAAAGCGTCGTTATGAGCAGTTCTCGCAGTCGTAGCTCAATGTCTTCAATCTGTAGGTCGTACTGACGCAAGTGTAGCGGGGTTTGCGTCTCGTCGGGGATAAGCTCCAGGCGTAGACGCCGCTTTATCGTTGCTTGCCGCTCGCGTAGGAAAGCTTGGTAGTCGTCGGGCGTGAAGGGTTTGCGAAGTAAAATTTCGACTGCGCGCCGTGAAATCAAGTGACTCTCCAGTACCTGGTAGGCGCGTTCGTTTTCATTAGCATCAAGGAGTTCCGCCAGGTATTCGTTGGGGAGGCGATCGCGCAACACCTTGCGATTAGTATCCGGCGTGATCAGCGTGCGGTTGAGGACGGAGTTGATTGACCGGTCGATGTTGTTTTGCTTTCCCCAGCTTTTAGGTACGATGTGGTGGTCATCCAGCGCATCGTATTCGGGCAGGTCAAAAGTGTGCCAGTCGCGCGCGCCATCGATGATGAACAGATTGAAGATGGCCACGTAGACGGCGGACCCGGCGACGTCCTGCTGAATGAGGTTTAAGCGGCTGAAATCCGTGTCGAATTCCTGGATACTGTCGGGCACGGCGGTTTCGTCGGCAAACCAGCGCTTCATGGCGATAAAGTCCTGAGCCGAGGTACTTTCTACAGAACTGCTGTACCGGCTGCTGATGATCGAAGACCAGTACCAGCGCTTGACCATATCCTGGGCGCCGGCTCGCTGCTTTACCTCCGGCGCGTTGAGGGCGTAATCCTGAATGGCGGAAAAGACCGGGATTATGGATGGGTATGGTAATAACTTATCACTGATCGCGCCATAGTCACGCGGATTCTTCAGTTTCTTCAATCCTTGCACCAGCGCCTTCAGAGCGTAGTCCCAGCGCTCACGGAACCCGGCGGCATCTTTGACCAGGGTGATATTTTCCTTGCTGCCGTCTTTGTGGCGAATGGTCTTCTCCTGCCCTGGCACCAGGTAGTATAGGTACTTCGGCGAACAGTAGTTCTGTGCCATAAGCGACATCACCATCAGGATGTAAGTATTCTTCAGCGAGTTCGGGTAGTATTCCGCCAATTGAGTAGCGGCATCGCGGTTCATCTGCTTGAGGAAAATATCCTTAGGCCGGGTGATGGCGTTGAGTAGGTCGAAAATGTCGAGTTTGACTCCGCGACTGTTGATGTGGGTGAAGATGTCACATACTTTGCCAACCTCCAGTTCCCGGTTCAGGGCGATATAGCTGATCTGGTAATTATCGAGGAGGTCTTCAAACAGTTCCTTAAGCACCTCGGCGCTATTAGCGGCGACTTTAGCCTCATTCACCTCGTCGCTGTCGGTAGCGGATTCGGCGCGTTCGCGCCAGTAGTCCCGGTACCCTTTGATCCAATCACCGACGGCCCAACTACCGCCGCCCATGGTACTTAGCGGAAACAAGTGGTTGTCGTATTGCTGTTCCACGTCATCTCGTACACCACGGTAGTAGCGCGTGGCTGAATTGTAGTAAAAGGCTTCGTCCATATTACCGGCTAGCAATTCTCGGAGTTTGATCCAGTACAACACGGGCTTAGCCCGCTTGGGGAAATGGATGTCAGGCGCAAAAAACGCGTAGTGCATAGCGGTTAGTCGCTGCTGACCGTCGAGTACGATGTACTCCGGATTTAGTCGGTCAGTGAAGCCGTAAACACCTTCGCAGGAAAGCGTCTCCAGGTTACTTGGCGTGCTCTCCCACAGCAGCATCGTACCGATGTAATAATCGGTAAAAATGGATTGAATGAGGTCGCGAACGTCCCAGGGCATCCAGGCGAACTCCCGCTGAAAATCGGGAATAACAAAGTGTCCTTTTTTAATGCGGGTAATCAGTTGGCCGAGATGGAAGGTGCCAGGTGTTTGGGAGTCTTTCATGAGAATGAGAATATTGAAGGGGCGCTGCCGCAGGTGCAGCGTAATGGGATGGAGCACCGTCTAGCAGGGAAGGAGCGGGTTTAGTCGGGACGTACCGTTACTTCTCCGGACATTAGTTTTGGGAGGAGGAGGTTGCGTAGGTTGGTGAGCGTTGCTACTTGCTGTGCGTTCTTACTGATTTTTGTCGATAATCGAAGTGCAACCTTGTTAGCTAAATGAAGGGTCTTGGAATTTGGCTTAACTAGTGAGAACTGGTACAAACTATCAGTTTGTACTCGCTGACGACCGCTTGAACCAGTCATCGATTTTATTGCAAACCCACGAAATTCCGTAGACTTAGCTAGTTGATATGACCAAAATGGATGATAATTCTCATGAGTTCTGAGCACCAGAAATTCAGTGGACCCCCATCCTATTGTTCCTTCTTGTAAAAAGGACACAAATGCTGTTTTACCATTTTCGAGGCATGGAGTTATTCTAGCCAGTAATGTGTCTCCGTTTCTAAATTTAGTTCCTGAAGTGAAATCACGTAAATAATATCCTGTGGGAACTGATGTGTTGGTTGATACTCCTTTCATCTCTAGGTAGCAAGCACCTTCACCTTTGGGAAGACGCTCCCGTGGGTTTATTTGAATAAATTCCTCTAACTGAATATCTACACCTTCCCCCTCCAAAAACCACTCCCGAAACACCGCCGCGCCCAAAGCCTCCAGGGTCTGATTTTGCTGGTGGAGGAGTTTGATTTTGGCGTCTAGGAGGGAGAGGGTTTTGGCTATTGCTCTCTGTTCAATTAGGTCGATATCGGGAATATCAAGTTCCTCAATCATTCCCTTTGTGATAGCTCTACGCGTTCCACCAATCTCAGATATCGAAAGCAGGTAAGGTTTTATGGACTGTAGGTAATATAGTAAGTAAGAACTACTATATTCTATTGGGTCAACTCTAATGATCGCGACATGTTGATTTACCCTAGCTGGCAAAACGGAATCAGGTACCATACACACACGGGCAACACTATCGCCTGTAATGTTTAGCAAAACATCCTCCGGATTAACAGCAACGTTCGCTAGCTTTTCAGCCTGCTCATCATCGATGTAAGCCGTGTCGTAATTAAAGTCTAAATCGAGTACATTTTGACTTCGAATCAGCGTCAGTCCTTGGTCCTTGTATGCATTCTTTCCTCCACGAGGTGTAGCACCACTACCAATTTTTGACGTAACGTCTTTTAGTTTGATGCCTCTCATCACCACTCAATTTTACCCAACTGCTCCGTAATAGCCGCATTCAACCGCTGCTCTTCTTTCATCTGCTTGGCTAGTTCCTCCTGTAATTCCTCGAAGCGTTCACCAAAGTCGAAGTCGTCTTCTACTTCTTCCATGCCAACGTAGCGTCCAGGAGTGAGGACGTAGCCTAGTTCTTGGACGCGTTCCAGGGAGGCGGAGCTGCAGAAACCGGGGATGTCTTCGTAGGTGCCATCGACGTTGCGCCAGTTGTGGTAGGTGTCGCTGATTTTGAAGATGTCCTCGTCAGAAAGTTCCCTGGTGCGGCGGTTGATGAGGTGGCCCAGGTTTCGGGCGTCGATGAAGAGGATCTCGTTGCTGCGGTCCCGGTAGCGGCTGTCGGTACGGTCGTTACTCATGAACCAGAGGGAGGCGGGGATCTGAGTATTGAGGAAGATCTTGCCGGGGAGGTTGACGATGCAGTCGATCTTGCCGGCCTCGATGAGGGCTTTGCGGATCTCGCCCTCGCCGCTGGAGTTGGAGGTGAGAGCACCTTTGGCTAGGACTACGCCTACCTGACCTTTGGGCGCCAGGTGGTAGAGGAAGTGTTGTAGCCAGGCGTAATTGGCGTTGCCGGCGGGTGGGGGCGGGCCGAACTTCCAACGGGCGTCTTCCTGCAGTGCTTCGCCGGACCAGTCGGAGACGTTGAAAGGCGGGTTGGCGATGACGTAATCGGCGCGCAAGTCGGGATGGGCGTCGTTGAGGAAAGAGCCTTCCGAATTCCACTTCAGATTAGAGGAATCGATGCCGCGGATGGCGAGGTTCATCTTAGCTAGTCGCCAGGTGGTCAGGTTGGATTCCTGGCCGTAGATGCTAATATCTTCCGTGTGGCCATCCACGAACTTCTGGGACTGGACGAACATACCGCCGGAGCCGCAGCACGGGTCATAGATGCGGCCCTTTTTTGGTTCCAGCATCTCTACCAGTAGTTCTACTACCGACCTGGGCGTGTAGAACTGCCCACCCTGTTTGCCTTCGGCCAGGGCGAACTCACCGAGAAAGTATTCGAAGATGTGGCCGAGTACGTCCGCGCTCCGCTCCTGCGTGCTCGTCAAATTGATGTTGGTGAACATGTCGACCAGCTCGCCGAGTACGGTGGCGTCCAGGTTCTGCCGGGCGTACACTTTAGGGAGTACCGACTTCAGCTGTGGGTTCTGCTTTTCGATAGCGTCCATAGCGCCATCCAGCGTAGTGCCGATGGTCGGCGACTTAGCCTGGTTACGGATGGTAGACCAGCGGGCTTTCTTTGGGACGAAGAAGACATTTTTGGCGAGGTACTCGTCCTGGTCTTCAGGGTCAGCGCCCTGGTCCACTTCGGCGAGCAAGCGTTCGTGCACGGCCTCGAAGGCTTCGGAAATGTAGCGGAGAAAGACCAGGCCCAACACGACGTGCTTGTATTCTGCCGCGTCGATGTTTTTGCGCAGCTTATCGGCTGCGGCCCATAGTTTCTTTTCTATGGGGTCTTCTTGTTTTTTGGTTTTTGCTTTGGCCATGTGTGGGTGTGGAATCGGTGGTTGGAAGTGGAATGGGTAAGATAGGCTGTACGCGCTAATAGGGGCTATGGGAGGGGTGCGATTACATAGTGATACGTATATTACTAGGAAGTAATTAATCCAGAATGCTCAGATCTAGTAGTACGTGAGCTACTTAGAACTTTTGAATTGATTATCGAGTTGTTAGTCGCGTTGGCGCTCCTATTTACGACTCTCGTATTTTCTTTCCGGTTCGCTATCCATATAGGGTTTAAACCACTCCAGGATAGCTAGTAGCTGGTAAACGGATGCTTTTAGCCAGTAGCTGGATTTGGTGTCTCGGATGTGCCCGTCGAGGTATAGGTAGTGAGAACCTACCTGGGTAGTTTTTACTAGACTGGCTAGTAGTACACCCACTTCTGTTGGAAAAGTACTATCAATTTGATAAGATCTAGTTTTCTTTCCTGTGTTTGTCCACTGTCCAGACAAGTACCTAGCGGTTCTATTTATAGTGCAGGTTTCTTG
The DNA here is from genome assembly GCF_001625015.1 of Lewinella sp. 4G2. Taxonomy (NCBI): domain Bacteria; kingdom Pseudomonadati; phylum Bacteroidota; class Saprospiria; order Saprospirales; family Lewinellaceae; genus Lewinella; species Lewinella sp. 4G2. Next base: position 1,550,346 of record NZ_LVWJ02000014.1, on the reverse strand, counting down.
AGCAGCCAAATCGTCGGGTAGAAGATAAAAGCCAGCTATAGCTTGATTGAGTGCTTCCAGGACTTTGCGAATTTCGGTGAGGTGTCTAACGGTAAGACAATTATCTTCTAAGTCTCGGATTAAATCCATGACAATTGGTTCAATGTCTTCGCTAATATAGCCGTCGTTACAGACAGCAAACGCTGCAGGATAACTCTGGCGAAGCTGAACAGATCGTTGCCTGTTAACCGCCTCTTTTAAGTTAGTGAATAGTCGATCGTTATCCTCCTTAGATCCCTTTACGTAGATACGATCTTTGAAGGCTTTCTTAAAGCTGTTATCGATGGTAGCAGCATCTTTACTCTGTCCCGTTAAGACAAACACCTCGAATTGCTTCTTACCGGACAGTCGGTCGATACGCCGTTGCGCTGCAAAGGCGTATTCAGTATCCTCAGTGGTCGCAACATCACTATCTTTTTCGTAGAACTTAGCGTCAAGGAGGACTGCTTCGTAGTGATCATAGTTGCTTTCAAGCTCCGCCATGCCAGATTCTAGTGACTTGAAGGGGACTAGTCGTAGGCCGAAATTCTTGGCACGGTTACGGGTAGCTTTAAGTGTCTCGTACTCATCGTCGATCCAGAGTACCTGTGGTAGATTATATGTCATATTGTGTTGAGATATCTGATTCTGAAAGTTCAATTACCGGGAATGAAAAGTGAAAGGCGACAGGGAAAGCTGCGGTGTGGTTCGAGGTAACTGTCCAGTCACTACATCCTAGGTAGTTAGCGATCCTATTGATGTGGGCACCCCCTATGCCCTGTCCTATAGATGAGTCGGTGGTCTTGAATTCTTGAATGAACTGTTCTTGACCGAATTTAGGTGGAAAGGGCTTTCCGTTATTGCGGATATCGAGTATGAGCTTGTTATCAACAATGGCAGCATCGACAGTCATTAAGTTACTCGGCAAGAAATTGTCGAAGCCATGCTTATCTGCATTGGTTATGAGGTTGTCGAACATAACTCGCAGCAAATCTAAGTTAATGTGAAGTACGTATTTCCTTCTCCAAGATGCATCGTTTTCTATTTGTGAAATGAGCTTGAACTTACAATCTCGTGATTTGAGATCATTAATAAGGCTCACTACATCGTTTAGCGGTGTAAAGAACATTAGTGGATATTTCTCAACTTGAAGACCATTTTCCCCGCGATCAAGCATAGTGCTAATAAAATCAACGTCTTTGACGATTGAAGCGAGATCATCAGTTAGAGTAGCCGCCTGTTCGTAGAAATCAGCGTATTGTTGGTTAAGTCGTATACCTTCTTTTCCAAGCCCATCAAGATACTCGATAATCACCTCCGCCGTTGAAAGGATATTTTGAGTAGGCCTACCCAGGGTATGCTTTAGTTCAGCGAAGCGGGTATTTTCTACAACTTCAAGTTGTCGCTCCAAATCAGTAACCTGACGCCGAAGTTGTTGCAGTTCATCTTCGGACTCTTGTATTGCATGCACAATGGTTTTCTGCTCGGAAAGCGATGGTAGGTGAATTTTAATTCGCAGAAAATCCTTCACGCTTAGATGTGAGATTGCATTCCCTCTTTGGTAAGCACTCAATTGACGCTGAACCTCCTTACCCCTTAGTTGGTGTACTAAGTATGCAGCGTCGACCTGATCACGATCGATACGGAATGCTTTTACCTGAGGTGCGATAGACAATGGATCTGTTCCGTGACGGTGGCTATAATAGGTGGGCTTCAATCTTTTACCAACGGTGGCGATCAGTAGTGCTGAACGATCAATCTCGAAGGTAGTTGGTCGAGACTTTCGCGAACGATTCTTCTTAATCGTAGGGCGCGCGACCGTTCCTTCGATCTTATATTTCTGATCTTCTTCGGGCAGTAAATCCCTAATGGTAAAGATTGGTTCACCTCCTTCACTACCGATTTTTTTACCCTTAAATATGGTAAGTACATCGCCTAAAGCCGTACCTCGAACGTCTCGTAGTTGGTAGCGCTCAGTGCTTAAATCGTATTCTTCTTCGCGAACGACCTCGTTGGTGATTATGCGAACGTTGGGTAGTGTAATATCACTATCCTCGTTTAAGTGAGTAAGAAGCTGGATAGTCTCTAGGTCATTCTCCATCAGTACGGGAGATCCATCTACGCCATCGACGGACGTAGGTGATACCATCTTAATCTTACCAGCTAAAATTTTGGTGGGATTGATTACAACGATAGCTGACTTTATTGCAGTACCGTTAATCATACCAGTAGGGACTGATACAATTGTTTCGATGAGATCTTGATCGACCAGTTTTTTACGGAGACGTTTCTCCGAACCATTGCCGAATAGAAAACCATAGCGAACTAGTGCGACTAGCTTACCCTTGGGAGCTAACAGCTTGATTCCTTCACCGATAAACCAGTTCTCTAGGGTTCGATATTCTTTAAACTCTTCTGTATTATCGGCTAGCCTCGCTTTAAATGGGGGGGCAGCAACTACTAAGTCAAATTGCTTATAATCGGGCGTAGCAACTGTGCTATCTACTTGTTCCAGTAGACATCTGCCTTCAGAATATTTATCGTGAGCGAGTAACCGTAGTTGCGCGATATCATATGCCAGACCATTGGTCTCTTGGCCCAGATATGTAGCACCTTTTGGAAGATCAAGAGCAATAGAGGCAAGCCCCGCGAATGGGTTATACACTCTGGGGTATTCAGGTAGATCAACTACGTAGGTCAGTAAGGAAGTACCTCCTTCACCGGTGTAGTGTCTGGCTAGTTCGTACTGTCGCTCTGACATCAGACGTAGCATTTCCTCGAAAAAAGCGGGAAAGTGATCACTCGTACTTTCAGTATAAAGCGAGTGTAAGCTGGCTAAAACTTCCTCTGTGATCAGATTCAGGTGATGGTCCGGTTGTAATTTCCTTCTAGTTTCTACGCTTTCAAACACATCCCAGTAAGGGAGTCCCTTACGTTTTCCAGCCTTTATAACTTCACTTAGAGTAGTTTCGGGCTGCGTATCGGACAAGTATCCATAACGCTTTAACGCTAGCAACATTAGTACATGTAGCAGTGCGGCGGTGCTACTTACCTCCGAAAAATTTAGTGTACCTCTGTAGAGTTGCATAGCGTCCCTTACGCTAGCATCGTCGTATTGATCGAGGTACAGGTTAATGTCCGATTCATTCATGCTGCAAATATCAAATGTATCTGTGCAACGTTTGTGCACACTTTAAAAATGGAGGCAAATTTCTTTTTGGGGAGCCGTTCCCTGCTAGACGGGGCCCCCACCCCTTTACCTTGCACCCGCGGCCGCGCCCTCATTTATAGCCGTAGGTAGTCTGGAAGGTTAGATTGATTATTGGTAGAGGTGGTAGCCTTGCTGGTAAAGTTTGGCCACGTGATTACGCAAGGATTCAGGGACCAATACTTCAATGCGGGGCCCGAAGGAGAGGAGCACGGCGGTGAGTTCGTAATTAGGGAACAGTTTGAGCTGAAAGCTTACTTCGCCGGAGGGATGGCGGTCGAGCACCTTTTGGCTGGGGTGAATGGGTTTGCTGTTGATGTAGGGCCAGAGGTCTGCGGCAGCTTTTAGTTGAATCGTGGTTAAGGTAGCGTCCTGAAGGAAGGAAACGCCGATGATGTCGTCAAAGTAGTCGGCAAAGTCTATGGAGGTATTTGGTTGATATTCCTCCTCGACTGAATCTAATGTCTGGATGCGGTCCAGGGCCAGGGTCGTAAGTCCTAGGGTGCCTTGTTTCTGGCCAAGTGCGAACCAGCGGTTGTTGAACTGCTTGAGGTGCCAGGCATGGAAGGTAAATTCAGTCGGGGCAGCTTCCTGGAAGCTTTGGTAGGTTATGGCCAATGCCTGCTTACGAGTGATGGCGTTGAAGAGGGGTTGGAAGTAGCGAAGACCGTGGAGGTGGGGGTTGTACTGAAAAGAGACTACTGGATCGGCGGAGGCGTTGGTGTTGAAGGCATCCTGGATGCGTACTTGAATCTCTTCCAACCACTCAAACTGAGGAAGGCCCTGATAGCGCGCGAGTATGGCTAGGGTGGCGGCAATCTGCTCAACCTCGGCCTGGTTAACACCGCGTCCACGGATGGAAAAGGAAGGATCGGTGTAACGGAAGAAGGTGCGGCGGCCGTCCTTATAACGCTCCAGAGGAATGGACCAGCCAGCGTCGCTTTCCATGAAGGTGATGTCACTATACACTTGGCGGCGCTTGACGCCATCGGCCCGGCCGGTATGCTCTTCGATGGCTTGGTTACAGGCTTCTATCAAAGCGTTAATATCGAAGCGGCGTCCGGGGTTGGCGAAGCAGTCATCCAAAGCGTGGTAGCGGATAGTGGCTTGTTTGTTGGTGGGCATTGGGTGGGTAAGATAGTCAAGATGACTAGGTCTGCTTCATTATTGGAAACGTATTCTAAGACGTTTTCCAGGTGCCTATACCTTGCGGTCATTGTTCACCCTTAAACTACAAAACCATGGGTAAATCATCGCAGCCGAAAGTCAGTACGCCACGAAACTGGCCAAGCAAAATTCCTAATCAGAAGTCCGGTGGCGGGCGGGATAACAATCCGCCTAAGACTTCTAAATAGTACATTCGTTGTGGGCGCGGTACAGCTTTTGGTGCCGTGCCCACTTTTAACTGCTTTCGACATGTTTCTTTTCATTGTTATTCTTATTTATTTGCTGACTTATAGCTTCACCAAGCTAGATATCGCTCAGTTGTACGATATTACTAAGCCTACGCTACGTAAGTGGATTCGATATTTTAGTCCGCGGACCGACTACAAGGTTTGGAAGGGGCGGCGCAAGTTTAGTGGCTGGGAGTTGGTGCCGATGCTACTTGACTTTGGCTGGCCTGGGGATGCTGGTCCGATTACTAAGGGGATGCTTAAGGTGCAGTGTGAGACTGAGTATGGTACGCTTGGGGATGTGGTTGCTTTGAATGCTGACCGACTTGGCTTTGGGTTGGCTGAGTATCGTGAAGTTGATGTGTTTCCTCCTGTTGTTGGTGGTTGGATCAAGGAGATTATGGGGTAGGGCCTAGGACTTGAGCTGTCCTTAAATAGATTGACAGATTATTGACCGTTTCCGGCTATTGATTACAGAAGCGCCCCACGTACGAAGTCCGGCCCTCGCTTTACGTGCAAAATTCTGATCACGAACACCTCCGGGCGGAGCTCATCCACTTGGTAGATGATGCGATAATTTCCGGCAATAATGCGTCGGTATTTCGTGCCAACTACGTCGTGGGTCTCTCGTACCGGCGGGTGAGATTCCGGCATCTTTTCCAAACGCTCAATAGCATTCAGGATTTCGTCCTGAATGCTATTCGCACTAGTTAGCGACTGGTTTTCGGCAATGTAATTAAGTGCTTCCTGTAAGTCCGCGATTGCGGACGGCGTAACGGTTACCGTGTACGTTCCAGCCATGCGTCGGATCGCTTTCTTAGTTCGTCAACGCTGAGGCCTTCACCGGCCTTTGCCCGCTGTACTTGCTCGTCAGCCTGTGCCAAGAACTCGCCCACCTTTACCGGATCACCTCCCGCCGTATAACCCAGCACCCGGTCTTCCACCTGGCGTACGTGAGATTCCATCAGCGTGTAGATTGCGGTGAAGAACTCATCGTCCAGCTTGCCGATCAACTCACGTGCGTGATTTCTTTTTTCCGTCGTATCCATCGCTGTAGGTATTGGTTTGAAGATCCTAAAAATAACGATATATATGCTACCCAGGTTGCCCAAGCATGCATAGCCTCACGCCCTCCAACCGAAACTCGGCCAGCTTGGGCTCTCGTTACTCCTCTACCGCTGGGCCCCATCTGTAGCGGGCGAAGACGTAGATTTCAGCTCAAGCACTATGCCAATATCTGTAGGAAGTTTATGGTGTAAAGACGTTGATAAAGCAAGAAAAAATCCACTAAAGCGAGCGAGCCCTACCTTCCCCCCACAAATGAACCTCCTCCAAACCCTAACCCTAGGCACCCACCGCCAACCACCCACCCAGGAAGTCACCGACTACCTCACCCTTCGCGACGCCATCGACCCCACCGCCGACGACGCCGAAAAGGCACTCGCCGCCTACGCCCTTACCGAAAGGTTGGAACGGCTCCGGATCAACAGGACCGAGGCGCCCAAACAACAAAGCCCGATTGCGGAGGACTGGCCACCAGCCCCGCCCAAACTCGGGCGGGCGCTCAAATTGGTGTTTGAAGAAACCTACGCCGCCATCCTCCCCGAAGCCGTAAGGGTACTGGCGCGGCGGGAACTACTCTTCCCGCCCCACTTGCTACCCGGCCTGCTTGACTACGCGGAACGCATCCAGCGGCCGGAGCCTAATCTCAGCAAACTGGCCCTCGCCGTCGGGGGGAATCGGGCCACCTGGCTCGCCGGCCTCAACCCTTCCTGGCAGTCCCTCACCGAAGATTACGACCACGCCGCCGAATGGGCCAAAGCTGTCGCCCCCGCCCAGCTAGCCGAAGTGCTGGAACGGTGGCGGGCCACGGACCCCGAAGCCGCCCGCGAAGCCCTGGTGGAATGGTGGCCGAAGCAATCCCCCAAAAATCAGGTGACCCTACTTGGCGCGCTCGCGGCTGACCTCGCCCCGCAGGATCTCCCCTGGCTCCGCACTCAACTCAGCCCAAAACGGAAGGGCGTCCGCCGGGCCATACTCAAGCTTTTGTTACTGGGCGACGAGGAGGAAGTCACCAACGACATGGTCACCCTGGCCGCCGCCAGCCTCTCCCCCACCGGCGGGTTCGCCAACACGCTGCAGGATGATGCGGCCAAAGAAATCCTCAACCAGTACGGCGGCCTCCAGAGCCGGGAGACGCTCGGTGAATTCCTTCTCGGCAACCTGCCCCCCACCCTGATCCCGGATCTCCTCGGCTTAGCGCCGGAGGAATTCTGGCCAAACCTCAGCAAGGTAGAACTCCGGGAAACCGCCAACGCCCTCCTCTTTTACGGTGCCCCCGCACCCCAGGCGGCCTTCGTTACCTACGCACTCGCTGCCCCGCGGGATCGCCTGCCCCTCCTCCAACTCAACAAGATCGTGGCGGCCTTGCCCCAGAATACCTTCGTCGACCTATTTCACGCCTTCATGGACCGGGAACCAGACGGTTTTCGCGATGGCGGCATCGCCCTCCAACTGGCCGTCCAGCGGCGGGAGTCGTGGTCGGAACGCATCACGCGGGCGTACGTACGGGCGCTCGTGGGCAAGATTCGCGACAGCCGGGGCATCACCTACGGCGCCTCGCGCGAGCAGTCCGAACTGTGGAAACGGGCCGTCCCGCTCCTCCACATCAACACTTTTGCCTTCCTTCGCGAGCAACTCCATGCCATCACCGAGCGGCCGGACGTATTCGGCAAAATCGCCCTTTCCATGCTGCAAACGACGGCATTCCGTAGGGTCCTGTACGACGCACCTCGCAACCCGTAACTCGCTACTTGCAACTCGCCCCTCGCAACTCGCAACTCGCTACTCGCTACTCGCCCCTCACCCCGCACCTGCGGCAGCGCCCAAAAATCCGTAAATTTGCGCCCCCGAAAAGGAAGAAAGCTATGCGCAAGCGACTTAAGAATATCTACAGCGAAGCAGAATTACGCGCCCGTCTGGCCGCTGAAACGGAGCCGCGGACGACGTTCTCTTTCTACCGCTACGCCAAGATCGAGGACCCGGAACGCTTCCGCAACGAGTGCTACCTGGCCTGGGATGCACTGAGCGTTTTCGGGCGCGTGTACGTGGCTCAGGAGGGCATTAACGGCCAGGTTTCCGTGCCGGAATCCAAGTTCGAAGCCTTCAAGGCGGAGCTGTACAGCGTAGATTTCATGGACGGCATGCGCCTGAACATCGCCATCGACGCCAAGTCGGATTCCTTCCTGAAACTGAAGATCAAGGTGCGCGAAAAGATCGTCGCCGACGGCCTCAACGACGAGACCTTCGACGTCACCAAACGCGGCCGCCACCTCAGCGCAGCGGAGGTCAACGCCCTGCTCGACGAGGATGATACCGTCGTCGTCGACATGCGCAACCACTACGAGAGCGAGGTGGGCTACTTCGAGGGCGCGATCCGGCCCGACATCACCAATTTCCGCGACCTCCTGCCCGCCGTGGAAGAAATGCTCGAAGACAAGCGCGACGCCAACATCGTGATGTACTGCACCGGCGGCATCCGCTGCGAAAAGGCCAGCGCCTACTACCTCCACCGCGGCTTCCCGAACGTCGCCATGGTGGACGGCGGCATCATCGATTACGCCCGCCAGTGCGCTGCCCTCGGCCTCGAAAGCAAGTACGTCGGCAAGAATTTTGTCTTCGACGAACGCCTCGGCGAACGCATCACGGAGGACGTCGTCAGCACCTGCCACCAGTGCGGCCAACCCTCCGATCGCCAGCTCGATTGCGCCAACGAGCCCTGCCACATCCTCTTCACCCAGTGCGAAACCTGCGCCGAGCAGTTCAACAATTGCTGCTCCACCGAGTGCCAGGAATTCCACGCCCTGCCGGAGGACGTCCAGGCCGTACAAAAGATCGGCAAGGTCTTCAACGCCCAGCGCTACGGCAAAGCCTTACGGGCCAGTTTGATCGAAAAAGGAGAAGTAAAACTGAAGTAGTTTTGGGCGCTGACGCGGGTGCGGAGTGAAGGGATTAGGGGACTGGTCAGTTCACAGAAGTCTTCTGTTGGGGTTTGGGATTGACTTTTAACCTAGGACTGGTGCTTTGGTACTTTGGTGCTTTGGGCTACCGCACGTGGAAGCGCGGCAGCCCAAAGCACCAATATACCAAAGCACCAAATTCTCTAGAAATGGAGAACAAAAACTAATAAACCTAAGCTTTCCGCGACAACCAACTCCCCCAATCACCGTTACCCCACCCATGGCAAACTACCTAATCATTGGCGGCAGCTCCGGGATCGGCCGCGCACTCGTGGATCAATTACTGAACGAAGGGCACTCCGTAGCCGTCTGGGCCCGGGAACAACGGGATTTACCGTCGAACGTGGCGTTTACTACCTACGACGTGATCGGAGAAGCGGATCCGGACAAATCGGCCATTCCCGATGGCTTGGACGGGCTGGTCTACTGCCCCGGCAGCATCAATCTGAAATCGTTCCGCAGCCTCAAGGCCCCCGCTTTTCGCGAGGCTTTTGAATTGAACGTGGTGGGCGCCGTCCGTTGCCTCCAGGCCTGTGAACGGCACTTGAAAAAGGCGGAGAATGCTTCCGTTGTTTTCTTCAGTACCGTAGCCGTGCAGCGGGGGATGCCCTTTCACGCCGGGATTGCCGCGGCCAAGGGCGCCATCGAAGGGCTCACCCGCAGCCTCGCCGCCGAGTACGCACCGGCCATCCGCGTAAACGCCATCGCCCCCTCACTGACGGATACTCCTTTAGCCGAAAAACTCCTCGCTACGGACGACAAACGCCAGGCCAGCGCCGATCGCCACCCGCTGAAACGCGTCGGCACCGCGGAGGAAATTGCCGCCATGGCTGCTTTCTTGTTGAGCGAAAAGGCCGCGTTTATGACGGGGCAGGTAATTGGTATGGATGGGGGATTGGGGGCGGTTTAAGGGTGAAGACTACTTCTTAAAAGGTACTCTGTCACGTCTTCTATCACGTCTTCTGTCACGTCTCCCCTCTCCTTTGGAGAGGGGCCGGGGGAGAGGAATTCTTAGGCCTTTCCGTACAACTCCAACATCTTGTGACGCAATCAGTCCGGGATCTCTCCGAACCTGACGGTTCGTCTGATTTGCTGCGCAGCTACTTCGTGGTCCGGCCTATCATGGTGATCCCTACCGGGATCGACAGACTGGAATCTTAACCATTATTATATATCTCCAACATCTCACGGCGTAGCCTACGCAACTCCTCATCGTGTTTCCCCGAACCGGAAAAACGGCCGGCCCAGAAGGCGCGGTAGGTGACCCAGTATTTCAGGGCAAACAGGCCGCTGACCGGGAGGCTGAGGAGGTAGAGCCAGCCCCAACCTTCGGGGTATAGCCAATTGAAGAGCAGCGTCTGGATCAGGTAAGTGATCGGGATGATGAACCAACTGGCGAGGCACTGGACGGTCGCCTTGTAGCCGCGGTCGATGCCGAGCGCTTTCCACATAGCGTTGATGACCACGAGCCAAAAGGTGTGGTTGAGCAGGCCGTAGAGGAAGAAGGGGAAGCCGAGGACCGTCCCCAAATGCAATTTCCGTTCCGGGTGGTTGCTAAATTCGATGTCGAGCTGCCCCGTTTCGCGGGCGAGTTGGTCGTAGGCCGTAGCCGTGGCGCGGAGGGCCTCCCGTTGGTCCTCCGACATGGCGCGGAGTTTGGTGAGGATATCCTGCGTCCGGTAGTGGTGCTTACTGACGGTGAGCGGCGCATCGTTCTGGATGGCCCGTTCGATGGGGCGCAGTAAGTGTTCTTCGGCCTTGTTCTTGGTTTGGATAAGCAGCCCCTGCATCCGTTTGGTGAGCAGTGAAGTGAGGGCGCTCATGGCCCGGACCGGGCTCTTCTCGTACTGCTCCCGGAAGGGCAGCAGGTCGATGGGCTCCCCGTAGCGAACGAAGACCCGGCTGAAGCAAGTCGTCGGGCTCTCGTAATTGGCGCAGACGGGTTGCATGGAGACGCCGAGCGTCCAGTCGTTGCGGTTCTCCGCTTCGAGGGCCATCCCCGCGGCTCCACCCTTGAGGCGACGAAGCTTGCGTTCCAGTTCGGAAAATCCCTCCGGGGCGATGTAGACAATCTTCCCCGTTTCCAAACTGGCGAAGGTGCGGTTGAATACTTCCTCCTTAGCGCCTTTGGTGGCTCCGGCTTCCTTGTCCTTGGCGCGGGCTACGGGAATGCAGAAGGGGTCGATCAAAAAAGCCGTGATCGGACTGAGCCACAGGCCGGCGTTGGCCAGGAAATAGGTCTGGTGGTCAAGGTGGATACCGGCGATCAGCGGGTCGATGAGTGTGTTGGGGTGGTTGCCGCACATCAGCGTTGGGCCGGGGTGGTTGGCGTGTTCCCGCCCTTCCACTTCCATTCCGGGATAGTAGAGGCGGATCATCCACCGGCTCATGAAATGGAAGAGCTTAAAGACTAATTTGGACAGGGGGCGATACTCTATGCGGCCTTCCTCCAAGCGGGGAAGCCAGCCGCGGGTTAATGCTTGGGCGGGGGCAAATATACCGCTCCATTAATGGTGGGGAAACGGGCACCCGTAGCGGTAGCCAGCGAGTTGGGTTGGCCGGCCACCCGGAGCAGGGCGGTGAGGGCCATCAGCGCCGCCTCCTTAAAGTCCGCTACCGTTGGTGGCGGGACGGTAAAGCATACCCCATCCTCCTTCCCAATTCGATTCAGTTGTTGGAGGAGGTAGGCATTCCGGGCGCCGCCACCGGTGACGAGGCATTCCGTTACTGAAGCAGGATCTTTCTTTATTTCTGAGTTGGGAAGTACGGAAAGGACGTCCGTACCAATCTTCACGGCGAGCCATTTAGTGAAGGTGCTCAGCCGGTCGGCCACCGGTAAATCGCTCGTGGCGAGGAGGGGCCAAAGCGTATCCCTCACCCAGCCGTTACCCAGTGATTTGGGATAGGGCCCCCGGTGAAAGGGGAGCCCGCCAATACGGTCCGCCAAGTCAGCGTTGAACTGTCCACTCGCGGCGAGACGCCCGCCGGCGTCGTAGGGAAGGCCGGCGAGGTTGGCCAGCCGGTCCAGTATCTGGCAACAACCGGTAATGTCTCCCGCTAGATACCGGCCATCCGTTTGCCTGACACTCAGGTTGGCGATGCCCCCCAGGTTGAGGAAGGCACCGTGTTCGGGGAAGAGGTACTTATCCGCCACGGGGGCGAGGGGCGCGCCCTGCCCGCCGGCCGCTACGTCGGAACTACGGAATTCAGTGACCGTCGTAAGCCCCGTCACCGTAGCGATGAAAGCACCGTTGCCAATTTGGGTGGTGAAGCCCCGTTCGGGATCGTGGAAAATAGTGTGGCCGTGGCTCCCGATCAGCGTGGGATTCAGTTCCGGGTGCTGCTGGAGAAAGTCCGCCGCTCGCCGGCCGATCCATTTCCCCAGGTCCGCGTGGAGGCGCCAGAGCTCCTCCCCCGGCAGGTGGGGGGCGGATTTCAGCCGGGCCCTCCACAAGGGTGGGTACGGATCCGTCGTGGCGGCGCGGATGGACCAGTCCACGACCGAGAGTACTCCCTCCGCATCCGTAGTGGTAGTAAGGTCGCAGATGGCCAAGTCCAGCCCGTCGAGGGAGCTACCGGACATGATGCCCAGGATCTGGTGGGTGGTCGTCGTCATGCCCACAAAGTAAAGGCCCGGAGCCCAACTCTTCCCCTTGGGGGTAGCGTGGAACTCCGGGCCTGATAATTATGGTCCCTACGTAGGCCGTAGCCGGTAGGGAATCATTTCGCTTTGGCGGAAGGGGAAATTACTTCCGCAGGTCCATCGTAAACTGGGCCATGGCCTTGATCTCCTCTTCACTGAGGATTTCGCCGAAGGCCGTCATGATGCCATTCTCGCTACCGTTGGTGATGATGTTGATGCGGTAGTCCATGTCCTTATCGCTTTCCTGCAGGTTGGCCGCGCCGTTGGTGCCCATCGTCCCGTCGATGCCGTGGCAGGCGATACAGCGGACTTTCCAGATCTTCTTGGTATTGATCTCCGGTTTCTTCTCGGCCTTTGCCGTTTTGGGAGCTTCGCTGGGGGCATCCTCACCGCCACCACAGGCTACGATGACGAAGGCAAGGAGGAAAAGGATGAATATCTGTTTCATTTCTGTTGTGCTTTGGGTGGTTTTTGTAAGTACTCGACGTGCTCAACGTTTATCACGGCAGCGTCATATAAAGGTGTAAGTATAATGCTTTTACGGTAGCGAATGTTAGCCGCGCTTGGTTTTGGGGTTGTTATCTGGAATTTGTCTAGGTAATCCTCTCCCCCGGTCCCTTTCGCTGCGCGGCTCCTCCTGCCCGTCCCGAAGGGCCGGCCTGCGTAGCGATGGCACACCGTCAGGTGGCCCATTCTACTCCTTCTCCAGGAAGGGCGGGTGAAGAGAACCCCAAAATCACAAACTTTAACAAGCAAACCACCACCAAACCCCAAAAACACGTATCTTTGCGGGCCGTTAGCGCTTCTGCTTGGTCACTCCTGTATTATGGGGGACTAAAAGCGAGGGTCCTGGACCTGGTCCCGAAGCAATCCCCCCCAAAATCTAGAGCGGATCGGCGCTCCAATAGAATTTACGAATTATGGAATCTGTACAAGTAAGCGGTGAAATCCGCACCAGCCTCGGAAAGACCGGCGCTAAATCCATCCGCCGCGAAGGCCTCGTCCCCGCTGTTCTCTACGGAGCGGGTGATCCCGTTCACTTCACCGTGAAAGCGCTCGACCTGCGCAGCCTCATCTACACGCCCGACTTCAAGTTGGCCGAGTTGACCGTTGACGGCACGACCCACAAGGCCATCATCAAGGCCCACCAGTTCCACCCCGTAACGGATGCGTTGACGCACGTCGACTTCCTCGCCCTACAGGATGGCCACCCCATCAAAGTACAGGTACCCGTTCGCTTCGAAGGCGTTAGCCCCGGTGTCCGTGGTGGTGGTAAGCTACAGGTTGCCGTTCGCCGCGTCAAGATCAAGACCACGCCCGAGAACCTGATCGACCACGTTGTCCTCAACATCTCCAAGCTGGAGTTGGGTGAAGCCATCCGCGTTCGCGACATCGCCGACATCGAAGGTGTCGAGATCCAGAACCCCAGTGGTCAGCCCATCGCTTCCGTCGAAGTACCACGTGCCCTTCGTTCCGCTGCTACTGCTGCGGCTAAGGCGGCTGAAGCAGGTGGCGAAGCTGCCCCCGCCGAGGAAGAGGCCTAGTCCGCTACCTCCAACCAAAACCAGAAACGCCCAACCGAAGAGATTCAGTTGGGCGTTTTCTTTTGGTGAATGAGGCAACTTTTCCGGGCAATTCTCGTCAGCCTATCGTGATGCGTTACTTACTCCTCTTCTTTGCCGTTTTATTGATCGGTCAATCCTGCTCGGAATCCGACCCCGCGCCCATCCCACCGGCAGTGCCCGAAGAGCGGCAAACGACAATCCAGTACGGTCAGGCGGCGGACCCTAATCTTGTCAGCTTAGATCTCTACTATTCGTCTGCCTTTGAAGCACTGAAGCCGGTTGTCGTCTACGTCCACGGAGGCGCGTGGGTGACCGGTGATAAGGCCAATAACATCAGCGATAAGGTTGACCTCTTTCGGGAGGAAGATTACCTCTTCGCCAGCGTCAACTACCGGCTCAGCCCCTTCCCCTTTGAACTGGATAATGACGCTCGGATCAAGTACCCCGTCCACAACAACGACGTGGCCGAGGCCATCGCCTGGATCCACGAGAACGTAGCCGACTTCGGGGGAGATCCGGACCGCATCGTCCTGATGGGCCACAGCGCCGGAGCCCAGTTGATTTCGCTGCTGGCCACCCGCCGCGAGTTTTTGGAAGACGCTGGCGTACCCTTCTCCGCCATTCGGGGTGCGATCAGTGTGGATACCGAGGGTTACGACGTTCGCGAGAGGATTGTCAACAACGCTGATTTATACCGAAATGCCTTCGGCGACGACCCCGCTGTTCACGCCGCAGCCTCCCCCCTCCTGAACGTGATGGCCGGGCTGGAATATCCTCAATTCCTCGTCCTCACTCGCGGCACCGTGGCGCGGCAACAGCGGGCGACGGATTTTCACACCGCGTTGCGCAACGCCGGCGTAGAAAGCGAGCTATTCACGACGGTAGCCTACACCCACGAAGGCATCAATGAGGCTATTGGTCAGCGTGGGGAAGCAATTGTCACCCCAGAAATCGTCCGCTTTGTGGCGGATTGCGTGCAGTAAGCGTACGCTCTTCCCGAGGCGTCGCTTTATTAATCTGGCGGGATTAGCCGGGTATAGGGCCTCCCGGGACTGGCATTTTGCACCAGCTACACCATCCGCAGGTGCTTCACGCTGAAGAAGAAGATCGACCCGTACCCCAGCGCCAACAAGCCGTGGAAGAATATGAAGGTCGTGTTCTGCAGGTAGAAAGCACCGGCCACCGCCACGCAGAAGTAGAGGCAGAGTAGCCCCTCCCCGATCGTGATCAGGTTCAGTTTCCCTTTCAGGTATTTCTTGCTACTGATCTTGTCGCGGATCGTATTAATATTGAACTTGGGCGTCCGCACGAAGGGGCTTTTCTTTCCCCGGTAGCCCTGCAGGACGGCCACCGTGTTGTGCAACGAGAGGCCCATGCTCAGCGCCAGGAATAGTGGGAACAACAGGAGGAACTTACCAACGGAGCGAAGGAAATTCCGGTCCTTATTCGCCACCGTCTGCACGTTGGCCGTGAAGTAGATCGCAATTACGGAGAGTAGGCCGATCAGGAAGACGGCGAAGAAGTTTTTACTGAAGCCAAGGTCCACCAACTCCCCGAATAAAAAGAGAACGGGTACGCTGAACACTCCGCACAGAAAAACGAACAGGAAGATCGTACTCCCCAGCAGGTGGGCCGTAGAATGCACCTTGTGCCAGAAACCCATGTCGGATTTCCAGACGGAGGGCAGCATTTTTTTGGCCGTCTCGGCGCCGCCCTTCATCCAACGGTGCTGCTGGCTTTTGAAGCTGTTCATTTCTACGGGAAGCTCGGCGGGGCTACCTACTTCCTCCAGGAAATGGATCTTATAGCCGGCCAGTTGGGAGCGGATACTCAGGTCGAGGTCTTCCGTCAGCGTATCGGGTTGCCAGCCGCCACCGGCCTCGATGGTTTTGGCCCGCCAGACACCGGCCGTGCCGTTGAATTGGAGCAGGTGGCCACCGTTCATCCGCCCCACTTGTTCCACGGTGAAGTGGACGTTCAGCTGCAGCGCTTGCAAACGGGTGATGATGGAGTAATCCTGGTTTATGTGTTCCCACCGTGTTTGCACCACCCCAACTTCGGGGTCCGCAAAGTGGGGAATTGTTCGTTGCAGGAAGTCCACATCGGGCACGAAATCCGCGTCGAAGATGGCAATGAATTCACCGCGGGCGCGGGGCATCGCGTCGCGGAGGGCGCCGGCCTTAAAGCCCTGTCGCTTTTCGCGGATGATCTGTTCGATGTTGAAACCCTGGGCCTTGTATTCGGCGACTTTGCCGGCGACCAGTTCCACCGTTTCGTCGGTACTGTCGTCGAGGATGTGGATCTCAAAGCGGTCCTTCGGGTAGTTGAACTGGGCCACGGTATCGATCAGGCGGCCAATCACAAAGAACTCGTTGAAGATCGGTAGTTGCACCGTCACGAAGGGATAGTAGGCCACGCCTTCTCCGTTTGCGGGCGCTGCCGCAGGTGCGGGGGAAGAGGGTAAAACGGGGCCACCCGCTCCGGCCAGGGCCAACTCCGGCTCGGGCCGCTCCACTTCCTGACCGTGGGGCTGGAGGTTGGCGAAGGATACCGGGTGGTCCGTAGGGTTATTACTCTGCTTGTAGTGGTACAGCAGGTTGAACTGCAGGACGCAGTAAACCGTGATGTACAGCAGCGAAATGGTGTAGACCGCCGCTACGAAAATGGCAATTCCCGTCATGGTTAAATGAGTTTGAAGATCGTCCACAAAATCTTGTGGCCGGCCAGAATGGTACCCTTCAGCGTACCCGATATTTTTGATTGCCCGATTCGCTTCCGGTAGCGGACGGGTACTTCCACGCATTTCATCCCCGCCTTGGCGGCCTTGACCTGCATCTCGACCGTCCAGCCGAAATCCGGGTCCTCCATCTCCAGTTGCCGCAGGGCGGAATACCGGATGGCCCGAAAGGGACCGAGGTCGGTGAATTCGTTGCCGTAGATCATTTTGATGAGCGTTGTTGCCAGCCAGTTCCCGAAGATCTGTTGGGGTTGCATACTGCCCGGTTCCAGGTCACCCAGGGCGCGGGATCCGATGACGAGGTCCACCCCGTCGGTGAGGATGGGGGCTACGAGTTCGGGAAGTTGTTCGGGGTAGTCGCTGTGGTCCCCGTCTACGAAGACGACGATGTCGGGCCATTCTGCTTGGGGCCGGTCTTCGATGTATTGCATTCCCTTCAGGCAGGCGGATCCGTACCCGGCTCGCTTCTCGGTCACTACCACTGCACCCGCGGCAGCGCCCCGCTCCGCCGTATGATCGCGAGAATTATTGTTACAAACGATGATGTCCCGCACCTGCGCCTTCGGTAATTCATTGACGACCAAAGCGATACTGTCCTCCTCGTTATAAGCAGGGATGATAACGTCAATGACCGGCGAAGAGGCTAACAAGATGGCGACGTGCAAGTGAGGACCAAAAAAGAGGCGTGCCGAAACAACGCCTGCTGGGTCCGCAAAGATACGCCGGTTGCGGAGAGCGGGTGTCGGGAAGTGACGTTGTAGTCGGGTAGTACTTAGTCGGGTAGTACTTAGTCGGGTAGTCGGGTAGTACTTAGTCGGGTAGTCGGGTAGTAGCGTAGTCGGGTAGTGCGTGACGTACTACCCGACTACCTGACTACCCGACTACGCTACTATTCACATTCCCCCATCAACGCCCAAAACCTGGCCATTTACGTAGGAGCTCAGGTCGGACGCGAGGAAAACGCAAGCTTTCGCGATCTCCTCGGCCTCCCCGAACCGCTTGAGGGGCACGTTTTCGAGGTATTTTTGCTGGACGTCCTCCGAAAGCTCGTCCGTCATTTCCGTGCGGATGAAGCCGGGTGCGATCACGTTGCAGCGAATGTTGCGCGAGCCCATCTCCTTGGCCATCGACTTGCTGAAGCCAATAATGCCCGCCTTGGACGCCGCGTAGTTCGTTTGCCCCGCCTGGCCAATGACGCCCACGATGCTGGACATATTGATGATCGAGCCACCACCCGCTTTCATGAGGGGCCGCAGCGCGTGCTTCGTCAGGTTGAAAATGGACTTCAGGTTGTTGTTCATCACGTCGTCCCACTGCCCTTCGTTCATGCGCAGCAATAACGTATCGCGCGTAACGCCGGCGTTGTTGACGAGCACGGAGATGTTCCCAAAATCAGCGGTCACTTGCTTGACCAGTTCCGCCGCCGCCTCAAAACTGGCCGCGTCACTCTGGTAAGCCTTGACGTTTTCGCCGAGTTCGGCCACGAGCGCTTCGGCCGGCCCCACGCTACGTGCGTAGGTAAAGGCCACCTTAGCACCCTCCTGAGCAAACGTGCGTACAATCGCCGCGCCAATGCCACGCGAACCACCAGTAATCAGGGCAATTTTCCCTTCCAATAAAGACATAGTCAATAATTTTTATCGCGCGAAGATAAGTACCCCCTCGCTGGTAGGTTCGGCTTTAGCCGATACCCCGCAAGCACGTAAGGTTCGGCTTTAGCCGATACCCCAAAGGCCAGCGCAGCGAAAGCCGAGGCACGTAAGTGACGACTTTAGTCGTCACCCAAAACCAACACCGCCCAGTCCCCCTTCCCCGGCGCCTCCAAAACAACCTGTCCCCCCTCAACCCCAACCACAACCGCCTCCCCCATCACCCCCTCCCGCGGGTTATACCAAGCCAAAGAAACCGCCCCTTCCCCAACAACCGCGTCCCCCCGCAAATCCAAACTCGTAGCATCCCCAAACGGCAAATACACCGCATACACCTCCCCAGGCTGCGCGAAGCAAAAGGCTTCCCCCTCCACCAGCTCATCCATGGATTCCATCTTGTGAAAGGGTAAGTATTCCTCAAAGAAGCGCCGCGCGTGGGTTGTCCATTCCCAGGCCCGTTCGCGGGTGCGGAAGGTTTCGGTATTGAGGTCGTTATTCTCGTTTTTGGCGCCGGAATACCACTCCACGCCAGCCCCGCCGGCCATCAGGTTGGCCCACAGCGTGAGGGCGCGGAGGCTATCCTGGTTGTTCGACGCGCCGTCGTCGTAAGAGTAGCCCGTATCGGGGTCGAGGCCCCGAAACCAGGGGCCAACTTCGTCCAGTGTCATGATCCACGGCGCACCGGCGTCGGCACTGAGTTTGAGCCACTTTTGGGTCACTTCGTGGGCCGTGTAGGGCTCCCCGATTTGGAGGGCAAGGCCCGTCAGTCCATCGTTGCCCAGGAGGGGCCGGTAGATCTCTTCGAAGGCATCTTCGCTCGGGTGGGTGTGGAGTACGACGTGATTTTTCCACGGGTCATTTTCGGAGAGGTAGGCGATCATTGCCCGTTGTTGCTCGGTCGTCTGGGCGGTTTCTGACCAGTGGTTGGGCCCGTTTTCTTCGCCGAGGTTCCACGTCAAAGCGCGGTGGTGGCCGAAGCGGGCGATCAGTTCCCGGAAGTAAAGTTGGCGCAACGGGCCGGTATCGCCACCGTCCTGCAGGGTTTCGTTTTCGGTTTCCTGGAGGACGAGGTGGATCATCATCCCCAGGTCGTCGGCGTGCTGAAAGACGCGTTCCCACTGGGCGAGTTTGGATACGTCGAACCGGTCCAGCGTTTCGTGATTGACGAACGGCCAGACGTCCTTCCCGTCGCCATTGATGTTCATCGTCAGGGCGTAGAAGCTGTTCACCCCGTGGTCGTGGAGGTACTGGAGGGCGCCCATCAGGTTCTTGCCCTTCCCATCTTGCCAGGTCGGGCCGGTGGTGAAGTCGCCGGCGTGGTCCGCAAATTTGTGGAGACCAACGGTCTGGTTTTCCCCCTCCCGGAAGACGTTCAGGTGGCGGTAGGTCGAGTCAAATTCGAAGTAGCCCAGCAGGTTTTCGGGGCTGTCGGTGCCGCCCTTCAGGAAGTAGTCTTCGGTTTCCGCCCACTGGAGGTAGCGGGGGTGGGTCCGTTGTAATCGGCCACGTTCCCCCGGCTTGGCTGGCCCGGCGAGGACGCTCCCGCTGAACTCCTTTACGGCCGTCCCATTCTTTTGTAGGCTGCCCGTGTAGTTCCAGGTGCCTTCTTCCGGTGCGCGGAACCGGACCCTCCACATGGCACCTGCGTCAGCGCCCGTCTCCGCTGCATTTCCGTCCGCCGCGTAGAAGGCCGGCAGGGTCAGCGTCTGGCCATTTTCGTGGGTAAACGCCACGTCCATTTGGTAGGTCGTAAACGGGTTTTCGGCGGCATTTTCGCTGGTGCTGGGGCCTTCGAAATCGATTTCCGTTAATTCCCATTTTGCCACCGTTTTTTCGTGATCCGTACCGGGGGCGCTGCCGCAGGATGCGAGACAAAGGGCGAGTAGGAGCAGGGTGACGTGTTGCATGGGAGGGGATTGCGGGGTGGTGGGGTAAGATAGGATTTTTGGATGTGTGATTGTTAGAATGGGTCACCGTCGTGGTTGTGGAATGGGCGTCTGGGCCAATCTGTCGTTTTGTAGAATGGGCCACCTGACGGTGTGCCATCGCTACTCAGGCCGGCCCTTCGGGACGGGTATTGTTGAAACAATTTGTTATTTATTGTTTTGGCTCCTATCTTTATTCCAACAAAAAATAGCAAACCGTTTTTGCACATGCCTTCTTCCTTTGACCGTATTGTGGTCCACACCGTTTTTAGCACCAAATACCGACACCCTTTTATTGATGATGAGATTGAGGAAAGTCTTCATCTCATCATTTCACGATTGTTGGTAGATCAGGGTTGTACGGTTCTTGAAATCAATGGGATGCCTGACCACATCCACATCTTGCACACGCTACCGCGCACAAAGTCCATTTCCAGCGTGATGCGCATCGCTAAGAGCCAAAGTTGTGATTGGGCCCGAAACCAACACCCTGAACGTTACGAACACTTCGCCTGGCAAGATGGCTATGCCGTTTTTTCCGTGGATTATCGAAAACTGGAAAAGACACGGTTGTACATCCAAAACCAAAAATTCCACCACGGCGCGTGCCCATCAGGTGCAAAACCACTACGCATAATCTCTTACCGTACGGAATTATTATCGCTGTTTAAGGCCTATGGTATCAAGGATTACGACACCAACTACCTCTTCCCACGCCCCCCGGCAGCCTAAAACAACCCGTCCCGAAGGGCCGGCCTACGTAGCGATGGCACACCGTTAGGTGGCCCATTCTACTACACGCGGTGGCCCTTTCTGTACGATGTGGCCAATGGCATCAAGGACTACGACATCAATTACCTCTTCCCACGCCCCCCAGCCGCCTAAAACAACCCGTCCCGAAGGGCCGGCCTACGTAGCGATGGCACACCGTCAGGTGGCCCATTCTACAGATGGTGGCCCGTCCTAAATGAGGCAAATAATCCCCCACCTACCCAACCCGCCGCTTCACCAACGTCCCCGAAGACGCCGTCTCCGTCAAAATCCCCTCATCGCCAGAATTGATCTCGGCCGCGTTCCCCTCGTCCGTATCGATGTGCATCTCCAGTTTGTATTTGGGGCTGACGCGGATGAGGACGTTGCCAAAAGTAAGCGATCGCTCGCCGGAGCCGACGGTGACCTCCACGATGTCGCGGTCCTTCACCGCAAAGGTTTCCGCGTCCGCCGGCGTCATGTGGATGTGGCGCCAGGCGCATATGACGCCCGTTTCGAGGTGGAATTCCCCCTTCGGGCCGATAAGCTTACACCCAGGGGTATTCTCTACCTTGCCGGACTCGCGGACGGGCGCATCGATGCCCAAGAAGAATTCATCGGTGCGGGATATCTCTAATTGGTCCTTGGTCCGGACCGGCCCCAGCACCCGGACCCGCTCGATGGTGTTGCGCGGGCCGACTACAGCCACCGTTTCCTCCGCCGCAAACTGCCCGGGTTGGGAGAGCCACTTGCGGACGGTCAGTTCGTGGCCTTTGCCGAAAAGGGCGTCCACCGTCTCCTGCCGGAGGTGGATGTGGCGGGCCGAGATGGCGACCGGAATGGTCGGCATGGTATTTACGGCATCTTCTTTTTGGATCAGCTTTGCACACTCCCGCGCCATCGCCAGTTGCTCGTTGGTCTTGACGGCCAGGAGCTTCACGCGGCTGTGGCGCATGTTGAATTCTGCGACGGGGTGGGTGTCGGAGAGCTCCAGCGAAGTATTGAAATCTTCGTAGATGACCGCGCCGAGGTAGTCCAACCGCTGGGCTACCCGGTGGCGGATGATGGGGCTGTTCTCCCCAATCCCGCCGGTAAAGACGATCGCATCTACCCCACCCATGATGGCGGCGTAGGCACCGATGTACTTCCGCAAACGGTGGGTAAATACCTGCACGGCCAACTGGGCGTCCTTATCCCCTTCGGTGGATTTATTCAGGATCGTCCGCATATCATTACTGACGCCGGAAAGGCCGAGCAGACCGGATTCGCGGTTCAGTATTTCGTCGATCTCCGCCGGGCTAAGGCCAGCTTCCCGATCGAGGTAGGCGATGATGCCCGGGTCGATATCACCGGAGCGCGTCCCCATGACGAGACCTTCCAATGGCGTCATGCCCATACTCGTCTCGACGGAACGCCCGAACTCGATGGCCGCTACCGAGCAACCGTTCCCCAAATGGCAGGAGATGATGCGGAGGTCGGAAGGCTCCGCCCCGAGGTAGGTCGCGGCCGTAGCGGCGACGTATTTGTGGCTCGTCCCGTGAAAACCGTAGCGGCGGATACCGTGCTTTTTGGCGAGGTCTTTCGGCAGCGCGTAGGTCTTTGCCCGCGTGGGGAGACTTTGGTGGAAGGCCGTATCGAATACCGCAAAATGGTCCGCATCGGGAAAAACCAGTTTTGCGACCTGGATGCCTTTCAGGTTAACCGGATTGTGCAGTGGAGCCAGTGGCGCTAATTCCTCAATGGTTTGCTCCACCTCCGCCGTGATGCGCACCGCCCGGTCAAAGGTTTCCCCGCCGTGGACGACCCGGTGAGCGATCCCGTCGATCTGTTCGTCCTTCAACTTGTCGGCCAACGCTTCGAGACAGACGGCGATGGCGCGTTCCGGCCCCTTGTTCTCCAACTCAAGTTGGGTGCCGTCGGAAAACGTCAGCGCGGGCGCATCGAGCAGCCGTTCGGCGGACATTTCAAACAGGGTCTTACCGTTCAGTGCATTCAGGAGGGCGGCCTTGAGGGAGGAGGAGCCGGCGTTCAGGGTGAGGATGTTCAAGTTGGGTTGGTTGCTTTGGTTTTTGGAGTAACGGGAGCTGGGTGGCTTTGTTTTTTATTGAATTCTACAGTTGGGACATTAGATTTTAAAAGCTAGATTTTGGACGTTGGAGTGGCGGGCACAAATAGCATTAGCTCTTTTATGGGCTTAGTCGACAGCCCTAATACCTAACGATTATTCTATAAGTGTAAACAACATGAAATCAAAACTTTATTAGCTCTACCACGAGGGTTGAACTTTAGTTCTCCTCCTCTCTACCTCTCCTGCGAAATAATCCGAAGCGCACGAACAACCGTTTCTAAACGAATAAATTCGCAAGTATTCGAATAAATAACGACTCTCTGTTTTGCGCCGCCGGTACTTGCGGCCAAGTCACCAAAACAGATCGTTACCTCATGTCCTCCAATCCAGCGCTTGAACTTGCATTTAACTACGTCGCCCATACCGACCGCCACGTTTTCCTTACCGGGAAGGCGGGGACGGGTAAGACCACCTTTCTCCACCGCGTCAAAAAAGAAGTGCACAAACGGATGTGCGTGGTGGCACCGACCGGAGTGGCCGCCATCAATGCCGGTGCGCAGACCATCCACAGTCAATTCTCCCTCCCCTTTGGTTTTTTGGAGCCGGGCCTGAACCCGCACCGGGCGCGGCAAATGTCCAAGCGAAAATCACAGGTGCTCCAAAATATTGACCTATTGATCATTGACGAGATCAGTATGGTTCGGGCGGATATCTTGGATGCGATTGATACCGTCCTCCGCAAACAGCGCAGAAAGAATATCCCTTTCGGCGGCGTGCAGTTGTTGATGATTGGTGATCTTCACCAACTGCCGCCCGTAGTGGTGAGAGATGAAGAACCATTGCTGAAGCGCTACTACGCTACCCCCTATTTCTTTGCGGCTCGGGTGATGAAGCAGGCTGATGCGATCGGTATTCCCCTTACCCACATTTACCGCCAGTCCGACGCCACTTTCATCGATTTGCTCAATAAGGTGAGGAACAACCAGTTGGATGCTGCCGTAATCGACCAACTCAACTCCCGCTTCCGCCAGGAGCCGGATGATGCCGCCGGTCAGATTACGCTCACCTCCCACAATGCGACGGCTAAGCGGGTGAACGAACGCAACTTGGGTAAGCTCACTACACCTGGTCATCATTTCGAAGCGGAGATCAAAGGAACCTACCCCAAGAATTTGTACCCCAACGATTTGGAGCTAAACTTCAAAGTCGGCGCTCAGGTCATGTTCAACAAAAACGATACGGAAGGCAGCCTTTATTACAACGGTAAAATTGGGGAGATCACGGATATCGCCGACGGTGTGATCACCGTCAAATGCCCCAACGAAAAAGCGATCGAGGTTCACCCCGTCACTTGGGAGAACAACCAGATTGTGGTGGATGAACAATCGGGCGCTCCCAAGGAGGTTTGCGTGGGTGAATTCATCCAGCATCCCCTGCGCCTGGCCTGGGCGATTACCATCCACAAAAGCCAGGGCCTCACCTTTGATCGGGTCATCATCGACGCCGGCAACTCCTTCAGCCACGGGCAGGTCTACGTTGCGCTGAGCCGGTGCCGGACCTTCGAGGGCATCACGCTGCGGAGCAAGATCAGCCACGGCAGTGTACTGACGGATAGCATCGTCACGCAACACGCCGCCGCCGCTGAACGTAACTGCCCTACCGAGGCGGACTTGCGGGAGGACCGGCGGCAATTCCAAATCACCTGCCTGGAGCATCTTTTTGATTTTACTGGGGTAGAACATCAGTTCAACCAAGTGAGCCGTGCTTTGACGGCGCAGTCGGTCAACATTCAGGGGGATGGCGTTGATCGCTTCCTGTCCATCAAACAAGAGGCCGGGCAGAAGCTCATCTCGATCAGCAAAAGCTTTCAGCCGCAGATCCGGCAATATCGCCAGTCCGGGGTGACGCCCGAGACGGATGCGGCCGTACAAACCCGGCTTCGGGCGGCCGCGACTTACTACCTCAATTATTTGCGGGGTGACTTCGGGAAACGGCTCACCGCCTACGATTTTCTTTGCGATAACCGATCGGACCGGTCCGACATTGAAGGTGCGCTGGAACAACTTTGGGAATCGCTTTTCATTAAGACCAAACTCCTGGAAATGGCTGGCAAGGGTTTCACCGCAGAGTTGTATTCACGGACACAGACTTTAGCGCAAGCGGAGTATAAAAGGTCCAAGTTATCCAGCGTAAGCCCCGTCATCGCCCCACCCCGTCAAAGTACCCCCAGTGGTGTAGCGCACGGGGAACTCTTCCAGCAATTAATGAGTTGGCGGCTCCAACGGGCCAACGAAGTAGACGTGCAGCCCTATCGCATCTTGAGCAATCAGGTCATCATCAACCTTTGTCAGTTACTCCCCGTCACCCGTGAAGCGTTACTTACCGTTAAGGGCATCGGGCAAAAGAAGACCAACAGCTACGGCGAGGAAGTACTCAATTTGATCAGGCGATACACCCTTGATAACAAGATCAACGGTACCCGCTCCGGTGCTAAACATCACCTGAAGGCCGTTAAGACCAACACTTTCAAGGAGACCCTCGATCTTTTTAGGCAGGGCCTCTCCGCTAGCGAAATCGCCGAGCGCAGGGGCCTGCAGGAAGAAACGGTTTACGTCCACGCCATCAAGTTCCTCCGGTCCGGGGCGCTGACGCTGGATGCCATGCTGGGGACGGAACGCCGCCGCCAAATCGAAACCTACACCCAGGGCAAAAGCTTGATGGATATCTCCGTACTCCACCACCAGGCCCGGGGTAAGTACAGTTTAGGCGAACTACGCGCGGTGTTGACGGCAAGGACGTTGTTGGGGAAGGTGGGGTAGGCTTGAAGATTGATCTGCCTCCCTAAATCTAGGTTCAACCTTAGATATGCGTATGGCGAGCTGTTCCACTAGTTCAATCCTGGATCTCGTGGAGTGGTCCACCTAAAACCCGGCAAACAACTTTACACGTATAAGTCTGTATATTTATACGTAAAACTTTTTCATCATGGATAAGAAACTCACGTTGAGTCTGAACGCCAGCGTAATCGAAAAGGCTAAAGGTTACGCTAAATCACACGGCACGAGTGTATCGAGAATGGTGGAGACCTATTTGTCCGCCATCGTAAAAGAAGAGGTTGATCCACCCAATAATTACACGCCGACGGTAAGCCGGTTAATTGGAATCGTGGAATTGCCCCGTGACTACGAAACATTGAAATCTGAGTACGCGGATTTCCTCAGCAAAAAATACGAGTGATGAGCAAGGTCTTTATAGACACTAATATAATCATCGACCTACTAGCCAAAAGGCAGGAATACGCCGAAACGGCCGAGGTTTTTAGCTTGGGGGATAAGGGTGCGCTAACTCTCCTCATATCCTCATTGTCCATTTCTCATCTCCACTACATTCTTCGCAAACTCATCGGAGACAAAACACGCTCCGCCCTGCAGGATCTTGAACTCATTGTCCAGATTGCATCAGTAGATAGCTCCACCATAAAATTGGCGCTGTACGATGAATCCTTTACCGACTTTGAAGATGCGATTCAGTACCATTGCGCCGCCGAGCATGAAGCGGATGTGATCATCACCAGAAATCTGCGGGACTTCAAAGACACTAAGATTCCGGTAATGACATCTAGCCAGTTCATCAATTCTCTGGCCAGATAGTTTGATCCTCCGCGGATTCGATAAGTAGCGTAAAGCCCAAATTTTGCGTCCGCTACTTCCTTAGATATCATATCCAAGTGTGGTTGAAGTATGATCCTGCATACGATAACGCATCCTCACACCAGCCCCCCACCCCGCCGAGACAGCTTAGTGATCAACACCGACTGCATAATACTCACCCGCCCCACCATCTCCTCCGCCACGGGGCCAACGTAGCTAGCGTTCACCAAATGCGTAAAGAGCTGCCCCCACCGCAAGACGTGTTCCGTCCCAATCGGCAGCCGCATATGCTTCCACATGAACCCACCAGGGTAACTCGCTTCCTTAAGCAATACGGTACACCAAAAATTAGTGACCACCTCCAGATGATCACTCCAATCTCCCTCCCCAAGGGCACCAAAAAACACCGGACCGAGCAATTCATCCTCCCGCGCCTGCTGGTAAAAGGTTGCCACCAAAACCTCAATGTCCGACCGGTCTTTAATGTCCTTCATCCCGCAAAGGTAAATACCCCATCACCCGTTGCCCCGAAAGGGTAAACCTATTAGCCCGGTGTTCGCCGATAGGCGCGCTCCGGGTTTTCGTTATTCCCGAGTGTGCAGATTTCAACAAACATGTCGAATAATCAACGGAAAGCCCCAAAACCCCTTGCCCCGAAGGGGTAAACCTATTAGCCCGGTGTTCGCCGATAGGCGCGCTCCGAGTTTTCGTTAACCCCGGGTTTTCGTTATCTCCGGGTTTTCTTTATCTCCGGGTTTTCTTTATCCCCATGTCTCCGTTCTCCCACGTAATAGTTCCATCCATACAAATACCAACCAAGTAGTAACAAATCAAGGTATCACACCTCTACCCGACTACGCTACTACCCAACTAACTACTCCCCTCCCAACCGAAAAATCGGCACATCAACACTCCCCGTCACCATGAACCGGACGGACCGCGCCTCCCGCGTCTCCGAACTCCCCGCAGGGGTATACTTCCGCACGCTCGGCCCATCCTGCACCCCGATGCCCAGCGTGAAGGGGGATTTTGGGAAATTGTACATCAGGTGGAGCCCCGGAGCAATGACGTTACGCAGTGAAAATTCGGGCAAACGCTCCACGGCAGCTTTTTCCGCCCCACTATTTCGTTGCTCCAAGCGGAAGGCCGTGATCCCCCCCAAATCAAGAACGGATGCAAACAAGGTCGCCGACCGCTGCCCACCTAAATTCCGGCTGTAGCTGAGACCTACGGGGACGAACAGGGATACAACTGTCTGCGCATCCTCCAACGAAGTGTCCGTTTCGTCGGCCGGTAACACCAGGGTTTCGCTGGCTACCGATGCGCCGAAATAAGCCCCTAACTCCAGGCTGGAAGCCCGGTTGCGTTTGATCTGGGAACTCCCCGGTGGCAACGCAATATTATTTAATGCCGTTTCCACGTCGGTGGGGCTTTCGGCGGCCACCACGTCCGACATAAAGGTGCCGTACTTGAAGAAGTTTTCCTGGAAACGTTGGTAGGTGCGGGGACGGAAGTCGGACAGTTTTTTTCGCACTTGAGCGATATCTCGATCCAATCGTGCCAGCGCGCGGGGGTCCACCGCCGGCAAGGTATCGGTGTACGGAGTAGCGCTTGATAGGATAAGACCGGGGTCCGCCACTGCCGCTACCTCGGAAAGAGCGTTCCCGAGGTCGTCCGTTGGTTCTTCTACGTTGATGTCTCCCAGGAGTTCGGCGCGGTCCTGCACCAACTTGTCTAATTTGGTTTCCAGCAGCAGTTTCTTCTTACTACTGTCGGGGTAAACGTCCAGGATCTCGACCAGATTCAGGAGGTTATCAATCGCGTAGCGGTAGTTCCCATCCTGGCTGAGGTAGAACAACTCCCGCATCTCTCCACTGACGGCCGGCACGTCCGCGAAGGCCGGAAAGCGATCCGCCAGGGATAGGTTGGCGGGTACTTCCTCAGTCCCCACATGGTAGGCGGGATTACGGAAAATCGGGGCACTGACGACGGATTCCAGCGTCGTCGTAATGAATTCCACGGCCGCCCGCCGTTTTTGGTCGGCGCCAAATTGCGTTTTCTCCATCCCTTTAATACGGCTAGCCTGGTAGTCCGCCAGATAAAGGCTAAAGTCAAGTAAAAAGTCCACTGCCGCCGGGGTATTGAGGCGGCTATTCCTGGCGGCCTTCCGCATCCGTTCGTTAGCGATACCAGCGAATAACTGCCTGGCGTTCGCGTCCGTCTGAAAAATACTGGTCGCCTCCTTATCCAGGAACAGTTCATCACTGGAGCCAGCCAGGATGAAAAAGGATTGTTGGGCAATGCCGAAAATCGATTCGTAAGTTGTCAGGTTTTGGTAGGCATCGTAGAGTTCGCCGTCGGCCCGGGAGATATTGAAGGTGATCAGCGCTTCCCTCAAGTCGGAGTAAGCTTTGGCCGTTGCCCGGATGCTTTGTTCCAGTTCATCTAGTTCCAGCAGTCCTCGCTCTTCCCTTTCCAGTTGCCGCCGCCGGCTCAGGCTGCCGGGTCGGTTAGCGGTCTGCCAGCGTTCGAAGCGTTGTTCGACGGCTTCCAGGTGGGCGTAGGCTTCTAGTTCGTCCTCCGGGGTTACTTCGACCAGGCTCATCAACAGAGCCAGTGCCGGGTGAGGAATAACGTCCATCTCCGCCTCGATGCGGGCGGCCAGCGAATCCCGGTACAACTCGTGGGGATTGTTCAGGTAAGCCTTTCTCACCTGTTCGTCGGAGAAGGCTATCGTCACGTTAAACAGATCTACCCGGGCCTGATTGAGGGTGGTGTACTGCTCGCGGTACACGTCGAGCAGGTCTTCCCGTTCCAGGGTCTCCCGTACGGCCCGGAGGCCCGCGGCCCGTTTCTTCGCGGCGCTGAACACCTCGGCGTCGGGACCAAAGAATTCGTCGAATTTCGTCAGGCTGGGGTACGCCTGGTAGTAGTCGTAAGATTCCCGCCCGGCCAGCCAGGCCTGCACGACGCTGTTCGTGATGGCTTCGGGGTTGTCCGCCGTCGCGGCGCGGTCCAATGGCATGCGTTGGGTACTGAGGATGGTGGAAAGGCCGATGAGTTCGGAGACGTAGGCGGACGCTTCGGCGTCCGTCAGGTCCACTTCACTCATGACGTCGAGGTAAACGTTGATCTCGTCGTCCACCCGGTCGATGGATTCCACGAAACTGTTATTCAGTCCTTGCACCGCACCTGCGTAAGCGCCAAATGCGGAAACGAGCGCTTGATACTCCGGCGAATCTTGCTCCTCCTCGGCGAATTTCAGATCGATGGCGGAGCGTACGGTCGTTCGTGAACGGTTGATCTCCCCGTAGGTAAAGGCCAGGATATCCGGCAGCGGCACGTCACGAAGGTCGAGGTCCAGAATTCGGTAGACGAGGAAGATGTTGTACACCGCCGGGTCGCTGAAACCATCCAGATCGCGTGCCTCCAGGAACCGACCGAGGTTATAACTGATGGCGTGGAGATCCTGGGCAAAAGCGCGGCGGATACTCGGCAGAATGGCCTTGTAATTCAGCAGATCGAGCTCGGGCAAATACCCCGCCGTTTCGGGGAAGAGGTACTCCAGATCGTTCTTGCGCAGGTACTCCCGCAACCGCTCCAAAAAGGTGTAGGTCAGTTCCTGCTGCGCCCGCTTGGCGATGAAATCGGAGAGGCCCACCAGCGCGGTGCTCACCAGCGCGTCGGGTGAGGTAAGGTCACCCCGGCTGGCCGCAGAGCTACTCGCCGTGGCCAGGTTCAGGTCCTTCGTTTCTGGGGCCGTGACCGACTGGCGGATGCGTTCCAGATCCACCGTCCCGGCCGGGCCAAAGAGCTCTGTCCCCGTTTTGGCAACCAGGAAAAGGTTGCGGGGCTGAACGAAGAGAGAGTCGAGGTAGCGGCTAGGGTTGAGCACCCGCCGCGCTTCAATTTGGTGGGCGATCCCCGTGCGCAGCAGGAATTCCCGCATTGGTCGGTTGTCCCGCAGGTATTTGGTCAGCTCCGGCCCGTCGGCCAATTTTTCCACCAGCGCGCGGTCTGGCATCGCGGCGTAGTAGGCCAGCAAGCAGATCGTTTCGTCTACTGCGCTGTCGTTACCGGCTTCGATGTCGGGCACGAGTTCCAGGATGCGTGCGACGTCAACGGCAATATTTTGCGCGGCCAGCAACGTGGGGGCAAACAAGAATACAAGCAGGGTAATCAGGCGCATTGGGTCGTTTGTAAGGTCTAAGCTACGAAGGTCGCGGGCGCAAAAACCCGGTCGCGGGCAAATTCCGCGGCGGCGGACATGAGTTCCGGTAAGTCCGCTCCCGTAATGTCGATCAGTGCTGCCAGGAAGTCGGTTTCGAAGGCGACGTTATCCTCCACCGAGGCGGTGAGGTCGTTGCTTTCCAACCGCACCAGGTAGGCGGCCCGGGCCAGGGTGTAGGCGTTGCGCGCCGTCTTGTAAGCGGTGGCGTCGGGCCCGTCTCCGGCTCTCAATAGCCTTAATCTAGCGCGCGTCGCCGCCGTTTTGAAGCGGTGTAAATTCCTAATCATCCGTACGTTGCCGGGCACTATGCTCGTCATTTCGGGCGCTGCCGCGGGTGCCAGGTCCGGGACCGGGAAATGGCGATTGGCCCACCCCAACCAATCGGGAACCTCCGCCGTAACGGACGTACCCCCACCGCCGGGAAGTTGGGAAAGCGTAGCCAACTCCACCAGCACGGGCTCGGCTAATTCCGGAAAGGGGTCCGTACGCTGAATGCGGACGAGGGCTTCCACGAGGCGCAACGTGAACGCCTTCTCTTCCGCACTGATCCGTGAAAGTCGGGCAGCCCGTGCGGATTGGCGGTCAAAAACCTGACGGCAGGCTTCGTTAATACGGTCCTTTACTTCCCGTGGGTGCGGCATGGTGGCTAATGGATTCAGTGCGTCTGCCCAAGATCGGAGAATTTTCAGACATCGTTTACCTTGGAGCAAAAGAGGCCGTAATTGAAAAAGGACACCTCCCCCGCAAATACTATCTTTACGCCCCCTAAACAGATTACTGAATGGTCTTTCTTGAATTCGAACGCCCCCTCGAAAAACTCTACGATCAACTCGCCAAGGTGAAGGAAGTCGCGGAAGACGGCGTCGTGGACATGGATAAAACCATCGTTGAACTCGAAAACCGGATCAAACAGACCCGTAAGGACATCTACGCCAACCTCACCGGCTGGCAGCGCGTCCAGCTCAGCCGCCACCCGGAACGGCCCTATACCCTGCACTACATCGAAAGGATGTGCCGCAAATTCGTCGAACTGCACGGCGACCGCTACTACGGAGACGATAAGGCCGTCGTTGGTGGTATCGCCAACCTGGACGGGCAGACCGTCGTCATCATCGGCCACCAGAAGGGCGTCAACACCAAGATGCGGCAGTACCGCAATTTCGGGATGGCCAACCCCGAAGGCTACCGCAAAGCCCTCCGCCTGATGAAGATGGCCGAGCGCTTCAACTTCCCCGTCGTGACGCTGATCGACACCCCCGGCGCCTTCCCCGGCATCGAAGCGGAAGAACGCGGCCAGGCGGAAGCCATCGCCCGCAACCTCTTCGAAATGGCCCAACTCCGCGTCCCCGTCGTTTGCGCAGTGATTGGCGAAGGAGCTTCCGGTGGCGCCATCGGGATTGGCCTGGGTGACCACGTCATCATGCTGGAAAACACCTGGTACTCCGTCATTTCCCCCGAGTCTTGTTCCTCCATCCTCTGGCGGAGCTGGGATTACAAGGAACAGGCTGCCGAGGCCCTCAAACTTACCGCCGAGGACATGCTCGGTTTCGGCATCATCGACGAGATCATCAAGGAGCCCCAGGGCGGCGCCCACAACAACGTTGACGAGATGGCCAAGAGCCTGAAGAAGCAACTTAAAAAAGCCATCGCCACCCTTCAAGCGAAGGACATCGACACCCTCATCGAAGAGCGCATCGAGAAGTACGCCGCCATCGGCCGCGTAGAGAACGCCGGCTAGGGTGAGCTGGCTCAACGACCTGAAGGACCGCCTTTACGACCGACGGATGACCGCCGACGAACGGACCCCCAACCCCGCCAGTTCCGGTCCCAAATCCCTCAACCTGGGTAACGCCCGTAAGATCATCATCCTCTTCCCCGCCGCCGAGAAACAGGACCGACAGCAAGTGGAAAAGTGGAAGGCGACCGTCGGCAACCCCAAGCAGCAAATCACGCTGGTGGGCTTGCTTACCAGCCCCGGTGAGGTGGCGAACGACCACTTCACCATCATCCCCGCCACCGAAAGAAATTGGTACGACCTGCCCCAGGGCCCGATGACGGATCGGTATTTGGCCGAAGATTGTGACCTGTTGCTCCGCCTCGGCCCCGCGGAGGACCGGCATTTAGACTACCTTGCGGCCGCAAAGCAAGCCCGACTGAAAGTGGGCCCCTATCACCCCGAACGCTCCCCGATTTACCAACTACAATTCGATGGCCGCACCCACGTAAAACTGGCGGACCAACTCAAGGCCATCGAAGCGATCTTCAGCTTTACCAATGGAAAACCTACCTAAATTCAGCGGAACGGGCGTTGCCCTCATCACCCCATTTCAGAAGGACGGCTCCGTCGATTACCCCGCCCTCGGCCGGATCATCGATTACGTTATTAAAGGAGGGGTGGACTACATCGTCTGCCTCGGCACCACCGGCGAAGCCATTACCCTGAGCAGCGCCGAGTGCCGGGAGATACTGGATTTCACCATCAAGCACGTGGACGAGCGCGTACCCATCGTTGCCGGCTTCTTTGGGGGCAACTACACCGATAAGCTGGAAGGCATTCTGAAGACCTACAATTTTGACGGCTGCGCGGGCATCATGTCCAGCAGCCCGGCCTATTCCAAGCCGCCGCAGGAGGGTATTTACCAACACTTCATGCGGGTGGCCGACGCGAGCCCGCTGCCCCTCATCATTTACAACGTACCCGGACGAACCTCCTCAAACGTGCTACCGGAAACTGTCCTTCGGTTGTCAGAGGCCCACGAGCAATTTGCGGCCGTGAAGGAAGCCAGCGGCGTGCTGGCTCAGAGTGTCGAGATTCTCAAACACTGCCGGAACGATTTCGGAGTGCTCTCCGGTGACGACGTCCTGGCTACGGCCGTAATCGCGATGGGTGGCCACGGTGGCATCAGCGTCATCGCTAACGCCATGCCGGTACAGTTCAGCAAAATGATCAACGCCGCCCTGGCCGGTGATCTCAAGACGGCCCGCCAACTCAACTTCGATCTGCTCGACGTCCATCCCCTACTCTACGCGGAGGGCAATCCAGTCGGTATTAAAGCAGCGGTGAGTATGCTCGGGCTCTGTGGCAATCACTTGCGGGTACCCCTCGTTCCCCTGAGTGAGCCCCTGCGGGAAACGCTACGCAAGCGGATGAGTACCGTCCCGGGCTTCCAACTATAGCCTTCTCCCGCCATGCGTGCCCTTAAGATTTTTGCCGTCATCCTGCTGCTCCTGGTCCTTGTGCCGGTGCTCGTTCTGACGCTATTCGGTGGGCCGATTGCGCGCTCCGTAGTCGGCGCCGTCAACGAACGGATGCAGACGGAGATCCGAACGGAGACTTACGACGTCAGCTTTTGGTCCACCTTCCCCAACCTGTCCGTTGGCATGCGCAAGGTGCAGGTGGCGGGTTCCGACGGTAGCGAACTACTGGCCGCGGACCGGATCGACTTCCTGCTCGACCTTGGCTCCCTCTTCGGCAAGATTCGCGTAGAAGAAGTAGTCATTAGTGGCGGGCAACTGCAGGTCCTGATTGACGTGGATGGCAACTCCAATTATCAACTGGCGGGTTATACGGTGCAGGGCGCCTACACCGAGATCCCCGATACGCCGGAGGAACCCACCGAATTCGCGATCCGGGAAGCCATCTTTCAAGATATGGCCGTCCTGTACCGCGACGAACAACTCGGCATCGACCTGAAGGGCCACATCGACGGCATCACCTTTTCGGGAGACTTCGCCGCCGAACAGTACCTCCTGGCCACGGAGGGCAGCCTTTTTGTAGACTACCTGGACCAAGAGGGTGAACGCTACGTGTACCACCAACAGCTGGACTTCGGTGCCAAGACTACGGTGAATAACGCCGAGCAACGTTACACCCTGGCGCCCCTGCAGGTATCCGTCGGCAAATTGGACCTGAGCGTCGTCGGAGACCTTATATATACGACGGAGGGGATGCAGACCGACCTCCGCCTGGAAAGTGGTTCCGGAAGTTTGGCCGACGTCATTGCTTTGGTACCGCCCGCCTACGCCGGATCCCTGCGGGAATTGGAGACCCGGGGCGAATTAGCCCTGTCCGCAACGGTGACGGGCAACTGGTCACCGACGGCTTATCCCCGCATTGAGGGAAAACTCAACTTTACGGATGGCCGCGTCGGTAGCCCGCGCGTCAACCTGGGAGCGCGGGACCTTAACCTGCGGGCCACTTTTACCTATTTGGAAGGCCCGCGTGGTGGCGTCCAATCTTTCGCCATTGACGAGTTGACGGGGAAGTTCCGGTCCCAACCCTTCTCCCTCCAACTACTCGTGGAGGACGTGGACAATCCGCGCATCGACCTGCGGGCGGACGGTGCCTTTGCGTTGGAAACCCTGCCGGCCTTTCTGGGTGAGGCCGCGATCTCTGACGGAGACGGCTTCCTGCGGCTGGACGGCTTCGCCATCAGTGGACTTTACGATGACATGCTGCGTCCGCGGCGGATGGGGAACGTCCGCGCCGGCGGCCGGGTCACCTTTGAGGATGGGGAGCTGACGGTTAATGGTCGGGACTTGTCCTTCCCCTCCGGCTCCCTCGAACTACGGAACAACGAGATGGAGTTGACGGACCTGGCCTTTAGTGGCCCCGGTACCGAGCTCCGTTTTACGGGGCGGGCGACGAACCTTATCCCCGTCCTTTTTGCCGATTCCCTCAATTCCAATGACGCCCAGCTATTATTCGACGCCCGCCTAATTGGTGAGACGCTTGATCTGGACCGTTTACTGTCCCTGGCTGGCCCGTCCGAAACCGAAGAGACGGAGGCGGCTCAGCTGGGGACGACGGAGGACCTCGTTGCCCGTTCCACCGAACAGCGCACCCGCGTCAGCGCCCTCCTGAACGGAAAATTTGACGCCCGGATTGAGGAGTGGAATTACGAGGAAATCGAGGGTAAAGACTTCATCGGCCAACTTGTTTTCCAACCGGGAAAGATGAACGTAGCCGGCGTCACCGAAGCAATGGGCGGCAAACTGGAGCTGGACGGAGCGGCCGACCTGACCAAGAACGGCCAACTGACCGGCCGCATCGCCGGCACCGAAGTGGACGTGAAAGAGTTCTTCACCCAGGGCGAGAACTTTGCCCAGGACGTCCTGACCGCCGATAACCTGAGCGGCACGATGGACACCCGCATCTGGGTAGAAGCCGCCTTTGACGAAGCCGGTGAATTTGACTTCGATGCCTTGAAAGTAAAGGCCGGCCTCAGTATCCGCGACGGGGAGCTGGTAGATTTTGAGATGCTCGAGAATTTCGCCTTCGCTCTTAAGTCCGGTGACCTCGAACGCGTCCGCTTCACCAAACTCGAGAATTACTTCGAGATCGTGGACCAGACCCTCTACCTGCCGGCGATGTTCATCCAGTCCAGCGCCCTGAACATGGAGATCAGCGGCAGCCACAGCTTTGACCAACAGCTGGAGTACTACACCAAGGTGAACGCCGGCCAGGCCATCGCCAATAAGATCGCCCGCCACGACGAAGAACTGGAAGTGCTACCCCAACGCCGGGGCTGGTTCAACCTTTACTACACCATCAAAGGCCCGCTGGAGGACTTCAGGGTGGAGCGCGACAAGCGGGGTGTAAAACGCGCCTTCGAGCGGAGTCTTTACCGCCGCAACCGCGTCAAAACCTTCCTCAACGAACAGTTTGGCGACGCCGGGGATCCGCTGGTGGAATTTGAGCCGCTGGAGGGCGAAGAGTAGCGCGCGGGCGGAGATCAATTTGTTATCAAGTGTGTAATGGCGGCGTGCGGTGCATCCACTGGGTCACCACGTGCATCTGCACCCAAAATCCAACCCATGAGAATTCTACTTTTCGGCTTCCTCCTGCTCCTCATTTCCTGTGGCCAGACCAATAGCTACGAAGACCGCGCCACCATCGAGACCGCCAGCGACTACACCGGCAATGACCTGAAAATGGATCAGCAGCAAATGGCGGACGGTTCAGCGCCGCCGCCGCCTCCCCCACCACCCGGTGAAAATATTTCGGCACCGGTTACCAAAGTGATCAAAACCGGTAGCATGGCCTTCGGCGTCGAAGATCTGGGGGTGGCCAAACTGGGCGTAGATAGTCTGCTCGCCGTCAATGGCGCCTACTACGAAAAGGAAGAATACCGTACGGCCTACCGGAGCGTCGCCTACGCCCTGACCATCCGCGTGCCGGCGGCCAACTTCGAAACCCTCCTGGCGGCACTGGAAGCGGGCACCGGCACCCTGACGACCAAGAGCATCAGCGCGCGCGACGTCACGGAAGAATACGTTGACCTCAGCATCCGCCTCGACAATAAGCTCGCCTACCTCGAGCAATACCAAACCATCCTGAAACGGGCGCGGACGATCGAGGAAATCCTGGAAGTCCAGGAAAAGATCCGCCTCATCGAGGAGGAGATCGAAAGCAAGAAGGGCCGCCTCAAATTCCTCGATGACCGGGTGGGCCTCTCCACCCTCCAACTCACCCTTACGGAAGATACGGATGCCTACGTGGCGGAAGAGCCAGGCGTCTTTAGCCGGGCCGGCAAGGCGCTGCTGGGCGGTGCCACCAACTTCCTGGACGTACTGATTGGCCTGCTTTACCTGTGGCCCTTTCTGCTGATCTTGGTCGGCCTCTTCTTCTTCCGCCGGCCGATCCTGAACCTATTTCGCCGTTCAAAAAGTAGCTGATTGGACCAGGGCGCTGCCGCGGGTGCCCGGTAAGGACCGAGTAAATGGACCTTGCCGCCGACCCTAAACCGACGGAGAGCCCGAGGCCGCAACTAATTGCGGAGGATGCCCGTTTACTCGCCAC
Organism: Lewinella sp. 4G2; assembly: GCF_001625015.1. Lineage (NCBI taxonomy): Bacteria > Pseudomonadati > Bacteroidota > Saprospiria > Saprospirales > Lewinellaceae > Lewinella > Lewinella sp. 4G2. The sequence goes on along the minus strand of NZ_LVWJ02000014.1, from coordinate 1,512,687 downwards.
TAACGGCGAATAAATATTCCCGCAAAAGTTTGGCCGTACGATCACCGCCAAGCTACTTTTGCAGCCCGTTGGTTGGGTGGCCGAGTGGCTAGGCTCAGGTCTGCAAAACCTGCTACGACGGTTCGAATCCGTTCCCAACCTCCTAATTAGCCCAGTTTCACCCCGTGAAGCTGGGCTTTTTCGTGCCTGGGAGGATAGCTTTTTGACGCATTGCGGAGAGCGTGGTGGGCCACCTTGATTAATAGTGGGATGCATTAGCCTGGCAAAAATTTTACCTCAATAAAGAAAAGGTGCGTAGCATTAAAATATGCCTTACCTTTGCGGGTCGAAATCACCCCCTCCGGGGGGCGTAATTAGGGGGACGGCGGGCCCCGAATCCGCCAAACAATAACCTTTTAAACCTTTCCGAAACCATGATGATGGATGACGAAAAAGACCCGAACATTGAAGAGGGCACCCCAGAAACGCCTCAGGCTGAGGCAACCGAAGCCGTAACCGAAGAAACTACCGCCGAGGAAACTTCCACCGACGAGACGCCCGTACTCGTACAGCAAGAAGCCGAACCTACCGCCAAGATCATCCGTAAGGACGCCACGAAAGTGAACGTGCTCATCACCGAAGAGGTGAAGGAAGAAGGCGTAGAGATTGACGAAGCGGACCAATCCGGCACCACCGGTGAAGGCCACGCTGACTTTAACTGGAACATGACCAACCGGTCTGCCGCCAGCCGCTACACCGATCAGGAACGCGCCGACCTCGAAAAGGCTTTCGATGCGTCCATGACGAACATCTCCGAAGCCGAGATCATGTCTGCCAAAGTAAGCAGCATCATCGACGGTGACGTGATCCTCGACCTGAACTACAAGTCCGACGGTCTCCTCCCCCTCAGTGAATTCCGCGACCAGCCCGAGCTGGCCGTTGGTGATACCGTAGAGGTATACGTTGAGCAGCAGGAAGACGAAAAGGGACAGCTCGTCCTGAGCCGCCGCAAGGCCAAGCTTCTCCGCGCCTGGGATCGTATCCGCGATTCTTACGCGAACGGTACCGTCATTACGGGCCGCGTAGTGAGCAAGACCAAGGGTGGTCTCATCGCCGACTGCGGCGGTTTGGAAACCTTCCTTCCCGGTTCACAGATTGACATCAAGCCCATCGTTGATTACGATGCGTACGTTGGCAAAACGATGGAATTCAAGGTCGTCAAGATCAACGAAACCATCAAGAACGCCGTCGTTTCCCATAAAGCCCTCATCGAGAGCGATCTGGCCGAGCAGCGCGAAGCGATCATCGCTTCCCTCGAGCGTGGACAGGTACTGGAAGGTATCGTCAAGAACATCACCGACTTCGGGGCATTCCTCGACCTGGGTGGCGTTGACGGACTTCTCTACATCACGGACATCAGCTGGGGCCGGATCAACCACCCAAGCGACGTCCTCGAGCTCAACCAGAAGGTCAACGTGGCCGTACTGGACTTCGACGAGAACAAGAAGCGTATTTCTCTGGGCCTCAAGCAGCTCCTCCCCCACCCCTGGGAAGTGCTCGACGAAGCCATTCAGGAAGGTTCTACCGTGGAGGGCAAGGTGGTCAACATCGAAGACTACGGTGCATTCCTCGAGATCATGCCGGGCGTAGAAGGCCTCGTACACGTATCCGAAGTGAGCTGGTCCAACCAGCCCATCAACGCGCGTGAGTACTTCACCGTTGGTGAGACCAAGTCCGCCAAAGTGGTGACCATCGACCGGGAAGACCGCAAGATGAGCCTCTCCATCAAGCAGCTGCAGAACGATCCGTGGGATGAGATTACTGCCAACTTTGGCATTGGTTCCGTACACACGGGTAAGGTGAAGAACCTGACGCCCTACGGTGTATTCGTGGAACTCGACGAAGGCATTGGTGGCATGATCCACATCAGCGACCTGAGCTGGACGAAGCGCTTCAGCCACCCCTCCGAATTCGTGAAGGTGGGTGATGAGATCCAAACGACCGTACTGGAAGTGGATGAGCAGAACCGCAAGATGTCCCTCGGCCACAAGCAACTCGAAGAGAACCCCTGGGATAGCTTCGAGGGTGTATTCCCCGAAGGTTCTTACCACGAAGCGACCGTCCTCCGCAAGGATGACCGTGGCGCCATCGTTCAGATGCCGTACGGCCTCGAAGCTTACGCTCCGATCAAGCTGATGCGCAAGGAAGATGGTACCATCGCTGAGGTGGACGAGACGCTGACCGTAAAGGTCATCGAGTTCGACCGCGACAGCAAGCGCCTCACCGTGAGCCACAGCCGCTACGTCAACGATATCCGCAAGGAAGCGAAGGACCAGGTGTACAAAGAGCAGAAGGAGGAGCGCGAAGAGACCCGCAAGGTGCTCAAGAAGACCTCCAGCAGCATCGAGCGTTCCACGCTGGGTGATCTCTCCGCCTTCGAGCAGCTCCGCGAGCAGCTCAGCGGCAACGACGATGACAAAGACGGTGACAAGTAATTCTCACCATTAGTTCCGACCTTAAGGCCACCGTTTCAGGATTGAAGCGGTGGCCTTTTTCATTCGTGGCATGCGGTACATCTATTTTCCACTCTTAATTTTTGCAGCCACGATCTGTAGCGGTCAGTGTCAGTCTCTTGCTTTCTATCCTGTTCCTGGGTACTATGAATCAGCTATACACGATTTAGACATAGCAAGTCTATGCTCTCCAACTGATCGGGCAATTTTTAAATTGACCAAAGCATTTCAAGTCAGCGATTCTGATCTCTTAGACAGCATTGCTTTTGATTTTAATCAAAAGCCTTCAACGGATAATACTTCTGACTTCGAAGTCATATATATTTATGCAAGCTTCAAAGAACTACTTGGCGATATGGAAGGCGCTAATTCTTATTATGATTACATAATTTCTAGCACCCCTAAAAACAGCCTCGTTCATAGACTCGCAAAAACTAGCTTCCAAGGCCTAAACCCTTCTGTAGCCCAATTGGAAGTCATTAAGAAAGATATTGACAGCTTATCAAATTCTAAGTCAATAACATCTGAAGAACTTGCCTGCTTAGTATTAATCTACAGTAACGTACTATTAGCTGACTCCAAAGTTCCTACTAGTAAGGAATTCATCCATATTAGTGAGAACATTTCAGATGACATTTTAAGGTACCTATTTCTATCTGAGCTCACATTCAGACTTGCAGAATTTAATGATCCACTTTTCGATGATTATTCCATACTTGCAAAACAGACTTATAGAGAAATTGCAGGGGAGCAATTGCAAATGGATCATTTTAGACTTTTAAGTCGGGTTAATCTATCTCAACGCAACTACAAGACCGCATTAAAACTAGCAGTGAAAGCTCTTGACAGACACTTCAATAAAACTGAGTCTGTCTCATTACTAAATCAGCTAATCACAGACCCCAATAGTGATCCTAAGAGTGATGGCGTCCTTTCAACTTACGCAGTAGCCAAACTCTTCCAAACCCGAGCCGGTGAAGGATTAAACGTAGTAGACACCGCCTACACTATTTTCAACGAGATTGCCATTCGAGATTTAAATAATCGGCTTTCCTCTTCAAATGGGATTGTTAAGCACCGGACATCTAATCGGGAAACGGTGTACCACAACAATATCGTGGTGGGGAAATACCTTTACGACAAAACGAAACGGATTGAATTTTTAGAGTCGTCCACTTCAATTTACGATGCCATCACTTCCGCGGGCTTGTACGGTTCGATCATTGAGAATAAGTATAAGGGCATTGATGAGAACTTCAGAACATACTTGCAAGAGAAAGCTGAGCTGGAAGAGGCAAGGAAACATTACAGCAAATCTGGAGAACTGGTAGGTTTAATCGAAACGAATTTTGCTTTGGATTCAATCAACCACACATTTCGGGCTGACAACCCGGATTACTTAGATGAACTCCGTAAGAATTATCAACTTTCATTTTCCAGACTGCAAACGTCAGCTTCAGCTGATTCGTCAGCCTACGTTTCATTTTACAAGGGGAAGAAAATCCTCTACCGCCTCTACCTAAGCCAAGACACCGTACTCTTAGATCGCCTCTCCCACCGGCGGGCTGAGGTGGACTCCTTGACGGAGGCGTGGAACCAAATGGATATCCAACGGCAAGGGCAGGAGGAATTGGGTAGCAACTTCCGCCGGCTTTACGAACTGCTGCTCGGCGACCTTCCCCAGCCCCTTCCCCCGTCCCTGCACATCGTGGCCAACGGTTCCCTGGAAAACCTCCCCTTCAACTTATTACGGATGGACACGCTGGGCGAACCGGGCCCACCCCGCTACCTGGGGATCGAACGCGCCATTAGCCGGCAGTTTTCCCTGCGGACGATGGAGTTGCTCAACGAACTACGGCCGGAACCCAACAAACGACAACCCTTAGCCTACGCTCCTATTTTCACGGGTGGGGCCGTAGATCAGGGAACGGCCAGCGGCGGGGCCGAGACCTACCTCTCCCCCCTCTCCGGCAGCGCACGGGAGATGGATGCTCTCCAACAACTATCCGGAGGCACCTTCCGGCGAGGGGATCGCGCCACCGTTAGCCACTATCTGGATAGATCACCCGACTACGGTATCCTCCACCTTGCCACCCACGCCGTCTCCAACGCGCAGGATGGATTGGAAAGCCGGATCTACCTCCTCAACGAAGATGGCCAACCACAAGCCATCACCGCCGCCGAGATCAGCCGCCAGGAATTGAATGCGGACCTGGTTACCCTCAGCGCCTGCGAAACCAGCCGGGGTGGGCAGAATACCGTCGAAGGCACCATCGGCCTGACGCGGGCTTTCCTCGCCGCCGGCGCCCGTACCGTAGTGGCCTCCAACTGGGCCGTGGACGACCGGGCTACCGCCGAAATGATGGCTTCCTTTTACGATTATACTGCCGACGGCTTGCCCGCCCACCTCGCGCTGCAACGCTCGCGAAAGGATTACCTGACCAATCACCCGGGCGCCCATCCCTCCCGTTGGGCAGCCTTCGAAGCTTTCGGGGGAATGCAGCCAGTGAACTGGGACCGAACCAAACCCTGGTACGCCAGTATTTCTCCGCTGGTTGGTGCATCCCTGGCCCTATTGATGGTCGCCTTGGCCGGACTCTTTTTCTACTTCCGAAAACCCTCCTATGCTGAAAGCCTCTCTAGATAAATCCTACCACGGTAAGCTTCTACTGACGGGGGAATACTTCGTCCTCGACGGGGTGCCGGCCCTGGCCGTCCCCACCAAACTGGGGCAACGCTTTACCACCTCCCTCACCCGGGGCATGGGCCTGTTCTGGATGGCGAAGGACCTCCGCGGCAAGCAGTGGTTCAAGACCAGCATCAACTGGGATGGATCGCTGGGGTATAACCACTCCCCCAACGCCTTCACGAAGCGCCTCTACGAAATCCTCCAGGCGGCGGACCGGCTTCGGCCCGGCGTACTCCAGGCGGCGACGAGTCATTACGCCGTCCACAGCCAACTGGAGTTCGAACGGCTCTGGGGATTGGGCACCAGCTCCACCCTCATCGCTTTCATGGCGCAGTGGCTGGGCGTCAACCCCTACGAATTACTGGAGGACACTTTCGGTGGTAGCGGCTACGACCTCGCCTGCGCCATCGCCGACGGGCCAATCCGGTACATCCGCAACGGTACTACGCCGGAGGTCACTCCCCTGGATTGGCGACCCGAATGGCTCCACCAAACCTACTTTGTCTACCGCAACCAAAAGCAAAACTCCCGCGAAGGCATTCGGGCCTATCGTCAAGCGGAAGTAACCTCACAACGCCGGGAGGAAGTCGCCCAGCTCACCGCTGCCCTGACGTCCGAAACCCCGCACCTGCGGGCAGCGCAAAATCTGCTAAAGGAGCACGAAAGCCTCGTCGGAGATACGCTCGGTCTGCCCCCCGTCCAGGAAGAATTGTTCGCGGATTTTCCCGGCCAGCTAAAATCTCTCGGCGCCTGGGGTGGCGACTTCATGTGGGCCCTCTCCGACCGCCCCGCCACCGAAGTCACCACCTACTTCAACGAACGGGGCCTCCGAACGGTTATCCCCTACGAAGAACTCATCCTACAGTAGCGCCAGACCCTAAAGGGGTCCCCCTTAACCCAGGGTCCCGAGGCCGAAGGCCGAAGACCCTGGGACAGCCTCCAGCCCATGCCAAAATGGAACCCCGCCACCATCACCCGTATCCAGCAGCGCTCCCCCACCGTCCGCTCCTTCTGGATCCGCCTGCCCCACCACGAGCGGCTAGACTATAAACCCGGCCAGTTCCTCACCCTCGAACTGCCCATCAGCGAACGCCGCCGGGACGGCTGGCGCAGCTACTCCATCGCCGCGGCGCCGGACGGGAGTAACGAAGCCGAACTCTGCATCGTCCACCTGCCCGGCGGGAAGGGAACGACCTGGCTATTCGAAGAAGCCGAAGTGGGCACTGAAGTGAAGAGTAAGGACCCCGGTGGCGTCTTCACCCTCCCCCCCGGCCCGCTGAAGAACGATATCGTGATGGTCTGCACCGGCACCGGCGTCGCCCCCTTCCGCGCGATGCTCCAGGAGCGGCTGGCCGCTGAGAACGTCAATTTCCACCTCATCTTCGGCTGCCGTACGGCGGCGGACATCCTCTACCGCGAAGAGTTCGAAGCCATGGCCGCCGAGCACGACAATTTCACCTACTCCGTAGCCGCCAGCCGCGAAGACGTAGCCGCCACGAAGACAATGGCCACCTCCCGGGGGTACGTCCATGAGGTCTACAAAACCCTCTACCCGAAACCGGCTAACCAGCTAAAATTCTACCTCTGCGGCTGGAACGTCATGGTAGACGAAGCCGTAGCCACCCTCAAAGAAATGGGCTACGAAGCCAACCAGGTAGTGGCGGAATTATACGGCTGATCTAACTCCTTGCCCCGAAGGGGTAAACCTAGTAGCCCGGGGTTAACCGAAGGTTTCGCCCCGGCTGCTGAAGACGCGATGCCCCGAAGGGGTAAACTTGGTAGCCTGGGGTTAACCGAAGGTGTCGCCCCGGCTGCTGGTCAGACCCGGCCGCTTGGAGAATCCCCAATAGTCGCTACGCTCGGATTGGGGACCGCTCCAAGAACCTATTCCCAGGGAATTCATGACTGCAGACTGCAGACTATAGACTATAGACTAAACACCTCCTCCCGCTTAATCTTCAAACTCCTTTCCGCGTGTCCCTTCAGCAAATTATCCCACAAGTAAGCCAGCGCACCCGCCTGCTTGCCCGCCGTGGTTTCCACCTTGTAGAGCGGGAAAATACGGTTGTGGGAATACACGATAAAGACGGCGGCCAGGATGTTCCCGTCGGCATCAGCAACGGCTTGGGTATTGCCCCAGGAGCGGTGTAGGACCTGGTACATGATCCGTAGCATGGCGTGGTAGGTCCATTCGTTGTCAGCGGATTTGCCGTTCACCTTTAACCAGAGGTCCGCGAAGGTTTCTGGTTTGAAGCTGCCGGTTGGGCGTAGGCCGGCGTCTTCTGCGCGCAGCAGGCCTTCGCGGTAGGTGGGCGAAAAGTCACCGATGATGTCCTCGTAGGGTTGGTCCAGCAGCAGTACCGTTCCGGTGGCGGTTTTGACTTCGAAGCGGCCCTGATCGGCGGGGACGGAGGCGGGTTCTACCGTCAGCCCGCCGCCGCGGTATTCGGCGGGGATGGCGTCCCAAAAGGCCTGAATCCGTTTTTGGCTCATGGCCCGGACGGTGTAAACGGCCAGTTCCGGCACCAGGCGGGGTTGCTCCAGGTAGATACGCCCGAACCAATTTTTACGGCGGGGCAGCGGCATTACGGAAACCCAGTCGTCGCCCTCCACCAGCACGTCCCACTCGCGCGCCGTCGCGTTCAGGAACCAATCGTAGCCGTAGATGCTACCGTTCGTCGCGAAATGGACGCACGAATTATACAGTTGTTTGTTGAGGTCTTCCTGGCGGACGAGGCGGATATTCATGGCATCAAAAGCCCGGCGGCGGCGCTTTTGTTGGGCGAAACGGCCACTATCTGAATGCTAATTAGTGGTTAAGGTCACTCCACCGCGCCCCGCCGCTTTAACTCTTTTCAAGTCGGTGGCGTTTACCGCTCAGCAAGCAAAACCAACATGGCTAAGAAGATCCAGCACTTTACCACCAACATCAACTGCAGCTCCTGCGTCCGCACCGTCACCTCCTTTTTGGACGAGGTCGCCGGCGTCACCATCTGGAGGGTAGATGTGGAGGATCCACGTAAGGTCCTCAGCGTGGAGGGCAGTGCGGAGGAGGCCGCGATCATGGCCAACGTCCGCGAAGCCGGGTTTGATATTGAGCCATTGGCGGCCTAAGCAGCTTGCGCGACAAGTTGGGCGCTGCCGCGGGTGCGAGGGAAGTTGGTTCTTCAAAGACCTACCTTTGGCCTACGGACCGAACCTACCGGCCACTGGACGACCCTGCCAAGACTTTTGAAATGCGTTTCTTTTATAACCTACTCCTTTGCTGCCTGACAGTGAACGGCTCTCTGGGCGCCCAGACCCAGGTCCTCCATTACGACGAGACGACCGGCTTCGACCACGGGACGCGCACTCAGAGTTTAGCTTTCTTCGAAGATTTAGGAACGAGCCTTGGCTTTACGGTCGTCCGCGACGGTGACGGGAGTGCTTTCACCCAGGCCAACCTCGAAAATTTTGACCTCGTCGTCTTCAGCAACACCAGTGGCAACTCAGGCTTGAGCCACGACCAGCGGGACGCCCTCGAATGGTTCGTCGACGTGAAGGGCGGCAGCCTGCTCGGCATCCACGCCGCTTCGGATACCTACCGCCACAGCACGGCCAACGGCAGCCGAACGGGCACCTGGGATTGGTACGCCGAGACGCTGGGCGGCAGCGTCCAGCAAAGCCCCAACCACACCCGGAATAACTTCCCCGGCACGATCGTCGAAACGGAGATGCACCCCAGCACCGCCAACCTCACCTTCCCCTGGGAAAAATTGGAGGAATACTACTACTGGGAGAACGGCTACCTCAATTCCGCTGTCATCGGCATCGTCCTGGAAGTCACCAGCACCGGGAGTGAATCCTACGACGCCCAGCGCCCCGTAGCCTGGACGCGCGAGCTCGACAGTGGTGCGAAGGTGTTCTACACCTCCCTCGGTCACCGGGCGGATAACTTCACCGGTGCCTTCCCCCAGTTCGAGCAACTCCTGGAAGACGCCGTGGCCTGGACGCTCCGGGCTGCCCTACCCGTTACGCTCGTTGACTTCAGGGCGCGGGCAAACGGCAAATTAGTGGAACTCCACTGGGAAACAGCCAGTGAAACTGGTTCGAAAGATTTCATCGTCGAACGGAGCCGGAATGGCGTAACCTTTGTGACCGTAGGTAGCACCCCGGCCCTTGGGGATAGCCAGGAGCGCCAGGCGTACTCTTTTGTTGATCCGGCCCCCATCCCCGGGGTGGTGTACTACCGTTTGCGCCAGCGCGACCTGAATGGTAAAGAGACACTTTCCACTCCGGTGGCGGTGAACCTGAAGGATGCCACCGAGCTGTCCGTCTCGCCCAACCCAGGTACCCAGCGTTTGCAGCTTCGTTCACCCGTTGGTGGCGTGGCGACCATTTACGATAGTGCTGGCCGGGTCATGGCTACCGCCACCCTACTTGCTGATCAAATTCAGCACTTGAATACGGACACTTGGCCGGCTGGCACCTATTTAATTCAGCTGGAGGATGGCCAGCATTACCGTTGGGTGCGGCGGTAGACTCGTTATTAAATGACGATCCGGTCAAAAGCGAGAGCGGAGCCCTATGATTCCATTTCATCCCCCCTAAAAGAGGGTGCAGAAATGACGCGCGGGCAAGATCACGGACAAACTGTTACCTTTAACCAGGCTTATCTTTCCTAACAGCCTCAGCTAGTGCGATTTGCCGTGCTGGTTTTTCCGTTTTTAGTGTCTTTCCGTAATCTCCGAATCAGCGCTTAAATGTTCACCCCACCGTCCCGTTGGTTGGTGCTACTCCTCGTCTTGGGTAGCGGCGTGCTTGGCGCACAGACTTACGCGGTGGACCTCTCCCTCGTCCCCAGACCAGTCATTTTGCTAAATGACGATTGCCAAGCGGAGGTGGACTTGGCGGAACTGGTATTCGGTAATTACGATTCGGACGGAGACGGCGAGGTCGCTTCCTCAGCTCAATTTACCATCACCATCAACGACGGCAACCCGGCTAACGGGGCGACCGTGGATGGATGTGGCGTGTTCCCCTTTGCGATTACGGCGGACGCTTCCGTTACGGGTTTCACCCCACTTAGCGGCACGCTGCAAACGGCTAATCGGTACGGATTGGACGACGTCGATACCACCCAGGTCATCCGTGAAATCGTGCTGGACTGTGGCCAACTCTCTGACTTCGCCCTCGGGCCGAACGGTATCCCCCTTCCCACCACGGCGGATTTCCCGACTGTCGTGGGGGACGATGGTTCGCTCATCACCCTTACGCCGGGGGGCGATGAGGTTTGCGGCCTTTCCCTGGAGTACGAAGATTCGCCGGCGGTGGTGACCTGCGCGGAGGGGTTTACGGTCGTCCGGACTTTCACCCTCAGGGATGGGTGTTCTTTGGCGGACGTCCGGACGTACACCCAGGTATTCCAGGTTAGTGACGTTGCCCCGCCCCTTTTCACCGCACCCGCGGCAGCGCCCAACGGAGAAACGATCGTCGTCAACAGCACGAATAATTGCGGTGCCCGCTTCGCGCTGGACCAACCCGGAATGGCACTAGCCGACAATTGTGGCGCGGATCTACGGCTAACGGCCACGATCTACCCCGCCGGCGCGACGACCGATGCCCTGCAGACGAACTTGCCAGTGGACCTGAATAACCTGGCCTCCGAATTCACCCGATTGCTGCCGCCCGACGATTACGTCGTGCGTTACGTGTACGCCGACGCTTGCGCGAATACGGATAGCAGCGACGTGCGGATCAGCGTAGTGGACCGAGTTGCGCCCTCCGCGATCTGTGAAGATGCGGTGCGCGTGAGCCTGACTTTTGGTGCCGGCGCCCCGAACGGAACGGCGACGATCACGCCCGCCACCATCGACCGGGCCAGTACGGACAACTGCCCGGACGGCCTCGAACTGGCCATCGCCCGCGTGCGGATTGGCGGGAACGGCACCCTGATCCCACCACCAGGCGAGACCTACCGGCGGGCGATCGAACTGACCTGCGAAGAACTGGGGACAAACACCATCGGCCTACGCGCGCTGGACGCGAGCGGCAACCTGAATTACTGCGCGGCGGAGGTGGAAATTCGCAGCCTCTTACCGCTAATCTGCGCGCCGCCGGCCGACGTAATTATTAATTGTACAGCCTACAACGAATTGAATTTGGGGGATGCACCCACCGCCGCAGCCCTGGACGCAGCCTTCGGAATAGCTGCGGGAAGCGGAGGTTGCGACCTCGCCGTAGCCCAAACTTTCAGGGGGAGCCTGGACAACTGCGGGGCGGGCGTGCTGGAACGCAACTTTACCGTGACCGACGCCGACGGCCGCACAAATAATGGAATTTGCCGGCAAACGATCACCGTGACGGGGGCTCCGGAATACTCCCTCACCTTCCCCGGTGACCGGGCGGGCGACTGCGCCGACGCCCCCGAAATTGATGCCGTGGACGTGTCCGAAGGCACCTGCGATATGATCGTGAGCACCGCCACGACGGAGCGGACGGCGACCAACGGGGAAGCCTGCTACAACCTCGTCGTAACCCACCGGGCGCTCAACCTCTGTGAATTCGACCCGGCGGCGGAACCCATAACTGTACCCCGCGATTTTGACGGCGACGGTGATCTTGATCAGGACGTAACCCTCCACCTGTTTGGGGACGGCATCAACGATACGGCCGACGTAGTACGACTGGACCAGGACCGCATCCGCGACAACGGTGGTTTTACGCCGCTGCTGATCCGGGATTACGGGGTGGCGGCGGGCCGGGGTGGCTTCGTTTACCAGCAGATGATCCGCGTTTTCGACAGTACGCCGCCAACGGTTACCGCAAACGAACCCGCCGCTTGCTTCGCGTTGACGGGATCGACCTGTACCGCCACGGCCCAGCTGGGATATACCCTGACTGACGACTGCAGCCCCGCCGAAGAACTTACCCAACGGGTGGCCCTTGACCTGGATTTCGACGGCACTTTTACCCGCACGCGCTTCTTAGTGGACAGTGAGATCACCGCTCTGGGGAACGGCCGTTATACGGTTACCCTCGCAGGTTTGCCGGCGGGTGATCACGCCCTGCGAGTAACGGCGGTGGATGCCTGTGGCAACCCCGGCGCGCAAATCATCCCCTTCTGCGTAGCCGAAGTTGGCGATGCGGCGCCCATTTGTTTTAGCGAGTTTCCGGTCCTGCTGCGTACGGAAGACGACGGCCGCGCGGCGGTGTTCGCGGACGACCTTATCCCACCAAACGCCGATGATTGCGGTCCGCCGGTCAACTACTCCATCTACACGGAGTCTGAAGTTGATCAGCCCGGCTTTTCCGCCACGCCGGGCCGCGAAGGTCTGTTGTTGAACTGCGAGGACGAGTCGCGCGTACCCATCCGCGTTTACGCCTTCAGCCCGACCGCCGGAGGTGCATTTTGTGAGGCCACCGTACTACTTGCGCGGGAGGACGGCGCCTGCACGGGGGCGGAGGAGGGTTCCATTGCGGGTACCGTAACGACCGAGCGGGGGCAATTGATGGAGGGAGTGACCATCGACTTGTCGGGAAGCACCACGCCCCAAACCGCCGCTACGGATGCTACGGGCCGCTTTGCGTTCACGGACTTGCCGCTGGGCGAGGACTTTACGTTGGTGGCGTCGTTGGATGATTATTCTCGTCATCGCCGGGGCGTCACGACGGCGGATATTGTCGTCATCACCCAGCACATTCTCGGCCTGGCGGAGTTGCGCAACCCCTACCGCCTGCTGGCCGCCGATCCGACGCGCGACGACCGGATCACGGTGGGCGACATCATTGCCATCCGCCGCCTCATCCTGGGCCTGGACGCGGCCTACCGCAACAGCGATGCCTACCGTTTCGTGCCGGCGGATTTCATTTTCCCGGTCAATACCAACCCCTGGGCTACGGCTTTTCCCGAGGTCATCAGCATCAAAAACCTGGCGGGCCAGCGTTTAGAAGCCAATTTTACGGGCATCATGGTGGGCGACGTTAATGCGTCTGGATTTAGCAATTTGGGCGCTGGTCCCGACACAATGCGGGACCAGTTGGGCGCTGGCGCGGGTGCGGAGAAAAGGGATGGGGCCGCGCTGTTGGCGGAGGTGTTTCCCGGTCAGTCATCGGGTACCGTCCTGGTTAATATTTACCCCGGAGAATTGACGGGGAGCCAGGGCTTGCAGGGGACGGTGGCTTTGCAGTTGGGCATCCGTGTACTGGAGGTCTTACCTGGAGCAATTCAACTAGAGGAGATGCGTACCGACCGGCTGGAGGATGGCTTATTCGCCTTTGCCCACCACGACGTGGAGGGTTTGGCCGCGGATGTGGTGTTATTTCAACTATTGCTGGAAACTTCTGTCGCCGCTTCCCTCCTCTCCCCCTTGGAGTTGACGGATAGTTTGGCCGTGCGGGAAGCCTTTCGGGATGGATCTTATTTAGTGCCTCAGTTGAAGGTGACTGGCTCCGCCGTTACTCCAGAGTTGGAGTTTGGTTTAGTGGAGGCTTATCCGAACCCGGCGGGGCCCGTGCTTACGCTCCGCTTTTCGGCTTCGGAGGCGGCTCTAGCTGATCTGCAGGTTTTTGATTTGGCGGGGCGGTTGGTTTTTGCGCGGGAGTTGCAGGTTACGCGGGGTGTTAATGAAGTGGCGTTGTTGCGTACTGATGTTGGTGGGGCTGGGGTTTATGTTTATCGGTTGGGTGTTGGGGACGGTGTTTTTGTTGGGCGGGTTGTTTTTTGGTAGGTGTCCGGGTGTTCCGGGTGTCCGGTAGTCTGACCTTTAGGTCAGGCTTTCCTTTACGGCTTTCGGCTTCTAGATCTTTGTAGACTAGTGGTATTTCACTTCGCACATAGCATTTCTTTTGTAGCAAAAAGAAACAAAAGCTTTGTCCTGTAACCGTGGCTTAACGCGATTTTCGGCCGTTGGCTCCTGACCTCCAGGTCGGGTTTTAGAACTTTCAGTACTTCTTAATTGGCACTTCTTTTGTGACCAAAAGAAGCAAAAGTCTTGTCCTGTGCAGGTGGCTTAACGCAAAATTTCTTCGGATTAGCTAAACGCTGCCAACTCGCTATAAAATTTGTTTTTCAGGCAGCGCCAATTGTTTGCACTAAATAGAAGGCACAGTTCAATTCTGTTTTAGCTCGAACAGTGCAGCGTTCTTAACGCTAATCCGAAGAAATTTTACTACCACCAGCAAGGGACGGATAATCACCGGAAAATTAGACATGCTGCCGTCTAAGATTTAAAATCTAGCGTCTAACGTCCCTCAAGCCTTTCTGCCGAGAAATCACTACCACGATTAAGGGACGGGTGAATACCACGGCCTTGAGATCTGCCGTCTAAAATCTAGCCTCTGAAGTCCCTCCCAATCTTCAGGTTAGTTATGTAGAAAGTTCTGCTAAATCACCCTTACCGCCTCAAGGTCCCAATCATTCACCTGATGCTGTCGTAATCAAAAATTTCATTGTATCACCCCTGCTGAAGAGGGTTGCCGTGTCTGCTTCGAGGTAGTAATCCATTTGCATCATTTTGAACCCGTCGCTATTGGTGAGCACCAGAGTTCCTTCATCGTCGGTGTATCCAAGTGTTCCTACTCCATCTGCGGGAGATTCAAGAATTACGGAATCTTGGTCAAAAGTCATATACGCATCACGAAGAGGTTTGGGACAAATGCACGGAAGTGCCTCCTACTGTCCTGAAGTTTAAAGTCAGTAGGCTACGTAATTCTTCCTTATACAATTTTATCCCACCCAGAAATGAAACGATGGCCGATTTAAATTCACTAGACTTCTCGTAATAAGTTGAGTTCAATATCTTAACCCGCATAAAGTGCCACAGGCGCTCGATTAGGTTCAGGTTAGGCGAATAGGTTGGTAGATAAACGAAGTCGATCCGTTGGCTATCCGCCCACTCCGTTAGCATCTTGTTGCGATTGTAGCGAGCGTTGTCACAAATGAAGTAGATCTTTTTGCCCGGATGTTTGCGTAGTAACTGGCGGCATAAACGCTGAGTAGACTGAGCATTGATGGTGTCAGCAATCTCGTATACCAAATGTTCCGGCTTGAGCGCATTGACGGCCGCATTAATATTCACTCGCTGTCGACCATTGTTGCAATCCACTTCGAAATCTTCCCCTTTGCGTATCCAGCCGCGACTCGTCTTTGTATTGTGAGTAGGATGACAGCCATCAGCATAGTAAACAACTGCATCACCGGTGGCTACCTCTTCTAAAAGCGCGGGTAGTGCTTCCTCAACGAAGGCACACTGTGCTTCTTCGTCAGCCTTAGCCGGCACGGACTTACTCTTCTTGAACACGAACCCAAGTCGGTGCAACAAATCGGTCATACCGCCAACGCTGTAGTCTACCCCAAAGCGCTCGAGGACGTAGGCGGCAATGGATTTTGCATCAGGGTATAGGTAATCATCCAGATGCTTAGCTAAGGCTTCTTCTTGCTTCTCAGTTAACCGACCGGTGTAAGCCACATAGCTATCGTCCAGAAAGTCGGACAGACCGGCTTTGTAATAGGCGCGATGGTAACGATAGATCGTATTATCATCAATACCCAGTGCCGCCTCAATTGTCTTAACCGAATGGCCTTGGTGCAGCATGATGAGTACCGTTACTTTGCGGTAACGCCGCTTTGAAAGCCCAGCTGTGTTTTGTTCCAGCTGAAGTGCTTCGAGTTCATCCTTGGTTAGTATTAGCGACATAGCCCTTTAAAAACATCCCGTGTCCCAAACCAGTTCAAGAGAGGTATAGTAAGTTTTGAAGAGGGATCCGCTACGTTGACCTCTTGAAGGATCTTGCCCTGAAAAATAGAATCTTTGTCCTCGATGTTAACCATAATCAGGAAACTAATGGCGGTTCCTACCACAAAGAGGTAGAGAGGACCTTTAGCCTCGCGCCCGCTCAGCCATAGGGCTACACCAATGAAGATGGCCGCGAATACGCCCGCTATGGACCACGCGAGAAGACCCTCGGTATGATTTTGGGTTAGGGCGTGCAGTGCGCAGAAGAAAACGATGGTTCCTCCAAGGATGGATAGAGCGATGGTCGGTTTGGATGCATTAGACATGGGCGGGGTCAGATAATCTACATAGACAGTAGCAATGTGGTAGGATTCAATCACTAAGTGGGCAAACCAGCTCAATCCCCAACCCCAACCCCAACCCTGATCGATGATGAGATGGCACTATCAGGGTTCACGACCAATTCTCCTTCTACCGTCACGGAATTCAGAATGAAGGCAGCTAATTCGTAAAATGCCAGCTCATCTACGCCCGTGATTGTAAATACACGAACGTAGTTTTCCGCGTCTGCCATCAGGTAGTATTGGACTTTGTTTTCTCCGATGCTACTGTACAGCAGCACGGCATCGGTTTCATCTAAGGTGAAGCGTTCGATGCTCCCTTCCGGGTAGGCGTTGGGGAATTCTACATCCTGCAAATACGCTCCCATCGCACTCGTTGAAATCGCCGATGCCTTGTCGTTTACGTACATCGAAAAGTACGCTACTCTGCTATCTGCCGGAGCGTTGAAGAAAAAACCGGTACTATCCTTATGCGTTAACGCCCAATTGTTTGGAGCAATGCAAGTGATGGCGCCGTTGGACGTGGAGTATTTGGTGAAGTCAACCGTTTCCCCGTCGATAGGGAGGCTGAAGGTGTCGGGAAATAGACTAGGGTTTCCCCAACCAGATTCTTCAACTTCGGAGGCCTTTTGCAGTAGTAGGGAGGCGTCTTCCACTACCAGGTGTTGGGGTGCATTGGAGCAGGTTGTTGCCAATAAAAGGATGACAAAATAGACTTCAAACCTGACGATTGCTCTCATTGAGGATCATAATTTTATTTAGGCCAGGCCCTTATGTCTTATTGGTCTCTATACTCCAACACCACCTCACGCTCCATAAAATAGGGAGTGATTACCCGGTAGAAATCCTCGCCAATCGAAGGAACAGGGTATTTACACCTTACGCTGACGACTACTTGTAGCCCCTGAAATTTCATACCACTAGCCCCGAGTTCACCAGACTCCACGTAAACTAGATACGCGTAAAGTTTGCGCTGTAATGATCTGAGATGACTTTCCACGTCTTCCCAATCCAGATGATTACTGATGGTTAAAATCACCCGTTTTCCATCCTGGCTCGTTGAAATGAAATCAATGACTTTGGGGTTGTCGATGGCCACGGGTAGGTCGGTGTTGTTTTTGTTGTTCCCGAAGATACGTGTTCCCGCAGAGCATTCGCTCTTAATAGAAAAGGAGCAGTTTCTCTCTCGCTGGCCTTCACGTGACCGATTAGAGGCCTACCTACCAACACCCCAATTTTAGCAGCCACCCACCACAACGCGTTAAAGTTAGCCCGCTAGGCCCGCAAATGGCACGGGTTATCGCCCAACTCACCATCGACGACGCCATCTTGGATCGTCTGTTACCCGAAGTCCGTTGAATAGAACTTGAGGGCAAGAGTCCAAGAAAAGCGTCAGGTAAATTATCTTCGTTATCACTGTTTAGCGCAGGCTCTCAACAGGGGTGGGCAGTACTCCGGAAGAGTAGGGTCAGTGGTATCGGAATATGCAGCGATATAGAAATATCGTTGTCGAAAATATTAACTAAGCGTTACCCGGTTAATCTTAACAATTAGTTCGGCAAGCTTGTAGATGGTTATTCCGGATGTGTCGAGGCGCAGACCGTCGGAGAAAATTAGGCAACGTAACAGCGGTTCTCAGTTTAGCTATAGAGGCTTTTTTGAAGGCACCTACATGAAACTATGAGATCATATCGATCCACTTTTTCCCAATTTCGCGATCAATGTCATCTCCTTCCATAAGTTCATTCAAAACATTTTTATTCTCCTTTAGAATTTTTGTAATTCTTAGGGCTAATGATGGCGATTCCAACCAAAAATTCTTTGGAATATTGAGAGTGGCCTTTAATAAATCACCTTCGTAATAATCTCCTTCAGCTAAAATATTCTTTTCCAAAAAATCGAGAGCTATTGGAACAGATATCAATAAGCCAATTCTTTGGCTTATTAAAAACCTGACGTCTTCGACATCAAGATCCGAAATAGCTTTATTGTATAACTTAAAAGAGTTTTTAAGAACGTAAGAGTCATTATCGGCAGGCGCGGCACCTAGCCAACGAAGGCCTGCCTTTTCTGATAAAGTTATATTATTCATAGAATTGTTATTTCCGAGCTTTCCGCTCCGCCTGTTTAAGAACTTTTTGAACTTGATCTTTTCGTTTTTGAACTTCCTTATATAAACTTTCCGCTGCTTCGAGAGAATCTCCATCAAAATCACCAGAGTCAATTTGCTTTCTTAGCTTGGCTAGTTGTTTGCCCATACCGCCTAAAGCTTGTCTGACTTCTCCAATATGGTCCCAATATGTTCCATCTGATTTTTTAATACCGCGTCCAAACAAATCCTTAGTCGCCCCAACTAGGTCACTTTCGGATAAATGATCTCCCTGATTGTTGAATTTTTTAGTGTAGCGTTCGATTATATCAGCGCCTTTTCCAGAAAGACTTGAGTTCAGTCCGAGTTTCTTCCAAGCCTTACCAGCGATCTTACTTGCACTTGACGCTAAAGCCTCAAAACGCTGAGTGATTTTATAAATCGCATAGCCTTGTTCTCCTAATTTAGCTGCACCGTAAGCATCGCCCGCAACAGGTACAAACTCTATCACGTATTCCCACCATGCCTGCGATGTGGCCAGATCAATTGCGTCTAAAGCATCTTGACCGAGTTGCTTCGCCCAACCTTTAGACATATACGCTTTAAGTCTATTCTTTATTAGTCTTTCAACTGTTTCTTTTGCAGCTCGCCTTAGGCCCGCTTTAGCAACGGCTTTGGCAAATATTGATATTGGACTTTCTCCACTCGGATCAATATAAAATACGGGATTATTAAAGCTATAGTTATAGGGTGACAGTGGGGCAAAACTGTCTGCCAGAGGATCGATCGAACTCCATTTACCAATAGATGGATCATAATGACGCGCTCCAAAATCATACAAATTTGTGACGTCACTGATTTCTTTTCCAGCAAATGAGAACTTATCATCAAATGATTCATCAGAGTGATGCCTCTCATTAATAATATGGCCAAAGCTATAAAAATCTTTTGCCGTCCTGACATACGCGGAACAACTTGTAGAAGCACTCGATATCAACTTTTTTCGATCACTAATAGTTGCTATTACTGAGCCTACTTGATTAGACAGAAAGTAACTTTTTTTATAATATTGGCTATTATTTTCCTCTATCACAGACACTAAATCAGACTCAAAATAAAACGAACCTAACTCTTCTATCCCGACTATAGATTGACTCTTCCAAATAAATTCATTTTCATTTAAATACTCATATCTGGCTAGCTCGGCACCCAAAGCATCACGCACATAAACCGTATTTTTTACTATTCCTTTACTATTCGTCTTACGCTCCACCCATTTCATACCATCCGGCCCATAAGACAAATTCACACTAGCCCCCGCTGCCAGCGCATATCGCTTGGCGAAGCCTGTGGGGTAGTATTCGATGTCAGAGATGCCTTTGGAGACGTCTTGGATCATGTTGCCCGAGGCGTCGTAGGCGTAGTTGCCCGGGGCTTGGTCGTCGAAGTCGCCTTGGTAAGAGGCGGCGGGCCTTGAATCGTCTACGTACCGGAGTTTGTTGGTCCCTTGCTCGTAGCGATAGGTCATCCAGTCCTGGAAGTTGCCATCTTGGTTGCTGCGCGCAAGGTTGGTGATGTTGCCGTTGAGGTCGTAGGATAGTAGCTCACGGAACCTTTGGGTTTGGGCACTGCCGGACCAAGTATAGGCTTCCAGGTTAGGGTCGAGGTAGGCACGGTTGCCCTTCAAGCGACCAATTTGATCGTACTGATAAACGTATGCGATTGGATCCAGCTCCTGGATATCTAACTGTACGTTGCGGATATTGCCATTGTACTGGTTGGGACCATCGAGTTCCATCCGCCAGTACGTAGCCATTTCGATGGCTTTCGCTGGGTTGGTGTTGATCTGCTTGTAGTCACCCTGGTAGTAACCTAGGGTATAGGCGATAGCATCTTTTGCGACGAGTGGGTTTTTGTCGTACCCATCGCCGCCCATGTCGCGGCCGGTACGTGCGGAGCCATTGACGCCCTTAAGCCACCCTTGTAGCGTATAGGCGTAATCAAGACCCTGAACCCGCTGTTGCCCCAGGACGGTACGGCTGAGTGCCCCGTGATCATAGTAGCTGTATTCGGCGTCCCGCTCCCAGAACATATCCTCCGCGTAGTCGGTGGAAATGACGCTGGTGAGTACTTCCGTCAACTCATTATTCTCATTGTAGCGGTAGCGGTAGCTAAATTGATCGGCCTGGCCTTTTTGGTAGAACAGTGCGTTAATATTTCCACTCAAAAAGTCGTACTCGTAATCCATTCGCTTATACTGCTGGCCGATGGATGCCAGTTCAGCGTAGTCCTGAATGAGTACCGATACGTTTCCTACGGCGTCGTATGCATAGTGGGACGCGAACGCAAATGTGTCATCATCATCGTCGTTCACGGCTTCCCAACTGGTCATGGCAACGCGGTTACGCAGGTTTCGATCCCGCACATCAGACATGGCCGGTAGTTGCCCGGGCGCCAGGTCGTAGTAGGTTTTGGTGACATTGATCCGCTTGTCAGCCGAGAGGCCGTTGGTGAGGTTGTACCAATCCAATGGGCTCAGTTTCCCGTCGGGGCTGACTTTAGCGGTTGCTATCAGCTCCCCACTTTCTTTTGGCCGGCTAAGTGGGTCGTACTCCACGTAGCTGTACAAGTTGGCGCCATCTTCCGCGGACCCGTCTCGCTGGCGGCCCTCCTGGGTAAGGACGATCCGGCCAATCTCATCGAACCAAGCGTACTTAACGTCGGCATCGGGGCTTTTTGTCTTGACGACTTTATTCAGGGCGTTATAGGTGTAGTCCGTTGCGTAGCTGTGATCCGGGTAGGTAGCGGGACTTGTGCCATTGCTTCGGTGAGCCGCCGCCGCCGCAACTTCAGCGTCCGTGAGTAAATCGACCCCTTTTGGGGGAACGGTACGCGCTAGATTACCCGCCTGATCGTAGTAATAAAGGGTATAGTAATACTCCTGGCTTAAAGAGGTAGCGGTGAACGTTTCCTGGCCGTTATCCAGGCAATCCATCACGTACTTACTGTTGAACTCACGGCGGAGTTCGGCGGCCAGTTGTCGCCGCAGGTTAGCGGCTCCGGTTGCTGCTTGTTCCTTAAGCGCCCCGACGCAGGTCAATGCATCCAAGTCTTCTTCATTTACCGGAAGGGGGCAGATTATATTGCTTGCCCCGTTCCCGGCACCCGCGCCAGCGCCCGGACAGGAATCCAGGAATAACCGATAATCTTCGTCAGAGCGGGAGAAGCCGAGGGCACGGTTGATGTATTTAGCCAATAGATCGTAGTAGAATGGGCTGGATTCATCGCAGGCTTCGTTGGCGTCGAAAGTGCTTTTAAGTTGATTGATCTGATCGCAATCCTGGCAGACATTGCAATCGAGATAAAAGGGCAGAGAAATGCCCTCCGTAAGTAATTCGTTGGTGGTACCGGCGTTGCAGGAGGCTTTAATTTCATCGATCTCTTCCTGAACGAGTGTTGGCCCACCGAACTGGGCGAGGTAATCCTCGAAAGTTTCGAAGGTTTCAGGGTTAGCCTGGTAATCCGCTTCCAGATTGTTGATCTGGTCGCAGGCACAGGTATTGGCGAGGGTTTGCACGGTGCGGCCACCGGCGTAAGCAGGGGTTTCGTAGGGGCGGGGCTCCGTTAGGTTATACACGGAACAGCCTTCGGCACAGTCCAGAGACATACCGTTCATAACCCGAGCGACTACGTCATCGAAGCTGGTGTCGCCCAAGGCAGTCGGTTGGCCCATTGGGGTGGTTGAGGAGCCGTTAGGGTGCTGGATGTCACAACCCGACTGGCACACCTGGATGAGGCCGGCGCGAATTTCGTCTCTTTTATCTACTGGAATACACTCTCCCAGTTGCCACAACCAGGCATCGGCGCTCGTTTCGCAGCTAGCCTGGCAATCAGCGATGAAGATGGCTTCATCGGCTTCGAAGTCTGCCTGAATTTGATCAAGATCGACGGGGCCATCCGGGCTTTCCACGTTAATAACGCGGCGCTGTTTGGTGGCATAATGATTAGGTGAAGTACCGTTGCAGGCGGTCAATTCAGTATTGCCGATACATTCGACAACTGGATTACAGTCGTCCAGCTGAGCGCGTTTTCTGGCAATAATCCCCTGTTTGATACTGTGGTAGAGGGTAGCATATAATTCCCAGGCAGCGTTATTTTCTCCTTCGGTGCCACCGCCAATGCCGACATTACAGGGGCCATCCTCGGGGCCGTAGATCGTGGTAGTAACGTAGGAAATTACGGAAGTGCCCGGCACGATGTTGGCCAAAAGGCTATCGCGCAAGTTCACGCAATCGTAGCCGGCGCCGCCCTCCGCGAAAAATGGGTTGTTAATAATATTACCGTTTGCATCGATAATACCTTCAGCGAGGGCCGTTTCGTAATCGAGGACGTCTTCCATGGCGGCGTCGAACTGGCTATCCTGCTGATTATTTTGATCAAGGCACCATTCCTGGTAAATACAGTATTCGGGGTGGTGGTGCTCGATGAGGGTGCTGGTCCAGCTGGCTTTCCAGTTAGCCAAAAACATGTCAATTGGTAAGTCATTCGGGCTGACCATTGCACCCGCTTCATTGCGGACCCTGTCAGGAATACCGTCTGCGTCCAAATATACGAATTTATTCTTCTTATAAACGTTATCGTAAAAGATGGAAGTAGGGTCGTTGCTACCAAGCATCCCAGTTTCCGGATCATATTCGTACAGCGCATACTGCCCGCCGGGGGAGACGTCGTTTTCCATGGAGATACGGATGGCGTCACATTCCGTTGCCAGGTAGCAGGGGGCCATACATTCCTCGACGGTTGCCTGATAGGCAGCCTGAGCGGCGGAAGTGGCCTCAGCGTCACTCATCCCTCCAGCGATGAACTGACTTTTCAGTTCATCGACGAATGAAGTTTCGCTCCCGAGGGAGAGGACACATTCTTCGCAGGTTTGGTCACAACCAGACGTATCCATTTCCATGAACAGGTCGTTCGTTAATTCTTCGAGGGAGGGCAGGCAGTTGGTTTTAGAGATAAAATCATCGGCTGCAGCTACCTTGAGGTCTTCGGATACGCGAAGTGTTTTCGTGATGGTGTACTCACCGACCGTGAGCACTTCCGAAAAATTCAAATCGGTAGAGGGGGTACTACCGGAGCACCCGGGTAAAAAATCCGCTAATTCAATATTACGAGCGGTTTGTTCTGCCAAAATTCCATTGCCGGCGCTGCAATTCGTGGCCGTAATACGGATGGTGACGTCGTACGCACAGGTGTAGCATAAATCGTCATCATCGCAGGGTGCGCCGCTCGTCCCCGGGGTAAGGGAATAATTGAACGTATGCGTACCAGCGTTAGTAACAACTATTTTTTCGGTTGATTCCAGGAGTGCATCCTGACGTTGGTTATTCAATACACTGACCGTAGATTCCTTGACGGTAGCGTTGAAGCCTTGATCGAGCTGAGCAACGTTATCCGGCGCGTCACCGGCAAGCGCGGTAGCTATTTCCCGGCCCTTTGCATCGACGTAGGCTACGCGAATTTGGCCGTTGGCGTCAATGCTCGTGTTCTTCAGGTAATGGTGAGCATCCCCTACGTCGTTGCCAAATAGGCGATCGAGTTCGGCCTGATTAGGTTTACCGTAGAAGTACTGGGTATCGTGCTCTCCCCCAAATTTGAAGGTTTTACCCACGCCACTCTGCCGGCGGATCCTGCCCGACTCATCGGCCGTCCATTCGGTGACGGAGTAGGGGTAGCCTTCCGCTTGGGGTAGATAGGCGTTATTGCCTTCATTCTTGCGAGGATTGGTAGGTGAAAAATAGCGGGCGGCGCCAGTAGCCTCACTCATCGGTTTCGGCTCCAGACTGCAGTCACCATCGAAATCCTGACTCAGGTATGGCCGGTGGGAGGCTCCTTCATCCACGCTGGCAAATTCAGGATCATAAGCCATCGACACGTTTTCCGTGGGTGCTGGCAACACATTGATCGCGGGGCGCCCGTGGCGATCGTAGACTGGCTGAGAGATGATGGCTCTGCCAATTTTATTGGACATAGCTACCTTCTGGCGGGTACGCAACGTACCGTCGTAGTATTCTACGCTGGGAAGATTTTTCCCCCCCTCGATGTAGGTCGTGCTCGCTCTCCAGTTGAGTTCGCTTTCGAGGCCCTTTACTTTTACTACGTCGCCACGTACGAGATTGATGGGCCTGTTAGAACTCCATTTTCCGTGGCGGCGCAGGCCCTGAGCATCGTAATGAACAGTACGTACACGGTAGAAGATGGCTCCTTTCGGATAGAGTAATTCAACTTTATGATTGAGTTTATTTACCGTGACCCTAGTTGCGTTATTCTCGTACAGAGAATTATAGTCGGAAGTGGCCGTTTGGTTAGCGTACACTCTTTGGCCAATCTCGCTTACCTCATCAAAAAACACCCACTCGAGGTCAAATTCGCTGATCCCCTTTATAGCGGCCCACTTTAGTTCAAGCCGTTGTTCGCTACCAACTGCACTAAGCGTGTGGCTAGGTTCGGAGATAAGATTTGGATTAAACTTTGGAACGAGGTCGGCAAAGATTTCTCCGGTAAGGCGCATGGGAAAATGCAGCCCCGTGAAGGTACTGGGATCGGCTACCGTGAGACTAACCACTCGGAAGTCCATCTTAAAGGCATCCGGATACTTTCGAAACACGCGCCAGGTGGATCGAGCTGCGGGATCTGGATCGTAGGCTAGTTCCAGCGATTCCATCAGAATACGGGTGGGCGCGGCGCCGGGTGAAGTTGTTGCTTCCCAAAGTGCGACCTCTACATCCAAAAGGTAGGTGATTGGCTGGTCAGGACGTGGTTGCTGCGATTCTTCATCAATCTCGAAAGCTAAAGTAGCTCCTGCTTCTCTCCACGTATCAATATCTTGAAGGAACGTTGGAGATAGGTAATCAGCGCATACAACGTCTTCCGACATACCTGCCTGCAGAGGATAACCGGAGATACTTTTGATATCGCGCCGAACCTGCGCGGTCAATAAAACCGGTAGAATAAAGAGGAGACTGAGAAATAATCGCTTAAGCAGATTCATAGTAGAGTATCTAAAAGGGCGAGGTGCAGCTAATAATAAAAGGTCGAAGTGGCTAGTCGACGAGGCTATACTCGGCGAACTCACTGGTGAGGCGAGGTGACTCACCATTTGTTTTGACTACCATTTCCGGCGTTATTGGCATATCTGGCTGAGCTACGTAGTTACCGTATTTAGCCACGATGTGGTGCTGATCGTATTCATAGTAGAGATCCGGCGCGTTGGATAGATCTATGGTAGTGGCCATGATTGACGGTAGCCAGGTAGCCTGATCGTATTCTACTTTAATGACCGTATTGGTGAGGCCCGGGGCACAAAACGAAACGGCGGATTGGCCGTCACCGGGGTTGTACCTAAGAGGAAATAAGCGAAGCTTTTCCATGATCGGCCGTAAGTCTTCCGCGAGGATGGCGGGGGGATCATAATCCAAGCTATCCGGATGAAAAGCCTGGACTTGTTTTTGGACGTGATTGATGAAAATAACGCGATTATCCGTTGCGAGATAGGTGACGTCAGCAGAGCTGAAAAAGGCTTCACCGTTCACTCCATTCCAGATGGTAAATTCTGATTCCCCAACAAGTTCCTGTTCTTTTATTCCTTCGTAGAGCTCCAGGTTTACCGTGTACTGGGTAGCTTGTAAATCCGAAAGCGCCGCGAGGACTTTTCCGTAATCCTGATAAGCTACATCGGTGCTGGTCTGTGCAAATGGTTGGCCCGCTATACACACCATAAATACCAGCAATAAGATTGATCTAATCATGTCGATAGTGATTTAATTGAGTTTATTTAGCGCCGCGCTTTAGAACGGTTCTTTCTTCCTGAACGGTTTGGATTCCGCTATCCGTTTCTCGCTTGAGACGGATCATTTTTCCTTCATCGTCGTACTCATAGAACGTAGCGTAGTTATTTTCATCCAGCGTTGCCATGAGGCGAAGACTAAAGGGATCGTATACGTAGGACTTCATACTGCCCAGCAGTGGTTGGAACCGGAAGTCATCGACGTAAGCTTTCTCGTCTCCTCGGTTAGCGAAGGAGATAAACATTTGCGGTGCTGAAGCCGGCGCGGTGAAATGAGCTTCAATGCGCTGCCAGCCTTCAATTACCGGGCCCGTGGGAACGCCGGCTACCGCCACGCCGGAGTTGGCGAATAAAACATTGATACCGATATCCTGCGGAAGTGCGTTGGATGCTTTTGAAGTCTCCGTAGCAACCCACGCGGACAGATAGTAGTCTTTATCCGGCGATGGATTGAGAATTGGCAGACAACTTTCACAAGTTGTTTTAAATACTGTATCCGGGTTAGATACGTATACCTGCGGTTCTTTACCAATACCCCGGCAATCGGTTAGGTTTACGATCGCCTGCTGGCGCGCTAATGGATTGATCTCCATACTGTACTTTCCGGTATGAGCTTCCGTACGGGTTAGGTTGACACCTTCCGGGGCTTCTTCCGGCACGAATAGTTTCATATTCTTTGGAAGCCGGGCGGCGGCTCCACAGTCAGAGGAGAAGTCGTAATCCTCAAAGCCATCAAAGAATATTTCTTCGTACTTCGAGTTGGCGGCGACGGCCGTGGCTAAGGTTCCGTTATAACCGAACAGCGCAGAGGAATAGATATTGAGTGCATCGAACTGTTCTAGCTGGTTGCCCCGGGTGTCAAACAGCGTAGCCGTTGAAGCTTGCCTCCACCCTCCGTTGTACCATCCATTCTGATTGAAAGCCAAATTATTACCACTCCAAACCCACGCCGGAGCGAAGTCAACCAAAGATCCACTGGTACGAATTCGCGGGCTGCCGTTGATAATTTCTGGTGTACGCTGGTTGAGTAGCGCGTACGTTTTCTCGGGGCGCCAATTGCCGAGCATGCCTTCTATGTATGGATTGATTTGCTCGGGGATAAATTCTTCTTCCCCACAAATTTCCTGGTTTGCCCCGCAAGGGATTGTCCAGGTATCGCCATACGTCATGGCGCTAGCGTTGATCACGGGGCTTGCTGGATCAATCCGAACAGAATTGCCTACGATTGGCGATTCCAGTGTTTGAACGTTACCAACGGTAGTGGTTAGC
Organism: Lewinella sp. 4G2; assembly: GCF_001625015.1. Lineage (NCBI taxonomy): Bacteria > Pseudomonadati > Bacteroidota > Saprospiria > Saprospirales > Lewinellaceae > Lewinella > Lewinella sp. 4G2. The sequence continues at coordinate 1,485,249 of NZ_LVWJ02000014.1, read as the reverse complement.
ATATTGCGGAATCCCGATCTAATGACCTTAAGGTCAACGGCGGGGCGATCGACGACTTCACCGGATGCGTCAATAATTTTAAGGGCGCCTTCTACCTCGGCTGTGAAATACCGGACGGCATACCCACCATCGGAACTATTCACGGCCAGCAGTTCATCTCCGGGTTCTAGGACCTTATTTACCAGCGTCGAGGAGGTGCCAGTTACCGTGCCTTCATTTAGCGTAACGTTCTTCAGGAACGCGCCAATATTCTGTGAGGCGCTGCCCATTCCTTCGTACGCCCAGTGGGCTGGGTAGGAGAAATTATAGACTGGGTCACCAAACTCGTTTTCGGTAGTGGACAGGAGCACCTCTCCGGTGTAATCATCGTACAGGGTATTTGAACTGGTAATTGAGGAACCATTTTCTGTTACGGTCACCCGATCGATCATTCCCTGGCGGTGAATTAGTTTAGTAGTTACCGCGCCCGCGAACTTCTTCTTTTGAGTTTGGATTTTCGGCCACGGGGCAATGACTAAGGCTGGGAAGATGACGATAGGGAATGCATCTCCATTCAATGCTAATCCTCCGGTTTTGGTATCACTCTTTTCTTCAAAGAGTTCTTGCCATACTTTGGTCGTCACACCGATTTCGCGGTCATTGATAGTACCCGAGGCATCTACCGTCGAGACGTTACTCTCGAGTTGCCCATTAGCTTTTGTACGGTAGTGGTAGGTTGAAGAGCTCAGCAAGCCTCCGTTTCTGTCGTGACTGGCCATGCCTTTTACCTGGCCATGCATGTTATTCGTTTCCACGCTGAAGCCCTGAGACATTCCCATTGCGTCGACGACGTTTATTTTAAGGAATTTGAGTAGCGGATTAGGCTTGACGCGCACTGATTTTGGCGTCGTGTTCCTTACGATGGTCGGGAAGTCTTTAGCCGTGTAGAAGAAGTGCTTTTTGTAACCAGTGTGCGATCTTAAATCTCCATCGTTAGCAATATCTTCCACTTTGACCTCACTGTACCCTACACTGGGCGAAGGAAAGAGTGACTCTCCGATGGGTGTTTCACTATAGTGCAAGCTTTTCGGTGCAAGCGCCTGGTGGTCTTCGTATTCCAGCGGTTGTCGCATCAGGTTTTCTTCACCTCCGTTGGCTGGTTCGAAGGAAGCCACGCCACTACTGATTGTGATTTCTTCGCCATTGACCACCTTAGTAGTAGTGTAGGTGTAACGTTGACCGTAGACAGCGTCGACGCCGACCTGATCGGCCCATTTGTCAGAGATCTTAATTTCTTTGACACGACTACCGCCGCCTAGTTTCTTGTAATCAGGATTGCAGAGTCTTAACCACGATTCATTGTTTGTTACCGCGACTTCCTTACCCCAACCCTTTTTCATGGAGTTTTTTTCAAACCCGCGAATGAGATTTCCGATTTCCTGACCTAGACCCGCCAACGATTGTAGGGCGGCTTTAAGCGCTCCTTCCGTCATTTCATCATCTGACTGGATACCAGGGTAGGCGAGTTCCGGCCGGTAGGACCGCATTACCTGCAGCGCCGCAAAGGTGATAGGGTTCACCTTCTGTCCGTTTCTCTTGGTATCGAGTAGTTTAATGGGTATGGACAAGTAGTTGCCCTGGATCTGAGCGGTACGGCCGCCAGATTTATCGTACGTCATGTAACCTTTGACGCGTTCATCTTGCCCTCGTTTATTCAGATCTACTTTGCAGTCGAAGTAAATTTTATCTACGTTCTCGAGAAAGGCTTTTCCGATGTCATTCTGCGTGTACCCTTGGGGAACTTTGACGACGACGCGGTCCATCAGGTCAGAAGGAGAGGTATAGAGATTCGCGGCACCGGGGCCGATCGGATCGCCAGTCTTTGCGAAACCTACAATAGGAAACATTTGACCGGCACGTGCATCCTGAACGTATGCGTAATCGTCGGACTCGTAAGTGATCGTAATTTCTCCGCCGCTTGGGTTCGTGATCTTAGTAAGATTCCACGCCTGAGTGTTGGCTTGAGTGAGGTTACCGGCGTCACCCTGAAGGACGTAGGGGTACAGGTGATTGGCAGGGTATTGAGTGCCCGTGGTAGGGTTTACTTGCCGTGTTCCCCAGCGGTTGTACTGACCGCCGTTGTAAGGAAAGTTGAATGCATCGTTGTATTCGAACTCGTACTTGTTGAATGCACCCTGTAAACTTTTACCGTAAGTAAAGTAAACCTTTTTCAAAGTTAATTTTCCGCTACCGGGTTGGCTGGTATTAGGAATACCCGGACAAAGACTGTAGTCATATTCAAAATGAACCGTTTTGATTGGCACTGGCTCTCTTCCGATTGTCTCACTTGCTCGTAATTCGGCCTTTGTGAAGAGTTCGATCTTTTGAAGCCGTTGTGATACCTCACTGTTATTAAGGCCTCCATTTTCTCCTGCTACGCCGCGAGCATCCTGACGATCTTCTGTGTGAAAGAAAGCGACCATATTTCTGCTCTCAATGGAATGCGCGTACCACAGTTCCTTTTCGCCGTAGAGGTAGCTGGCCTTATCGTCAGCATTTAAAGAAATTAGGTTCTCGTGGTAACGGGCGGTATTCTGAAGAAATGGGCTTCTCCATTTGAAGGAAGCGTCGCTCCTGGTGTAATTAAACTTCACGGCATCGCCATTGTCATCATCCGAAATACCATCTCCGGTTCTATCAATGTAATCTGGCGATAGGATTGCACTCAGCAGATACGCATTTGCGTAACCTGGCATTTCCTTGGCATTGAAGTACTTGTCCTTACCAACATTGTTGCGCGTGGAGTTATCGTTGCCCTGGTACTTTACCAATCCATAATTTGAACTGGTGGGGGATTTTGTCCCAGGAAGAAACCGTTCGGTATCTACGCTAAAGCTGACTTCGCGTTGCTTCGTGTTGTACACTGGATGGCCGAATACGTAGCGTTGGCCTGATGGTTGCGTAATGTTGATTTCAGAAATATGATGTGCCTTCCTGGCTCCATCAATTCTTTCTAGCTTCTGGACGTTGCCAACGTTACACGTTGAATAAGTCCGTGTATTCTTCGGGTAGCTTTTGATCTTGCGATCGAGGCCCACAGCATTTGCATCCGCCGCCGTAAGGTAGTTAATGGCTTGCGTACGCTTCTTTCTGGTGCCAGTGGCGTTATTGACATTAGATGATAGGTTCTGAGCGGTAGTAAAGCGACCGTTATCTGACTGCTTCAGGAAAGCATTTTTTGCAACGACTCGATTTCCAGATTTCTTTACGTTGAGCAAGGCCGGTTTATCCTGGTTGAGACCAAGAGTATAGTCATTCTCATCGTGATTCAATTCGCTATCCATGGATAGGTAACTGGCCTCGTATACGCCGCTGCCCTCAGTAAATCGCATGAATGGTTTAGCCTCATTATGCTCCCAATCTCCTTTGGTCACTTCTACACCCGTCACCGTAATATCGCCACCAAAGTGAGCAAACAGGCCGGCGCCAAGCTCCAGACCTAACTCAGCGGAGGTTGAGCCGTTACGCGAACGTCCCGGACGAAATTGACCAAGATCATTACGCTTTACCGAAAATTGGCCACCGATACCATGTGCCACTGCAGAAAATATATCTGGCGTACCGTAGGCAATTGGCATATGGGGGGATTTGACCTTTACCTGGCCATTCAATTCAGTATTATAATCGAGAATATCTAGGTCGCTTTCAGCATTTTGTAAATACAGGTAACCATAGCCAGGTTGGGAAGCGCTCTTGTAGGCTAGCCGCTGGCGACTGTAGTATCCATCAACGGTGAGGTTGGGGTGCCCTCCAAATAGCTCAAGCCCTGCGGTCAGGTGAAAGAGAAACGAAGTGGATGCCATTGGTAGTGGCGACGTGGGCGTATAGCTAAAGTTGTTGATGCCATTAAATTGAATCGGACCATAGTTCGCAACCCCGACCTGATAATTGAATGCCGTAAGACCTTGGCGTGAATTGAATCCGGCACTGATATTTTGAGTAGTTGAGAGATTTTGCTTATTGTGACTCGCCAAACCGGTGTTAGCTGATAGGCTGAGCCCCGAAGACGGTGCGTAATCCAAGCCTAAACCAGCGCTAAATGTTTCCGCATCTGAACTGATTGCCATACTCGGCCTCAAACCTAATTTCATTTCATATCCTCTGCGCGAGTTGTAAGTCATACCTACCGAGGCTCCTAATTGCAGCCCAAGCTTACCAGCCTTTTTCTTCTGACGCCGCGAAAGTTTGAGTTTATTTATTTTCTTACCGAATAACTCAACGGACAAGCCCGTAGTCACCCCAAGGGTTGTCTCCGGAGCGATACTGTTTTCTACCCTTATGTTGTCGCCATTAGCATCATCGGCGATACCTCTAACGTTCCTGTTTATCATACCTGGAGTGAGATTCCAGCCTAAACCCACCCAGCTAGCTTCATCATCCATGCCTGGGTTAGATTGGTAAGCCAGATTGATTGGGTAACCCCCAATTTCCAGCAACGGAATGTTGTGTTTGAAATCTCCCGTAAATAGGTCAACCATATTAGATGTCCCAGACTGCTGGAACCCCTGAAATTCAGGTTGGGTCGGCCCACTAGTGAGAGCCAGAGCTACCGCAGGGAAGAAAGCCTGATTGAGCAAACATATTGCTAAAAACAAGGCAATTTTCTTAGATATCACTTTCATAGTTGTAGGATTAAGGCTCGTAAATTGTTGGCGCAGCGTCTAAGGAAAGGGTAACGGGATCAGTGTTCAACAAATCGTTTGTAAACGATAGTGAAATAATCCTATCCTCACTACCGAATTCGTGAGGGCGCGCAAAAACTAAGTTGAAGGTGAAATCATCATCTCCTGACAACAAAGTTTCCGAAGCACACAAAAGCGGGGGAAGTGAATTGCCATTAAATGATGCACTGAACAAATCACCACATGCATAATTCAATGCATGCTGTATCGGGCTCCAGTCTGCCTTGCGACTAATTACTAATTCTTTAAGGGAACTATTTATACTAGAAATTCTACAGGTAATAAAAATGTGATCATTCAGAGCAGTTATCAGACTATCTCTCTCAGGCTTGGCGAATTCATCATTCGAATATCTCCGCTCAAATACGGCTTGAGTTGATTCAATGGCTGCGCTGTACCGTATTCCGTCAACTTCAACAGACTCTGCAACAGGATTGCTCGGACGCATTTGGAGGAGAAAAAAGGCAATTCCTCCCACAAGCAGACTACAGAGTATAAGTAACCACCCTTGTTTACTTATCGCTTTCATTCCACTATGTCTTTAGTGATGAAATTGAGGTACAATCGCTTTCCAGAGGGCTCTATAACCTCTAGCATGTATACTTCTTTAGGATCAAGATCAAATCTCTTTTTAATCTTAATCCTTAGTTGATTTAGCCCATTTACCAACTTTAGATTGGGTAGTTTTTCTATTGAGCCAGTCAAATCAGTGGCCTCGTAAATCCGATAGTTGAGTACTTCGCTTCCGTGGTAATTGTCGTAGGCAAATCGGATTTCCGACTCGACTTGATACGGCATTCCGTCCTGGCTTGATTTAAGGCGTCGAAACGATCCGTCTGGCGCTACATCTTCAGCCACTCTTTCCTCGCCGATCTTGAAAGTCCACACTTCAGTTGTTCCTACTGGAATGTCACCGATGCTTGCTGTCACCTGCCACGCATACTCCTTATCCTTTTCTAACGGGATTCCGCCAACGGGGTATACAAGTACTGTATTTCCCAGACCATATACATCTAATAATGGGAAATTTGTAGTTAATGCTTCAATTGAAGACTGATATATCTCCTTTTCAACTAGCCTTAGTGAATAATTGACTTTGGTAGGGTCAACCGGCGCTACGGGCAACCAGGTCAAAACTGGATTTATCGTTTGTATGACCTCAGTATTTCGAGGGGTAGATAATCTCGGTGGTGCTAGGTTTACTGGCGCATCTTCGTAACAGTACTCTCCTAAAATATTCTGTTGATCGATGGTCACAAAACGATAGCAATACTTAAATTGAGCGAAGGAAAGGCCAATTCTTTCAGCGCTCAGTTGGTCGGAGAGGGAGTTATATGCAAACGAATTTTCCCATTCAATGAGTTTCCCTGTAATTCGCTCACCTGCTTGTAAAGTCACCAGTCGAGATTGAAGGTTTGCTATCTGACCGGACCTACTGTCTTGAACTAATATCACTATAAAGCCTTCAGTTAATTGGTTCGATGTATTTAAAATCTGTACGTCGAAAAGCTGGTCCGCCGTATATAATGGCATCCCCTGACGGAGCGGCAAGATGTTCACCTGCCCCACGACGGGCAATGCACCAATACAGAGCATTAACAACAGGAAAGTTCTTATCCAATTAGCATTCATGATGTTGTTATTATTTAAAGGCGCTTGATAATTCTTAATGTTCCCATATAGCGATCGCTGCTTTTGCTACCGGATAGCGAATGCTGATAGGTCATATTGGCATCGCAGCTTATTTTAGGCGTCAGGCTGATGCCTAAGGTGTTGCTTGTGCCATAGAGCCTACCCTCTGCGAAAAAAGGATCGGTAAGCGTCTCAAGTCCAATTGATATCCGAACTTTAGATTTGGAGAGGCCCGTACTCAGACGGTGGATTGATGATACCTGACGAGCGCCGGTTTCGGATGCAGCACCAGTCGTACCTGGAGTATTGTATGTCGTTTGCGTCAGGTTATAGGTAAGACTCACCGCAGAAGGCCAAACTACAGTTGCCAGCTGATATACGGTAAAGCCCTGGCTTTGCCAATTATTTTCGTTGAAATTAGACTCACTAGTAAAGTTGGTCACCCCACCATTCAGAATTAAACTCGTACCACGGAAGTCTGTCCGATAATTGTACTGCCCGGCGTAGACGAAATTTTTATTCTCTGTTTTACCGAAAGCAGTAGTACTGTATTGATTGACAAAGTTTGGGGAAACTTGCGCTGACAGATAAAGGGATTTTATCGGTCGGTAATTTACCCTACCAATAATTTGTCGCTGTACAGTTTTGGGAGCCCTGGTTTTCTTTAAACTCGTGCCACTTCTCAATTCCGCACTGATTGCTAATTTGTTACCGAGGTTCCCGTCTACTTGTACCGTTATCCCTTTTTGATTGGTCTGTAAAAATGGGTTTCCCACCGTCAAGTAGTTGTCGCCAACGTAGAAGAAGCCCGCACCTACAGTTATGTTCTCTTTAAACAGTGCAATCTTCCCGCCCACTTCTCCAGCGAGGTTTTCGGGTCCACCTACTTCAATTTGATTATTACCCGTCCAGTCATTAGCGCTGACGGCAACCTGGCCGTTTAAGCTGATGAGCTTACCAATTTTTGTCTCTTGAGAAACAGAGGCTACGTTATTTAGGCTCGGCTGAAAAGCATCAGCAGTACTCGTTCCGACTCGCTTGCTCCTAAGGTAGGTCACCTCAAACCGAGTTCGATCTTTTATTTCGTATCCTCCTTTTAGAAATACTATATCTCTATTTGAGACTGTATTTAAAATTTGATTTCCGACGAGAGGTGAAATAAATGAATTTAGCGCTCTGCGACCGTAGGCGACTTCTAACGAGACTGGACCTACTTCAAGTCCGTAAGCCAAGCCATTCATCGGCAATGATTCCGCCACGTACCAATTTCCATTTAGTGAAGATCTACCGAACTGTAGTTTTTTAGAAGCGGCAAGCAACCGGGTGCCGAACGATAGGGATCGGTTACGAAGAATAGCCTCTTGAACATTTTCAGGGTTGGTGACTTGATCAAGTTTATTCTTTTGATCTTTAACCGCAGTAGTAGCCGCAGTTAGTTGATCCCCGTAGTAATTCTTTCTGGCTTCCCATTCATTCCGGTAAGAGTTGGCAATTGCTTGTAGCTGGTTTTGCTCTTCTCTCATGGAGGTCACCAAAGCACCACCTGCTTCTCTAATTGAATCAATATTGCCCGTCACATCATTCTGAATACGCTGCAGCTTTTTATTGGCGTTTACCAATTTATCATTATAGACTTGGCTATTAACAATGCGCTGCATAAGTTGGTACCGTGCTTCTTTAATTAAGACCTCCGATTGTTGCAGACTGGGGGCGTCTAGAGCTGGTATATCCTTTCTTTTGCGTAGTATTTCTTTATACTTTTCCTGCCAGCCGGAAAGGAAAGCTTGATAATCAAATTGTACTGAGATACTTGAAAGATTTCGACTAAATTTTCCATTGGGAGCCACGATATGTGCTTCAACGGAAGCGGGCAGGCCTAATGCCCCTCCTTCCAGACGGAAACGTGAAGAAGCATAGTGGCTCACCGCTCCGTGTTCAACATGATTGGCGGACTCACTAATAGGACTTCTGGCGAATAGTCTTCCTTCTAAGAATCCCTTTAAACGCTTCGGAGATCGTGCCGGAGGAATCGCTACCGTGCTATCAAGTGGTAATAGATCGATAAGATCGCGGTAATCGTTATCCGTAAGAATACCATCATCTACCACCAGATTGATCGTGCCTTCGTCGAGTAGGCCGTTCGCTACCTTACGAACTATGGATTTTTTATCCATAGAGCTGAGTGGAAGGTTATCCTGACCATTACCTTCGACAGCGCATCCAACTACCAGCATTAGTAGAAGGCAATACCCGACCAGCCTTGAAGCAATTCTAGGATGCACGATAGCAGTTTTTGAAAATTAGACATAGTTATCTCCTGCATACCTTCTGGGCATGCTCAAAACTGATGCTTTTAAACAGGCTTCTAAAATTCTATTAACTCGACGCGCAGCGAAACGTCTTTATTAATTACGCCTTCTTCACCGACAAACTGATACTGAAAAGCATCGCTCAGCTTTACAGCTGATATTAATTCAGCCTTGGTAATATCATCAGATACTGGGCTGATGGGCATTTCAAATAGGGTAGTCCAGTTACTAATATCTACTTGCTGTAATGCTGAATCCCCTCCATCAGCAACCCACACCGTTCGGACGGACTGATTATTCCGTTCATCGATCATTCCGTTGAAATTTTCGCTTAAGTCTTGGCGAAGCTTACTTTTCGTCGGAACAACTTCTTCAACGGTAAAAATATCATTGCGCGATTTAAGCTCAAATTGATAACCGATGATTGGCTTTTCCGACTGCATACTCACTTTCAGCTTGTAGCCTGGCTTTCCGCGTCGCTTGGATTTTGCATCGCCCATAGCAACTGTCATTTCCAGACTCTTAAGCTGATAATTTGGCTGCGGTTGAGAATTTTTAGAAACTTGCTTAACCCCTCCGTTTGGCACTCTGAAATCAGGATTTCCATCGAAGGTCACGTCTCCGGTAAATAGTAACCAGAAATTATAAATATTGGTATTGCATTCATCGTCAAAGTGATTCCAGTCGTAGACGTGATCCATCCACTTCGACTGGGTACTACCGAGGTAAGTGTAAGGATTACCATTATTTAACAACCTCGCTGAAAATGGATAATATGGCTCATTTCCAATCTCGCTTTCAGCCGGATAGCCTTGGCTCCAAAAGTTAGCTACGAAAGTTGGGTCTGGATGTGTTGTAGTAGGATTGGTGGATAGTGCAGGGACTAGTCTTACCTTTCTTGAAGGTGGAATGTGATCGTTACCCAAAATTACCTGACTTAAATAGTTTATGTCAAAAGAGTCTATGACCCCGTCAAAATTTGTATCCGCCGCGATTCTACTTACAGGACATTTAAAGTTATCAAATTCTAAAACATGCCTTCTTATGGCCACCATATCAAGCACGTCTAAATATCCAAAACCCTTAGCAATTTCCCAGTTTGTCGTCAAATCTATTCTTCCCTCTCTGATATTGGGGAAGAAAAACTCACCATCATTGTTAGTAATAGAGGTAGTAGTTGAATTATCGTCAAGTTGCCGGAGAGTTACGGCAATATTCTCTACTGGTTCTCCTACGGTAGCGGGCGCACAAGCTTCGTATCTCCAATCGCGTAGGTACGTAACAACCCCCGTGATACCTTCTGAACCGTTGTTCGTTGTAATCTCAAGATTAAAATCGTCAATGGCAGCGTCGCTGCGAAAGCTTGGTCCAACTTTGGTATAAAAGCGTACATCAAGGTATTGGCCAACGTAGGCGGACAGATCTACGGATGCACTTTGCCAAGAATTTCCTTGGTTTCCAGACAGGGACCAGACTCTTTTCCATTCTTTGTGGCGTTGTTGCATGAAGATTTAAGACAAAGCTTGCGCTCATAAAATATTTAATTAAGCATTTTTTAGTTGAGAAATCGGCATGCCATGGGCTGTCATATGATTGAGTGCTTTGATTTTAATTTTGTTTTCCTGCGTTTGAGTTTCAAGTGATCGAGAGTAGTGGGTTGGACCAAAGATGGTTTTATAACGGTACATCGCCGTCTCAGATAAACTTCGTTGGTGGTAATCGGCTTCTTTTTTCCATTCTGCCCTTCCGACTTCTTCTATGCGTTTAATAAATTGATTGCGAGGATAGTCATCGGCATCACCCGGTTCCTCCCAATACCATTTCACCGCGCCTCTCTGAGGTGGAATGACAGGCCAAATATCTCGCTCCAATAAACCATCGTAGCAACTCTGTGCATCATAAGCACCATCAAGGTAGACCTCATCGATTTCGGCTTCGACCTGATCGAGAAGATCATTTACCTGAGATTCATCGCTCTCGGAGTTAGTCGTCGTGATATGGCAATGAATAAAGCCAGTGCAAGGATCAACACCCAAATGAAGTTTACGCCAGGTACGACGCTTGCTCCATCCGTGCTTGCGGCATTTCCACTCGCCTTCACCGTAAACCTTGACTCCCGTCGAGTCTATCGCAATCGTGATCGGGCCGCTAGCTGGAATCGCAAAAGGACTAATGTTGAGAGTGCGAAAACGGCGGTTAACCTGTGTAAAACTTGGTACTTTCAGGTGCGCTAGGTCCATGAGTTGAAGCAGACCCACGGTAAAACCACGAGACTGTCGATAGGGTAACCGAAAAATAGTCTTGATCATCATAATGGCCTCGATACAGGTATCACTATAAGTTTCTTGAGCACCTCTCTGGGCTGGCGAGTCACTATACCAATTTTGGGTGACCGACTCGTCAATAATAAACGTGATGTTACCACGATTTTCCAGGGCTTTGTTGTACTCCGCCCAGTTGACTACCCGGTAATCCTGCTTATCTTTTACTTCAAATCGCTCGTCCTTCTTTATCTTTGACATGGGCTGGAAATCTATTGATTTAGTTGTCGTAAACCAAAGATATGGGCTCCAGCCCAAATTTATACTAGCCGTTTATGAGGGGAATCAGGCCCGATTCATGCAACAACGCCATTCTTTGTTATAATATACTTCAAAAGCAAGCAATCCCATACTGGAACCGTACATATGGTAATGGAAGGTTACCGTTGCTGTCAATGCATTTGTTAAGTCAAATTTAGGTCCGTTCAGAGTCGATATTCGGTTAAAACGATTAGTTGCCTCTGTATAGTAATACATATCACCTTCAAAGGCAGAGTTCGGACCTGTATTTCTGGAACTGGTCCTTCCAGAATTCTTGCGCCAAATTCCATCTTGTGATGGAATCCAATCATTATTCACCTCTTCAAACCCATTAGAGTAAGGAAAATCTGAAATGATTGAAGACTGAGCTAGTAGACTTCCACCAGCTCCTATTAAAATGAGGAACAAAAGTAAAGTGCAGGCACGAAGTGTTGCCATGCCAATGGGCAAGTTGTACATACCAGAGTTTTAGAGTGTTTAACTTAGTTGGTTTTCAAAAATTAGAGCAGTGAAAGCTGGGCTCTACGCTAATGCACTGCAAATATAAAACTAAAGTTTAAACAGACTAGGTGCATGTTCACAATATAAACAGATATTTATTTTTTACATATAGAACTTAGGCAACCTACATCAAGTGTACCTACAACTAACGTCGTTAATATAAATGTGTGGCCCTCTAAAAATCACCCCTAAATATTCAACGTATGTGCTCATCCGAAAGGATTAGCCTTACTACTCCTTCACACGAAAACACTCCCCTTTCGCACAATCTCTCTCTCTTTTCAACCTAAAATAGCCATCTTGCTAAATGTCACGACCGAGGTGCAATGCTCAATCTGTTCAATTCTTGGTCAAGGGGCCTGAGCCAAAAAGCTTTGAAAGTTACCTAATGTCCCCTCCCTCCCTAACCGGGGCAGACTATTCAATACCCATTCACGAAATTCTCTCACTAAAGTCGATCTCCATGCCCACTCGGAGGTGACCCCGTTTATCCAATTTTTCGAGGAGAGTTGAGCCGCAGTAACTTCGTAAACTAGCTGGACATTCTTGTTCTACATCGGCAAAATGAGAGAATTGAAGGTTTAACTCGCAGGCAGGTCCATACCATTCACCTTCTATTATCTAGCGTCGCGGCAATACCCTGCTATACATGAAACGTCTATCACGTCTCCCCTGTCCTTTGTAGAGGGGCCGGGGGAGAGGAATACACAACATCATGTATAGCAGTGTAGTCGTGGCAGCACAAACTGATAAGCAGACACAAATTCTTACCTTAGCGCAAGTATTGCACCAGCTCAAGGCAACCCAAAATCCTTGAGGCATCCCAAAAACAACGACATTATGACACTGCAACCTCTCTCTACCTACCTCGCAACCACCCTCCTCCTTTTATCCTGCGTGACTCAAGTTTCTGCGCAAGATGTGACCATATTTGCACAGGATGGGACGTTCTCTGCTAATGACACGATCAAGGTGGACATCGTTACCATTGGGTTAGACAGTATGGTTTCGGGTGAGTTTTCTCTGGGGTGGGACACGCTTCTGCTAGAGTTTCAAGGTATTGACAACGTTGACGAGGAGATTCAGGACCACTTGAATCCCGTTTTTAATCGCACCCAGGTAGATAGCGGAAGAGTTGGATTTCAGATTATAGATTTTGGGCTGCAAAATTTAACTTCAAGAGATACCGTGGTAATCTTCTCTGCTGTATTTACCAGTCTGGTCAACTCGAATGCTACCACTACTATCGGCATAATCGATCAGCCATTACCTACTCTATTTGGCCTCTTGGACCAATCCCAAGCAAACACTACAAAACTTTCCGGTACAATTACCCTTGAGCAAAGCACTAGTCTGCAAAACCTCGGGCTAGATCAACGACTAACGGTGAGCCCCAACCCCATCACTAGTGAATCAGTACTTGAAATAGAACTGTCTTACGCTTCCAGAGCAAACCTCGAGATTATTGACATGAGTGGAAAATTGTGCCGAAAGGAGTCCGTACAGCTCAGCGTTGGTGACAATCGCATCCCGCTTCAAGTAGAGAGCATGATCACCGCGGGCACCTACCTTCTAAGACTGACTACGGATAGAGAACAGCTGGTGCGAAAGATTGTCCGCTAACCTACCTGCCAATAGCCGAAGGAGTTCGATTCGGCGCAATTCGCATACCTTCTACATCTCAAACACCACCGATGAAAGTTCAAATCACGACATTGCTTTGTGTACTCGCTACGCTGTTGACCTTCTCTGGATACGCTCAGGGAACGGTTGATACGCTATGTGGTGCCAATACGGATCAGGTTCAGGTGTGTATTGGTGACGTGTGTTCCGACGCTGGCGTAGAGGTCTGCGTACCAACCTTTATCGGGCAGTTCGACGCTCTCGCTGGCATCCAATTTCGATTGGCTTTCGACTCAACACGGCTTGCCTATACCCGCTTCACCGCCGCTAATGCTCGGCTTGAGGCGGGTAGTACCGTACTAAGCCCTGGCCCCGGACTAGTAAGTGCATCCTGGAACGATCCCGACCTTACCGGGCTAACGTTTCCACCCAATGAAGCTGCTTTTGAGTTCTGCTTTAACGTGCTGGATACGGCAGCTACACCCATTACCTTTTTTGAACCGGACGTTACCCTACGGGCTTTCGACATTTTAGGAGTCGTAGTGGAAGCTGGGAGTTCACCGGGCAGTATTAATCAGAATTGCAACCCTGTTGCGCCTACCTGCAATGATGGCATCATGAACGGTGAGGAAACAGGAATTGACTGTGGGGGGCCGTGCGTTTCCTGTACCACAAGCACTGATGAAACAGGTATGCAGGATGATCGCTTTACCGTCAGCCCTAATCCCCTTACACAAAATTCCATTTTACGTGTAGACCTCAATTACGCTACCCGGGGGGAATTGGAGATTATTGATAGTCAGGGCCGAGTCATTACTAAGTCGACTATAGAAGTTCAACCTGGCGTACTGGATATCCCCCTTAGCTTTGCCCAATTCCCAAGGTTCGGAACTTACGTTATCCAACTGACAACCGAAAGAGAAAGATTCGTCCGCAAAGTGCTGCGGTAGAAGCCCGTGGACCTTTCTCGCCCTGGCAACTTTACTGAAGTAATCTCACTAACTAACAACTGATGAAACTATTCTACACCTTGCTCCTCAGCGGGTTGCTAGCCATGCTTGCCCCCGCCCTGCAGGCACAAGACCTCAGCGTGTCCCTGACGGACGTCGAAGGACAAGTCGGAGAAACGGTTTGTATGGACTTCATCGGCGAAAATTTTGTCGCCGTGAAGGGTATGCAGTTTAATCTTGAATACGACCCATCGGTACTGATGCTGTCTTCTTACGAAGCTAGTATCGCTGATAATGCCGTATCAATCATCCCTAGCACTAGTAATCCTGGACTAGTCAGAGTAACGTGGCTTTTATTTAGTGTAACCGGCTTTACCAGCGATCCCGGGCCCTTCGACTTTGGCGACCTCTGCTTCACTATTCTCAGCGACGAACCCACCTCCGTTGCCATCACTGGCAACCCCATCCCGATCGAGTTTACGAACGATCAGAACATGGACATCGCTGATTTCGTAGTGGAAGCCGGCGAGGTTAATTCCGGTGTCGGAACCTCAGCAACTTGTTCCGATGGCATCCAGAACGGCAGCGAAACCGGCGTAGACTGCGGTGGCCCCGACTGTGCCCCCTGCGGCGGAACCATGACCGCCTGCGGAGCCGATACTGACGACGTACAAATCTGCCTCGGCAGCGTCTGTGCCGACGCCGGTACGGAGGCTTGCGTTCCCATCTTCGTTGGCAACTTCGACGGACTCGGTGGCTTTCAGTTCTACCTGTCCGTTGATGACGACAACATTGCCTTCAACCGCTTCACGGCGGCAAACTCAGAGCTGGAAACCGGTGTCATTACTGGCATCCCTGGCGACGACCTCTTCAGCTTTACCTGGAACGATCTATCCGGGGTAGGAGTATCCTTCCCCGCCGACCAGCCGGCTTTTGAATTGTGCTTCAACGTCCTTAATGCGGCGCCTACCCCACTGACCTTTTTTGATACGGACGTGCGCCTCCGTGCTTTCGACGAGTTGGGTAATCAGCTCGACGTCACGAGCTCCCCCGGCGCCATCAACGTCAACTGTGGCGACGTTACACCCACCTGCGACGACGGCATCCAAAACGGCGACGAAACCGGCATTGACTGCGGTGGCTCCTGCCAACCCTGTACGACCGGCCCCAACCGCGATTGTGGCATGGATACGGATGACCTCAGTATCTGCCTCGGCACCGCCTGCGAGATTGGCGTGGGCGAGGAGATCTGTCTGGATATCACCGTAGGAAACTTTACTGACGTTACGGGCCTGAACTTCGACGTGATCTTCCCCGAAGCCAACCTCACCTTCACACGTATTACCAGCAACCCCTCCTTATCTGACGACCTGATCGCGATTGATCAGGGAATGGGCGTCGTCCGCGTCCAGTTCTTTCAATTCACGCAAGCCGGCCAGGACTTATCTAATGGCGATAACCTCGGCACCATCTGCTTTACGAACAACACAGCCGAGCGGACCAACCTTACCCTCGACGAATTGTTCGCCAGCGATAATAATAACCAAAGTCTTGCCGTAATCGGCAACGGAGGCTTCATCAACGGTTGTACCGTTACCATGCCTACCTGTGATGACGGTATCCAGAACGGCGATGAAACTGGCATCGATTGTGGTGGCTCCTGTGAGCCTTGTGCTGCGGTAGGCGATCTTGGTTTCCGGGTGGGAGACGCCTTCGGGCCCATCGGGTCGACCGTATGCGTTGACGTACTGGCTACCAACTTCGCTAACGTTGCCAGCTTCCGGCTGCCGCTTGTCCACAATGCGGACCGGCTTTCTTTTGCCCGGATAAACAGTACCGGCCCCTTCGCCAACGTAACCGCTAGCAACAACGCGGCTGGTAGTGTCCGCATCACCTGGCCCGGCAATGGTAGCGGCGTATCGGTAGCGAATGGTACGGCTCTTTTTGAAGTCTGCTACGAGGTGCTCGAGCAGTGTAATACCTCAATCGTCGCCGTAAGCCGCCCCGCCTTCCCCCTGGATGCGGTGGACGCAAATGGCAACGATATCAATCCCATTGATTTTACGCCCGGCACCATCAATGGTGGATTGGCTTGTGATGATACGCCACCTCCCGGCAACGCAATTCTGCAACTCAGCACGGAGGATGGCGCGGTTGGTGAAACGGTCTGTCTCGACCTTACTGCTACTGACTTTGACAACCTGACCGACCTCAATTTTACGCTGACCTACGATGCGGACGTGATCACTTTCACCGAAGCCAACAACTTCGGGCTTGCGGGTCTCGGGGCGACCAACATTCAGAACCCCAGTCCAGGCATCATCACCCTGCAGTGGGCCTCCCCCACCGCCGGGGGCGAAACTTTGGCGGACGGCGCGACCGTTGCTTCTTTCTGCTTCACGGTGGATGCTTTGTCCAGTACCGAGATCGCCTTTGGGAACAGCCCAATCATCACTTCCGCTACCAATGCGGACGGGGCGGACGTACAGATCGTACCCGTCAGCGGTCGGATCAACCCCAACGCGCCAGCGACGGACGGGCTCACTGTCATCATTGGTTCCGGAACTGCCAGTGCTGGAGAATCGATCTGTCTCCCCGTAACGGGATACGACGTCGACAGCCTTAAGTCATTTCAAATGACGATCGCCTACGATCCGGCCCTGGTCACCTTTACCGGTCGGGATAATGATGTGACCTTTCCCCTTCCCGGTGGCCTATTGCTTAATGCTAACAACCCGGGTGTCATCCGTATCATCTGGAGTGACCCAACGGGCGCTGGGGAGAATCCGCTGGCGGACGGCACCGTACTATTCGGCTTGTGTTTTGAGGTCATCACCGAAGACGTAGCCGTTATCTCTTTTGAGGACGAACCCATCCCAACCGAATTTGAGAAGATTGACGGCATTGTAACCGGCACCTTTGTCAACGGTGAGATCAACGGTAGCGATGCGCCCGTCATCGTGGACGCCGACGAAAACAATCCAACCTGTTCGGATCTGGAGAATGGCTCGATCGTACTCTCCGTATCCGGCGCCGGGGATTTGACCTACGCTTGGACTGGCACCGACGCGACTGGCCCCATCGCCAACAACCTAAGTGCCGGGACCTATAGTGTCACGATCACGAACGCGGCTGGTGACTCCGATACTCGGACGTTCACCCTCACCTCTCCCCCGCCCTTCAACATCGGTATCGACGCCATCGACCCGGTCGTTTGTAACGGAGAGAATAATGGACGCATCGAGTTATCAACTATTGGCGGAAGCGCCCCCTTCCTCATCGACTGGTCCGACGCCCTGAATGACGGCGTACTGGAACAGACGAACCTGGCCGCTGGCTTTTACGCCGTGACCATTAGCGATGGAAACGGTTGTCGCCGTCAGCGCCGTCAGATCCAGATCGAAGAGCCGGACGCTATTGAGATCGCCGGTACCATCGAGGGCTCCGGAGACGACCCACGTAGTATTAACGTAGTCGTAGAAGGTGGCCGGGGTGATTACCAGTTTGCCTGGGTCGGCCCCAACGGCTTCACCGCCAATACGGAGGACATTGAGATGTTGTCCGAATTTGGCGAGTACTGCCTGACCGTTACCGACGAATCCAACTGTACCGAGCGGACGTGCTTCAACGTCGAGATGGATAACGTAGACTTAGTAGCGACCAGTACTGTAGCTGCTCAACCCGCCTGTAATGATAGCCAGGATGGAGTGGTCACCCTCTCTTTCACGGGTGGCCGGGCACCGTTTACTATCGTTATCAACCCCGGTGGAGAAACCGTTACCGCTACCGAACGGAGCATCAACCTTCCTCTCGCGGGAGGTGACTACACCTTTAACATCACGGGTGCTGGGGGCCGGACTACTACCGCCACTGCTACCGTGACGGCTCCGGATGCCATCACCAGTAATACGGTAGCCGTATCCGATACGGAAGACACCGGTTGCTCCGGATCAATCACCCTCAACCTGACGGGAGGAACCGGTGACTACACCATCGTGTGGAGCAACGGCGCTTCTACTTCCACCATTACCGAACTCTGTGCGGATACTTATTCCGCCACCGTTACGGACGTGAATGGTTGTACTTTCTCCACCGGTGATATCGTCATCGGTGAATTGCAGGAAGATCTGGTTGCTTCCAACAACGCCTCCTGCCCGGATGCCAATGACGGTAGTATTGACGTCACTATCTCCGGTGGTGCATCGCCTTACACTTTCAGTTGGACGGCTTCCGGCTCAACGGACGAGATCGCAAATACGGAGGACCTTACCGACGTGATGCCCGGCAACTACCAACTGATTGCAACGGACGCTACCGGCGCCAGTGTCACGCGGCTCTACTCCGTGGCCGCCAACGCCGCCTTCACCGTTAGCACCGAAGTGACGAGCGACTACAACGGCTTCGGCGTCTCCTGTGTGGACGGTGCGGATGGTATCATCACCGCGACCGTCACCGGCGAAGGCACCTTTACTTACGAATATTTACTCGGTGATATGATTGTTGGTGCGGATCCCGTCCTGACGGGTGCCGGCCCCGGTGTCTACACGGTTAGAATCACTGGCGATGGGGGTTGTGAATCCACATCCACCATTACGCTGACCGCTCCAACTGCCGTCACTAGTGCTGCGACCATCAACGACGTAAGTTGTGATGACGTCAACGATGGCAGTATCGTAGCCGCCCCATCTGGTGGGGTTTCTCCCTACACCCTCGCCTGGTCTACGGGTGATAGTGGCACTCGGATCTCCGGACTGGACGCCGGAACCTACAGCCTTACCGTAACCGACGCCAACCAGTGTACCTCCGTAGAAAGCTTTACGCTGGAAACGCCAGAAGACCTGGCCTTCACCGTCAACGCAACCGACGCTACGGAAGAGTGTAACGGTACGATTGAGGTACTGACGCTCGGTGGTAGTGGATCCTTCGTCTACACCTGGCCGGAACTTCCTAACCAGGGCAATGACCCTATCGCCAGGGGCTTGTGCCCAGGTGACTACACCGTCATTGTGTCGGACGCCAACGGTTGCCAATCGGTCACCATGATCGCTACGGTACGAGACCGCCGCTTCCCCTGTTTGACTGCGCGGACGGTCCTGACGCCAAACGGTGACGACCAGAACGAAACGCTCGTCATCTTCTGTTCGGGAGACGACGCGGCGGCTAACAACTCCATTCAGATCTTCAACCGCTGGGGCCAATTGGTCTACGAGGTGGACGACTACGACTGCAGTGACAACGGCGGCATCAACTGCTTTGACGGCCGTACGAACGACGGTACCCCACTCTCCGAAGGGGCCTACTTCTACGTGTTCGATTACACCAACCCAACCGGAGAACGGGAACAGCAACGCGGATCCTTCACCATTATCCGAGACTAGATCCAAACGCCCCCTCTCCTCACTGCGGTAGGGCTTTCCTTCCCGTGGTCTTCCTTTAGCTTCAAAGTACGCTCCCTTATGAAACAATGGCTACTTTCTTTGACGGTCCTGCTCATCAGTGCTTCCGCCCTGCAGGCACAGGACCCTGCGGTATTCAACCACTACGTACAGAGCCCGGTCATCCTTAACCCGGCTGCGGTGGGGTTTGCGGATGAATACCGCGTCATGCTCAACACTCGGGCCGCCTGGGCGGGATTTAATGATGCGCCAACGACCTTCGGCTTGCGGGCTAACGGACCGATCGGCGAAAGCTTTGGATTAGGATTCACCGTCCTTTCCGAAAGCGCTGCTCAATTACAGCGGACCAAGGGGCAAATCGACGTCTCCTTCCGGGTAAAGTTCGGTAACACTTCCGCTGGTAAGCCCGTCTTTCAGGGTGGCTTTGGCTTCTTTACGGAATTCCAACGCCTCAGCCTCGACGGCGATGTTTTGAACAACGTGCAAAACCAACTGACCGACGAACGGCTTCAGCAACTGGTGGACGGCGAGAACCGTTTCGATGCGGGCATCGGCTTTTACGGTACTTACCTCGAGAATACTTTCGGCGGCATCACGATCAACAATCTCGTGGCTAATCGGCTGCAGGACATCTCGGGCCGCTCCATCAACGAAGGGCTCAACTACACCTTCCTCCTCGGCCACCGGCTGAATCTGGAGAATAGCAAGGTGAGTCTTACCCCGAGCATCATGATGCGCAACATTCAGGATGCCCCCTTTATGCTGGACGTTAACCTTCAGGCCGGGTTCGTGGATGACCAGTTCCTAGCCGGCCTATCCTACCGCTACCTTGGTGCCATGGGTCTCCTGCTCGGTACCCAGCAGAAAGGGTTTCGGTTCTTCTATTCCTTCGACCTCGGCTTCGGAGGTTTGGAGCAATACAGTAGTGGTAGCCACGAATTTACCGTGGGTTACGTCCTGAGCCGCCAGGAGCTTAAGGCCGGCCGGGACCGCCGCGCGCGGGCCGCCAATCGGCAGTAAATCATTCCAACATATAATGAAAGCCCCGGACCAAATGAATGGTCCGGGGCTTCGTTGTCTAGGGTTTCAGGTGTTTACTCTCCGGCCGTCCGGAAGGCATCCGTCTGCAGGTCTTTGTAGAAGTCTTTGATGAACTTCCGCAGTTCGCGCTTGCTGCCATTCTTGAGACCGTCGAACTCATCGATTTGGGTTAGGAACGTGGTTTCCAGGCCCTGAAAACGTTCTACGGCGGCATCGAAATCACCACTGTCATCGAAGCTCCAGAGTAGTACGCGGTCAGTGATGCGGATTTGCCCGTGGGTAGGGTCCGGCGTAGCGTAGTTGGCGTTTACGAAGCCGCTGAAGTCGAAGTCGTAGGGGACGGCGGTGTACTGTCCGTTCTCCGCTTTGAGCATCTTGGTGTTGCGTAGCATCCGGTGGCAGAAGTCAGCGTTACCGATCATGTACTGGAAGAGGGTGACCATTTCAGCGTTGGCAACGCTATCGGCTTTCACGTTGTAGCAATCCTTACAGTTGCTCATGTTGAGGCGGTCCTTCAGTTCATCAAAATCTTCGATGATGATGGCTGCGTTCGTGGTCTTGGAGCCGTCCACGGTATTAACGTAGGTAACTTCCAGCAGGCGAGTGCGGAAGCTGGCTTTGGGGTTGATGGTGTTGTACAGTTCGTAAGCCAGTTGCTCCCGGAGGATGGCATCGCGGCCAGCTTCGTCGTCCGTACAGTGGGTCACCAATTTGAAGTCGTTATGGGTGTTTAAGCCCAGTGCCCGCAGGCCATCCTTGGCGAACTGCAGTTTCAGGGGCGGCATTGCACAGGCGCGGCGGCGGAAGCGGCCACGAACGGCAACGTCCAGTTCCAGCTCTTGGCCATCCGTTACGAGCGTGGCGGGGAGGGACTCCGTTTTGCGGCGGTATACTTCCAGGCTGTCCAGGTTAATGTGCAGCTCCACGGAAAGGGTTTCTTGACCGGCCCACCGTTCAAAGAGGCTATTTCCTCCCTTCGGCCCCTTGTTAGGAGCACCGGCGAAGGCCGTGCAGCTAATCAGCAATAAGACGATGAGGGAGAAGAGGCGGGTCATGATGTTGTTTCTGTGTGTATGGTTAGAAGAGACGGAAGAAGATCGAAAGCGTTGCATATTTTAATTCGCTGATCAACTTTTCCGTTGTTGATGATTCAAATATGCGGGCACCACAGTCCGCCTTACTCATTTCATCGAGCAGTTGGGATGAGAAGTCGACGAACGGCAGAAAATGGGCACCAACGGAATGAAATGACCGCCAAACGGTCACTTTGGAGGTAAGTCTTTCGTTTAGCGCTTCACCTTATCTATACGTGTCAGTACTGAAGCAGTCAGCCCAGTCCGAATCCATCTTCCTGCGCACCCGCGGCAGCGCCCACGAGAAGCGCCCGCCGGATGGTGGCGTCCCAAAATGTCAGTAACGGAGAAAATGGTTGCGCGGCTAGCTAATAAATGGCCGCAGGTAGTTGTAGCTCTGGCGTAGGGAAGCGATTCGCTTTTCCAGACTGCCCTCGAAGGTGCGGTCTTCTACTTCTACGCAGACGGCGCCGTCGTAGCCAGTTTCGCGGAGGTGGCCGATGAATTGGCCCCAGTCTACGTCTCCCAAACCGGGGATTTTGGGCGTGTGCCACAGGTTGGGGTGGCTGAAAACACCGTGGTGGTCGCGCGCTTCCACGTCGATGCGGGCGTCCTTGGCGTGGACGTGGACCATCCGATCGGGGTACATTCGGAACGGGAGGGTGTAGTCCATGTGCTGCAGCACCAGGTGGCTGGGGTCGTAGTTCAGGCCCCAGTTGGCGCTGGGGATATCCCGCCACATCCGTTCCCAGACGGCGGGGCTGACGGCCAGGTTTTTACCGCCCGGCCACTCGTCTTTGGTGAAGCGCATGGGGCAATTTTCGACGCCAATGCGTACGCCGCGTTTCTCGGCGTGGGCCACGAGGGGCTGCCAAACTTCTAAAAAGCGATCCCACTGCTCGTCGATCGTCCGGAGCGGGTCGCGGCCCACGAAGGTGGTGACGGAGCCGACGCCGAGGAGGCTCGCCGCGTCCAATAGTTGATACAGATGGTCGATGTACACTTGGCCCTCTTCCCGGTCTGCCACCAGCGGGTTGGGATAATAGCCCAAGGCACTGATGCGGACACCATAATGTTGTTGTAATTCCCGCACGTGCGCAACGCCGGCTTCATCCAGCGCAGCCACATCCAGGTGGGTGACACCGGCGTAACGGCGTTCGGCCTTGCCGGGCGGCCAGCACATGACCTCTACGCATTCGTAGCCAATCTCGGCGGCGAGGGCGAAATGTTCCTCCAACGAATATTCCGGAATGATGGCCGTTACGTACCCTAACTGCATGGCGTCTTGATTAGGTCGGCAAAATAATTTAAAGTTTTTTAGCCCCGGCTGTCACACTCGCGGAGGCAGGCCACTATAAGAGATTGTAGACCACCTTCGGTCCGGAAATAAATCGCCTAAAAATGTTGAAACAACTCTCCTTTCTCGCCACCTGCTGCCTGATTACGCTGCTAGCCCTCCTCACCTCCTGTGGCATCTTCGAAAACGAAGAATTTGAGGTTCTTCCCGTGGTTGACTGCCCCACCCTCGCCCTCAATTTTCAGGATTCCTGCCAACTTGCAGATGGCGTCTTCGGGTTAGTCAACCCGAATTGCGAGTGTATCGGAGACAGCGCTGTCTTCACCTGCCCCCTCATCCAGGCTAACGTGGGCGACTTCTGTGTCACCGTCGACGGTACCCGCGGCATGGTGGACTCCCTCTGCGCCTGTACCGAACTCGTACGGGATTCGATGGACTGCCCCGATCTGATGGCCAATTTCCAGGATTCCTGTGTAGGCTCCAATGGAGATGTGGGTTTCATTACGCAAAATTGTGAGTGTTCCGCTGACGTATCTACTTTCGACTGCCCCGATCTACAGCGCAACATCGGTAGCCAGTGCCGCGTCGCCCCGAATGTCGTGGGTATTCTCAATGCGGACTGTAACTGTGTCGCCATCCCCGACAGCACCGGTACTTGTGACGTCATCGGCCAGGAATGTGACCTCGGTGGCATCGCCGTGGAAGGTATTTATAATGCCAACTGTCAGTGTGTCGTCCGGACGGATTTTGACTGTAACAACCGCTTCCAGAATTTCCAGGATACCTGTTTCCTCCGCAATGGCGACCTTGGTTTCGTCAACCAAGACTGCGAATGCGAGAATGGCACCACGACCACCTTCGATTGCCCCGACCTCAACCGTAACGTCGGTGACGTCTGCCGCGACGCTAATGGCACCTTCGGCCGCATCGACAATACCTGTAACTGTGCCATCAACGAGACCTACGACTGCCCCCAGCAGCAGGCCAACCGCGGTGACACCTGCCTACTCCGCAACGGCCAGTTCGGCCTCATCAATGCCGATTGTCTTTGTGCCGAAGTAGGTCCTGGATTTACGTGCCCTGATCTTTTCTTGAACATCGGGGACGGTTGCCGCACCAGCACCGGAGCCGCCGGCGTCGTTACTAATGAATGCCGTTGTGTAGAAGTCGATACCACCGTGGATTGCCCCGATCTTAACCTGAACTTCCGGGACCTGTGTACCGTCGGTGCGGATTCCCTTTCCGGTGCCGTGAGTTCCAACTGTGAATGCCTGGCCTTCGATTGCCAGGAACTAGGCCAGAACATTGGCACTCGCTGTCAGACGGCCGCCGGCACTTCCGGTCAGGTTACAGCGGACTGCCTGTGTGAATAAGAAAGTTGCCGGGAGGGGAAGCCTTCTCCTCCCGGCCTTATCTTACCTACCCGTTCCAACCCAATCAATTTGGCCCACCCTCCGATAAACGAACAGCTGATTAAAGCCTGCCGCGCTAACCAGCGGCAGGCTCAGCGTCGTTTATACGAGCTCAGTCTACCTCGCCTGCGTTACCTCGCCCAACGGTACCTAACGGACGCGGAAGCTACCCAGGATGTATTGCAGGAAGCCTACCTCAGCATCTTCCAGCACCTGGACCAATTCGACGGTAGTCGGAGCCAATTCAGCACCTGGGCGGGGCGGATCACCATCAACAAGTGTCTTGCCCGCAATCGCCGGGCACCTACGGAAGTATGTCTCCCACCCGAGGATATCCCCCGTCAAACATTGGATGCCGCCCGCAACGCGCTCGAACAACTGACGGACCTGGAACTCGTCACCTGGCTAAAACAAATGCCGCGCGACTACTACCTGGTATTCAACCTCGCCGCCGTGGAAGGGTACGACCACCCGGAGATCGCCCGCATGCTGAGCATCACCCCCGCCGTATCCCGGCAGCGCTTGAGCCGGGCCCGCAAGTGGGTCAAACGGGAGCTCGATCGCCAGCCGGACCATCCCCTGCGGGAATTTTTCCGCCGCAAACCGGATAGCCTGGCGGCGCCCCTCGCCGTGGTAATCCAGCTCATCGGCCACCTTTAGCAACTAACCCTATGTCTACATTTTACTCATCGCCCTCAATCCTTAACCATGCCCTTCGCTGAAGACGATCTGGTCCGGCGCCTACGTAACGGTGACTCCACCCCGGAGCCCGCGGAAAAGGATGCGTTGTGGGCGGCCATCGGTAGCCAACTTCCGGTCGCGCCCGCTGCGGCACCCACTGCGAGTGGTTGGGTGGCGTATTGGTGGCTCCCGTTCCTGCTCCTCCTGACCGCCGGCGGAGTGTGGACGGCCATCAATTACTCACCCAGCGGAGTGGAGCAAAGTGATAATACCGTGGCCACTACTGAACTCATCCAGCGCAATGCAATGGGTACGAATCAAGAGGAGTCTCTGGCCAAGAGCTCGGACGAGACTACAGTTGAAGCCACCACTGCGTCAGCTGGTACCCACACGATGACGGCATCTGATCAGGCTAAGCGCTCCAACGGGAGAAATCAGTCTGGTTTGACCACGCCAGTTACGGGTCGGCTGCCTATGGTTTCTATCACAACTCTTTCTACAAGCAAGCCTATTGACGTTAGCAGTAGTTCACCATCATCTACGTCGGATACTAATATTGCGGCGACCCCGTCCGACGAAACTTTGGACCCGTGGCAGCGCCCGCTGAAACGTACCGAAGGCAGCCCACTCCTGGCAACTTCGGCACTGGTTCCGCTAGAAATTGCTGTTGAACTGCCTTCGCGCTCACCAATTGTCCCTGTTCCTGAAACCACCGAAACTGCGTTCGAACCGCAACCAAGTAAGTGTGAGTTGGGCGCTGCCGCGGGTACCAACGTAATGAGCGAGCAATTCGTAGGCAACGCAGCGGAAGGAAACACCCAAACACTCACGGACGCTACCTCCGGAGCTGCCGGACAACACCTCAGCTTAAACGTCGATTACCGCTTGGGCAAAGGCTTCGCGGTTGGGTCCGGATTAGAATTTAACCGCACCCACTCCCTCCTTCAGCACCGGATGGAGTTTGATACTATAACGACCCACCCCAGTTTCCCCGACCAAACAACAAAAGGTGCGGGCACTTACCAGATTAGCCACAATAACCACCTGGCGTGGCTTTCCATCCCCCTCCGGATCCGCTACGAGCGCCAACTTGGCCGGGTAGTAGCCGGGCTCTCCGCCGGGGCCAGCTTCAACACCCGTCTCTCCGCAACTGGCCGGACGTTGACCCCCCGTGGATTTGGGGTACCCGTCACGACGGAAGGAGAAACGGATCAGTTTCACGTCTCCTACCGCCTGGAACCCAGCCTGCGCTTACCCATCGGGAAAGACGCGAGGTGGAACCTGCAACTCACGGGCCGCCTGGAGCGGCTGAACTTTGGCACCTCCCAATTATCCGGAACCGAGCGCAAAGCCTGGCTGTACGGAACTTCAATTGGGGTGTTCTATCGCTAGGATAATCGTCGGACGAATTCACTGGAAATGATCTCCGGCGCTTTATTCAGTTCGTCAGACGACTATCGGGTCGTTCCTTTCGGAATTCCAACCTATCCAGGTAATAAGTCGTCGGACGATGCCAGCTAACGGCTACGCCTTTTAGCTGGTGAATCGTCCGACGACGAGGAAAGTCAGCCCCGTAGCGTGGGATTAGCGAAGGGCTGGTCGTACACTCGCGTCCCCGTCGCCTTGTAGAGCGCATTAGCCAGCGCTCCACTGATGGGCGGCAGCGAAGGCTCGCCCAAACCCGTCGGGGCGATCCCGTTGTCGACGAAATGGGTCTCGATGGAGCGGGGGGCTTCCGCGTGACGGATGAGCCGGTAGGTATCATAGTTCTCTTGGTCGGGCTTCCCGTCGGTGAAGGTGAGGGCCCCGAACATGGCGTGGCCGATCCCATCGATGATACCTCCCTCAATCTGATTGAGGGCACCTTCGGGATTAACGACGATACCGCAATCAACGGCGCACACTACCCGGTCTACCCGGGGGCGGTCATTTTTGATGCTGAGGTCCAATACCTGTGCGACGTAGGAATTATGGCAGTAGTAAGCCGCGACGCCGCGGTGCTGGCCGGCCGTGTTGTCCCAATCTGACTTTTCGCGGACCAGCTTCAGTACGCCGGCGTAACGCTCGGCGTCGTAATCATTCTTTTCCCCAACCGGATCGTTAATGGCGCGGTCAAACAGCGCCAGGCGGAAGTCAATGGGATCCTTCCCGGCCGCTTCGGCCACCTCGTCGAGAAAGGCTTGTTCGGCGCCCGCGATGAAGTTGGACCGCGGCGCCCGCCAGGCACCCGTCGATACGTTGGATTCTCGGCTGAAGTTTTCTACGAGGTAGTTATCCACCGCCCCGGCGGGGAAACGATTGGCGAAGACGGGAGAACCGTTCGTACCCGCCCCCTTTACGTGGAAGGCGGTCAGATTGCCATCAGCGTCGAGGGCGGCGCGGTAGTGGACCAAGTAGTCGGGGCGGTAGGTTCCCTGGGTCATATCGTCCTCGCGGGTGTAGACCAGTTTTACCGGAGCCTGCACGGCCTTACTGATAAGGGCAGCTTCCACCCCGAAGTTACCGTACAGGCGGCGGCCGAAACCTCCCCCCATGCGGGTCATCTGAATATCGACCTTTTCTTCCCCCAGCCCGGTGACGGTACTGATGGTCTTCCTTAGGAATTCCGGCGTCTGAATGGGTCCGTTGAGCAGCGCGCGTTCGTCGTTGACGTCGGCGTAGAAGTTCATCGGCTCCATCGTATTGTGGGGCAGGAAGGGGGCGGAGAAGGTGGCTTCGACGATGCGGTCGGCTTCGGCAAAAGCCTTTTCCGGATCCCCATCGCGGCGGGCTTCCTCCCCTTTACAGGTATTGATGAGGTCCGCCAGTTCGGTCCGGTGCTGGTTACTGGATTCGGCCGGGGAGGTGCGTTCCCACTCCGCCCGGACGGCCTTTTTTGCCTGGAAGACCTGCCAGGTCTTATCCCCCACGATGGCGATCAGGTTGGGGAAAGCGTTGACGTCGGACCACTGCATCTTCGCGCCATCCGGTTTAGAATTGATTCTTACCACGTGGCGGATGCCCGGCATGGCTTTAAGCTCGTCTTCGTTGAAAGATTTCAATTCCAGCCCGAAAGCGGGTGGGTGGACGATGCCGGCGACCAGCATATTGGGCTCCTGCAGGTCGATCCCGAAGAGTGGTTTACCCGTCACGATCTTGCGGGCGTCCACGTTCTTTTTGCCCTTTCCCTTACCGATAATGGTGAAGTCTTTGGGGTCTTTCAGCGTCACTTCTTCCGGAGCCTCGATACCGGAGGCGGCGGTGGCCACTTCCCCGTAGCCGAGGGACCGGCCGGAAGCGTCGTGGTGAATGGTGCCGTTCTCCGTCCTTAATTCGGAAGCAGCGACGCCCAGTTTCTCGGCGGCGGCCGCGACGAGGAGGAAGCGGGCGGTGGCCCCGGTCTTGCGCAGGCCTTCCCACCCTTGTCGAATCGACTGGCTGCCCCCCGCGATCTGACGGCTGAACTTATCGGTATCCAAGCCGGCTTGCTCGACGATGACGTCCTTCCAGTCCACGTCGAGCTCTTCGGCTACGATCATGGGCATGGAGGTTTTTACGTTCTGACCGATCTCCGGATTGGGGCTGTAGATGGTCACCACCCCATTCTCTCCAATTTTGACGAAGGCGTTGACCTCGCTCCAGTTTTCGGGCAGTTCGGGTTCGGGGGGCATTTGGAAACCGGTACCGGCTTCGATGGCGGGTTTGCGGTCGCAGGAGGTAAGCCAGGTTACTCCGAGGAGGAGCCCGCCACCGGCGGCGGCGGATACCTTCAGGAAATTGCGGCGATTGTTGCGTGGCTGGTTTTTCATGGAGGTTGGCTTAGGAGTTAGGAGATAGCTTGGCGGCGGTTTTCACGGCGGCGTGGATACGGGTGTAGGTTCCACAACGGCAAATATTGCCACTCATGCCGGCGTCGATCTCCGCGTCGCTGGGGTTCGGGGTGTTGCTCAACAGAGAAGCAGCGCTCATCATCTGGCCGGACTGGCAGTATCCACACTGGGGCACGTCGTGCTCCAACCAGGCCCGCTGTACGGGGTGGGAGCCATCCTCGGAAAGCCCTTCAATCGTCGTGATGGCCGACGTCCCCACCTTACTGATCGGGGTCTGGCAACTTCGCATAGCGGCGCCATCGACGTGCACGGTACAGGCGCCGCAGGATCCGATTCCGCATCCGTATTTCGTACCGACCAGTTGGAGGTCATCGCGCAGAATCCAGAGTAAGGGCGTTTCGGGGGTAGCGTCGACCTGCCGGTCCTCGCCATTCACTTTCAGGGTGTAATTGGGCATGCGTAAGGATTGTTGAGGTAAGATAAGGCTTATCGCAATTCGCCACTCGACTAACTCAGTAAATACCGCCTGT
The DNA here is from genome assembly GCF_001625015.1 of Lewinella sp. 4G2. NCBI lineage: Bacteria > Pseudomonadati > Bacteroidota > Saprospiria > Saprospirales > Lewinellaceae > Lewinella > Lewinella sp. 4G2. The sequence continues at coordinate 1,455,692 of NZ_LVWJ02000014.1, read as the reverse complement.
GTGGACAATGACCACATTTGACCCTGACGCGTAGACCCCTCGTTTAAGCCGGTCCAGCACCCCCGAGAATAACTTGGCGGTATAGATGGGTTCGAGAGGCGGCAGGCCAGGTACGTCCAACTCGGCTCGGGTGGCCAGGCCGGTGGTGGCTCGTTTCCAGGCGGTCGGGAATTTCCCGTAGCCGCCGAATTCGTAGCCTTCTACGCACGTCCAGTTATTGGTGTGCGTCGGATTCAGCCATTGCTCGATTTCTTGGCGCATCCAATTGCCGCGGAGGGCGGGGTAAACTTCGATGCGAGTTGTGGGGTCCGCGGCACGGATGATGCCGGCGGCCGTACCTCCCGTGCCGGCGCTGACGCAGCAATAATCCGGGATTGTTCCCAACTGCTTGGTCATCTCTTCCACCAATTTCCCGACGTTGGCAACTCCCTTTTCGGTGGTACCGCCTTCGGGGATGAGCCAGATTCTATCCACCCCAACTTTATGCTCGGCGGCTAGTCTTTTCTGGAGGCCATCTACCCACAGTGGATCGTTGCGTCTTCGGTATTCGAAGCGGGTCACCTTCTCCAACCTGGCACCCGCGGCAGCGCAAAATTGTAATAGTGGATTGTCTACTTCTTCGCCACGGATGATGAGGTGGACTGGCAGTTTGAATGCTGCGCCAGCCGTTGCGAGGGCCGCCAAGTGGTTGGAGTAAGCGCCCCCAAAACTGAGGAGTACCGGCGGTTCCACTTCCTCCAATGCCGCCTCTAAGACGGGCAAGAGTTTACGGACCTTGTTTCCCTGCAGAGCGGTGCCGGGCTTGAGCGAATAGAGATCATCGCGCTTCACGTAAAGATTTACCCCCTGCTTTTGAGCGATGGGCAACTCTAATTTTTGTAGCGGACTAGGGCGCGGTCGCAGGTGCATTTGCCTGAATCAAAGTGGTTTGGGAATTTATCGCTTGTTCTTTTCGCGTCTACCGTCGTTAGAAAATTGAACCATAGCTATGGCTATGCTTAAATTTTCTGCCTAGGTAGACACAAAAATAACGTCGCGCTAATTTTCCCAAACCACTCCGTTTCAGGCATAGCAATGGGTAAAACTGGACGAACCTACGGCAAAAGATCCTTAATCAACGATTGGAGTTCCGGGATGACTTCCGCCTCGATCCACGGGTTGCGCCGCATGAAAATGCCATTGCGCGGGCTGGGGTGTGGGACGACGAAGTACTCTGGCAGATACGCTCGGTAGTTGCGGACGGTCTCAGTGAGCGTTCTTTTCCGGCGATCTCCCAGGTAGCGCTGCTGGGAATAGGCCCCGATGAGGATCTTGAGCTTGACGTTGGGTAGTAAGCCTAGCAAGGTATCCTGCCACAGCGGCGCGCATTCCGGGCGGGGAGGAAGATCGCCACCCTTTCCCTTGCCGGGGTAGCACATACCCATGGGCGTAACGGCGAAAGTGGGGCTATCGTAAAACTGCTCCTCCGTAACGCCAAGCCACTCCCGCAGCTTGCGGCCACTCGGGTCATCCCAGGCCACGCCCGACTGGTGAGCGAGCCGCCCCGGTGCCTGGCTGATGAGCGCCACGGTGGCTTTCGGGTGGAGGCGAAAGATCGGTTTGGGGCCAAGCGGAAGGTGCTCCGCGCAAACGGTACAGGCACTGATGGGCGCGTAGGCCCTATCGGCGTGCGGGGCAAAACCGGTGGGGTTATTCAGGGGCATACCCGCTAAACAGAAAACCCCGCCATCGTTCGGTGACGGTGGCGGGGTTTCTAGGAATAATCCTTAAACGAGACGTTTAGCGCTTGATAAAACGAATCGTCTCACTGGCCGCGCTGCGGTTGAGGCGGATCAGGTAGACGCCGGCGGCGAGGTCATCGACATCGACCCGGTTACTACCGGCGGGGATCTGGCGGATCACCTTACCATTAACGTCCGTCAAACTAGCCGACTCACCGTCAGCGAGGGACTGGTTGAAATTCAGCACGTTCGTCGCCGGATTGGGGTAAACGGCAAAGCGCGTACCGGCGAAATCCGCCGAAACGGGGCCGTATTCCGTCATCGTGCCGTCCAGATCCACCTGGCGAAGGCGGTAGTAATTGGTACCGGCCAGCGGAGCGTCGTCCATGTACTTATAGTCATTGGCAGTAGCGGTGCCGGCCATTACCATACCGAGTTCCGTCCAGGCAGCGCCGTTGGCGGAGCGGTCGACGTAGAAGTGGGCGTTGTCCTCCTCGTTCTCCGTAGCCCAGTTGATGGCGACCTGCTTACGATCAGCGCGGGCCGTGAAACTGAGCAGTTCGATGGGGAGCACGAGGCCGGGGATGGTGTTGAACTGGCAGGGAGAGATCTCTACCGGGTTCGAAGTAATAGTGGTGTGGGGCACGAAATCACCGGTAAAATCCGGGCTCCGGGCCAACGATTGGTTACTGGCGCCGCTGTAGGTAACGGAGACAACCGTGCCGCCCATAGCGTTGCGAACGGTAACTTCGTCGCCACTATTATTCAGGCCGATCAAGCCACCATCGGAGGCCGCTACCGGGCAACCAAAATCTGCCGTAGTGGGCGCGGCGAAGATGACGTAGCCGGTTCTGGGCGGAATCATTGTCCCCGTCGGAAAGGTGTAGAAAACGCCGCCACCGGGTTCGGAAACGGTGAAGTCGCTTACGTCGAGGGGAGTAGAACCCGTATTGTAAAGTTCTACGAACTCATCGCCGGAGGTACTCAGGATACCGTCCTGATTCGCGTCGCTATCAGGGTCAGCGTTGATCTCATTGATCACCAGATCTACGGGGACGCAGCTGCCATCCATAAACGTAAAGGGCACGATGACTTCTTCGCCGTTAATACAGCCGCCGCCCGACAGGGTGAGGACGTAAGAGTTGCCTTCCACGAGGTTGCCGAGCAGGATATCACCGTCATCATCGACCGCCGGGTCATCGCCGCTGATGGTTACAGTCGGGTCATCCACCGTAACGACAACGCCGGGCTCGGGGCCGTTGGTGAAGGCCACCAGCGCGGAGCCGGGGTCCATGCCATCCGTCTGCGTGTCACAGTTGAATACGATGTTATCGGGGTTGATGTTGGGGTCGCAGGGGTTGCGGCACTGGTTTTCGGTGGTGCTGATCTCGAGGACGAACGAGCAGTCTCCGGAAGCATCGCTGAGGGTAACGCGGATCTCGTCACCTTCTTCAAATTCACCGGCGGAGTTTTCGAGAATGATGGTCCCGTCCGGTTCCGTCTGGGGGTCATTCCCTACGTTGGTTGTGGTAGCCGTGACGTCGGAAGCGGGGGTAGTGGCGCCCGCTTCTACCGTGATGGTCACGTCGCTATCCATCCCGGTGTAGGGAATAAAAATGCGGAAGTTATCGGAGCCAGCAGCGGGTGTCTCGGTAATACACTCAACTTCTTCGGGGCCAAAAGTGGTGATGCCACAGGGGACGGAGGCTACTTCGAAAAGGTCAACACCGAACCAGTCGCTGCCGCCATTCTGGTCTACGGCAATCGTCAACTGTACAGAAGTAGCGCCATCGGGGATCATGATCTCCACACGTTCCCAACCATTAGAGCTGAGGTTACTGGCACCGTCGATGAGCAGTACTTCGTCCTCCGTGTTCCCGTCAACGGTAAGGATGTAGGCAAAGTCATCACCGGAGTCAAATTCGTGCACGTTGTAATAGAAAGAGACCAATACGTTGCTGGCGCCGGTCAGATCCACCTGGTCGAAGATGATGAAGTTATCTCCGGAGCGGCCGCCGTTGTTGTTTTCTATGTCCCGGCCACCAAATAGCATGGTTCCGTCAAATGGGTCAATGTCGTTGACGTTACTGCGCACTTCCCAGTAGTCATCCCCTACGCTGTAAGTTTCGGGGTCGAGGGTGTAGCCCCAGGTGTCGTCCGCCGTCCCTTCAAAACTCTGGAAGGCGAGGGTAGTTTGGGCGCTGGCGCAGGTGCAAAGGAAGAGAGCAAGTAGAACAGCAAAAGCCGTCCTCAGAGAGTAGATATTGGTCATAAGGTAGGATTGGTTCGGGCGGAAGAGGTAGGTTAAAATTGGTTTGTAACGTATTCGGGCACAAAGGTATAAGTTGCTATGTTAAGCCATGTTTATGCTTTTGGGATAAAGCGATTGCCTTTAACACTAAGCAAGCTTCGGTGAGCCGCAACCAATTAAGGCCGGCAACAAGTTAGACGGATTGATTTACGCAAGGGTCACCCACTTAATCGCCGGGCTTTTTGACGATGCGGCAACTCACCACGGCGTATCTTCGCGCCCCGATCGTATGGTATTTCAAATTCGCAAGAACGAACGCAAGATCTTTGAGGTCATCAGCAAGGCCGCCGCTGAGTTGGGCTACCCGACCTACGTCGTGGGTGGGTACGTACGCGACCGCCTCCTGGCCCGCCCGAGTAAGGACCTCGATATCGTCTGCGTTGGAAGCGGGATCGAACTGGCCAAAAAAGTAGGCAACGCCCTCCACCCCCGCAGCCGGGTGACGGTCTACAAGCGCTTCGGCACCGCCGCCCTGAAACACCGGGACCTGGAGATCGAATTCGTAGGCGCCCGCAAAGAATCCTACCGGTCCGACAGCCGTAAGCCCACCGTAGAATCGGGGACGCTCTCCGACGACCAGAACCGGCGGGACTTCACCATCAACGCCCTGGCCATTTCCCTAAGCGAGCACGACTACGGCACCATCATCGACCCCTTCAACGGGCTGGAAGACCTGGAGGCCAAGCGTATCGTTACCCCGTTAGAACCGGGCAAGACCTTTTCTGATGACCCTTTACGGATGATGCGGGGCGTCCGCTTCGCCGCTCAACTGGGTTTTAAGGTGGACCGCCTCACCCTCATCGGAATGCGCGACCACGCCCACCGGCTAAAGATCATCAGCTGGGAACGGATCGCCACGGAAATGAATAAGCTGCTCCTCAGCCCCAAGCCCAGTGTAGGTCTCAAACTGATGAGCGATACGAAGTTGATGGACTACGTCCTGCCCGAACTCACCGCCCTCAAGGGAGTGGAGAGCCGCAATGGCCGTAAGCATAAGGACAACTTCCTCCACACCCTCCAGGTGGTGGACCAACTAGCCGAAAAATCAAACGATCTCTGGCTTCGGTGGGCTGCCCTCCTGCACGACATCGGGAAGGCCCGCACCAAACGCTGGGAAAACGGGACGGGCTGGACCTTCCACGCCCACGATGCCGTCGGGGCAAACATGGTACCCAAGATCTTCCGCCGCCTCCGCCTGCCGAACGATAAGCTGAAGTACGTACAGAAGATCGTCGCCCTTCACCAGCGGCCCATCTCCCTGACGCAAGAGGAGATCTCCGACTCCGCCCTCCGCCGCATCCTCTTCGACGCCGGCGACGACATCGATGACCTGATGACGCTCTGCGAGAGTGACATCACCTCCAAGAACCCCAATAAGGTTACCCGCTACCTCCAGAACTACGGTGCCCTCCGCGCCCGTATGACGGAACTGGAAGAGAAGGACCAACTTCGCAATTGGCAGCCCCCCATCACCGGGGAGTACATCATGGAAACCTTTGGCATCAAACCTAGCCGGGAGGTAGGGAAGATCAAAGAAGCCGTCCGCGAAGCCATCCTGGACGGAGACATCCCCAACGAATTCGAAGCCGCCCGGGCCAAGATGATTGAGACCGCCGCTGCGCTGGAACTCTTTCCCGTCACCTAAGCGACAGTTTGCCCGCCGGCTGCCTCAATGCCCCGGTTTTACTTGGTGTCTGCAGGGTTGGTAAGACCACTTTAACAGTACCACGAACCCCTACCCCATAGGCATGGGGTAGTACCCCCCTACCCCCCACTCTATCTTTGAATCATCGAAAGGGAGCGGTGCAACGCTTCCATCGAGTTTTTCCAAAAAGCGTGTTCGAATTGTATTGACGGTAGATTGTTGGTTTTCTTCCGTCCTATTGAAAGGTTTTGGCGCACCTAGCGCCCTAGATTCCAGTTATTACAAGTAGTTCAAGAAACTACCCTACAAGACCTTGACGGTGCAACGTCAGGGTCTTTTTTTGTTTGGACGTTAGAGGTTGGATCTTAGATTTTAGATAGGCGGGGGTGCCTCCGGCGGGTTCCAAGGAGTAAGAGGAGGTATTTGAGAAACTGAGGATTCACGCGGGCAACACACACTCTCCGTAGGGTTAGCACATTCGTCATCCTGTTTCGGAGAGCGGGAGAGGTTGGGGAGGCCTCCGGCGGTTTTCCCCCAAGACCAACGGCCCCGAAGGGCCCGCCTGCGTAGCGATGGCACACCGTCAGGTGGCCCATTCTACAAAAATGTGGCCCATTCTACTAAAGATGTCGAGACGTGGCCGCTTGCCTTGTTTTGCCTCCGGCGGTTTCAAAAGAGAAAGAAGAGCAATTAGAGAAACTGAGGATTCACGCGGGCACCACACTGTCCCGGAGGGACAGGCGCGTTAGCCCGGGGTCAAGGAGGCATAGCCGAACGACCCCGGGTTTTCGTTATCATCACCCGGCCCCGAAGGGCCCGCCTGCGTAGCGATGGCACACCGTCAGGTGGCCCATTCTACTAAATCGTGGCCCTAAACATTAACTCATTTGACAAGTGGCCCTAAACGGTAACTCATTTCAGAAAACGATGGCCCATTCTAGAATTACAGAGGCATAGCCGAACGACCCCGGGTTTTCGTTATCCCCTCAAACCCTACTTCCCACTAACAAACAACGCCGAAATCGATTCATTCTCGTGCACGTTCCGAATGGCGCGCGAGAACAACTTCGCCGAAGACAACACCTTGATTTTCGGGCTGATCTGCTTCAAGGGCACCGCATCACAAACGATGAGCATCGAGAGGGCGGACTTTTCAATCTTTTCGTAGGCATCCCCACTTAAAATGGGGTGAGTGGCGATGGCCTTTACGGATTTGGCGCCCTTCTCCAAAATTAGATCCGCCGCGCGGCAGAGGGTGCCGGCGGTATCGACGAGGTCATCCACCAGAATGACGTCGGCGCCTTTGACGTCGCCGATCAGGGTCATGCCGGCGATCTCACCGGCGCGTTTGCGGTACTTGTCGCAAATGACCATGTCGCGCTCGAAGTACTTGGCGTAGGCGCGGGCCCGCTTTACGCCGCCCATGTCGGGGCTGGCGAAAACAACGTTGCTCATGTCCTGCCCCTCAAACCAGGGGATGTACACGGCCTGGCTCTGGAGGTGATCCACGGGGATATCGAAAAAGCCTTGGATCTGGTCGGCGTGGAGGTCCAACGTCATGATGCGGTCGGCGCCGGCCTCTACGAGGAGGTTGGCAATAAGTTTGGCGCTGATGGGGACGCGGGGCTGATCCTTCCGGTCCTGCCGGGCGTAGCCGAAGTAGGGCATCACGCAGCAGATGTAGCCGGCCGAAGCACGTCGGGCGGCGTCGATCGTCAGCAGCATCTCCATCAGGTTATCGTGGGGCTGAAAGGTGGACCCAATGATGAAAACGTACTCCCCCCGGATGCTTTCCTTGATGATCGGCTGCATCTCCCCGTCGTTGAACTTGGCAAATTCCAGCGGCGCCAGGTCCTGCCCGTAGGTGGTCGCGATCTTCTCCGAGAGGTACTGCGTCTGGGTGGTTGAGAGGAGGGTAACGTGCCCGTTCAGCGGCGTAAGGTGTGGCTTGTGTGACATCTAGGAGTGCTTAAGTACCCAGCCGTAACCTTGTAGTTTGGCCCGAGTACCCGGTTGGATTAGCGGATAGAAGCGTAAGGTACAAACGAAAGGGGCGAACGCAGCGGCGATTATTTGCTACTTCCCCGTGCCAGAAATGCCCGCAGGTCCTCCACCTGCAGATCGCTCATCCGCTCCTGGGTGTAGTGGGGCATGTAGGCCCGCTTGCCGGGGATGGGGCTCGTCCCGTACCGCACTGTCTGGTAAGTGGAGTAGCGCGTGTACTTCGGGAAGTGGCGGCTGAGGTACCGGTAATGCTCCTCGTTATCCCGCATCAGGAAGAAACTGTACCGCTGCTCACCGTGGCAGTGCATGCAGGACCGGTCGTAGATGGCCTCGCCACGCGCGGGGTCGGGGGTATCCGTCAGCGGGTAACCCGTTTTACGGTTCTCCGGCGGCAGGACGAACGTCGCCGGGCTGGCCGTGGCGTAGCTTTTCTTTAGCGAAGCGATGAAGGGAGAATGGTCCATCGATTTCGTCAGCAACTCATCGTTGACGCGCTTAACCGCCATTTCGGGTTCCGGCAGGTCACTGAGTTTGAGGCCAATGGTGTGGAGGTAAGTCAGGACGGATTCCATTTCCCTACCCGTCAGCGGCTTGCCCTGGGCGCATTCCGTCGCGCAAAGTTGGATGGCTCCCCGCAGGTCATTACGGGCGTATTTGACGAGGTCGCCGTATTTCTTTTCGTAATCACCGTTGTAATAGGTCTCCCGGTTTACGGCGCCCCACAGGGTCGTCCCCGGTAGGAATGGAAGGTCATTTTCCTCCGCGTAGACGAGCCGTGCTTCCGGGTCCATGCTGGTTAGGACCGGATCTTCCCGCACCACATTATGGCAGCTGGTACACTTGAAGTGAGCGGACTGGTCGTTGCCGTTGGAGAGCATCCCCCGCAGCACGATATCCTCGCCCAGCGCCAGGCTGCCTCCTTCTTCCGGCCGGACGCGGGTATCGGCCCGTTCGGGTGCGCCGAGGGCCCGGAGTACTTCTACGACCGGCGTTTGTTGGTCCACGACCGGTAGGCGCTCCGGGTTAGCGGAGAAGGCCAGGATCAGCAAAAACAGGAGGGGAAGAATAAATTTCATCAGGAGCAGTCGTGGAAAGTAAATAACGGTTGGCCAGGAAAGCTAGTGCCTTTTCTGACCGGCGAAGCGGGCCTACAGGTTGAACCAGCGGCTAATGGTGAAGCCCATTCGGAACTCCCCCGCACCCCAGCTATCCACCGTGTAAGGGATATAATCCGTCTCGAAGATGCCGGTTGCGTTAGTGAAATTCAGTTGAAAGACGTGGCCACCCGTATCCCATTCAAACCCGACGCCGAGGGGAATTTCGTAGCCATTATCCGTCGTCAGGGTACTGCTGAAGGGAGCGGTTCCATCCACCATGATGGCCAGTACGCGGGAAACCTGGTAGCGCGCGGCTGCTCCGAGGCTGAACAAAGTATTCTCCCCTTCAAACGGGACCAGGTTGCGGTGGGTTACGCCCGGCACCAGCTGGAAGGTAAACTTTTCGCCAAACTTCCGGGCCAACACCAGGCTACTGTTAAAGGCAAAACGGTGGCCAAATTCCGGAAAACTCTGGATCAGGTTGTCGTTACCCTCAATCTTTTGGTCGGTACTGAACGAGACGTTCCCGACCAACGCCAGGGAAAGCGGGTTGCCCCCATTTTCCTGGTGCAACAGGCGCACCTTCAGGACGCCGTTTAGATTTCTGCGCAAGCCGGTTTGGCCCGATGGTGTTGCGCCACCACCCTTCGCCCGGTAGATTCCGGCGGTGAATACGTCCGTAAATCCGTATTCGGCGCCGATCGCGACATCCTCCGCATTTTCGAGGCCGTAGAAGGTTGGCCACCCACCGTCGTCTCCAAACAAGTCACCAAAACGGTGGCTGATGCGTACGTCCAGTTTGCCCTGGGGCAGGGTTTCCACGCTGTGGCTGTTCACGGCGCGGGTGTCCTTAAAACCACGGGAGACCCGTTCGCGCTGGGCGCTGAGGCTCAGGGTAATTAATACGAGTAAAAAGGTAAAGTGGAGTTTCATCAGCATTTTTTGGCGCTGCCGCAGGTGCATAGTAAATGGGGGGATGGGGACCGGCTAAATAACTTATGGATGCCCCGAAAGCGGAAAGAATTACTGCTCCGGGAAACCATTTTCCAGCCAGCAGATGATCATTTCGAGGTCCCCTGGGGTCAGGTCCTTGGGGCGATCGCTGGGAGCGTAATCCGGTGGCATCCCCACGTTGGGGTCGGCCCGCAGACTGACGACGCGGTTCTCAAAGCGTCCGGATTCCAGATCGGGCAGGAGGCCGGCGTAGTCGTTATAGGTGCCCGGGGCGCCACCCAAGTGGCAGCCACTGTAGGCGCAGGATCGCTCGATGATGCCCTGGATGTCATCCACGTAGTTGGGGGTGATATCCACGCACGGCGTTTCCACGGGCTCGGGGAGTACGTCCGACGAGCAGGCGCCAAGCATCAGGGCCGCCAGGGCAAAAACACCGGTCAGTAAGCTATTCTTCATGCAGTCATCCAGTAAGGTGAGCGCGAAGGTAAGGCGAAGTCCAATTTGCCCCTGCTTGGTGGATGACTTAACGGGTGTTTAGGGTTAGGCCCGGCCGTGGGTCGGCGGGTGGCGCAACCCAAATTACTCGCCTGCTTATTCGTAGTAGGACAACCAAACTTGCCGGTGAACTGTAATTTATGGGCAACGAGCGCTACTTGCGATCCGGCCATTCCCTAGTCTTGGGACCGGACGCATGAGCGTTACTAACTCAAAACTAAAATATCCCCCATGTATCCACGTGAATTGACGATCCCCATGTCCAAGGACCTGACGGCCTTTGGTTTCTCCAGCCTCAGCACCAGCGAAGAAGTAAACGAAGCCCTCGGTAATATGGAAGGCACGGCCCTCCTCGTCGTTAATTCAGTCTGTGGCTGCGCGGCCGGCATGGCGCGCCCCGGTGCGAAGATGTCCGTCCAGAACGAAAAGGCGCCCGACCACCTCTACACCGTATTCGCCGGCGTGGATAAGGAAGCCACCGCCACCGCGCGGGAGCACCTGCTGCCTTACCCTCCAAGCAGCCCATCCATCGCCCTGTTTAAGGATGGCAAACTCGTCCACTTCCTGGAGCGCCACCACATTGAGGGCCGGAGCGCGGAGATCATTTCCGCGAATCTGCAGATGGCCTACGATCGGTACTGCTAGATTTTCAGTCTAAATTTCTGGCTCCCTCATTGCACTAAATCAGGCCGACTGACGGGCTATTTAGTTCCAGGCAGCTTTTAGGACAGACTTAACGGTTGTAACAACCACAAAAGACCGGGTTCGTCGTTTACTACAAACGACGAACCCATTTTTTATGCTCGCACTTCTCTTCCACCTGCTCTTGCTCGTACCCGGCCCACAGTCCGTCGATCTGATCGTTACGACGACGGGTGAGGCTACGGGTAAAGTTCACGTAGCGGTATTTGCTACGCCGGAGGACTTTGCCAGTGATGCCTCCCTGACGGGTACCGTGCAGCCCTTCACCCAACCCTCCACCAAACTTGCGCTGGATTTACCCGCGGCTGGCACCTACGTATTTGCTGCCTTCCAGGACCTCAATGGCAACGGAAAATTGGATACCAACTTCCTGGGCGTGCCAACGGAACCCTACGGATTTACCCGCACCCCACCCTCCAAATGGCGGAGCCCTTCCTTCGGGGAAGTCGCCACCGAAATTGGCGATGGGGCAGCCGTTGCCCGCATCCAGCTAAAGACCTGGAAGGAGTACTAAAGAACTTCGTCGATCTTCCCGCAACCATCCGGAACCTTTGCCCCGAATGGTGACGTTACGTAACGGGCCGCTACCGGAGTGATCGGGAGCGGTTCCTTAATTTACCGCCCCAGCCCCACCACCCATGGCCGACAAGAAGAAGATTGAATACGTAAATCGGAAAGCGAAGCACGAGTACCACTTCCTGGAACTGATGGAAGCCGGCATCGTCCTGACCGGTACCGAGATCAAAAGTATCCGCAGCGGACTCGTCAATCTGCGGGATGCCTACTGCGTATTTGAAGGCGACCAGTTGGTTGTCCGGTCCATCTTTATCGGTGAGTACAAGCAGGGGAACCAGTTCAATCACGAAGAGCGGCGCCCCCGCAAACTGCTCCTCAAACGGCAGGAACTCAACAAGTGGCTCAAGAAAACCAAGGAGAAAGGGTTTACCATCGTCCCCTACCGGATGTACCTCAACGAACGGGGCATCTGCAAGCTAGAGATCGTCCTCGTTCAGGGTAAGAAGAACTACGATAAACGGGCTACGATTAAGCAGAAGGATAATAAGCGGCAATTGGATCGAGCGCTTAAGGGACTTTAGATTTTAGACGTTAGAAGTTAGATTTTGGACGGTGCCGTCTAAAATCTAAAATCCAACCTCTAAAGTCTCTTAAGCGATTTCTCGCCAAAAAGCCTGGGATCTTTCCTGACCTTCGGTCAGTCTGATCCCCGGCTATCACGGTGATCCCTACCGGGATCAGAGGTCCGGCGGTGTCTAATGTCTAAAATCCAACTTCTAAAGTCTCCTAAGCAATTTCTCGCCAACCCCTACTCCATTCCCCAGCAATCCGGGTGCGCTCTTCGTCGGCGTCAAAGTTCAGGACGTTGTGGGCACCTAATAGCCAGTTACTTGCCGAAAAACCTTGCACCTGCGCCAGCGCCCGCTCCTCGCGCAAATTGGCGAGTGAATAGGTGACGACGAGGTTGCCGGCCCCCCAGATGGCGTGGCGCAACTGCTCCTCGTGGGCCAGTGGTAAGCGCAATGCATAACCCGCCGTGGAAGTGGGTACGATACCGCGCACAAGCGATGGGTTCAGGCGCCGCAGCGTACGATAATCGCAACCCGAAAGGCCAGCCAATTCGCGCAGGGAAGTGCGGCGGTGAATGTTGAACGTCGTGGTGGCATCGGTCGCCTCCGCCGCACTTAGGCCGTGGATGTGGTAGTAGTTGAGGGTGTAGGCCGCGGCGATGTAGGCACCAACGTAATTTCTCGTTTCACGTGGTAAGTAACGACGGACGCGGTCATAATTCGTAGAACCGCCGCTGCGGCGAATCGCTCGGGAAACGCGCGTAGTACCCGCATTGTAGGCCGCAATGGCGAGGTGCCAGTTGCCGTACTGCTCGTGGAGATCGCGAAGAAGGCGCGCGGCGGCGTCGGTTGATTTCTGCAGATCCAGACGCTCATCGATGAGGTAATCAACGCGGAGGCCGTAGGCGCGGGCCGTTTGGGGCATCAACTGCCAGAGACCGGCCGCATCCGCACCGGACTGGGCATGGGGCTTGAGCATGGACTCGGCGACGGCGAGGTATTTCAGGCTCGTGGGGATGTCGTACTGACAGAAGATCTCCTCAAAAATGGGGAAATAGGCCTCCGCGCGGCCGAGCATATTTTCGGTCTGGTGGTGGCCGCCCAGGTAGTCGCGCAGTTTCCGGTGCAACTGAGCATCCGTAGCGGGCGTGGCGACCGGCAGGCCCAGGCGCTCAATGCGGCGATCAATCTGTCGGGAAAGGGTTTGTGGGTTACTGGCGGCGGGATCAAACAGATCCAGGGCGGCCAGGGGAGAGCTGGGAAGGCTAAAAAGGAAAACAAAAGCTAGACACGCGAGGAGCTGTCTCATATGATTTCGTTTCGTTAAACAATTACCGTCAGGGCGGGGAGGCTCAGTGAATGAGCGGTTGCCGGCGGCGTGATTTGGTGGGGCTGGGTGCCCGAGGTCTTTGGGATTTCTAAAAAGGGAGGGCAAAGATACGTCCATTAAACGCACCCGATCAAGGTTTGCTCATTCGTAAGTCTTTGTTAACCAACGAGTAAGCTAATTGCTGTCCCGCCAGACATTCGGTTGATCCAGCGTTGTTCGGAGGATGCAACGGCGAATGCCCCTTTTTCCGGCGTTTGTACCGGTAGAGATCGTGGGGACCGAATAATCTTACCTTTCCAGGAACTGAATTTTACGAATAAGCAGTGCCGCCTTAACGCGTTAAAATTTCTCTAATGGCTTCTGAATCCTGCCTTTTGGGGGTAAGCCCCCGCGCCGCACAGTACTGTTGATGACGACTTTCGGCTGGGTAAAAGGCCTTGATCCGGTTGATTCCCGTTTTAATCTTATAGCCGTGAGCCTCCAACTTATTGACCAACATGGATGCTAGCCGAGCAAGCATCATTGACCGTCGATCGCCCTCCAGGTAAAAGATGGCCGAACGGTACTGACCACCATTGCCCCGACGATCCTCGGTAAAATCGTGAAGGGTAAAAAACTCCGTCAATAACCTTCTAAAACTTAGCTTTCGCGGGTCAAAGACCACCTCAACGGTCTCCGCGTGGCCCGTTTTTTTCGTGCAGACTTGCTGGTAACTCGGGTTGGGGGTGCGGCCGCCGGCAAACCCGGTCCGGGTCGACACCACGCCGGGTAACTGGCGGAGATAGTATTCTCTTCCCCAAAAACAGCCGCTCGCCAGGTAAATGGTCTGCAAATGGGTGTTTGCCCTTCAGCCTTCGGGGTGTTCGGCGTTCCACTTATCGCGGGCGACGAACTTGATGCTGAGGGAGTTCACGCAGTGGCGGGTATTCTTTTCGGTAAAGCGTTCCCCTTCAAAAACGTGGCCAAGGTGCCCGCCGCAGTTGTTGCAGAGGATCTCGACGCGGCGGCCGTCAGCGTCCCGGATCTTTTCGATGGCGCCCGGCACTTCGTCGTCGAAGCTGGGCCAGCCGCAGCCGGAGCTGAACTTGTCCTTGCTGTCGTACAGCGGCGCGTCGCAACGGCGGCAGACGAAGACACCGTCTACCTTAAAGTTGTTGTACTCGCCCGTAAACGGCATCTCGGTGCCTTTGTGGACGATGATGCGCTCTTCTTCGCGGGTGAGGGGGTTGTAGTTTTCGGGGGATTTCATGCTTTGAAAACGCCAAACTTAACTACAGGGTTTTCTCTCGGTCAGACGTTAGATCTTAGAAGTTAGATTTTAGACGCGGGCTGTCTAAAATCTAATTTCTAAGATCTAAAGTCCTTATGCTTCTTCAAGCACAAAATCATAATCCTCCATGATCGGATTAGCCAACAGTTTGCTACACGCGCGGTCCACCTTGTCGTGAGCGGCATCCTCGGTATCCGCCTCGACGGTGATCATGACGTGCTTGCCGATCCGTACGTCCTCTACGCCTTCAATGCCTACGTTGGGTAGGTTTTTGACGACTACTTTTCCCTGTGGGTCGAGCAGTTCCGTCTTGGGCATGATGTTGATGTGGGCGTAGAATTTCATGGCTAACTGGTTTTCGGCGGGCTGACGAGGTTGATGATCAGGTACACGCCGACGATGAACGGAAAGGCCGCCGTGCGCAGAAACACCAGCAGCAGTACCGAAAGTGCCGCAAAGATAATTCGCGTCTCGTTGCCCGCCCACTGCATGCCTTTGATCTTGAAAGAAAACATCGGGTGCTCACTTACTAAGAGGTAAGAGAAGGCCAGGATGGAAGGGTAAAGCACCAGAGGATGCAGAACGTAAGGACCCCAACCGAATGGATTGTGCACGAAAATCAACATCAGCCCAGCCGCGTAAAGCGTACTCGTAGGTGTGGCAACTCCAATGAAGTTTTCCGTCTGCCGGGTATCCAGGTTGAACTTGGCCAGACGGAGGCAACTAAATAAGGCTACGAGTAGCGCAGGTGCAGCTACCCAGGACCACGAGATTGAATCCACCATGGAGCTGTTTAGCCCATACATCTCATAGTTGAGATTAAAACTCATGGGGCTTCCCCCAAGTGGGCCAATCTCTAAGAATACGTAGTAAATCATCGCCGGCACCACTCCGAAACTCACCATATCCGCCAGGCTATCCAGTTCCTTCCCGTGCTCACTGCTTACGTTGAGGAGGCGGGCGACGAGGCCGTCCGCAAAGTCGAATAGCCCGGCGGCGAAGAGGAACCAGAAGGCCACGGTGAACTGCCCGTCGAGGATGTTGATGATGGCCGCGCACCCGGAAAAGAGGTTGAGCAGCGTGATGGCGTTGGGGATTTGGGACTTCACGGGGGTGAAGGTAGGGTGTTTGGGATTGAGTTTAAGTCTGCTGCTTAAAGAACGGAATGCCACGGTCGCATACCCTTTTCAACCCGGCCGCTCCAAGAACCTCCTGCATCGGCCGCTTGGAGAACCTGATGAATTTAATCACGGTTAAGCATCCCTACTCCACCAAAACCCGACGCACCACCCCAAGTCCATCCCGCACCAAATAAACCCCAGCCGGCCACTGCTGCACGTCAACACGAATCGTAGTGACCGCACCCGGGCGTAGCGTCTTTACCAACTGCCCCGTAGTAGAGTAAATGGTCACTGGGCCGCTTTCGGGTACCAAACCGCGCAGGGTAAAGGAGGCCGTCGCCGGCACGGGCGCTACGGTGAAGCCGCCGTCCGCAGAACGCTGAAGGTGGACTACGGGGCTGTAGGTAAACGTCCCGTCCAGGTCCTCCATCCGCAGGCGGTAGAGGGCGGTTGGTAGCGGTGATTCATCGAGGAAATGATAATCTGCCGAGCCAGCGTTGGTACCGGTCACTTCGCCAATGGCCTTCCAGAAACTAGGGCCGTCGGCGGAAGAACGTTCCACGACGTAGTGGGAGAAAGCCGATTCTTCGGCCACCCGCCAGTCCAGTTGGTTCGTTTTACTCAGCGTGGTGCCCGTAAAGTCGAGCAGCGTTACGGGCAAAGACTTATCCAGCGGGCAGGAGCGCACTTCGACCTCCGTCAAATTGATGCGGCCAACTTCACCCTGCTTGATCCGGACGTACCGGCCAATCACGTTAGGCTGAATGACTACCGGGTCGTTTCCCGTATAGTCGGTCGGAATCTGGTACTCGTAAACTGATTGGTCACGAGAATCTTCGACGCTGGGGCCGGTAAAGGGAGAATCGGATATGAAAATAAACAGGCGCGCCAGTCGGGCGAGATCCGGATCCGTTCGCGGGTACACGCGTAGTTCCCGGATGGATTGGTCCGTATTCAGATCAATATCCACGAAAGAGTAGGAAGCATCACTGTGCCAGACGTTACCGTTGCTGAAAGCACCGTCGATGATGCCGTCCGTCAGTACACTGGCGGGTCCACCAGTGGACAGGGTCGAGGAGGCTATGGCCGTTCCCTCGAAGGACACGACCGGGAGATCATCCCCCGTTTCAGAACACACTTCCGGCCGGCCGGCGCAGAGGCAGTCGTCACCGTAAGCATCACCGTAGTTGGAAGTTTCCCCGTCGTCGCACAAAGCGCCGACGTAGTAGGTCGCATCGTTATCATCGCAGTCGTCGGTAACGCAAACGCCGTCGCCGTCCAGGTCGCCATCGCCATTGGGTGCGGCGCCGGCTACGTCGAAGCAGTCGTTCTCTTCGCCACAGCAGTTGCAGAGGAGACTAATGATATCGTCGTCAGTGGAGTTATTTCCATCGTTGCAAGCGTCTCCCGCCGAGCCACCGCAGTCGTCAACCGGAATCAAACGAAGTACCTGTAAGCCAGCACCCTGATCCTGGAGCGACAGGGCGGAGAGCCCGTCCGTTTCCGGCGCGACAGTTACGCAGCCGCCCCCATTGCAGAACGTGACGAGGTCATCCTTATCGCTATCTGGAAATTCCGAAAAGAAGTACTGCAGACCATTCCCCGCCAGGAACCAGGAGTAGAGATTCCCGTCGGCGTCCACGTCGTACACGCTATTGTTGCTCGGGTTCCTGATGATCCAGGTTCCGGTAAATTCACCCCGGTATTCGAAAGTGTGGCCAAACTTATCGGAGGGGCAATTGCCCTGCCGCAGCAGCCGCCGGGGGTTAGCTACGTCGGAAAGACCAATGTATTCCCCGGTTTGGGTATCCTCGATGAGATAGAGCTGGGTCTCGTCGATGGACCGCGAAACCCGGAAGATCCGTTCGTCCGTACAGCCGTCGGCGTCCGTCACCGTAACGGTGTAATCGCCGGCATCCAACCCAGTACGGACGGCGCCCGTGCCCCCATCGCTCCAGGCGTAGCTAAGGTTGCCATTAGCGTTCGTTACGGCCGTTACGGTGATACCACCCTTCGTGCCGGGTACGGTAGACTGGGTGAACCCATTGATGATGAGCGGATCTTTCGTCATCACCTGGGCTACGGCGGCGTACTGCTTGGAGCTGGGGCTACCGGTGACGGTGACGCGGTATTCCCCCGGCGCCACGTCGGTCAGCGTAGCGGTGGTTTCGCCGGTTTCCCATTCGTAGGTATAACTGCCGCTACCGCCCGTTACGTTGAGGGTGACGGAGCCGGAGCTGCCCCCCACACAGGTAGCGTCCGTAGCTTGCAGATCGAGGCTAACCACGTCGTCCGTTGGTGCGAGGCCCGCCGGTGGGGTGACGAATTGCCACTCATCGAGGTCCGTTCCCGTCAGGGTATCCTGTAAGAGAGGATCTTCATCGGCGGCGTTGGCCGTGGCGGGCCGGAGGATCAGGTCGTTGCTGATAAAGTTGATTACGTAGGTCCCGTTTGCCGTGGCCGTAATGTTGAGGCGTTGCTCCAGGTCCGCGGTCGTGGCGGCCAGGGCCAGTTCCGTACCACGGTTGCTGCCGTCGGCCTCGACGGTTCGTTTAGTATTTGCGTTTTGGATCATCGCCGAGCCGTCGCCGGTGTGGTGGACTTCCCAGACGTACTGGATCTCATCGGCCACATCCACCAGAATCAGGGGATTGCCCGCCGCACCAAAACGGGTGGGGCCGAGGTACTTGCCGGTCGCTACGTTCTGCAGCAGGTAGTACTCCTCCGCCAGGGCGGGCGTACCACAATCGCCACCGTCTCCAGCGTCGTAGGGTACGATGTGGCGGGCGCGGTTAGCCTTTGCGCTGGCGAACTCCCGCGTGAGGCGGGCATTATCGGCCGTAGCCGGGTCTCCGAGGGGGCCGTTGCCCAGGTCAATATCCGGGTTGGAGAAATAGGGCACGTCGTTGCCACACATGATGGTTCTTTCCGTTCCGTTATCAAAACCGGCGGCGTAGGGCCGGATCGAATTCCCGCTACAGTGGGAGCTGCCCATGTTGTGTCCGTACTCGTGGCGGAAGATCGTACTGCTACTGATGTAGGAGATCGACGAGAAGCCGCCCGTAGAAGCCCAGCCACCGAAATTGTTATTCGCCCCGTCCTTTCCCGCCTGGAAATCGGCGATCATATCCGCCGCGACTTCGGCCATATCCGTAGCGTAGGTAATCGGGTTCGTGCCGAGCGCGGGCGAATCCACCCCTGTATGGTTATCGCGCACGGCGACGTTCACCGCGCGGATGCGGGTGTTATCGATCAGGCTATTGGCGTAGGCGACGTTCACCGTTTCGGCCATCGCCACGGTGAAGCCCAGAATATCTTCCTGCCGGGTGGTGGCTTCGATACTGAAGGTAAACAGCACGTCCATGATCAGGCGCCCGTTTGCGTCTTGTTCCTGGCAGTAGGGGCTGATGTTATCCTGCAACGCCAGTGCTTTTTCAGCGAACGCCACGTGTCCGTGTTTATCGGGGCTGCCGCGGTGGGGCCGCTGCTCGTAGCGGTACTTCCCTGCATGGTAGCTCACGGCCACTTCGCCCGTCGGCGTACTGTAGGTCAGGTAAAGCGTACCCGCCGGCTCGTTCAGTACGAGGATCACGTCGCGGTAGTGCGGCAGGTGGGCAAAGCGGGGGTCGCCGGAGCTGCCGTGGAAGATCCGTACGCCCCTAAAGGGGTGGATCGAACGCTGTTCCTCGAAGGTCACGTCCACTCCTTTTCCTCCCGCTACCGGCAGGTGGTACTGTTTCGCGTAGTCGACCTCGCCCGCGGCGGCAACCAATTGAACGGTGGCGGTGAGGTCTTCGCCCGTCGCACCCGCCGTCGGATTTTCGAAAACGAAGAGAGGGTTCGCTTGCCCCGTCAGGATAGTGAATGCACAGAGCACCAGGCTCAGGGTAGAGAATAATCGCATGTTGAGAGACGTGTAGATAAAAAGAGTAGGCTTACTAAAAGGCCTCCAAAGTTACGGTTTATCGGGCACCTAACAGTTCGCTTGCATCCCATCTCAGTCCATTTAGCGCCTCTATCTATCTAACGGTGCGCCCGTAGTCCGCTGGATTACCAAAATAATGCAGTTCAGGGCGCTGCCGCGGGTGCGGTGGAAGTGGGCAAGGTTATACCTGAATCAAAGTGGTTTGGGAATTTATCGCTTGTTCTTTTCGCGTCTACCGTCGTTAGAAAATTGAACCGTCCCGATCAAATCAGGATGCTTAAATTTTCTGGCTAGGTAGACACAAAAATAACGTCGCGCTAATTTTCCCAAAAAACTCCGTTTCAGGTATAGAAAGGATAACGACCGAGGTTGAGCCGGTCGCTTATTTCAACGACTTACGTTAGGGCTGTCGATATTGGGCTTATTGGTGAACCTGCTAAGGACTGTCCTTTGATCATATCGTTCTGCCTCTCGGCAAAATGTCTCCCACTCCTTACGCCGTGATCCCGTTATCTTGGTCCATTACCTTGCACCTGCGGCAGCGCCCTTATTATTTAAGTACTTACCAGAGATCATGCGTATTCTACACTTGTTAATTGCCCTTTTGCTGGGCACCTACCTCTCCGCCCAGCCCGCGGTGGAACGGTTACGTTGTGAATACCTCGACAACCCGATCGGGATCGACGTGCAGCGGCCACGTTTCAGCTGGTGGATGCAGGATGGCAGCCCCGGCGCCAGGCAAACGGCCTACGAAATACGGATGGCCGCCACGGAACGGGAACTCTCAAAAAATAAAAAACATACCTGGGCGACCGGTAAAGTTTTGAGTAGCCAATCCACCCAAATTGAATACGGAGGCCCCGCGCTGAAAAGTGGTGAGCGGCGTTATTGGCAGGTAAGGATCTGGAACCAGAACGGGGAAACCTCTGCGTGGAGCGCACCGGCCTACTGGGAAACCGGACTGGTGAATACGGGCGACTGGAGCGCACAATGGATCAGCCTGGCGAATGAACCCGACTCGGAGACATCCCTCCCCGCCCACTATTACCGGAAGGATTTTGATACGAATAAAAATATTAAATCCGCCCGGCTATACGCAACGGCGCACGGTATTTACGAATGTTATTTAAACGGCCAAAAAGTAGGCGATCAGTTATTTACCCCCGGATTTACCAGCTATAAAAAAAGATTGCAGTACCAGGCCTACGACGTGACCGAAATGCTACAGAAGCATAATACCCTGGCCGTTAACGTAGCTGATGGCTGGTTCCGTGGCTACCTGGGTTGGAAAGGTAAACGCAACTATTACGGGAATAAACTGGCCTTTTTAGCGCAATTGGTCATCACCTACTCCGACGGATCGGTAGCAACCGTCAATACCGACGGCAGCTGGCGGGCCACGACGGGTGCCTTCCGCAGCACGGACATTTACAACGGGGAGCGCTACGACGCGCGTAATGAGCCGACGGGTTGGAAACTACCCGGCTACGATGATAGAACTTGGCCTCAGGTGGCGACACCCGACATCCCCAAAACACAGTTGGTGGCCTCAAATAGCGTCCCCGTAAGGGCTATTGATGAAATCACACCACGGGAGGTCATCATCACTCCCAATGGAGAAAGGGTGTACGATCTGGGGCAGAACATCGTAGGCCGCGCCCGCATCAAAGTTCGGGGAAACGCCGGCGATTCCGTCGTCCTCAAATTTGCGGAAGTGCTGGATAAGGAGGGTAATTTCTACACCACCAACCTCCGCACCGCGGAAGCAACAGATGTTTACGTGCTTAAGGGAAGCGGGGAGGAAATCTTTGAGCCCCGCTTCACCTTCCACGGGTTTCGCTTCATTCAGGTGATTGGTTATGCGCCAACTGTAGATGAACTGACCGGTGTTGTGATTCACTCCGACATGACGCCTACCGGTTCATTCTCCTGTTCCGACTCCCTCATTAATCAGTTGCAAAGCAATATCCAGTGGGGCCAAAAAGATAATTTTTTGGATATCCCTACAGACTGCCCCCAACGCGACGAACGGGTGGGCTGGACGGGCGACGCCCAGGTATTCAGTATGACGGCGGCGTATAACTTTGACGTGAGCGCATTTTACACCAAATGGCTAAAAGATCTGGCGGCGGACCAGCACGAAAACGGAAAGGTTACCCACATCGTACCCGATATGTACGACGGCAAAGGCGGCGCCACCGCCTGGGGCGACGCTGCCATCGTGGTGCCGTGGACGGTCTACCAGAGCTACGGGGACCAGCGTATTCTCGAACAGCAATACCCCAGCATGAAGGGGTGGGTCGAATTCATGCACGGCCGCGCCGGCGACGACCACCTGTGGAATAACGCTAAGGACTGGCACTGGGGCGATTGGCTTGCCTACCACTCCGACAAACCGGACTACGCCGGATCGGTGACGGAAAAGGACCTGATCGCCACCGCTTATTATTACTATTCAACGATTAAACTGGCCGAAATTGCCACCCTGGTGGGAAAAACCGAGGAGGCCACCCATTACGGCCAACTCGCCGAGGCTATCAAAGCGGCCTTTCAGCGGGAATACTTTACTCGAAGCGGACGCCTGGTCTCCCACACCCAAACGGCCTACGCACTAGCGATCACCTTTGGCTTGGTTCCAGAGGATATGCTGGAGGCCACTGCCGATTACTTTGCGGCGGACGTGGAGCGCTTCGGCCACCTCACCACCGGTTTCGTGGGTACGCCGCTGTTGTGTTCCAGCCTGTCCAGGATTGATCGGGATGACCTGGCTTTCCAATTGCTCAACCGGAAGGAATATCCGTCGTGGCTCTACCCCGTTACCCAGGGCGCCACTACCATCTGGGAACGTTGGGATACCCAGCAACCCGACGGAACGATCATTGAAGGGATGAACAGCTTCAATCACTACGCGTACGGAGCCATCGGTGAGTGGTTGTATACCCACGTAGCGGGCCTGCGGACGGACCCGGCGCAGCCCGGCTACCGCCATTTCTTCCTGGACCCCCACCCCGGCGGCGGCCTCACCAGCGCGACGGCGAAAATGGATACTCCCTACGGACCGGCGACCTCCGAATGGAACCTTACGGACGGGCGCTTCACCTACCGGGTAGTTGTCCCTGCGAACGCCCAGGCTACGGTGATCTTACCGGGTGGCGGAGCGCAGGACCTGAGCGTAGCCACTATGGGTGATGGCAGTGCAGTAACCCGTTCTCTACGGGAAAAGGGAGCGACCTTATTGCCGTCGGGAGAGTACGTAATTCGCTACACCTATCCGCTACCCCAACGCTAAATCACAACCCCTCCCGAATGAAATACGCCTACCTGTTTCTCTTCTTTCCATTTCTCCTGCAAGGGCAAAACCCACTCATTAAGGACATCGGGATGTCGGACCCCCACGCGCGGGTTTTTAATGATACTTTATTCCTGTATACCGGCCACGACGATACGCCCGAGGACGCGACCTGGGTGATGAAAGATTGGCGAGTATTCGCCACGACGGACCTCGTTAATTGGCAGCACGTAGGCACCATCAGCCCCGCCGATAATTATATGGGCGCGGGAGCCACGGATTGCTGGGCTTCGGATGCCGCCGAGCGGAACGGGCAACATTATTTTTATTTCTCCGACCAGAAACGCAGCGTGGGTGTAATGACGGGCCCAACCCCGGCCGGACCGTTTCGGGATGTCCTCGGCCAACCACTCGTAGCGCCCCGCCACGACCCGACGGCTTTTATTGATGACGACGCCGGGAACACCCCCTATCTATTATACGGAGATAAAGAGGTGAGCTTCCGCATCGCCCGATTAAATGAAAACATGACCTCCCTGGCCGAGACTCCGCGGCCGCTGACCATCACGGGCGAGGAATGGGCGCAGGCACCGGAGTGGATGGATAAAAGCTATTTATTTAAATATCAAGACACCTACTACCTGAGTTGGGGGCGGGATTACGCTACTTCCGATAACGTATACGGCCCGTACGTAGGCCGTGGGCCAGTGGGGATTGGCCACCACCTCAACCAGTACGCCCACGGGAGTTTTTTCTGGTGGAAAGGCCAGTTTTACCACGTGTGGTGCTATTATCTGCAGCAGGGTAAAAAGTACCGGGAGACCATCATCAGTTACGCCCACTTCACCAACGACGGCCGCCTGGTAACGGACACCGGTTTCCTCGATGCCCACTTCGCCAACGGCGTCGGGCGATACGATGCCGGCTGGGACCGAATCGAAGCAGAATGGTACTACGAAATACCGACGGCGACCAGCGCCACCAAGCAAGATGCGCCCGGTGCAGGCTTTCAGGTAGCCAACCTCCAAGCGGGCGACTGGCTACGCTACGCCAACGTAGATTTCTCGAAAGGGGTGACCGAGTCTACGGCGTGCCTCTCCTCGACCGAAGTCGGCACCCGCATTGAAGTAAGAATCGATGGCATTGATGGAGAAAAACTGGGAGAGATCCTCGTGCCGGCAACGGGCGGAGCGGATGCGTTCCGGGCTGTTTCCACCGCCGTATCTCCGATTAACGGGGTACACGATTTATACCTGACGGTTGTAGGTGGTGACAAAGGGGGTGTGGGGCTGGATTGGTTTGGGTTTAGATAGCAGAGTTTTGGTTGGTATCGCGCCACGCGGATGCTCGCTGGACCTCCTTCGTCGGACGCCACGAGGGTCTGTATTATCGTAGCTTTTTAATCCCCCCGCTACCCATAGCTCCTCGTAGCGTCGATATTATTGTAGCGCAGCGGAAATAGAATCTTCCTGCGACCGTGCGGTCAAGTACACAGCCGGACGCTCGCAGGACCTCCTCCGTCGGACGCTACGAGGACCTGGAGAAATTACTAGTTGATTTATTTCTTACTTCCATCTAAGTCATCGTAACGCAGGAGTTCAAACCGCGCGCAGCAAGGCTTGAGCTCCTGCGTGCGTCCAATGATAACGCATAATTATTCAGATATTACCCTTCACCACCAACCGGCAGCACAATTACGTAACCATGCTCAAGAATCATTCGGCCACGAAAATCTTCCCCACCTTACCCCGCTACGTAATCTTCTGTCTCTGCTTACTATTTCCCCTTTTGCTCTCCGCCCAGGCGACGCTGTCCGGCGAGCTACGGAAGCACCATTTATTGACACTCGATGTCATTGGTCCGCAGACGTCCGAGGACGATCGTTACAATCCTTTTTTGCATTATCGTATGGACGTCACTTTCCGCCACGATTCGGTGGCGTACCGCGTCCCCGGATTTTTTGCTGCTGACGGTGATGCGGGCAATACCGGGGCTACCAGTGGCAAGGTCTGGCGCTGCCGCTTCGCCCCCGATCATGAGGGAGACTGGAGCTACAAGGTCAGTTTTCGCCGGGGAGGAAACGTAGCCGTGTCAGATAACCCCCAGGCCGGAGAACCCGTCCCCATAGCTGATGGCCTGGTCGGCACGTTTGCCATTGGCCCGGACAACCGACCGGCGGATCACCCCGGCCGTCGCGGGCGGCTCCTCTTTCACCACCGCCAGTATCCCGTCTGGGCCGAAACGGGTGAATACTTCTATAAGGTTGGCGTCGATGCTCCAGAGAATCTATTGAGCTACGCCGATTTCGACGGCACCTTTCACGACGATGGCCAGAAGGATGATCTCATCAAAACCTGGGCGGCCCACGAGGCTGACTGGCGAGCAGGCGACCCCACCTGGGCCGGCGGCCGGGGGAAGGGCCTCATCGGGGCCATCAACTACCTCGCCAGCGAGGGCCTTAACAACTTCAGCTTCCTGACGCTCAACATCGCGGGCGACGACCGCAACGTTTTCCCCTACATCAGCTACGACAATTACGAGCGTATCGACGTCAGCAAAATGGACCAGTGGAACGTCGTTTTCCAGCACGGCACGGATAAGGGGATGTTCCTCCACTTCAAGATGAGTGAGGTCGAAAATCAGGGCCTGCTCGACGGCGGCGACCTTGGCCCCCAGCGTAAATTGTACTACCGCGAATTGATGGCCCGCTTCGGCCACCACCCCGCTCTGAATTGGAACATCGGCGAAGAGAATGGCAAGTGGCGAGGCAAGGAGGAAACGCCCGTCCAGACCACTACCCAACGCCTGGCCATGGCCCGCTACTTTTACGAGCACGACCCGTATCGCCACCACGTCGTGATCCACAATGGCCAGCCTTTTTACGACCTCCTCACGCCGGAGAGCCACTACACCGGCCTCTCCCTCCAGACCGATCAGCCAGACTTCAGCCGCGTGTACGATGAGGTCCGTTACTGGCACGGTCTTACGCGGGAGCGGCGGATGTACGTCAAGCCCTGGGCCATCGCCGTCGACGAGCCCGGAGATGCCCAGCACAGCCTCGTCCCCGACGCTGACAACACCGGCAAGGCCCACAATGACGCCCGGCAGAACGCACTCTGGGCCAGCCTCCTGGCCGGCGCCTGGGGCACCGAATGGTACTTCGGGTACAAACACGCCCACTCCGACCTCACCCTCCAGGATTTCCGCAGCCGCGACCTGTTCTGGGACCAGTGCCGTCACCTCCTCACCTTCATCGAAGACCACCGCCCGGACCTCCCTCAAATGGTGCCCGCCAACGACCTCACCACCGACCCAAACGACTGGGTCCTGGCCCAACCCGACGCCACGTACCTCATCTACCTAAAGCGCGGCAACAAATCCACTAACACCCTCACCACGGCGGATGGCCCCTACCGCACCTGGCTACTCAACCCACGGACGGGAAAGTATGCGCTGCAGGATGAACCGCTGGTGGCCACGGGTGGTCTGCTGAGATTACCACAACCTACGTCCGAGGTGGAGATGGATTGGGTTTTGCTGGTGGTTAGGGAGTAGGGCTTGGCGGTTTTTTGGCGCTGCCGCGGGTGCGGGGTTTTTGGGATCGAGAAGATATGAGGGGACGAAAACGGGGAAATGGAAATAAAGGGAATGAAAATGAGGGGATTAACGAAAACGAGGGGAAGCATTCCCTCGCTACGATAAACGCCCCTCCGGGACTAGCCCCAGCGGGGTGTCTATTGTAGCGAGGGTTCGACCAATCGTCCGCAGGACGTGTGGGAGGCCCTCGTTTTCGTTTGTTATGAACGTGCGGGAAGCCCTTGTTTTCGTTGCCCAACCACTCAAGGCAACAACCCCCCAACCCCAACCGTCCCCGCCAACGCATGCCCCTCCAGCACCTCCGCATGCGTTAACACTCGTTCAGCAGCATAGACACCCTTTTCCATATCCGGCTCAGTATAAATCTCCAATTGCCGCTCGATGAGGTTAAAGATCCAGTATTCAGGGATGCCCGCCGCCGCGTAGATGTTGAGTTTGCTCCCCCGGTCACGCGCCAGCGTTTTGTCGGCCACTTCGATGAGTAAGTGGATATCTTCGGGGTAGGGGTGGTGGTCGAGGTATTGGTGGTCGTGGCGGGTGGCAATCACGTAGTCCGGTTCTGGTTCCGAGCCACTGGGAATGGTGATGGGTTGCTCCTGGCTACAGATGTATGCATCCTTAAGTAGTGGCACAAAATAGGTAGCAAGGTTTCTTACGCACACTGCGTGAAAGCGGCCAATAGGGCTCATATCTACGATTTTACCCGCCAGCAACTCCACCGGGTCGTCTTCCCCCAGAATGCCCGCCTCGATCATGGCGTGGTAGCGCTCCAACGTAATGAAGTGGAGGTTAGCAAGCAAGTCCAGTTGCGGGTGGGCGATCGCGGTCATGGTTCGAGAATTGTACGTTGTAATATACGAACGTAGGTCTTCAAATTCTGTTGGGGCTGACCCTCCGCCAACGGCATTATCCCGTTTCACCCCAATTTGCCAGCACCTGCGGCAGCGCCTACTTCAGCGGATGAAGAGGCGCTGCCGCAGGTGCGAGGGTTAGGAACAAGAATCAATGGGGATGACTAAAACGAGGGGATAACGAAAACTAGGGTGGTAACGAAATGAGGGGAAACATCCCCTCGCTACGGTAGACGCCCCGCTGGGGCTACCATTCACCTAGCCCCAGCGGGGCGTCTATTGTAGCGAGGGTTCGACCAATACGTCCGCAGGACGTGCGGGAGACCCTCGTTTTCGTTCAATGCGGACGTGCGGAACGCCCTAGTTTTCGTTTTTAATCGTTCGTTCTCGCTGGACACCCGCCCCCAATGACGTTCCCCTACCGCTTAACCAACTTCGTAATAAAAGCAGTCCCCGCCCCCTCAAACCGGACCAGGTAAACCCCACTCCGCAACGCACGAACGTCCAGCGAAGTAGAGGTACCAATCTGCTGCTCTAGGACCAATCGCCCCGTCTGGTCGAAGACCGATACCGATTGGTAATCTTCCGCGCCAGTAAAATTCACCTGCGTATCTGCTGGATTCGGGGAGAGAGCAACCGGCGTACCGGTCGGATTGGTTACACTCGTCACCGGCTCGCCAAATACGCGCAGTTCAGTGAGGCTGACCCACGGGCCAGTGTACACGTTTGCACCCGTAACCGTGATGCGTACGTAGCGAGCGGGGAAACCGTCCACCACGTCACGAATGGGGTCGTCCGCCGTGCCCTGGTCAGCATTGGTGCTGCGGTCGACAATAGTTGTGTAGGGGCCATTCTCGTCCATGGCCGCTTCGATGGTGTACTGGTAAGCGCGGTTTTGGTAGCAGGTGACTTCCGTGGCGGAGATCGCAATCACCCGTTCCAGGTTAACCGTCGCCGTTTGCGGGAAGGGCTGGACGGACCAGCGGGTATCCGTATCATCATCTACCAGGTTGCTGACAACGTTTGCCCCATCCGCAGTACCCGTTCCTACTACCGGTTTGGAGAGCGCCCAGTTGACGACGGAATTGGGGTTCAGCACTTTGAGAGAAATAGCGTCGCTAAATCCTCCGTCCTCGGTTGTAACGGTGATGGTCACTTCACCTTCCGCAACGCCGGTCACGAGGCCGGTGGCATCAACCGTAGCGATGTTCTCGTCGGAGGAGGTGTAAGTCAAATTCTGGTTCGTTGCATCGGCGGGTATGATGTTGGCCGAGAGCTGTTTGCTAGCTCCAACCGCTACCGGGCCTGGGTCGACCAAATCGATACCGGTGATGGCAATGGGCATTTGTACGGTGATCATAGTACTCAGAGAAGTACGGGAGCCACCTTCATTGTCCGTAGCCCGCGCCGTCAGGGTGTAGTCACCTTCGGGGACGCCCGTCCAAGTAAATTCGTAGGGCGCGGAATCATCCTCGCCAATTTTGTTGTTGCCTCCTTCGAAGAATTCTACCAGCGCCACGTTACCGTCGGAGTCATCCGCGTCCACCGTGATGGTGATGTCGCTACCCGGGGTGAAGTTGGTCCCCGCCGTGGGCGAGGTGAGGCTTACGGAGGGGAAGAAGTTCTGCACACTACCGTCCTCTTCAAAAAGTTGGTCGAAGTGAGCGGTCGCGGTGCCTTCGTCCTGCAGGTAGACACCAGCTTTCCAGTAACTGGGCCAGGTCCAAAAGGATACATCTTCATTGTATTTCTCCTCGCCCTCAAAGTCGATGATCATCCGGCCATCCACCAGGCGAATGTCGCAGTTGAAGTAGCCACCGGGGTCCTCGCCGAGGTCGATGTGGGTGGTCGCCACGCCACCTTCGTTAGTTTTCACCGCCGCCCAAATATGATTGGTGGGCGAGCGGCCATTGTGCTTGTAGATCCGCAGCAATGGCTTGTTGGGTCCGGAGCCCGCATTGGCGTCGTCGTGGATCTGCATGACGGTGACCTGATCGCAGGTCATTTCTACGATATCAATCCGGCCGTGGAGGGAACGGTCTTCCTGGGTGAGGTCCCAATTCTCGAGGTCGCGCAGTTCGGTTCGTTTGCTGTCACCGGTTTGGTTGAAGCGGATTTTGTCCCCGTCCACTACGTTGAACCAGGTTGGGTGGCTGTACCCTTGGTTCAAGGCGTCCCGATCGCGGAGCGTTGCGCTGGTGGGCGCCTGGATCTTACACTCCGCCAGGAAGGGCTGAAAGCGGGGGATGTCCGACGGTGCGGTGTATTCCGCGGGGGGCGTTGGTGCGCTGTGCGTAACGTCGAGGGCAAATATGGATACCTGAGCGTATTCACCCGCATCACCCGCATTATTTTGGTTGTAGTTACCCGCCTTGAAGTACATCCAGTCGTCGGCAAAACCACTGTCGGTCATGTCGACTTCCGTCACCACGTCGGGCTTACCCTCCCGGGAGATCGTGACGGTAAGTGCATTGCCAACAACTTTGATTTCGTAACTGAATTTTTCACCGAGGGCTATGCCGTCCGCAGGGTCCGCAATGCCGTCCGAGCGGGAACCGATCATCTCATACCACTGCTCGGGGCCGGTCGTGGGTTCGTGCGCGAAGTAGATGGAGCCGCGCGTATTGTTCGGTAGTTTCCGGTAGTAGAGGCGGCAGGGTTCATCGTCGGAGGCGTGAATCTGGCCCACGATCGTCCGGCCAATCTTGAAGCTGGCGTCGGAGGTTTCGGAAACGTGGTCCACGGCAACGGTGGCGCGTAGCACACCGTCTACTCCACCAGCAGCTTCCTGGTTGGCCCGCGTGGAGGAAGAGAAGACCCAGTTGTTCTTATTAATTCCCTTTGTACCAATGCTGGAATCGCCCCGGCGCATCATTTCTCGGAGTTCGTTACGTGGGTAGGTGCTACCACCAGTACGGCCATTATTCGGGCACCAGAAAACCATGGCGCCGGTAACGGGGTCGGTGTAAAATTCCCCTGGAATGGTCGTTCCACTCGTAAGGGCGTCCTCGTCCAATTCCACCTGGTTGGGGCGGGTCAATTTCCAGTACGACAGATCGAAATTACCACTGGGGGGCAAGGTGGGATCCAGGTCCTGCGCCGTTGCGTAGGTACTGAACAGCGTAAAAGCAGCTAGCAATACCGCGGTGCCAGCACTTGACACATAGCAGCGGTAGGAAATACACGCACCACCGAAAGAGGTAGGAAAAGAGAACATAGTTGATAGTTTTTGGGAAGGGAGCCTTCCGTCACGAGGACGGAAGGCTCCTTTTTGTTACCAATACGTAGCTGACTAATAGCCCGGGTTCTGAGTCAAGGCCGGGTTATTGCTCAACTCAATCGGAGGGATCGGCAACAGGTAATCACGGGATGGGTCAAAACTCTTTGCTGGGAGCTCGGACTCCAGTCCATTAGGGCCAAAGGCCTCACCACCAAGTCTTCTGCGTACGATATCGTACCAGCGCTTGTGCTCAAAGGCCAACTCCAGTCTTCTTTCTTCCAGTACGTCCTCAACGGTAGCACCGGAGATGTTGGCGGGGGAAGCACTCGGGGCACCGGATCCGTCGCCATTACGCGCCCGTTCGCGGACGATATTGACGAAGCGGTCAGCGTCGGCAGTCCGGCCAAGCTCAGCGGCGGCTTCGGCGGCAATGAGGTAAACCTCGGCGAAACGCATCAGCTGGTAGTTGGATTCAGAATCCCGGCCACTCGTATTCGCCTGGGGCAGAGAACCGGCCATAGACGTGTACTTGGAGATGTGGGGGCGGTTGGCGTTACGGCCATCCAGGCTGGAGAACATGGTGAAGGGGATCACATTACCGCGGTTGTCCACGGCCTCGTCGTCCAGGGATACCTCCTTGCGGTAGTCATCGTCATCCCAGGTGTTGTATACCGCCAGAGAAGGTACCATCACGGACCATCCGCCCGATGGGTAGTACGTAGCCTGACCGTAGAAGCCCGTAAAGGCCGCCAGGTAGTCACGTGACTCATCGTTGATGTTGGTACCGACAAAATCAATCACGAAGATGGGCTCCTTACTGAAGTTGGTCAGTGCCGCATCGTAAAGATTCGCAAAGTCAGGCTCGAGGGCCAGATCATACGTACCCGCCTTGTTGATAATGTCAGTTGCCTCGTCGTAGGCCATTTGCCATTCCTCACGGGTGAGGTAAACGGAAGCCAGGAAGGCACTTGCAGCAGCCTTACCCGGCAGTGCACGGTCATCGCGCGTATTCGGTAGCCACTCTTTGGCGTATTCGAAATCCGCAATGATGTTCTCGTAAACTACTTCAGCGGACGTTCTTCCCATTTCGGAGGCTACGATGGTCGTCGTGGTCTCGTCGAGGTAGGGTACGTCACCGAAGAGGCGCACCAGGTGGTAGTACGAGTAACCACGGATGAAGCGGGCGCGGGCCGCAATTTCCTCCTTCACACCGGGCGCCTGCTCTTCCAGCGCTTCGACTTCGCGGAGGGTTTCGTTAGCTCCACGAACGATTTGGTAAAGCCGGGGCCAGAAACTCCGCTCGGGCCGGGAAGGGTTCAGGATGAGTGGGTTGGTCGCAGAGACCGTAAATAGATCGTGCTCGATCCGCTCGGCCGCCGTTGTTGGGTTGCCGATGGCCACCATGTCCGAACGGAGCATAACGGTAAGGCCGAGGCCACGGGAAAGAAAAGCCCGCGCCGCCAGGTTGCTGTAGGCACCGGCAATGGTAGTCTCAACCGTAGCCCGGTCAACTACGCGCTCACTCGGCTCCAGTTGGCTGATGGCATTTTCCTCCAGGTCCGAACATCCCGTAAAGGAAAGACCGAGTACTAATGCAAGTAGATAATGATATGCTTTCATTTTAATTTCATTTTGTGTTGTGCATGACGGTGATGCTCTACCGGGCAGTGGGCAATTGGCCGCACCGCCCGGTTGAGCGGCAACACATTATTAGAACCTCAAATTAAGGGAGAAGGTGATGGACCGAAGGTTAGGGTAATTGCCAAAGTCGTGTCCTTGAATCACATTGTCGTCTCCACTGCTTTCTCCGCCGCTTCCGAAGTAGCTTACCTCGGGGTCAAGACCAGAATAGTCGGTGAATGTCAACAAGTTCTGCGCACTGACGGACAGGCGGGCGGAGGAACCAAACCCAATATTATTGAATACGCTGGAGGGCAAGGTGTAGCCCAGGGCTACGTTCTTCAGGCGGACGTAGCTACCGTCCTCCACAAAACGGGAAGAACGCTCCCGCCCACGAATCGTAGCCCGAGGAATATCCGTATTCGGGTTTTCGGGCGTCCAGGAATTAAGTACATCCGTCAAACCATTACTGTCACCATTGAAAAGCTGCACCGCCGTGAGGTTATAGATATCCCCACCTACGGCACCCTGAAAGAAGATATTCAGGTCAAAGGCTTTGTAAGTCAGGGTGTTCGTAAAGCCAAAGGTGAAGTCCGGGTTCGGGTCACCAATGATCTGGCGGTCGTCATCCGTGATGGTACCGTCGAAGTTACCTTCCTCATCCGCCACGTCGGCGAAGAGGGGCTCACCGGGGATGGGGTTGCCCATATCGTCCAGGGAAACATCCTGCACTGCAGTGCCGGTAGGTAGCGCACCACCCTGGTACACACCCTGGTAGTTCAGACCCCAGAAAAGACCCAGTGCTTCCCCTTCACGGAGGATGTAGGTATTGCCACCGGCGAAGTAGCCGGGCGCGCCGCTACCCAGGATCTCCGTTCCGCCGGACAGTTCCACAATCTCGTTGCGGTTACGCGCAATGTTGAAGTTCGACGTCCACCGGAAGTCGTTCCGGTTGATGTTGGTGGAGTTCAGAGAGAATTCAAGGCCGCGGTTATTGATTGATCCTACATTTCGCAGTACATCCAGATCGGAAGTACCGAGGTAGAAGTTGGAGGCGCGGTCCACGGCCAGCAGATCCTCAGTATCGATGTTGTAGTAATCGGCACTCAGGGTGATGCGGTCCTCGAAGAAGCCGAAGTCAACACCAATATTGGTCTGGTAGGAAGTTTCCCACTTCAGGTCCGGGTTGGCTTCCCGGGCGAGGTCCACCGCGAAGGGCCCACCAACAACCGTTGGAGCCTGTACGCGGTAAATCGAGAGGGAAGAGTAAGGGCCAATGGCCTGGTTGCCCGTCAGGCCGTAGCTGGCACGGAGTTTCAGGGTAGATAGCGTGGGGTTCTCCAGCAGGAAATCCTCGCGGTGCACCTTCCAGCCGAAAGCTACGGAGGGGAAAATGGCGTACTTATTATTCGCGGCGAAGTTGGAGGCCCCATCCCGGCGAACGGTAGCCGTCAGCAAGTACTTATCGGCCCAGTCAAAGTTGACGCGGCCGAAGACGGACTCAATCTCAGATTCAGAGAAACGGGAATCCACCGTACGCTGGTCGATGGCACCCGCTTCGAGGTTGTAGTAACCAAATACGTCGGTCAGCAAACCACGGGCTCCGGCCTCCAGGCCTTCGGTCGTGAACTTCTGGTAAGAGTGGCCAGCAGTAGCGGTAAGGTTACCGTTGCCAACGTTCGTCGTGTAGGTCAGGTAGTTCTCGTTCAGCAGGTTGGTCCGCTTCACGGATTCCAGGAAGCCACCACCGGCAGAGAGCACAAAAGTCTGGGGCTTGAAGTAACCCTCGGTGCTGTTTTGGGTCCGGTAACCCAGGGTAGATTTGATGTTGAGACCCTTCAGGATCTCAAAGTCGGCGTAAACGTTAGTGCGGGAGTTATCCGTCTTCGTTTCGTTGGTGATCTGAGTCGCTACGGCCCAGGGGTTTTCGATGTCGTCACCGACGGTGTTCTGAGAGAAGTTCCCGTTCTCGTCGAAACGGCCCACGTCGGGGGCAAAGCGGAAGGCCAGGGAAACGACGTCGTCGCCGCCACCGTTAACTGAACCGATGTTATCGCGCCCGGTGGACTGGGTAGATACACCGTCCTGATCGCTGCGGCTCGTCACGCTGTTGATGCCCACCCTAAGGCGGCTACCTACCTGAGCGTCGACGTTGGCGAGGAACTGCAGTTTCTGGAACTCCGAGTTGACGATAATCCCCTGCTGGCCAAAGTATGTGCCGGAAAAGTAGTAGTTCACGTTGTCGCCACCACCGGAAATAGCCAGCTGCTGGTTCTGGGTGTAGCCCGTCCGGTAGATCTCATCCTGCCAGTCGGTATTTTCTAAGCCCTGAGCGTAGGGTGCGTCACCGGCGTTAGCCCGGATCATGTTCTGGTACCGCGCAAAGCCGTTAGCATCCAGTAGGTCCAGCCGGTTAGTAGTTTGCTGGTTGGAGTAAGTAGAGTTCACCTCCAGCGTTGGCCGGCCGGACTTACCCTTCTTGGTAGTTACGAGGATGACCCCGCCGGACCCCCGCGAACCGTAGATCGCCGTTGCGGATGCGTCCTTGAGAATCTCTACGGACTCGATGTCGTTCTGCTGTGGGAAGGCGGCACCCACAAAACCATCAACGACTACCAGTGGGTCACTACTCGCATTCAGCGAAGAGTTACCGCGGACGCGGATGGAAATATTTGCTCCTGGTTCCCCACCGTTTTGAGTTTGGACAACGACACCAGCAGCGCGTCCCTGTAGTGCCTGGGCGGCATTGAGCAGCGGGAAGGCCTGGATCTCTTCCGCCTTTACGGAAGACACACTACCCGTTACGTCGCTCTTCTTCACGGAGCCGTATCCAACGACGACTACTTCGTCAAGGACTTCGGCGTCCGTTCCCAAGCGAATACTAAGGTTCGTCTGGCCGTTAACGGGGATGCTTTTGGATTCGTACCCCAGGTAGGATACCAACAATGTGGCATTGGGAGCCGCGTTGATGCTGAAGTTACCGTCGTAATCGGTAACCGTGCCGGAGCTACTGCCCTTCACGAGGATCGTCACGCCGATCAGCGGTTCGCTGGCTTCGTCAGTAACCGTTCCGCTCACGAGGCCCTGAGCGGCCAGGCTGGCCGAGAAGAAGCAACAGCACAGCACGAAGAGCCACAGCCCTCCCCGCGCGGGCACGCGGTAATTTTGGTGGAAATAGTTCATCAAGATTAATTTGAAAGTGAAAGTGTACACGGCTACCCAGTGCTGATTAAGCACCTAAACTGCTCCGCAATCGATTGGGGCAGGGAATCTTGGCGGAGTACTCGCCGGAAGCGGTGTAAGAGTTCGCAGCCACGCTAGGTCGGTGGCCCACGAATGATCGACTGTTAAGGACGCTGCTTTTTTGGGGGGAGCGTTCACCCCCGCGGGAAGTAAAATAGAAGAGGAGTGCCGGGACGGACACTCCTCTTCTTTGAGTAACTGGAACCTACGTTCCATCACTTGGTGTCCCGTGGGTTCTATGGCAAATTACTGGTCCTCCCCTACGCTTACGTCCGTGCTGTTGGGGTGGTAGGGAGAGTCTTCGTTCTCTTCGGAATCCAGGTTGTCACCGGCGGTGCGGCCCTGGAAGTCGTCTTCAAATACGATGGTTTCCGTACCGGAATCTGAGGAGTAGATCACGATGTCGTCCACGTGGTAGACTCCGTCGTTTACGGCAGAGTTACCGGCGTACTTCCACTGAAGGTTGTGGACACCGTCCTTAACGGCTAACAGGTGACCATCTACGTCGCCGGCACCACCGTTGGTGGTACTGATGGCGTCCGTAATTACGGACTGGCCGTTGATGCTTACGCTGTAAGTCGGTGCGTTCGTTCCGTCAGCAGCCCAGCTGATCTCAACTGGAGCCCAAACGTCAGCCATACCTTCGGGGAAGTTGGCCGCGGCGATGGCATCATCGGAAGCGCCTTCACGGAAAGCGTGCATGGCGTTGTCCTTCAGGCGGACTTCAACCAGGGCGAAGTCACCCGTAGTAGAGTTACCCGCTACGTTGATGAAGGCATCTTGGATATCCATATCCACGGGGCCAGCGGCTACGCGGTACATGAAGGTGATTCGGCCGGTCATGATTGAGTCTTCCAGCGCCAAACGCAGTTCGCCGGTGTCGTCGTCCTGCGTGTCGGTTACGACAGCGTAACGGTTCTTGGGTGCGGTAACCTCAATGGTTTCTGAAGCGGATTCGCTAACGCCATCAGCAGCCGTCACGGTCAGCGTCACGGTGAAGGTACCCTCATCGGAGAAGGTGTAGGTTGGGTTCTCATCCGTAGAAGTGCCGTCGCCGCCAAAGTCCCAGGAAGAGGAGAAGGAGCGATCAGTGATGCCGTTTACGACGGAACTGTTGGTAAAGTTGTAGGTAAGGGAGTTGTCCGCATCTACTTGGGAGGAGAAACTGGCAACTACGCTGGAGGGATCGGGTGGAACGGGGCCACCACCGTCATCATCATCCCCACAGGAGGTGATCATGACTACCGGCAGCATGAGGGCAGCCAGCAGGTAAAAGTTTTGCAAAATCGACTTCATATTTGTCTAATTTAAGTTGAACGACTAAGTATACTATAAGGTGAAAGTCTCCGACCGCCGCGCGGGGTACGCCGGCAAACGGAAGCCCGCCAATCCATAGATTCAAAGGTTAGGGACAACGTACGGGCTCCACCGGTCAAGACCGTACAAAGTTACACGGATAAAGTGGTCAACCAAATATTGGTCAACCAATCTTTGGTCAACCAATTAACTTTCTTTCCATAGCACCCGCGTCAGCGCCAACTAAAGCACGGCCTCCTATTGAATGGTCCCAGGTTTTTCAGCAGGCGGGCGCTGCCGCAGGTGCCGGGGTTTGGGATTGAGGAAAAATGGGCTATATGAATGTGGACGGGGTTGAATTTTGTGTGGGAGGGGATTGTAAAATGAGGGGGTTAACGAAAACTAGGGAATTAACGAAAACGAGGGGAATCATCCCCTCGCTACAATAGACGCCCCGCTGGGGCTAGCCCTGGAGGGGCGTCTATCGTAGCGAGGGTTCGACCAATCGTCCGCAGGACGTGCGGGAGGCCCTCGTTTTCGTTTGTCATGGACGTGCCGACCACCCTCGTTTTCGTTCATTCATCGTTCCCGGTTATACCATATCAAACCATCCTCGCCCCCATTTCCCTACCTTCGCCCCATGACTCCATTACAAATCGGCATCTCCATCGGCGACCCCAACGGCATCGGGCCGGAGGTGGTGATCAAATCACTCGTACGGGAGGGTATCCTCGACATGATCACCCCCGTCATCTACGCCTCGGAAGCAACGTTGAAGAGTTACCA
This sequence comes from Lewinella sp. 4G2, assembly GCF_001625015.1. Taxonomy (NCBI): domain Bacteria; kingdom Pseudomonadati; phylum Bacteroidota; class Saprospiria; order Saprospirales; family Lewinellaceae; genus Lewinella; species Lewinella sp. 4G2. The sequence continues at coordinate 1,418,130 of NZ_LVWJ02000014.1, read as the reverse complement.
GGGAGAGGCCGCCGAAGCCTTTTCCTATACCGTCGTCGACTCCGCCGAAGCGGCTGAGGACGGACGGGTCAACCTGGTGCTGGCCTTCCCCGAAGATTTCGAACTGAACCCCGGCGAACCCACCGAAACCGGAGGCCGCGCCGCCGCTCTCGCCCTCGAGCAGGCCGTGGAAGACCTCAAGGAGGGCAACATCGACGGCCTCGTCACCGCCCCCATCAATAAATCGGTGATGCCCAAGGAAGGCTTCCCCTACCCCGGCCACACCGAAATGCTGACCGAACGCCTCGGAGCCGAAGAAAGCCTGATGTTCCTGGTGACGAACGAACTGCGCGTCGGCGTCGTCACCAACCACATCCCCGTAGCGGAGGTGGCCGCCAAAGTGACGAAGAAGGCCATCGTCGACAAACTAAAGATCATGGACGCCGCGCTGCGGTCGGACTTCGGGCTCCAGCGCCCCGTCATCGCCGTGCTCGGCCTTAACCCCCACGCCGGCGACAACGGTAAGATCGGGATGGAGGACATTAAGGTCGTCCGCCCCGCCGTGGAGGCCGCCAAGAAGGAAGGCATTCTCGCCATGGGCCCCTTCCCCGCCGATGGATTCTTCGGTGCCGGCAAGCAACACGACTTCGACGGCGTCCTGGCCATGTATCACGACCAAGGATTGATCCCTTTTAAAGCCCTCAGCTTCGGTAAGGGCGTCAACTACACGGCCGGCCTGCCCGCCATTCGGACGAGCCCCGACCACGGCACCGCCTACGACCTGGTGGGAAAGGACGAAGCCAACCCGGCCTCCTTCATCGCCGCCCTCTTCCGCGCTCACGAAGCCTTTCAGCACCGGGCCCGCCACGAAGAAGACGCCGCCAACCCACTGGAAAGCCGGATGCACCTGGTCTACAAAAAACGCCCCCGCGGCGAAGGTGGCAAAGGCGGCGGAAAGGGTGGCCCAAGGAAGGGCGCCCGCTCGGGGAAGCCACGGTCTTAGGAAGGTAAAAATTTCTGCGTTAGCTCTGTTCTCTGGAACCTTTTGGAGCACCGGGCTTTGTCTAAAAAACTATCTCTTTGGGTTCGTTGGTCCTTTAGTGCTTTGGGCTGCCGCAGGTAACAGCGGCAGCCCAAAGCACCAAAATACCACCACGCAGTAGCAGCGAAGCTAATGCACCATCCGCCCCTCCGCCAATGCGCAAGTACCGCCTCCCCGTCCTCATCAGTTTTGCTTTCTTCTTCGTCGCGGCCGTCTACGGTTGCTTCCAGCTGAAGTTTACGTTTGATTTTTCCCAGTTCTTTCCGCGGGGGGATGACGACCTGGCCTTTTTCCTGGAATTCGTGGAGGAGTTTGAGGGAGACGACAATTTTCTGCTCGTTGCCCTCGAAAATCCGGACGGGGTCTTTGACTCTACGTTTCTGAACCAGGCCCATTCCTTTGCCCTCGAGGCCCGGGAATTGGAGATGATCGAAGGCGTCCAATCCCTGACGACCTTTAGTTACCCGTTGAAGACGCCCTTTGCGGTGACGACCATCCCCGCCATTCACCTCAACGAGCCGGCCCGGTTCGCGGCGGATAGCGCCCGGATCATGGCCGACGAGCGGTTCGTCAATAACCTTATTAATAAGGACGCGACGGCACTCGTCGTTCTGCTGAAGACCCAGAGTCTCATCAACCTCAATGCGGAGGACGTCGATGTGGCCAGTAGCCTCGATAAGGCGAAGGCACTCATGGCGTCCGTCCAGGGGCTGATGGACCAGTACGACTTTGTGGATTACCACTACCTCGGCGCCGCCAACTTCCAGCAGGAGATGGTGGCTACCCAGGTGCGGGAGGTCGTGGTGTCGGCCCTCATTTCCGGAGTGTTGGTGACCATCATCATGTTCCTGTTGTTCCGCCGGCCGTTGGGGATCCTGGTTTCGCTGGTGAGTATTGCTTTAGGGCTCGTCCTGTTCCTGGGCATCCTAGGTTTGCTGGGGCGGGAGTTGAATGCGATCGCCGCCCTTTACCCGGTGCTGATGATCATCGTCGGTACGTCGGATGTCATCCACATCATGTCGAAGTACATCGATGAATTGCGGGCTGGTAAGGACAAGGAAACGGCCATCCGGATCACCATCAAGGAAATTGGGTTGGCGACTTTGTTGACCTCCCTCACTACGGCCGTCGGGTTTGCGACTTTGCTGACGAGCCGGGTGGACCCCATTCGTGATTTCGGCATCAACGCCGCCCTGGGAGTTCTAGTCGCGTTCGTGACGGTGATTCTGTTTACCACGTCGTTGTTGTCCTACCTCAGTGTGGACCAGATCGTTAAGATTGGGCGACAGCAAGCCTTTTGGGATCGCCTACTGGAACGGTCCTACCAATTCACCCGCGTCAGCGCCCAGAAGATCAAAATTGGCGCGGTAGTGGTGGCCATCCTCTGCGCGGTGGGAATCAGTATGGTGACGACGAACTACCGGATTGAATCGGCGCTGCCGCGAGGGAAAAAGATCACGGCGGACTTTCTGTTCTTCGAGCGCGAGCTATCCGGCTTCCGGCCCTTCGAAATGGCGATCACCGCGAAGGACTCGGCGAAGATCACCGACTTCGAGGTGATGACCCAGATCGGGAAGATCGAGGACTACATTAAGCAGTTCCCACAGGTGCAGAGTACGGCCAGCATTACGACCGTTTACCGGAGCATCAACCAGATGTTCAACAACAACCGGCCGGATGCCTACGACCTGCCGGAGGACGAGGCGACCTACCGCAAATACCAGCGCCTGGCCAAGCAGATACCGCCCGGCAACCTCAACGTGCTGATGAACGAGGACCGCACCAAAGCCCGGATCACCAGCCGTTTCGGCGACCTCGGCGCCGACAGCGTAAAAGTGTTTATGGACCGGACCTACGCGTGGATCAACACCAACGTGGACACCTCGTTGGTGGACGTGCGCGCTACCGGCACCGGTGTCATCATCGACAAAAACGCAGAATATATTCGGCGCAACCTGCTGCAGGGTTTAGGGCTGGCCATCTTGATCGTTTGCGTACTGATGGGCTTCCTGTTCAAAAGTTGGAAGATGTTGCTCATCAGTCTCGTACCGAATCTATTGCCCTTGCTGCTGGCCGGCGCCATGCTGGGCTTTTTGGGGATTGAGCTCGAAGCCGGTGTCAGTATCGTCTTCGCCATCATTTTCGGGATTGCGGTGGACGATACGATTCACTTCCTGGCCAAATACCGCCTGGCGCGGGGCCGGGGGATGGGCGTGGAGGAAGCGATTCACCTGACATTCAAGGAGGCGGGCAAGGCGATCGTCCTGACGTCGATCGTGCTCTTTTTCGGCTTTCTGGTGATGCTCTTCAGCATCAATCCGCCGAGCGTAACGATTGGTTTGTTGATCAGCCTGACGCTGGCGAGCGCGGTGGTGAGTGACCTGCTGCTGATCCCCTTATTGCTGCGGTGGCTGGATAAGTAGCTTGGCCCGGGGATAGTTCTATACTGCTGCTTTCTTTTTTCCGTACCCCCAATGCTGCTGCTACGTGAGCACTTCCGGATTATTTCTGTGTCAGTTCAACACGGGTATAACCCCAAAAACGTTGGCTTTACCCTCTATATTTAGGTATCCATTCGGAGTCATTTACTCTACCATCATTGTATCTTTGGTGGCGAATGACCGGGGCCTCTTTTCGTAATAATGGTACAGCGCCCGGCTTTGGTTAGCGCGGTTGGTAAGAGCCAGGTATATCCCTGCATCCTCGCCCCACCGTCGAAATACTGCTTCTTGCTACTAGGTATTAAAGTTCAACACAACTCCATCACCCCGATCTACCAGCAGATCGTGAATAGTGTGGTGCACGGTATAGAAGTCCGGGATTTTCAGGCCGGGGATAAGCTTCCCTCGATCAACGTCGTCAGCGCCCGGCTGGACATTGCGCGGGGGACGGTCGAAAAGGCCTACCGGGAGCTCCGCGAACGGCAAGTGATCGATTCCGTCCAGGGCAAAGGCTACTTCATCCGCCGGGCGGACCTGCGGACGAAGCGGCGAGTATTTCTGATCTTCAACAAGTTGAGCGCCCACAAAAAGTTGATCTACGATGCTTTCGTGGAAACGCTCGGGCCAGAAGTGATCGTGGATTTCTTCGTGTACAACAACTCTTTTCCCATTTTTCGGGATCTGCTGCTCAATGCCGGAGAGCTACACACCCACTACGTGATCATTGGCCACTTCTACGGTGGGGAACAAAAAGCCGTGGAATTGATCAATGAATTACCAAAGCACAAATTGGTGATCCTCGATAAGGAGATCCCCGGGCTGAAGGGCAACTACGCGGCGATTTACCAACCCTTCGAAAAAGACATCCAGCGGGCCCTCAACCAGGCGATTGAACCGCTGAGGAAGTACCCCCGGCTGAAGATCATCTTCCCCCACGATACTTACCACCCCAAGGCCATCCTGAATGGCTTCCAACGCTTCGTCATCGACCACGGCTTCCGGGGTTACGTAGTTTCCGATATCAGCGACCACGACATCGAGGTGGGAGATGCTTACATCACGCTAATGGAAGCCGACCTTGTCACCCTCATCAAGCGCGTTAAGGATGCCGGCCACCGGGTGGGGAAGGACATTGGCATCCTCTCTTACAACGATAGCCCGCTGAAGGAGATCTTGCTGGACGGCATTTCTACCCTTTCCACCGACTTCGCCGGCATGGGGCGCCGGGCCGCGGAGATGATCCTCAACAAGGAGGTGGCCCACGAGGAAAATGCCTTTAACCTGGTACTGAGAAATAGTCTGTAGCACCCCCTTTGGGTTTCCGACCGATTTAGGCTGATTTTTGACGGGAATCAGGCAAACCCAAAGCTCCCTTCCCGACTTTTACTCCCGATGCAAGCGCGCCACTACTCCCAGCTCTACCGCCACCTGCGGGACGTTGATCCCCGGGACTACCAACGGATCATCCGTTTGTACGAGGAGAAGGAGCAGGAGATCGGCCGGCTGGACGTGCTCGAAAATTTTGAGCTCACCGTTTCCTACGCGGACGCTCTTTTCGCCACCGGTGCCTACCGCCAGCACTTCATGATGGTGGACCTCGTGATCGAAACCTGCATGCGCCATAACATCAACCGCGTTGAAGGCATCGAGGGAGACGTATTTCACCACCTGCTCTTCAAAAAGGCAGCGAGCGCTTTCCGGGAGCAGCGGTATGACGTAGCCGTTCACGTTTCCCGGGAATTGATCCGAATGGCGCCCGAACGGGAGCTGAACGTGCGCTTTCTGCGCGCCTGCCTATTCCGTCTGCAGGCACCAACGCTGCAGTACGGCCGGGCCATTTTTATTTGTTGCCTGTTGGTTTCCGCCGCGCTCATTCTACTGGAGATCTTGCTCTGGCAGACGACCTACCCGGATTTCGTGCCCCTTTCCCAAACCGCCATCGGCGTCTGCTTTGCGACGGGTATTTTGTCCCTGATGGGTTTCTACGGTTACGCTTATTCCCGCGCCCACACGGAAGCCTACGGATTTCAGCGCCGGGCGAAGAACAAATAAGAGGGGAATTACCTAATATTAGGGTCTCAAATGAGTGGACGGCAATTCCGACCGCTCCACCACCTTCATTATTTAAACCAAACCATGGACACAGCACAAAAACCAACCCTCGTTATTCTCGCAGCCGGAATGGGCAGCCGTTACGGCGGCCTCAAACAAATCGACGGCGTCGGCCCGAGCGAAGAGGGTATTATTGAATACTCTATCTACGACGCCATCCGCGCCGGCTTCGGCAAGGTGGTCTTCATCATCCGTAAGGACATCGAAGCGCCCTTCCGCGAAAAGTTCGACGGCAAGTTCGGCGATAAGATCAAGGTCGAGTACGCCTTCCAGGGCATGGACAGCTACGTCCCCGACGATGTGGACCACACCAAGCGTGAAAAGCCCTGGGGCACTACCCACGCGATGCTCGTTGCGAAGGACGTCGTCAACGAACCCTTCGCCGTCATCAACGCGGACGATTACTACGGCATCAAAGGCTTCCAGCAAATGGCTGGCTTCCTGGTGGCGGACGTTCGCCCCGACCTCTTCTCCATGTGCGGCTACGTCCTGCACCGGACGCTTTCTGACCACGGCACCGTCAACCGCGGCGTCGCCGTAGTGGCCGAGGATTACCTACTGAAGGACGTCAACGAGCGCCTCAAGATTCAGCGTGGCGACAACGGCGTCCCCTCCTACCTCGGCGAAGATGGCCACCGGTACGAGTTGGCCGATAACGACGTCGTGAGTATGAATTTCTGGGGTTTCCACCCCTCCATCTTCGACCGGATCGAAAAGGGTTTCACCGAGTTCGCCCGCGCCAACGTAGACAACCCCCGTGCCGAGTACCTCATCCCCGAAGTGGTGGACAACATGATCAAGGACGGTTCCGCCCAGGTAAAAGTCCTCGTCTCCGACGATAAGTGGTACGGCGTCACCTACCAGGAAGATAAGCCGAAGGTACAGGAAGCCTTTGCGCTGTTGGTGGCGGAGAATACTTACCCTAGCCCATTGTTTAGTTAACAGTCTGTAGTCTATAGTCTGTAGTACCTCCACCACTGCAAACTATAGACTACAGACTCAAGACTATAAATTCACTCCAGCTCCCCGCATACAGCGTACCCATCCGCCCGAAAGCCCGTTCAAAGGCCAGCAGGTTATGGCACGCCGTCACGCCGGAGCCGCAGTAGAAAATTGGATCATCCGCTTTGTCACCCAGTGTGGCGAAGCGGATTTTCAGTTGGTCCTGGTCTTTGAAAGTGCCGTCAGCGTTCAGGTTGTCCGGCCAAGGGTAATTCACCGCGCCGGGGATGTGGCCGGCCACGGGGTCGATCGGTTCGTGTTCCCCGCGGTACCGTTCGGCCGTTCGGCTGTCCACTAGCGTAGCGCTTTCGTCCAGTTGTCGGATTTGGGCGCTGCCGCAGGTGCGTAGTTGGTAGGTACTTACGGGATAGGCCGCTGCACCCCGTCGGTAATCCGTAGCGGGAAGGGGAACTTGCTCCGTTTGGACCGGTAAGTTGGCGTGGACCCAAGCGGGGTAACCACCGTCTAGCACCCGAACGTTTTCGTGGCCGATGGCACGGAGCATCCACCAAAGGCGGGCCGCCAATGCGCCACCCTTGTCATCATACACCACCACCTGTTTACCGGCGTCCAGATCGAACAGGGACATTTTTGCCGTAAAGACTTCCACCGGTGGCAGCGGGTGGCGGCCCGTTTTGCCTGGAATAATCTCGCCGGAAAGATCATCATCCATGTGTAGGTGATAAGCACCAGGGATATGGCCTTCCCGAAAGGATGTCCGGCCAGCCTCCACGTCGAAGAGGTTGTGGCGGACATCAAAGACGAGCAAGCTGGGGTCTTCCAGTAAATCCTGGAGTTGGGAAGGAGTAATCAGGGACATAGTCGAAGGTAAGTGTGTATCGAAGGTTGGCTGACCTCAGCTCAGTAATCTGGCTAAGATGGTTGCTAGTTAATACCCTGGATCGTTGATTGGTTCCCATCTGCGACCACCGATAGCGACACCCCTGCATTCCGTAGATTTACCGTCGACAATAATAGGAAGCCTATACTTAGTTTGTTTTCTAAACTAAGTGTACCTATCTTTGTTCTACCATCAAACCATCGACCATGAATATCGCCCTCGCCCAAATCAACGTCCACGTCGGAAATTTTGCCGCCAACCTTGAAAAGATGCTGCGGCACGTCGCAAGCGCCAAAGAGCAGGGCGCCGACATCGTCGTCTTCCCCGAACTGGCCACGACCGGCTATCCACCGCGGGATTTCCTGGAGTTTGACGATTTCATCGATAAGGCCGAAGAAGTGGTCAATGAATTGGCCAAGGCAGCCGAAGGTATTGCCATCATCGTCGGTTCCCCGTCGCGCAATCCCGTCGTGGAAGGGAAGGATTTATACAACAGCGTCTACTTCCTCTCCGGAGGCCGGATCCAACAAGTACAGCACAAGACCCTCCTCCCGACCTACGATATTTTCGATGAGTACCGCTACTTCGAGCCGGCTCACGAGTGGAACGTCGTCCGGTACCAGGACAAGACCATCGCGATGGTCGTCTGCGAAGACAGCTGGAACGTCGGCAACGAAAACCCGCTCTATAAGATCAACCCGATGGATCAGATGATGGAGCAAAAGCCGGACCTGATCATCAACGTGTCGGCCTCCCCCTTCGATTACGAGCACGCCGCCGACCGCGTCCGCACCATGCGGGCCAACGTGGACCGTTACGGCATCCCCCTCTACCTCGTTAACCACGTCGGTGCTCAAACGGAGGTGCTCTTCGACGGTGGATCCGTCGTCATCAACCAGCAGGGAGAGGTGATCGATGAACTGCCCTACTTCAAAGAGGCCATGCGCATCTTCAATACGGAGGAAGTCCGTAGCGGAGACAACGCTACTGGCGAACAAGAGCGGGACAAGATGACCCTCATCCACGATGGTCTCGTGATGGGCATCAAGAACTACTTCGGTAAACTCGGCTTCAAAAAGGCCATCCTCGGCCTTAGTGGTGGGATTGACTCCGCCCTCGTCGCCGTCCTGGCCGCCCGGGCCCTGGGGGCGGATAACGTCCGCTGCATCCTGATGCCCAGCCAGTACAGTTCCGACCACAGCGTGAACGACGCCCGGCAGTTGGCGGAGAACCTCGGTTGCCAGTACGATCTCGTCCCCATCGAAGGTATCTACAACAGTTACATGGATGCCCTCAAACCCTTCTACTGGGGCAAACCGGAAGGGTTGGCCGAAGAAAACCTGCAGGCCCGCGCCCGGGGGATGCTCCTCATGGCCTTCTCCAATAAGTTTGGCAACATCCTGCTCAACACTTCCAACAAATCCGAAATGGCCGTTGGCTACGGCACCCTCTACGGCGATATGTGTGGTGGCCTCAGCGTGATTGGCGACGTCTACAAAACCGAGTGTTTCGAACTCGCCCGCTACATGAATAAAGACGGCGAGGTCATCCCCGAAAACATCATTTCCAAGCCCCCCAGCGCCGAACTCAAACCCGACCAGTTCGATTCCGACAGCCTCCCCCCCTACGACCAACTCGACGCCGTCCTCTACCAGTACATCGAAAAGAGCCAGTCTCCGCAGGACATCATCGAGATGGGCTTCGACGAAGCTTTGGTCAAACGCACCCTCCGCCTGGTCAACATCAACGAGTTCAAACGTTACCAGACGGCACCGGTCTTGCGGGTAAGCTCGAAGGCCTTTGGGATGGGCCGGAGGTTGCCGATTGTGGGGAAGTATTTGAGCTAGTGGAGCCCTGCCCTCCGGAGACCCGACCTCCGGTCGGGTTAACTGGAGCCCTGTCCCTTAAATTAGGTTAGTGGAGGCCCGACCTCTGGTCGGGCTTGGATGAACGTAAGTCTTTGGCCATCCGATAGAGTCGGATGTCAAGTAAAGTCGTCCATCGAGTGGAGTTAGGCCATCAAGTGGAGTCATCCATCGAGTAGAGTGAGCCACCTAACGGTGTGCCACCGCTACGCAGGCCGGCCCTTCGGGACGGGCAGTTTCAAGAATTCATCAAAACGATTTAGGTTACTCTAAAAGCAGTAATGACCTCGGCTTCTCCCCAAACTCCTCATACTCCCTGGCAACCGCCGGAGGCACCTAACTTCGGAAACCGGGACCGGAGGTCCCAGACCAACCGTGCAGGTCCCAGACCGTCTCCATAATCTTTCCCCCCACCAAAGCGTTTACTCCCCAGAACCGCTGAATATGCCCCTAAGAAATAAGCTCGTGGCCGCCGTAGCCGCTACGATTACCATAATCTCCCTCACCGCCGCCACCGTCTCCCCGATCAACGATAAGTTCTTCGAGATCATGAAGGCCATCGAGGTGTACACCAACGTGTACAAGGAAGTCAACCAGTACTACGTGGACGATATCGAGCCCAACAAGCTCATGCGGACGGGCATTGAGGCCATGGTCGAATCCCTCGACCCCTACACCAATTACATTTCCGAAACGGACGTGGAAGTCGCTCGCCTCAACCAGGCCGGCAAGTACCAGGGCATCGGGGCCAACATTGAGTACATCGACGGACTACCCACCATCCTGACGCTGTACAAGGACCAACCCGCCGACAAGGCCGGCATCAAAACCGGCGACCGCATCCTGACCGTCGACGGCCGCGAAACGGAGGGCTACAACCGCGAGCAACTCGAGGAGATTATGCGTGGCTTCCCCGGCACGACGATGAAACTAACCGTCGACCGCCCCGGCGTCGGCAAAAAGAATCTGGAACTGCTCCGTGGCGACGTCAGCATTCCCAACGTCCCCTACTCCGGGATGCTGGCCGATAACGTTGGCTACGTAGCCCTGACGACCTTCACCCGCAACGCCGGCAAGAACGTCCGCGACGCCGTCGCCAAACTGCGGGCGGACAATCCCGACCTCAGCGGTATCGTGATCGACCTGCGCGGTAACGGCGGTGGCCTCCTGAATGAGGCCGTCGACATCGTCAACATCTTCGTACCGAAGGACGAACTCATCGTCACCACCAAGGGGAAAGTCCGGGATTGGGACCGCAGCTACAAGACCAACAGTAATCCGCTGGATCTCGAGCTACCCGTCGCGGTACTCATCAACGGTCGTTCCGCTTCGGCTTCCGAGATCGTGAGTGGTTCCCTGCAGGATCTCGACCGGGGCGTCCTCATCGGCCAGCGCAGTTACGGCAAGGGTCTCGTCCAGAACATCATGGAGACCGGCTACGGCAGCCGCGTCAAAATCACTACGGCCAAGTATTACATCCCCAGCCAGCGGTGCATCCAGGCGATTGAGTATGTGGACGGCAAACCCGTCGACATCCCCGATAGCGAGCGGGCGGTCTTCAAGACGCGGTCCGGCCGTAAGGTCCTCGACGGCGGTGGCGTGGCTCCCGACATCGAGTTGCCCCTCCTCGGTGGCAAAGCCGTTACCCAGGGTTTGCTGGATAACTACATCATTTTCGACTTCGTCAACGAGTGGGTAACCAAGCACGAGACGATCGATTCCGTCGCCGATTTCCAGTTTAAGGATTGGGCCATGTTCGAGAGTTTCATCCAACGCGGCGATTTCGAATACAACTCTAAGGCGGAGAAGGCGCTCGAGAAAGCACTCAAGCAGACTGAGGAAGAGGGCTACCACGTGACCGACCAACTAAAAGCCATCCAGGCTCAGGTCGACCAGGAGCAGTTGGCCGCCATTCAGCAGTACAAGCAGGAGATCATCAACATCATCGAGAAGGAGATCGCCGGCCGTTACTACTACCAGCGCGGTGAGGTACAGATGGGCCTGCGCAACGACCGCGAGGTCAAAGAGGCCATCGCCGTTCTCAACGATCCGGCCCGCTACGCCAAACTGTTGAAGCCCTAGCGCTACACTCGTTCAGTTATTTTTTCATCAGTAATTGCTGCCGTGACCACGCCGCGATCGGATCGTCATACGTACGACACCACCTTTTGTAAAGTGTCAAAATTTCGTGACGAACGAACCAATACCGTTTGCGAGCGGTTTGTTAGAATAAAATGCGGTTGTATTTTCGTCTGCCTCCAGGGCAATTTCTAACACGATAATGCCGTTTCAAATTTGTGGATCTGATGACGATTCAGCTCCCACCAAGAATTTTTAGGTCGTCTTTTTTTCATGAGATTATGATTGTTTGTGCCTGGCCGCATTGCGGCTAGGCTTTTTTTTGGCCGTACCCCATCGTTCACTTCCACAATAGGGCGCTGCCGCGGGTGCGGAGTAATTGGAAAGGCGAACGTATGGGTAATCCCGGATCGGCTACCTTTGCCGGGGAAAGAACCCCACGACCTATGTACCAGGTACTCAAACCGCTCTTGTTCAAAATGGCCCCCGAAAAAGCCCACGGGCTGACCGTACAGGGCCTGGCCGCTACCCTGTCCATCCCCGGGGTCAGCCACGCCTTCCGGGCCACCTACCGGTTTGAGGACGAGCGCCTACACCGGACGGTCTTCGGCCTCCCCTTCCCCAACCCCGTAGGACTGGCAGCTGGCTTTGACAAGGACGGCAAGTACTACAAAAACATGTCCAGCCTCGGTTTCGGATTCCTGGAACTGGGGACGGTCACGCCCCTCCCCCAGGCGGGCAACGCTCAACCAAGGCTCTTCCGCCTTCCGCAGGACCGTGCCCTCATCAACCGCATGGGCTTCAACAACGAAGGGGTGGATGCACTGGTGAGCCGCCTCAAAAAGGAAGGGCGCCCGGGTAACACCATCATCGGTGGCAACATCGGTAAGAACAAGGTTACCCCCAACGAAGAAGCGACGGAGGACTACGTTAAGTGCTTCCGCAAACTCTTCACCCTGGTGGATTACTTCGTCGTGAACGTCTCCTCCCCCAACACCCCGAACCTTCGGGCGCTGCAGGATCGGAAGCCACTGACTGCGCTATTGTCTACGCTGCAGTCCCTCAACCAAGAGCTCGCTACCACCAAACAACGGACCGATCAACTCGGCGCACTCGGCACGCTGACGCACCCCAAACCCATCCTCCTAAAGATTGCCCCGGACCTGACGGACGGCCAATTGGACGACATCCTCGAGATCGTTAAGGATACGGGTATCGCCGGCATCATTGCTACGAACACCACCATCGCCCGCGAACCTCTTACAACGGACCCGGAAGCCGTAGCCGCCATTGGCAACGGAGGTCTTTCCGGTGCCCCCGTGCGGGCCCGCTCCACGGAAGTGATCCGCTACCTCTGCGACAAAAGTGGAGGGACGCTGGACATCATCGGCGTTGGGGGTATCGATTCGCCGGCGGCCGCCCGCGAGAAGTTAGCGGCTGGCGCTAAGTTGATTCAACTGTACTCTGGTATGGTGTATTACGGCCCTGGCTTGGTAAGGGATATTAATCGGGAATTGGTTTGATTGGGTTGGTGGTGTGGATAATGTTGGACCAAGCTAGTACGTGCTGACCGTACATAAAGGGATTGCTAAACGCTGTTGGCTAAAAGGCCCAGTTGAAATTGTTAAATTCTACGATTGGTTTAAGCCAATCGCGCCAGCAACATCAATGACTTATTGAGCTGCAATACCTCACTGAACCACAATCCGACAACTGCCGTGGATTCCCTCCTTACTAATAACCGACAAAACATACATACCGGCGGGTAAATCAGCAACTGTAAGATTCTCTTGTTGAGAAAAAGTCCGAAGGATTCGACCGGAGATATCCACTAAAGTCGCACGTTCTATATGAAGTCCCTCGATAGAAAATTGCCCCGTAGCTGGATTGGGGAACACTTTTATCGGTACTGCATCTACTTTCGGAGTTAGTATAGATACAGTTTCGTCTGCAAAGCAAGAGTCTGGTTCAGTCATGTCGAATGTATACCTAAAGCCGCCGTGCAATGTTTCCCCAAATAATGAGTAGCATAATAAAGGTTGGTGAACAAATACTGATAGCAGACCTGGCTGTTCGACTGGATAAAGCAAACCGGACGTTGATCCCATTCCTTCAATGACGTAAGCGTAAGTATCGCCTTCCGATCCGATTATATTATCAATGAGCGAAAGTTTCCACCGCCGGCGGCGCTCTCCGTTTAAAAGCGTAACAGTATCGATAGCGGATACGTAACTGTAAGTACTATCACTATCTCCCGTAAAATAAACCGGCTGGTTGACAATAGTATCTCCAACTTCCGCCGTAAAGTCGTATAACAGCAAATCTCGATCGTCCGTAAATGGAAATTCGTCTCGTTCAGGATTTAACAGATAGATTTTACCCTCCCGCTCCTTTAAGAAATAATCGGTTTCTTCAAAATTTTCTTCCCCACTTTTCTCACTGCTACGAAGTAATTGGTAATAGTAATCGCCTTCAAGAAGATATGAGTTCATAGAGAAACGATACCGATACGTGAAAACACCTTCACTAGAATTTGCACCATTGAAGGCTTTATTATTCATGTTCCATTGATAGCCTGGACTGAATAGACTATGGTAAGTACTGTCAACGCCCTCCGAAAGCGTAATTCTACGCTCGCAACCATAGCCATCTACACATCCATTCGCATCTGTTCGGACAATCCAACCATGATTACGATCTCCCTCATTTGTATTTGCCAGATCTGGTATGGTCCGCGCAGTTCCATAGGCGACTATGTCACCATTTATAGTTTCTGATAGGCTACTGAATCTAGTAATCGCGCAGTCATAAAGGGCTGGTATGTTCTCCCCGAGAGGTAATTGATAAGTTCTGAACCACAGTGGGTCACCTTGTGCGGTAATACGAGCCATAAAAGCATGGGTACTGCTGCAGTTGAGAAAGTGAAGTTCTCGGTCAAGTGTATTGCCTGCAATAATAACATCACCATTTTGAGCTACCAAAACTGCCTCAGCGGTATATTGTCTTGCGGTGTGTGGGTCATTTGGTAGCGCGGTCGCAAATTTAAAATCTGAGAAATCATCAAGGCTTGCCCTATGCACGAACCCTTTACGCCACTCTCCCCAAGGCTGACTATTTGTGATATCATTATAGTGGGTATAAATAAGATCATCATTACTTGCAATAGCTAACTTTTGTGTTGTTGCAAAGAAACTGCCCTCATAATATTCCTGTTTCACCAGCTCACCTTCAGAAGAATACTTACTAATGTGTGTCCCGCTCGTTGGGTTCATTCCTATATTCAAAGGATGGTTGAATGCGGTAGCAGTATAGACTTGCCCATTTGAGTTCTGCACGAGCGAGCTACATTGATTTTTTTGAATGCCATGATCAAACAAATAAGAATTTTGGATGACATTCGTTTTCAAATCTACTTTATAAGCTGACGCAATTTCTAACGACACATCTTCTTGACGTATATGTCCGTAAAAATAAAGGTCATCTCCGTATATTTTTACACCCGTTATTTGTGCTGTTTGAACTCCTTCAAGCACTATTATTGTTGAATCTGCAACTTCTAAATTTTTCGACAACTTATACAATTTAATACCAGCGGCATTATCTATATCGTAAGACATTTGGCTAACCAGCAAGAGCTGATCTTCATACACATACAGGCCCTCCTGAAACAATCCAATCAAACCATTCAATTCGACCTGCGAATCCATGTTGCCATACTTATCTAATTTCATGACAATCGTCACCCAGTCATCAATTTGTCTGTGCGCATTGGTTCTGGCAATGTACTGGAACCCATCTGTGTCTTCCACAAAACCCGATACTCGATGCTCATCAGTAATTTCTTCCGAGTCGGAAAAGTACTTAAAGTAGGTTGTATTTTGGGATTTTGCACTTCCAAATGACAACACCAATAATAATATTGTATAGATATCTTTCATGGGTCTGAAAATTGAACGTAAGGCAGGATAGCCTGCCTTACGTTATACATTCGAGAATAAATAATTATTGAACTACAACTTTTCTTCGCTCATTTATTTTACCAGCCTGCTCAAAAGATATAATGTAGACTCCAGGATTAAATGCACTTAAATCAACAAAAGTGCTAAGCCCGTTAAATATTTGAGACATGACTATTCTACCACTAATAGCGAATACCACACTTATCCTAAACAATTCCGCGTTGCATAGGCATAGCGTATAAACACTATCGTTTAAGTTTGGAATACCCTCTTTTTAAGAGGTGACCCCATACATCTCTAAACAAGTTTTTTGAGCATTTTTAAAATCTTATCAGTTCTGACTTCCGGGGCCGGTTGCATCAAAGTGTGCTTCAACTACATTTACATCGCGTTCTTGTATGTATGCACTAAACAAAATTACGCAAGCATTTTCTAAATTGTCAAGTTCAGCCTTTCTTGAGAACTAAAGGATGCTATTTTGAAAAGTAAGATGTTTAAGATTGGTTCTTAAAATATCAATTTAAATATCTGATGAGTTATAAATGGATATTTTGATCGGGTTATAGAATAAAGATTACATAGCAATCTAAGTAAAATTTTACAAATAATGAATTTTTTTAGACCTTATTCATCTTCTAGCTTTTTATTCCAGATTAGATATTACCAATCACGTTTACCGTCTCCGCAATTTATCCTTACAGGTACTAAGAAGGGTGACCATTGGATAATGGCGCTTAGACCTACTCATAGTCACAAAGCGCCTAGAACAATGAACGTTATCAGTAACCTAGAAATACTTTGATTTTAACCACCTCATGCCGACAAAGCAGACCATGTCCAAAACCTCATTGAGACATTAAATCAGAACGATTGGATTACAAGATTAACGCGCGCTCATCACCAGTACTCCAGCGTCTACGGAGGTCTCTTAACCATCAAGCCACACGAAGCCGCAGTCAGCCTGGAATCCTCATAATTATCGATCTATTTTAGGACGGATCAACGACTTCCGCAGCCTACAAATCATCTACAACCCTATCCCCCAAACAACCGCTCCACCCAAAGCTTCCCCCGTTTCTTCCTTCGCTCCTCCTTCTCCCGTTCCCGTTCGAGGTAGCGGGCGATCCGGTTGGCGTAGTCGCCGGCGGACTCGTTGTTGCGGCGGCGTTTTTTGCGCATCATCCGTTCAACGTCCTGGCTGGGGAATTGCGCGAGCGCCGTTCTTCCCCCGCTCCGTACCGAACCCGGGATGGGGCCTTCCCCGGCATCCAGCTCGTCGACGTAGTAGACGGGCATCTCTTCTAGGTAATCCGGACATTGCACCAGCGCCAGCGCCAAGTCGTCTAACTCCGGGAAGTTGCCGCCTTTGTAGAATTTGAGGCCCTTGGCATCCTGCAACTTGCGCATGAAATTACCCCAGATCGGCAGTGCCGTAGCGGTAGCCGAACCCCGGCTGAGCGTGCGGAAATGAACCGCCGGGTACTCCGCGCCCACCCAGGTACTGACGACCAATTTGGGCGTGAAGCCCACGAACCAGCCGTCGCTCTGGTCTTGCGTTGTGCCCGTTTTGCCGGCGATGGGGCCAGCAAGGCCATACTGGCTACGGAGTTTGGCCCCAGTGCCCGAATTGACGACGCCGGCCAGCAAATAGGTAGCCGTTGCTGCGACGGTATCCGGCATGACCCGCTTGGTAGCTACGGGCCGTTCGAACTGGACCAGCACGGTACCGTCGGCGGTGGTGATCTTATCCAAAAAGTGGATGCCGTCGGGCCGGACGCCCCCGTTGGCGAAGCTGCTGTAGACCGTGTTGATCTCGGGCAAACTGGCCTCGACCGTACCGAGCGCCAAACTGGGGTTGGCCGTGATGTCGCCCTCAATTCCGAGCTCCCGAACCTCCGCGGCAAAACGGTCGAGCCCGGTGCGCACGGCTACGTTGACGGCGACGGTGTTGACGGATTTCGCCAGCGCGCCACGCATGGAATAAGCACCCTCATACTTACCATTGGCGTTGCGCGGCTGGTAATCCTGGAAGTCTTCGATGGTGAATTGCTGGGCGGGCGTGTACTCGCAGGGCATCATACCCTCCTGCAGAGCCGTGGCGTAAACGACGGGCTTGATGGTGGAACCCATCTGCCGCCTGGCCTTCACGTGGTCGTACTGGACGAAACCGTAATCAATGCCCCCCACCCAGGCGCGGACGACGCCGTCCCGGCCCTGGGTCACGAGCATCCCGGCGTTCAGCATGGTGAAGTAGTGACGCAGGCTATCAATGGAGCTCATCGTAGTATCGACGCGGGAGACGGCGATGGGGTCGTAGATGGTCATGGGTTTCGGGCGGGCCAGGGCCTCGTCAATCTCTTTCTCACTTAGTCCTGCCGCAGCCAATTGGCGGTAAGGTCTGCTGCGTTCGACGGCGTTTCGGAAAGCATTGTCCCACGGCTTTTTGCTATGGCCCCGCCAGTCGCGGGAGAAATTGAGTTGGGCCTTTGGCAGCTCTTCCCGCACGGCCTGTTCGGCGTAGCGCTGGAGGTGGCTGTTGATGCTCACGTGGATGCGTAGCCCGTCGCCATCAATGTCGTAGGGCCGGCGATCGGGGTGGACTTTACCGACCAGCGCCTTCTCCACCTCCGACCGCAGAACCTGGCGAAAGTGGGGGGCGCTGCCGACGGCAACGTTAAAGCGGCGGTAATCTGTCTTCAACTCAATGGCCCGCAGGCTATCCGATTGGCTCTGGGTGAGGCTGCCGTTGCGGGCCATGAGGGCCAGGACAACGTCGCGGCGATCCTGACTCTCCTGCGGGTGAGTACGTGGATTGTAGGTCGTATTGGCCTTAAGGAGCCCGACGAGGACGGCGGCTTCCTCCGCCCGGAGATCGACGGCGGGCTTATTGAAAAAGCGGCGGGAAGCGACCTCGATACCGTAGGCATTTTCACCGAAGGGTACCGTATTGAGGTAGAGGGCCAGCAGTTCCTCCTTCGTGTAGACCTCCTCCAGCCGGCTGGCGATGATCATTTCCCGGATCTTGGTCTTCAGGATGCTCAGGCTGCCATTGTGCTGCCGCGGGTAAAGTTGTTTCGCCAGTTGCTGGCTGATGGTGCTGCCCCCGCCGCTGCTGCGGTCTCCCATCGCGATGGTCTTGACGAGGACGCGGAAGAGGGCCCGGGCATCCACGCCCTGGTGCTCGAAAAAG
The DNA here is from genome assembly GCF_001625015.1 of Lewinella sp. 4G2. Classification (NCBI taxonomy): domain Bacteria; kingdom Pseudomonadati; phylum Bacteroidota; class Saprospiria; order Saprospirales; family Lewinellaceae; genus Lewinella; species Lewinella sp. 4G2. Next base: position 1,399,620 of record NZ_LVWJ02000014.1, on the reverse strand, counting down.
CGGCTGTCTTCGGTAGCTACCAATCCTTTCGTGACGAAAGGAGAAATCTCGTCGAGGGGCACGCTGATGCGGTTGACGCGGTAGTACTTGGCGATAACCTGGCCGTCCTCACTGATGACAGACGAGGCTTCCGAATTCTCCACCAGCGCCAGTTCCGCAAGCGTTGGCATCTTGCCGTAGGCACCACCCTGAGCGCGGAGGAAGAGAAAGCCGAACGTACAAACACCCAGCACCAAACAACCCGCCAGCGCTAAAGCAGCGAGCCTCCACTTGGACGATCTTTTGATATACCAGTAGGTACCCCGCAGCGCCCGCGCACCAAGTTGGCCGAAGTAGGTATAAATCGCTTTAAAGCCGGAAACTGGTTTTTTTCGGGGCATACGCTAGCGGGGGATAAGGAAATAACGCTAAGGCTTGGGGCTAAATTGAATGGTGACCGTATTTGTCTGAGTCGATTTCGTAGTTCGGTCTACCGGTAGCAAACGGCCGTTCATTGACTTTTATTCGTAGGAACGCAGGTCGGAAAATCCTTCCAAAGTGATGATCTCCCAGGCGTTGAGGACGCGCTCCACCTCCGCGGGGTGAATCGCCGCCAGGGCGACGAGGGTAGTACCGTGGTCGGGTTTGGGCACGAGGTCGTTGTAGTATTCGGGGAAGTTATCCTTCTCCGCTTTGGTGGCGCGTTCGGGGGTACCGCGCATGGTACGGGTAGCATTACTCCACACCTCGAAACCGAGGCCGGCGTCGTAGCACAGGTTTTCCAGCTTGGCGATGGCGATCTCATCGCTGGAGTGCAACAGGCAACTGAAGGTCCGGTAGGGAGACTGCTTCAAAAGGGCTAACCAGGAATAGACGTGCGTCCGGCGGCGGTTGTGGATGTTGCTGCCGACGATATTGCGGCGGTCGTAGAGCACGAGGTCGCGGAAACGGAGGTCACTCCCTGGGTGAGGGATACTCAGGATCCGGGCCCGGGCGGCGTCGAGCGGTTGCATCCAGAGGATCTCGTAACCGGTCTCGGTTTTGATCTCGATGTTCTCCGCCGCGCCAAGGCGAGCCTTTTCCATGCCGAACTTAGCCCAAACGCTACCGGCCACGGTGAAGCGTTTCAGCCCGGTGGCAGCGTGGCCCAGTTTCCACCAGGCTTCCCGGTCGTCGGCGTCCAGCGCCACTACTTTGGAGAGGTAGTGGAAAGCCGGTTTCCACTCCCGCCGGCGGTGGTAGATCTTTCCGAGCGCGGCGTAGGCATCGGGGTGGTCCGGCACGAGGCGAATCACCTTTTTGAGCAACTTGACGGCCGTGTACACGTCGCCCACCTTATCGTAGCGCAGGGCTTCTTCGAAAAGGGCTAAGTAATTCGGGTCCTGGTAACTTCCGTAGTCCAAAATTGATGGTTGGTTGGATAGAGTAAACAAATTGGCGAGGGAAAGTTGGCCAATGCCGGTTGACCCAAACGCAGAAGACGGCTCACTTAGCCTGCCGGACGGAACGGAAAGTTAGCTCAACAAATTTGTGTCAACGCTACAGTTAAAATACTTTTTGTTTTATATTTACGAAACAAACACAAATTGAATGAGCGCGCCCACTTCCAATATCTCCTCCATTACTTCCTCCCCCGTACACATTACCTACCGTCTGCACGGGAGTGTGTCAGAAGAAGTCCTATTACAACTCGGGGAAACCCGCGACCAACAGTTGGCCCTCCTGGAAGCCGAACTCAAAGAAGCTACCGACAAGGTGGAGCGCAGCCGCATCAACCAACGGAAGTACGAAACGCTGACGGCTTACGATACGGCACTCGTGGATGCCCTCAACGCCGCAAAGGGTGGCCCAAAGGTGTTGATGGATCCTGGTTTCCAGCAACTCATCATCAAGTCCTGGCGCAACCTCGACGACCGGGGCATCGTCTCCGTCATCATGCTCTGCGTAATGCGCAACCACGTCCACGTCATCGTAAAGGCACCCGATGACGTGAAGAGTGTTTCCAGCGCCGCCGTCATGGAATCCCACACCGGTTTGACCACCTGCAAAGCTCGGCAACACTTAGGCCTGGACGACCGGGACCTTTGGGATAGCGCCTACCACGACCGCCGCATCCGCCCCGGAAAATTCCTCGCGGCCGTCCGGCAAATTCTGGAAATCCCCAAGCGGGCGGGCCTGGCTAAATCCTGGAAAAACTGGCCAGGTGTGTACGTAAACCCGGAGTACGTGGAGATGCTAGGGTAGTGTGCAATTCGCTTTAAATAGAAAATTCTTATTACGTACTGGTAAGCGTCTTGCTTTTTTGTTTAATCACGATCAATTGAAATCTGATACAAATCTCAAGATATCGACTATGACGTCTCCCCTCTCCCACGGAGAGGGGCCGGGGGAGAGGGCTACAAAGGCAACTCAACCACAGGAATTTCAGCTATTTATCAACAACACATTCTGAGAATACTAAAGCGTGTTTAATCCATCCGCCAATTAAATGCAGACTTACAATCAGATTTAAAGGAGCCTCATAAAACCAACAATGGCCGCCCCGCCCAAAAGCGAAGCGGCCATTGCCGTTTAAGTGGATATCCTAATTAGGATTACACCAGGAAAGGTGCAATTACCAGAGAAACCACCGCCATCAACTTTAACAAGATGTTGAGGGAGGGGCCGGAAGTATCCTTGAAGGGGTCACCCACCGTGTCACCGACAACGGCAGCCTTGTGCGGCTCGGAACCCTTGTGGAAGATCGTGCCCTGAACGGAAGCACCTTCTTCGAACATCTTCTTGGCGTTATCCCAGGCGCCACCGGCGTTGGACTGGAAGATGGCCATCATCACACCAGCGGAGGTTACACCGGCGAGGAGACCACCGAGCATCTCGGCGCCACCACCGAAACCGATGATGACGGGCGTGATCACGGCAATCAGACCGGGCATCACCATCTCGCGGATGGAAGCCTTGGTAGAGATCTCGACACACTTTTCGTAGTCGGCCTTACCGTCGGCGGCATCAAAGATGGCCTGGTCAGCGGGCGTAAACTTGCTCTCGTCGGAGTCGTACTTACGCATGATCTCGAGGGCAGCTTTCAGTTCTGGGATGTCGCGGAACTGGCGACGTACTTCCTGGATCATGTCGTTCGCCGCACGGCCAACGGCCTCCATGGAGAAGGCGGAGAAGAGGAAGGGAAGCATCGCACCGAGGAAGAGACCAGCGGTCACGTACGGGTTAGCGATATCAATGCTCGTGATCTGAGCCGTCTGCATGAAGGCGGCGAAGAGGACCAGGGCCGTCAGGGCAGCGGAACCAATGGCAAAACCCTTACCGATGGCGGCGGTGGTGTTACCTACCGCATCCAACTGGTCGGTACGTTCGCGTACTTCTTTGGGCAGGCCCGCCATTTCGGCGATACCACCGGCGTTGTCACAGATCGGTCCGTAAGCATCGATGGCCAATTGGATACCCGTGTTGGCGAGCATACCTACCGCAGCAATACCGATGCCGTAAAGCCCGGCGAAGTAGTAAGAACCAATGATGGCGATACACAGCACGATGATGGGGTAAGCCGTAGAACGCATCCCGACGGCAAGGCCGGCAATCAGGTTCGTCGCGGCACCAGTAGCGGATTGGTCCACAATACCCTGTACCGGCTTGGTACCCGTACCCGTGTAGTACTCCGTGATGTAGCCAATACCCAAACCACCGGCTAGGCCGAGGATGATGGCGTAAAGGACACCCCAGCGGCCGTATTCAATACCACTTACCGTGTAAGCTTCGGGGACCATGGTGAATACCGCTCCAGCAGTACCGATCAGGAAGAGGACGGCTGCGATCAATTCACCCGTGTTGAGTGCTTTTTGTGGGTCACCACCTTCCTTCACGCGTACGAAGAAGGTACCGAGGATGGAAGCGATAATGCCAATACCGGCAATTACGAGGGGCAGCAGTACGGCGCCGAGGCCGCTAAACTCACCACCGGAAAATCCGGTAACGCCCATGTAACCAGCGCCAATTACCATCGTGCCGATGATGGAACCGACGTAAGATTCAAAGAGGTCAGCTCCCATACCGGCTACGTCACCTACGTTGTCACCAACGTTGTCGGCGATCGTGGCGGGGTTGAGTGGGTGGTCTTCGGGGATGCCGGCCTCTACTTTACCTACAAGGTCAGCCCCAACGTCGGCGGCTTTGGTGTAGATACCACCACCTACGCGGGCGAAGAGGGCAATTGAGGAGGCACCGAAGGAAAAGCCCGTCAGGACGGACAGCACCTGCAGTACGTTCGCTTCCGTGTCCATACCGAACTGGCTCTGGAACAGGAAGAAGAGAAGGCCGAGACCGAGAAGGCCAAGACCAACTACGCCAAGACCCATTACGGCGCCACCGTCGAAGGCCACCCCGAGGGCCGCGCCCAGACTGGTACGGGCCGCTTGCGTGGTACGGATATTTGCTTTGGTGGCAACGTTCATCCCGATGAAACCGGCCAGGGCGGAACAGATCGCGCCAATGATGAAGCTCACAGAGATCATCCAGTGCGTCCCTTCGTTGCTGTCCATCGCCGCGGAGATACCGAGGATGGCCGCTACGCAGACGACGAAAATGGCGAGTACGCGGTACTCCGCCTTCAGGAAGGCCATGGCACCGTCGGCAATGTTCTTACCGATACGTTGCATGAGTTCATTGCCCGGGTCCTGCTTGGAGACGCCGGCGGACTTGACGAACATAAAAATCAGGGCGAGGATTCCCAGTGCGGGGACCGCCAATAAAATAGTAGAAACCATAAATGTGAAAGTATTTACTTGTTAAGAAGAGAGGTAATCGGACGGAGAAAAGTGCCGGCCGCTGTCTTCAAGTACAAGCGAACTAGATGGCCGCAGAGGCGTCAGTGTAATTATTTTGATCGACTAGTTTGGGGTATTCTCTGCGCTTCAAAAGGTCGTTGACCCGAAATATCACCCAAAAGTAATACACGGCCCGACTTATACCAAGGAATCAACCTTAAGGTAGACTGCACGCAAAATTATCACCTTGCTTATCACCGAGCAGCCGTTCATTATTGCTCCGGATTCAATCCACCACTCCTGATCGCTCCGCCACTACGGCGATGCAGGACCACCGTACGGCGTTACCGCGCGCATCCATCGGTTCGGTCAGGACGAACGGGTCTTGCCAGTCGAGAATCTTCCAACCCGATTTTTGGAGGTGGCCCAGGATTTTTACGGGTGGGTGGGCATCGCGCCATCCGCCTGGCGTCAGGAAGTTGAGTGGTGTTACGGCTACCATCCTACCACCCGGGCGCAGTACGCGGGCAAATTCGTTCAGCGTGGCAAAGGGGTCCGGTACTCGATCCAGCAGAAAAGTGTTCAGCAGATAATCCAGCGAAGCATCCGCGAAGGGGAGGTCTTCGGCGCGGGCCAGGGAAAATTGCAGGCGGGGTTGTTCTTCACTAGGAGGATAAGCTGGGCGCTGTCGCGGGTGCGGTGTTTGGAGGGACGGCATCCCCCATCCGTAACGGGCGAGGTTCGGGCGGAGGACTTCCCCCTTCACCCAGTAATCGTTCGCCTGCCGCAGCATTTGGTAACTGAGGTCGATCCCGTGCACTTCCCAACCGGGCCGCCGCAGGTGGATCTCCCCCGCCAGCCGACCGACGCTGCAGCCGATGTCCGCTACCCGGAAGCCATCGCCATTTGGAAGGTGGTCCAGCATCAGATCAAGAAGGGCCTGAAAAGGATATCCACCGTGCAGTTCATCCGCCAGGTGGAGGGCAGTTTGCCGGGTAACGAGCTCGTCGTACCGTTCGTAGACGTCCTTACTGAATTCCGTCTCGGACTTGTCGTAATAAAAAGGAATCCCCCGCCGGTAGCTGATCGGTTGTCGCATGGGAAGTTATTCCGCGCTTGGGGGAGGTGAAGGTACCAGTCCTTAAAGTCAGGAACCAGGAAGAGGGGTATGAAATGAAATAGGGTAAAGAAGGCCTACCCAAGTCCGCGCTTAGGCGGAGAAAGAAGTGCCACAACCACAAGTATCCGTGGCATTCGGGTTGTTAAAGGTGAAGCCCCGGTTGTTGAGCCCGGTGGCCCAGTCGATCTCCATCCCCAGCAGGTAGAGGGCGTGGCCCGGTTTCATGAGTACGGTGACGCCTTCAACGTCGAACCGCTTATCGTCTTCTTCCGGCAGATCGAAACCCAATTGGTATTCAAAACCGGAGCAACCGCCACCGCGTACACCGACGCGAAGAAAATGGTCTTCCGCCACACCGAGTTCGGCCCGTAATTCCTTCAGCTGAACCAGCGCCGAGGGCGTGATCTTGATGGGAGAAGTAGAAGTAGCCTTGGTGGTAGTTTGAATATCGACGCTCATGGGATGCTAAATTGAGGGGGGACAAAACTAAAGCGTTTCCGCGAACCACGCTGCTCGTAAGCGCCACCTCCAATTAAGGTTGGGCGGCAGGTGGGAGCACGGAACGCAACTCAGTGGGTGCGTAGTACCTTTGTCACCCCGTAAACAGCGGCTGACCAATCTTAGTTGTACCCGGGCGCGCTCCCCTTCATTTTCCCTACCTTATATATGCACGTTACTACCATCACGCTGATCACCGCTTTGTTGCTGTTCGCTACCGTTGCCCTGCTGGCCTACCAGAATTACCAAACGATCGGTGCCCTCAACGATACGCTAGCGTCCCTCGACCGAAGCGCCAGGGAACAAGCTAGCGCCGCCGCTTCCGTCAGTACTGGTGGGGATGATAAAGAAGCTACGAATGCCCTTCGCCTGCAAGCTTGCGAACGGTTTACGCTGATGACCGAACGCATTGCCGTCCCCAATCTTCTCTTGCGACTCAACCCGGCATCCAGCGGCAGCGCCCAGGAATTTACGGCGCAGTTGCTCCTCACCATCCGCGAAGAGTTTGAGTACAACGTAACGCAGCAGATCTACGTGAGTGACGCACTGTGGAACGTACTGCTACAGGCCCGTGATAACGTGAGCCAACTGATCGTCCGGGCAGCTGAGGGAGCGGACTCCGCCGAGCAGGTTGCCAGCCGCCTAAGACTTCTGAGCTCCCGCCAACCGGCGGACGCCATCGCCCTGGCCCAGGCGGCCGTGCGGCGCGAAGCCGTTCAATTACTTGTGTAACACTATCCACCCGCAGTTGAACCTGGCTTTGGCGTTGGGCGTTGCTTAATGCGCGCCACGCGTTACCCGCTATTGCTTAACTTGTAACCCGTGCGACTACACCAGAGTAGTGCCGCCCCTATCTTCGTCGTCAAATTTGCCCACACCCTATATTATGCAGAGAATATTACTAGCCCTGGCCCTCATCGCTTCCTTTGCGGTAAACGCCCAATCTTCCTTTCAATTTACGGACGTTGCTGCCAACAATGCCCAGGCCGAAACCAAGACCGTACTGCTGGACATGCCGGCACTGATGCAGTCTTTTGACCGCGCCCCGAAGGAGTATTCTCGCCAAAAATCAAAGGTGTCGGTAGACCTACCCCTCCCCGATGGTACTATGCTTAGCTACCAGGTGTGGGATGCTGACCTCCTCCCCAACGATAAGACCCTCGGTAGTTACCGGGTGGTAAATGAATACGGTACTGGCCGTATTGCGACAAGTCCGGAACGGATCTCCGGCGTCATCCAGGGGCCAAATGGCCACTACGTGATTGAGGCCATTAACGCCGCCGAAGGGTTGTACGCCGTGTACAGCTACGCGGACTTCATGGAAGTCGCCCAGGAAAACGCCGGCCCACTGAGTTGTGGATTTGATGACTTCGCGGCATCTCCCGACTACTCAGGCCTGGAACTAAACGAAGAAGGGCAGAACCTCCGCAAAGAGCCCCTCCCCGCTGGCCTGATGGGCAACCTGAAGGCGGGCAATCTGCCCCGTGAGTTACGGGTGTACGACTTCATCATGACGAACACCGGAGAGTTTGCGCAGAAATCCGATATTGGTGGAACCGCTACCGGTGTTCGGGCCGCCTTCAACGAAGCGACCTCCGCCCTCAACTCTATCCTCGAGCCGCAGGTGGGGATGAAGATGAACCTCATCATCGTCGATGGCCTCATTTACGTTGACCCGACGACGGACCCCTACACCAACGCTAACCAGGGTGGCGAGCTGCTGAGCCAGGTGCTTCCTGCCTTCCAGTTGAATAATGTTGGTGCGGACACTTATGATGTCGGCCACCTCTTCACCGCCCGTTGTAATGACGTCGGTGGCGTCGTGAGTGGTGCGGCCTGTACGCCCGGTAAAACGCGGGGTATTACCTGCGTAAGTGGTACAGTTCTGGGTGCGGCGCTTGGTACGATGGCGCACGAAGTTGCCCACCAATTCGCGGTCAGCCACAGCTGGAACAACTGCCCCAATTCCCAGAACCAGCGCGCTTCGAATACTTCCTTCGAGCCGGGTGCGGGCAACTCCATCATGTCCTACGCCCGGGCTTGTGGCAACCAGAATATCGGTGGTCGCTCTCCCTACTACCACGTGGGTAGCATTGAGCAGTTCCTCAACTTTACTACCGTGGAAAGCGGTGGAGGTTTTGCCTGCGCCACGGTAATTCCAACGGACAACTTTACGCCGGAAGTAACCCTGGAAATGGGTGACAACCTGGTTATCCCCATCAGCACCCCCTTCCGCCTGGAGGGTTCCGCTACGGATGAGAATGAGGATGACATCATCCGCTACAACTGGGAACAGTACGACCTTGGCCCCGCTTCCGACATTCGGAATCCAACGGGTACCGCGCCGCTCTTCCGTTCCTACCCACCCTCCGAAGAAGGGAATGTCCGTTACCTACCAGCCCTGAATAACCTGGTTAACGGCGTACGCTCTAACGCAGAGGTACTACCAACCTA